>NZ_BAEP01000070.1 GCF_000315015.1 Paraglaciecola mesophila KMM 241 | reverse complement strand
GTTAACCACCGCAAAAAAACGACGTATTTCATCAATGGTTAATACCACAGGCAGTTTCTGCTGCCTGTTACTTTTAACAAAATTTAATTTTAGGGTGAGTGGTCTATTAATAATATCTCGGTATAAGAACACCAATGCGTTTAATGCTGAAGATTGGGTGTTAGCTGCGCAATCCTGCTTGAGCACTAAATGGGATAAAAATGCTTCTACCTCGTTATCATGTAAATAGGTCGGATGTTGTTTATTGTGGAAAAGAATAAAATTACGGATCCACTTTATATAGGATTCTATCGTGCGTTTGGCGTAACGCTTTTTATACATTTCTTCGGCGACCATAGTCAAAAAAGGCGAGGGTGAATTTGGCATAAATTGCACTTTAATTTACATGTGTATTTATACAGTTATAGTTGCTGTCTCCTATAACAGCAAGTTTTTGGCAAAGTACCGCATATCAACAAACGTGTTTTAAGAAACCAGAAAGATAACTAACCTATACAAAGACATAGGAAGCATGTTAAAAATGATGAATGTATATATGCGACAAAATGCCGTGTTTAAACACCTCATTTTGCAAGATATTAAAATTGTTATGCATCAAAATAGAGAGCAACTATGAACAAAGGAGTGTTGACCTTTTTCTGTGGCAAAATGGGTGCAGGAAAGTCTACCAAAGCTGGTGAAATCACACAGGAAGGCAACTCAGTATTGCTTTCAGAAGATGAATGGCTTGCGTCACTTTACCCAAATAAGATTTCATCACTAAATGACTATATTGAATATTCTAATATACTTAAACCACAGATTAAAAAGCTTGTTCAGTCCATTTTGTCTGCGGGAACAAATGTGGTGATGGACTTCCCGGCCAATACTCTTTCACAAAGAGATTGGTTTCGGAGTATTTTCTCCGAGATCGAAGCTCCACATAATTTGATATACATCGACTTACCAAATGAAGCCTGTCTCAAGCAAATCGAGAAAAGACGCACAGAGATACCGGAGAGAGCAGCAACGGATACGGTAGAGATGTTTAATCAGATTACAAAGTATTTTATGGCTCCAACATCCGAGGAAGGTTTCAATATAACCAAAGTGACGCAAAATGCATAACAAGGCGCTGCTACGGAAAATTTACTCGCTGGCGCTTCTAAATTTCCGCAGAGCGCGGCGTTAGCTGAAAAAAGGAATCAGTAGTGGAAACCTACTCAGTGGATATTAAGAAAGACGAAGAAGGCTACTTGGGTAGAGAGTGCCCCGAGTGCGAAAAGTACTTCAAGATAAAGCCGGGTACTGGTATCCCTGATTTCTCCGATTGTTATTGCCCCTATTGCCAGCATTTTGGTCCGCAAGACCATTTTTGGACAAAACAGCAGATTGAGTACGCGCAGTCAGTTGTTCTAAATAAGGTTTCTGGTGATCTTCTCAAAACGATGAAGAAGATGGAGAGGAAACCAAAAAGGAATCAGTTTATTTCTATTGGGATAACTGTAAAGGGAAGGCCAACTCCCATTACCTACTACTCTGAAAAAGAACTTGAAGAAAGAGTTGAGTGTAAAAACTGCACCCTGCAGTATGCTATCTATGGCGCATTCGGTTACTGCCCTGATTGTTCAGAGCACAACTCCGAACAGATAGCTGAGGCAAATTTTGATCTGGTCATAAAAATACTTGATCTAGCTAAAGAATCACCATTAGATATAAAAAATAAGCTAATTGAAAATGGACTGGAGGACTGCATTTCGGCATTTGATGGGTTTGCACGAGAGCGTTGTCTTGACCGATATCCTAAGCTGTCATTTCAGAATATATACGTAGCCAAGCAAAAACTCGACGATTCCGGAATTGATATTGCTGAAGGTCTCGATAGCTCCGAGTGGGAGTTCGTTATAGAACAGTTTCAAAAACGCCATCTTCTAGCGCATAGAATGGGGGTAGTTGATGAAGAATATATAAAGAAAACTGGCAGTAACCCAGAACAGTTGGGAAAGAAAGTTTCGATTACTGAAAATGATGTCATGTCATTGATAGGTAACCTAAAAGTAATCGTTTCAAACCTTTCGAAACATGTGCAGCGCAGCTAACAAAGCGTTGCACAGGACAAGCCGGTGAACGCGGCGTTAGATTTCCACAAGGTAGAGGGTTCGAGAGGTATGAGTGAATAGTTTAAAGCTAGTATCACTTCAAATTGATGATACTCACATCCATTTTAAAGATGGCCCGAATTATATCGTCGGTAATAATAATTCAGGAAAGACTACCGTATTTAATTGTATTAGATATGCGCTGGGTTTGACTAAGTCTGTTGTGCATAAACACATAAGCCTAATTGAGCTTGAGGTTTGCATTAATGGATTGGGTATTGGATTTAGAAGAGAGGTTGGCAGTACGTATCTTTCCGTTTGGCAGAAAGGGGTAACTCATAAGTATCGTGCATTATCAAAAGAACTAGATAGATTTCTAACAGAAGCGCTTTCACCTACCTATATATATGAGAGTGATGCTGAATCTATTTTCGCGTTACTGAATTTTTGTTTTTTATCCGAAGAAAGATCAGCTAACAGACGCCAGCAATGGGAATCTATAAATTCAATGTGTGGTGTAAATGTATCTTTGCTGAGTTCCGTTGAAAAGGATATATACGCATTAAAAAAAGAAGTTTCAAAAAATAAAGAACTTGAAAAAATTGTCGATGAATTTTCTAGGTCAATTACAGTTAGGCTGAAAGAGAGCGTAAAGATCGCAGATTTGGATAGCACAATCGAATCAACAAAAGAGCGATTTTTTGATGAGTTCAGAGAAAAAGAAGGTTTACTGATTAATGCCATGTCAAAATTTGAGGAAATAAAGGAACGATCGGATTTAGTACTGAGATCTAAGATCGCTGAAATAGAGGATGTGTTTTTTAGTCTCAATCATTCTGCGGGATTTGAAAGGAGCTTTTTTGATGGTTTGGAGTTGTTTATTAAAAGCCGAAGTAAAACCATGTCCTATGGAGAGGAGACCTTTTCAAGGTTTATACTAGTTCTGGCAGTTGCAAAAGTCGCCCAAGAAGGCCGTTACAATTTCCCACAGCTAATTATCAATGACAGCTACCTATCGTTTGATCTTGATAATAGGTCGTATCGAAGATCTCTCAATATTCTTGATGATCTGATGTTTATGAACAAAGGCCTTCAATATATCGAGTTTACCTACAAAGATGAGGTTCCAAGTGAGCATGTAGTACTGAATCTAAATGCGCAAGGAGGCCTGCATGTCTTCGGCAGTTAATCAAATGGGTTGGGGTGAAAAAATATCTTTAGGTGTATCGATATTGAGTTTTCTAGTTGCGTTCATTGGTCTAACTCTTAGTGATAGCGTATCAAAAATAAGTAGTAAGGCAGATATAGTTGCAACTAATGACACGATCAAGCTGAATTCACTCATTAACCAGAATGGATATATTGAGACGCTTAATCTCAAAAATAGAGGGAGGTCTGCATCTAAGAACGTTAAGCTTATAGTCGAGTTCTTTGTAGAAATCCCGAAATTCGAATTGACCAGTGATGAAGACATAGGCAAGCCAGAAATTAAAGGGCGCAGACTAAAAATTCCTCTTGAAAGGCTGTCGAGCAATTCGAATCTGAAAATAACAATGTTTTCGGATTCACCAATTTCATACGACATAAATTACATCGACGATAGTGGTAACCATAAGATTACGATGTACAGAGAAACAGCTCAGAGAGACATGCTGGATATGATCCTTATACTTGTAATCATAATTTCTTTGTTGGCCGTCGTATGGATTTACAGAAGAGCTTCAGAGAGTGCTTTGATGGCCACGCTGGAGACTCACCAAAGCGAAATACAAGTAAAACTTCGAGAAGTTCGAGATGAAATAGGTAACATTGAAGTTGTTGTAAACGAACCAAATAGCTCATCTACAGCCGAGCTAAATGAAAGTGATAAAGGCATTGGGCAAAGATTGGCAGACTTTATCACCAAAATCTAACAAGCGGCTGCTAGGGACGTGGTAAAGTTTGGCTTGAAAAGCAGCCAAACGTCACCACGCCCCAGAGCCGAGCGTTATAAGCCAAGGTATATTAATCGAATATTGGTGTTACTTTTCACCATTCTGATTTCAGGATGTGAAATTGAAAATGATAATCGCATAGGTTTCGGCATGAGTGTCGACTTCCTTGTCTCTTTGGATTGCATGAAGGCAACAATTGATGAAAGTGAGGGGATAAATAATCTAGTTTTAACTGACTCAGACTTTTTCTTTCAAATTGAAAATTACAGAGTAACGCTAATGGTTCAAGAGCAAAAGGAAGAGAAAACAAGTTTTGAACTTGATATAGATGGTCAGCATTTTGAAGAAGGTAATGATGTTTTTTATCAAAAAGCCGATTTTATTGTAATACTAACAAAGAATACTAACAAAGACATCCATCTTTAGAATCGTATAAAAAACTCTGCTGCTTAGGGGAAAATACCCGCTCAACAGGCGTTAAAGTACTTTTGCTCTGAATGATTGGGGATTTTTACTGGAATATTAAGCGTTGAGGGGGAAAACGGCGCGCAAGGTCAATTTTTAGGCAAACGCCTACGTTACAAGCGTTGCATTTGATGTGTTAGTTGCAATGTCTTATGCGCGATTTAACAGAACTTTCGCTTTGGTCATTCCTCGCAGACGTTGATGATGGGTATGGCGCTTGAACGCATTCATCATTTGCTCAGCACCTGCTGCGTAGCAAAAGTGTTTTTCGAACTCAGTAGTCAAGGTTAACCATTGAGCAGAATCTAAGCCGAGTCGTTCTAAAATTGGGCTTTGAGTATTGTCGATATGACCTGCCTTATCATCACGAATACAGCGGCCTGTTGTATCTACCAGCTCACAATAGTCTTTGAGTGAGTAGGGGATTCCTTTGGGCATATTTTCACGAGGGTTTCTCACAAAGGGTATTAAAACGCTCGGTTGAGGTTGTTTGTTTTTAGCGGCGTGAATACGTTTTTTGATACTGGTGTGCTTTGATGTTTCTGGTGTTTTTTCCATTTTTGCACGAATGGGATTCAAGTCCACATAGGCTATACACGCTAGTACGGCACTTTCATCCAGCAAAGCTTGGGACTTGAACCTTCCTTCCCACTAATTTATCTGGAATAAATTAGAACAGCTTTAGCTGGCCCGCAGGGAGAGCGCCAAGGATGGCTGCGAATAAAAACGACCAGTGCAGCCGTCTTCTTTATTGGCTTCGCGAGCAATATGCTCATTTAAGTCACGCATAAACCAGCTTATGTCATACAAACGTTGCCGATAGGTTTCAACGGTTTCATCAAAGGTGATTAGCTCTCCTTGGCTCAGCGTATCGCCATTCATGAATTTCTGAGTCAGCAATGTGCCTCTATGCAGCTTGTGATAGCGCCTCAACACTTCATCGCTATCCCAATTATCAGCCAAGGCTTTATCCACACAAAGCACCACATGAGTCTACTTCAGGCATCCTGCCTTACGCCCTTCGGGCCAGCTAAAGCTGTTGTAAAATGCTCCCAACATTTTTACTGATTATTCATGACCGCATACGCACAAATGTCTATTGCGAATACTGTCGATAGAAACAATAAACGCTCTTCTACCCAGCCTCGGCGATGCTCGTAACTTTGTTTAGAGTACTTATCTACAGCGCGGCTGCCGTACCACATAAGAAAGAACGCCGCACACACCGGGACACACAATGACAAATTTATCGGGAATAAAATTTGAACAGCTTTAGCTGGCTTCGAAGAAGTGAACGACATGGATGTTGTGAATAAAATAAGGCGTATCGATTAAACTAATTTGGCTTTTTCGAGGTTGAGGCATAATCCATCTACCTGACAGAATGAAACACAAATCAAGTGTAGTTCAGCCCTGAAAATTGACCATATTTATCATGGGTGTCTTTCTTTTCCCTGTTTCTTTTACCAATGGTCGAGTTGTTTCTGTGGGGGGGGATTCAGATAGCGGCGTCAAATTAGACCGCAATACCCAAGCGCAAAGATGCGCAGGAGTTAAAGCATGTGGTACTGGTTATGATGGGGGACACCTCATTGCTAGACATTTAGGTGGAGCTGGAGACAAAATAAACTTAGTCCCCATGACTACTAAGCTCAACCGCTCAGAGTTCCGCGCTATGGAAATTTACCTTGGAAAACAACTTGACGAAGGCAAAGGTGTTACTATAGCCATAGAGGTTTTTTATCCAGATAATCCAGCCTCTACTCGACCCAGTAACCTAAGGGTTGAGGCCGTTATTGACGGTGTGTCTGAGTTTTTTGATTTTAACCAGTAGGAGTAATAATTATGATTGCAGAAACTGCGTATCAAACTCTGGCGAATTATCTTTCAAATATCGTGAATTTAAATCACTGGGATAAGTTAGTTTTGGAAGCCGATATAGCAGACTCAATGGTAAAAAGTGTTTGTTACGGTTTGAAAAGTGATGAGCGTTTCAATAACTTAAACAGACTCAATCCGAGTGCTGCTGCCGATATGAAAAAAGCCCTTTTCTTTTTGCGCGATAATATTAAAGAAACGACAGGGGAGAGAGTATGGACAATAAATTTTGAACTACTCTCTAACCGAAAGTTCAATATCAATTACTCTTATGAAAAACCAGATTGGTTAGGATAAGAGTTGATTGATTTCAGTTGGATTAGAGTGGGTAAGCGAGACTTTTTAAATCATGGGTGGTTTTAATCGTGTGTGCATTACTCTGGGGCTGCGCTGGCGAACCTTATGGCTCCTTAGAGGTCAACCGAGGACACAATGGTTACAGGGAACAGTTAATAGCAAATAAAGAGTACTTTCTTCGGTATGCAGGTACTACTCGCCATAGTTATGAAGATATTGAAGTATTTTGGGAGCGAAGAGCATCTGAACTTTGCCCTTTGGGATATGAATCACTCGAACGAAAAAGAGAGAAAAGCAACGACACTATACGAGTGCCAATAAGTGGCACTTACGTGAATGTTGCTGCTCCTAAACCCAGAGTGGTGGGCCGAATTAAATGTGTTGATGATCAGAAACAGGTTACTAAAAGAACTGTACTAGGCTTTAGATAAGAGTTAGCGATGAGTTTAATCTATTTGGGAGGCTTTATGACTCAGAAACGAGCCAGTTTGATTAGTTTATCGGATACCCCTTATTATCATTGTGTCTCACGCTGTGTACGTCGTTCTTTTTTATGTGGTGCGGCAGCCGCGCTGTGGATATCTATTCAGGCCAAAGTTATGAGCACAGGCGTGCCTACTAACAGAGACAGCCATCTTTGATATTACTAACAGAGACAGCCATCTTTGAAATCGTATTACTAACATAGACAGCCATCTTTAAAATCGTATAAAAAGCTCGTTTGCTTAGAGGGGGGAATTACCCTAAACAAGCGTTAAAGTACTTTTGATCTGAGTGATTGAGAATTATTTCTGGAATATTAAGCGTTGAGGGAGAAAACGGCGCGTAAGGTCAACTTTTAGGCAAGCGTCAACGCTACACGAGATGCATTAGATGTAATGTTTTAGGCGCGTTTCAACAAAGCTTTGGCTTTGGTCATTCCTCGCAGTCGTTGATGATGGGTGTGGCGCTTGAACGCATTCATCATTTGCTCAGCACCTGCTGCATAGCAAAAATGTTTTTCATAATCGCTGGCTAACGTTAGCTACTCTGCTCGTGCGTCGCTAAAGCATAAACAATTATTTTTTAGTGAGAAGCTGTTTAATCAGTCTTTTCAAAGCGAGCGGTTTAAGCGGTTTCGGTAAATAATGCATTTGCTCATCAATCGCTTGTTGCCTAATTTGCTCATCTTGGCGCGCAGAGTTAAGAATAATGGGGAGCAGTGAGCCATCTTCCTGATTAAATGCTTGCCTAATAGCGCGGGCCACATCAATACCGGTTTCACCATGGTCAAGTTGGTAATCAAGTATCATCAAATCAATGGGCTGATTGAGTATTTGCAGTGCACTCTTGGTATCTTTTGCTGCAATCACGGTTGCGCCCCAATCAACTAATAACCGTTGAAGCGCGTCTAAGATCTGAGGCTCATTATCAACAATCAATACACGTTTGTTATGTAGCGGTAGGTTAATATCATTGTTTCCACGGGTTGCTGTTTGAGGGGAGTTATTTTGTTTAACCCCGATTGGCACGGCAATATCAAATGACGTACCTTTGCCTAATGTAGAGTGTAAGGTCACAGGGTGATTGAGTAGTGCACTGATACGCTCGACAATGGTTAAACCCAGCCCTAAACCCTGTGCACTAGGGTTGCTGTCTAACTGATGAAACTCCAGAAATATCTCTTGTTGTTTGTCTTTGGCAATCCCAGCGCCGGTGTCCATAACACATATTCGTGCGAAGCCATTTTGCCGTTTTGCACCCACTAATATACGCCCAGAATCGGTATATCGTATCGCATTTGATAATAGGTTTTGTATTATTCTTCTTAGCAATTTGGGATCTGATATTACCCATAAACTGGTACTTGCATAGGTTACGCGTAATTTTTTTTGCTCAGCAAGTACAGAAAATTCGTTAAGCATGGGACGCAAAATACTGTCTAAAGAAAAGATTTGTACATGCGGCGTCAACGCCCCTGATTCAAGGCGCGTCATATCAAGTAACATCGACAAAAGGGACTCGGCATTACTCAGTGAATCGACGAGATTCGAGCTCATCTCTGCCATTTCCCCTGGGGGGGATTTCTGTTTAAGCATGGCGGCAAATAAGGATGCAGCATTAAAGGGTTGCATAAGATCATGACCGGCAGCAGCCAAAAATTTTGTTTTACTCTCGTTAGCACTTTCCGCTTCACGGCGCGCTTTCTCAAGGTCAATGTTGACAATTTGTAACTGCTCAGTGCGTTCTTGAACACGTGATTCCAAGCTCGTTTTAGCCTGCTCGAGTTGCTGCTGAATATTAATGTATTCTGTAATGTCACTGTAGGTGGTAACAAAGCCGCCGCCCGGTAACGGGCGACCATTAAGCTCAATAACCTGGCCATTTTGTTGATGACGAACATACTTATACGCGCTGCCTGATTGCATAAAGGCAACACGTTTTTCAATTTCCATTTCTATATTGCTTTGCCCCGTGTCGGTGTTATGCCCAAATAGACCTCGTTTGGCGTTGAATTCAAGCAACTGGTGAATGGACATACCCACTTGCACAAAGCCTCTGGGGTAATTGAAAAGCTCAACATAACGCTGATTCCAAGCAAGCAAATTCAGCTCCCGGTCAAGCACGACTATGCCTTGTTGAATATTCTCCACTGACGATTGCAGTAATTCATGATTAAACTGAAAGGTTTGGCTGGCCTCTTCAACTAATTCTACAAGCTCTGACAGCTCAACATCGCGCTTCTCGCCAATGGCAGAAAGTAAAATACGCGCACTGGCACTGCCTACTTGCCCTGCAAGTTCGCTCTCAATTGTAGACAAAAGCTTCGGGCTAGCGTAGCCAGCAAGTTGAACAGGAGTGAGTTTATCCAGTAATGCTTGGTGGCGCTCAGCCCCCCATACTTTTTCTGTAATGGTCAGAAGATTTGATACTTTTACCGCGTGACCAAAAGGTTGGGTATTGTGAGTAATGGCATCGTGTGCTGTGTTCTGGGTGCGTATACCTTGGATAAAAGACACCAAGAAAAAACACACAATATTCACCCCTAAACTGAACACAAACCCTTGGGCAAGTTGAATGTCTGAGGGGGCATCGTTGAAATAATAGCTTGCGGTAATACTGGGCCACAATAACCAATACGCCCAGCATAAGGCACCACTGGCGAGGGCCAGCTGCGCGGCCAACCTAGTGCCGCGTTTCCAATATAAACCGAGTAAGAGGATAGGAAATGTTTGCGACAGCAGCGCTATCGCAATAACTCCACTTTGCACCAAAGATGCTGATTGACTGATGTTAACGTGATAAAAATACGCCACCCCTAATACGACCAGCACAGTGGCGCGCCGAATAAGCAATATGCTACTGGGTTTTAAGCGATGTCGTTGCTGGGTACGCAGTTGCAGGGTTAACCACAATGGGGTGGCGATGTTATTAGATATCATCACGCCCATAGCAAGGGTGGCGACTATGATCATGCTGGTCGCTGCTGCGAGCCCGCCAATGAAGGCGATAATAGTGATCCAAGCATTTCCTGATGCCACCGGTAAGGCAAGGGCGTAAGTATCTGTGCTGACATGGCCATCAGGGAAGAGCATGTGCCCGGCTAGTGCAATCGGAAGTACGAATAAGGTCATGCCCAATAAATATAAAGGGAACAGCCAGCGGGCAGTGGTGATTTCTTTGTCACCATTGTTTTCGATAAAATTGATATGAAATTGCCGGGGTAAGCAGAACATCGAACAAACCCCAAGCAGCATTTGGCTGACGTAAACCCATACCCCTGAATCTGCGTTGATTGTTTCGCTCGCGCGTTCGTGTAACTGTGCTTTTCCTAACAAGTCAAATACACCGTCAAATAAACTGTAACAAACGAACAAACCTACAATCACTAAACCTGCTAATTTCACCACAGATTCAAACGCCACCGTGAGCATTAAACCAGGATGTTTATCGGTGAGGTTGAGGGAGCGAGTACCGAACAACACAGCGAAAATCGCCATTAATAACGCCACATAAAACCCTACGCCGTCAGGCCATAGATTATCAGCCCCGGTTACCACGCGAATACCGCCGGTCACGGCATCTAATTGCAACGCGATATAAGGCACAACGCCAATAAAACACAGCAGCGTGACAAGGGCCGCCAAGAAGTGAGATTTGTCGTAACGCAAACTAATAAAATCAGCGAGGGAGCTTATATTGTGCTGGTGACATACGTTGGCAACGCGGCGAAGGATAGGGTGAGCAAATAAGAAAACACAAATCACACCCATATAAGTAGGAATAAATGCCCAGCCATAATGGGCGGCTTGTGTGGTGGTACCGAAAAATGCCCAGGACGTGCAATGAACACCCAGCGCCAAGCTATATATATATGGGTGTTGCTGATTGGCTTTTGCGCGCTTATCGCCCCAAAAGGCCAACAAAAACAAAATCAGTAAGTAGCCAACCACGATGGCCATTAAGGACAAGACACTAAACATAGGTATTCGCATTTATTATTATATCAATACTCTATCTCGAACACCGTTCAGGTAAAAGAGCGTATTTTTATTGATCAGGCGCAATCTTTAGACACAATTTTTTTAAAACATCGAAAAAAGACCCTTGAAGAGCTTTAAAGCAACCCCATTAATAGCTGCAATCGAATTTAGCTTTAATGTGATATCTAAGAACGGAGTGAAAAATGAGTAACGAAGAGCAAGCTCAAAAAGATGAAGCCCAGCCGGTCAATGAAGCCGCGATCGACGCCACTGCGGAACAAGCAGATGCAGAGGTTGAAGAGTTAAGCGCTGAGCAAGCACGTATTCTTGAGCTTGAAGCAGCATTAGCCGCATCGGAAGCCACGTTAGCTGCACAAAAAGACTCAGTTATGCGCGCCATCGCCGATGCCGACAACGTACGTAAACGTGCTGAAGGTGAAGTTGATAAAGCGCGTAAGTTTGCCCTTGAGAAGTTCGCATCAGAGCTGTTACCAGTAGCAGACAACTTAGAGCGTGCATTACAAGTGGCGGACAAAGAAAACGAAGCTATTAAACCTGTGATTGAAGGCGTGGACATTACCCTCAAATCATTTGTGAGCAGCATTGAAAAATTCGGAATGAAAGTTATCGATCCACAGGGAGAAACTTTTAATCCAGAACAGCATCAGGCTATGTCGATGCAAGAAAACGCAGAATTGCCTGCTAATACAGTAATGGCAGTAATGCAAAAAGGTTACGAATTAAATGGTCGTCTTTTACGTCCAGCAATGGTGATGGTATCCCGTGCTCCTGAAGGCGGCGTGGATACCCAAGCATAATTCGTAGGCTTTAATTAAAAATACGAAAAATATTCACAAAAATGGGGAGTTTTTTCAATTAGCTAATTGAAAACTGACGAAATAACCCCACAAAGTGTACAGGCATTATTAAACAAATTTGGAGAAAAACTAATGGGTAGAATCATTGGAATCGATTTAGGTACAACTAACTCTTGTGTTGCTGTACTTGATGGTGAAAAAGCAAAAGTAATCGAAAACGCCGAAGGCGATCGCACAACTCCCTCGATCATCGCTTATACACAAGATGGTGAAACATTAGTGGGACAACCTGCAAAACGTCAGGCGATCACTAACCCTAAAAATACCTTGTTCGCAATTAAGCGTCTTATCGGTCGTCGTTTTGAAGATAAAGAAGTACAGCGTGATATCGACATCATGCCTTTTGATATCATCAAAGCAGACAATGGTGATGCTTGGGTTCAAGCGAAAGACGAAAAATTAGCTCCACCACAAATCTCTGCTGAAGTTTTGAAAAAAATGAAAAAGACAGCTGAAGATTACCTTGGTGAAGAAGTAACAGCAGCGGTTATCACCGTTCCTGCATACTTCAACGATTCACAGCGTCAGGCAACCAAAGATGCAGGCCGTATCGCTGGTCTTGAAGTGAAACGTATCATTAACGAGCCAACAGCCGCTGCACTTGCATACGGTATGGACAAGAAAAAAGGCGACAGTGTTGTTGCAGTATACGATTTAGGTGGTGGTACATTCGATATCTCTATCATTGAAATCGACGAAGCTGACGGCGAGCATACATTTGAAGTACTTGCGACTAATGGCGACACGCACCTAGGTGGCGAAGATTTTGATAACCAAGTTATCAACTACTTGGTAGAAGAGTTCAAGAAAGACTCAGGCATGGATTTGCGTAAAGATCCATTAGCGATGCAGCGTCTTAAAGAAGCTGGCGAGAAAGCGAAGATTGAATTGTCTTCTGCGCAGCAAACTGAAGTGAACTTGCCATACATTACTGCTGATGCGTCTGGTCCTAAGCACTTAACCATTAAGCTTACTCGTGCAAAACTTGAGTCACTTGTTGAGAAAATGGTTAAAGCGACCCTTGAGCCACTAAAACAAGCGCTTGCGGATGCTGACTTATCAGTAGGTGATATCAACGATATTATTTTGGTTGGTGGTCAAACGCGTATGCCTCTAGTGCAGAAATACGTAACTGAATTCTTCGGTAAAGAGCCAAGAAAAGATGTTAACCCTGACGAAGCAGTCGCGGTAGGTGCAGCGATTCAAGGTGGCGTATTGTCTGGCGATGTTAAAGACGTATTGCTACTTGACGTAACACCTTTATCGCTAGGTATCGAAACAATGGGCGGCGTAATGACGGCCTTGATCGAGAAGAACACAACCGTACCGACTAAGAAGTCTCAAACCTTCTCTACAGCTGAAGATAACCAGTCAGCGGTAACGGTACATGTACTTCAAGGTGAACGTAAGCAAGCTGCTGGCAACAAGTCTCTTGGTCAATTCAACCTGGAAGGCATTCGCCCAGCACAGCGCGGCGCGCCACAAATTGAAGTAACCTTCGACATCGATGCTGATGGTATCTTGCACGTATCTGCTAAAGATAAAGACACCAACAAAGAGCAGAAAATCACTATCAAGGCTTCTTCTGGCTTGAGTGATGACGAAGTTGAAAAAATGGTACAGGACGCTGAAGCGAACAAAGAAGCGGATAAGCAGTTCGAAGAAATGGTTCAAGCACGTAACCAAGCTGACGGCCTAATTCACGGCACGCGTAAGCAAGTGGAAGAAGCTGGTGATGCGTTGTCTGATGAAGATAAAGCAGAAATCGAAGCTGCTGTTGTTGCTCTTGAAGAAGCCGTAAAAGCAGGCGAGAAAGAAGCTATTGAGTCAAAAACTCAAGAGTTGATTCAAGCTTCTGCGAAGTTGATGGAAGTGGCGCAAGCACAGCAGGCAGCTGCCGGTGCGGAAGGCCAACCAGAAGACGCTTCTGCTAAGCAAGACGATGACGTTGTTGATGCCGAGTTCGAAGAAGTAAAAGACGACAAAAAGTAATTTTGTTGACTACATCAGCCCGAGCGTCGTGATGACGTAAGGGCAAGCTCGGGCGCATGGAGTTAATTCATAGCGCCCGCGTTTGTTTCATAACCTTATGTGTTTTGGTTATCACCAAACACCAGACAAGGTATGAAATTGTAATAGAAGAATAGGTAGTCAGCGTTATTGACTACAAATATCAGGATAAACAAGCTATATGTCGAAGCGAGATTATTATGAAGTGTTGGGTGTCGAGAAGTCGGCTGCCGAGCGCGATATAAAAAAGGCTTACAAGCGCCTTGCTATGAAATATCACCCGGATAGAACTCAGGGTGACAAAGCCATGGAAGAGAAATTCAAAGAAGTGCAAGAAGCTTATGAAATTCTCACCGACTCGCAAAAACGTGCGGCGTACGACCAGTATGGCCATGCGGGCGTCGATCCGAATCGCGGACATGGTGGCGGTCATGGTGCGGGTGATTTTGGCGACATTTTTGGCGATGTATTTGGCGATATATTCGGCGGTGGTCGTGGTGGCGGTCGTCAGTCGCGTGCTGCTCGTGGTTCCGATTTGCGATACAACCTTGAGCTGAGCCTAGAAGAAGCTGTTCGCGGGAAAAGCGTTGAAATCCGTGTACCTACCTTGGCTGAATGCGATACCTGTGATGGTTCAGGCGCTAAAAAAGGTTCAAGCGCGAAAACGTGTACAACTTGTCATGGCCAAGGCCAAGTACAAATGCGTCAAGGTTTCTTTGCCGTTCAGCAAGCGTGTCCAACCTGTGGTGGTAAAGGTAAAATTATCACTGATCCGTGTAATAAATGTCACGGTCAAGGACGTGTTGAGAAAACCAAAACCTTGTCTGTAAAAGTGCCAGCGGGGGTAGATACCGGTGACCGTATTCGTCTTTCAAACGAAGGTGAGGCAGGTGAGAACGGTGCACCAGCAGGCGATTTATACGTTCAAGTCCATGTTAAGCAGCATAAGATCTTTGAACGCGACGGTAATAACCTGTACTGCGAAGTGCCACTTAGTTTCACTCGTGCCGCTATCGGTGGGGAAATTGAAGTTCCAACTCTTGAAGGCAAAGTTAAATTAAAGGTCACACCAGAAACGCAAACCGGTAAAATGTTCCGTCTGCGTAACAAGGGTGTGAAATCTGTACGCAGTGGTAGCGTCGGTGACTTGATCTGCAAAGTGGTTATTGAAACCCCGGTAAACTTGAATAGCCGTCAGAAAGAATTGCTGGAAGAACTCGAAGAATCAATGGGTAAAGGTAAAGAAACCGCTAAGAATCGTCCGAAAGAGAGCGGCTTCTTTGACGGTGTTAAAAAGTTCTTTGATGACTTAACTAACTAGCACCAAGGCCTTTTACACCGCTATTGAAATGTTGAAAGCCGCTGCAAAGCGGCTTTTTTGTTGTCTATTGAGTCGGTGTTGATCGTTATAAAGGGATATTAGGGTAAATTTGCATGTATTCAGCGCGTGTTTTTGGTAGCCTACAAAAGTTGCGTATTGCTTTAACATTCCGTATTTCAAGGACCTAGGGTACGGTTCATGGCGCAACATAATATTTATATCAAACCATCTTGTATCAATCAGGCAGGTTTATTGCTAATGATTTTATGTAATGACAAAGTTGTTATGTCGAAGAGCATTAATAAACCAAAACATCGAACACGCGAGGGACTATGAAAAAATTACTAATAAGTGCAGTAGCCAGTACAATGTTGTTAACTGCGGGTGTGTCTGCTCAAGAAGCCAGCTCAGAGAAACAAGCCAAAAGTGCGGCCCAATTTCGCCAAGCATTGTTGCAACTCGTGCGCAGTAATGTAGGTGCTTTAGGCGCTATGGCCAAAGGCGCTATCCCAATGGATACGCAAACCATAGAAACGAACGCCACTCGTTTAGAGCAATTGTCTCTAATGATGGACGACTACTTTGCCTTAGATACATCTAGTTTTGACATTGAAACAGAAGCATTGCCTAAAATTTGGCAAAATCGTGCAGATTTTGCTACCAATGTAGACGCGTTAACTGAAGCCTCGCAGGGCCTAAAATCGGCTGCCATGAAGGGCGATGAAAGTGCATATAAAGCGGCTATCGGTAGTGTGTTGAAGAGTTGCAAAGGATGCCACGACAGCTACAAAGCTGAATAAAATCAACATGTATTCTGATTAGAAGGCGCTGCGGCGCCTTTTGTGTTTTATATGAGTGAATTTTTAAGAGCGCGAAAAGTAGCGATATAGCAACAGTTGTGGGTCTTTCGCCTTAAGGTCCCCCTTTACAACAGGTAGTTAATTGAACGATTTTAATAAATATACCGTTAATCCTAAAAATATCCCTAATTTTCTTTATATTTGAACTTGATCCAGTTAACTTGAGCGCCATATCGAGCCCTTAGGTATTATTTTCATTATTTATTGGTGCATAACACGTGACATTAAGTAAAACAGACCTTTACCAAGAGGTCGCACAGCAAGCGCAGGCTTTGATGGCCGGTGAAAAAGATTTAATTGCGAATTTAGCCAATTTGAGTGCGCTGATGTATATGCGTTTACCAGAGCTTAATTGGGCTGGTTTTTATTTACTTAAAGACAATGAATTGGTGTTAGGACCGTTTCAAGGTAAGCCTGCCTGCATCCGCATTCCAATGGGACGCGGTGTGTGTGGTAAAGCCGCAGAAACAGGGTTGTCCCAGTGCATTCATGATGTGCATGCGTTTGACGGGCATATAGCATGTGACGCTGACTCTAACGCAGAAGCAGTGTTGCCTGTTTATCAAAGCGGACAATTGCTCGGGGTAATGGATCTTGATAGCCCTCACACGGGGCGATTCGACCAAGACGACATGACCGGTTTACAAAACTTGGTCAATATATTGCAGGATGCAATTGCATGAAAAATTCTATCGACATTCATGTGGCACTCGCCACCCTAGACGATATGGAGTTTTGGGAGGATAATGCCGAAGAAGCGATGGATCGCTTTAACTCGTTGTTGCATATGCTTTACGACAACGCAGATGAAGATATTGAGACCGTCAGTTTGGAAAATATGATCCAATATATTTGGGAAAACTGGCGTAACGACAGTCATTTACTTGACATAGACGATGATGATTTATTTGATTGGGTTGACCAACTATTGTCAACTTGGGATGATGAGCATCAAGAACCCCGCTAACTACACACAACTAGAATATTTAATGGATAATCCTCAAAAGTTTTCAAACAGTAAAGAAGTCATCAATTTTTTAAGTGAGTCGTTTCCTGCATGCTTTAGCGTGACAGGGGATGCGAAGCCGCTAAAAATTGGCATTTTCCAAGATTTAGCTCAGCGCCTTGAAGAAGAAGAGCGTGTAAGCAAGACATTGCTTCGTTCTTCTCTTAGACACTATACAAATAGCTGGCGTTATTTGCATAGCGTGAAAGAAGGTGCCTTTCGTGTCGATCTTGACGGTCAGCAGGCTGCTCCTATTGAGAAAGAGCATGCAGACCACGCCCAAGCGCAGCTTGAAGAAAGCAAAGCGAAGGTTGCGGAAAAGCGCAAAGCGCAGAATGCTGCCAAGCCTGGTGCAAAGAAAAGTTACAAATCCAAGACAGTTCCTGCATTTAAATCCTCGCCCAAGGGAACTAATCAGGATAATGTGAAGCCAAAAGCTAAGTTACCACCCCCAGAGAAACTATCAGCTGAGCAATTAGTCGCGGGAACTTCCGTTACCGTAAAAATAGGTAAATCGCCTATGCCTGCTACAATCACTGATGTGAGTAAAGATGGTGTTCAAGTTCAGCTTGATACAGGTATGGTGGTAAAGGTTCAAGTAGATAACTTGAGGTTGGCCCGTTCTAAGAGGTAGTTTAATGATCAATTCAATTCGCGTTACCGCTGTATCAGCACTTTTTGCATTTAGCTCGGTGGCCCTTGCGGTCACGCACGCAGAAAGTGTCGACGAAATTCCTGTTCTCAAACAGGAATCGCAACATGCAGTGTCGGTTAAACGCATTTCATCTAATTTCTTGCGCTCGCACTATAAGCCGATCACATTAGATGATGCGCTGTCAGAGAAAGTATTCGATCGCTACATGCGTTCTCTTGATATCAACCGAAACGTGTTTTTGAATGCTGATGTTGAAAAATTCAAAGCAGAGCAAGATCATTTTGATGAAGCCATCGAGATGGGGGACTTAGATGTCGCCTATCAGATTTATCAATTGAATATGCAGCGCCGTATTGAACGTTATGAGTATGCATTGACGTTGTTGGATAAAGAATTCGATTTTGAAAAGAAGGGTGACACCTTCACTTTTGATCGTGAAGAAGCTGCTTGGCCAAAAAACACCGCTGAATTAGATGAACTATGGCGCGAGCGCGTAAAGTATGACGCCTTAAATTTGAAGTTAGCGGATAAAGAATGGCCGAAGATACAAGAGTTGTTAACTAAGCGCTATGAACGCGCCATTAAACGCTTAAAGCAAACTACCAGCGAAGATGTGTTTCAAACGTTGATGAATTCGTTTGCGCGCAGTATTGAAGCGCATACCAGTTATTTGTCACCACGTAATGCAGAGCGCTTCCAAATGGAAATGAATTTGTCATTCGAGGGCATTGGTGCGGTATTGCTAAGTGAAGATGATTTCACCGTGATCCGCAGTGTTGTGCCTGGTGGTCCGGCTGATTTATCGAAAAAAATAAAGCCAGAAGATAAAATTGTCGGCGTCGCTCAAGATGACGAAGACTTTGTCGATGTTATTGGTTGGCGCTTAGATGAAGTCGTTGAACTGATCAAAGGGCCAAAGGGGAGTGTGGTTCGCCTTCAAATAGAGAAAGGCGATTCAGAAAGCACGGTTCCTGAAGTGGTAAGTTTGACCAGAGATAAAATTAAATTAGAAGACAGAGCCGCTAAGTCTGAAGTGTATGTTCCTGAAACTGGCTCGCATAAAGGTGAAAAACTCGGTGTTATCACTATTCCTTCTTTCTACAACAAATTGAGTGTTGATGTTCGTAAAGAACTCGAAAGCTTAAAAGAGCAGAAAGTAGAAGGCGTAATAGTTGATTTGCGCGGTAATGGCGGAGGCTCCTTAACAGAAGCAACCCTGTTAACCGGGTTGTTTATCGATAAAGGCCCAGTAGTACAAATTCGTGACGGTGCAGGGCGCGTACGTGTTGAACAAGATGTTGATGGTAAAACCTATTATGATGGCCCGCTTACGGTACTGGTTGATAGATACAGCGCGTCCGCCTCTGAAATTTTCGCAGCGGCGATGCAAGACTACAGCCGCGCTTTGATTTTGGGTGAACAAACGTTCGGCAAAGGCACAGTACAGCAGCATCGTGGTTTAGGGCGCATTTACGATTTATATGAAAATCCGTTAGGCAGTGTGCAATTTACCATTGCAAAGTTTTACCGCATTGATGGCGGTAGTACGCAGCATCAGGGCGTGGTGCCTGACGTGTTGTTTCCTTCGGCGATTGATCCTAAAGACTGGGGTGAAAGCCAAGAAGAAAACGCATTACCTTGGGATAGCATTAAACGCGCAACTTACTCTACGTTTGGTGATACATCACAAGCAGCTAAACAATTGAGTGAAATGCATGAAAAACGCGTGAAAGCGGATCCTGAATTTGCTTATATTTTTGAAGATATCGCTCAGTACAAAAGCAAAGAAGATGATAAAACCCTTTCTTTGGTAGAGTCAGAGCGGATCAAAGAGCGCGAAGAGCGTGACGCAAAACGCCTAAAACGCGCCAATGAGCGTCTTGCTCGTCAAGGTTTAGAGCCTGTAAAAACGTTAGATGATTTACCTGAAGACCAACCTGAGATTGACCCTTTCTTAGATGAAGCAGCAAACATTACTTATGATTTGCTGGGCACAGGTAAGTACGCCATTCGCGCACAATAAGCGTAAAACGATCTTGAGGGGCTAGTAAATCTAGCCCCTTTTTTGTTTGTGTTGCTTTTCTAATAGCATGGTACCAACCAAACCGATAAACTAACGGCAAATAAAATATAAATATCAGCTTGATATGTAGGCGTTCTAATTCGCCAGTGCTGATAAAAATAATAAACCTCATAAAAACTACAATAATGATAAAGGTGATTGATGAGTGCACGCGGAGAATTTTCATCTCGTATAGGTTTTGTGCTAGCAGCCGCAGGGTCAGCTGTTGGTTTAGGTAATATTTGGGGGTTTCCGACTCAAGTAGCCAGTAATGGCGGTGCAGCGTTTGTACTCGTATACATTTTACTGGCGTTTGTGTTGGCTTATCCGGTCTTGATGGCCGAGCTGATTATTGGCCGTGCAACGCGCGCAAATATGGTGGACGCTCTAGGCAAAATATCGAACAGCAATATTGGCCGAGCAACGGGTGTTTGGGGCTTTGTTACGGTTTCTATGATCCTCGCCTTTTATGCCATTGTTGCCGGTTGGATGATCAGTTATTTCTTCGAATCCTTCACGCAAATTATTGGCCTGGACGAGGCATCTCAATGGCTTACTGGCTCATCTACTGGCCGCAGCTTAATCTTTTGTGGTCTCTTTATTGCGTTAACCGCTTCCATTGTCGTCGGTGGTGTTAGCGATGGTATTGAGCGCTGGTCAGTAAGATTAATGCCCACCTTAATTTTGATTATCTTACTGTTAATTGGCTATGTAGCCACTTTGGACGGGGCGATGGATGGCTGGAAAGCCTATTTAGTGCCAGATTTTAGTGCCATTTTAAATGCTGAATTGCTTATTAGTGCCATGGGACAAGCATTCTTTTCTATGTCTCTAGGCGTGGGCACCATGCTGGTTTACGGCTCTTATGTGAGTAAAAATGAGAACTTACCTGTGCTTGGCGCATCCGTCGCACTAGTTGATATTGGTGTTGCGATTTTGGCTGGCATGTTGATCATTCCGGCAATGTACGTAGCCCTAAATAATGGCGTACAAATATTTTCTGAAAATGGCGAGCTTATCGCCGGTGACAGTCTTATTTTTACCGTGTTGCCAGCACTCTTTAATACGATGGGTGTGGTAGGTTACTTTGTCGCTTTCGCTTTTTTTGCGTTAATGGTCATAGCTGCATTAACCTCTTCTATTTCAATGCTCGAAGTGCCCGTTGCTTACGTCGTTGAAAGTAAAGGACTAGCCCGTAAAAAAGCCGTTTGGCTGCTGGGGATCATTATCTTCATTATGAGCAGTACAATTATTTTCAATTTTGGTGCGCTGTTTGGGCTGGTGATATCTGTTACCACTGAGTATAGCCAGCCTTTGCTTGGCTTAGCGCTGAGTATTTTTGTTGGCTGGGTATGGAAGCGAGATCAGATCCTGGCCGAAATAAAGCACGGTAATGATCAAGCTGAGCACAGCTTTTTCTGGAAAATTTGGCCTTGGTATCTAAAGTTCGTGTGTCCGGTTATCATCCTTTTCATGTTCATCCGTTCACTTAATATTTTGGATTTCTAAAGATGGAAAATACAACAATAAAACAAAAGAAAGAGCCAAGTTTATTAGATGCCCTTATTCCATTAGTGGTTCTAGTGATATTATTGAGTACGTCGGTATTTTTGTTTTCTGATAACTCATCGTTTGGCCCGAATCAAATTGCCTTACTGTTTTCTATGGGCGTTGCAGCTGTTATTGGTTTGAAAAACGGCTACACCTGGACGGAAATTGAGCAAGGAATCGTAAAAGGGATTTCATTGTCCCTTGGGGCGATACTGATCCTATTAGCCGTAGGTGCACTCATCGGGACGTGGATGTTATCTGGCACAGTACCAACGCTTATCTATTTCGGTTTAGAACTTTTAAACCCCTCATTCTTTTACGCCGCTACTTGTTTGATATGTGCCATTGTGGCCATGAGTATCGGCAGTTCTTGGACTACAGCTGCAACTGTGGGTGTAGCACTAATGGGCGTGGCGTCAGGAATGGGCATGTCTGATGCGGTAACCGCAGGTGCCGTTATATCGGGCGCTTATTTCGGGGATAAAATATCGCCTTTGTCGGAAACTACCAACCTTGCGCCAGCTGTAGCTGGAACCGAACTATTCGAGCATATCCGCTACATGCTGTGGACGACCGTCCCTAGTTTTGTCATCGCCTTGATACTGTTCACAATTATTGGTTTTTCTGGCGCTGAGTCGGGCACATCGAGCAACATCGAACAAATGCAAACCTTACTTGCTCAAGAGTTTAATATCAGCTGGATGATGCTGGTGCCTTTGGTCGCTCTATTGACCTTAGCCATTAAAAAAATGCCTGCTTTTCCAGCGGTGGCCATTGGTGCTTTGCTAGGTGGTTTGTGGGCAGTGATGTTTCAACCTGATGTCATACAGAGCATGTTAGATGAAAGCCAACAGGGCGTATTGGGTGTCGCGTCTGTAGTGTGGGCCTCATTATTTGATGGTGTTGCATTTAACACTGCCGATGAAAATCTAAATGCGCTACTTAGTCGCGGTGGTATGTCTAGCATGCTAAATACCATTTGGCTGATTATCTGCGCTATGAGTTTTGGTGCGGTACTCGAGCGTACTGGTTTATTAAAAGCGGTAGTTGCGTTGTTTTTGCGTGGTGCGAAATCTGCTGGCAGTATGATTAGTCGTACTATTCTGACCTGTATCGGCACCAATATAATCACTGCTGATCAGTATATTTCTATTGTGATGCCAGGTCGTATGTATAAAGAAGAATATGCTAAACGTGGTTTACATCAGTTAAATTTATCTCGCAGTTTAGAGGATGGCGGTACAATTACCTCACCACTCATACCCTGGAATACCTGTGGTGCGTATATGCAAGGCGTACTGCTTGTGCATCCTTTCGATTATTTTATGTATACGTTTTTCAATTTGATTAACCCAGTATTGGCGGTTATTTACGCTTATCTTGGGGTGAAAATATTGCGTATTCCTATTCCTGAAGTAGCGGTTGAAGTCGGCGACGAACAAGTGCCAGTGCATCAAGCTACCCAGACAAAAATCTAATAGCAGACTAAGTGATGCCGTTTGATGGGGTGAGGCAAAAGCTTTGTGCTCATGCACCAAACGGTATATTAGCCTTATAGCTCATATTAAGAGGATACTATGTCGGTTTCATCTCCTATTGCTAAAAAACGCAGTGATTATCAACAGCCCGATTTTTTGATTAGCCACGTCGATATGGTTTTTCACCTCGACATTCAAAAAACACGGGTAATTACCACCTGCCAATTCAGCCGAAATGGCGAGCACAATCGCCCGTTAGTGTTAGACGGTGAAAGCATTACTCTGATTAAAGTCGTGCTTAACGACAACCTAATCAGCGATTACGACGTGAACAGTGAACAGCTGACAATCCCAACCACGGAAGACGAATTTACCTTGTGTGTGGAAACAGTCATTAACCCCGAGGCCAATAAAACCTTGGAAGGGCTGTACTTTTCTGCCGGAGCATATTGCACTCAGTGCGAGGCCGAAGGCTTTCGAAAAATCACCTATTTTCTAGACCGCCCAGATGTATTGGCAAAATATGATGTGACGATTTATGCCGATAAGGCGCGTTACCCACATTTGCTTTCCAACGGTAATCAGATTGACAAAGGCCAACTTGAAGACGGTCGTCATTGGGTGAAATGGCAAGACCCTTTCAATAAACCCAGTTATTTATTTGCCTTGGTCGCGGGGGATTTCGACTTGCTCACCGACAATTTTATGACTCAAAGTGGGCGTAATGTTGCGTTGGAGTTGTACGTGGATAAAGGCGCACTGGATAAAGGTCATCACGCAATAGCGTCTCTAAAAAAAGCCATGGCGTGGGACGAGCAGGTGTTTGGCTTAGAATACGATCTGGACATTTACATGGTGGTTGCTGTGGATTTCTTCAACATGGGGGCTATGGAAAACAAAGGCCTGAACGTGTTCAACAGTAAATTTGTGTTGGCTGACGCAGAGTCCGCGACAGATGATGATTTTTTCAATATTGAAGCCGTTATTGGGCATGAGTATTTTCATAACTGGACAGGCAACCGCGTTACTTGTCGAGATTGGTTCCAGTTAAGTCTAAAAGAAGGCTTAACGGTATTTCGCGATCAGCAGTTCAGTGCTGATATGTCATCGCCTGTGTTCAACCGCATTAAGAATGTACAGATAATTCGTGAACATCAGTTTGCAGAAGATGCCAGTGCCATGGCTCATCCTATACGCCCAGAAGAAGTTATCGAGATGAACAACTTCTATACGGTAACGGTGTACGATAAGGGCGCCGAAGTGATCCGCATGATGCACACACTTCTTGGGGCGGATGGTTTTAGAAAAGGTATGGATCTTTACTTTGCTCGTTTTGATGGTCAAGCGGTCACTTGCGATGATTTCGTTCAAGCTATGCAGGATGCAACGGGCATTGATTTAAGCCAATTTAGGCTGTGGTATAGTCAATCCGGCACCCCTAAAGTGACGGTCAGTGACGAGTTCGATTTGAGCACAGGCCGTTATACATTAACCTTTGGTCAAATGACGCCGCCCACAGCGGATCAAAAGACAAAACAGGCGCTGCACATTCCGTTTCGGTTTGAGTTATTGGACGAACAAGGTATTGCCATCAGCGATGACTCCGTACCAGAGCTAAAAGCCAAGATGATTGAATTGACACAAGATGTGCATTCAGTCTCTGTGAGCGGATTGAATGCCAAGCCAACACCGTCTCTATTGCATAATTTTAGTGCCCCAGTGAAAGTTGATTACGCATACACCCATCAGCAACTAAGCAGTATTATTTTGTGCTCGGGTGATGAATTTGCCCGATGGGATGCTAGTCAAAGCTTGTACAGCCGCTGTATCCACAATTTGGCCACTGCACCCGACAGCCCTGACAATGCCTTATTCGATAGTATGCTTGATTCCATTGGTGGTGTATTTGCATTAGCTGATACTAATCCTGCTTTGGCTGCAGCGATGCTGAGTATCCCCAGTTTTGAAACCTTGAGCCAGCAAGTCGACGAAATTCAAGTTGAAGCTCTATATCACGCTCAGCGCAGCGTTCGTCATTTGATTGCCACCGCGTTATCAGACAAGTGGCTTACTTTATACAATAACCAAGTTGTTGGCGCATACCAGTATAAAGCAGACGATGTCGATAAGCGCCGTCTTCGTAACTTGAGTTTAAGTTACTTGGTGCAGGGTGATGCCACTCAAGCGAGCGAGTTGTTACACGCGCAATTTAGTCAGGCGGATAACATGACGGATAGCCTCGGGGCACTCAAAGCGGCTCAATATGGCAAGTTGGAACAGTTTGATCAGTTAATGGTTCAGTTTGAAGAGCGTTGGCGTCATGATCCACTTGTGCTAGATAAGTGGTTTGCGTTGCACGCTAATATGGAGCGCAGTGATATACTAGCGCGTTTACCCTTATTGCTCAGCCATGAGAAGTTCAGCCTAGACAATCCAAACAGAGTGCGTTCGGTATTGGGTAGCTTTGCATTTTATAACGTGTTGGGTTTCCATGCGATCGATGGTAGCGGCTATAAGTTTCTAGCGGATTACCTTTTGAAGCTTAACAGCGTAAATCCGCAGGTTGCTGCACGCGTTATTACGCCATTAACCCAGTGGCAGAAATTTGATCCCAAACGACAAGAGTTAATGCGTTATCAATTAGTGCGTATCGCAGATTGCAAAGAGCTGAGTAAAGATTTAATCGAAAAAGTCAGCAAGAGCCTTAACTACACAGCAGACTAATGCAAACTCTATACTTTCGACTAGCGCTCAGTTATGAGCGCTGTGAACCTCTGTATTTAACCAGTACACAAAACGTCATTGTGCTTGCCGATAATGGTAAAAGGGTACAATTACCGGCTAAAAATTTACGTCCTTTCATACAGCATAATGGCATTCACGGGCGATTTCGCTTAATTATCACTGACACTAATAAGATAAGTAGCTTAGAAAAAATAGTCTAATCGGTTTGTTTTTTATACAGTAAATACTGCAACATATTGAAAATAAACAGGATATACGACTAAATACTGGTACGATTAGTACTTGCTATCGAGACTGTTTGGTGTAATCATTTTGTTAAATTTGAGTGGTTTAATTGAATGTCATGTTAGTACCTAGTGCTAACTATTAGGGAGGTATGGATGAGTCGTGAATTCTTCGGGTTTAAAAAGTCGCCTATAGCGTTAGGTGTGATGGGGCTTATGGGCGCAGCAATGATGCCAGCGCAAGCCGCCAGTTGGAGTGATGGCGATTGGTCAGTAACCTTTGACTCGAACTTTTCTTTGGGTACCAGCATACGCGTTGAAGAGCGTGATTTCTCGCGAGTGGGTAATAGTAACGGTGTACAGTTTGATTGGACAGGTTATAACCCTGCCACCAATCCTATTTACAGTTCAGCTGATGTGTGGGCTTCAGGTACAGGTGGTTATTCGACAAATGGCGACTTAAGTACTTTGAACTACGAAAAAGGAAATCCTTTCTCGACTTTGTTCAAAGGCGTGCATGAACTCGATATTCAATACAAGAACATGGGCGTTTTCATGCGTGGAATGTATTTCTACGATTTTGAAATGAAAGATAGCTCGCGTGATTGGCAAAATCCAATCACAGGTAAAACGCAAGACCCTTGTGCGACCTCAACGGCAAACGATGAACTGTGTTCAGATGTACGTTTGTTAGATGCCTACTTTTACTCTGACTTCTACATCGGCGATATGCCGGTGACATTCCGTGTGGGTGATCAAGTGGTGAGCTGGGGTGAAAGTACATTCATTCAGCATGGCATCAACTCAACTAATCCCGTGGATGTATCTCGTGCTCAAGCACCAGGTGCTGAGCTTAAAGAAGTCTTTATTCCAGTGGGTATGGTATTCGCTCAGTTTGGTTTGACTGAAAACTTAAGCTTGTCCATGTACTACCAGTATCAGTGGGAGCGTAGCCGTCTACCTCAAGCGGGTAGCTATTTCTCTACTAATGACTTTGCTGGGGAAGGTGGTCAAGCGCAGAATATCCAATTGGGTTTCAGTGGTAACCCTGATATTGATTTAGATTTCTTGTTATCAAGTTTAAACGGACTGGGTGATTTGTTACGAAGTGGTGCCGATGCAGCTCAAATAGGCCAGGCCTATTTAGCTTATCCAACCAAGGTGGCTGTGCGTGGATACAGCGATTCTGCGCATGAAGATGCGGACGATCAAGGTCAGTACGGGATAAAAATCGGTTACTACGCAGAAGATTTGAACGAAACTGAGTTCAATTTCTACATGCTTAACTACCACAGCCAACGCCCACTCATATCCGGGTTAACGTCTGACTTTACTTCTGCGAGTATTGCGGCTGATCTTGGCATGCTGGCAACGACTGAAATCACCAAAGATAATGTAACAGACCTTAAAGCGTTTACGAAAACAGGCTTTGTTTACCCAGAAGACCTTAAGTTATACGGTTTCAGTTTTAATACCAATGTAGGTACGACAGCCCTTGCGGGTGAAATTGCTTATCGTGTAGATGAGCCTCTGCAAATCGATGACGTTGAATTATTGTATGCTGCTATGCCACAGCAATTAGCAATTGCGGGTTTACGTCCTGACTTGGCGGGTATTTCTCAGCTAGACGGTTATCAAGGATTCACAACTGGACCAGGTGAAACGGCGACGGGTTACATTGAGTCTGATACGTTGCAAATGCAAGTCACGGCAACGCATATCTTTGGCCCTGCCTTGGGTACGGATAATCTAGTGGTACTAGGTGAAGTAGGGTACGTAAGTATTCAAGACTTCCCGGATCCAAGTGTTATTCGTTTAAATGGTCCTGGTTCTGTGCGCACACCTTCTATTGAACCAACTGCGGATGGCAACACTCGTGAAGGTTTGCATATTGGTTTGTCTGACGGCCCAGAAACCAATCCATTCCCAACTTCAAGCGCTTGGGGTTACCGCCTGCTGGCTAATGCGACATTTAACAATGTATTCGCCGGTATCAATTTACAAGCACGTGGCACGTTTGCACATGACGTAAATGGTATTACACCGGATCCACTGTTTTTATTTGTAGAAGATAGAAAATCAGCCAGCGCATCGCTAACGTTTGATTATTTAAGCAGATGGTCAGCGACGGCTTCTTATAACACGTTCTGGGGCGGTCAAGGCACCACCAACCAGCTGTCGGATCGTGATTATGTCTCTTTTAACATCAAGTATTCTATCTAGGAGCTGTATTATGATTAGAAAATTTGCTCTCGTAGCGTCTGCAATGGCGTTAACATTCAATTCTGGCCTAATTCAAGCCAAGGTATCTGAAACTGAAGCGGCTAAACTAGGCGCTGAATTGACGCCAGTTGGCGCAGTAGTGGCGGGTAACGCTGACGGCAGTATTCCAGCATGGGCTGGCGGTATAACTGAAGCTCCAGCGGGTTATAAAGAAGGTGATTTTCACCCTGACCCATATGCTGATGATAAAGTGCTGTTTACTATTACCGCTAAAAATTATCAAGAATACGCTGAGTTTTTAAGTGACGGTCAAAAAGAACTGTTCAAGGCGTATCCTGATACATACGAGATGCCCATTTATGAGAGCCGTCGTTCAGCGTCACTACCTCAGTTTGTATATGATGAAACCGCTAAAAATGCGGTCATGGCTGAACTGATACAAGGTGGCAATGGAGTGAAGAACGCTGCTATCGGTATTCCATTTCCTATTCCACAAAATGGGGTAGAGGCAATATGGAACCATATCTTGCGCTATCGCGGTGAAACAGTAAAACGCTTTGGTGGTCAAGCACCTGTGACTGCATCTGGCGATTATAATGTCATCGGTTTTGACGAAGAGTTGATTCAAAAATACTCAGCAAAAGATGCGACGCGTGAAAAATTGCTTGAAGAAAACGTCATTTCGAAATTTAAGCAAAGTGTTACGTCTCCTGCGCGTTTAGCCGGTACAGCTTTGTTAGTACATGAAACCATGGACCAAATTCGCGAACCGCGTCAAGCGTGGACCTACAATACAGGTCAACGCCGTGTTCGTCGTGCGCCGAATGTTGCATATGATGCCCCAGGTACAGCGTCGGATGGTTTAAGAACATCTGATGATTTTGATATGTTTAATGGTGCTCCAGATCGTTACAACTGGGAGTTAAAAGGCAAGCAAGAATTGTACGTTGCTTACAATAACTACCACTTACATAGCGATAAAGTGAAGTATGAAGACATTCTTAAACCAGGTCACATCAACCCAGATTTAACACGTTTTGAGAAACATCGTGTATGGGTTGTTGAAGCGACACTTAAGCCTGAGTTCCGCCATATTTATCAAAAACGCGTGTTCTTTATTGATGAAGACAGCTGGCAAATCCAGGTTGCGGATATGTACGATAATCGCAACGAGCTATATCGCGTAGGCATATCTCATGGTATTAACTATTATGAGGTACCGACTCAATGGTCAACATTAGATGTTTACCATGACTTAAACTCTCGCCGTTATCTTGCTTTAGGCTTGGATAATGAAGAGAAAATGTATGAATTTAATGTAGATTTAAAAGATCGCGAATTTACCCCAGAGGCCATGCGCCGAGCCGGTAGACGCTAATCGAGTAAAAAAACGGTTGGCCATTGCCAACCGTTTTCATTTTTATGGAACCCAATTACTATGAAATTATCCCTTGCAAGTGCAGTGATTGCCGTTTTACTTGCGCCCATATCGTCTGTTCAAGCCGCCCAGAGCAGTTTTCAAGCCCCTCTCGTTGACCAGTCTTTATTACTTGATATTGCTCAGAGCGGTGAGCAACTTATAGCAGTTGGTGAGCGTGGGCACATTATTCGTTCGACTGATGGCCAGGCATGGCAACAGATGGACGTACCTTCAACGTCGACCTTGACTGGCGTTTACTTCATCGGCCAACAAGGCTGGGCAGTAGGTCATGACTTCGTCATTTTACATACTCAAAACAATGGCCTTGATTGGGAAATACAACATTTCGCCCCAGAACAAGAACGCCCACTGTTAGACGTCGTCTTCTTTAATCAAAATGAAGGTATCGCGATTGGTGCCTATGGCGCGTTTTTACGTACTGAAGATGGTGGTAAATCATGGAGCAACGAATTACACGCCGAATTTGTGAATCAAGCTGACCAAGATTATCTAAATGAATTACGACTTGAAGATGAAGCGTTTTACAAAGAAGAACTCGCTGCCATTTTACCTCACTTAAACAGTGTTTCTGTTTCTGGCAATGAAGTCTATCTAGCTGGAGAAGCAGGGCTGTTAGCGATGAGTTCAGACAAAGGCCACACGTGGAAACGGATGGATATTGACTATCATGGCTCCTTTTTCAACATCGCCAAAACCGAGTCTGGGGATCTGATTGCCACAGGTCTGCGTGGAAACGTGTTTACTTACAACAATGAATTACAAAACTGGCAAGCTGTTGATGCTGGAAGTAGTGCATCCATGAACGGTATTGTTTCCGTTAACGAGTCTCGTACCGTATTGCTTGGTAACAATGGTGCCGTGGTGACAATGCAGGGTGACGATGTTAACTATAAGCAACAAAGCGACGGCCAAGCACTTATAAATGGTGTGTTGTTCAACAATCAAATTATCGCAGTGTCGGTTGACGGCATTAAACATTTGCAGCAAGCACGGTAGCCGTTCATGAGTAATATTATAAAATTTTTAGAATCCTTGGTTTTCAAGAACCGTATCGCTGTTCTGTTGCTATTTTTGGTAGCGACTATTTTTCTCGGCTATCAATCGTCACAACTTCGTTTAGACGCGGGCTTTACCAAAAATATCCCCCTTAATCACGAGTACATGCAGAACTACATGAAGCATGTAAATGATTTTGGTGGTGCGAATAGTATTTTAGTCTCTGTTTGTGACACAAACGGTGACATTTTCAATCAAAACTTTTTTGATACATTGAAAGACGTCCACGACCAGTTATTTTTCATTAATGGTGTAGACCGCTCTTTGGTGAAATCACTATTTTCATCCTCAACGCGATTTACTGAAATTGTAGAGGGCGGTTTCGCAGGTGGTCCGGTTATCCCTGCTGATTTCAATTCTTCTGAGCAACGTGGCTTAGATAAAGTGTCATCCAACATTGAAAAGGCCGGTATTGTCGGCAGTTTGGTGTCTGATGATTATCAGTGTGCGATGGTCAATGCAAAACTATTAGATTTGGATCCTGAAACAGGTGAGAAGCTCGATACCTTGGCCTTAGCGGACGAACTCGAAACTCAGCTTCGTGGTCAGTTTGAGACCGACGATATCTCAATTCATATTATCGGCTTTGCAAAGATGATTGGCGACGTGGCCAATGGTGCTAAAGACGTATTGGTGTTTTTTGCCATCGCTATAGCTATCACCGCCGTGCTCGTTTACTTCTTCTGTAAATCGCTGATGTTGACCGTCTTACCGCTGTTGTGTTCAATCATTGCGGTAATTTGGCAGATGGGGTTGCTCACGTTACTGGGTTTCGGTTTAGACCCCATGTCGATATTGGTGCCTTTCTTAGTCTTTGCCATTGGGATTAGCCACGGCGTACAAATGATCAATTCTGTGGGCAAAGAAGTCACTAAAGGCAGTACGTCACTAAACGCCGCTAAGCTCGCCTTTACCACCTTATTAATACCTGGCGGCGTCGCGCTATTGTCTGACACGATTGGCTTTATGACATTATTGGTTATCGATATTGGTATCATTCGCGAGCTTGCTATTACGGCAAGTATGGGTGTGGCGGTTATCATTTTAACCAATCTATTATTACTACCTGTGCTGATGTCTTTCGTTAAATTTAGCGATAAATATAAGCAAAAGTTTGCGGGTAAGGAAAATCGGGCAGATAAATTTTGGGATTGGATCGCGGCATGTTCTAGCCCAAAAGTGGCGATTGTTATACTTGTTGTCACCGCGGGCTTGTTTGGTTTCGGTTGGATGCAAGCCCAAAAAATGAAGATTGGTGATTTGCACGCTGGCGCGCCTGCGCTTCATGCATCGTCTCGTTACAATCAAGACACGTTTTTGATTACTGACAAATATGAAATCAGCACTGATTACATGTCGATTCTGGTCGAAGCGACCAAAGATGCCTGTACATCCTATGATGTGATGAATTCAATTGACGAATTACAATGGCGCATGAGCAATATCGAAGGTGTGCAATCTGCAGTTAGCTTAGCCTCGGTAGCTAAAATTATTAATGCGGGCTACAACGAAGGAAATGCTAAATGGCGCGTACTTCCGCGCAATCAACAGACTTTAGTTCAAGATATCGCGCGGGTTGATACCTCATCGGGTTTGTTAAATGGTGATTGTTCTGTGATGCCGATTATTCTGTTTATGGAAGATCACAAAGCAGAAACAATTAATCGTGTGGTTGATGCAGTGAAAGCCTATCGCGTTGATTTCGAGACACCTGAATTGCAGTTCAAATTAGCATCAGGGCCTATTGGGGTCATGGCCGCTCAAAATGAAGCGGTTGAAGCGTCTCAAGATCCTATGATGTTATACGTGTTCGGGGCCGTTATCCTATTATGCTTGTTGAGCTTTAAGTCATTACGCGCAACACTTGCGGTAGTTATTCCTTTGTATGTGGTATCGGTATTAGCCCAGGCGCTGATGACGTATCTGCAAATTGGTTTAACGGTCTCGACATTGCCGGTTATTGCGCTAGGCGTGGGTATCGGTGTTGATTACGGTATTTATATCTTATCGACTATGAATGCTAAATTAAAAGCGGGTATGGCTGTGCGTCAAGCGTACTTTGAAGCACTTAAAGAGCGCGGCAGTGCCGTATTGTTTACAGGTGCAACCCTAGCCGTTGGCGTAAGTACTTGGGTATTCTCATCGCTTAAATTCCAAATGGACATGGGTATATTGCTCACGTTCATGTTTATCGTAAATATGATGGGGGCGATTATAGTACTACCCGCGTTAGCCAGTGTGTTTTGGCGAAGGCAAAAATAATTCCGCATAATTATTTAAAAATTTGCATAAAAAAGGCCGTAAGGCCTTTTTTTATGTGCGAAATTCAAATAACTATTTTAGTTGTAAATACGGCGTAAATTTAGGGCTTTTCAAGGCCGAGAATTTTAGCGAGAATAGCGTTATAAAGGCTAAAAACTGTATATATCTCAGTCTATTGTCTAGTCTCATTAATTGTCGTCGATAGAACTAACACTGTAACAATTTGTTAATGCATCGATTAAATACCACTGTTACTTCCATAAAAGTAAGGAATAGGTAAATACATGACGGTTGCAACACACCAGCATTCAGTTTTGTTAGAAAACGTAGTCAAACTCATTGAGAAGAAAGTCGATAAGTCCCAAGTGGACCTTGTTAAAAACTTCTCGCGTATTTTGTTCAACAATATTTCCCCAGAAGATCTTGATAATCGCAACGACAGCGATCTTTACGGTGCGACGTTAAGTCTGTGGAATAAGTTTTTAAACTTTGATGCCAGTAAGCAAATTATTCGTGTCTTCAATCCTGAAGTCGGTAAACATGGATGGCAGTCCACCCATACTATCGTTGAAATTCTGGTTCAGGACATGCCGTTTTTAGTCGACTCAGTGCGTATGGCGCTTAACAGAATGGGCGTTACTGCTCATTTGTTATTGCACAGCCCAATCACATTACAACGTGATGAAGAGCATAAGTTTGGTGGTTTCGTTGATGGCAAAAAGACAATAAAAGATGCAAAAAAGGAAACAATTTTCCTAATTGAGGTAGACCGGCAAACAACCAAGAAGTCACTAGACGCGCTCGCTACAGAGTTAATGTCTGTGGTGAATGAAGTCTCTTTAGCAGTGCAAGATTGGAGTGCAATGAGTGACAAGCTCAATTCGATTATTGAAGCGTTTCCGAATAGTCCATCGCCTGCATCAGAAGAACAGAAAGAGCAAACCATAAAATTTCTAAAATGGTTAAATGACCATAATTTCACCATCATGGGATATCGTTCATACAGTGCCAAAGCAGTTAAAGGTGACTACCGCTGGTTAGCCGATAACGAATCAAGTTTAGGCTTGATGAAAAATTCAGTCAGTGATCGCGAGCGAGTGTTATCTAATATACCCGGCTCAGCTCGAGAAGAAGCGTTAAGCAATCATCCTTTATTATTGACTAAAACGAACACTCGCTCTCGTGTGCATCGCCCAGCGTATATGGATTACATCGGTATAAAACGCTTCGATACCCAAGGAAATGTGGTCGGGGAAGACCGCTTCATTGGCCTTTATTCCGCTTCATTCTATAACAGTAGCGCTACGCAAGTTCCTGTACTACAGCATAAAATCGATAACATCTGTCAAAAGTCCGGTTTTGAAAAAGACTCTCATGGTCATAAAGCATTCTTAAACATTATTGAGACCTATCCTCGAGATGAACTATTGCAGGGCAGCGAAGATGAGTTAGCACAAATTGCCTTGGGTATTTTCCAAATGCAGGAAAGGGGCATTTCACGTTTGTTTGTGCGCAAAGACGTGTTCGGGCGTTTTATTTCTTGTATGGTTTATGTGCCAAGAGAGCGTTACAACACCCAATTGCGAAAAGACACCCAAGTGTTGCTGCAAAAATCATTTAACAGCCAAGAAGAAGTGGAATTTACCACTTACTTCTCAGAATCTGTGTATGCCAGAACGCAATATATCGTCAGAGTGAAAGACAACAATTCGGAATATAATGTGAAGGAAATTGAAAAGAACATCATTGAGCTCACAAAAAGTTGGAACGATAAGTTAACCGCCACCATTCGTTCTACTTACGGTGAAGCGGCAGGCAAAGTACTTGAACAAAAGTACGACGATGCGTTTCCCCCAAGTTACAAAGAGCACAATGTTCCCAGTGCCGCCTTGGTTGACCTAGAGAAAATTGAATTACTCAGTGCTGAACACACCTTGGACATGTTGTTCTATCGTCCGCAAGAAGAGACAAACGACAGTGAAGTCGTTAAGTTAAAGCTTTTTCATAAGAATGAGCCAATACACTTATCCGCTGTGTTACCCATGCTGGAGAACTTTGGCCTGCGGGTGATTGATGAAAGTCCTTATCGGGTTAAATCCAGTGATGGAGAAGTAAATTGGATCATGGAATTTTCCATGTTGCACAGCACCAGTAATCGCATGGATTTAGAGCGGGCACAAACACTTTTCCAAAATGCCTTTGCCAAGGTTTGGTCGAATGAATTAGAAGATGACGCGTTTAACCGTTTAGTGTTGGGGGCTGGTTTGCCTGGCAGAAACGTCACTATTTTGCGCGCGTATGCCAAATACATGCGTCAAATAGGCAGTTCATTTAGTAAAGACTATATCGCCAACACGCTGGCTCATTACCCAGATATTGCCAAAATTTTGGTGTCTTTGTTTAATCAACGTTACAACCCTAGAGTGCGTCGTTCTAATAAACGCGAAGAAACCTTATTAAACGAGGTTAAAAAGCACTTAGACAATGTTTCGAATCTGGATGATGATCGTATTATTCGTCGTTATTTGGATTTGATTTTGGCCACGACGCGTACCAACTTTTATCAAAGTGATGAGCAAGGCAATGAAAAGTCTTATGCCTCATTCAAAATGTTGCCTGAGCTTATCCCCGATATGCCGCTGCCTCGTCCCAAATTTGAAATATTTGTATATTCACCGCGTATAGAAGGTGTGCATCTTCGCGGCGGAAAAGTCGCCCGTGGTGGGTTGCGTTGGTCTGATAGACAAGAGGACTTCCGCACCGAAATATTAGGTTTAGTTAAAGCGCAGCAAGTTAAAAATACGGTGATTGTTCCTGTGGGCGCTAAAGGGGGTTTTGTATGTAAAAATCTGCCGTTAAATCAAGGTCGCGAAGCGTTTCAAAAAGAAGGCCAAGCCTGCTATAAAATTTTCATCCGTAGCTTGTTAGATATAACCGACAACATAGTCGATGGTAATATTGTTCATCCTAAAGAAGTTGTGCGCTTAGATGAAGACGATGCCTATTTGGTTGTTGCAGCAGACAAAGGCACCGCGACGTTCTCAGATATCGCCAACGGGATCTCAGAAGAATTTAATTTTTGGTTAGGTGATGCGTTTGCATCTGGTGGCAGTATCGGCTACGACCATAAGAAAATGGGTATCACCGCGCGTGGTGGGTGGGAATCTGTTAAACGTCATTTCAGAGAAATGGACATTGATTGTCAAACCACAGATTTTACCTGTGTCGCCGTTGGCGATATGGCGGGTGATGTATTTGGTAACGGTATGTTGTTGTCAGAGCATACTAAATTAATCTGTGCTTTCAACCATTTACATATTTTCTTTGACCCCACTCCTGATATTAAAACCAGTTATGCAGAGCGTAAGCGTTTGTTCGAAAACCCATCGCTGGGATGGGATGATTATGATAAATCGCTGATCTCAAAAGGTGGCGATGTATTTAGTCGTGCGTCCAAGTCTATTAAGTTAACAGCTGAAATGAAAAAATGGTTAGGGACTAAGCAACAAACTATGACCCCTAATGAGCTTATTCATAATGTATTGCAGATGGAAGTTGACTTGTTGTGGAACGGCGGCATCGGCACGTACGTGAAAAGTACTAAAGAAAGTCATTCGCAAGTTGGCGATAGAGCCAATGATGATACCCGTGTCAACGGCTCCCAAGTGAAAGCGAAAATCATAGGTGAAGGCGGTAATCTTGGTTTGACTCAACTAGGGCGAATCGAGTTTGCCCGTAACGGTGGTCGCGTTAATACTGACTTCATTGATAACGTAGGTGGTGTGGATTGTTCTGATAACGAAGTTAATATCAAGATCTTACTCAATGCATTGGTTAGTGCAGGGGACCTAACCCTAAAACAACGCAATAACTTGTTGTTTGAAATGACCGATGATGTGGGCGAGCTGGTGATCCAAGATTGCTATCGTCAAACTGAGTCTATTTCCATTACTCAATTAAGCGGCGGTAGCCAGTTAAAAGAGCAGCTTCGCTTTATCCATAATTTAGAAAAAGAAGGCAATCTTAATCGGGAAATTGAGTTCATCCCCACGGATGATGAAATATCCGATCGATTGGCGGCATCACAGGGTTTGACTCGTCCTGAGCTTTCAGTATTGATTGCCTATGGAAAAATGATGTTGAAAGAACGGTTCAACATACCTGAGATCACTGAGAATCCTTATCATCAAAAATTATTGATAGGCGCCTTTCCTGAAGTCCTGCAAAAACGCTATGCAGAGCAAATGGAGCAACATCCACTGCGCAGAGAAATTATCGCCACTAAGTTGACCAATAACTTGATCAATGACATGGGGATGAATTTCGTTTTTCGTATGCAAGAAGAAACTGGCGCCACGATAGATGAAATTGCCAATGCTTATTGTGTTGTTAAAGGCATTTTTGGCATGGAATCTTTATGGGATGATGTGGAAGCGTTAGATAATAAAATTAGCGCCAATACTCAGCTTTCCATGCTTGAAAGTATGCGTCGTACATTGCGCAGAGCATCTCGTTGGTATTTACGCCACGGCGTTAAATCCATGGATATTCAAGATGCCATCGATAGTTACAAATCGACTTTTGCTGACTTGTTTAAAAATCTAAAAGACTATTTGGTTGAAGACGAATTCAGTGAACTTGAGCAAAACTGCACAAGATTGACAAAAGAGGGGGTACCTAAGGATATCGCTTATAAAGTGTCAAGCTTAAGTAACTTGTTCCCATGTTTAGATTTAGCACAAATTGCTAAAGCGGAAGGTCGCAGCATTAAATTGGTTGCCAATTTATATTTCAAATTGGGTTCGCGTTTAGAATTGCATTGGTTCTTGGAACAGATAAACCATCAAACGGTTTCGAATCATTGGCAAGCATTGGCTAGAGCATCATATCGTGAAGAACTTGATTGGCAACAACGTGCGTTGGCAACGGTATTGCTCAATGGTGCACTTGAATGTGATGATGCAGAAATTATTTTAGGTACATGGATGGAACATAATCAGGCTCTATTAGAGCGCTGGTATAGTATGATGTCGGAATTCAAAACCAGTAGTACTCATGAATTTGCGAAGTTTTCAGTCGCATTACGTGAATTAATGTTGCTTAGCATTAACGCTAACGCTTAATATTAAACGTACGGTCTATAATGCCCTGGTGATAACCGGGGCTTTTTTTTGTCTAAGGAAAACACACACCATGTATGCCATTTTACAGAAATTTCTTTTCACCCAAGACGCTGAGTGGAGTCATGATTTTACGATCAACTGGCTTAAGCGGACACAACATAATTTTTTGAATGTGGCTTACAAACAACATATTGATGACAAGCCTGTGGAATTTCTTGGCATAACGTTCAAGAATCCGGTTGGTTTAGCCGCAGGGCTAGATAAAAACGCAGAGTGCATTGACGCATTTGCCGCGATGGGATTTGGTTTTATAGAAGTAGGAACGGTCACGCCAAAGGCGCAAGCAGGTAATGACAAGCCAAGAATGTTTAGATTGCCAGCAGGGCAGGCGATCATAAATCGCATGGGCTTTAACAACAAAGGGGTTGATTATTTAGTTGAGCAAGTTAAGCAAGCTAAATACAACGGTGTTCTTGGAATCAATATAGGGAAAAACAAAACCACCCCTGAAGATGAAGCGCTGAATGATTATTTAATCTGCTTACGCAAAGTGTATGCCCATGCGAGTTACGTCACCGTTAATATCTCATCTCCGAATACACCTGGTTTACGAAACTTGCAATATGGGGAGGCCTTAACCCAATTATTGGAAGGTTTGAAAGAAGAGCAGGGCAAGTTAGCGCTAAAACACAATAAGCGTGTGCCTATTCTTATTAAGATCGCTCCCGATCTAGAGGATTCTGAATTGGCTTCAATGGTTGATTCATTTTTAACCGTTGGGATCGATGGCGTGATCGCAACGAACACCACCCTCGATCGAGATAGAGTGAAAGGTCAAGAACACGCCGAGGAAGCTGGCGGTCTAAGTGGGTCAGTACTTACTGACAAAAGCCAACGGATCGTTAACTCATTGTGCTCTAAGCTCGCTAATAACGTGCCTGTGATAGGGGTTGGTGGGATTGACTCACCGCGTGCAGCAAAGGCCCGGATCGAAGCTGGATCGCCGTTAATCCAAGTCTATTCTGCGCTGATCTATCAGGGACCAAAATTAATAAAAGAGATCGTAGACTCGTTATAAGGATCAAGGTGTGATCGCCTTTCTTTATCGCAAATAGATATGATGAAAGTGCATGATTTCTAAGCCATTTATGCTAGTTTCTTATTGGGATTAAATAATAACAGGCTAAGGAATCATGTTACTTCCGAACACAAATTGGTTTTGGTACACACATGAAAATGAATTGCGTCTTGACTTAGGTGACACACTGACCTTTGTAGCGCCTTTTGCATTAAAAAACTTAGTCAATCTTCCCAGCGAAAAACAATTGTTCAGTTTAGAAGATACTGAGCATTATGTGGCGCTAGCCGAGAGCCTAGACAATAGCGGGCTCGAGTTATCAGACGGCGAGTTGGTTCAAATTCTATTAAATGCGACTGCAGCCCTTAAGTTTCATAAACCAGTTGGGATGAAAAGCTGGTTGTATAAATCGCAAAGCACCAATGGTGTACATTATCAATTGGCCTTGCTTGAGCCTACTGATGCTACGTTCCCTGAGTTAGGTCAAGTGATTGTGATTGAGCAAGATGATACCTGCGCCACATGTATGTTGATATCAAACGAGTTTGCAGTAAATAGCAGCAAGAAGTTCTCTAAGTTTGAAATAATCAAGGTAATGAATGACCGCCTTATCCCGTGCTTAGTCGATATTCCTGTATACAAGCGCGCTTAGCCTCATATCACTGTAAAACCACCACAACACTTCTGTTTTTATCCTTCAATAACAAATTGATTTTTGCGCATTTAGCCATGCGACATGCATTTATTTGCCGTATAATCGCGCCCGAAGAATTAACTGAGTTGGTATATGTTTGAATTTTTAGTCACCACGTCCAAAGGGCTCGATGAGCTGCTTGCCCAAGAAATAACGAAGTTGTGTCCACAACTGTCTGTAAAAACCAAACCTGGCCAAGTGCTGTTCACCGGTGAGATCGAGCAAGCATATAAAATTTGCTTGTGGTCACGCCTTGCGAATAGGGTGATGTTGAAATTAGCCGATGGCCATGTAGATAGCGCGGAGGACGTATATCAAATTACTAGCAGCGTAAATTGGACATCGCACTTCAGCGTGAATAGCACCTTTGTTGTTGATTTCGTTGGCGCTAGTCATTGCATTAACAACAGCCAGTTCGGCGCCTTGAAAATTAAAGACGCGGTGGTAGATCAATTTAATGAATTATTTGAGTCGCGGCCCTCAGTGAGCAAAATAGAGCCTGATATTCGTATCCAAGGGCGCATGTGGAGCGACAAGTTGACTGTTTATTTAGACTTGTCAGGCTCAAGCTTACACCAACGCCATTACCGTACTAAAACTGGGTTGGCCCCTGTTAAAGAGCATATCGCTTGCGCTATGTTGGTTCGCAGTGGATGGGCCAATGATCAGCAAGCGCCATTGGTTGACCCTATGTGCGGTGCGGGCACTATAGCTATTGAGGCAGCGTTAATGGCAGCCAATATCGCTCCTGCACTCAAGCGAGAACGGTGGGGCTTTACCCGCTGGTTACAGCACGATGCGACGTTGTGGCAATCCTTATTAGACGATGCAAAAGCTCAAATTATTACCCCTAATTGTGTGATTAACGCCAGTGACATCGATCACGGTGTTGTATCGATAGCGAAAGAAAATGCGGATGCAGCAGGGGTTTTCTCTGGGATAAACTTTAACACCATAGATGCGTGCAAAGTGATTCCACCTAAAGGACACACCACGGGTTACATTGTGAGTAATCCGCCTTACGGCGATCGCTTGAGCGAAATAACAGCGCTGTTACCCTTATTTCAGGCGTGGGGAGCAAGCCTTAAAGAGCATTTTAAAGGTTGGAACTTATCTCTTTTAACGTCCAATCGAGATTTGCTACGCAGCATGAAGATGTTTGCTCACAAAGAATACAAGTTAATGAATGGCAAACTTGAGTGTCAGTTGGTCAACTTCGCCTTAGATGAGAAAAACTGTATTACCCGTGAAACGAGCCTCAACAATAATGACTTCGCGAATCGTTTAAGCAAGAACATCAAACGTTTAAGTAAATGGCTCAAAAGCGAGGATACAAATTGTTACCGTATTTATGATGCTGATTTGCCAGAATACAACGTCGCTATTGACCGCTATGGTGATTGGTTAGTTGTACAAGAGTATGCGGCGCCAAAGAATGTACCTGAAGCCAAAGCGAAACGTCGGTTACATGAAGTGATTGTGGCATTGCCTCAAGTTGTTGATGTACCAGCCGAACAAATCGTGATGAAGGTAAGAGCGCAGCAAAAAGGTAAAAGTCAGTACGAAAAGGTATCGCAAAAACAAAAGATGCTGGAAGTGTTTGAAAATGGTGCCAAATTCAAACTTAACCTGACAGATTATCTTGATACCGGTTTATTTTTAGATCACCGAGTAACACGTCAACTTGTGCAGCGACGGGTTAAAGATAAAGACGTTCTAAATTTATTTGCCTATACAGGCAGCGTTTCAGTACATGCTGCGTTGGGTAAAGCAAGGTCAGTTACCACGGTAGATATGTCAAATACCTATGTGGATTGGGCGAAAGAAAACTTTGCACTAAATAAGCTAAAAGGCCCTTATGAATTTATTCAAGCTGACTGTTTAACCTGGCTTGAGCGCCACAACAACCAATATGATTTTATCTTTATTGATCCACCATCGTTTTCTAACTCTAAGCGCATGGACACGACGTGGGATGTACAACGTGACCACGTAGCGCTTTTACGTAACGCTGTAAAATGTTTGCGCCTGGGCGGTGAAATCATGTTTTCAAATAACCTTCGCCAGTTCAAGTTAGATGAAGAGGGCGTAAGTAAATTAGGCTTAACGATTCAAGATATAACCCAAAAAACACTGCCGGAAGATTTTAAGCGTAACCCTAAAATTCACGGCTGCTGGGTGTTAACCCTTAATGCGTAGGCCAGATATATATTTTTACTCAGGCAAGAATTGTTGCCTGTGTGATGATGCACAATTGATATTAAATCGTGTCGCGCCAGATGTAGATTGCGTCAAACTTGATGTCAGGCAATCTACCGAGCTCTACCATTTATATGGCGCGCGGATCCCAGTACTGAAACGCCAAGATTCAGAGCAAGAGCTCGGTTGGCCTTTCGACGAACAACAATTAAGAGAGTTTTTGTCTTGAGTTTATTACAACTTAAAAATGCCAGTATTATCTTCGGTCACCCGCCATTATTAAGTGGTGTTGAACTCGTTATTCAACCTGGTGAAAGAGTATGTTTAGTGGGCCGTAATGGTTGCGGTAAGTCTACTTTGCTTAAAATTATAGCCGGTGAGTTAAAACTTGATGATGGCCAGCGCTTAGTTGGCAATCAAGTTAAAATTTCGCGTTTACCGCAAGATCCACCGCAAAGTGTAGAGTGCAGCTTATTTGATTATGTCGCTGAAGGCATGGCTGAGGTAGGGGAGCTACTTAAAGCCTACTTCCACCAGACTCATGTAATCGCAACAGATTACAGTGAAGCGCAAATGGACAAGTTGGAAAAGCTTCAGCAGCAATTAGACCATCATAACGCCTGGCAGTTTGAACAAAAAATCATGCAGGTGTTAACCCAGTTAAAACTAGACCCAGATCAGCAATTATCTTCATTATCCGGTGGTTGGCGTCGTAAGGCTGCACTTGCTCGTGCCTTAGCGAATCAGCCTGACATTTTACTATTGGATGAGCCAACCAACCACCTTGATATTAGTATGATCAAGTGGTTAGAGAACACCGTACTGGATTACCAAGGTGCGGTCGTGTTTGTCAGCCATGATAGGGCGTTTATTCGCAATGTTGCTACGCGTATTGTTGATTTAGACCGTGGCCAGTTGGTCAGTTATCCAGGTAATTATCAAGAGTACTTAGATAAAAAAGCCCATGATTTAGAAGTCGAAGAAACCCAGAATGCGTTATTCGATAAAAAGTTAAGCCAAGAAGAAGCATGGATCCGCCAAGGCGTGAAAGCACGCCGTACTCGCAACGAAGGGCGCGTTCGTGCACTAAAAGCATTGCGTAATGAGCGTAGCGAAAGGCGCGATGTTCAAGGCAGAGCGGTTGTTACTCTAGGACAAGGGCAAAATTCAGGCAAAATTATATTCGAAGCTGAGAACCTCAGTTATAAAATTGAGGATAAGAATATTGTCGATCATCTAGATTTCACCGTTTTTCGTGGTGACAAAATTGCACTTATTGGCCCCAATGGTTGCGGTAAAAGTACGCTTATAAAATTACTGCTTGAGCAACTTGAACCTACATCAGGCACAGTTCGCTGTGGTACTAAAATAGATTTAGCTTATTTTGATCAGCATCGTTCACAGCTAGACGTATCGCTAAAAGTGATAGATGCCATTGCTGATGGTAAGCGTGAAGTTAATATAAATGGTAACAGCAAGCACGTTATTAGTTATTTGCAAGATTACTTGTTTACACCTGAAAGAGTTAATGTGCCCGTCAGTTCTTTATCTGGGGGAGAAAAAAACCGCTTGTTACTCGCTAAGCTCATGTTAAAGCCGAACAACCTGTTAATACTCGATGAACCCACCAATGACTTGGACGTGGAAACACTGGAGCTATTGGAAGACATTTTGGGCAACTACAAAGGCACGCTTATTTTGGTGAGCCACGATAGAGAGTTCGTTGATAATGTCGTGACCTCTAGTTTGTTTTTCGAAGGTGAGGGCAAGATCAAAGAGTTTGTTGGTGGTTATGCCGATATTTATCAATGGTATGCCGCCAATGCGGTCTCTAAAAAAGGGAATAAGGCTGAAACTTCTAAGCAAAGTGAGAGTCCTAAAACCAAGCCGAAAACCGTTCCTAGTAAAAAGCTATCGTATAAGCAGCAATTAGAACTCGAAAAGTTACCGATTTCTATCGATAAACTAGAGCGAGAAATAGCGCAGTTACAGTCGCTCATTAGCGATGGGGATTTTTTCAAGCAAGATAACGACTCTACATCTAAGACATTGGCGCAACTTGCTGATGCTGAGAGTAGCCTCAGTGAGGCATACGCTAGATGGGACGAACTTGAAGCATTAACTGAATAAAACTAAATATAAAAGAAATCAGGATTTTAAATGAATAAAACAAGACTGACAGTATTCACTCTTTCTGCATTGACGATGTCCATAGCGAATGCTGCTCAATATACAGTAGTTGAACTAGAAGCGAACGATAAAGGTGTGAACGTCTTCCCAACGGGTATAAACGCCAGCGGTCAAATCGCTGTCAATGTCGCAACGCCTTACAATCCTCCTATCGATGAAACCTTAATCGATTTTGATTCACAAGTACTCATTGATAATTTAACCGATATCGAAGCAGCGAAAGTGGGTAATTATAACGATGCAGACTATATACTTTTATATGCCCTGATTACCGACAACCGTGAAGGATTGACGACCCAACAAATTGCTAGTCGACATGCTTATCTCGAATCTGATGGTAGTGACATGTTTATTCCTGGCTTTGATGAATTAAATGCTGATAGTAACGAATACACTTTTAGCAATGATACTGCGGTGCGCGGTCTAAATGATGTTGGCACCACAGTGGGCAGTAGTTTTGATGTTTTTTACCCCCTTGAATACACACTGGAAGACGGCACCGAGTTAACTTATGTGGTTAATGATTTCTATACCAGAGCGTTTGCCACAGTAAACAATACAACTGTTGAACTCCCGCCAATTGACGATACCGCCGGGGGGTTGAGTGTTGCCTATGACGTTAATAACAATAACCAAGTCGCTGGTTATAGTACTACGTTGTTAAACTCAACGTCTTTGCAAACGTCTGTAGACAACTGCAACGATGATGACATTCGTGCTGATGAGCCCGTTGAAGTGTGTCTACGGCGTATCAACCTTGCTACCTCAACAAATGGTGAAAAAGCTTTAGAGTTCAGCTTTCAGCGCCGGGGTACTATTTGGCAGTTGGATAATCAAGGCCAAATCATCAGCACCAAAGAATTAGGTTTGTTGTATACCCCAGAGGAAGACGACACTAATAGCTATGAAAGTAAGGCTTTAGCTATTAATGACAATGGAGTTGCGGTAGGTGAATCGCAGGATGAGTATCGGGATAGTAATTTCATACGTACTTTTGCCGCGGTTTTTGAAGGCGATACCGTTACAGGCATCACCGATGATGAGGATTTCACCTCAAGCACAGCCACAGACATCAATAATAATGGTTTAGTGGTTGGCTCTGGTGTTAAGCAAGTCAACGGTATATCACGCAGTAAATTTTTTGTGCACGATATCAACACTGATGAAACTATTTTTCCGGAAGACTTCTTCTTGGGCTCCTCAAGCTTTGCTACCGCAATTAACAACGCAGGTATCGTTGTTGGTCGAGGTGAGGTAGAAACCGGTGTGTCAGCACGAAGAAGCAATGCATTTCGTTACGATACGAATACGTCAGAGTTCGTTAACATGAACGATTTAATTGAATGTAACTCACAGTACACTCTGGTGAATGCAACAGGCATAAATGATAATGGTGAGGTAACTGCATCAGCATTAACACGTGTACCTTCAAAGAATATTTTGGGGGAGACAATACTCGACAGCAATGGTGACGAAGTACTCATTGATAAAGTCATCAGTGTTCGCCTTGAGCCAATCGTAGGTGGTACCGTTGAAGATTGTGATGTGGCTGAGCCTGGCGAAGACATCAATGAGGGTAATGATTTGGATCGTAAAGGTGCAGGTTTTGGTATCCTGTCACTTCTTGGTCTAGTAGTTGTGGCAATCCGCAGACGTTTTAAAGCGTAGATAAAAACTCACCTCACTGAAGCCCGCATTAAGCGGGCTTTTTTGTACTTAAGTTACACTATTATTACAAAAATTCATAAGCATGAGTTTTAATATTCGAAATAGGTTTATTAAAAATAATACATATAAATCAAATTGTTACCTACTGATACCTATCAAGTTAAATAAACATAATTGAACCAAAAAGGCAGATCAACTATCTCTATACAGGTGCTGATTTAAAGCACGATTTTAGATAGCTACGTAAAAAGGAAACTCGATTAAATGAAGAGACAAAAGAGAGACAAACTTTCCAGAGCGCATTCAAAAGGGTACCACGCTGGCATATCCGGCAAGTCTAAAGAAATATGTCCATTCCAAGCTTCAGAAGCTCGTTCAGAATGGTTAGGAGGGTGGCGAGAAGCCATGGGAGACCGAAGCTTCGGTCTTAAACTCTAGTTAATTTTAGCCCCTAACGGGGCTTTGTTATTTTAACGATGGAATAAAAAAGCGCGTCATTTAAACGCGCTGTTCATAGGCATTGGATCACCAGAATAAAATTAGAAATTGCTAGTGTCTTGGAACAAGCCTACTTTGAGATCTTTTGCTTGATAGATAACGCGACCATCTACAGATACTTCACCATCACCGATACCCATAAATAATTTACGTTTGATAACACGCTTCATATCGATCTTATAGGTTACTTTCTTAGCGGTTGGCAGGATTTGACCTGAGAACTTTACTTCGCCCACACCTAGCGCACGGCCTTTACCCGGTCCGCCACACCAACCTAAAAAGAAACCGACTAATTGCCACATAGCGTCTAAGCCTAAACATCCAGGCATAACTGGATCGCCAGGGAAGTGACAGTCAAAGAACCATAGGTCTGGCGTAATGTCCAATTCAGCAATAATGACCCCTTTTCCGTGCTCTCCGTCTTCTTCGGATATTTTGACGATACGGTCCATCATTAACATGTTAGGGGCGGGTAGTTGGCTATTGCCTGGGCCAAATAACTCACCTCGACTACAGGCCAATAATTCTTCTTTTGTAAAACTGTCTTGGTTGATTGTCATAGTATTCCGAGTTTAATATTTGAAAGGACGTAATTTAGCGAACAGTTGTACGCTAAACAACTCTGAACAGTGAATTATTTTACATCTTTGTCATAGTAAAGGATGATAACCACGAAATTATCCTCCGTTTAATAGAGAAAAATGACACCCAAATGAAAAACCCTAAAATGGTTGCCAACGCAGAAAAGCAACGCAGATTCAGAGAAAGACAGAAAGAACAGGGAAAACAGCAAGTTCGTGGCTATGTTTCCCCCCAAGGCATGGAAAGCTATAAAGAATTATCTGCTAAGACTGGATGGTCTGATAGTGAGCTGCTATCTAATGCGTTACGCATAACCTATGCGGCCTATAAGTGTGGGCAAATAAAGCTCTTAAATGAATGGCTTAAAGATAACGATAAGTAATCCCGCTACACCGTGTGAAGAACCTCTTTGATATTCCTCGTTTTGTTGCCCGAGTCTGCTTTGAGCGTCTTTAACTTATTTTTATTACCGGAGTGAGACTCGCCGGCCAAGTAATTAAGTAACCAAAGAATGGTGGTGTAAGAAATCAAATAGATAAGCGTTTTAATGGTTAGCCTATAATGACTAGATCCCACTGCCAAGAGCGCTCTGATTTTGCTGCACGCTTTTGTACGCAGCGCTTATACTAACCCCTGTAAATAATTAACCACTGAGCAATTATTTTTGGAGTTGGTATTAGGCGTGTTAAAGACAACACTTTTTATATTTTTTGCCACTGCCACACAAACAAAGATCGTTGCGTTGTGGCTTATATAAACCACCATCTTCGAACAAGGTACCACTGTCGTAGCGCCACAGGTTGTTTTCCCGATAGAAAGTTGAGCGTTCGTGTAATTTATACTTTGCATCGTTTACTTGATAGTAAGCGACAAATTCAACTTGTCCGCTGAGGTCATCTTTACGGGTTTGCGTGCTGAGCACGTCAAGTCGCAACCACTGCGTTTCATTTCCGCCTTGCTGCAGGTCCTCAAGTGTCAAGGATTCACGTTGATTGACAGTGTAAGTATCTAATACATATTGGTAATTGCTGGTTACGTATGCACTGTAACGTGAGCGCATGAGTTGTTCAGGGGTATCAGGAGAGCTCAGACCCTGTAAGTAAGGTTCACAACATTGCTCAAAGCGAAGACCACTATGACAAAAACACAGGTGTAAATTCATTAATCTTAATTAACAGCTTCTGGTGAGCTGGTTCCTCTAACACGTTATTTTCAATATGGGCTGATCATACACGGTTAGAGACTAAATACAGCGCATGACCTTAACTTATCAATTCTACCCCCTAAAGTGAATCACTGTAGGGGCAATGACTTGCTTGATTGTCTTACTCCACTCGTTGTGGCACGAAACAGCAAAGAAGCTCAGCTATTAAGCCAAGGTCCTGTTACAACTTCGCCGTGGGGATGGGTCATTACGTTTACTAGATTAACGTTGTGTATAACACAAAGCTGGCTAAGGCGAGCCCGACTCATCTCATCTAGCATTACATGCTCAACAAATATGTTGGCACATTGGCCGCAAGTAATTAACTTTTCTAGCCACATGATTAATTGCTCAGGGCTAGGCATATTGAGCTTAATACAATGTTCGTCCGCTTGCTTGAACACAATTTTATCTGCAATAAGATAAGACCACTTCGCCTTATCTGCACTATTGTAAATGGCCTGTAACCGTTGCTGATTGAAAACCGAAACGCTATCGAAGTGACTGGTTTTAGAGACTGGTATTGCGTGTACGCTCGCCATGTGTTTTACCTGTTCGTTTATACAGTGGTTGATGTAACAATAGTACTGTATAAAAACACATGCAAGTTATTTTTAAACTTTTTGTCTGTTTTTTATTCGCTTGTTAAACCAACGTTTGAACTTATCTCGTCTGTAGGCCAGTAATAAAGCGGTCATTACTATATAAATCGTAGGCTCTAAGATGGCTGATTTAACTGACCATAAAAAATGTATCGATACCATAATGGCGGCTAAGTACACCGAGTTATGTAAACTTTGCCAGCGTTTACCTAATTTGCGCTGTGCTTGTTTAGTGGATGTGAGTGCTAGCGCCAACAGAATCAGCCAACCAACAAAACCTACCGTGATGTAAGGCCGCTTCACTATTTCACTTAACAGTAATGGCCAGTCAAGTTGTAAGTCGAACAACACGTAACTGGCGATGTGGGCAAGAGCGTAAGTGAAGCTGTATAGCCCTAGGAGTCTTCGAACATTAATTAATAGTCCTTGTTTTAACAAGCGCGCTAAAGGGGTCACTAACAATGAAAGCAGCAGTAATTTGAATGCACCTAAGCCAGTAAAATGCAGTAGGGCGCTGACAGGATCTCCTCCTAACTCATCATTGAAGGCTTGAAAGAAAATCAATAATAACGGAACGAGCGCGCTCAAATGGATAATGCACTTTAGCCAGGGCAGGTGTGCTGGTTTAAGTTTGAAAAAATGTAGTTGCGCCATTAAAAATGCTTTCTTAGATCCATGCCTTGATATAAAGCAGCGACTTCTTCGTAACCATTAAACATCTTAGTATCGATTCTATTTCTGGAGAACAGACCTGCACCGCTAATGCGTCTCTCGCTAGCTTGGCTCCAACGGGGATGATCCACATTGGGGTTAACATTTGCGTAAAAACCGTACTCGTTAGCGGCTAACTGATTCCAGCTTGTGGGCGGGCGCTTATCCGTTAGACGGATCCGGGTAATAGATTTGATACTTTTGAAGCCGTATTTCCATGGCACTACTAGTCTTATTGGTGCGCCATTTTGGGCTGGCAGTGTTTTGCCATATAGACCTACCGAGAGCAAAGTGAGGGGGTGCATCGCTTCGTCTATCCGTAAGCCTTCAATATAGGGGTAGTTAATTCCCCCTCCAGCAAAACGACTTCTTTGGCCGGGCATTTGTTCAGGATCGTACAGGGTTTCAAATGCAACATATTTTGCTGAGCTCAAGGGTTTTGCTTTTTTTATTAAAGAAGCAAGTGAAAAACCGATCCACGGCACAACCATTGACCATGCTTCTACGCAGCGTAAACGGTATATCCGTTCTTCTAACGGAAATTGCTTAAATAAATCATCGTAGTCTAGCGTAAAGGGCTTTTCGGCCAACCCTTCTATGCTTAGGCGCCAGGGATTAACTTTAAACTGCTGTGCATTTTCCACGGGGTCAGACTTACCGGTACCAAATTCGTAAAAATTATTGTGAGAAATGATTTTTTCTTCTGGGGTTAACTTTGTAGCAGCTTTTTTAGAGGAGGCCGAAAAGTTTAGTTTTTCAGTTTTGAACGTTTCAGCATCGTCATTACCGAAAAAGCTCGCACGGGCGGGTGTGCTGCTTAGCAGCGCTGAAGCGCCCACAAAGCCCATGGATTTTATAATGTCGCGTCTTTGGTTATATACGCTTTCGTCTGTTACCTGACTTTCACAGATAACACTTGCTTTAGGGGTCTTAATTAACATATAGGCCTTAATTCAACATAAACTATACTGATTACTACTTAAGACAATGAATTAAGACCAAAAATTTCAATTGTTTTTATATAGGTGTTAAATGCCAAGACTATCTGGACTCGCCCCGCTCTTGGGAATGAACAAGTTGGCGTATAGTCGAGAGGCAAATTCATCTGTCATGCCGGCAATATAATCGCTGATAATGCGCATGCCATTATTATTACTGTGTGCCTTCAGCCAGCGCTGACGGGTGTTCTCCGGCAGCAATCGCTCGGGATCTGAGGCGAAAGCTTCAAATAAACCCATTACCACTTGTTGCCCTTTATATTCAAGCATCTGTATCTCAGGCTTGCGTATAACTTGCCTGAACACGAATTGTTTAAAAATAGACAGGGCTTGCTCGTATTCCGTTAAAAAAACCGCGTTGTACTTTAATAACTCGTTTTGATAGGCAGGGTCGGTGAGGGTGATATCAATGTGCGTGATAAAACTATTGACCAATGCGCCGATAGCGTCCTTGCGTTCATGGTGGTGTTGGCTAAACAGTTTTTTGGCGAGCATTGAAATGTGTCCCGCCAACCAAGTGTCACTTAATGCCTCTATTGGCTCTACTATCTGGGCTTCAAATTGCTGTAAATTAACAATACCCATGACTATGGCATCTTCTAAATCATGGATGCCATAAGCGATATCATCCGCGAGCTCCATAATTGAGCAATCGAAGGATTTATATTTGGTTTTATGATGTCTCTGTTCAGATGGGCTGTTTAGTATCTGGCCGAACAAAGTCTGATCCTCTTGTGAAAGCGGCGCCATCAACCAATCGAACATATTTTTATCACACTCGTACAATCCCTTGGGTGGCACCCAGTCTGCCGCTTTTACATTACGATGTGACAGATCTCGCTCAATCTCTGAAGGTTTAATATTAGTTAACGAGGGGATGAAATTAGGGTACTTCACCAGCCCTAGCAATGTGCGCCGACTTAGGTTCATACCATTGGCAGGCGTGTAGGGTTCAAGTTGTGTCACTATTCGAAATGTTTGGCCATTGCCTTCAAAACCGCCGTGGTCGCGCATCATGTAATGTAAAGCAACCTCACCACCGTGACCAAAAGGAGGATGCCCAATGTCATGAGCCAAGCACAGCGCTTCAATCAACGTATCGTTCAAGCCCAAGGTTTCGGTTAATTCAGGGTGTTTCTGGCGCAGTTGTGCTGCTATTCCCTGGCCAATTTGTGACGCTTCCAACGAGTGAGTGAGGCGAGTGCGATAAAAATCGCTCATGCCGACACCCAATACCTGTGTTTTTGCTTGAAGACGCCTAAATGCGGCCGAGTGAAGAATACGGGCTTTGTCCCGTTGAAAGGGTGAACGGTGATCACCATCGCGTTGAACGTGCTGCGAAAAATGGCGCGCTGACCACATTGACTTTTGCCTAGTTACTTCTCGCGTTGTTTGTTGCGCCTTTCGCTGCATCTAGCTGATCACCTTATCAATTATGGAGTAACACTTATCCCTTTACCGGTCGCAGCCCAATATAACCCACCATATATGTGCTGTAAAAAAGCATTATCGAGATAGTTAATGGGTTTGTGCCCCAAGGCGGTATAAAACGCACGTCCACCAGCATACTCGTGATACCAGGCAATAGGATGAAATGTGCCCATGCCCTTGCCAATGTTATCTCCCCACCTAGCCTGTGGATTAAATGTTTTCTCATCGACCGTGAGTAAGTAAGTTAAATCATTAACGGTTGCGGGGCCGAACTCATACCATTCATCAGTCCATAACACTGAGTTCGGAAAATATTCGAGCCCGGGAAATTCTCTTGTTTCAACGTTAAGTTGGGCACTTTGAATCTCTGGATGGATCTTAAATACGTGGCCCACAAGTTTGGTGTACCATGGCCAATCTTTTTCGGTATCGGAAGCACTGTGGATCCCCACAAACCCTTTCCCTGATTCAATGAACTTTTGTAGCGCGGCTTCTTGTTGGGTATTTAAAATGTCGCCGGAAGTGAGAAGAAAAACGATCGCGTCGTATTTCTGAAGATTTTCATCATGAATTAAGCTCGCATCTTCTTGCCAATCAACCCCAAAATGATGTTTATCTCCTAATTGCTCTATGGCTTGAACCGCACCATTAATCGATTTGTGATGCCAGCCAGCTGTTTTAGTAAATAGCAGTACGTTAAATTGCGTTGAGTAGGCGAGCGAGGAGTAGGTAATAACTATACTGGCGGCAAATAAGCTGGTTACGCTTTTAATTAATATTTTACAGATACTTCGCATAAGTATTGTCCATTTTTAAAGTAACCAAACATATTAATTGCCAGTGCCTGATATGATATTTAGATAATTGTTTTTTGCCTTTTGTTATTTGTTTTTGTCAGGATTAATTTAGCCATTTAGCGGTCCTTAAATAGCGCATCGTCTATATGGCCATCCTTGGTTTATAACTCATTCTCTTCTTGGGTGATTTCATCCAAACTTAAACTAAAGCTGGGCACATAAGCGCGCATAAAATAGTCCACCTCTTCTGAGTGGTAATCTTTAAGAATCTTATCTAAGCGTTTTTTAGCCAACACAAACTCTTGATTTCCGGCCGAGAGTTCTTCGAGTGTTTTTAGATACGCACAGATTACATCTGCGGCTTTAATGATAAACGCTTCGCTCTCGTCTTGGCCCTCGTGCTGAATAAGAGATGCATAATCTTCTTTAAAGTCTGCTGGCGCCATATCAATCAATTTTTGCTCAGCGATCTTTTCAATCTTCTTGTATTCAGCTTGAATGGCTGGATTGTAATACTTCACCGGGGTAGGTAAGTCGCCTGTAAGGACTTCTGATACATCGTGAAACATAGCTTGGGTGGCAATTTTGTATGGGTTAACACTACCATTAAAATATTTGTTGCGGATTAACGCTAACGAATGCGCCACCATGGCCACTTGTAAGCTGTGCTCTTGCACATTTTCAGTACGCACGTTGCGCATCAATGGCCAGCGGTTAATGAGTTTCATGCGGGCTAAATGGGCGAAAAAATGGCTTTTCTGTGGGGTACTCATAATAAAGGATCTGCCTGGCGATAATGTTTAAAGAAATTGGCGATACGTTCTATGGCTGGGCGCAGCACATCAACGTGGGGTAAGAAGACTAAACGGAAATAACAGCCACGAGTTAAATTAAAGGCGCTGCCGTGCACAAGCAGCACTTTTTCGCTGCGCAGTAGGTCCATGATCATTTGTTCATCACTGGTGATATTAAATTTCTGTGCATCCACCTTAACAAAGCAGTACATTGCCCCCATAGGTGCCACGCATTCTAGGCCGTCCACTTGGTTAAGCATCGAAGTAGCAAGATCTCGCTGCTGCTTTAAGCGTCCGGCATCAACAATTAAATCATTAATGCTCTGATACCCACCCAATGCAGTTTGTATCGCATGCTGACTGGGAACATTGGCGCACATGCGCATTGAAGACAACATGTTTAAGCCATCAATATAATTGCTGGCTAACGCTTTATGCCCGCTCACGACTAACCAACCAACGCGAAAACCGGCTACTCTGTAATTTTTGGACAAGCCACCCAAGGTAATAAAGAAAATATCGTCTGCCAGCGCAGCTATACACTGGTGCTTAGCTTGGTCGTACAAAATTTTGTCGTAAATCTCGTCACTGAAGACCATTAAGCCGTGCTCACGCGCCACTTCTATCACCTGTAAAAGCAACTCTTTACTGTAAACCGCCCCTGTCGGGTTATTAGGGTTAATCAACACAATCGCTTTGGTGTTCTCGGTGATCTTACTTCTTATATCCTCTATATCAGGCTGCCAACCTGCATTATCGTCACAGCGGTAATGCACAGGTTTACCTGATGACAGGCTGACCGATGCCGTCCACAACGGATAATCAGGACTAGGGAGAAGTACTTCGTCACCATCATCTAACAAAGCCTGCATCGCCATGACAATAAGCTCGCTTACGCCGTTACCAATATAGATATCATTTACCGAAACATTTTTAATGCGTTGTTGCTGGTAGTACTGCATCACGGCAACTCTAGCTGGGTAAATCCCCTTTGAATCAGAGTATCCTTGGGATTTAGGTAAATGATGGATAACGTCTTTTAAAATGTCATCGGGAGCTTCAAAGCCAAAAGGCGCTGGATTGCCAATATTTAACTTTAAAATACGGTGACCTTCGTCTTCCATTTTTTGTGCTTGCTCTAGAATGGGACCACGAATGTCATAACAAACATTATCGAGCTTCTTAGATTTAGTAAAAGTGCGCATGATTTACGTTAGCTAACGGTAGGTGGCACCAAGGGTAATACAGTGCACTAGGGGATGTTAAGCATAAATGTGAGTTCTGGTCTTTTATTTCATGATAGGGAGAATATGGGATCTTGAAACTATAGGAAGACGAAGCTAATCGCATGACTGTCCCTGCAATTGGCGATAATACCCAACTATAATGTTGTACTTAATCGACAAATGTTAATAGTTGGATCTTTTTACCTGACAAGTCCCGTATATAGGATTAGTCTAAAAGAGCAGTAAGACAAAACAGACGATAAATTTCTTTATTTTGTTTGGAGTACCTCTCTATGTCACAGTCCTTTAAAGATGCCCCGCAAAATGCGATTACAGATAGTCGTATTGCCCGCGTTATACCATGCCGCCAATTGTCGATATCTGATCCCATCACGTGGCTTAAGCTTGGGTTTCAAGATGCCATGCGAGCGCCCATATTAACGTTAATTTTTGGTGTTTTCTTTGCCGCAATTCCTTGGTTCATTACATATTTAGTCAAACTAACGGGTTGGCATTTAGTAATCATGCCGGCGATTGTATGTTTTATGTTGATTGGTCCTTTTCTGGCCGCCGGTCTTTACGACATTAGCTGGGAGCTTGAGAAAGGTCACAAGCCTTCTTTGTGGCACAGTATTAAAGCAGTAAAACGCAACGCCGTGAATGAATGGGGATTGGGCATTCTATTAATGGTATTAATGATTTTCTGGTTGCGTGTTGCATCTTTAATTCATGCCCTTTACCCGCCTTATTTAGATGAAAACTACGCGAATCTATTTCCATTTCTTGCCTTAGGCGGGGTGATCGGAGCGGGCTTTACCTTGCTGGTGTTCTTTTTAAGTGCCTTTACTCAGCCTATTTTAATGGAGCGCAAAGTAGATTTAGCCACTGCCGTTCTAACGAGTATGAACGCCGTGTGGAGCAACAAAATCCCAATGCTTTTTTGGGCCAGCATTATTTTTGTGAGCGTTTTGATTGGGTTCGCCACACAGTTCTTCGGTTTTATCATTCTTATGCCACTAATTGGCTTTGCCACCTGGCACGGCTATATCGACTGCATTGAAGTCAAACGCAAACGCCTTTATGCCTAAATGGCCCAGAGCCAGATACACAAAGGGTTGAAAAGGGTAACCAACCCAGATTAAGCGGAATATGTCGCCTTTATCTATGCAAAGTGTATAGATAAAGGCATCATTTTTTTGCGTACAATATTTCTCTTCTTATTTAACGTCTTTGTGTTCCAAACCTTTTTTAAATATCAGCGTCTCATTTTTCAACGAAAAATTAACTTTGAAAGTCATAGCAGAGTCGCTATTTAAAAAAGCGGATAAACATCATATTTTGACGTATTAATTAGAATGCTTATCCCTTCTTTTGTTAATTTCAGTTGGAATTTGGAAACGACTCATCCTAGCAATTGCACTAGCATTAACACTCAAGTAACAATTTATAAACATGGTCAATTTTGGCGGTGTTGGTTATATAAGAGGGTTTATGGTGGACGAAAGAAATCATCTCTCGGATGTGGGGATCAGTCACAAGGTCAACGTTATTGATAAGGGCACGGTTGATATTCCTATGCTGCAAATATTGCAGCCAGATGGCAGTGTGCACAGTGACGCAGACATGCCTGAAATCGATAAAGAGGCAGCGTTAAAGATTTTCAGGACCATGCATTATATACGTGTTCTGGACGAGCGAATGGTCGGCGCTCAGCGCCAAGGTCGTATCAGTTTTTATCTAGCGTGCAGTGGCGAAGAAGCATCTATCATAGGTAGTGCTGCCGCCCTGAGTGATAACGATATGATCATGTCGCAATATCGAGAGCAAGGCGCATTAGCCTATCGAGGTTATCGCACTGAACAATTCATGAATCAGATGTTTAGTAATAAACTTGACCCTAACAAGGGTCGCCAGATGCCGATTCACTATGGTGATAAGGCCCTTAACTTTATGACTATATCATCACCATTAGGTACGCAAATTCCCCAAGCGGCAGGCTATGCCTATGGGCAAAAAATGGCAGGTAATGAAGCCTTAACCATTTGTTATTTTGGCGAAGGTGCCGCTTCTGAAGGGGATTTTCACGCCGGCCTTAACATGGCTTCGGTGTTAAATTGCCCCGTAATCTTCTTTTGTCGAAATAATGGCTACGCTATTTCTACACCGGCCAATGAGCAATTCAGCGGTGACGGTATTGCATCTCGCGGCTTGGGTTATGGCATCAAAACGATTCGAGTCGATGGCAATGATGTGCTTGCCGTATACCTAGCGACACAGAAAGCCAGGGAAATAGCCCTTAAAGAACACTGCCCAGTATTAATTGAAGCCATGACGTACCGTTTGGCGGCGCACTCTACGTCAGACGATCCAACGGGTTATCGCTCAAAAGAAGAAGAACAAAAATGGCGCGTAAAAGACCCTGTTCAACGCTTCGAAAACTGGATGAAAAGCAAAGATTGGCTTGACGAAGAGCAACACAAACAATTTGTTGAACAAACCCGTCAAGAGGTGCTCGCTGCAATGAAAAAAGCAGAGCAAGTCGATATCTGTGAAATTGATGATTTGATTAACGATGTGTATGACGCCCCCCCTTGGCATTTAAAAGAGCAATTGAGCGAGTTAAAAAAACACATCAGTTTGTACCCAGAAGCATACCCGAAAACGTCTGGGAGGATCCGCCATGACTAAAATGAACATGCTACAGGCAATCAATAATGCTTTGATTACGGCCATGACCGAAGATGAGAAGGTCATGGTATTTGGCGAGGACGTAGGTCACTTCGGGGGGGTATTTAGAGCGACCAGTAATTTACAGCACCAATTTGGTAAAGGCCGCTGTTTTAATACACCACTTACTGAGCAGGGGATTATTGGCTTCGCTAATGGTTTGGCATCGCAAGGCTCAGTGCCAGTAGCTGAAATTCAATTTGGTGATTATATCTTTCCTGCGTTCGACCAAATAGTGAATGAAACGGCCAAGTTTCGTTATCGCTCTGGTGGGCAGTTCACCTGTGGCACCCTGACCATTCGTACTCCATATGGCGGTGGTATTGCTGGTGGCTTATATCATTCACAATCCCCAGAAGCTTTTTTTGCTCACATACCTGGTATGAAAATCGTTATCCCGCGTAATCCTTATCAAGCTAAAGGCTTACTCTTAGCGTCCATTCGTGACGATAACCCTGTTTTGTTCATGGAGCCTAAACGTTTATACCGCGCGTCTGTGGGTGACGTGCCTGAAGAAGATTATGAGCTGCCATTAGGTAAAGCTGAGGTGGTTAAAAAAGGTGAGCATATTAGCTTACTGGCCTGGGGGGCTCAGGTAGAGGTAATCGAAAAAGCAGCTGAAATGGCTGAAAACGATGGCATTTCTTGTGAAATTATCGATTTACGCAGTATTTTGCCATGGGATGCCCAGACGGTGAGCGAGTCGGTGAAAAAGACTGGGCGATTACTTATAAACCATGAAGCACCGCAAACGGGCGGGTTTGCCAGTGAAATATCGGCTACTGTACAAGAGCGCTGCTTTTTGTACTTAGAGTCACCGATAACCCGAGTGTGTGGATTAGACACGCCGTATCCGCTAGCACATGAAAAAGAATATATGCCGGATCATCTTAAAACTTACGAAGCCATTAAGCGCTGCGTGAATTTTTAATCAACCATATCGAGGAAAATGAAATGAAAGACTTTATTTTGCCAGATATTGGTGAAGGGATTGTAGAGTGTGAGTTGCTAGAATGGCTCGTCTGTGAGGGCGATAGCATAATAGAAGACCAGCCCGTAGCTGAGGTCATGACAGACAAAGCCACAGTGCAAATTCCTGCTATGTTCAGTGGCACAGTAAAAAAACTTTATTATCATGCCGGCGAAATAGCCCAAGTGCATAAACCTTTATTTGCTATGGAGATTGAAGGGTACGAAAGTAGCTCATCTAGCGATTCACACGACGCTACAGGTAAAATCGCTACTGATCATGCTAACGGCAATGACCCCAGTAAAAAAACCAGTAACGTTAATCAACAAAGAGCCGAAAATGGGCAGGCGACAGATTTTGAAGCAGCTCCAGACGGTGCCTTAGAAACCTTCATCTTGCCAGATATTGGGGAGGGAATTGTAGAGTGCGAACTCGTCAAGTGGCTGGTGAGTGAAGGTGAGGATGTCATTGAAGATCAGCCCGTTGTGGAAGTCATGACGGACAAGGCATTGGTCGAAATTCCGGCAAAGCACAGTGGTACGATTGTTAGCCTGTGTTACCAGCAAGGTGATATCGCTAACGTTCATTCAGCACTTTTTACTATGCGGGTGGCGGGCGCTGACAACAAACCGCTGCTGCCATTAGCAAGCTCTACTCCAATGACATCAACAGATACGAAAACACAGACTTCATCCGCACTGGCTGGCAGCCAAGCGCAGCAAGATACCTTGTCTAAGGTCTCAAAGGTCAATCACAAAGTTTTGGCTAGCCCAGCAGTTCGTCGTGTGGCCCGAGAGCAAGACATTGATTTATCGAACGTGCAAGGGTCAGGGGATAAAGGGCGTATTTTGAAATGTGATTTAACGCAGCAGCCAGCGAAGTCGGGTATTGTTAGCGCTCAAACGCAAAGTGATTCATTAAGCATCACCCATAGTAAAGTACAAGGTGAAACGCGAGTTGAGCGAATTAGCGGTATAAAGGCCGCAATGGCAAGGCAGATGAAGCACAGTGTGTCGACTATTCCTCATTTCACGGTTAGTGAAGAGATCCAAATGGATGCTTTGATTGCCCTTCGCAGTCAATTAAAAGATGACTTTAGTGAGCAAGGTGTAAAATTAAGCTTTATGCCGTTTTTCATCAAAGCCTTATCATTGGCATTGAAAGCCTATCCTGTGATCAACAGTCAAGTTAACGATGACTGTACACAGCTAACCTATTTCGATGAGCACAATATTGGGTTTGCGGTGGACGGAAAACTCGGTTTGATGGTACCTAACATTAAAGGCGTGCAAGATATGTCAATATTCGATATTGCCAAGCGTGCTTCTGAGTTGATTGAGCAGGCAAGAGAAGGGCGTTTAAAAACGGCTGATATTTCTGGTGGTACTATCAGCATATCAAATATTGGTGTGCTTGGTGGTACGGTCGCAACGCCAGTGATTAATCATCCTGAAGCCGCGATTGTGGCCTTAGGGAAAATTCAGCGTTTGCCGCGTTTTGATGAAAATGATCAGGTGCGAGCTGTGAATATCATGCATGTGAGCTGGTCAGGTGATCACCGCATTATCGATGGAGCGACTATGGTCAGGTTTAATAACTTATGGAAGTCGTATATTGAACAACCAATGAAAATGCTAGGCACATTGCGCTAGTGCGCTCATCAGCGAAGTAAAATTCCGAGAACATAACCAAACACAAGCCCGCTACATGCGGGTTTGTTTTTGCTTAACGCCAATGACAAGGTAAACTAGCGCTATGGGCTATCACGCCAAAGACAGTATCGAGTTATCAAGGAGTCAATCAGTTGTTTAGTTATCGCCACGGCTATCATGCAGGTAATCACGCAGATGTGTTGAAACACATTTGCCAGATGTTGATCATCGACAAGTTAAAACAAAAAGACAAAGGGTTCACCTATATTGATACCCACAGTGGCGCGGGCTTGTACGACTTGTCCTCTGAACAATCTTTAAAGACCAAAGAGTTCCAGCAAGGCATTGCACGGTTAGCTGATTATTCGGGCGCTGAGCCAACAGTTTTGGCATATCAAGAACTTACCAGTAGTTATTTAAAGCTTCAGCAATATCCTGGATCACCTGAAATAGCCCGTGTGTTAATGCGGGATCAAGACCAGTTGCACCTGATGGAATGGAATAATCAAGAGGTGATTAATCTGAAGCGCCAAATAACAGGCTCCCATGTTTCAGTCCATCACAGAGATGGCTACGAAGGATTGATTGCGCTGGTGCCCCCAGCGCTAAAGCGGGGTCTAGTGCTGACAGATCCGTCATACGAAACACCAGAAGACTATCAATTAGTGGTTGACGCTATCAGTAAGGCGTATAAGCGTTGGCCGACAGGTATTTATGCTATTTGGTATCCTTTGTTATCGAAACGCGATGAAGACCAGGCTGATGGTTTTGAACGCGCCACAACTAAGCATAAGAAAAGTCAAAAAATGCTCGAGGCTCTTACTCAGCAAGGCTTTAAGAATGTACTGCAAGTAGAACTAGCGGTTCAAAACCCTGATACATTTGCCGGAATGTATGGCTCAGGTATGGCGATCATCAATGCGCCGTGGCAGTTAGACGTGCAAATACGCGATTGCTTAGGTGAGCTAACACCTGTTATGGCTCAACACAAACACGCTTCATTTGTGGTTAACTGGCTGGTGGAAGAGGCTTAAGGCGCTCGCAGGCTCAAGGAATCTATGGTTGCCCAAACAGATCTTAAACACTTTTATATTCCTGATGAACAGTCTATCTATTTGTTATCCCACAAGGATGCGCAAAAGCTAAAAGATTGGTTCAAGCTGTGTACTGAACAGCTAACCCGATTGGGATATAAAGACATAGAGCTTATCGGTAAGGGCGCGTTTGGTTTTGCCTTTGCGGGTAAGCCAACGTATGACCCGTCAAAGCATTATGTGTTTAAGTTCTCACGGGCCAACTTACCCCAGCACGTACAAGATCGCCTTGAGGAAGAAGCGTATATGTTGGGTCACGTTGCCCATGCTCACGTTCCGAGCCTAATCACTTTCCAGCGTATCAAAAAGCAATCTATCTTGGTGATGCAACGAGCAGAAGGTAAAGATCTGGAAAAAGTGTCACTGGAACACGGGCCGTTATCCCCAAGGCTGGTGGTGAAAATTGCAGTACAGTTAGCTGACATTCTGCAGACGTTGCGCACGTTTAACCAAAATGGACACCCCAAGCCCATAGTACATGGTGACATAAAGCCATCTAACATTGTGTTTGACCCTATGACCGAAGAAGTTGGTTTAATCGATTGGGGCTCATCTGTTTTTGCTCAACTAGATGCCCAAGGCAATTATTTGGCAAATAATGTGATGGACCTTATGTCCAGTGATATGCAGCAAACCAATGCTAGGTTAGGGGATGTGTATTTCATTGGGCCAGAACAACTGAGTGGTAGCTTATCATCCCCGCGATTTGATGAACAAGGTCTGGCAAGTACCTTATACGCGTTGGCGTCTGGTCAATCTAGCCGTTTTGGGGCACAAGTTATCAGGCCGAATGCGTTAGGATTACCCAAAATGCTGGCTGAGATATTAACCGCCATGCTCAGTGATGATGAGCAAAAGCGCGCTCAGGGCGGTGATTATTTACTCAACAACATTCAGCACTTAAAAAATCTGGTGTTTAGTCCGCAGGATCCGCCACAACCCACAGCCATGATCCCAGGTTGGAGCCATCAAAAATCACGAGAGATAGATACGGTCGTGTACAGCTCCAGAAAGTCATTTTTGCGCGCAGAAGCATACCAAAGCACTGAAGAACTACGTTATCTCAACGACGAACAATTTGAACGCTATTATAAGAATTACTTACAAGGCATGGGGGAAACTGAAAAAGCCTTTATTTCAGAGGTCAGTCGCTTAGGTAAATATCCTGTAGTAGGCGGTTTAGCAGTGCGCTGGACTCCGCAAGGGATATTTATCGACTCCAGCTTAAATATTTATGATCCACAGCTAAAAAGTGCATTTGATGCCACGGTGAATAACATTGTGACATTAGCACGCTCTATTCATCGGGTAGGGGTGTTTAAAAGCTGCATGTTCAACGCACGTGATACCTTACATATTGAACGGGATGATGAGAACACGCCCTTTGTGCCTGAGCCTAACATGCGTATACCTTATGAGCTTAACAACATATCAGTGCAAGAAGATGAAAGTCGCATGCATTCCTATTTCGAGGATGGAGCCGATCCTGATGAGCTGCTAACTTTGCCAGATGAGTTGATGAGTATTATTCACCAGTTAAACGCAATTCATCACACGGGTTGTATCATTTTCGAAGCCTTGCCAACCCACCTTAAAATTCACAGTTATTATACCTTGCTCGATCACACATCAGAAGTTGAGTTTGCGCATTTGCTGAGTGAAATTATAGCGTTAGTACCGAGCATTCAAGGCGTCGGCATGTCAGGTTTTATGAAGCTGCCCTACAAAGATACGCGTTTTTTCGAGCATCAAGCCCATTTACCTGATAAATTTTATCCACGAAACCCTTACATTGAACGAGCAGCAGGATCGTGAGTTTGTCAATACACATTATGCACACCTTTGAGAGATTATGAGCGATATTAAATTAGTAGATTTACTTACCCTAGAAAAAATAGAAGATGGGTTATTTCGCGGACAAAGCTGGGATCTCGGCTTTCGCGCCTTATTTGGCGGACAAGTCATGGGGCAAGCTATAGCAGCTGCGCAATTAACCTTGCCAGATGGGCGAGTCGCACATTCATTTCATGCCTATTTTTTGTTACCCGGGGATGCTAAAAAACCAGTGGTGTTTGATGTGCAAACCGTACGTGACGGGCGCAGCTTTTCGACTCGTCGGGTAAAAGCCATTCAAAATGGTCGCAGTATATTTTATATGACAGCGTCTTTTCAGCAACCGGAGCAAGGATTAGAGCACCAGTTTGCCCAGATGCCAGATGTACCCATGCCAGAAGATTTGCCCAGAGACACCACATTTGATGATAAGGAATTGGGAAAGTTATCAACGCGCATGCGCGAAGCCATTGCTTACCATAAACCATTAGATACGCGCTCTGTTCAGCAAATTGACCCGGTAAATCCAGGTGTGCATGAGCCAAAACGCTATATTTGGATGAAAGCAGAAGAGGCATTACTCGGCAATGTCCATTTGAATCAAGCGATGCTGTCGTACGCGTCAGATTATCATTTTCTGTCAACGGCTATTCAACCCCACGGTGTGTCCGTTCGAGATAAGAATTTAATTATGGCAACAATCGACCATGCGGTGTGGTTTCACCATCCATTCGATTTTGATGATTGGGTTTTATATTGTGCTGAAAGCCCGTTTAGCGGCGGTGCGCGTGGTTTAGTGCGTGGTCAATTCTTTAATCGTCAAGGCAAGCTTGTTGCGTCAAGTATGCAAGAAGGCTTAATGCGCAAAATTTAATCTAAGGAGAAAACATGTTGTATTCATTAGGAAAGGACACCGTTAGCGTTGGTAAAGACGTTTTCATCGCGCCTGGTAGTCATGTTATGGGCAAAGTGCTTTTAGCAGACAATGCCAGTGTTTGGTTTAATGCTGTTCTTCGCGGCGATTGTGACATTATTTCGATCGGCGAGGGCAGTAATGTGCAAGACGGCAGTGTGCTGCATACCGATTTTGGTGTGCCTCTGACCGTTGGTAAAGGCGTTACCATTGGTCACAAAGTCATGTTGCACGGCTGTGAAATTGGTGACTACACGTTAGTAGGTATCAATAGCGTGATTTTAAACGGCGCGAAGATTGGCAAGCACTGTGTTATTGGTGCCAATAGTTTAGTTACAGAGAATATGGTGATACCGGATGGTTCATTAGTGATGGGCTCGCCAGCAAAAGTAGTAAAGAGTATACCTGAGCCTCAAAAAAAGATGCTCGAAGCGTCAGGTCAACATTATGTTGAAAATGCTAGGCGTTTTTTAGCAGAGCTAAAAGTACAAGTGCAGGACTAGCAGACAAAAAAATGCTCGGATCATAGTGACAGATCCGAGCAGAGGGGTATGGCTCATATAGAGCCTTGCGCTAACTATATCCAATGTACATACGAAGTGTAGAAGAGTTACGGAAATTTACTATTTTATTACCATTTTAATTATGTATTGCCAAAGAAATCTCCCAACGAAGTGCTAATTCACTGATAGTAAGGTTCGACGCACCCAAAGCGATATAGTCGTTCTCATATTTTTCCAAAAGCATATTCACTGAACGAAATTCTATTTAATAATCTATTCATGCTGTTTATGTCGATTATCCACCTCTTGTTGCGAACTCATTTATAGGTAACATGGCCTTACACCAACTTACATAAGGCTAAGGATAATCATGACAGCGCAATTCAATACTTTTATTCCACCTGTTAGAACATTAATGGGCCCAGGGCCATCAGATGTTGATCCTCGTATTCTAAACGCACTTTCTCGCCCGACGCTTGGGCACTTAGACCCAGCGTTTATTCAGTTGATGGACGAAGTTAAATCATTACTGCAATTTGCATTTAAAACCGACAATCAATTGACAATGCCCGTGTCTGCACCCGGATCAGCCGGGATGGAGTCCGTGTTTGTAAACTTACTTGAGCCAGGGGATAAAGTGATTGTGTGCCAAAATGGCGTATTCGGTGGTCGTATGCAGCAAAATGTTCTGCGCTGTGGCGCGACAGCTGTAATGGTGCAAGATACATGGGGTAAGCAAACCGATTTACACAAGGTAGAAGATGCCCTTAAGGCAAACCCTGATGCAAAAGCGGTGGCATTCGTTCACGCAGAAACATCCACCGGTGTGCGCAACGATGCCAAGGCAATTTGTGAGCTTGCTAAGCGATACGATTGCTTAACCATAGTCGATGCAGTCACTTCATTGGGCGGCATTGAACTAGACGTTGATGGTTGGAATATTGATGCTATTTATTCCGGAACTCAAAAGTGTCTGTCGTGTGTACCGGGCCTATCACCTGTTTCATTCAGCCCAGCGGCTGTAGAAGTGATCAAAAATCGCAAGACCCCCGTGCAAAGCTGGTTCTTGGATATGGATTTGGTGATGGGTTATTGGGGTAAGGGCGGTAAACGCGCATATCATCACACTGCACCAGTAAATAGCTTATATGCATTGCATGAATCGTTACGCATTTTACATAACGAAGGACTTGAGCAGGCCTGGAAACGTCATGCAGACATGCATCAAGCATTAAAGACAGGCCTTGAAAGCATTGGCCTAGAGTTTGTTGTGGATGAGGCTTATCGTTTACCCCAGCTCAACATGGTAAGCATTCCAAACGGCGTGGACGATGCACAAGTTCGCAGCCAGTTGTTAAATGAATTTGGCTTAGAGATTGGTGCAGGGCTAGGAGAGTTAGCTGGAAAAGTATGGCGTATCGGCCTGATGGGTTACGGCAGCAACAAGAAAAACGTTGATTACTGCGTGAGTTCATTAACACGCGTGCTTAGATGATAATTAATAAAAATTGCAGACCTAGATAAATGGGTCTGCTTACATCACTATAAATTTCAAATTCCATTCTATACAACAGTTAAGCGACTGTTATACAATCGATTTTCGTGTTATTCCTATCTATCAAGTGTACGTATAAATGAAAAATAAATTATCTGTGGTTATTATTTGCAAAAACGAAGAGCGAATTATAAAGCGCTGTCTTGAGTCAGTAAAGTGGGCAGATGAAATTGTAATCGTTGATTCTGGTAGTACAGATAAAACAATCGATATTGTGTCAGAGTATACTGATAAGATATTTGTTAACACTGATTGGCAAGGATTTGGATACCAAAAAAAATTAGCAGTGAGAAAAGCCACTAATGATTGGATTTTGTCCCTCGATTCAGATGAGGTAGTGAGCGAAGAATTAAAAGCTGAGTTGTTATCGCACTTAGATTCACTAGATAATAAAAAAGTTTATCGCATCAATCGTTTGACGCATTTTTGTGGAAAATTCATCTATCACAGTGGGTGGTATCCAAGCCGTATTGTACGCTTATTCAACAAAAAACATTATGATTTCAATGACAAGCTTGTTCATGAAACTGTGTGTTGCAAATCCGCAGAGAAAGTGAATATCGAGGGTAAACTTTATCATTACACTTTTGACTCGCTAGAAGAATATATAGATAAACGGAATAGATATGCTAAAGCATGGGCAAAAGGTAAGTATGAGCAGGGTAAGAAGGTGAGTGTGTTTTCTATTATTTCTCACTCACTTTTTGCTTTCATACGTCATTATATAATTCAGTTAGGATTCTTGGACGGTTACCATGGATATTTAATAGCTAAGATTCAAATGCAATATACATTCAACAAATACAATTTTCTAAAGTTTAAAAATCTAACTAATATTTAAGACAATACAGCAACACAGCTCTAGCAACATCGATTAATAGGGCATGGCAAAATCTGCCGCGTTTCAAAAGACCTTTCACCTATTGCAAATCGTTTCTACTTAATAGAAAGCAATATTTACTTAATCATTTACTGTTGTTCAAATTCATCTCCTTACAAAAATTTTCTATATTATTTTAATAGCAAGCACTTACTGTCTCTAAATCTCCTATTCCTATTGAAGTAAGAGAGCATCTCTAGAATAAGCCTCTAAATGGATGCTTCTTTTATTGTTGATTATCGGTTGATATATGCTTGATTGGTCAAGCAGTTGTCATGCATCTATCTTTGATATAAAATGCTCATCTAATGGTACGCGACGAGTACTTTTTAATCGGAGAAAACGACATGGAACAACTTCCTTCGTCTTTAGCGTTACTCTTCTCATTGTCGGCAACGGTTGGGAAATTATCTAAAAAAGCAGACCGTGCACTTGGTGTACACGGCATTAGTTTGAGTGAGTTTATGGTGCTGCATCATTTACATTATGCTCAGAATCAAGTGATGAGTCGCACCGAGCTTGCTGATGCTGTCAACCTCACCGCCTCTGGGGTGACACGCCTATTGATACCCATGGAGAAGATCCATCTCGTTGAAAAAGAAAAAAACAATCGAGATGCACGGGTCAGCTTGGTTAAACTAACGTTCACAGGGCGCGACATATACAAGTACGCATTTCTCAGTTGTAAAAATACATTTGATGAAGTGGTAAAGGATATAAGCCCTAAGCAGCTATCAACCGTATTAGACGTGTTGAAAAAACTCTCTTAAGCAAAAGCGCATCTGTTCGACAGTTTTTGCAAAGATACACTGAATGAAAATGGGATTAGAGAAAGGACGTACATGAGTATCAGTTTATTGAACGTTAGCGCCGAGTTTCCATCGACGTTTAGGTTGCACGAAATCAATTGGTCCATTGAAAAAGGTCAACATTGGGTGCTCGTAGGCCATAACGGTGCGGGAAAGTCCGCCTTAGCAGCACTGCTTGCAGGCTACGGGGAGCTGCATGACGGAACACTAACCTCAGATTTCAAACGTATCGAGCTTGTTTCCTATGAAAGCCAACAAGCGTTGATTGAACAAGAACGTGAAAAAGACTCTGCTGATATTTTAGATGTCATAGCGATTCCTACCAAGGTACATGAACTATTGTGTGCCGGTGATGACAGTGAATGTAATGGCTTGCAGTCACCTTTGTGCCTTAGGCTGATTGAACTGTTTAATTTTAGCGCGCTGTTATCAAGAGATTTCGTGGCGCTGTCGACCGGAGAAACGCGAAAGCTATTGCTGATTAAAGCACTAATGGCCAAACCAGATTTGCTTATTTTGGATGAACCCTTTGATGGTTTAGACGCTGATATGCAGCTCAGGTTACGTCAGTTACTGGATGAGCTTGCCGTAGATATTACCATGGTCTTTGTTCTCAACCGTTGGTCGGAAATTCCTCAATTTGTCTCTCATTATGGACTGGTTTCCCAGGGTAAACTACAATCGACTATTACAGCAAAAGATACATCCGCCGTTGGGGATTTATCGCGCTTACTGACCCTTCAGCAGTCTTGTTTTATGCTGCCTGAAGCGGATAGTAGTGTTACGCGTAACTATTTCATGCCAGGAGATACAATAATCTCTCTTAATAAAGTGGCCATCAATTATCCACAAGGAGCTATAATCGAAGATTTGTCTTGGCAGATAAAATTGGGGCAACATTGGCAATTAAGTGGCCCTAATGGCTCGGGTAAAACCTGCCTTTTGCAGCTTATTTCGGGGGACCATCCCCAATGCTATGTAAACGATATTTTAGTGTTCGGTTTTAAACGAGGAAGCGGTGAAAGTATCTGGGATATTAAGAAACATATAGGGTTTCTTTCCAATGCGTTTCACCTTTCATATCGGGTAAATTGCAGCTTACTGCATGTGGTGCTTTCTGGGTTTTATGACAGTATCGGTTTGTATCAACAGCCGACGAAAAAACAAATACAGTTAGCGCAACAATGGTTAGATGTAATTGGCTTAGCTGATCACGAAGCCACGCCTTTTCAGCAATTATCATTTGGCGATCAACGGTTAGCCCTCATTATACGGGCTATGGTCAAACACCCACCTTTGTTGATTTTAGATGAGCCGTGTAATGGCCTTGACGAAATTAATCGTCAACGTATTCTCTCGGTCATTGAAACTATCGCTAAGACTACAAGTACTTCGGTTATTTACGTCAATCATCACAGTGATGATGTGATTGGTGGTATTACCAACCACATTTTACTGGATGGCGATTCTCCTGACTGTGAAGTTCGTTATGCCGACAGTGATGTGTAACTCAATATCTGAACCTAATAGCTTGGAAAATGCCTGAACGCAAGGCTCAACCAAATCGCTGGATAAAGCGCTAATGAATAAAAGAGATAAAGTAAAATGAGCAATATTGAGATCAGAGATGTCGGCGAACAAGATTTTGAGCGAATTGTCGAACTTAACCTTGCTGAAGTAGCTCACACCAGCACTATGAGCATTATGGACTTAGCGCGCCTAGATGCCATATCTGCCTACCACCGAGTCATTATGGTTGGCGATATCATTGCTGGGTTTTTACTCGCCATGGGGCCTAAGAGCCGTTACATAAATGAGAATTATGCATGGTTCAAAGTGCATTATCCTAGCTATATGTACATCGATCGCATTGTGCTTGATGCAGAATATCAAGGGAAGCAACTAGGGCAGCTATTATATCGAGATCTATTTTCATGGGCTCAAGAGCAAAACGTTAACCATGTCGTGTGCGAATATAATGTGATACCACCAAATCTGCCATCAGCCAAATTTCATCAACGTTTAGGTTTCAACGAAGTGGGTTTTCAATGGTTACCTCTAAATAAGAATTGCACGGCGATATTAACGGCTGATGAAGAGATTAATGTCAAAACACATAAAAAAGTCTCGATGCAATGCTGTGACTTGTCTCACCGTTGAGGTACTGCCCATCGTTATGGGGTTACTTTACCTAGTGAAACATAAACTATTCTAAAGCGCATTTGAAAACTACTGCTTATTGGTATGTAAAAAACCCATAATGGCGCGACAAAAAGCAAAATAAAAAGGGCAATAAATGCAAAACATTGTTGATAGCATTTACCATGAGATGCGTACTCGCACCGATCGCGGAAAAGTCGCTAATTATATACCGCAACTAGCCTGTGTTGATCCCAACCAATTCGCACTGACTGTAGTCACGCAAGAAGGTGAGGTGTTCAGTGCTGGTTGTGCACAGACTTTATTTTCTATTCAAAGTATATCCAAAGTGTTTACCTTGACGATGGCATTAGGCAAGTTAGGTGACGCTTTATGGGCACGTGTAGGAAGAGAGCCTTCTGGTGACCCATTCAACTCAATTGTTCAGCTTGAGCACGAAGGCGGGATCCCGCGAAACCCGTTTATTAACGCCGGGGCCATAGCGGTCGCTGATGCTATTATGGGCCACAACGAACCTAAAGAGACCCTCGCTGAGATCCTGAATTTTGTGCGTTTTGTGGCAAATGATGACAGTATCTCAATTGATGAGAAGGTCGCTCAATCAGAAATGATGACGGGCAGCAGAAATGCCTCTCTAGCGCATTTTATGGCGTCTTTTGAGCGCTTAGAAAACCCAGTAGATAAGGTTCTTGGCACCTATTTTCATCACTGTTCGATATCCATGACCACAGAACAATTAGCCAGAGCTGGCATGTTTTTAGTGTCAAACGGCACTAATCATTGCACGGGCATGCGTGTTGTGCCTGAACATCGTGCCAGGCGGATTAATTCATTAATGTTGATGTGTGGTCATTACGATGGGTCAGGGGAGTTTGCTTATCGAGTAGGTTTACCAGGTAAAAGTGGAGTAGGTGGTGGTATTTTGGCCATTGCCCCTGGCAAAGCATCTATTGCTGTGTGGTCCCCTGGGTTAGACAAGATTGGTAACAGTAAATTAGGCACTGAAGCGCTGGAAATGCTGGTACAAGAAACTGGTTGGTCCATTTTCGGACACTAAGACACTACCTTTTCTAAAAATAGTATATAAAATAAGGAGATACGGCTTTAGGTAGCACTCTAGCTATAACCTGCTTTTTTATTGTGCTTAGTTAGGAAACCTGCATGTCAATTCATCGTCATTTTTATCAGCCTCATCAAGGGCACGCATTAAAACATGATCCGTTTAATGCGATTGTTGCGCCGCGTCCTATTGGGTGGATTTCTACTAAAGCATCTTCGGGGGAATTGAACCTCGCTCCTTACAGCTTTTTTAATGCGTTCAACTATCATCCACCTATCATTGGTTTTGCCAGTATCGGTTATAAAGACACCGTTAAAAATATCGAGCAAACTGGCGAGTTCTGCTGGAGCTTAGTGACGGAATCGCTTGCTCAAGCGATGAATCAGACCAGTGCAACCTTGCCAAGCCATGAAAGTGAATTTGACTTCGCTGGTTTGGAATTAGGTGAATCAAATGTGATTGATGTACCTCACGTCGCAGCGAGTCCGTCTGTTTTAGAGTGCCGAAAAAGCCAAATTATTCAGTTGACTGGTGCCGATGGGAAATTGGTCGATACATGGATGGTAATGGGTGAAGTAGTAGGCGTACATATTGATACAGCATTCATTGTTGATGGGGTTTATAACACAGCATTAGCGAAGCCTGTATTACGAGGCGGTGGAGCCGGGGATTATTTTAAAATCGATCCCGCACAGAAATTTACCTTATCTAGGCCATAATAAAGAAGCTAATGAAATAATTGATATAGAGGAATATATGGAAATTATCAGAAGTAAAAAATTTACCGCATCACTTCCTTGGGGATCAATGAAAATAGCTAACATGAATGGGATAACCACTAAGCTGCACTGGGCAAACGAACCCTATCGCTGGCATGTTAATGAAGGTGAGGAAGTATTTGCCGTACTCGATGGCATGGTTGAAATGCAATATATGAAGGACGGCGTGGTGCACACCAGTTTGCTCAATCAAGGTGATATTTTTTATGCCAATGAAGGAACCGAGCACGTCGCCAGCCCTGTGGGAGAAGCACGTATTTTAGTGGTGGAAACGGAAGGTAGTATTTAAGATTACTGGAATAAAATGCAAAGCTAAGCCCAAGTCAAGGTGATGACTCGGGCAACTTAGTTATGCATAATTTTGTAAGAATGCAAACATGACTTTCAATGCAACTTCTATATCTGGAACCTCTATCGCTTCGCCAGGATGATGACTTAATCCTTTTTCGCAGCGCATAAACAGCATAGCAACGGGGCATATATCAGCCATGGCCATGGTGTCATGCCCCGCACCTGATGCGAGCGTAAAAGGCAGAACTTCACTGGATTTACACGCATTCAACAACTGTTGCTGCAAATGCTCGTCGCATTTTACCGCCGGCGCTTGGTGCGTTGGCGCGATATCCATTTTTACACGTCTTTTCTGTGCGATTAGGTTTAATTCATCAATGATGAGTTTTAAGGTTTCATCCCTTAGTGCGTCATCAATACTACGTATGTCTAAACTAAAAGTGGTCGCACCGGATATCACGTTAACCGCACCCGATAAACACTTTAAATGCCCCACAGTGGCTACTATGCCTTTTTCTGTGGCCAAACGCTCAATGGCTAAAATCATTTCACTGGCTGCAGCAAGTGCATCTTGGCGCATGGGCATGGGGACTGTTCCCGCGTGTCCTGCTAAGCCTTTTAGTGTAACAGAAAAACGTTTTGCTCCGGCAATACCATTGACCACTCCAACGGCTAAATCGTTGTCTTCTAGCACTGGTCCCTGTTCGATATGGAATTCGAAAAAGTCGCTGACATTGGAGTGGCTGCGGGAAGCGTTGTGCACTTCGGCAATGTCAAGCCCAGCATCGAGAAATGCTTGGGTCAAAGACACTCCATTTTCATCAGTCAAATCGTTCCATTTTTCTTGCCAAGTACCGGCCACCGCACAGCTACCTAACAAGGTTGCTCCAAATCGTGTGCCCTCTTCGTCACCAAACCCCACTAACTCTAGATGAAAAGGCAATTTGATATGATGATCGTGTAGGTAATGAATTAAGCTTAATGGCGCCAATACACCTAAGATCCCATCGTATTTTCCGCTATTGGGCACGGTATCTAAATGGCTACCAATGACTAACGTTTTGGCGTCAGGATGATTACTTGGATAACGACCCCATTGATTAGCGGCTGCATCTTGCCAGGTTTCCATGCCTGCTTGTTCCATCCATAAAGCCACTTGGCGGTTAGCCTGTAAATGCTCGGGCGTTAGGTACTGCCGGTCAATACAATCGGGATCTTGACTAATATGGGCGAGCACATCACAGCGCTCGTATGTTTGAATAGCGTAGGGGGCTAATGTGGTCATTAACCTTTCCCGCTGTACACAGAAAACGCGCTATCAATGGCTTGCCCGGCCTGCAGTTTATGGCCCGCTCTGCGAAGCAAGGTTTCAAGGGATTGCAATGTATGCAATACCGTATCCTGACGTGCGTTATAACCCATAGTGCCAATACGCCAAATTTTACCGTGTAGCGGTCCAAAGCTGGTGCCGATTTCAATGTTAAAATCGTGGAGTAATTGATGACGAATTTGTTCACCATCAACACCCTGTGGAATATATACCCCGACCACGTTGTTCATTTTGTGACGTAAGTCACCAAAAGGTGCTAGGTTCATTCCTTGAATACCGGCCAGCATGGCTTTGCCATGTAATTCATGACGGGCGATGGAGGCTTCAACGCCTTCTTCTAACAAATTAATCGCGCATTCGCGGGCACAATAAAGCATAGATGTTGCTTCGGTGTGATGGTTCAAGCGCTCTTCTCCCCAGTAATCAAGTATCATGGGAATATCAAAGTAATTCGAACGAATGCGGCTGCCATTGCCCGCATTGTGATGATCGGCTTTTATGCCTGCCTCAACGTGTTGTCGCCCGCGGACTAAGTCAACGTAGCGTTCGCTTAGTGTAATAGGCGCACTTCCGCTAGGGCCCCCTAAACATTTTTGTAAACCAACGGACACTGCATCTAATTGCCATTTATCGGTTTCGAAGGAGTTTCCACCAATGGACGCCGTGGCGTCCGAATAGAAAATAACATCATGACGACGGCAAATTTCACCTATGTGCTCTAGCGGCTGCAACATGGTAGTAGAGGTGTCACCTTGCACTAAAGCAAGGACTTTAGGCTGAACGCGCTTGATCGCTTCTTCAATTTGCTCAGGCTCGAATATTTCGCCCCATGTGGCTTCAATGCAGTGCACATCTGCGCCTGCTCTTTCGGCAATTTCTTTTAGCAAATGCCCGAAACGGCCAAAGATGGGTACCAGTACTTTATCTCCTGGTTCGATACACGACACCAAAACCGCTTCAATTCCAGCTCTGGAGGTACCGTCAATCAATAGCGTTGCCTGATTTTTAGTCATAAACACGTCTCGATATAAACTCATGACTTCGTTCATATAACCGGTCATAACTGGGTCGTACTGACCTATCAGTTGCGTAGACATGGCGCTCAACACCCGGGGATAACAGTTTATTGGTCCAGGGCCCATTAGCAGGCGAGGAGGGGGAGTAAGGTGTTTCACTATGCGTTGCGCTCCAAGGTAAACATTAAAAGATAAAACTAAAAACGGGGTACGCTCACATCGTTATATAAATAACTGTGCAAGCATACGTGTGCCAGTGATGAGCAACACCACGGCGAATATTTTTTTCAACATATTGGCATCGAGTTTAGACGCGATACCTGCACCGATAGGGGCACAAATAACGGTTAATGGCACAATGCAAGCAAAGCCAACAAGGTTGATGTAACCAAAAGTGCCAAGTGGTGCATCTTGCGGCGTTTGCCCGAAAATCAGTAAGTAAAGCGCAGCAGGAAACGAGATTATCAGGCCAATCGCCGCAGCTGTGCCTACAGCCTTGTGAGCAGGGTAGTTAAAGGCGGTTAAAATCGGCACGGACAACGTGCCGCCGCCGATGCCCACCATGGAGCTGAAAAAACCAATACAACCGGCAATAACAGATTGTCCCATTCGGCCAGGCAAACTCTCCGCCAGAGCTGATTTTCCTGTTCTGAACAACATGTTAAGTGCTGATAGGGTCGCTACGATCCCGAATAACGTTGTTAGGTATCGGCCATCTACTTTGGTCACAAGCCAACTGCCGATCAGTACTCCAACCAAAATCAATAGCCCCCATTGCTTAAGCAAGTCTGCATCTACATTGCCTTTTTTGCGATGTGAGCGAATCGAACTGATAGAGGTCGGAATAATGGTTGCTAAGGAGGTGCCTGTTGCAATATACATAGCACTTTCTGGGCTGACACCGAAGGACTGGAACAAGAAAAACAACACGGGTACGATCACTATTCCGCCGCCCACGCCAAGCAATCCTGCCAGTAAACCTGCAAAAATACCTGTGCCGATCAATGCGGCAATTGTCGGCAGGTTGTTCAACACTAATTCCATCATTTTATTATTCGTCTCTATAAAGTTGTAAAGTATGTTTTCAGTTATGCGCAAAGCGCTATTAATCTAAGGTGTGTGCTGCAAATGCATTTCCGTCACTGCGTGGGTCGGTGGCGGCTGTTACGGTATTGTCAGGTCGTTTAACAACCGCGCCAGCGTGACCCATTAACTCATTACATGAATCAACCAGCGCAATATCATGACCTTTTGCTGTCAGTTCGCTTTGAACGATCTCGGCTAAGTCTTGCTCAATTTTCAAATTGTGACTCTCATCCCCCCAGGTTCTACCTAGTAACCAGCGGCCTAAGCGGATAGAGTCAGGCAATGACTTTTGCTGATAAATATAGCGCGCGAACAAGGCGGCTTGTGTTTGTGGTTGGCCTTCGCCGCCCATGGTGCCATAGCTTAAACGTCGGCCGTCTTTTAGCTCAGCAAAGGCAGGGTTTAAGGTATGAAATGGTTTCATGCCTGGGGCCAGTTCTTGCAAGCTATCAGGGGTTAACGAGAATGATGTGCCGCGGTTATTCCACACAATGCCCGTTTGCGGCGAGACAACACCGCTACCGAATTCCCAATAAATACTTTGGATGTAACTGACCATTCGGCCTTCACCATCACACGCGCCCATCCATATTGTGTCTCCGGGTTTCGCTTGATGTGGCCAAGGTAAGGCATGTTCAAGGCTGATGTCAGCCCGCATACTATCTAGTGATTCTGGCGATAGCAGGCTTTGCAAATCGACGCTCAAGCGACTGACATCACCGACGAATTGATTGCGCTTGATAAAGGCTTGCTTTGTGCACTCCACTAACAAATGCACAAATTCAGCTTCTGTGGTGGCCATGTGTTGTACTTTATCGAATAAGGCCAATATTAATAACGAAGCAACGCCTTGAGTGGGGGCCGGTAAGTTGTATAAGGTGCCTACGGACGTGGTTACCGAGAGCGGCTCAACGATTTTTGCTTCATAAGCGTTAATATCTTCAAGGGTGATAGGGGAGCCGGCTGCGTGCAAATCGGCTGCTAACGCCTGAGCTATCTCGCCTTGGTAAAAATCCTGCAATCCATTTTCTGCTAATTTATTTAAGGTTTTTGCTATGGTTGGCAGTTTTAGGATCTTACCTTTTTTCAAACTCTTACCTTTGATCAAAAATTGTTCAAAGTGAGGAATGATTGATAAGTCCTCGAAGGTTTTTTCACTGGCATCTTGCAAACTTTGTGTTACTTCGATACCCCATTCAGCTTGGCCTATCGCAGGGGCGAGTAGTTCACTTAAGGGGAGAGGTGTTTGCCATGTTTTACTGATCTCCAATGCTTTATGCCAACCTGCAACAGCACCTGCCATGGACAATGCGGCTTTAGGACCTCTTGAAGGGATAGCAGTTTGTCCGGCGTAATAACTAAGGGTAGCGTTCTTACACGCCGTACCGCTGGCATCTATCGCTATAGGGGCTTTTCCAGGCTCACTGATTAACCAAAAACCGTCACCGCCCATGCTGTTCATGTGTGGATAGACCACTGAAATAGACGCGGCAGCAGCGACCATGGCTTCTATGGCGGTACCACCATGTTGCAAGACGTTTTGCCCTACTTGACTCGCTGCGTAATGTGGCGCTGTAAATGCGACAGGTTTTGATGTGTTACTCATTATTATTCATTCTCTAAAAGCATGCGTGCGATTTCGATTAATTGTTTGTCATGATTTTTTTGGCCAATTAATGAAAATCCCATAGGCGCATGGGGGTTAATGGCTAGCGGAATATGTAACTGAGGTAAACCACATAGACCTGCAATACAGGTAAGGTTCATCAGCTTATTCCGATAGGTTGCTAATTGTTCACTCGGCGTATTTATCAGTGGTGCGGCGCCGGGCGTTGTTGGTAAAAATATCACATCGCATTGGCTAAACAGATAATGGATGTGGGAAATAAATTCTTTTTGTTTTTTCTTTGCATTTTGCTGCTGCTTTTCGGTGATAGTGGCACACCATTCGAATCGCTCTTGTATATCAGGAGCAAAGGTAGGTTTTTGCTTTGTTATCCACTGTCCATGAGTTTGCCAGATTTCATAGCCTTGCAAGATACGAAAGGTTCCGCTGGCTTGTATCAATAAATCCGAAGATAAACCGGAGGATAGAATGCATTGGCGCTTAACCATTTTGTTGTACGCACTACTCAGTGCGTCAGAGTACTCACATTGGGCGGCTAACTCTTCAGCGAAGCCGATTTTTGCGTCTTTCACTGGGTAAGGTGTTTGTTCGTCGTCCTTGTTAAGCAATACCTGCGCGACCTTGTCTAAGGTCGATAAATCCCGGGTTATCCAACCCACAGTATCAAAACTCGGTGCAAGGCTGACCATATGCTCACAACTGATGCGCCCGTGCGTTGGGCGCAAACCAAACAAACCGTTATAGCTAGCCGGTACCCGTATAGAGCCACCGGTATCCGTGCCCAGACCTACTTGTGCGCTGCCTTCGCGCACTGCGACTGCCGATCCACTTGATGAGCCACCGGGCAGTCGTTCTGGTGCGGATATATTAAATGGTGTTCCGTAATGAATATTCTGGCCATTTAAGCTATACGCCAATTCGTCGGTGATGGTTTTACCGACTAAAGATGCACCGGCGTGTAAAAGTGCGTCAACTGCAGGTGACGTTTGCTCCGGTGTTGGGTGACTCGCTAACCAATCAGGATTCCCCGCGGTGGTGGGTATTCCCTTAATATGAAATAAGTCTTTAACCGCTAATGACACACCGTTAAGGGATGAGTCGCTGCTTTGCTTGTCTTGGTCTAGTTCTTGGTTTAGTCGTAATACGTATGGTGTCTTACTGATAAAATGCGTTGCAGCGTTACTCATATAAACTTAGAAAGTTGACCAAATGGTCCTATATGAAACAAATGTTTCATCAAATAGTCAAGAGAAACATGTCTAATATTTACTATATCGGAATCATTACCTGTTGCATAGAAAATAACCGCGACAAATCAGCGGCTAAAGAGTAATGAAGTGCTTCATATGTGAGCCACAAGCCTTGAAACCAAATAGGCGTGAATCATCGTTTGTTATGTTATGTATAGGGATCATAGTGCGTTTGGGCTGCTCGTAATGAAAGCGATCTACTCACAGCGATGAAAACACGGCGCAACCGCTGCCGTGCAGTGCATCGCGCCACACGAAAAAGGCCTCGTTAAATCTGAGCTGTTGCGTCAGTACGTTGATTAAGTCATCGATTTAGGGTCGAGTAATTTTTCTAGTTCCTCACGAGGAATGTCTGTCATCTGTGTGGCAATATCAATGACTCGGCGCTTTTCCTCATATGCCGCTTTGGCAATCAATGCGCCTTTTTCATAACCGACTCTACTGTTTAATGCTGTAACTAATATAGGGTTCATGCTAATTGATTCGGCCATACGATCACTGTTAGCCCTCATAGTGACAATCGCTTTATGGGTGAGGGCGTTAATGCCGTTACTTAATATAGAAATGCTGGTTAACAAGTTGTACCCAACAAGAGGTAGCATGGTATTTAGTTGGAAATTACCCGACTGGCCAGCAATCGTAATGCTTTGGTGATACCCCATGACTTGTGCGCACACCATAGCTAAAGCTTCAGGGATCACGGGGTTCACTTTCCCAGGCATAATGCTACTTCCGGCTTGCAGTTTATCTAGCGCTATTTCCCCGAGCCCAGTCAGTGGACCACTGTTCATCCACCTAAGGTCGTTGCATATTTTCATCAGACTTACTGCCAGCGTATTGAGATGTCCACTTACTTCAACCGCTGTGTCTTGACTGCTAATGGCAGCAAAATAATTATCCGCTGGCATAAAACGCAGTCCGGTTAATTGATTTAAATGGCGACACGCAGTAGCGGCAAAATCTGGGTGGGTATTGATCCCCGTGCCGACTGCAGTGCCTCCTAATGCCAGAGTGGAAATGCGCGGTAATACTTCAATTAAACGGCTAATCGATTGTTGAATTTGCTTGCTCCAACCACTCAATTCCTGGCCCAGCGTAATCGGCATAGCATCCATTAAATGGGTGCGCCCGGTTTTCACCGTATCTCGATACAAAATACTTTTGGCATCAATGGCTGACTTTAAACTTTGCAACGCCGGTATTAAGTGCTGGCTTAGGGCTAATGTTGCACTTAAATGAATAGCGCTAGGAATAACATCGTTTGAACTTTGCCCCATATTAACGTGATCGTTAGGGTGTACTTGCCTACCAAGTTTTCGTTCGGCTAAGGTCGCAATAACTTCGTTGGCATTCATATTGGTGCTGGTGCCAGATCCTGTTTGATACACATCCACCATAAACGCGTTATCGTGATCGCCTTGTGCGACTTCCATAGCAGCGCGCTGTATGTCGATGGCTATTTCACTGTCTAAACCAGCTACTTCAGCATTGGCATTTGCTGCGCTTGCTTTTAGTAAGGCTAAGGCATGGATAAACTCACTTGGCATAGGCGTGCCGCTAATTTTGAAATTATCTAACGCGAGGGCCGTTTGCTCTTTGTATAGCGTTTCGGGTGCTGCAGAGTCGCAAGGCGTGGCCTTCGATAATGGACTCTGCGAAGATAGATGATCTGGAGATGAATTGGCGTTCTTGTCAAGTGGGCTTTGCATAGGTGTTCCTTACAGTACTGTAGGGGAATAAATATTAACTACAATAGAGCTTGGTGTGAATAGATGGTTTTCAAGGGACCAACTGCTTATTTACTCCATTGTGAGACTAGATGCTACGCTCACAAGCAGCCAATCACACAGTCTTTAGCGCTTTTCTAGTTCGTCTAATTCTTCATACAAAGTAGATATTTCACTGATGCGGCGATCAGCGGTTTTATCAAGCAGGGTGAAAACTTGATTGCAGATAATTGATATCACACTCATGGGCGCTGCATAGCTATCTAAGGCTTGCTCTTGCCCTAGTTGACAGATAATCAACTGCTTCACTTGATCGGCATAAATTTGCCCCGATGGGTCGGCTAATAAGGCTACGTTGTGATGTTGAATTTTATCCAGTAACGGTTTAAATATTTTAGGTCGGCGGCGAAACCCAACCAGAATAACCAGTTCGTCTTCGCTAATATCTCGTAATTCTTCGCTTAGAGTTTGCCCTGGTTGGGGTAATAAGCGTACTTTGCTACGGATTTGCAGCAATTGCTGCCTAAAATGCAGTGCGACTGGGTAGCTATTGCGAAACCCAATGAGGGTAATTCGTGACGCTTGGCAGATAGATTGAATAAGGTCATTTAATTGAGCCTGATCTAGATTGCTCCACGTCTGCTCTATGCGCTGGATCTCACGATTAAGGGCTCCCCCTTGATCAGACTCCATGTACATGGGGTAACCATTGGCGCGAAACGTGTTCAGCTCTTGTTTGGCGTCATGATGTGAGTCATAGCCTAATTGGCGAAAAAAACGGCTTACCGTGGCTTTAGACGTTTGTGTCTTTTCGGCGATTTGCGCCACAGAACAACTAACAACATCTAACGGAGTATGCTGTAAATGATCAGCAATTAATCGGGCATTTGGAGAGAGGCTTTGATACTGCTGCTCGATGCGCTCAATGAAGGGTATTTTTGCCAAAATGTCGTGTTCATCATGATAAGTGGCTGTATAGCTTATACCAATTTGTTGTTATAAAGGAACCACTGCTCCAGTTGGTTGCGCATATTTGGGTGTATTTGACTGCAAGTCGATCGTCAAGTCGATAATACGCAGCTACGCTAATTACGCGAACATAGCGCTTGGAAAGCCTTAAGGTTAAAATAGACCATTGCATTAATCCAGATACACTTAACAGAGAGCGTTCCTAGTGTTTGAAAGAGGATCTCAATATAGTCCTACGGTGACAGCTGAGGGTTGGCCAAAAATCGTTATTTTAACAGGTGCAGGCATTTCAGCGGAATCAGGTTTAAAGACGTTTCGCGATAATAATGGATTGTGGGAAGAGCATTCAGTACATGATGTTGCAACGCCGGAAGCCTTTGCTCGAAACCCTGAGTTGGTCTATCGATTTTACAACCAGCGCAGAGCGCAATTGCAAAGTGACGCTGTAAAGCCCAATGCAGCACATATTGCACTTGCTCAATTAGAATCTGTGTTACATGGTCAAGTATTGGTGATAACCCAGAACGTTGATGACTTGCATGAGCGGGCAGGGAGTAAAAATGTATTGCACATGCACGGTGAGTTACTATCTGCTCGCTGCTGCCATAGTCAACGCCGCTTTTCGATGAAAAACCAGTTTGATGGCGACAGCCGATGTGAATGCTGCACACCAAGCCAAAAAATTAGGCCGGATATTGTCTGGTTTGGTGAAATGCCCTTTTATATGCAGGAGATAGAGCGTTCAGTGCAAGAAGCTGACGTGTTTATATCCATCGGTACGTCAGGCAATGTGTATCCTGCAGCAGGTTTAGTACAAATAGCGAATGAGTATGGAGCACATACTGTTGAGCTTAACTTAGAGCCAAGTCAGGGGAATAATGATTTCTTAGAGACTTACTACGGTTTAGCCAGTGATGTGGTACCTAACTACATAAAACATTATATTAAGGGTAATTAAATGGAGTTGAGTCTTTATTGGGGCGAGTTCTTAACCATCGCCGGGGTACACTTGTTGGCAGTGGCAAGCCCAGGCCCAGACTTCGCAATTGTGCTCAAGCATAGCATCACTTATGGTCGGCGCATCGCGATGATCACCAGTGTGGGTGTCGGCGCCGCGATACTCTTGCATGTGACTTATTCTTTACTGGGTATTGGCCTGCTGCTTAAAACGAACCCCTTGGTATACACCATATTTAGTTATTTGGCGGCGGCTTATCTAGTGTATATCGCGATAGGCGCACTTAAAAGTAAGGCGCCAGATACCACAGCCCCGGTGTCAACAAACGGGATACAAATCAGCATTAGTGACAAAAAAGCATTTGCTGTGGGCTTTTTAACGAACGGATTGAATCCTAAGGCAACCTTGTTCTTTTTATCGGTATTTGCCGTTGCCGTATCAGCCGAAACTCCAAGCAGTATCAAACTGGTTTATGGATTATATCTTGCTGTAGCAACAGGCGTATGGTTTTGCTTCTTGTCATATTTACTTAGCACGCGAAAGGTCCGAGCCTTTATTCGCCAATATAGCCATTGGTTTGACCGCGTCATGGGGGGAGTACTTTTGCTGCTGGCAGCAAAATTAGTCATGACGTGAGCTTGATGAGCGCGTTAGCGTTCGTCGTTAACGCGTTTATTTTCGCAACATTTCTGCATTTCAGATAAAATCATTAGGTCGTAAGAGCAAAAGGTAATTTGGTGGAACAAAACAATAAAAACACACTGGGCGGTGACATCAATCAATCGTTGTCTGGCGATACGCAGCTTGACCTCAATGCGTGCGTCAAAGAAGGCTGGTTACTGTCAAAACGGCACTTTTATCGTATTTTGCAAGGGGCGCTGTTCACCTTTGGCATGATTCTATTACTGCTGATGCTGATAGGTCGATTCGTTAGCATTGAAGAATTACAGTCCCCATCAGTGTCACTGAGTTTCGGCCTAAACTTGCTTTTTACACTCATTACCACGCCGCTTATCACTGCGCTAATGATGATGGGGATTGGCCATAGCGTTGGTCTACAAGTGGCCTTTATGAGCTTGGTAAAGCGAATGGCTGGATCGGCTATGTTGATTTTCTGTGCTTTGATGCTAGGTGCATTAGTTAATTTAGGATTGGGTTTATATATTTTGCCTGGGATATATCTAGCTATGTCTACTGGATTTACCTTAGTTCTTTTAGTTGAGAAGAAATACCGACCTAGCCAAGCCATATTGGCATCAATGCGCGTGTTTAATCGCTATTGGTTGCCTTTAAGCCAGTTTTATATCGTTTCTTTTGTCCTCTTTATTGCAGGCCTGTTTACATTTGGTATTGCACTTATTTGGATTGTACCTTGGTACCTTCATACTAAAGGTGTGTTGTACCGTACTTTGTTTGGTGTTGAAGTCAGTGGTCAACCTTCTAATCAAACAGACAATAAAGACTCAATTTTTTATGCATAACATCAATAAAACGTATCAAAAGCTTCGATATTTTGCAGTCGCATGTGGCTTGTTCGCCATTATGTATATTGCCGACGATTACTTTAAAAGCCAATTACCTGATACCGCACTGCAACTCAGTGACGATGAGATGCGTATTTTAATTGATGATATTGGCCGGCAGTCTAAGGCGTCTCCTCATTCACTTGAGGCCAAAAAGATCCCGAACTTCAAAAATTATGATGATGTCATTGAGAAGAAGCGTGCATTTTTCGCCTATTTATTACCTGAAATACAACATCAAAATACGGTAACATTGATCAAGCGCCGGGCGGTTAAAAGCATCGCCCAACAACTTGAAGCGCATCATAACTTAAGCCCCTTTACCGTTAAATTGCTGAAAAATATGCGCCGCGAGTACAAGATTGACAAGGGCTTAACAGATCTTCAAGCGACGGCAGTGCTGCTGCACCGGGTGGATATGATCCCGCCTGAGTTGGTGCTCATTCAAGCGGCTAACGAATCAGGGTGGGGCACGTCTCGCTTTGCCAGAAAGGGTTATAACTTCTTTGGTTTGTGGTGTTTTAAAGAAGGTTGTGGTTTTGTTCCTAGGCGCAGAAACGAAGGTACTGTGCACGAAGTGGCTAAATTTAAGGATCTTTCCCACGCAGTTAAAACCTATATCAGAAACTTAAATCGCCATTATGCTTATAAGGAACTACGGGATATTCGCGCTGACCTTCGCGCCCAAGATAAGCCAATTACCGCTAACGCTTTAGTGCATGGCTTGCAAAGCTATTCAGAGCGCGGGCAAGATTATATCGATGAATTATTAAGCATGATGAGAGTCAATAAAGAGCACATGAATTTATGAAAAAGTGGTTATTAGCCGCTTGGGTAATACCAAGCTGCTTCGCAGTAGCGCAACATAGTCCCGAGCAATCATCAACCGCCAAAACGCCTACGTTAAATGTTGAGTACAGCAGTTTTTATAGTCATGTGCGTAAGTTGGATGACAATGATACCAGTGCTTTACAATTTGCGTTTGGCTTTAAGCACGTGCAAAGTAAGGCGCTTTGTCATATTACTCAGGCGTATATTCACACTCAAAAGCAGGATATTCCACTAACGGTTACAAACGAACAACGCTTTACTGTACCCAGCGAGAAAGCCTTGAATATGGCTAAAGCCCAAGTGGCGTTAACGTTGTCTGAGCCTGCGAATCAATGTGATATGTCAGTGCAGCTTGAAACCAAGCCAGAGTGGTTAAAAAAACAATATACTGCAGATGAATTAGCAATCTTGTTCACTCAATACCAAACTTTCTTTGATGACATGGGCAGTTTTCTGTCGTTTCTGATGCCCTCTGTCGATGGGCTAGTCGTGCACTTCTCTGACCTTTCACTCAACAAAACGCTTGCGGGCGGTGCTGTAATCCATAATGGCAGCTTGCACCTTTCTAAGGACTGGCTGAGTGAAAAACATGGCTTGGAATTACCGGTGTTACCGTTACGCATAACCGCCAAGACCGTTAAGTAAGCTGGATTCTATATTAAACATCTGTTTTATTAAGGCTAGTGAAGATGCCAGCCTTATAAGCGGATTATCTCTGATGTCGTGGAGCAAAACAGTATACCAAAGTATTCAGTCGAGACTACTGAAAACGGCTCATTAGTGGTGTGGTTGCTGAACTAGTCTAAACGTAATTGATAGCGAATTTGGTCAGCAATACGCTTTACACTGTTTCGACCTTCTTCAATCAGTTCTCCGGCCCGGTAAAACTCCATCATGCCAAAATCACGTAGTTGGGGCTCTATCAGAATGTCAGGGGGATTACCGGCTAAACGTGAACGAGTGACACGTGCTTGTAATATGTCTAAAGAGCCTGCCATCACACCTATCATGCTGGGGGGATGATTTTTAGCCGCACGGGGTCGAGCTGTTTCACTGTGCAGCTCCACATCATCTTGATCATCAGGTTTGCCATCTTCATCAATTTCTTTGCTGTCTTTGCCTTTCTTATCGCTTTTGAACCATTTTGACAGTGGGTTTTGACTTTTACTGAACATGTCTGAGATTTTTTGTTGGTTGCGCTCACGTTCTTTTTCGTTGTTATCCATGGTTTGCGGTCGAAAATCAGCACTGAGGTTAACGGCAAAAACAATATCTGCACCTAAATGACGACATAAGTTTACGGGGACGGGGTTAACTACACCACCGTCGACTAGCCAGCGGTCGTTAAAGGTAGTAGGGGGGAATAAGCCTGGAATAGCACAAGATGCGCGCACAGCATCAACCACTGAGCCAGTTAAAAAATTGATTTCTCGGCCGCTGTATAAATCTGTTGCCACGCAAGCAAACGGTTTACATAGCTCTTCAAACGTTTCTTCACTGAAGTTATCTTGCAATGCTTTGAAAACTTTCAAGCCGCTAACTAAACCTCCGCGGTACAAGCCGACACCCATTAAAGCAAACACTTGCCATTCGGTTAAACTGCGAACCCACTCTTCCAGTGGGTCTAATTTATTCGATGAATAGGCTGCACCAACGTAAGCACCAATTGAGCAACCGGCAACCACATCAATTTTTATTCCTAGCTCTTCAAGTGCTTGGATTACACCTATGTGTGCCCAACCACGAGCGGCTCCACTACCAAGGGCAATTCCTATCTTCAATGTATGGCTCCTAATCTATTCGTGTAATGGGGACTGCTAAGGTATCCACTTTTGTGACGGGCGTTAGTTCAAGGGGATCAAACGCGGTATCGCCTTCAATGCTTGCGCTGTTGTTGTGATTAAGATCATTGAAATTAAACGCACTAGGGTCTGCTAAATGTGACGGCACGACATTCTGCAGTGCTTTGAACATGGTCTCGATACGACCAGGAAATTGAGTATTCCATTGCTCTAACATTAATTTGACCTGCTTACGTTGCAAGTTTTCCTGAGAGCCACATAGGTTACAGGGGATGATAGGAAAGCCTGTCAAATTTGAATAATCCGCAATATCTTGTTCAGCGCAGTAGGCAAGAGGGCGGATCACCACATTACGGCCATCATCACTGGTTAACTTGGGTGGCATAGACTTTAAACGTCCATTATGAAACATGTTTAAGAATAATGTTTCGAGCATATCATCCCGGTGGTGACCCAAAGCGATTTTTGTGACGCCCATTTTAATCGCGTTGGAATACAAAATTCCGCGACGTAAACGCGAGCAAAGCGAGCATGTCGTTTTTCCTTCAGGCACCTTATCTACAACGATTGAGTATGTATCTTCTTCAATAATGGCGAAATCTACGCCTAAATTCTTAAGGTAATTGGGTAAAATGTGCTCGGGAAAGCCAGGTTGTTTCTGATCTAGGTTTACAGCAATAATCGAAAAGCTAATCGGTGCAGCCTTTTGCATATGTAACAACATGTCGAGCATGGTGTAACTGTCTTTCCCCCCCGATAAACACACCATGACTTTGTCGCCTTCTTCAATCATATTAAAGTCAGCGATGGCTTGACCGGTTTTACGACGAAGTTTTGTTGTGAGTTTTTTTAGGCGCTTGTTGTTTTGGTCTGTCGCATCATTATGTGATGGGTTGAGGCGCTCACTTGGTGCGGTGTCAGGTTTGGTACTAGAAACATGGTTCATGAATTAGGCAACTGTTGGATAATAAAAAGAAAATACCAGAGGATTATAGCGAAGTTATTGATTTAATTTAAGCGACATTCGCTTGCCACAGTACAAAGGTACTTACTGTATCCTCGAGTCACTGTATTAAGAGTGCTATGCCAGATGAGCACTTTTTCTGAAGAGGTTACATCGCTTTGGTAGATATCGAAAATCTTAGTTTCATTTTATCTGAGCGAAACGTAGATTGACCATTTTAGCCGGAGGGGCACCAGGCAGTAATTGCTAGTTGTCTGGGCAAAGCACGCTTTACCTTAAGCACAAACAGTCTACTTATTACATTGTAATGCTAAGCCACCCTCGCGGCGGTCTATGAAAGTGGACTATTGCTCATTACTCTTTTCAAGAGCAGTCCACTGGGGACTCGTAGCCGTCAGGCTTGATGGCCAGTACGTCACAATTTAGTTTATCAATGACATGCTCCGCGGTATTACCGATCAATACCCCTGAAATACCTTGACGGCCAACAGTGCCAAGGATCACAAGCTCAGCATCAATTTTTTCAGCAAGGGCAGGGATAACGTCCTCTGGTAAACCTTCTTCGATATGACTGCATGCTTCAGGGATATCGTGCTTTTGCGCGTGTCGCGTCATGGCACCTTGATGGTGGTCTTTTACTGAGTCACTGTAGACTTGTGGGTCAAACTCAGGAATTTCGATGGCAATATTAACTGGCGTGCCGGGATAGGCATTAACTAAATGTACTTCTGCTGAGAGTAATCCTGCAAACGCTTTGGCGGTTCGGGTTACGCAGTCGTTGAGGGCAGTGTGGTCGTCATCTTCAACACCTACGCTAACAGCCGCTAGTACTTTGCCCCCCGTGGGCCAATCATGATCTTTAACCAATAAAACCGGCACAGGGCTTTTTCGCATAATGTGCCAATCTGTGGGGGTGAAAATAACTGCTTTAAGGGTGTCATTGAGTTGCGTGCCTTTCACAATCAGGTCGTAGTCATGCTTGATAACACGGCAAATGATGCTTTCCCACGCACGATTATGCCACTCTACGTTTAAATCAATTTTAACGCCGTGTTGTTTCTCAATCGGCGCTACCATTTCAGCGAGCCAAGCGCTCTTGTCTTCAATCACAGCGAAACGCATATTTTCACGCTCGTCAGTGGACAACATGGTGGTCATTTCGTATGACAAGTCATAAATGGGTAAAAACGCAGTGATTTTGGCGTGGGTTATTTGTGCGATTTCGATGGCACGCAAAAGCGATTTTTGCTCTTCGTCTTCAGGATCGATAACTGCGAGTATTTTTTGATATTTCATCATTATTCTCCGTCGCTGATGTGACACTTTGAGTGTATGAGAGTAACGTTATAATTGCCATTTAAGTTACTATTTTACTGATTTAACGCAAGTTATTTTAATTAAAGGTGAAGTGTTGGTTAGAAACAACAATGGAAAACGTGAACGGCTATCGGCGTTAACGGTTTAGGCATAAGCTTGCCAAAGCATATATAGCCCGAATACCAGCAAGCACATTGCCACCACTTGACGGGTTTTAGGGGCAGCTAAAACCTGTTTAATGGATTCTACGCCCGCCGCCATAATCACCAAAGCCGGTAAGGTACCCAAACCGAAGAACAGCATGACTAAGGCGCCATTGATAGAGTTACCACTGGCTAGACTCCAAGTCAGTGTCGAGTAGACTAAACCGCAGGGAAGCCAACCCCAAATAATGCCATAGGGCAAAGCATAGAGCGGGTTTTTAAAGGGCAATAATGATTTGGAAAGTGGACGAATATGAACCCAAAGTTTTGCACCAACCCTTTCTACATAATGCAAACCGCGCCACCAGTTTCCCACATAACAGGCCATGGCAATAAGAAATAAGGCACTTATAGTGTGTAGCAGTGGTATGGCTTTTAATATTTCAGCTCGCTCAACAATACTGCCTAAATAACCTGTCAGAGCCCCTAAAGCGGTATAACTAGCGATACGCCCAATATTGTAAGTTAGAACATAAGGCCACTGTTTTGCGCCTTTTGGCACAGCAAAGCTGAACGCGCTGACAACGCCACCGCACATACCAAAGCAATGCACACTGCCAGCTAATCCGATTAAAAAGGCTGAAGCAATACTAAGGCTGTTCATTGCCACTCTGGTTTTCTTTGCCTTGGGAGTGGCTCTTTTGCTCAGTGGCGTCCTGTGGTTGGCTCGTCTGGGGATTTTTCGTTGACTCAGGTTTTATATCATCGTCAAAAAGTATGCTGTAGCCATGGCGCTCTAAATCTTCAAACTGGTTACTTTTGACTGCCCAGAAAAAAATCCCGATGGCCAGAGCGACAATGATAATAGCAAGCGGGATTAGGATATAAATGATACTCATGATGAAGCCTTAGGTGTTTATTTAAGTAACCGCACGGAATTAACCACAACAATAATGGAACTAAGGGACATACCAATGACTGCCATCCAAGGCGTTAGAACTCCGCTCATTGCTAAGGGCAGTACCAGCATATTGTACCCTAAGGCCCATGCCATATTTTGTCTGATTTTTTGTTTGCAGCGCTGGGCCACAATGAATACATCGGGCAGCTTACCTAACGCATTTTTAAGCAAAATAATATCTGCCGATGATTTTGCTAAATCAGCTCCGGCACCTAAGGTGACAGCCACATCAGCTTGGGCCAATACTGGAGCATCGTTTATACCGTCCCCAATCATCAACACGCTATGCTCGTTTGCTTGTAATTTTTGAACGTAAGCTAGTTTATCTTGTGGTGTTTGTTGAGCCAGCCAATTAGAAATGCCGATATCTGATGCGATTTGACTTACATTTTTTTGATTGTCGCCGCTTAATAACGTGATGTCCTTGCGGCTCATTCGCAACAGCATATCTGGAACATCTGGCCTTAATGTGTCGCTTAACGCAAATCCGCATACTAGCTCACCGTCGATATGCATGAGCACACTGCTGCTTTTTAATGCCGGCTCATTAGGCAGGTCACGGCTATGCGCTGCACTTATTTCTACGTGTTTGTGATTAACTTTAGCACTCACACCTTCACCCAACGTAAAGCAGAACGCCTCCACACCAGAAAAAACCGGATATGCTTCAAACGCTTTAGCAATAGGATGCTCAGAATATTGCTCTACACTGTGAGCGTACGTAAGAAGTGTTTCGTCATCGAATGAAGAGATATTATGTATGGCCGCTAGTGACACTTCGCCTTCGGTTAAGGTGCCGGTTTTATCTAATACAATGTGATCAACCTGCGTCAGTTGTTCCAATACATCGGAGCGCTTCAGCAGCACCCCTTGTTTGTTCAAATTTGCCATCGCAAATGACAATGCCGAGGGCGTTGCTAGGCCAAGTGCACAGGGGCAGGTAGCAATAAGTACAGAAATAGCAATCCAAAATGCATTTGGATTACCTTGTAACCACCAATAAATAAAACTGCCAAATGCAAAAAACAGCACTGCGACGACAAAATACTGGGAAAATTGGTCTGCCATTGTGGCAATTCTTGGTTTATTGGCCATGGCTTGCTCTTGCAAACGAGCAATCTGATTGACCAGCGCATATTTAAATTGTGAGGTGACTTTTAAGGTCAAGGTGCCGCTTTTGTTGATGGTGCCGCCGTAAGCTGCATCGCCAACAGTTTTATTGACCGGGTAGAATTCCCCCGTCAGCAGTGATTCATCAACTTGCGCATGCCCGCTTAGCACAGTGCCATCGATAGGCACGGTTTCGCCAGCCTTAACTAAAATAATATCGTCGAGCTGTAGTGATTTTGCAAGCGTTGGCTGCATTTCATTTTCTACCATCAAATTTGCAGTGAGAGGTATGTATTGCAGCATATTCGCCGAAATTTGTGCTGCTTTATGCCGCGCCTGATGCTCAATAAAACGACTCACGAGTAACAGGAAGATAAACATACAAACAGACTCAAAATACACCTGGCCCTGTTCGAATACCGTCGCCCACACGCCAGAAAAATAGGTGGCGAGAAGCGCTATTGATACGGGTACATCCATGTTTACACTTTTGGCCCTAAGGGCTTTAAAGGCGCTTTGATAAAACCCTGCGCCCGAGTAAAACACCACTGGCGTGCTCAACACCAAGCTGACCCAATTGAAAAATGAGCTTGTCTCTCTCTCTAGATCGCCAAATAAATCAAAGTACACGCCTATTGCAAGCATCATGACTTGCATTGTCATGAGTCCCGCAAGTCCGATACGCTTCAATTGGGCTTTATGAGACTGTTGAAATAGGGCTTCATGCTGCTCTTGTTGAAAGGGACTAGGGTGATAACCAATGCGTTCTATGGATGCCATGATCTGGCTTAAGCTTAATGCGTCAGAATACCAACTGATTAATGCACGGTTCGCTGTGACGTTAACAGAGACTTGTTTAATGCCGCTGACTTTTGATAACTGCTTTTCAATTAACCAACCACATGCCGCACAGCTGATCCCACTCAAGCTAAGTTGAATTTCGCTGATATCACCTTGATGAACAACAAAATCTTGTTGAATACTCTGTTCGTCGAATATGGATAATTGGTCGAGCGTGTCTTGAATATTATCACTGGCTTTTACCCCAGGCTCGGTACGAAATCGGTAATAATCGTCCAAGCCATTCTCTACGATGGCTTGAGCGACGGCTTGGCATCCAGGGCAACACATTTGTCGCTCTTGGCCTAAAATGGAGGCGTTATATTTATCGCCATCCACCGCAGGTAGCCCGCAGTGGTAACAAGATACGCTGTCAGTCATTAGGGATTAAAAGCTATGCTGTCGTTACTTGGAAAAGAAAGTGTTTGTTGAACCTTCCACACCTGGTCGTGTGGCAGCAATGCTACTTGCCATTTACCGGTCAAGTCGTTTTCAGCACTACCACGATAAATGCCTTGAGCATCGCGAAACAAATCAATAGTTTGATCTTTAGGAGCCTGCGTAACGTGATAAAAGGCTAAACGCAAAGCTGCACCGGTTTGGGGAGCACCGCTGATGAAACGTAAACTGACATCTTTTTCAGTGACGTTAAGCTCGGTTTGAATGTTAAGTGCTCTTGCGGCTTGAATTTTCTCAAGGCTAATATTGATTGCTTTGCCTTGCTTATAATAATCATCGACTACCATGGCGTCTTGTCCGTCAAACGCGAAGCGCAGCATATTGAAACTTAAAATCATGGAGCACACTGGAATAGTAATAAGAAACCATGGCCAGAACTGTTTATACCATTTTTTCTTATCTGTAATGGACGGCTCAGAAGTAGGGGACATAACAACCTTAAATAAATAATGTATATAAAAAAGCCTCGCACAGGCGAGGCTTATTCTAACCGAAAACGGTGCTATTTATCTTGCGATAAACTGTAAACATATGCTGCAACCAAGTGAATTTTCTCATCGCCCAAGGTTTTCTTGAATGATGGCATTACACCGTTACGACCATAGGTTAAGGTTTCCGTTACCGCTTTGTGGCTGCCGCCATATAACCAAATATTATCGGTTAAGTTCGGCGCGCCAAGTGCTTGATTACCTTTACCGTCAGGACCATGACAGGCTGAACAAATAGCAAAACGAACTTTACCTTTTTCAGCTAAGTCTGGGTCGACCTGACGACCGCTTAGGCTTAATGCATAAGCAGCAACTTCTTCAATGCCTTTTTCACCCATAGACGCTAGTTGTGCTGGCATGGCTGCTTGGCGGCCCAAGGTTAAAGTTTCAATAATTTTGGCTGGCGTGCCGCCATATAACCAATCGTGATCCGTTAGGTTAGGGAATCCGCGCTGACCGCGAGCATCAGAACCGTGGCACTGTGAACAGTTTTGGCTAAATAAGCGCTGACCCACTTTTAACGCTTCAGGATCTTTCGCTAACGTTTCGATAGGTTGCTTTGCATACGCATCAAAAATAGGCGCAAAACGCTCTTCGGCAAAATCTAATTCGCGGTCGTATTGAACGATGTCGCCATTCTCTTTTGCATCAATGCGAGCTTGCTCAGATTCCGCCAATGAGCGTATATCTTGGTTAGAACTCTTCCAACCTAGCACACCTTCAAAGCTACCTAGCCCAGGGTAAAGTATGAAGTACAAGAAACCCCAAACGATGGTGGCGTAAAACATAATTGTCCACCAGCGAGGCAATTGGTTGTTGATTTCGATGATGCCATCAAATTCATGATGCATATCTTCGCCTTCAGCAACGCCAGTTTTATTGCTTAAACACCAACGCAATAATAAAAAACATCCAATAATTGTTCCCAGTGTAATAACTGTGATCCAAATGCTCCAAAAGCTACTCATGTGTGCCTGACTCCCGCTTTTCTTTTTTGTCCTCATCAGCAAAAATCAAATTGGCGGCTTCGTCGAAGCCGGCCTTAGAACGTTTGCTGTAGGCCCAAATAACAATACCTATAAATACAACGAATACGATTAGGGTAAATATGGTTCCTGTAATTGCGTAATCCATATTACTTCAACGCAGTTCCAAGAGACTGTAGATATGCAACCAACGCATCAATCTCATATTTACCTTCAACCGCAGCTTTCGCTCCTGCAATGTCTTCGTCGGTGTAAGGCACACCAAAGTCACGAAATACGGCTAGTTTTTTCGCGGTTAAATCGCCAGTTAGTTGATTTTCAAATAACCAAGGAAAACCAGGCATATTCGATTCAGGTACTACGTCACGTGGGTTTCTTAAATGAACACGGTGCCATTCATCACTGTAGCGACCACCCACACGGGCCAAGTCAGGTCCTGTGCGTTTTGAGCCCCATAGGAATGGGTGTTCCCAAACTGACTCACCGGCAACTGAGTAGTGGCCGTAGCGTTCAGTTTCAGCACGAAATGGACGGATCATCTGGCTATGACAACCAACACATCCTTCACGAATGTAAATGTCACGACCTTCCATTTCTAGGGCAGTGTATGGCTCAAGGCCATCCACTGGTTTCATTGTTTGTTGTTGAAACATCAACGGGGTAATTTCAACCATGGCGCCGAAGCTGATGGCGACCAAAATTAAGATTGTTAATAAACCAACGTTCTTTTCTACTATCTCGTGTGCATTCTTCATCTATGCGACTCCTACGCTGGTTGAACTTCGGCGTCTGAACGAGCAGTCTCGTTTTCAGACTTAGAACGGATGGTCATGTAGCAGTTGTAAGCCATAATCAGCATACCAACGACAACAAACACACCGCCTAGGAAGCGTACAAAGTAGAAAGGTTTAGACGCTTCAAGCGCTTCAACGAAACTATAGGTAAGCGTGCCATCAGCATTCACCGCGCGCCACATTAAGCCTTGCAATACACCTGACATCCACATAGCAACTATGTACAACACCACTCCGATTGTCGCTAACCAGAAGTGAACGTTGATAAGATAGATGCTGTGCATTTTAGGTTTATTAAATAGCACAGGAATAAGGTGGTAAATAGAGCCGATAGACACCATAGCTACCCAACCTAATGCACCTGAGTGAACATGGCCTATGGTCCAGTCAGTGTAGTGAGACAGCGCATTCACGGTTTTGATTGCCATCATTGGGCCTTCAAACGTAGACATCCCGTAGAATGACAATGAAACCACTAAGAAGCGTAAGATCGGATCGGTGCGTAGTTTATGCCAAGCACCTGATAGAGTCATAATACCGTTTATCATGCCGCCCCATGAAGGAACGAACAGGATAATTGACATCACCATACCTACAGATTGGGTCCAATCTGGCAAGGCAGTATAATGAAGGTGATGAGGACCTGCCCAAATGTACAGTGAAATCAAAGCCCAGAAGTGAACTACTGATAAACGATAAGAGTACACCGGACGCCCAGCTTGCTTAGGTACGAAGTAGTACATCATCCCTAAGAAACCGGCTGTTAAGAAGAAACCAACAGCGTTGTGTCCGTACCACCACTGCATGATGGCATCTACTGCACCAGCATACATTGAATAAGATTTAAACAACGAAACGGGCACAGCCATGCTGTTACCTACGTGAAGTACAAGCACGGTAAGGATAAATGCACCGAAGAACCAGTTGGCTACATATATATGAGAAACTTTTCGGATAATCATCGTTCCGAAAAAGTTAATCATGTATGCAGACCACACTAAGGCGATGAGGATATCGATAGGCCATTCTAATTCAGCGTATTCTTTAGTTGAGGTCAAACCCATAGGTAGGGTGATTACCGCCGAAAGAATAACCGCTTGCCATCCCCAAAAGGTGAATGCTGCGAGCTTGTCACTGAATATACGTACCTGAGAGGTACGCTGAACCACATAAAATGAGGTTGCCATCAATGCACACCCACCAAACGCGAAAATAACGGCGTTGGTATGTAAAGGCCTTAAACGTGAAAACGTCAACCAAGGTGTGTCGAAATTAAGGGCTGGCCAATATAACTGGGCCGCAATAAACACGCCTAACGACATGCCAATAATGCCCCAGACGACCGTCATAACTGCAAACTGACGAACAACTTTATAATTGTAGTCAGGGTGTACTTGAATCGCTTCACTCATTTTAATGAATCTTCCACTTCAATAAGGATGTATGTGTGTCTCGTGTGTGTTCTAGCGCATGTTCGTTTTGTGTATAAGTACATTATTTAGGGTAAGCAATACCCATACACAAAATTAGCATACTAAAAACCCGCGTATAATAATCAAAATGAGCCCAAAAAGATAGGCTCAAACGTACTTGTAAGCCGTGTTTCTATATTGCAAACTTGATACAAATCAAGTTATTAAAATAGTTGCTCGTGAATCGTATAATTATTACTCGTTTTTGGCCTTTTGCATTAATTTTACTCATTATTTGTATTGTATACGTTAATTCAATCTTTAATGTGAGTGCGCAAAAGGGGGCTCAGTGTCAGTTAATCGACACAAACAAGTGCCAAGTGGAATTAAATGGCGTGCAATTTTCTGGGCGTTTTTTACAGAATGCTGAAGTAGAAGAGGAACTGAGTATCGAATTGGTCTACCCAAGCCAATACGATTTGCAGCAGAGTTACGTGCAAGGTGTGAATATGTATATGGGCCAGACTGCTTTAATGAATACCCGTGTAGCGACCATAGACAATAAAACCATCTCAGAAAATCTATTGTTTCTAGGGGCATGCAGTGAACGGGACATGCGCTGGCAACTAGTATTACTTTTTGTCAATTCAGCCACGGGGGATGAGAAACGAGTGTTCTTTAACTTTGAAACACATTATTGAGCGGACAATTGATAATGTCGAAGGCCATTCCTTAGACGGTTTATGCAAGATTGAAGGGTTAGACTTAGGGTAATGAACCGAGTATTGGTTGAACATTTCAGAATAAAAAAATGCCTAGACAGTGACTGACCAGGCATTGATGACATAATTATTTTGCTGCTGTAGCTTACATTTGAGACTGTAAGTAATTAGACAGACCAATACGCTTAATTAAACCAAGTTGTTGCTCTAGCCAATGGGCATGATCCATTTCAGTATCATCGAGTAAAACCATCAACATGTCCCGAGTGACATAATCTTGTTCTGTTTCTGCCAGAGCGATGACTTCTTTTAGTTTGTCACCTACGGCATATTCGACACGCAAGTCACTTTCTAGCATCGAAGGAACATCTGTACCAATCACTAAACCGTCGCGATCAACCATGTTCGGCGTGCCTTCAAGAAACAAAATACGCTCTATCAATTTAGTTGCATGGCCTTTTTCATCATCAAACTCATGATTGATGCGTTCATACAATTTGTTTAAGCCCCAGTCTAAGTACATTTGAGAATGTACAAAGTACTGATCCATCGCGGCTAATTCGTAAGCGAGTAGGGCGTTAAGGCCTGAAATAACGTTAATTTTACCTTTCATTAGTCTTCCCCTTCAGTCACTTGAGCTTGAAGATAGTTTTGCAAACCCATGTGTTGTATTTGATATTCTTGCGTCTCAATCCAATCTAGATGATCTTCTTCGTACTCTAGAATATCTTCTAATAGTTCGCGCGACACATAATCCTGCTCCTGCTCACATAAACTAATGGCGTCTTTGAGCACAGGGATCTGGTGTTTTTGAAACGTTGCATCGCATTGCAACATTTCTTCGGTATCTTCACCGATCAATAACTTGCCTAACATTTGCAAGTTGGGTAAGCCTTGTAAGAATAATACGCGCTCGATGATCGCATCCGCTTGTTTCATATCCTTAATGGACTTTTTATAACATTTTTTATCTAGCGCACTTAAGCCCCAGTTTTTATACATTCGAGCATGCAGAAAATACTGGTTAATTGACGTTAGCTCGCCAGTTAACACATCGTTTAATGCAGAAACAACTTTTTTGCTGCGCAACATAATTTCACCTATTGAATAGTGCGATAAGGTGCAAAGCCGCCCTATCTGTAACCGAATGCGCGGAGTATAGAATACAATTGTAAGTAAATCAAAAAACCTTTTTATTTCATATAGATAGATAATGGAAATGAGAATAATTGATGATTGTATCTTGATTCTTAACCACACAGAAAACGTGGCTAAAATGATACAGTCGACACACCGCGTGGTATCGTTGAAAAGCAGATAACATAATGGTGGCGTTGAATGAGGATTTTGTGCTGTTGATCTGCGCTGTGCATTTTAGCTGCAGACTGTGAGCATTTTAACCGATGTCACAGCACTTTGATTAATCGCAATGGGCATACATGACTGGCTTACGATTAAAATGCTTCCATATAGGCCAACATAAACCTGATTTAAACGTGTATAGCCGGCGCTACACTGACTGCCTGTTCATGGTCGGTAGTGGTTGAACGTCGCCCGATTCCTTTTAAAAGGCGGCCTAATATATCGGCACCGGTTATTAAGCGTGGTGAGGTGGTAGACCACACAACGATCACGTCAGCATGAAGCACCTCATCTGAACTCGCATCAATGTCCTGGGTGATTTTCAAGCGTTGCATAGCGTCACCTAATGTACAATTCTCGTCTTCGATGATAAGTGGTCGATGGCAAAAAGCATAAGGGTCACATGGTGCATTGTCCACCAACGTCGCACGAATAAACCCATCTGCGTCAAGCATCAATAATGGGGTGCGAGCCTCATCCAACAATAAAACCCATTTGTGCCCTGAGGCATTTACCTGATTAACAAATTGTGCAAAGTCGTCGCTACCTTGTTCAGGTAACAAAGGCAGGTCAAGTTTACATGGCATTTCAAGCATACTTTTTGGATCAATTACTTCGCCTTCTTCATTTACCGTGATGTTATCTACTTGCAGGAAATTAAGGGCACCAACCCCTTGTACATGCTCAACATCTGTTTCATCGGCTTCGATGTGGGCATTTATAATCGCGGTCAATTCTTTTTCACGGAAATAGGTGATGCCTTCTCGGCCTAACCAACCGTCTAATATGAGTGCAGTGGGTTTTGCTACTACAAACAAAATAACCTGATAGAAACGAATAATAGGTGTCAGCTTTGATGCTACCTGTAAGGCATTTCTTGAGAAATAAGCCTGCGGAAAAATCTCACCTAAAAAGGTGATGACAATGGTCGAGAACATGAAGGAATACATTCCAGCAAGCACCGAATCTGACAGTAACGTGAGTAACACGTTAATCGACACATTACCCCAAAGAATAGTAGACAATAAAAAGTTTGAGTCTTCGCGCATAGACAAGATAACTGATGCATTCGCGTTACCTTGTTTGGCTTCCACATCGAGTTGTAGGCGACTTAAACTGAAAAAAGCTAAGTTTAAACCGGAAAAAATAGCCGATTGGGTGACACAAAATGCGATGCCGAACCAAATTAATATATCTATAGTCATGAAATTCTCGATTGCAAAGCGCCTAGTATTTTATACACAGCTAATTTAATAAACCGCAGGAGGGATAAATAGCCTGGTAAATAAACAGCTGGATTAATATAGAGCTAAGCTTCTAATATTGTTATATATTTAAGCTATTAAGTTAGTCAGTTGACTTACCTAACTCGCTTTGTTGATAAGGGTTAAACAAATAAGACGGCTTAGTCGTGAATAAAGTCACACAATGCCATATTTACTTGTCTTAATAAGTATATTGCGGGTAAGCGCAGAAATTTAAATTAAATAATTAAATGTGTGACTTTTTAGCTTAGCACTTCGTCCAATAAGTAATATATCGCCTATAGCTCTTATCTTGATAGTGGTACACGATCCTAGTTGAGAGCTTTTCGGGTTATAAAGTGTTCATCTGCAGGCAGCTGCACGTCGGAGAAAATACATGAGTGATAATGAATATAAAGCACTTGAGCGTCAGCTTGCTGAGGATGCGCTGGCCAATCAGGTGCTTCCTGAGCCTGAGGCCATGGCAGCGAAAGTGATGAAGTACGATAAATCTAAAGAGGTCGTGCGCTTAGGTGTACATGGTGTTTTCTCTATGTTGTTAACGCTCTTTGCCCCACTGATGATAAGCCACAGTAAAAAACTATTAAAGAAAAAGGTTAAACTCCAATGAAAGACAATATTAGTATTTGGTTTGAAGCCGTGTCTGGCTCCCTTGCGGCATTACTAGAAGAAATCGCCGCATTCATCCCTTCGTTATTTGCAGCGCTTGTCATTCTGCTTGTGGGCTATTTTATATCACGGGTTTTGCGCTTCGCAGTCTATGCTGTATTGAATAAAGTGGGGCTAGACAAGCTAGCAAAGGCCACCGGTATAGATCAGCAATTGGCCAAATTTGGTAAAGACGTATCTGTCTCTAGCACACTGGCCATGTTGGTATTTTGGATTACCTTTTTGGTCTTTATCGTAACCGCCGCAGATTCATTAGGCTTATCACAATTAGGCGAAACGATGGATCAGTTCCTACGTTTTATTCCTAAAATTATTGCTGCAACTTTAATCCTGCTTTTTGGACTTGCCGCGGCCAATTTAATCAAAAACGCTATTTTTAATGCCGCCAAAGCGGCAGAGTTTGACTTCGCTCGGCCGTTGTCAAAAGCGGCATATGGATTGGTTGCTATTCTAACCTTGTCTTTGACTATTAATCAGCTTGATATTGACACCGTATTACTGGATACCATTATTGCCATTGCCTTGGCGACCCTCGGAGTCGGTACTGCGATCTCGTTAGGTTTAGGCAGCCGTGAGGCCTCGCAGAATATTATTTACTCTTTATATATATCCGACACGGTTAAAATTGGTGATACCGTCACTACAAAGGACGGTATCAAGGGAGAGGTAGTAGAGATTACTGCCGTGGTCACAATTATTCGCACATCGGACGAAAGCCTAAAAGTAATTGATAACAAGGTGTTTTTGGACGGACTGACCATACATTAGGCATGATGTAGCGATTAATTAATGTGCATGACTTAACGGATGTTCAACTAGTAAAACGCACTTTGCAGCGCCGCGGCGATGCATCGATGGCCTTTGCTAAGTTGTATGGACGATACCAAGGGAAAATCGCAGCTTATATCGCAGCGAAGGTTCTGTACAACCCGTCTTTAGTAGATGATGTACTGCAAGACACCTTCATGACGGCATGGCACAAGCTAGAGCAACTCAAAGAGCACGATAAATTTTTTCCTTGGGCGGTCACCATTGCCCGTAACACCGCCATGGATGTATTACGTGAAAAAAAGCGCGTTGACGATATCAGTCATCTGTTAAATCAAGAGGAGTCTGAAACGGAGGAAGAACTCGACCTTGGAGCAACTGAGCAAATGCTTGCAAGCTTGGAGCCCCTAGACCGAGAAATAGTGGTAATGAAAGCGGTACTTGAGTGCTCTTTTGACGAAATAAGCCTGCAGTTAGGCTTAGCGTTAAGTGCCAGCAAGATGCGCTACTATCGGGCGCTCGACAAAGTGAAAAGTGATTTATCCCAGCAGTGACATCTGCCTTTCATAAGACCCGTTACTGTTAAGCACAGTCATCATTATGAGCCTCGATTTATAATTTTCGCTACTAATAGCCCCCTCCAGAATTATACCAACTCCAGTAAATAATTAACCACTCAGCGAAAATTTAAAAGGACTTAATCAAGGCGCTTGAATAAAGTAATAGTAGTGCTCTTTCGAGTTCGAGCAACACAGAGTAAGTCCTTTTAAAATTCGCCCGAAGTGAATTCCTCAGCGGGTCTGGTACTACGTTCTCGGTATTTGAAAGGGAACAACCATCTCTGTAAACCGACGCCTTGTTCAAAACCCGCTGAATGTATTCTGGGAGGCCAATTATTTATTGGAATTGGTATTGAATCACTTCATTTACATTTTATTTGTGACTTTTTAGTCACTGACAGCGTCAATTTCCCAAAGCAGATTAACAGCAAAGAAATGTAAAAATCCTTGCGTGACGTTAATGCGCGATATTTATTAGTACAGGAGTGATTCAGTGAATTTATTCAAAGGCCATTTTAAACGTAACACTTACATAGTGTTGGTCGTCCTATTTGCCATATTTGTGTTGCAGAATATGCAGTTAGACTATGTCTCTTTTCTCTTTTGGGATTTTGCGATGCCGCGATTACTTTTGATTTTAAGCACGCTGCTTATCGGCATTGTAATAGGTGCCCTTGTTCCATTTAAAAAATTGCTGCCTCAAAAAAAATAAACGGCATTCCCGTGACTTTTTTTAAGTAGGCAGCGTCTATTCAGCAAATATCTCGCTAATGCAGCCCTAGTTGTGTTGGCGACGTTAAAAATTAAAAATATAAACACTTAATGGAGAAATAATAATGAAAAAACACACACTAGCAGTAGCCATTTCATGTGCCTTAGTCGGCACGTCTGCTCAGGCTCAATCATCGTCTGAAAAAGAGATTTGGGGCGGCGTATTCGGTGAGTATTACTCAGTTTATCCTGAAAAATTTGAACCTAACACGGATTATGACAGCGGTTTAGGCTGGGGCGGCGAGATTGGCATTAAACTAAACCCAGATTGGGGTTTTCGTTTTGAAGTGGCCAAGTTAGACATAGACGCCGACACAGGTAATGGCAACATAACCGGTGAGCGTATCGGTATAGATGCGATGTACTTCATCAATCAGAGCAACTATTACATTTTTGGTGGATTGAAAAACCAGCGTTTTGATGAAAGCTACCGTATGGCTGATTTAGGTTTAGGTGCCCATTGGCAGTTGAATGATAAGTGGAAAGTGATCACCGAACTTGCAGGGTATTATGACTTTGGTCAAGGAAACCCTGAGTACAGTGCCAAAGTAGGTATAGCATATAGTTTTGGTAAAACGGGTGGCAAGCGAATCAGTCAAGATGCAGATAACGATGGTGTCATTGACCAAAAAGATTTATGTCCGAATACACCTTATGGAACAAGCGTTAACGTTGATGGTTGCCCGATGACAGCGGTTGACAGCGACAGTGATGGTGTCGTTGATGCGATAGATGAATGTGCAAACACACCAGAGAACGACAAAGTAGACAACAAAGGTTGCAGTGTTTTCACTGAAGAGTCTAAAACAATGTCACTTAAAATTATGTTCGACAACAATTCAAGCAAGTTGAAAAATGTTGATAGTGCCAGCGTGCAAGAGTTTGTTGATTTCATGCGTCGTTACGGCACAACCAACGCTGTGATAGAGGGATACGCTTCAGCGCCAGGCACGGATGCATACAATATGAAATTGTCGGTTGAGCGTGCACAAAACGTTCGTCAATATTTAGTTGAACAGTACAATATTGCAAGCTCGCGCTTAGAAGCCGTGGGTTATGGTGAAACGAAATTATTGGACTCAGCCAATACCCGTGAAGCGCATCAGAAAAACCGTCGTATAGAAGCTTATGTCACAGCGACGGTCAAGATTGCAGTATCAAAATAAAACACGTTTGTCTTTTACTGTGCACTGAATCACCTAATTAACAGTGTAAAAGCAGTCGAGATATCGATATTTATGCCATAAGGCACTCTAATGAGTGCCTTTTTTATGACATACTAGCTACAGAATAAGCCTTATCAAGAAGCGTAAGCACTAAAACTTCGAACAGTTCAAAACGATAACTCTACACAGGTATTTATTGTGCAAATCTTTTTAACGTATTCATTTTCCTGCGCTTTAGCATTAATTCCATGTATAAGCACGGCGCAGCAGCTAGCTTCTGGTGAAAAATCACTGGAGCAATGTATGCTCAAACAAATGGAATTATCTGCTGACGAAACAACGCTTGGGGATTTGCGGGCAATTTGTTCACAAGACAGTGACAACCGCATGCAAAAACGGGATCGCCTCGAACATAGAGCGTCACTCAATCCTTTTGCGCTGTTACCTCACAAACCGAATTACTTGTTACCCGTTACTTTTGCCAATATCAGCAAGCGGCCTTACGCGGGTGATCCTAAGGCTGAAAAATACCAAGACACGGAAGCAAAATTTCAAATCTCTCTAAAATATTTAGCGGTTGAAGATTTGATGTGGGACGGACTTGATGTACAAGTTGCTTTTACCGTCGCTAGCTATTGGCAAGCCTACAATGGGGAGATATCGGCGCCATTTCGAGAAACAAATTACGAACCGGAAATTATTTTTAATTATAGCCGTCCATGGACTCTACTCGGATTACCGATAGAGCAAACCTTCGTATCGCTAAACCATCAATCTAATGGTCAAACAGGCGAGTTATCAAGAAGTTGGAATCGTATTATTGGGGGAGTTGTTTTTGCTCAAAATGCGAATGTCACATGGGGTTTACGAACATGGTGGCGAGTACCTGAAGAAGATAAGCAGTCTTTTGATGACCCAGACGGAGACGACAACCCTTATATCGAGCGCTACATGGGGTACGGTGAATTAGGTGGTGTATGGAGCATATCTGACAATCACACTTTGGAGCTTTTGTTTAGAAATAACTTTAGAAGTGATAATCGCGGCGCGGTGCAATTGGGCTGGACCTTTCCAATCACTCGTCACCTAAGAGGGTATGTGGAGTACTTCAATGGTTACGGAGAAAGCTTAATCTATTTCAATCAGCATACTCAACGCTTGGGTATCGGGGTTAAACTCACCAACTGGTTATAAGTCAAATAAGTAGTTGGCTCTGCGTGATAAAGTGGGCGGCTAGCTTATATTCTAGCCGTGCTAGAGCATTTTTGTCCCTACCAGTCTAATGCACAACGCGTAGAGCTAATTTAATCACGTTGTTCAATTCATGATACATAACGGGCTTGACTAAGTGATAGCTCATTCCAGCTTCTTTTGTTTTTAGTTTATCTTCTTCGTAAGCGTTCCCAGTAAGCGCCACGATTTCAGTATCAACACCTTGAGCTTTGATACATCGTGTTGTTTCAAGACCACTCATGTCAGGTAGGTTAATGTCCATTAATATTAAATTAAAATGCACCGTTGTTGCCAAATGAAGGGCAGCTGCACCAGTCGTAGCCACTTCGACGATGTGCCCGTTTCGCTCGAGCATTGTTTTAACAACTTCTGCATTAATCGGCTCGTCTTCTACAAGAAGTACATTAGCAGGCTCGAAGGCTGCTGTTTTTAATGCATTTTTATCAGACAGCACTCTGATTGAGTCGATAAATCTGTTTTTATCCATTGGTTTTGCGAAACCTTGCCACATATGTTCGGTATTAAAGCGATCGTGACGAATGGCTTCAGGCGAAGCTGATATGAATATAAAGGGCGGGGCACTGTTCCCAAACATCGCATGAATAGTTTCCGCTAATTCATAGCCATTATACCCAGGCATATGGATATCAATAATTAGCCCTGCATAATCTAAAATTTCGTCTTTCATAAGCAAAAATTGGGTAGCAGAGTCAAACAAATCCACCGTGAAACCATCTTCTTGCAGTACATGGGAAATGTGTAAACGGCTTGTTTCTAAATCATCAATCACGGCGAACTTTGCTTTAGGATTATGGTTGAGTGGCGTGTTTGACCCAACACACTTTTCACTTCGCCCAAGTGGTACAGAAAGCGTAAACGTACTGCCTCTTCCCAAAGTACTGCTTAAAGAAAGATCCCCGCCCATTCCTTGTGCAAACTCTTTTGCAATGGTTAATCCCAACCCTGCACCGCTCATCGCAATGTTTTTTGTTTTGTCGACTTGAAAAAATTTATTGAAGATTTGATCTTGCTTGTCTTGCTCTATGCCAACGCCAGTATCATTTATAAATACGTCCAGCATGTAATGCTTGTCGACGATACTGAGTTTAACATTGACTGAAATTCCACCGTTTTCGGTAAACTTTACTGCATTATCTAGCAGGCCCTTTAATGTTTGAGTGAGTCTAAGTGGGTCTCCTATAGCGAATTGAGGAAGGGCGGAAGCTGCATTGTAAGAAAAGGTTAAGCCTTTCGTTTCAGCACTAGAAGCAGTAGGCGCGATAACTGAATCTAATACGGTTAGCAGTTCAAAATCGATTTTGTCAAAGGTTAGAACCTTAGCTTCAATGCGTGATATGTCTAATAACTCATCTACGAGAGACAAAAGTTGATTGCCCGCTTTTTGCGCTTTTTGAATGTAAGCTTTTTGGCTATCTATATCTGTTTCTTGGCTGGCTAGCTCTAGCATGCCAAACATGCCACTAATAGGCGAGCGCAATTTATGGCTCATATTAGAAAGAAATTGATTCTTTGTTTGCTGGTCCAACCCGGCGTCTCGTTTTACTCGATATGCGCGCTTGGTATTAAGTGAAAAGCGCTTTATTAGTCTAAAAAGCATTTGTTCGATAGGATAGATTAAGGCCACGATCGTTATTGCAAAGACAATCAAACTGATGATGCTAGCAAGTATGCTAACGTTAACCATATGTCGACGGGCTTGTTCTTCATTTTCAGTAAATTGTGCTTCAGCCTGATCCAAATGACCCACTAGCGGATTATACTTATTAGCTTCAATGGCTTGGTCATTTCGGTTTTCTATCAATCCTGATGTAATAATCTGTTCAACATAATCAAAAAACTCCTTTGACAGACTATCGATGCTAGCTGAGCTAGAAAAATACAGATCATGAACGGAGTGATTACCTCCTTGAAAGACATTCCTCGGTAAATCAGCAATTAAAAAGTAATTGTGATTATCACTAAATTGCTTCATCAATACGATACTCTGGCGTCTTAAAATGCGCTTTTCTTTAAGGGTAAGTGGCTGTTCAAAACGGTATAGATTTAGCGTGATGTCACGAATAAGCAGAGACTGCTGAGAGGATAACTGAACAAACTCACTCGCTTTAGCTCTGTCTTGTGCGCTGGAGTAAGCATACAACCAAGGCAGACAAAGTAATATCAAGCTCACTACTGCATAAATGACATAGCAACGCCTGATCTTTTGTTTAACAATGTGTTCAATATTCAAAATATGTCGTCCAAGTGACGTTATTAATTCGGTTTGTGGGGCTGATTAACTATCAGTCACTGCTAGTAACTAAGCTGCACGTGACGGGCCTGAATAAGTAATCCAATCGAAGTTTCAGGGGCCAGTGAGGAACCTAAAAAATCAAAATCAGCCAGCGTGATAGCAGGAAAATGCTCTACAATGGTTTCCTTAATCATCTCCACTACTTTGGAAGGTTGACTTACCAGTTCGCTCCTCGCTAGCGCATTATCGAATAACAGGTCGTTTAAAATTAGCTGTCTATGAATTGGGTCAAACGCAATATGCCCGGTTAATTTAAACGGAATATTAATGCGCTCACCTTGGCGCTGAGCAAGCATCGAAAACTCAACGATCACGTGTTGCTCTAATACGTTTAATACTAATTTAGGCGCAAAAAAGGCAGCTTTAATGCCATTAAAATCCAGTGCAAATGGAAACTGCTGGTTAAGTTGATGATTGATCTCTCTGACTGAAACGCGATGTTTACCGTGATCTTCAGCTGATGCAGAGAAGCTCAAGACAACTAACGCGACACACACTGTTATTAAGCTCCGCATAACATTGCCTACTCCTATTCACTTACGTTCAGAGTAATCTTTTAGGCGAAATAGTCACTTGTACTTTAGGCGTATTTCTCAGGATTTTTGTTAAACCATGCGCGCAACACAAACCCAAGCTCAAACGGTTTGCACACTAAATTACAATTAATGGATGGTAAATAAACTGCACGGGATATAATATCTATACAGACGATTTGTTCTGTTTTTTGTATGAAAGCATCATATTTATATAGGTTGAGTGTTAGCGAGCAGGGGAATGTGTTGTTTCTTATTGTTTTAAGGTAAACACGTTAATACTGTTGGCTGCTTATTCTGCCGTGTGTTTATTATTCATCAAAGGAGGTTAGATCATGGTTTATGCCGCATCTAGATATGTTAGTCAGTTAACAAAAGATACGCTTGCATTGGTGCTTGCCGGTGGTAAGGGCACGCGGTTGAAAGAGTTGACTGAGCATCAGTCAAAACCCGCATTGCACTTCGGTGGCAAATTCCGTGTCATAGATTTCACTTTGTCCAATTGTGTTAACTCAGGCATTCGGCAAATTGGTATTGCCACCCAATATAAATCGCACTCACTATTACGTCATCTATCACAAGGCTGGAGCCACCTAAATCGTGACATGGGTGAGTTTGTAGAATTGTTGCCCGCAAGTCAGCAGTGCTCTTCACGTTGGTACCAAGGCACTGCAGACGCCTTGTTTCAAAATATTGAGTTTATCAAAGAGCAATCCCCAAAATACGTATTGGTGCTGGCGGGAGATCATATCTACAAGATGGATTATGCAGACATGTTAGCTCAGCATGTGCAAAGTGGCGCTGACCTTACAATAGGGGGGATTGAAGTACCTATTAATGAAGCGGCGAATACCTTTGGTGTGATGCAAATAAATAAATCAGGGCGGGTTGTGTCGTTTGACGAAAAGCCCGCCTCGCCGTCTCCCTTGCCTGAGGATCCCGCCTTGGCATTAGCGTCAATGGGTATATATGTGTTTAACACTGAATTTCTGCTAAACGAATTACAAAAAGACGCTCAGTCCTTAAAGTCAGAGCATGACTTTGGTAACGATATCGTGCCTCAATGTATTGCCGATTGTGAAGTGCATGCGTTTCGCTTCACTGATTCTCTCTCGGGGCTCAAACCCTATTGGAAAGATATCGGTACATTGGATGCATTCTGGCAGGCAAATATCGATTTAATTGAGGTGACCCCAAAGTTAGATATTTATGATGATTCATGGCCTATCTGGACTTACCAAAAACAGTCCCCCCCAGCTAAATTTGTGTTTAACAATGACAATCGTCGAGGCAGTGCAACTGACTCAATGGTCTCGGGCGGGTGCATTATCTCGGGTGCTACTATTGACCGCTCTTTGCTCTTTGTAGATGTGCGTGTTCATTCCTATAGCAAAATAACAGAGTCAGTCATCTTGCCCAACGTAGAGATTGGTCGTGATGTGAATATTAACCGCGCCATAATTGCTGCTAATTGCAGTGTTCCTACTGGGATGAACATTGGGTTTGATCACGATGAAGATCAGGCGCGCGGCTTTAGGGTGAGTCCGAATGGTATTGTATTAGTGACCCAGAACATGCTTGAAAACTTGCGTGAACAAGCGCCCTGGGAGCATGCGATTCAAGACTATTCACGGCCTAAACAACTGCATTCTTAAGTGGACAGTGTAATGTTTAAAAAAAGTAGGACGGTGAGCGCACTAAGTCGAGTAATGAGGATTAAAAGAGCAGTCGCTTATGTCAATAGGTATAAACCGAAATCGATTACGCACAACACCGCATATCGAATAGCTGAGCAGGTGGTTATTATAATAAATAACACTAGTTGCTTAGCCAAAACGTTTATAAGGAATCCCCTATGACCCAGTCTCATTCTATACAAGGCCCAACGTGTGAACATTGCGCTCTATCAAGAAACTGTACAGAAAAAGCGGAACCACTAGCAAATAAACAAAACAATCCGGTTTTAACCCACAAAATTTACCATAAGGGTGACAAGCTATATTGTGCTGGTGATGCTTTTAACGCTTTATATATTGTGCGTTCTGGCTCAGCTAAGGCAAGTATTTCATCGATGGATGCTGAAGAACAAATCGTTGACTTTTGTTTTCCGGGCGACTTAGTAGGTACTGATGGCTTTGCACAGTTGCAACACGCGCAAACGGTGACCTTCTTAGAAACCAGTAGTGTATGTTATATCAGTCTGCATTCAGTGAATGCTTTACTGGCCAATTCTGAGCAGGGTCGTCAACAGCTTTTAGGTAATATGAGCCGAAGCTTATTGATGCAACAACAACAAACCATGAGCTATCATTGTATGACGTCTGCACAGCGGGTGGCAGGGTTTTTATTGGATCTCTCAGCTCGACTAGCTAAAAGAGGGCTATCTAGTAATCAGCTAACATTAAGTATGACACGTATCGATATTGCAAATTACCTTGGCATGGCTATTGAAACCATTAGTCGTTTGCTTACGACTATGCAGCAACAAGGGCTGATTCAAGTTCAAAGACGCCAAGTTACCTTGCTGGATATACCCCAATTACAAGCATTGAGTCGTTTTGAAGTCGAAGAGAACGATCCTTTATTTATGCAATCTAATACAGCATTATTACATGCGAATTCATACACTTCGCAAGCCATGATTCAGTGATACCCGAAAGCATCAATGACTCACTAAGGACGTTAGGTTAAGCTAATACGTTCATTTTCAATGTATTTAAGGGTAAATATGGCTAAGACGTTGTTGGAAATAGTTGAAGAAATCAAACAGCATATCCCACATTTCGATTGTGATACGGCTGCAGTCAATCGAAAAAAAGACAATGGTTTGCTGATTGACGTACGTGAGCCATCAGAGCATGAAACAGAAAGTGTCACAGGAGCAATAAACATTCCTCGGGGCATACTAGAAATGAAAATGCTTACCTTAGAGCCGAATAGATCCCGGCCTATATATTTACATTGTGCCAGTGCGGTGCGCGCAGCACTGAGTGCGGAACAACTGCACAGGGTGGGGTATACCCACCTCTATGTGGTGACGGGTGATTTAAAAAATATCATTCAGGCACATTCTACATAACATGAGGAAAAGCCTTTAAGTTCGGGGTGCCGAAGCAGATTCCCATCGCGATAGCGGTTTGAAGTGTTAAATCATCAGCGGGTACATTACGCGTCTTGTTTGCCACACTCTCAAGTGCGACGTGGGACAGTCTATTGCCTTTTTGGATTACTGCACGGTTGAATTGTTTACTTTCCACTAATTTGGCGGCATAACTGCCTAAATTCGTGGCAAATATTCTGTCGAAAGACGTAGGGGAGCCACCACGCTGAATATGGCCTAAGGTAGTCGCTCGAATCTCTGCATCCATAAACTGCCCTAATTGCACCTTCAATTGTTCACCGATCCCCCCTAAACGGGATGGCTCAGGACTACCCGCGATGTTTTCTCTTACGCTTACTCGGCCATTTACTGGTCGTGCTCCCTCTGCAACTACCACGATAGAAAAGTGATGGGAGCCCATACGTTCAGTACATGCTTTGGCAACACGTTGTATATCGTATGGATACTCAGGAATAAGAATGCTATCGGCACCCCCGGCAACACCCGCGTGCAGGGCTATCCACCCGGCGTTTCGTCCCATTGTTTCAACAATCATGATCCGCTTATGAGATTGTCCCGTGGTGCGTAAACGGTCAATAGCATCAGTGACGATACTGACCGCAGTGTCAAAACCGAATGTTCGCTCAGTGCACATCAAGTCGTTGTCTATGGTTTTAGGGACCCCAACAACATTGAGACCTAATTTGCTCAGCTCATAGCCAATGCTCAGGGTGCCATCTCCACCTATGATAACGAGTGCATCTAATTGCAGTTGGTCATAATAGGCTTTTACCTCACTAGAACAGTCTCTGCCATTGTAGTTAAAGGGATCTGCACGGTTACAGGTACCGATTATCGTGCCGCCTAGCGCGAAAATTCCACTGCAATCTTGATAACTTATTGGGCGACTACGACGTTCAATAAACCCTAAAAACCCATCTTCAATGCCTATGATCTCGGCGTTTGATGTCAGCATAAGTGTTTTCGCGACACTACGTATAGCCGCGTTCAGACCAGGGCAGTCGCCACCGCCGGTTAATATCCCAACGCGCAGGTTATTGTGGGTTTGTAACGCCATTAACGACGGCTCCATTATGTTCAAACTGATAGATATTATCCAAGGTGACTTGTGCAATTTTTACCATCGCTTCTTTAGTGAAAAAGGCTTGATGACAAGTCACAAGTACATTTGGAAAGGTAGTCAGGCGCGAAAAAACATCATCTTGGATGACGCTGTCTGATAAATCTTCAAAGAAGAGTGCTTCCTCTTCCTCGTACACGTCCAGTCCTAGCAAGCCAATCTTCCCAGCTTTAAGCACTTTAATTGCCGCTTTAGTATCAATTAATTTGCCACGACTGGTGTTGATAATCGTTACGTTAGGTTTCATTTTTGCTAACGCCGCTTCGTCAATCAAATGGTGAGTTGAATCGTTAAGGGGACAGTGCAGTGAAATAATATCACTACGCTGGAACAGTGTTTCTAGCGAGACGTACTCAACACCATTATCGATACATGAGTCATTTTTTTGCACATCATAGGCAATAACACGACAACCAAAGCCAAGCATTATTTTACTGAAGATTTGACCAATTTTACCGGTACCAATAACACCCACTGTTTTGCCGTGAATATCGTAGCCCATTAAATTATTGAGCGAAAAGTCACCTTCTCGTACGCGGTTATAGGCTCTGTGAACCCGGCGGTTAAGGGTCATCAATAAGGCGACAGCATGCTCAGCAACGGCGTAAGGGGAGTAGGCCGGTACGCGAACCACACTCATACCTAGTTGTTCTGCAGCCGCTAAATCTACATGATTAAAGCCCGCAGAGCGAAGTGCAATTAATTGAATGCCTTTGTTTTTTAACGCGCCAAGCACTTCAGCGTTAAGGCAATCATTAATAAACGCACAAACGGCTACTTCATCGGTTATCAAGTTTACCGTCTGAGCATTTAGATGCGGTTCAAAATAGCGAATGTCGTGATGATGCTCTTCGTTCTCTTTCGTAAAGTATTCTCGGTCATAGGCTTTGGTATTATAAAAAGCAATTTTCATCAATTTGTTCCTTAAGCGTTTAACCCATTAGCAAAAAAATTATTGTACTCTTGGTTTGTTCAAACATATTGATAGTGAGCAATTTTAACACTACTTTACTTGTACTATTAATTATAATTTTTCTTTGATTTTATCTAATTAATGGTTAGATTAACTTGCTCAAATAAGGCACGTACTGTGTGAATTAAGTACCGCTTTTGGCTTAATCTGCCATGCTCTCTTTTCAACTCATTTAGGATTTATCTAACCCACGACCAGTATTATTTTTCTCACTTTTAGGAATAGATTTTGCTTAGCAAATGGTATTAAAAAGCAAGACTGATATTAGTTTTCTACTAGAAAGGAGTTTACTTTTGAATCAACCCTCTACATTTCTGACGAGAGACTCGTTAGCGAATGCAAAAATTTTAGTGGTGGACGATCAGCCTATTAATATTCAGGTGATCAACCAAATACTGGGGGATAGCTACCAATTAAACTTCGCCAAAACGGGCCAAGAAGCATTAGATATTTGCTTACGTGACGCACCAGATCTTATTTTGATGGACGTTATAATGCCGAATTTAGATGGCCTTACTACCTGTAGAATTATTAAGAACGATCCTGAAATAAATGACATTCCGATTGTATTTATTACCTCATTGCAGCGCTCAGAGGAAGAAAACGCTTGCTGGCAAGCCGGTGGCATAGATTATATGGTGAAGCCGGTGAATCCATTGCCGTTAAAAAATCGTGTGAGGGCGCACCTGACATTAAAGTTTCAAGCAGATGTTCTTAAGAAGCTAGCCTATTTAGATGGCTTAACCGGGGTTTATAACCGCCGCTATTTGGACGAGTATTTGGCTAAGCAAGTAGCGCAAGCGAAACGCACTAAGCAGCCGATTTCTTTACTCATGGTCGATATTGATTTATTCAAACAGTATAACGACGAATACGGTCATCTGGTGGCCGACGACCAGTTAAAACTTGTGGCTTTGACAGTGAGGAGCAGCTTGAATCGCCCAACAGACATCGCGGCTCGATATGGTGGGGAGGAATTCACGTGTGTGTTGCCAAATACAGACGAACGCGGTGCAAAGCACGTTGCTAAACAGATTCAACAGGCGGTTGACCAACTGAAAATCTCTCACCGGCTGTCACCGCATCAAATTTTGACGGTCAGTATTGGTGTATCTACTATTTTGCCAGACCAAGATTATTCGAGTGATCTTATTTCCATGGCAGATAAAAAGCTCTACAAAGCGAAGCACACCGGGCGCAACAAGGTCATATAAGACTTCAACATTTCCCTGCTATTTGCTATTCATCCTTGTTCGTTATTTCGAGCCCTTTAGCACGCTCTAATCTTCGCCGTTGTCTGTGTATCGTATTCTCATCTTATAATTTTTTTTATCGAACACTTTGAGCTTGACCTATGAGCAGCACATAGGTTTAACATGATTGCATTAGCTCAATCTCAGCCTAAACATAGGAGCAAAATATGTTGGTCAAGCAATTAGCAGATTTCGTAGGTGTAACAACTGACACCGTGCGCTATTACACACGAGTGAAACTACTGACTCCTGCTATTAGTGACATGAACGGCTATCACTTATATAGCGCTGACGATTTGCGACGCTTGCGTTTTATATTAAGCGCAAGACAACTAGGATTTTCTGTCAAAGATATACACAGTATTATCAGTGAGTCTGAGCAGGGGAATTGTCCTTGTCCGTTAACAAGGAAGCTCATCAGCCAACGATTAGAAGAAACGGAGGTGCTATTTAAAGAGACGCTAGCGCTGCGTAATCGTATGCAATCAGCTCTCGTGCAATGGGACAAGTCACCAGATGGTGCCAATGCTGAACAGGTGTGTAGTTTGATCGAATCGTTTGTCGATCCCATAACAATGGAGGCCAAAAATGAGCAATAAAGGCAAAGTAAAAACCCAGAGCTTCATAATTGAGGGAGCAAGCTGCGCAAGTTGTGTGAATAAGATTGAGAAAGCGTTAGCAGGTGTCGAAGGAGTGACTGGTGTAGAAATGAACTTTGCACAACGAACCGTCACAATTGATGGCGATGTAAACAGTCATGCATTAATCGATTCCGTGAAGGATATTGGTTATGACGCCACGCCGATGAATTCGGTCTCAGAACAGGATGCATTGGATGAAAAAGCCCAAGCAGATGAAGCGCATTATAAAAAACTGATGCGCAATATGGTCATTGCTTTGGGCCTAGGCATACCTTTAATGCTATATGGTTTATTTATCGGCGACATGAGTGTTAACACGTTTAATCAGCGCATAGGATGGGCGGTTGTTGGGTTCATCACCTTGGGCGTAATGATAGGCACAGGTAAACACTTTTATCTTGGTGCGTGGCAGTCCTTCAAAAATCACTCAGCAAATATGGATACCCTGATAGCGCTCGGTACAGGTACTGCTTGGGCTTATTCAATGTTGGTCATAGTAGCACCTAACCTGTTACCTGATGTGGCGAGACATGTGTATTTTGAAGCATCAGCAATGATCATAGGGCTTATTAATCTCGGGCTAGCGTTTGAAGTTAAGGCAAGAGGGCGCACCTCCGAGGCGATTAAGAGACTGATTGGATTGCAAGCAAAAACCGCGCGAGTGGTGAGAAATGGGCAAGAGCAAGACGTTGAGATAGCCCAGGTTCAGATTAACGATATTGTGCGAGTTCGACCCGGTGAGAAAATCCCTGTGGACGGCGAACTGACAGACGGAAAAAGTACAGTGGACGAATCCATGCTCACGGGTGAGCCTATGCCAGTTAACAAGGCCGTGGGCGACAAAGTGGTCGCCGGCAGCATTAATAAAACCGGTAGTATGTTGTTTAGCGCGACACATGTGGGCAAAGACACCACCCTATCTCATATCATTAATATGGTTAAAAGGGCGCAGAATTCTAAGCCTTCCATAGGGCGCTTAGCAGACGTGATTTCTGGTTATTTTGTGCCAATCGTTATGATTCTGGCAGTGATTGCAGGTTTGGCCTGGCTCAATTTTGGGCCTCAGCCAGCCATTGCTTATGCGATCACGGCTATTACTACTGTGCTGATTATTGCTTGTCCTTGTGCATTAGGCTTAGCGACACCTATGTCTGTTATGGTAGGTGTTGGTAAAGCGGCCGAGGCTGGGGTACTGATCAGGAATGGTGAGGCATTACAAAGCGCCTCAAAAATTACTACCATGTTGTTGGATAAAACAGGAACAATTACCCAAGGTCAACCCGAAGTAACCGACATATCAACGTATGATCAACGTCAAGAGTCTAGTGTAATGGCGTTAGTAGCCAGTTTAGAAAGTCAGTCTGAGCACCCGTTAGCCCAAGCGATAGTCGACTATGCAAAACAGCGCAATTACCCGCTTAACTCGGTAACTGAGTTTGACGCGATCACCGGTAAAGGGGTGACCGGCACTCTAAATGGTGAGCATTTGTTATTTGGTAACGAAGCGCTAATGCGCGAATTTGGGATAGACGTTAGCCTTGCTGTTGTACAAGCTGAGACACTAGCAAATGATGCTAAGACGCCTATGTATTTTGCGGTAAATCAAAAACTGAGTGCTTTGATCGCGGTATCAGATCCTATTAAAAACGATTCATTAGCAGCAATAAAACGGTTGCAAAACAAGGGTATCCACCTTGTCATGCTAACTGGCGATAACGAGGCTACAGCGAAGGCAGTTGCACAGCGAGTGGGTATTGATGATTACATTGCTCAGGTTATGCCACAAGACAAAGTGGAAGAAGTAATCAAGCGCCAAAAATGCGGGGAAGTTGTCGGAATGACAGGGGATGGTATCAATGATGCCCCAGCACTTGCTCAAGCCGATGTCGGGTTCGCAATAGGAACCGGCACAGATGTTGCGATTGAAAGTGCGGATGTAACGTTAATGCGCGGCTCCTTGCATGGTTTGGCTGATGCGCTGGCAATAAGCCAAGCCACTATCACCAATATCAAACAAAATCTCTTCGGCGCGTTTATTTATAATGTTGCTGGAATCCCTATTGCAGCCGGCGTGTTATTTCCATTTTTTGGCATTTTGCTTAACCCTGTAGTCGCGGGGGCGGCCATGGCAATGTCGTCATTAACTGTGGTGAGTAACGCAAATCGATTACGCTTTTTCAAGGCTAATAAAACAGCTTAGTGCGTATTTTTATAAGACATGTTTGGAGTTAACGGATGTTAATAATTAACCTATTAGGTGTACTGCTTATCGCGGCTATCGTGTGGTGGTTTTGGCTTTACACGCCAAAGCCTACGCAATCTACCAGTAACCAAATTAAGATTTTAGTAAACAATGGCATTTACCAACCTAGCAATATCTCTGTGAGCGCAGGTACGAAGATAACGCTGGATTTTGACCGACAGGACCCTGCACCTTGCGCTGAAACAGTCATCTTCCCCCAATTGGACTTAAGTTTGGGCTTAAAAATGGGACAAGGTAACCGTATAGAGCTACCTGGGCTAAGTGAGGGCGAATATGACTTTCACTGCCAAATGCAAATGTATAAAGGAAAGATCATCTCTGAGTGAATTTTGGGGCAGGGTAGAGCCGCGTGTAATTATTTCACCTTCACGGTGAAATTTGCTGCCTTAACACTCTTGTGAGAGTGTTTTTATCTGCGAACTTGGCGCTTCGCGCCTTTAATATACTGGCGTAGTGGCGCTTTCTCGATGACTATAAGTTTGGCATATCCATTGCTATAACATTGATAAGACATCATGTTTTAACAAACGAGCGTGATAACGGATAGCAAAGATACGTTACACCACTGATATAGCCAGTAAGGAGAGTCACAATGAAAACATTCCAAGACAGATACAACCTACACGTAGATATTGAATCTATCGAAAATTATATTGATGGTACGTTTCGAAAGCTTAACAGAACGTCTCGCTCCTTGCATAAGCCTTTGCAAGTCAACAGGTATAAGTCCAAGTGGAATGATGAAGACCAACCTCATCGCTTCTCGCACTAATAGCTAAGATTTGGCTCACCCATTATGCTTTGAAAACATTTTAGCTTTAAGAAGCGCTTATATTGATTGGCACTGGTACTTACATTGGCATTGCTAAGCTGGCTGTTGATATAAGCGTTGTATTATTAACGCTAGCCTTCCGCTACTCTGAGTTGAGCTTTGTAATCCTCTCTGTCGAAACCTTCGCCTCCATTAATATATTCAAAGCCTAACTAGCACTTATGCCAACAGGCTAAGTTTGCTGGTTCATTCGCTATGCAGCATGTTCCGAGGGTGGGATCACTTGCGCTCTGATAGCTCTGTTCGCCTTATTCGGACTTGTGTTGACATGGATCAAGCTGCTTTTTCTCAAATCGGCTTTAATCATATTGTGGGATTGGTATTAGTGAATCCATTTACGGTATGAATAAGTCACCGTTAACATCAGTAATAAGGAGAAAACAATGCTTGGTTATCAAAAGATATTGGTTGCGTTAGATATTAACAGCCCTGGGAATTTAGTGATGAGCAAAGCGCTCGCAGTGGCTGATTCACCCTCAAAACTAAATTTGTTGTATGTCACGTTTGCACAAACGTATTTCGAGCCCTATGGTATTGCGTTTGAAAATGACGAACTAATAAACCTGCAAGAACAATCTGAACACAGACTAGAGGAAATTGCCGTGACATCAGGAGTACCAAAAGAGAACACGCACGTAGCGGTGGGCTCTCCTGCTGATGAAATACACCGATATGCAGAGCGGATAGGAGCTGACTTAATTGTTATCGGTACGCATGGCCAAAGTGGGCTAAAACTGCTGTTAGGATCCACCGCTAATGGTGTACTGCACGGGGTCAAGTGTGATGTGCTAGCGGTAAAAGTATAGCGGCACTGAACTTAAAAATAGAACCTAACAACACTGGTTGATATGGCGCTATTAGTAAGCGCTACATTGGAATGGCGACTGCTAAGTGTGACACGACTTGTTGTAACCTTGGCTGTTGCTATTGTGTTCAGGAATGAAGAATAGCTTATAGCGATATGTGTTTTGAATGACACAATACTCAATGAGCCTTTGCGCCGTTTATTATCTGTTGTACGTCACGCACTAATAGATGCTCTATAAAGGGTCTCTCAATAAAATCAGTCGCGTTAGCACGCATAGCTCTTACAGCAGTGGGTATGTCACTGGAACTTGCCAGAATAATAGTCGGTAAATGACACCCACTTTTAACGAGCGTTTCAAGCAGCTCTATGCCACTGTCTTTTTTACCTTCAAGGTGTGCCTCAATGATCATACCAATGGCGTCATCACTGATCTGCTGACGCATAAAGCTCTCTGCACTGGCAAAACACTTAATTGTTACCTCCAGGGGAGAAAGTAGTTTTGAGAGTGCTGTTCGAGCATCTTTCTGGTGATCTACCAGATAGATGATCGGATGATGATTTTTGGTTACAAGAGTACTAATCATAGAGGTATTCGACGCACGATATAAAGATATTCTAAGTAAAGATATATCTCACGCCAAAAAGGATGTTGCGCTAGATCAAATTACCGCCACAATAGATACAGTAAAATGCAAAAACATAGAGTCTTGATTACTCTTTTGCCACCACAAGGGTAACAAGTTCAGCTAAAGACTTTACCTGCATTTTGTCCATAACATTCGCACGATGGATCTCAACCGTGCGTTGACTTAAATTTAGTTCACTGGCTATCACTTTATTTGCTTGACCGGCAATCACTCGATGCATCACTTCATTTTCACGCTCAGTAAGAGATTTGCATCTTTTTTCTACTTCCAATGCATGCAGAGTGCGCTGTTGGTTGTTTCGATTGACCTCTAAAGCGTGCTGTATGCAGTCGAGCAGAACTTGCTCGCGAAACGGTTTCTGAATAAACTCTATCGCGCCTTTTTTCATCGCCTCGACTGCCATTGGTACATCGCCGTGGCCGGTAACAAATATGATGGGTAAGGGACATTTAAGTGCTTCTAAGCGCTGTTGGCATTCCATTCCACTCATGCCAGGCATGCGGATATCCAAAACAATGCAGCCACTTAGCATGCTAATATCGTCTGATGAAAAACTATTTAGGAATGTCTGTGCATTATCATAAATGGCGTTTTGCACACCAACGGAATCCAATAACATACTGAGAGAGTCAAGTACTGCCTCGTCATCATCAATAATATGTACAATTTGCTCTGCTTTAAACAGTGTGCTTTTATTCTTCATTGTTGGTTACTTCATCGGTATTGTTATTTACAATCGGTTTCGCGGGTAGGGTAAATGAGAAAACACTTCCTTGAGGGCTACCTGCGCTATGCTTCAACTCGCCGCCGTGCGACTGTATGATTGATTGGCAAATAGGTAGCCCCATTCCCATACCGGACGTTTTAGTAGTGAAAAATGGGTGAAAAAGCCGCGCCCTATTTTCCTCTGTTATCCCATAGCCAGTATCACAAATAGACACTTCTAGATATTGTTCGTTTATCCATTTTGATTGAATCACCACAGGGGCTGAGGGTTGATCTTCCATAGCGTCAATAGCGTTACGAATAAGGTTAAAAAGGACTTGTTGTAACTGTACTTGGTCTATCAACAAGCACGGGGTGGGAGCGCTACACAAGTCTAGTTGGATGCCATGGTCGAGTAGGCGAGTGTCAACTTTCGCCAAATCGATAGTGTCTTGAATTAGGTCATTAAAGTTAATGTATTCTCTTTCTGTATTGCGCTTTTTGACGAACTCTCGTAAGCGTCGAATAACTTCACCTGCTCTCAAGGCTTGGTTACTGATTTTTTCTAGCGTGTCAGTTAATTTTTGTTTTTGAAAAGCATCGGCCTGGCTGTTTTCGCGTTGCAATAAATTCTTGCACGCTTGGGCATAACTACTCACGGCTGATAGCGGTTGATTGATTTCATGGGCGATCCCCGCAGCCATTTCTCCCATAGTACTGAGTCGGGTTACGTGAGCCAATCTTTCTCTATTGGCAATAGCATCAGAGCGTGCTTGCACTTGATCGGAAATATCACGAATAATGCCGACAAACTGTTTATGGCTGGACTCTTTCACTTCGCCAACAGAAAGCTCGATAGGAAATATCTCACCGTCTTTCTTGCACGCCTTTACCTCGCGCCCAATACCAATGATCCGCGCTTGATTGGTCTTCATGTAGTTATCTAAATATTGGTCGTGTTCTTTACGATAGGGTTCCGGCATTAACATCTTTATATTTTTGCCAATCACCTCTTGCACTGAATAGCCAAACATTCTTTGGGCTGCTGCATTAAATAATTCAATCGTACCAGTGTGATCAATAATAATCATCGCATCGACAGTCGCGTTAAGTATTGCATTTAATTTGGCCAGGGCATCCGCTTCGTCCTGGTTCGGGTTAGTTAGCTTATGTGTGCTGTTCACAGTGCTCCAAAGCAATTATGTTAAGCCTACTGCTTAGGTGGAATTGTGATGCCAAATATTATTCGACAATCGTTAGTTCTAAATTTTAAAATACCCAAAATTGTTACCTTAGGAAAGGTAAACTTCTCTTTATCTATGTATTTTGGCCGTATATCGACAGTCTGGGCTTTTTAAAGGGATCATCTGTGATGAATGTGAAGCGTGTTTTACTAATAGAGGGCTGCGTAAACTTATTTATATGTTGCGTAAAGTTATTCGTGGGGATCAGCGCTAATTCAGCTGCAGTGATTGCTGATGCAGTGCATTCATTTACGGATGTGGTTAATAACATCATGGCTTGGATGGCGACCAATATTGCAAATTCGCCTGCCGATAAGGACCACCAATATGGCCACCAAAAATTTGAACAATTGGCAGTGTTCGGCCTTGCATCCTTATTGAGTATCGTCGCATTTGAAATGTTAATTAATGCCTACAATCGCTTTGGTCAGGCAGTGGAGCAGAACTATTTAGGGCTTATCGTGCTGACGGGTACGCTTGTCGTTAATATTTTGCTAACGATATGGCAAAGGTACTGGGCAAAAAAGTTGGCGTCAGATCTATTAGAAGCTGACGCTAGTCATACCTTAAGTGACGTGTTAACCACGATTGTAGTGATAGTTGGGTGGCAACTTGCAGCGCACGGTTATTATTGGCTAGACACTGTTTTTGCTATTTTAGTGTCGTTACTCATTTTTTATTTGGCCTTTAAACTTTTTCAGCGCGCTATCCCTATATTGGTCGATTATAGCGATGTGGATCCTAGCGCAGTTTCAGCTGAAATCAATCGCTTGGATAGCGTAGACTCGGTTGTTCGAGTGCGCTCAAGAAAAGTACCGAATGGGCGGGTGGCGGATCTTATTGTCACGGTTGACCCACAACTCACCACGGCAGATTCACATCTTATCGCTGATGAAATTGAACGAGTATTAGCCAAAAAATTTAACATTCAAGATGTGTTAGTCCACATAGAGCCGAGACATCGGATAACTGATCATGAAACTTGATGCTTCATAGCTAATCTTCGCCCTGCAGGCTCATTATGATTCTAAGAATCGCGCTAGTTGCCGTTGCAGGGTATGGTTTTCATATTCGAGAGCTTCTCTTTGCTTTAAAAGCTCAATCACCATCGCCACACCGACCCAGTCAATTTCTAATTGTCGGTTAAGACGAATCGCTTTTTTTAACCAATGCACTGTGGAAGTGTCAAACTTCCAGTCTTGGATTGTATTTCCCTCTACAGGCCGAGCGATGCCAAATTCCACCACTTCCATTACTAGAGTCTGGTTAATGTCTTTACTTTTGCATAGCTCCTCAATGGATACCTTGCGTATTGAGTCGTTCATCATGCTAACTCCATTCTTTTCTGGGGTCGAAGGCACTTGTCTTAGCAAGTTCATTCCATAGGGTTAACGCTTTTTCATCAGTTTCTGGCGGGTTAACAATTTTGAGTACAGCAAAAAGATCGCCGTAGCCAGATTTGCGTTTCAAACCTTTTCCTTTAATTCTTAATTTTTGACCGGTTTGGCTGTTAGGCTGCACGGTCATTTTAACTTTTCCGTCTAAAGTAGGAACGGTGATTTCTGTACCCAATATTGCTTCCCATGGGGCGAGTGGCAGCGTCATCGTTAAATCATGACCTTGAACATCGAAAAGTGGGTGCGGCACTAAACGAATGTGCAAATACAAGTCGCCGTTTTCACCGCCCTGACTACCTTTACCACCTTGCCCTTTAAGACGTATGCGCTGCCCATCTACTACTCCTTGAGGTATTTTTACTTTCAGGGTTTTCTTTTTCTTGACCAATTGAGCGTTAACCACTTCAGATTGCATAAATTCGACGGTTTTAGCAGATGAATGAAGGGTATCTTCTAAGAATATAGGCACTTCAAGCTCAGCATCTTGACCCGTCATAGGATAGTCAGCTCGAGTATACCCTTGGCTGAATGGGTCATTGTGAGACTGCTGGCGAGAACGACGAGCTGAAAATACAGAATTGAAAAAATCTGAAAAGTCCTCGCTATTGGCATCCCAGTGCGTATGTTGTGATTCACTTTGCCAACCTGGCGGGGGCGTGAAGCCTTGCTTTTGTCCTGCGCCATATTTGCGAATTTCATCATATTCTGCACGTTTTTCAGTGTCTTTTAGTACTTCGTATGCTTCAGCGACTTCTTTAAACTTTTCTTCGGCATCGTCTGCGGCATTCATATCAGGATGGAATTCGAGCGCGAGTTTACGGTAAGCTTTTTTAATTTCTTTAAGCTCGGCGTCTTTGGCAACACCAAGAATGGCATAGTAATCTTTAAATTCCATTATCTATCTCGTAGTAAACATGCCGAAGGTGCATGATGTGCAAGCACCCTTGCATACAAGTATTGCGATATGTAATAACAACGGTTGATGAAAAGCGCGGCTCTAACGCGTTTTAACCTTGTATAGCTTAGTATAAATTTTCTGCGTTACAGCTTCCTAATATGCTTTCTAAGGCACTTGATACTGTAAATAATTAGTATATTGAATCGGTTTAACTTTATATTTTGGTTGCAAAAAAGCCACCACGTCTATCATCTCTGTTACCGTCATAACGTCGTTAAATACGGTCATTTTTGACTGTCCATTATTATCAACGACTGGCACCAGCGCACGCGAGCGCGGCGCAAGCTCATGAGAGGGGTTTATTATTGAAGTCACAAGCTGAGCATAGGTTTTCACTTTGGCAGATGTGCCGCCAAGCGGGATCGGGTCAGCAAATACCTTGCCCAAGTCTGCATCGTTGTAACCTTCAAGAGTGTGACACGCTAAACACTGGTACTTGTTAAATACTAATTCTCCGTTTTGTTCATTCCCCTTAGGTAAGCTAAAGCCCTTAGGTGAATCAGCACCTTTGCCACAACCAGCTAATAACATCACCAGAGTGATTAAACCGATAAACAATGAATTCTTCATGTTAGTACCTTTTAAAATCAGCGATTAATGTTGCCCTTACGTATAAAAAGTAACCAAGAGCGTCCCGAAAAGGAAGAGCCTATCGAAGTCCTTATTGATGCTGATCAAGATTGCTGAACATTGTATTGGTGTAAGCGTTGTTGGCTTTATTTTGACTGGTGTTAGCTGCACTGTTACTGGCTGCACTGGCATTATCTGTTCTGTAAAGGGGGATTGTAACGAGGTCGCCGATATGTTTTGCCATCACTCATAGTTTGTTGACTTGCTTTGCTGGTTAATTGATCGCCGTCAACTCATCTGTTTTTCTATCGATTAATGTACAAAGGAATGAACCGGCAAGAGATTGAATCATTTTTAATCTCTTACATAGACTAATGACGAAAGTGAGAGATCAAAAATGAAAAATACAATACAAACAGCAGGGCATGCAGATAGCGCTGAATCTGCTGTCAATCCGCCTCATGTGCCTGGCGAGTTGTGCCATCATATTTTGGATGGTAAGAAGATTACCATTAGGCCTATCAACCTAAAAGATAAGGCATTAGAGGCAGATTTTGTTAAAAACCTATCTGCCCAGACTAAACATTACCGCTTCTTAGGCGGTATTAACGCATTATCTGAGTCTATGCTTAAAACCTTGTGTACCATCGATGGTGAAGATTCGATTGCATTTATCGCTACAGAACATGACCCTATTACTGGGACTGAAAAAGAAATTGGTGAGAGCCGTTATGCCTATACGGGCGATAAAAGCGCACATGAGATTGCAATAACCATCAGTGATGCTTGGCAACACAAAGGCTTGGGTAAACTATTAACCGAGCATTTAATTGACTATGCGAAAGTACATAATATCGGCTCTTTATACGCCATTGAACTAGCAGATAACCAGGATATGCGGGCGTTAGCACGCGAACTGAACATGAGCGAAAAGCGGGATCGAGATGATGCCCATCAAGTCATTTACTCATTGACCTTATAAAGCTCAATATTATCGCCTTTATGTCACCTTAATCGTTAACCTTGGTGTTATCGATTAAGATTGACTAACTGACTTATCAACCATTTCTCTATATGGTTAGGGGCTCGATCCCCACGTTTTACCACCCCAAATTCAAGTCTTGAATTAAAAAATAGATGATCACAAAGCTGCACCCTTAATTTATCGGCAAACCAGCTGGACTGAGAGATATACTCGGGCACGACTGCCCATCCTTGATTTTGTATGGCCAAGTCGCATATCAGGTAGTAGCTGTCGATGTACCAATGATTCGGGCTGAAAGTGTCTTCTCGTCCTTCGCCAGAGCGATTACACAGAGCTAACTGCCGATGAGACTGAAGCTGTGTGCGGCTGATTGTTGACACCGTTGACAGAGGATGAGACTGGCCAAATATAAGGATTTTTTTAAAAAAACCTAAAGACTCGAAATCCACTTCAGATGGCAGCGCTGTACTGCCTAGCATCAGGCCGATATCTGCTTTTTCCTTTGCTACGGCATTTGCTACGTCATCCCGAGAACCACTGGTAATAGTGAGATTGACATGCGGGAATTCCTGACCAAAGGCTGTGAACACGCTGGTCGTCGTCTCAATAGGAAGCGCTTCGTCCATGGCTATTCTTAACGATATAACGTCAAAATCATTCGCAAACAAAGCACGTGCTCTAAAGCGCTGACACTGCGCGAGCACATACTGAGCTTCAGGTAACATCTGTTTCCCTAGTTCAGTCAATTGCGGATAACGAGAAGAGCGGTCGAACAATTCAAATCCAAGGTCTATCTCAAGGTTAGCTATAGCACTGCTAATCCTTGATTGTGCTTTTTGCAGTTTACGCGCTGCGGCTGAAAATGAGCCCATTTCTGCTGCGGTAACAAATGCGTTTAACTGATCTAATGTCCAGTTCATGTGTGATCCAGTCCTTATATAGCGCTTAGGGCCGTTTAGTTGTGTAAGGGCCCTCAACTCGGCGCGTTGTATCCGATTTTCGGATAGTATCTAACTTTAATGTATTAACATTATGGTTACAATGTGGAAAATTTTTGATCAGAGGTAAAGATGTTGTCGCCAGAAATAAGCAAATTAGGTTCAGACGCGTCGTGCAGTGCTAATGCTGTGGGACGTACGTTCTGGCGATTTGCTGTCCCGTCGATAATTGCCATGTTAGTCAGTGGGATGTACCAAGTCATTGATGGTGTTTTTGTGGGGTATTTTGTTGGTGAGAGCGGCTTAGCAGGTATTAACCTTGCGCTGCCAATGTTGTCTGTTGTGATTGGCTTTGGCTTGTTAGTCGGCATGGGCGGCGGTAGTGTTTTGTCTAATTTTAGAGGAAAGAACAACGAAACAGCGGTCAACGAAACACTCGGTACGTCTATGTACCTCATGTTATTTGGCGGCCTAATTTTAGGTATCGTTTTGTCTGTTCTTGGGGGAACAATGTTACATCTTCAGGGCGGTGATAACCCACCAGGTGAAGAGTATCTGGCTTTGATGTCTTACGGGTGTGTTATCACAATCGGTGCTACAGCACTGCCAATACTCATCAGAAACGACAACAAACCGACGTTAGCCACGCTCTTTATTGTTTTTGGTGCTCTTATCAATATCGCGTTGGATTATACGTTAATCGGCCTGTACGGCCTCGGTCTTGAAGGGGCCGCAATGGCAACTTTAATTGCACAAGTGATCACGTGTATTTTGTGTGTTGGTTATTTTCTAAGGGCTAGCCGGAATATTTTTGTACGTTTAAGTGCGTTTAATGGGCGTATTGCGCTGCGTGTAATGCAGCTAGGCGCCTCTGGCTTAGTGATGTTTATTTATTTTGGTTTCACTTTGTCTATTCATAATACTCAGTTGGCTTCCTATGGCGGCCTGACTCATGTGGCTGCATTTTCTATAGTGGGTTATATCGCGAGTTTGTATTATTTCTTTGCTGAGGGGCTAGCGGGCGGCACACAGCCCCCAGTAAGCTTCTACAATGGCGCAAAGCAGTACCACAAGACGCTTCAAACACTCACCTTAGCCACTTCTGTGATTATCATCTCGGGTATTGCCATGGTTGTTGTGCTTAACCTTTTTCCGACCGTATTTGTAGGTCTGTTTACGCATGAGCAAGGCCTTATGGCAGTTGCCGCTAAAGGTCTGCGTTTACATTTATTCACCTTGTACTTAGATGGGCTGTTTTTCTTAGTTGCGATTTATTTTATTGCAGTCGAAAAAGCGGGGGCTGCGATGTTTGTATCACTGGGAAATATGTTAATTCAGTTACCGTTTCTATGGTTTTTACCGCGACAATTAGGCGTAGAGGGTGTGTGGCTTGCCGTGCCCTTATCAAATGTCGTGTTTGCATGTGCAGTGATACCGATATTCCTTCACAGCATATATAAGGTCAAGCTCAGCTCAGATTTGCAAACGGTGTAGTATGGTGTGACTGCCATCTCCGTACTTTTGAGCAGATGGCAGTACTAACGTGATAATTGGAGTTAGGGTTGAATAATCAGTACATCAGTTTTCAACAAGGTTAAAACGCTTTCGGCTGTGTTGCCTAACATCTTCGCTTTGAGGCCTTTACGGCCAACACTTCCCATAATGACCAACGCCGCTCCCACATCTGATGCAACACTGGGTACCACTTTATCGGCGTAACCTACCTTAATATGTATGTTCTCTTCTGGGATACCTTGGCTGCCAAACATAGACTGTATTTTGGGTATATATTTCTTTTTAGCGTCTTTTAAAGATTTACGCTTATCGATAATTCCTAAATCTTTGAGAACAGGTGACAAGGCGAGGCTAAAACATACGTGGATTGGCATATTGTTCGCGTTGGCTAGCTCTTTTCCCGCATCAATGACTTTTTGATTAAGTGCTTGCTTGGTTTTTTTAGTCGAAGCCATGTCAAGAGTGAGCATGATAGTTTGCTTTTTACGCCATTTCTTTTCAGCGACTAAAAGTAATGGCACATTACCGCTGCGTAATAGTTGCCAGTCAGTAGGTACATAAAACGCGTGTTCGCTACGATGTCCAGTTTTGATTATTAAATCATATTGGTGAGTTGAGCAATGTTTACTGACCCAAGCGGCAATGTCTTTACTCCACACCATTTCGTCAGTTGTTGATACTGGTAATGAAGATTCAGACACGGTTTCATCTAACCAAGCTTGGCTCGCTTGAACGATCTTTTGCTTAGCAGTATCGATGTCACTTTTAGACATGCTTTCATCCAGCACGGACAAGCGTTCGTAACAAAAACCGGCTACGTGAACTGATGCATTAAACTGCTTAGCCATCAATGCAGCATGGGCTAAGGCTTTTTGCGAAGAATCCTTACGATCGGCGATAACTAAAATACGCTTAACATTCACTGGGGAACTCCTTGGTTGTATAAGGCAACTTAAGATTGCTTTATTATCATACTATTTTAATTTTTATATCAAAATATTGTGCTAAAACAAGTTTTTATACGAAAGGGACAAATAAATTCCTTGTTTGAAAGTACACTCATTTCGGATGTAAATTCACGGATAAAACCTCGTAAGCTAAGAAAAAATATAGCGCCCCTATGTCCGAAATCACAAGGGATTTGATGGCATCGACATCAAAAACGCGCTTTACTCCAAATAACCATTAGGTAATAAAAACACCCCAAGTGAGGCAGAAAAAGAATACCACCTCACTAGCCTTATTATACTAAAGTATATAGTCTGTACGCCCTGAAAGTTTGGCACTTGCCAATGATGTAAAGCTCAGGGATAACTAAGGATTATTAATGGCGCAGGCGATTCCTCTTCTTCGTAGTCTATTTAAAAGTCGCAAGCCAGTGTTACTAATAACATCAGTGGCTATTTTGCTCCTACTGGCCAGCGCAGTAGCGGTATTCGAATTGCAATTAAGCCAGTCTGTTACAGATGAGTTAAAAAGCACTCTGTCGGCAACGGGCGAGCAAATCAGTGCTCAGGCTCAAGAGAGCATCAAAAATTATCGCCAAGATTTACGCTTTCTGCATGCGACTCCTCCAATCAGCGGGTTACCCAGAGCATTGGAACATAACGGTGTTGATCCGCTCGACAACACAACATCCGCTCAATGGCGACAACGCTTGGAAATGATCTTTTCTGCTTTTTTAACAAGTAACCCTGAGTACGATCAAATAAGGGTGATAAGCGCTGATAAGACTGCCATGGAGATAGTGAGGGTTGATAGAGTGGCTGGTAGTATTGAAGTCGTGTCACCGGAGCATTTACAAAGTAAACGGACCAGTGAATACGCCCAAAAGAGCTCGGTTTTGTCAGAGGGGGAAATTTACATGTCGCGGATTTCGCTTAACAGAGAGTTTGGCAAACTGGATTATCCATATCGACCTATGTTGCGATTATCACTGCCAATATTTGACGACAGTGGCAACCGCTTTGGATTCCTGATTGTTAACATCAATACCTTGTCGCTGTTTAACTCATTGAGCAACACGGTGAACTCACCAAACTTTCTTATGTTAACTGACAGTGATGGATATTTTCTTATCACTCCCGATGCAAAATATCAGTACAGTCGAGACCTTTCGCCAGAGTTTAACTGGAACTCTGTATTTAGCGTCAAAGAAAATATATCACAGCGCTTTTCACAAATTAGCTATCGCGGCAAAGAAGATGATGTTTTTTATGTATTAGATCAGAAAGTGACTCTCAATGGCGAGATTGATGGTGGCTTTGTTCGAGCCAAGTTGATTGCTCCGGAGCGTTTTGTTAACGCCATCGAAACGTCCAGAAGAACCACGGTTTATGCTTTTTTATTGAGTGTGACAGTTGTCATGCTGATTGTGCTCGCCTTTTTAATCGCAGTGCGAAGAAAAGCAAACAGCTAGCAGACGCTCGTGCGGAGTCAGCTGCAATAGTTAGCGCCTCAAAAGATGCGATTATCAGTGTTGATATGACGGGTAGGGTAAAGAGTTGGAACAAAGCAGCACAGGGGTTGTTTAACTTAACCCCCATAGATGTTATTGGCAAAACGTTGATGGAACTCCAGGTATTTGTTGATGTTAAGTTAGCCGATATTTTTAAACAGCTTACCCACACCCACAGTCAGTTAAGTGCTGAGACTCAGATAGAGAGCAAAGAAGGTTCGACAATGTTTTTAGCGCTTTCATTCTCTCCTATTGCGAATAATGAAGACCTAATCATAGGCGTTGCTATTATTGCTCGAGATGTAACCCAAGAGCGCATTGCAGATGAAAAAATAAAACAGGCTAACGCTAGACTCGAGGAAAAAGTAGCCCTGCGCACAGTGGAATTACAAAAAGCCAGTCGAGTAAAAAGCGCGTTTATTTCTAACATTAGCCATGAAATGCGAACGCCCCTTAACGGGATCATAGGTACATTAAACTTGGTGAAACGTGAACACTTATCCGAAAACCAACAGCGGTATATTGAGATGACGGAAGTGAGTGTCAATACGTTATCGACTCTGGTAAATGATGTTCTGGACCTATCAAAAATTGAAGCGGGTAAGTTAGATTTAGATATTAAGCCTTTCAATCCCGTCAATTTGATTGAAAGCCTGTGTGGTAGTATGGCGGTTAAAGCCCAAGAAAAAGGCTTAGAATTTATCGTTGATGTGTCGGGTCTTAATTGCCAATCTATGGTTAGCGACCCTCATCGTTTTTCACAAATTCTGACTAATTTAGTCAATAATGCGATTAAATTTACTGAAACTGGTTACATCAAAGTATCCGCTTATACTGAACTTGTTGCGGACAAGGTACATTTGCATTGCGCTATCACCGATTCCGGGGAAGGAATAGCCAAAGAAAACCAAGACAAACTTTTTAGCGCGTTTTCTCAAGCTGACAGTAGCGTTGCCTCCAAGCATGGCGGTACGGGTTTAGGGTTGTCTATTTGCCGGCAGTTAGTCACGTTACTAAAAGGTGAGGTGAATTTTACGTCACAGAAAAATAAGGGAAGCGTTTTTTATTTTTCTATCGGTGCAGATGTCGATTTGTGTCAATTGTCGCCGCCGTCCACTTGCTTAGCTAATACCAGCACTGCGGTTTTCATCGAGCATAAGGAATTATATCAAAGTACTTGCAAGATGATTGAGGCCTTAGGCGGAACGATAACGCCAGCTAAGAGTTTCGATAACATGTTTGCTGCTGAGATGCCTAGCACTTGGTCAGAAAAGTTAGTAGATTATATTGTGATTGATCAGCAACATCCTGACTTAATTGCATTGGATGAGAAGTGGCAAAAATGCGTCACCATGGATGATGAATGCGCTAAAGTGGTTTTAATTAAACGTGATGGCGAACCCACCGCGTGGTTAAAACATATCGAGCCAATCGTGCTGACTAAGCCGATTTTGCGCACTGAGTTTCTGCAAAAAGTGACACGGTTTAATACCTATGTTTCCTCTACTGATACTGCGAATGTAAACTGCCCCCCAGAGATTAACGGCCTGATTGAAGACCCACACCCTGAATTTGATAAAATTAAAGGTGCTAGAGTGTTGATAGTGGATGACAACGAAATAAATGTTGAAGTGGCCAAAGGCGTGTTGTCCAGACTACCTGTCACCTTACTTCAAGCGACGAACGGCAAAGAAGCATTACAGCAAATGATATTGGCCGAGCGCAGGAATGAAATCATTCATTGCGTACTAATGGACTGCCAAATGCCCACTATGAATGGATATGAGGCCAGTCAGCGTATTCGTAAAGGCGAAGTAGGGGAGTTGTATAAAAATATTCCTATTATTGCCATGACAGCTAATGCAATGCTAGGCGAGCGAAATAAGTGTTTAAGTGCAGGCATGAATGACTATCTAACAAAACCCGTCAACGAAGACATTATGCAAGAAAAAGTCACTAAGTGGACTTTGTCGGTTTATCAAGCGCCTCAACCTTAATTTTTTAGACAGTTTATATTTGCCAGTAGCGCGTTTTAATTTCGAGGCGCGCAGTACAAAGTATATAAGGTACTAATGATCGCTTTTACTTCATCACTGGCCAAAGAGTAATAGATAGTTTGCGCGTCACGCCTGGTCACCACTAACTTTTCGCGTCTCAGCGCCGCTAAGTGCTGAGATAAACTAGATTGGGGGATCGCCACTTGTTGATTTAACGAGGAAACTGACATTTCACCGTTATTCAATAAGCACAACAACATTAATCTATGCTGATTAGCCATTGCCTTTAAGAGCGCTGCGGCTTTATCTGCGTTGTCGCGCATATCATCAAGTGTCATATGGGTTATCCTAATTTTTTACTCATTTTGGAGGCGCTAATCATACCAATTACCATCGACAGTATGAAAGCATATATACCTAAATCGCCACTGGTTATATTAGTCAGCGCGGGCCCGGGGCAAATTCCGGATATTCCCCAGCCGATACCAAAGAGCAATGCACCAAAGATCAGCGGTTTATCGATGTCAGTTTTCGTTGGCAGATGAAGTGAGCCACCAAATACCGTTTTATTTTTGGGTTTAACGAACGCCCAATACAATGGCATGTACACAGATATTCCACCCATCATCACAAAGGCGAGGGTAGGCTCCCATGCACCAAATACATCCAGAAAGGCAATGACACGAGCGGGGTCAACCATAGTTGAAATAGTTAAACCGGCACCAAATAAAAGCCCAGACAACAAAGCAACTAGATTATAAACTGACGCTGAAACCCGTGATATAACCGCATTATTACGTTCATTAGTCACTTGCATTATGCACCTCCAAACATGTGTTTAATCAACGCGACCGTGATAATGGCAGAAACCATAAACACACATGTTGCGGTTATCGAGCGACCAGAGAAACGACTAATACCGCATATACCGTGGCCGCTGGTGCAGCCTGAACCTAAGTTAGTACCAAAACCCACTAATAAACCGCCAATTACCATCAATGATATATTGACTATATTATTGTTACTCGCACTAAAGGCATTGGGAAAGGTATCGGGCAATGAAAAGCCAAACACACGGGTGATCAATGGTGCAATTACTAACCCAAGAATGAAGAACCAACGCCACTTACGGTTCTCGCTATTACTATCTTTACTGCCGTTACCCTGACTAAAGATAGCGCCGAAAGTGATACCGGAAATACCAGCAATTCTGCCGTTAAACAGCATCAGTGCAAAAGCACCTAAGCCGATTAAACCGCCGCCTAAAAAGGCCTGTAGAAACAAATTAGTGTTCATATTTAGTCAAACCAGGTTATAAATATCGTTATTCGTAAATATACGATATTAAGTGGTGGATTTAAAGTATTAGTTGCTGCACAGGTGTATTGTTGCAAACGTATAAAGACGATAATCGAGTAAAACGTCGTGGATTGCTACGATGTCTCATATCAGTATGTTTATTGATTAAAGTGATATCTGCTGAGGGTTTGAATCACAAGTTGATCGCTATGAGTCTAGATTAAGGTACATTTTAGAGATGTGATTTCTATGAACCAATGCTTTTTGAGAATAGATATTTTCTGGTGTTAGCAACGATAACAACTTATTAGGGATTTAACTCGAATCTCACAGGTCTGCTAGGAAATTCCTACAAGGCGGCAAAAAGCAGAGGCAAACGATTATTTTGAATGATGCTCGGAATTCTTTTAGATATTACGCAAGCGTATGAGTTATTAATGGTGCTTTGTCTAAAGAACACGTTAATTAATAAGCATAGAGCCAAAAATAGCACCAAAACTAAGTACGAGTTAAAACGCGATATAATGCGATAGTTGGTAAAAGCAGGTATATGCCAACAACTGCACACAACGGACTCGGATTGCTAAAATGCTGTGACATGGCTAAAACCGAATTGAGTCTGCAGTGAGCCCAAGTTTGGCCAGACGCATAATATAGTACTAATATCTCAACATCCAAATATTCGTATAATGTATATTATGTTAAATTGACTACATTAGACATTAAATAAGCCACTTACCAACAACGAGCGTCAAACGTGCCCTTCGAAAATAGGACTTTAACCTAGATACAAAGTTGTTCGGTTTACTGCCTAGCATACTCATGGCATTAAGACTTAACCACTAAAGAGACCAATGTATTTCGCTTAATCGCGCACTCGCACTATTGCCATAAGTTAGAGTCTCAGGGTGATCTAAGATGTCGCTGAGTATCGTATAAGAGCGCTATGAAAAATGCATCATCACAACGTGCACGTTATTAGAGGCAATATGAACTTGGATAAACACAACTTAATGACACCAGAGGTCTCACGCATTATCGAAATGGCTTGGGAAGATCGAACACCCTTTGAAGCCATTCATCGGGAGTATGGCTTCAGCGAGTCGCAAACTATTAACTTGATGCGCGCCAACTTACATCTAAGGGCATTTAAAAATTGGCGAGCTCGTGTCGCTGGACGTAAAACCAAACACCAGAAAATACGCAATCCGTCGGTGAGCCGCGGTTATTGTACCTCCCAATACAAAGTCCGTTCAGGCAAATAAGACGGGCGTTACTGAGTGCTGTTTTGAGTTAAATTTTGCAATTCAGCCTGTAAGCTCGCCGCAGATACTTCGCCAAAGTGGCTGGATACCATCTCGCCATTTTCATCGTAAAACAGTGTCATGGGTAAACCATGGGCACCCATCATTGTGGCGATATCTCCTTTGGAGTCGAGCAATACATAATTAAAGTGTAAATCGATTTCTGCTAAAAACTCAGTGACCACATCTGCGGGCTCTCTTTGATTTAACATAATAAACTTAACATTCGGGAAGCTTTGCTCAGCGCTATAGAGTACGGGCATTTCACGTCTACAAGGCCCACACCAAGAAGCCCAAAGGTTAATCACCGTTATGTTTTGATTTGAGACGTGTTGCAGATTGACTGAAGCACCCTGTGGCGTATCAAAGGCTAAATTAGGAAGTGCTGACTGCTCGTTGCCAGCGTTGATGATCCCCTGGATACTAGTAAATAACAGGACCGTTGTCGCTGCACCCGTTATAAGTATTTTTCGTTGCTGCGGATGTCGATGTATTTGTAACAAGAGAATGAGAAAACCTGCAATGAAACTGGAGAACGTATCAATACCGCGGTCTCGTATATCTAATACTTGCCATAGCGAGTCGTAACTATCGAAAAACTTAACGACAAATACGATTCTGCCTACCACTAAACTGTAAATGACAATGCTAACCAGTGAATCTCCTACGGAAATGCTCTGTTTTCTGCCTAAAATACCCACCACCAACAGCCCTATCATAAGGCTAAACATTAGAATAATAGGTGATACAGGAAGTGCGAAAGAACCGAATGTGATTGATGTCAAAAGTGGGCCTTTACTGGTTTTGATAATAATACATTGAAAGAAATTCGTTAAAACACTGGTATAGCGTCAATAGGCGTTCTAGATTAACTGGCTGCCGTAGATTACAGCTGATTATTCGTCAATTATATCACCATTCACGTCTTTATCTCTATGTGAGCGAAAAACCCACTTGATGAGCTTTGAGACGTCAATGAATTATTAGAATGGGTATTACACCCATATAATTAGCGTTATACGGGTATGAAGACACATTGCGATTATTTAGCTCACTGTTTTGTTAGATTTTAATATCAGTAAGATATTGAAATTACAAAAGTGAATACGTTATTGCCTGCATTCATTATCAGACGCTTAGCCCAAGCGCAGCGAATACACCAATGTTAATGCTTTATACGCTTAGAGAACACATTATGATAAACGTTGAATAAAGTGATGATATAACTCAGATAAATTTGGAGTTATAGGCTTGCTAAGATGTCAGCTGAAGCGGTTCGAACATGTGATAGTCAATAGCAAATGAGTTAAGAGCAGCATGTCCCCTGCCCTTAACTCTCTTTAATCGTTGACGTTAGTTAAACACTATACGTCGTAAGTAGTCGAGGCTGTATCCCCACCACGTCCAGTCCAATTGGTGTGGAAAAACTCACCTCTTGGCTTGTCTGTGCGCTCATATGTGTGGGCACCGAAATAGTCGCGTTGTGCTTGCAACAAATTCGCTGGCAGACGCGCAGTTCTAAACCCATCGAAATAAGTTAACGCAGAGCTTAAGCAAGGAATGGCAATACCATTCATTACAGCAGTGCCAACCACATTCCTCCACCCTGCTTGAGCAGATTCAACTGTGTCTTTGAAATAAGGCGTAAGCAATAAGTTTTCCAGCTTAGGATCGGTATCATAAGCCTCTTTTATTTTGCCTAAGAACGCAGAGCGGATAATACAACCGCCACGCCACATTAGCGCGATACCACCATAGTTAAGCTCCCAGCCGAACTCTTTCGCTGCTTCTTGCATTAGCATATAACCCTGAGCATAGGATACGATTTTAGCGGCAAGTACTGCCTGGCGAAGGTTTTCGATGAAGGCTTCTTTATCACCGGTGAAGTTAACCTCAGGCCCAGTCACTACCTTTGATGCTTCTACACGTTGCTCTTTTTTCGCAGAAATACAACGAGCGAATACAGAATCGGCGATTAACGTCAACGGAACGCCCAAGTCGAGAGCGGTTACCCCAGTCCATTTACCTGTGCCCTTTTGCCCTGCTGTATCGAGGATTTTTTCAACAAGAGGTTCTCCATCTTCATCTTTGAAGGCAAAGATGTCTTTGGTGATGTCGATAAGGTAACTGTCTAGTTCGGTTGTATTCCAATGCGCAAATACTTTTTGGATTTCATCAGAGTTTAAGCCAAGTACTACTTTCATTAACTGATAGGCTTCGCAGATGAGTTGCATGTCACCGTATTCAATGCCGTTGTGCACCATTTTAACGAAATGACCGGCGCCAGCATCGCCGACCCAATCACAGCAAGGAACAACTTCGTTACCATCTTCATCAGCCACTTTGGCTGAAATCGCTTGGAAAATATCCTTCACTAATGGCCACGCTTTTTTAGAGCCGCCAGGCATAATAGAAGGACCTTTTAATGCACCCTCTTCACCACCAGACACGCCTGTACCGATATACAATAAGCCTTTGCTCTCTAAATATTCGGTTCTGCGATTTGAATCTGGGAAGTGAGTGTTGCCACCGTCAATGATGATGTCGCCTTCGTCAAGAAAAGGAATAAGCTGTTCGATAAAATCATCTACGGCTTGACCTGCTTTAACCATCAACATCACTTTACGTGGAGTGGCAAGAGATTCCACTAAGGATTGTACGCTATCTGCACCGCGGATATTTTTACCTTTAGCGCGCCCACCAATAAATTTTTCAACCTTTGAATAACTTCTGTTATAGGCAGTTACAGTGAAACCTTTTGATTCCATATTAAGGATCAAATTCTCACCCATTACGGCTAAACCGACTAAACCGATGTCCGACTTGCTTTTCATTTCACATTCCTTAATAACGTGTACTGAGTAAAAAAACGCATACCAATATAGCTAAAAACAAAGGCATGGCTAATAAATCTGATTGGCTTATAAACAATGCTTGTTTACTGGGGGCAAAAGCGTAATTTATCAAGCTCGACTTTCGCTCTATGCCCAGTGAATTCAGTGTTTCGATGAGTAACCATGTAATTTGAACAATCTCTCATCACCGAACGACGTTTTATTCGACAACTTGGTGACAACCAACCCGCCGAGGTCATCATCAACATAAGATGGTTTCTGGTTATCTTACTAGGCTACGGATGACGAGTATGACATTTACTGCTGTTACGACGCCAGTTACATGGGCGAAAAAGTTATCTTAACGTTAAAATTAGCCCGTAAATGATCATCTTAAGCACTATTTTTCCGCTATTTTTGTATCAAACCCTATCAACTGTATTTATATACAGTTAACATGGGCTGATTCGTAAACGTTGCTTACTACTACTTCATGTCAATTATATTTATGCCGTTATTTCCTCACGCTGAACAACTTGATGTGGGGGTTGCTTATATTAATCAACAGGTGATGGACTTCGATCTGTCGATAAAGGACGCCGCCTACAGTTACGAGTTAGCCATTGAGTATTTAAGTGAGAACCGTTTTAACGCTAATAATTTCAAGTCAATCCGTAGTGAACTAAATCTGCTGTTTAATTGGGCTTGGCGGGTGAAACAGCTTTCCATTGCTCAAATAGACAGGGTGCAATTACGTAAGTTTGTGGACTTTTGTAATCAACCGCCATCAGAACTTATCACCCATGCGTCATATCCGTTCTTTATAGCGCGCAAGCAAGACGGCGCAATTGAGCCTAATCCGAAATGGCGGCCGTTCGTATTGCGAGACGCAGCAAGCTATGTGCGAAAAACATCTACCTTAAAAGCACAGCTGTCTTTATTAAGCGGGTTCTTTTTATTTTTAAGCGACATGGAATACTGCGATAAGAACCCAGCGGCGGTGTTGTTGCGAAGGCTGAACGTAAATAACACGCATGTTATCGAGTCATCTGATGATGAAAAAGCATTGAGTGAATTACAATGGCGGAGTGTCTGGCAGCAGGTTAATCATCTTGCGGATAGCCAACCAGAAAAACACCAACGCACCCGCCTGCTTTTCGCCATGCTGTATCTGCTCTATCCGAGGGTGTCTGAAATAGCGGCTAGGCCTGGCTATACGCCTATGATGAGCAGCTTTATAAGGCACAGAAGCGGACATTGGGTGTTTAAAATTCCACGTAGTAAAGGCGGAAAGAGCCGTATGATCCCCTGCCCCGATGAATTAATTCGATGCTTGAGTCAGTATCGACGTTATCTAGGACTCAGTGATTTACCTTTACCTAATGAACAAGTGCCGTTGTTTGTGCGCCACAAAGCCGGTACCCATGGGCGAGAAGCGGGTATTCTCAATGCTCAACTAGGGATAGAGTCTATACGTAGTATTGTGAGAACTGTCTTTGATTCAACTGCCGACTTTTTAGAGAAAACGGCGCCTCAAGAAGCCTATGAGTTACGAGATTTCAGTGTGCACTCTTTACGTCATACCGGCATTACAACTTCGATTGCAGCAGGCACCCCATTACAAGTAGTCATGAAAAATGCAGGACACGCGGACCTATCAACGCTTTCTATTTATATCTCGACTGATATACAACAACAAGCTGAGGCCACCGTGCCCCGAATATTGTAATACTTATATAGGCGCATTACTTTTCCTACAATTTAGGTAAGTGTAAGCCTGTAAGAGCGCAGGCTTACCTATATTTACGCGTTTAGATGTGTTGTATACAATTATTCATCCAGTGAATAAGCAATGACATAATCTCCTGGAGGTGTTTCCATAAAATGATGCCCGGCGGCAACAATAACTAAATAACTCTTACCCTTCTCTCGATACATCATAGGGTTAGCTTGCCCACCCGCAGGTAATACGTCTTGCCAAACCGTTTCCCCTGTATTGATATCAATAGCTCGGATCAAGTTATCGGTCGCTGCCGCTATAAAAATTAAGCCACTTTTGGTGACGACACTACCTCCGTTATTGGGTGTGCCTATGGTTAACGGTAAGCCCGAGGCAATGCCAAATGGACCGTTATTACGGGCTGTACCGAGGGGGCGATCCCATAACGTGGTACCGTCTTCCAAATTAATAGCTCTTATTCCGCCGTACGGAGGCTGTTTGCATAATAATCCAGTAAAAGGCAAGCGCCATCCGGCATTAACATCAACCGCGTAAGGTGTGCCCTGTTGCGGGTCCCCAGCGCCTTCTGCTCCACCATCGTCGTGTTCCATCTCATCTCTTGGCTTCCAACCTCGCTCATTTGCTTCTTCGCGGCTAACGAGTCTGTTGTAGTTGGGCATGTCATTATAATTCGCAATTAACACTCCTCTTGATGGGTCAATTGCTACGCTTCCCCAGTCAGAGCCTCCATTGTAACCGGGGTACTCAATCCAGTGTTGTTTGGTAGTGGGCGGCGTATAAATGCCCTGGTAACTGGCTTTTTGGAATTGAATGCGGCAAGCCAACTGGTCAAACATTGTAACGCCCCACATGTCACGAGCGGTAAGATCGGGTTTACGCAGTGTGTGAAATGTTGAAAATGGTTGAGTCTCAGAGCGAGTTTCTGGCACGACTCCGCCCGTTGGAACCTCTCGCTCTTCAACCCCTGTGAGCGCTTCGCCTGTTTCTCGATTCAATATGTAAATATCACCTTGCTTACTTGTCAACACCAACGCAGGGACTTGACCATCTTTAGTTGGATAGTCAATAAGGCTAACCTGTGAGCCTAAATCATAATCCCATACGTCTTTGTGAACTGTTTGAAATGACCAAGCAGGTTTGCCTGTGTTCACATCCATGGCTACGAGAGACGTTGCATATTTAAGCTCTGCTGCAGTGCGTGAACCACTCCAATAATCCGCTGATGAATTACCCATGGGTAAATAAGCCAACCCTAAATCATTGTCACCAGTGGCAGACGTCCACATATTTGGTGTACCTCGGGTATAAGTTTCGCCTTTTGGGGGTAACTTAGATATGTTTGGCTTAACCATATCCCAAGCCCAAAGAAGTTCTCCAGTTTGTACATCAAAACCTTTTATAACACCCGACGGAGCGTATCGTTTTTGACCGTCAAGTACTTGATGTCCAGTAATAATAACTCCTTTTACAATGACTGGGACGCCAGTAATAGCGACAAATCCGCTAGGTGTTTTACCCATGTACTCCTTGATATCAACCTCACCTTGGTTGCCAAAGTCAATGCAGGGTTTACCGGTTTGTGCATCTACTTCTACTATCCTTCCATCTAATGTGCCACTAACAATTCTCTCGCTACAGGCAAGCGCATTAAGCTTTAAGGCGTTTTTACTGGCGGTGCTTTTATGGTTTATGTCAGTTTGCTCCTGAGCCGAGCTGTTCACCGCTTTATAGTACGCTACGCCACGACAGGCTGCCGTGTAGGGTATGTCTTTATCTGCTACTTCAGGATCATAGCGCCATATCTGCTTACCCGTTTGAGCATCTAGCGCGACAAGCTGGTTTCTGGCTGTACATAAATACAATTTATCATCAATTTTAATGGGCGTCGTTTCAGCCCCATAGCGCTTTAACGGTATATCCTTTGTCCTATACTGCCATGCTCGTTTAAGAGACGAGACATTCTCCGGGGTAATATCAGTCACGGGAGAGTAACGACTGGCATTATTGTCTCGGCCATAAACTGGCCAGTCATCTGAGTCAATATCACTGATACCATTGTTGGTACCCAACTTGATTAAGCTACTTCCTACTTGAGGGGGCGTTGCATTATGCGTCCAGTTTGTTGGGACAAACGCCATGCTAAACGCAGCGATAAAAATAACGGCAAAAGCGCCCGAGAGAGATAGACTAGCGCGTTTTGAGAAACCTAAGTTAGGAAGTAATAACGCCAGGATAAATCCGAGTGCGACTATTACCCCCATTCTAGGTACCCAACGCCAATAGTCTAAGGCTGATTCCCACATCGTCCAACCGAGGGTGCCAAAAAAGAGCAGTATAAATATCCATAGTCCTGAGCGTCGCTTAAAGTAGATTAAGACACTACTGAACAATAAAGCGATACCTGCAATGGCGTAATAATATGATCCACCTTCTGACATTAACCACAGTCCGCCTATTGCCAGATATAGTCCGATCAGAAAGCTTATCACTGAATATATTCGTAACGACCAATTAGAAATGCGTTGACGTAAGGAGGAAGGCATTTGGCGGTTTCCTTTTTAAGTAGAGTACAAGAATGATTTGATAGAAGACACTGACTAAATTAGAGGGTGTATTTGCCGTTAAAACAGCGCAAACCTCATGCCTAAACAGCACCACTTCTCTGGGATAATGCAAGACGTGCACCACCAACAACGATGGGAATATCAGATGTTTAAGCCTAGAGCCCCCACTTCAAATGAAATTATTTCAAAGCGGGTGCAATAAATTCCAATGATAGTCCACGTGCTAGAGGTACTAGAATGGGGCTGCAAAGAACTGATATTAGGCTTAACTATTTAATTGTCTAACCGATACGCGTTCAATATCTAGCTTTGAAAATTAACACCTGATATTCAGAAATATTAATCATTTGGTTGTTGTCGCTGTGTTCATGTGCACCGTCAGCGAATGTGAATTCACACGGGTCATGGTAACCATTGTTCCAATTGAAAATACATTGCCACTTTCGATTATCGAAGTCGGCTAATATATAGTGGTCTAATCGTTGATTTTTAAAATTAATAACCACTAATAGCGTTTCGTCGCCTTCGTTAACTTGGCCATTAATGTCATCTTCATTGTTTACATTTTTATCCCTAGTGTACGCTAATACTTTATTGTCGTGATCCATGTGGGTGATATTGAGTTCATCACCATGCAGAGATGGATGATGTACGCGCAAGGATACTAATGTTGTGTACGCTTGATGAAGCTGAGGAAATTGGTCTTTTCTAGCCCAATCAATAGGGTCTTTATCATCAAACCATAAATCCTCAAGTAGCTCTTGGCCTTGGAACAACATTGGGATCCCTGGGGCGGTCAGCGTAAGCGCAGCACCTATAGCAGAGCGCTGACGTGCAAAATAATCTTTGTCGACGTTCCCCGGGGCGATTTCTTCCGCCAGCCTTGCACTGCCATTAGCGACCTCGTCATGAGATTCAACATACACAACTCGACTTAATGAATCACCGGAGTATTGCCTAGTTAATGCTTTTTCTACTAGGTTTAAATCTCGGCTATCATCTTCAGGTTGTGTTAGTACATCTCTTATTGGATGAACAAAGTCTGCATCCCACTGCGCGGTATACCCTAAACCACCGTGTTTAGTTTTATCAGTGACAAAATCGTTTCCATGCAGATCCTCAGCTACGACAATTTTACCAGGGTGGTGACTTGCAATTTCGCTATTTAACCAGCGAATTAAATCATATGCTTCTTCAATTGCATCATCCGGATGCTCAGAGCCACTGACTGAGCGCATGTAGGGGATCATGTCCATGCGCAATCCATCTAGACGAAACTCTTCAAGCCACATCATTGCGTTGTCGTATATGTACTGGCGTACTTCTGGTCGACCGTAATCAGGCCTTGTGTCACCCCATGGAGTATCACTGCGCCAATCGTTATAAAAGTAGATCCCACCTTTATTATTTTCAGACCATCCATCAAATTGCCATAGATGAAGGTCGCTTGGTCCAAAATGGTTGTAAACCACATCAAGCACAACAGCGATCCCCCTAGCGTGAGCCTCGCGTACCAAATCTTTTAAACCATCAGGGCCGCCGTAAGCTTCCTCCACCGCAAATGGGTATGCGGGGTTGTAACCCCAACTGAAGTCACCCGCAAATTCATTTACCGGCATAACTTCAATACAGTTAATGCCTAGTTGTACGAGGTAGTCTAACTTTTCGATGGTGCTTTTAAAGGTACCGGGCTCATTCGGTTCGCCGTTCTCACCGATAGCTTTGCAATTAAACGTTCCTATGTGAAGTTCATAAATAACAAGAGCGCTTTTGTCTGGCATTTGAAATGTTTTTTCGGGCCACTGGTAATCGTCATCATAGACGACTGATGCGCCCACACTGTTCGTTAATAATCGTGCTCTAGGGTCGTTGCGTTTAAGCACATCACCAGATTGCGTGGTAATACTAAATTGGTATTTTTGATGATTCTTTAACAGGGGAATTTGACCAGTCCATATTCCATCATTTTCAAGTGTAAGAGCAACGCCCTTTTCACTCCAATCATCAAATTCACCCCGCATGGCTACGGCTTTGGCGTTGGGCGCCCACAGCGCGACTTCATAGCCTTTATCTAATTTGAATAATCCCATGGATGCAATACGTTCTTTTGACATTGAAGGTCTCGGTAAATGAAGTAGAAGAACTATGCACTAAGCGGAATACGCGCCAACTTGGTGGACTTTTAGCTTGTGAAATATATTAGCGGTTGGCTTATTGATTTTGTTGGTCTTATTTAACGCCTACCCCTTCCAACATAATACTTACAGTAAATCTCTTAAATAGTTAAAACTAAATTCTGATGAGTAAAATTTTCACTGAAAGGGTAATTTTTTCGTCTATCAATACCCGAGTAATTTGCTTTTTTTGTCAGCAAGACACGCTGAACAGCTTTAATTTGGGATGGGTCGAACCGCGTGTTTACAAATATGTTCGAAGGTACAAGTTTTGCAACGCTCTTAATATCGAATAAACATCCATTTTGTTTTAAGAGGATGGATAAGCTAAAAGGAAATTGTGATGAGCCAAGAAATCAGAGGTAAAATAAGCGCCATTTATGGCGACGAGATGGCTGCCAAAAATGCAGCATCAGCAGTGATGGGTGCCACAGGTCTATCACACAATGAGGTGAGTATTGTTGCGCCTCATGATCCACATTTTGATGATAAATTAGAAAACGACGATAAAAAAGTCGGACTGTTTATGCTCAAGGCCCACATGGGGTTCGCCCTTTGTGGTGTGGTATTAGGCGTGTTTTGTGGAGTACTGTTAGGATTTTATGGACCTGTTTATACTCAAACCAGCCCAGCGTTGACCGTCATTGCGTTAGCCATTCTAGGCTTTTTTGTTGGCCTGATGATCGCTGGATTGGCTTCGCTAAGACCCGACCAGGATGCAGTCGTTAATCAAACTCGTGAAGCGACTTCAGCCGGAAAATGGATCGTCGTGGTGAACAGCCCCTCTCATGAAAAGACCGAAAAAGGATATGAAGTTCTTAATACCTCAGCGGAGTCAATATCAACGAGTTTATAATAGAGAGCCAAGAGATAAACGCAGTTATTTATCGAAATTGCTGTGAACGCAGACCAGACATCAAAGGTTTAGTCTTGATGGCGAGCAGCGCATACAATTGATGTAACGATGCCTCACATCATGCGGCATCATTAAATCAAATAGACAACCTATGACTAGGCGGTTCTGGGGATATTAAACAAGGTATAAAAGTTGTGAGTGGTGGCTTTTGCCAGTTCGTCAACGGAAATCCCTTTGAGCTGAGCAATGAATTCTCCCACTTCTCGAACGTAACCGGGCTGGTTTTGCTTACCTCGATACGGAACAGGGGCGAGCCAAGGCGAGTCTGTTTCAATCAGTAGGCTCTCTAATGGAATTTTTTTAACCACTTCTTGTAATGCTTGGGCACTCTTGAATGTGACGATCCCTGAAATAGAAATGTAAAACCCTAATTCTATAGCCGCTTGTGCCATTTCCCAGTCTTCCGTAAAGCAGTGCAGCACACCGCGCGTGTGAGGCGCTTTGTGCTCTTTCAATAAGGATATAGTATCGTGACGAGCATCTCGCGTATGAACGATTAAAGGCTTATTCAGCTCATTGGCTACTTTTATATGATCGACAAAAGATGTTAACTGCACGTCTTTGGTATCTGCACTGTAAAAATAGTCCAAGCCTGTTTCACCTATCGCGACGATATTCTCGGACTTGGCCATAGTGAGTAACTCTTCATAAGTGCAAGCCTCATCTTGGTGAAGTGGGTGTACGCCACAGGATGCTGAAACATTATTAAAAGGTTTAATGGATTTCATCATGGCTGGAAAGTCATTGACGGACACGCAAACACAAAGAAAATGCTCTACACCGCGTTGCTGTGCAAAATGGATGACTTCCTTTAAGGCTTGTGGGCTTTTATCTAATCGGTCTAAGTGACAATGCGAATCTACAAACAAAGAATATTCCTACTTTAAATCGTTAATCTAATACCAAGCAAATTACTGTCGTTAGGCCTTTTGTGCCATCGACTGCAATATATTAACAAGTACCAGGGTTTTATTAACGCCTGGGTTGCGCAATTGCTCGTTAGCGTTGACGCATCGCCCGTGCATCTGCCATAAGTGTTCCGTGTTTTTTTGGCCAGCTTTAAGTTCGTTTACAAGCCATACCTGTAACCACTTTACAATTGTTATGGCTTCATCTTGCCATTTCGCTGCCAGTGCGGCTGGGTCTGCCGTACCCACCTTCAAGTACCCTAGATTTTCAACCAGCTCTTGATAATTGACTTTGGGCGGTGTTTTTACATGCTCAATCAGTACTAAAGGAGACGTACCGTATAAACGCAACAAAGCTTCATCAACATTTGCATAGCCTTCATCTTTTAACCAAGTAATGCACTCTTGTTGAGTCGGGCTTGGTAACGCCACCTTCTCACAGCGACTCAAAATGGTCGGAAGTAAGCGCTCAGGATGACTACTTAATAACAGTAAGAAGGTATTGTTCGTTGGCTCTTCTAAGGTTTTTAACAATGCGTTGGCACTGGACTCTGTCATGGTGTGCGCGTCATGAATAACCAACACTTTAGCGCCTGAAAGTTGCGCAGAGCCTGAGAGTTTTTTAATTGCGTCGCGAATGGCGTCGACACCAATTTGCTTGTCAGAACGAATTTCATACAAATCCGGATGATTCCCTGCCGCTAACAACAAACATGACTGACAATGACCACAAGGACCTAAGTCTTCTTGCGGGAGAGAAGGTTTATTAGCACATAGTAGAAACTGCCCTAGTTGTTGTGCAATTTCCGTTATGCCTATGCCTTTTTCACCTTTTAGCAGTAACGCATGGTGCAAAGAGTATGCCGCTGCGCGCTGAGACAATTGCTGCAAAGATGCGTGTAACCAAGAATACACCTTATACCGCCAAAAACTGTTGCATGGCGTGTTGAATATCGTGATGCACTTGCTCGATTGACTGCATTGTATTGATGACAACACAGTTCTCATCTTGCTCTGCTAAACTAAGATAACGAGCACGAGTACGTTCAAAAAAGGATATATCAAGCTGCTCTATGCGGTCCAACTCGCCACGGCCTCTTGCTCGTGCTAATCCTATACTTGGTTCAACGTCTAAGTATAAGGTGAAATCAGGTACGAATCCCTTCAAGGTAATATCACGCAGAGGTTGAATCAATGTTTGGGGTATTTCTCGCCCTCCGCCTTGATAGGCTTGAGATGACATATCATGGCGATCGCCTAACACCCATGACCCTGACTTTAATGCGGGGTGAATAACATTGTGCAGTAGCTGAGCGCGGGCAGCATACATGAGTAACAGTTCAGCTTCTGTGGTTACCGTTTCGTTCTGCCAGTCTTTTTTAACACACTCACGAATGGCCTCAGCCATAGCTGTTCCACCTGGCTCTCGGGTGCAGGTTAAACTGTGCCCAGCTTGTTCTATGCAGGATTTTACGATATTCACTGCGGTGCTTTTACCTGCACCCTCTAATCCTTCAATGACAATAAATTTACCTGGGTGTATCAAACTTCATTTCCTTTACGCTCACTGTGGCGTGTTTATTAGATGTTCTTAAGTAGTATGCTTCAACCGAGTCAACGATTTAATTGGTATTGACGTACGGCCTGATTATGTTCTTGTAACGTTTCTGAAAAGTGATGACTGCCATCCCCTTTGGACACAAAATACAGCTCGTCAGTGGCTAACGGGTTAAGGGCTGCATTTATCGCTAGCTTGCTGGGCATGGCGATGGGGGTTGGGGTTAAACCTTTAATCACGTAAGTATTATAAGGTGTTGCTTGTCTTAAGTCTTTACGCCTGATATTACCGTCGAAATCTTCAATGCCATAAATAACAGTAGGATCGGTTTGTAGGCGCATGTTCAATCTTAGGCGATTAACAAAAACGCCTGCTATACGACTTCTCTCTTCGCTTAATGCGGTTTCTTTTTCAATGATGGACGCCATAATAAGCGCTTCGTATGGAGTTGCATAAGGCACATTTTGGTAGCGATTTTGCCATTGTAGTGCGAGTTCTTTTTGCATTGCGTTGTAAGCCCACTTTACTAGGGTAAATGCACTGGTACCTGCCACAAAGTGGTAGGTGTCGGGCATCAGCCATCCCTCCAAAGATTGGCCTTCTATATCGTGGCTAAAACTTTTTATATTTTCGCTAAAATCTTGACCCACCTTAACGTAGGGATGATTCGTAAGCTGCTTTTCCCAATCTTGCCACCTAAGGCCTTCTACCAGCGTGAGCGTGAATTGCTTCTCCTTACCACTGGCAATAAGTTGGAAAACATCGATACCGTTCATTCCTGGCGCGATCTCGTACGTGCCTGCTTTTACTTCGGCGATCTCCGGCATCATTTTAAGCATTACTTTAAGGCCGAATGTATCCTCAATCAGTGATTGTTCTTTCAGCTTCTTTAAAATGCTGTTAGAGAATTGACCTTTCTTAACAGTGAGTAAAAGTGGCTCATCAAGCGATAATGGTTTTTCTGCTTGCTGCTTTAGGTAATGCAAGCCTGTCATTAACGTAACAATCACTACGGTCATCAATAATGAGGACACTTTGATAACGTTGATTCTCAAAACTTCGTCCCTTGTTTTTTAATACTAATAATTCATTACTCCGTTCTGTAAATCCCGAGTTTTCTCACTTAAATAATATGCCCTGTGGCCATCACTAAACTCAATTGCTGATACAGGGACAATGCCCATCAAGCTATTACACACGAAAACCTCCGAGGCAGATTGTATGCTGTTGAGCCCTTCTCTGCACTGATGGATTGGTACCTGATTAGCCGATAAATATACCATTACTTGGTTACGCATAACGCCTTCAACGCCACTAAAATTAAGCGCAGGTGTATGCCATGCATTTTCGCCATACCAAAATACATTTCCCACCGAGGATTCAACAATGACATCATCAGTATCGAGAACCAAGCAATCTTGAAAGGCATCATTAGCTAATTCGTGCTTTATCAGTACTTGCTCTAAGCGGTTCAAATGTTTCAATCCCGCAAGCAATGGTTGTTTGGCTAACGTAATACTGCTGACATTTAGTTCGATACCCTTTCGTTGCCAGTCTTGGTAATGAGCAGGAAAAGAATGTTGGCTAACGATGTAAACAGGGGTATTAGCCCCCTCAGGGCTATAACCACGTCCACCGGAGCCTCGTGAAATTAACACCTTCAAAACACCAAGCGTTTGTTGTTTTGCGAGCTCCGATACATGTAGCGTTAATTCCCCCCAATTTATTGAAGAAATAAACAAGCGCTCACAGGTGGATTGTAACCGTGTTAAATGCGCGTCCCAATACTCAACCTTTCCGTCTTTAACTAACATGGTGGTGAAGCACCCATCGCCGTATTGGGTCGCTCTATCTGTGATATCGAGTTGTGTCGCGGATGAACCATTTACAATCATATGTGAGTCTTTGAATAAATCATGTCTTAGAATAAAGGGAGCAATCTGATGCAAAAAAGCCTGTAATAGCAATGATATTACAGGCTTCGTTTAGATACTATTCGCGCGTGATAAATTAGACTTTTTTAAATAGCAACGAACCATTAGTACCGCCAAATCCAAATGAATTACACAAGGCGTACTCCATTTTGATAGAGCGGGCTTCGTGTGCAACAAAATCGAGATCGCACCCTTCACCTGGATTGTCTAAGTTGATAGTCGGTGGTGCCACTTGGTCTTTCAACGCTAAGATAGTGAAAATAGCCTCCACTGCACCAGCGGCACCTAATAAATGACCGGTCATGGATTTCGTTGAGCTAACAAGTACCTTTTTGGCGCTGTCCTGAAAAATAGTTTTTACTGCGGCGACTTCTGCCACATCACCCGCCGGTGTCGATGTACCATGCGCGTTGATATAACCAACTTGGTCCGCATTCACTGAGGCGTCATTGAGTGCATTGTGCATTGCAGCTGCTGCACCTTCACCATTTTCAGGCGGTGATGTCATGTGATGAGCGTCACCACTCATGCCAAAACCAACAAGCTCAGCATAGATTTTTGCGCCGCGAGCCTTAGCTGATTCATACTCTTCTAGCATAACAACACCGGCACCCTCGCCCATAACAAAGCCGTCTCGGTGTTTGTCCCATGGGCGACTGGCTATTTGTGGGTTATCGTTACGAGTCGATAATGCTCTAGCAGCCGCAAAGCCACCTAAGCCCAATGGGCAAATAGACGCTTCCGCACCGCCAGCTAACATCGCATCTGCATCGCCATAAGCAATGGTACGTGCAGCGATCCCCATATTATGAACACCTGTAGTACAGGCAGTCACAATATTTAAATTAGGGCCTTTCAAACCTTCCATAATAGACAGGAAGCCTGAAATCATATTGGTGATGGTAGCTGGTACAAAAAAGGGCGAGATACGCTTAGGTCCAGAGTTAACTAATTTAGTATGATTTTCTTCAATCAAACTTAAACCGCCAATACCAGAGCCAATGGCTACGCCAACTCGAGATGCGTTCTTTTCAGTAATGGCTAAACCTGAGTCCACTAATGCTTGCTTTCCAGCCGCAATACCAAACTGGATAAACTTATCCATTTTCTTGGTTTCTTTTTTGGCGATGTAATCTTCAACGTTGAAGCCTTTCACTTCACCTGCGAAATGCGTGGTGTATTCAGATGCATCAAAAACCGTGATAGGGCCTATGCCACTTTTACCGCCGACGATATTCTGCCACGTGGAAGCATAATCATTGCCCACAGGAGAGAGTACGCCAAGACCGGTTACTACAACCCGACGTTTAGCCACTTTGGCCTCCGAACGTAATATAAATTTGGTGTATTAGATAAGAGAAACGGCTCAGAAAGAGCCGTTTTTAAAAACTGTTTACGCGTCTTTGTGAGCGTTAACGTAGTCAATTGCAGATTGAACTGTTGTAATTTTTTCTGCTTCTTCATCAGGAATTTCAGTATCGAATTCCTCTTCTAAAGCCATAACCAATTCAACTGTGTCTAGAGAATCCGCACCTAAATCATCAACAAACGAGGCTTCTGATTTTACTTCTTCTTCTTTAACACCAAGTTGTTCAATAATGATTTTTTTAACGCGTTCTTCGATGTCACTCATAATTCTAGTTTTCCCTTAAAAGTCGCTAGATATAAATTTCGAGTAGTGTATTCACCAACCCACCGCCTTGCAAGCAAGACATTGAAGTTTTTTACTGGTCGAACCACTAAAAACTATATAATAATCAACAAAAAATTAACAGGCAAGCAATGTTTTAACAACCTAGGTTATTAAATAAACATACTACCCCATATACATTCCACCGTTTACATGCAGGGTTTCGCCCGTTATGTATGCGGCGCTATTGCTAGCTAAAAAGCCAACCGCTGAGGCTACTTCTTGAACAGAGCCTAAACGATTTGCTGGAATATCTTTAAAAATGGCCTCGCGTTGGTCGTCATTCAGTGCCTTGGTCATATCAGTATCAATGAAACCTGGAGCAACTACATTGACGGTAATTCCCCGAGAAGCGACTTCACGTGCCATTGATTTAGTAAAACCAATGACGCCTGCTTTCGCTGCAGCATAGTTTGCTTGACCGGCATTACCTGAACTGCCAACAACAGAACCAATATTGATGATTCTACCACAACGTTTTTTCATCATGCCACGTAAAACTGCTTTAGACATGTTAAACACGGATGTGAGGTTGGTATTAATAATATCTTGCCATTCTTCATCTTTCATTCGCATGAGCAAGTTATCCCGGGTGATGCCGGCATTATTGACCAAAATATCGATCACACCAAACTGCTCTGCGATGTCAGATAACAAACGAGTCATCGATTCTGGCTCTGATACGTTGAGTACCATGCCTTTGCCATTGTCCGCTAAATATTCACTGATGGCGCTGGCGCCAGCTTCAGAGGTAGCAGTACCAATAACCGTCGCCCCATCATTCACTAATTGCTCAGCGATCGCTTTACCGATACCGCGGCTAGCACCCGTTACAAGTGCTATTTTTCCGTCTAATCCAGACATACATTATCTCTATATTATTGAATTGTTGACACTGTTTCTGCGTTGTTTACCGCATCACAGCTCAATGATTTATCTATGCGTTTTATCAAGCCAGTTAACACCTTACCTGGGCCAATTTCATGAATCTGACTTACACCTAAAGCGGACAGCTTCTGAACGGTTTCAGTCCAGCGCACTGGGTTATATAACTGGCGTAAAAGTGCAGATTTAATATCTTGTACGTTAGATTCAATAGCGACATCAACATTGTTTATCACCCCAATAGAAGGGGGAGTAAACTCGATAGTTTCAAACAGCTCAGCAAGTTTATCTGCTGCGGGTTTCATCAAAGCACAGTGAGAAGGTACACTTACAGCTAAAGGTAGAGCACGTTTTGCGCCCGCTTCTTTGCACAGTACAGCTGCTTTTTCGGCCGCTTCTGCATTACCTGCAATAACGATTTGGCCAGGTGAGTTAAAGTTTACCGCAGACACAATTTGCTGTGTTTCGTCTTGAGCTTGTTCGCAGGCTTGAATCACTTTAGCATCATCAAGCCCAATAATCGCATACATCGCCCCTACCCCTTCAGGGACAGCCTGTTGCATAAATTGGCCGCGCGCTTCTACTAATTTGATACCGTCTTCAAATGATAGAACACCCGCACACACAAGGGCTGAATATTCTCCCAAACTATGACCTGCAAGATAATGCGGCAAATTAGCGCTTTGTGATTTTAAAACTTGGAATATAGCGAAACTAGCAGCCAACAACGCAGGCTGAGTCACTTGCGTTTGTCCTAATGTTTGACCACTGTCGTTTTGCACTACGTCCCAAAGGTCGTAACCTAAGACTTTGCTTGCCCGACCAAATGTTTCTTCTACTAGCGGATGATTAGCCGCTAAGTCTTTCAACATGCCCACTGTTTGTGAACCCTGACCTGGGAACACCCACGCGCGTTTTGACATAAAACTTCCTTTCATTTACTCACTAAAATAATAGTTATAACCATAACAATGATGCTGGTATTTAATATCGCACTAAAGCAGACGCCCAGGCAAAACCACCACCAAAGGCTTCTAATAGGAGGTTTTGCCCTCGTTTGATACGCCCGTCTCGAACTGCTTCATCTAACGCCGTAGGGACCGTCGCCGCTGACGTATTACCATATCGCTCAAGTGTCATAACCACTTGATCAAGCGACATATCTAATTTCTTGGCCGTGGCTTTGATTATTCGGAAATTAGCTTGGTGAGGAACGAGCCAATCTAAATCAGATTTTTGCATATTATTGGCGGCTAAGGTTTCTTCAACGATTTCACTTAACTTTGTCACAGCAACGCGGAATACTTCATTGCCTTTCATGGTTCCCCAGTTTTCATGGATAGATAGCTCATCCCCACGAGTGGGGTTACCAATGGCCAATAAATCACCATATGACCCCGCAGCATGGATATGGGTGGATAATATACCAGGCTCTTCGCTCGCTTCGATAATCGTTGCACCTGCAGCGTCACCAAATAAAATCACCATAGTGCGGTCTTCAGGGCTGATCATACGACTCAGGCAATCAGTTCCTACGACCAAAATACGTTTTGCCATGCCTGATTTAATGTATTGATCAGCCACGCTTAAAGCATAGCAATACCCTGCGCAGGCGGCTGCAACGTCAAATGCGGGAATGCCATCGATGTCTAACGCTTTTTGGATCTCGCACGCCGTGCTAGGTAGAGAGTGGCGTCCGCTGGTTGTGGCACACACAATCATGTCTAATGATTTGGCGTCTATTCCAGCTGCTTCTAGCGCTTTTTTACTCGCCTCAAAGCCCATCGTGGCCGCGGTTTCATGCTCCCCGATAATGCGGCGCTCTTTGATACCTGTGCGATCTGTTATCCATTCGTCTGAAGTATCTACCATGAGGGATAAGTCGGCGTTGGTGCGCACGTCGCTTGGATAATAACTACCAGTACCAATTATTCTAGAATTCATTTATTACGATCGCTCCATCAAGAGGTTTTCTATCTTATCTTTAATTTTTGTGGGAACTTGCCTTTCGGCTTCTTGAACCGCTTCGCGGATCGCATACAAAAAAGCCTCATCCGAGGCATTTCCGTGGCTTTTGACCACAATTCCGCGCAATCCTATCAGACTCGCACCGTTATACTGGTCGGGGTTCACTCGCAAATAAAGACGACGTAATAGGGGCATGGCCAGCTTTGCCATGATTTTACTCAATATATTTCGCTTAGCATCCCGCTTTACTTGCTCTATCAATAACTTAACCAGTCCTTCGCAAGATTTCAAAGCGATGTTTCCCGAGAAACCGTCGGTTACAATGACATCAGCAATATCGTTAAATATATCGTCACCTTCAACGAAACCAATATAGTTTATGTGGTCGCTAGCGGCTAATAATTGACTTGCCTCTTTGATATTCGCAGGGCCTTTAATTTGCTCTACCCCTACGTTTAAAATAGCCACTCTCGGGCGCTCAATTCCTGCAATTTGCTCAGCTAATACAGACCCCATAACTGCATTTTGTAGCAATGTTTGTGCGTCGCTTTGTACCGTCGCGCCTAAATCTAAAAGATAGACTTTGCGACCCTTAGCAGTGGGTAAACTTGATACCAAAGCAGGACGGTTGACACCTGAGAGGGTCTTAAGTTGAGAGCATGCCATTGCCAGCAAAGCGCCGGTATTACCGGCACTTACACACGCATCCGCTTGTCCATTGTGAACCTGCTTAATGGCACAGGCCATAGACGAGTCTTTTTTATGTCGAAGTGCCGTAACAGGATTGTCATCCATCAAAACCTGTTGGTTACAATGAACTATTGAATATCGATTAGATAAGGAAGCGGAGTGCTGGTTTAACCAAGATGTAATAACACCTTCGTCTCCGCAAAAGACTAAATTAAGGTAGGGGAATTCATTCAGTGCTTTTAAAGCAGCAGATAGAATAATATGGGGGCCGTTATCGCCCCCCATAATATCTAACGCTAAGGTTAGATGACGCAAAGTTATCTCAAATTATAGTGAGAGAACTTTTTTGCCTTTGTAGTAACCATCAGCTGTAACGTGATGACGAACGTGCGTCTCACCTGATGTTGAATCTACAGACATAGTCGCAGTTCCCAACGCATCATGCGAACGACGCATGCCACGCTTAGAACGAGTTTTACGATTCTTTTGTACTGCCATTAGTTTGCTCCTAGTCTCGCTTAAGTTCTTTCAAAACCGCGAACGGGTTTGGACGTTCATCGACCGGTTCAATTTTTCCGAACGTCATGTCCTCTGCTTTAATGTCACAATCCTCCTCTGCATGAAGGGCGACAATGGGCAAAGAGATGATCATTTCGTCTTCAAAAATTTGAAGTAAATTGACTTCTCCGTGGTCATTGACCTCTACCGGGTCGTAAATATCCGGTAACTCATCGGCCTTTTCATCATCAAGTCCCTGCACAGGACTGAAACAAAACGACACATCTAAAGGATGAGTAAAAACACCATTACATCTTTGACAGACAAGTGATGTTTCACAACGAATTTGACCTTCGAAGTATGAAAGACCCTGCTCGTCTTTTAAAAACTTCACTTCGATATCAACTTCGTCGTCTACGCCAGCAACTGTACTTAGCAATCTCGGCATATCAGCCGTTAACATTACCCCCTGATATTCAGAGCGTTTTGTCGCACTTTTGATTGGATCGAGTTGTTTAGGTAATTTTACTTTCTGCATAGCGCGCGCATCATAAAGGCTGAAAAGGGTTTAGTCAAAGAAAATATAATCTTAAGTCCTATGTAAATTAAGCAATTTATGCTTTTATGTCGGCCGTCAATAATAATACAGGTCGTCGAATTGATGAAACTAATTCTTGCTTCAACCTCCCCTTATCGAGAAAACATTCTTAAAAAGCTGTTCATCCCTTTTTCATGTGTTTCACCCAGCGTGGATGAAACGCCGATGAATAATGAATCTGCTAACAATTTAGTGGCGCGATTGGCACGAGAAAAAGCATTATCTGTAGGAGAAGCTGAAAAAGGTCTTATTATAGGCTCTGATCAAGTGGCTTGTATCGACGGTGTTATTCTCGGTAAACCTGGTAATAAGCTTAAGGCATTTGACCAACTTACACAGCTAAGCGGAAATACCGTTACTTTTTTTACCGGATTATCTTTACTTGATAGCACAACATATCGTCAGGAAACGATTGTTGAAACATTTGGTGTAACATTTAAATCACTCAGTGCTAAACAAATTAATCGATATCTGGAACTTGAAGAGCCTTATGATTGTGCCGGTAGTTTTAAAAGCGAAGATTTGGGAATAGCGTTATTTTCGTCATTAGATGGTCGCGACCCTAATACCCTTATTGGCCTACCCCTAATTGCACTAGTGGCGATGCTAGAAAGGTTTGAATTTGATGTTTTTGAGCATATGCAATAGATGAAACGTCCTTTAATTGCCCGGTTAAGCGACGTCTCTTAAAAGAACAAATGAATAGCTAATTCGCTAAAGATTATCGAGCATGCTAGATAATTGCTTGCGCCAGTGGACAATTTGCACACCTGAATCCC
>NZ_BAEP01000071.1 GCF_000315015.1 Paraglaciecola mesophila KMM 241 | reverse complement strand
TATACAAAACGCGGTTTGACCCATCCCTGGTAATTCGGTCCAGTGCACACATCCATGTCTGCCCGTTCAGTCAGGCGGCGCAGTGCGCCTAAACAAACTGACTTCACCCTTGCCAGTCGTTCAACCGGCTGGTGCAGTGCACCAGAAAGCCTCCGGTTTCACCCTTTTTTATGTCGATACAAAACGGGGTTTAACCCGTCCTTGTGATGGAGTCCAGCCCGACATCTCGATAACTGCTCCTGCGTTATTCTACCTTCCACCATCCATGGTGGTCGCCTGTCGGTCGTTAAACTGGCTGATGCAGTGCACCAGAAAGCCTCCGGTTTCACCCTTTTTTGTGCTTGTAAGAAAGTTAAATGTTGAGAGTGTACCCATCCCTGGTGTGTCAGCCAGCTCTTAGACTGGTGACGCTCTATGTAACTGTTTACAAAACTTAGTTGAACCCATCCATGGTAGCTCGGTCCAGCTTTTAGGGCCGTGTGGTTCTTAAGTGGGAGCTGACAAAACGTGGTTCAACCCGTCCAAGGTGATGTAGTCCAGCCTGGCATCCTTGCCAGTCGTTCAGCCGGCTGGTGCGGTGCACCAGAAAGACTCCAGTTTCACCCATGTGTGCCCGATCAACCGGCTGGCCCATACGCAAGTAAACCTTCGGATTTCTGCTTTTTTATGTCTGTCAGAAAGCCCAATGTTTCTATCTGGTACGGTAAATCAATCTAAGCGCGCTTAAGCGGAAGGACTTCACTTTAGAAGTTGTAGGGCTGGTAAGATTTCTAGCCTTTTTTTGCTTGTAGTTGTGTAGAATGGCGTTATGCAATGCGTATCGCTGCCGATACAAATATTAATTCAGCCACACTCTTCAAAGTCCTAAAAGAGCATCGATGAAACAATTGTCCATAAAGCAAAAAATTATTTTCACCCTAAGTATCTTTGTATTTTTAACCTCCACATTAGTCGGCGGTATCAGCATGATAACCGCTCGCACAACGATTGAGGCTCGTGTACTTGGTACAGAGTTACCGAACATTGTTAAACGCATCGCAAATGAAATTGACGGCAAAATAACAGCCATGCAAATTATCGCCACTCAAATTGCGACAGACCCCTTTATTCTGCAATGGAACGAGCAAGGGCAATCTGCACAAGGTGAGAAAGCCCTTATTAAGCTATTGCAAAATACCGTGGTTCAACACAACTTGAGTGCTGCTTCGTTTGCGGATAAAAAGACGAATCGTTATTGGAATCAGGAGGGTTTTCTGCGTACTTTAAAAGATGATGCGGCTGATGGTTGGTTTTTTAATTACATTCAAAGTAAACGAGCGAATATGGTCAGCGTATATCGAGATCCGAATACAGGTAAAACGGATTTGTTCGTAAACTATCAGCAAGCCAATGGAAGGGGGTTATCTGGTACCGCTAAGTCCTTCAAAGACGTTGTCGATTTGCTCGCAAGCTTTAAGCTAGAAGCATCTGGTTTCGTTTATTTGGTTGATGATCAAGGACTCGTTAGACTTCATACCGATACAGGATTGATTAATAAAGCCAACCTAGATGCTTTATTTGGCAATGGGAATGTGACCCGCTTATTAGAAAAGAGCGACTTTAATCTAGCCATTGTAGAGATGAACAACACCAAAATGCTCGTCGTAAGCAGTTATATACCCAGCATGAATTGGTATGTTGTGGCGCAGGTTCCGTACAACGAAATATTCGCTACCTTAGACAACGCAGCATGGAATATTACGCTCTGGTCAATTTTAATTGCGGCAATAGCATGTTTGGCTGCGTGGTTTGTCGCTAGCAGTATTACGCGGCCAATCAATGAACTTGCAGGGGTCTTTAGACAATTAGGAACAGGGAACGCGGATCTTGCCTATCGTTTACCTGAAACGGGTCAAAAGGAGATTGCAGATGTTGCGAAGGGATACAACGATTTCGTTAATCAATTAGATATGACGTTTAGTGACGTAATGCAAAACAGCTTAGCGCTTAAAGATGTCGCGCGTTCACTGCAAAATATTGCGGGCCAAACTTTAGAAAGTGCACAACAAAGCGATGAGCGCACTCAAGATATATCGATGAATCTAAGTCAGGTGAGTAGCGCGGTAAGTGAAGTGGCAAGAAGTGCTGAATCTGCAACTGTGGTGGCCGTGCAAATCAACTCTGAAGGAGATCAAATATCTCAGGTTATCACTAATACCCAGCAAGATATCAATGGATTAGTGACTAAGATAAACGATGTGGCCGAGGTCATTCGTTCACTGAGTAATAACACGGACACTATTGCTAAAGTACTGGAGAATATTCAAGCTATTTCCGATCAAACGAATTTACTCGCGTTGAATGCCGCTATTGAGGCGGCAAGAGCGGGAGAGCAAGGTAGAGGTTTTGCCGTAGTAGCAGACGAAGTTCGTACATTAGCGAAACGAACGGCAGACTCTACGCATGAAGTGCAAGCGATCATGCAGGAATTAAAAGTAACGTCAGCCGCTGCGACCAAAGAAATATCCTCGATAATTGAGCAATCTCAGGTTACTGCTAGCTCCATAGGAACTGCCCATCAGGTTCTAGAGGCAAATAGTTCACATTTTAACGACATAACCCAAGCCAATCGGTCTGTAGCTGCGGCGACAGAAGAGCAGTCCGTTAGCATTGAGCTGATAAATCGTAATATGCAAGACATCAGAAAGCGCTCTGGGGAGAATATGCAAAAGATTGCTCAGATGGCAGATGAGTCAGGCGGGTTGAATGCATTGGCGCAACAGCTGGACGCATTAACTCATCAGTTCAGCAAAGGAAAACGCTAGTTTAGCTGGCTGGTAACTAAGTTACTCTTTAGGCTCCAAGCGACGGACTCTGAGCTTGGTGTCCTCAAACAAAGAGGCTTTTTTCAATAAGCTTGTAACCTGAATAGCCTCTACTGAAACCGTGATAGAGGCAATTTCCGTAAACGTTGAAGACTTGATAGAAAGATCATATTCCCGGGTTAAGTCATCTATAGCGCCCTGTAAGGCGTAATCGTATTCAATGGCAATATACTCTATAGCTACACGTGTTTTAGTGGTTAACAGCGACAGAGCTTGTTTAACGCCGCCGCCATAAGCTTTTACTAAGCCTCCTGTACCCAACTTTATTCCACCGGAGTAGCGGATCACTACTGCGGTTATCTCGCCTATTTGGCTGCCCTGCAATTGAGCGAGTATCGGTTTACCAGCGGTACCGTTTGGTTCACCGTCATCACTAAAACCTAGTTGCATCGAGTCCGTGGGTGGCCCAGCCACAAAGCCCCAACAATGGTGCCCAGCTTGTGGATGCGCGTTTTTTATTCGTTGGATAAATGCTTTGGCCTCTGCAGAACTAGGTGTATGGGAGAGCAGGGTGATAAAACGGCTACGTTTTATTTCTTCTTCAAAGGTGACTGGTGCGCTGGGGATCAAATAAGGGGATGTTACTGCCATAAGCTCAATCTGGGGGCGTGTAAAATGGAATGATAGGAATTATACGTAAAATGAAAAAACTGTCTCAAGTGATTACCTGAGACAGTTTTTAACGCATCAAACCAACGATTTAAGAGGGTGCTGCGTGCTCGTCCTTAAGCGGTACTTAGCGGAGTTCTCTATCCTGTAGGTGCTACCGTGCTACCCGGAAGACGCTACCCGGTAGACGTTACCCGGTAGAGTACTACCCCGTATTCCTCATACCGACAGCGATACCTGCGATGGTAACCATCATGGCGCGCTCTAGGGTTGGGTCGGCTTCGTCTTCTTTTGCTCGGATACGTTCTAACAATTCTATTTGTAAGAAATGCAGCGGTTGTAAGTAACCTGCACGAATGTTCATAGACTCATTGCCTTTCGGGTCTGACTCCATAACTTCTTTTTGTTGAAGTACATCAAGCAGCAAGCTCATGCTCATGTTGAGTTCATCGCGCAACGCATCACCTAAATGACGTAGTTCCTCAGGGACCAAACGCTTGTCATATTCAGCGCTAATACGTGGATCGGCTTTACCGAACACCATATCTAGCATGGAGAAGCGCGAGTGAAAAAACGGCCAATTTTGTAGCATATCGTCAATCAACGGACGTTGACCTGCATCAATAGCGGTCTGAACCGCTTTCATTGCACCTAACCATGAGGGCAACACTAAGCGCGTTTGTGCCCATGCGAATATCCAAGGTATAGCGCGTAGGCTTTCGATCCCGCCGCTAGGCTTACGTTTAGCGGGACGGCTACCGAGTGGCAACTTGCCAAGCTCTTGCTCAGGAGTGGCGACTCTAAAGTAAGGTACAAAATTTTCATCGTGGCGCACCGTATTGCGGTAGTTGTCACGGGCATTTGCTGCTACTTCGGTGATCAGATCACGCCATTCTTGCTTCGGCGCTGGAGGTGGTGAAATGAGGGCTTCTAATATCGCGCTGGCGTACAAAGCTAAACTGCGCTGAGCAAGTTGGGGCATGCCAAATTTATAGCGGATGGTCTCACCTTGCTCGGTAACACGGAAACCGCCGGTTAATGAGCCAGGAGGTTGAGATAGAATAGCAGCATGAGCAGGCAGTCCGCCACGGCCAATTGTGCCGCCACGACCGTGGAATAGGGTCAATTCAACACCATATTTTTCAGCAATCCCGACAAGGGCTTCTTGCGACTCATACTGAGCCCAACCCGCAGCCATAGCGCCGGCGTCTTTTGCTGAGTCAGAATAACCTATCATTACGTACTGATGACCTTGAATATAGCCACGATACCAGTCGATGTTCATTAAGGCATCAATAACACTGGCAGCGGCATTCAGATCGTCAAGCGTTTCGAATAATGGGGCAACAGGCATAGGCCATGTCACGCCAAACTCGCGCAACAATAAGTGCACGCTAAGCACGTCTGAAGGTAAGCTCGCCATTGATATGATGTAAATACCAAAGCCTTCTTCACTGTGTTGTGCGACCACTTTACAGGTATCGATTACTTCTTGAACGTCAGCTGAGGGCTGCCATTTGGTTGGAAATAAAGGTCTCTTGGAGCTCAATTCTTTTAACAAGAATGCTTGCTTATCTTCTTCGCTCCAGTTGCCGTAGTCGCCCATGCCTAAGTGTCGGGTAAGCTCACTGAATACGTCAGCATGGCGTTCAGAGTCCTGGCGAATATCCAATTTAAGTAGATGCACGCCAAAACAATGTACACGGCGAATGGTGTCTAACAAGCGGCCATCGGCAATAACGCTCATACCGCAAGCTTGCAACGAGTTGTAACATAGCATTAGCGGTGTAAGCAGCTCATCCTTGCTGGCAATCCATTTACTGTCGTCTACTGACACACCGCTTAGGAATTCCGCAATACCATTTTTGGTATTGGTTAACGTGTCCAGCAAAGGGCGTAATAGCGCACGATACGGTTCAAGTTCATCGCCTACCATTGAACGGATTGTGTCGTCACAATCACTCATTGATAACTCAACTTGCAACATATCCACGTCTTGAGCGAACAATTTAGCTGCGCGTTTACGGGCGAGCAACAGAACTTGCTGCGTCACCTTTGAGGTTACGAATGGGTTACCGTCTCGGTCACCACCCATCCACGAGCTTAATTTAACCGGCGCTGCGTCTAGCGGCAGAGCAAGATCGTATTTTGCTTCAAATTTTGCACTTAGCTCACGCACAAAATCAGGTACTGCTTCCCACAACGAGTTTTCGATAACCGAAAAACCCCAGCGAGCTTCATCTACGGGGGTTGGGCGCACGGTACGAATTTCTTCTGTGTGCCACGCCTGTGCGACCAAATCCGCTATTCGTGTACGAATTTTATCTCGTTCAATATCAGACAAGCTGGTTTGATGTATTTGGCGCAAACATTGTGCTAATTCGCTGTGTTTGTGGATCAACGTGCGACGAGTGACCTCAGTAGGATGCGCAGTTAACACTAATTCGATACTGAGTTGGTTTACCGCTTTTTCGAAGGTCTCTGCAGATACATTATCTTTGTCCAAATGATTGAATAATTCTTGAATAGAATCTTGATCGTGATTGGCGCTGTTAAATTCTTGCTCGGCGATATTCGCTAAATTTAGAAATTGAGAAAATGCACGACCCACGACTAACAGCTGCTCATCTTCGAGCTCACTGAATAATGCTTTAAGTTTGTCAGAACACTCACTGTCGCCTTTATATGATTCGCGACCATCTAGTCTGATGGTTTCTATTCGTTGCAGCCACTCATCCCCCAATTGGGCTCGGATCATGTCACCTAACGTTGAACCTAGGCTACGTACGGTTTCTTTGAGTTGTGAGTCTAGAATTTTTGGCACTGGTGCCTCCGCTGGAATAATAGAAGATTAAAGAATAATGCTAAAAACAGCCCGTTACCATACTGTTAAAATGGTGAATTGTCTAAAAACCAACTGTGGTTAGCTAGCAACAATACGCATACTTTTACCTTAAAGTTCGTGGTAGCGATAGATGTATTTAAACCTGAATGTTTTCAACGTTGGTTACTGATTAAGCGAAGGCGGACGCTTTTTTAAATCATCGGGCGCTTTGTGATACCCTATCGGCCATTTTTTATAAAGTGGCGTGATTTTACGCCCTTGTTCTAATTTTTAGGAGTTATTGTGTCAGATAAATTTTCAACTATTGAGCTACAAGCAAGCTACGGTATCGGTCTCCAAATGGGCGAGCAATTGCGCGCTAACCCTTTCGACGGATTAGACATCTCAGCCGTGCAAGAAGGCCTAGCTGATGCGTTTAACTTGCAACCTGCGCAAGTGACTAACGACGCGCTACGTGAAGCATTTAATCAAATTCACGAACGTATGCAAGCTGCTAAAAATGCTCAGTTTGCTGAAGCGCAAGAAGCAGGTGAGGCGTTCTTATCAGACAATGCTAAGCGTGATGAAGTAACGGTAACTGAAAGCGGATTACAGTATGAAGTCGTTAATGCGGGTGACGGTGAAACACCTACTGCTGCCTCTACCGTGCGTGTTCACTATCACGGTACCTTGCTAGATGGCACTGTGTTCGACAGTTCTTACGATCGCGGACAACCGGCTGAATTCCCTGTTGGCGGTGTGATCAAAGGTTGGACTGAAGCTCTTCAGCTTATGCAAGTTGGTGCTAAGTTACGTTTATTTGTTCCACACGATCTTGCTTATGGCGAGCAAGGCGCTGGTGGTGCAATCGCACCATTTAGCACTCTTGTGTTTGATGTTGAGCTACTTGATATCATCGCGTAACACGTATTTCGTATTTCAAAAGCCGGTTCGCCGGCTTTTTTTATGCCTGCTCACCGCACAGTGGTAGAAAGAGTGGCACAAATGGCGCGAAAAAATGAGTGTTTAACAAACTGTTAAAACACCTACTCATGTTTTGCTGGTAAAATAGCCGAATATTAATGGTGTTCTTGGATGATAGAGGAAAGTGAATGATTGATATAACAGGCGATCGTGGCAGCAATGTCAAAAACGATGTGCTGTCGGGTATCACGGTTGCATTAGCGCTAGTGCCAGAAGCGGTTGCGTTTGCATTCGTAGCAGGTGTTGAGCCAATGGTCGGCTTGTATGCTGCTTTTATGATGGGCTTGATTACGTCTGCAATCGGCGGGCGACCAGGCATGATTTCTGGTGCCACAGGCGCTATGGCCGTTGTTATGGTTGCGTTGGTTGCTCAACATGGTGTGCAATACTTGTTTGCTGCTGTGTTATTGGCCGGCCTGCTGCAAATCTTGGCAGGAGTGTTTAAACTTGGTAAGTTTATTCGACTGGTCCCTTATCCCGTTATGCTCGGGTTTGTAAACGGCCTGGCTATCGTGATCTTTCTGGCGCAGCTTGGTCAATTCAAGGTAACTAACGCTTTAGGTGAATTGGAATGGATGCAGGGCAGTGCGCTGTATTACATGCTGGGTCTTGTTGGTTTAACCATGGCAATTATTTTCCTGTTACCTAAGTTAACCAAAGCAGTTCCTGCATCTTTAGTGGCTATTGTCACTGTAACGCTTTTAGTGCATGGCTTAGATTTGGAAGCGCGTACTGTTATCGATTTTGTGCGTGATATGTTGCCTGAAGAGCAAAAAGCCACGGCGACGTTAGCGGGTGAGCTACCCAGTTTTGCTATTCCTATGGTGCCGTTCAACCTTCAAACTTTATATATCATTTTACCTACATCGGTGATTCTGGCGTTAGTTGGTTTAATTGAATCCTTATTAACGTTGTCACTTATCGATGAAATGACCGATACACGTGGTAGCGGCAATCGTGAATGTGTTGGCCAAGGTGTGGCAAATACTGTCAACGGTGTCTTCGGTGGTATGGGTGGTTGCGCCATGATTGGCCAAAGTATGATTAACATCAACTCTGGCGGTCGCGGTCGTTTATCAGGCATCACAGCAGCATTGGTACTTTTGGGGTTCATTCTTTTCGCTGCTCCTCTGATTGAAATGATACCGCTGGCAGCCCTTGTAGGTGTTATGTTTATCGTGGTTATCGGCACGTTTGAATGGGCGTCTTTCCGTATTATTCGCGGTGTAAACAAGGAAGATGCTTTTGTACTATTTCTGGTGACAGCAGTTACTGTTATCGCTGATTTGGCTATTGCGGTTGTGGTCGGTGTAATAGTGTCGGCACTGGTGTTCGCATGGAAACACGCTAAGCACATTTCAGCTAAGACGCATACTGACGAAGATGGATGGAAAGTATATGAACTACAAGGGCCGCTGTTTTTTGGCTCTGTTTCTTACTTTAAAGACTTGTTCGACCCACAAAATGACCCTCAAGATGTGGTGATTGATTTTAATGACTCTCGTGTTTGGGATTCGTCAGGAGTAGATGCAATTGACTCTTTGGCTGACAAATATCAGCTACAGGGTAAGAAGCTTCATATTAGGCATATCTCAGCCGAATGCCGCGCTCTGATGAGCAAGGCTCAAGGCTATGTTGAAATGAACCTGAATGAAGACCCACGTTATAAAATTGCTACTGACAAGCTAGGTTAATCCTAGTCAATATTCGCCAAGCGCAAAACTAAAAAAACCGCTGAAGGGGCACTTCAGCGGTTTTCTTTTAAGAGATTAGAACATCTCTAATTCGTCGGCTTGGGTCATACCTAGCTCACGCAATTCTTGCCGCAGTTTATAGCGGTCGTGAATTGCTTCAATCTCTCTCCACTTTCTTTTTGTTGTTTTCGTTTTATTCGGGCGGGATTCGGTATCAATTACAGTTAATAATTCAGATGTATCCATTGAGATCTCCATTATTACATAATGTATAGCATTGAAATCTTTGAGCTTTCCATTCGAACTCAAATGAAAATTTCAAATAATATTTACCATAGGAGTGGATAAAATAGAATACATTTCTTAACTTATTATTAACGTTTGGTGAAGTTTTTTTGACACTGATAGCCCTAAAAGTGAGCAGAGTAGCGACTTTCAGGCTATTTCTGTTTGTTTTTTAAACGTGAGACGATAAAAGCGCTAAAAGCCACGAACGCTCAATTACCGACCTTATTGCCGCTTTCGCGCATTCTAAGCGTACATTTTTTATTCTTACTTTCTTTGTTCTAAAGCAATTGAGCAATTAAGCAGATCTTACCCCTTGATTAATAATCCAAAGTTGCCATGCTACGGGCAAAACAACCTATTGTAGTAGTGCATATGGAATTAATGTGGCTTTTGTTCGCCTTTGTGGGCGGTTTGAGTATGAAACAATTGGGCTTACCGCCATTGATTGGCTTTCTCAGCGCGGGGTTTCTGCTTAATTACTTTGGCTTCGAAAGCTCTGAAAATCTGCAGTCCTTAGCGGATTTAGGCATTACGTTGATGCTGTTCACCATCGGTCTCAAATTAAATGTGCGCGATTTACTCAAACCCGAGGTATGGGTTGCCAGTGCCCAGCATATGGTGATTTGGGTACTATTGGTCACGGGTGTGATTTATGGCGTGACATATTTAGGGTTATCGTATTTCGCTGAGATGACTCTCCAACAAGCGGCTCTTCTTGCTTTTGCCCTGAGTTTTTCAAGTACAGTTTGTGTGGTCAAGATTCTCGAAGAAAGCGGAGAAATAAAAACGCGTCACGGCAAAATTGCTATCGGTGTTTTGGTTATGCAAGACATCTTCGCTGTGCTGTTTTTGGTATTCGCCGCAGGAAAAACACCAACACTATGGGCGTTCGCGTTATTTGCTTTGTGGTTCGCTCGTCCCTTACTATACCGTCTAATTAACAGCGCTGGGCACGGTGAATTGCTCCCTCTCACCGGTTTTTTGTTTGCACTTGGCGGCTATTACATATTCGATTTAGTCGGCGTGAAAGGGGATTTAGGGGCGCTAATTTTAGGCATGTTAATCGCTCCCCATGCAAAAGCCGCAGAATTAAATAAATCCCTACTCAGTTTTAAAGACCTGTTTCTTGTGGGGTTTTTCTTATCTATAGGCTTGATAGCATTGCCCGATCTTGAGATGGTGATGATTGCATTGCTTTTATGTGTGCTGGTGCCGTTTAAGTTTTTACTCTTCTTCGTGACATTTGTGCAATTCAAGCTACGTGCTCGTACGGCTTATTTGTCCGGTTTGGTAATCAGTAACTTCAGCGAATTTGGCTTAATTGTAGCCGCGTTAGCCGTTAGTTCTGGTTGGCTTACTCCCCAGTGGTTAGTCATTGTGGCGCTTGCTGTATCGTTTTCTTTCGTATTTACCAGCTTGCGGTATAAGTCAGCTCACAGTCAGTACCTAAAGTTGAAAGATACCTTGCGCCAATACGAAAGCAACATTCGCCTGAAAGAAGATATTTATCAGCAACCCGAAGGCGCAAGCGTATTACTGATTGGCATGGGACGAGTGGGCAAAGGAGCTTATGGCGCTTTGCGGCCTTCATTGGGAGATGAGCTTTGCGGCGTAGATGCAGATCCACAGCGTGTAAGAAAACTCCAAGAAGATGGTTTAAAAGTGATTGTAGGTGACGGCGAAGATGCCGATATGTGGGAAAACGTTGATACCACTGATATCAAGCTTATCTTATTGGCATTACCGTCTGTTGATGACACTACTCATATCACGCAACAATTGCGTGTGGCTAAGTATCAAGGGAAAATAGCTGCTATTGCCCGATACGATGATGAAGTTGAAAAGCTGATGTCTACGGGAACGGACTATGTATTTAACATGTTTACCGAAGCTGGTGCTGGTTTAGCTGAAGAAAGCTTACGTATGCTCAGTGCTGAAGGTGAATATCAAATGACTAATGCGCAGTTGTGATTATCAAGTTGAATAAGCGTTAATACACACTCTTTTACCTAATCATGGAGTAAGTGTGTACTTACTTGTGCTAGCATTTATTGTCTTTAATATCGGTACAATAAAAGTAAAGTGAGGAAGCTCTATGAGATTACTAATGGCGTTGGTTGTGATGTCTTTAACGGTAATGCCCTTTAGCAGTGGAGCAGCGAATCCCCATACCGATGGCGCTGGTAAAACGGTGGATGTTGCTGCCTTGAAATACGATGCTACCCTAAGCGAGTTTCCTTATCCGTATGCCGTTGAACATTTCGCGGTTGATTCTCAAGGGCAATCGTTAGATATGGGCTACATGTATTTACCGAGTGCGGCCAATAAACCAGTGGTGGTATTGATGCATGGTAAAAATTTTAACGGCGCTTATTGGCAATCTACTGCGGAACATCTGCACGCACAAGGCTATGGAGTATTGATCCCAGATCAAATAGGTTTTGGTAAATCTTCGAAACCTGTTGATTATCAATATTCGTTTTCAGCATTGGCTAGTCACACAAAAGCGCTAATGACATCACTGGATATCGAAAAAGGCATCATACTTGGTCATTCTATGGGCGGCATGTTGGCCAGCCGCTTCGCATTACTTTACCCAGAAAGCACCTCGAAGTTGCTGTTGATCAATCCAATAGGGTTAGAGAATTACTTACTATATAGCCAATACAAAGACGTCGATTTTTTCTATCAGCAAGAGCAAAAGAAAAGCGCTAAGTCTATTCAGGCATACCAGCAGAAAAACTATTATGCGGGGCAGTGGGATCAGCAATACGCTAATTTGACATATTTTATGATTGGTCAAGTGCAAGGCCCTGATAGCGATAGCATTGCAAAGGTTAACGCACTAACCTACGACATGATATTTACCCAGCCTGTCATCGAAGAATTTGAATATATCTCGGTGCCTACTCGCTTGATTATTGGCACAAGGGACAGAACGGCCCCCGGGCGAAATTGGCAAAAAGTAGGCAATACGCATGAGTTAGGGCGGTATGATTTGCTGGGTAAGCAGGTGATAAAGCAATTCAAAGACGCTAAATTGTATGAGTTAGCTGACTTGGGGCATTTGCCACAAATAGAAGATTTTTCGCGTTTTAAAATCGTGCTGGATAAAGCGTTACACTAAGTTGAATAATGAGTCAGCGGCGGGCGGCCCGATCGATTCAGCATGGCGCATGCATCGAGTCAGTAAGGTTTGAATTAATCTTGCTGCTTTGACTTCACCGCGGCGCCCAGTGCAATCCCCGCCCCAGCACCAATAGCGATACCCATGGCCAAACTAATATATAAAATATCAAAAATAACGCCAAGGGTTAAGCCAATCGCTGAGCCCGTGCCGCATCCTATCGCCATGTAGGTCGCGTAAAAGCGATTCGTCTTTTCCAGCTGCATCTTACTTGTCATAACACTTTCCTTAATCTGATATGCCTAAAAATTTCGAGCGAGTTAGCTAAGAGCGTCTTATAGACTAACAAAGAATGCTTGCTGAGTACGTATCGTGAACACAGGCACGCAATAATGACTTTTTAGTGGTGTGATTGAAGGCCAATAGGAAGCGCGTTAACTGCATTGCACCCTTTGCGTGAATTACGGATAATCCAACTAACTAACCAAGTGGCAGGGCAAACATGACGATTACTTTTGTAAGAGAACAAGAACTTAAAGCGCTGTGTCAAAGCGACGCCTTATCGCATGCCTTGTTTTCAGTAGATTATTTAAAAGGGTTAGTCTTTGCGGTGGCATCTGCACCTGAAATTCCTATGCCTGAGGTGTGGTTACCGTGGATTTTCAGAGAGCATGGGCAATTGCCTGACACTGGAACGGCGGATAAATTGACTGATATCTTAATGGGTTTGCTGCAGCATCAATTGAGATTAATGCGTGATGATCAAGTGCGCTTAGACGACGGGTTAGAATTGCCGCCAGACGCGCATAAAATTAACACAGAGCAGTTGCCATTATCTCGCTGGTGCAATGGGGTGCTAGCGGGTCACAGTCGACTCGAAAAAGTATGGAATAATGCATGGCAAAAAATGCACAACAAAAACCCCCATGCTATGCCTGCTGCCACTAAGAATTTGTCTCATTGCTTAACCATGTTTAGCACCTTCGCTGATTTGCCTTTGGCATTTGAACAAGCGAAGGTACGTGATAATGACAAACAATTTGTTGCTCTACTACCGACGGTATTTTTATCATTACCCCCAGCGTTACAGACTTACGTGAATTTGTCAGGGACGCTGGTGGAATATCTACTTAACCAGTTTGAAACCTTTAGCCCACCGAGCAAGTAGCTCTCCTACTTTATTTTCTGGCCTGTTGCTTTAGTTCATAATCCAACTCTTGAGGTGAAATAATTAATCCTTCTTCATCTTGATTGGGAAACACCGCAATAAATACATCGTCTTCTTCTAAACCTGAGGTCCAACTGGCGTACCATTTTTCTAAACTTATGGCTTTAGCTTCGCAGTCTTGCCACTCTCCAGTCGCCCAAGACTGAGCAAACTCTTTATTTGGCCAAACAGGTGCGCAGTCTTCATCTTCGGTGTTGAGCATGACGCAACCATCTTCATCCGTGAGGATCCAAATCTGTTTTTGCTTCACGACTTCTTTCAGCAAATACTTCAGGCGCTCATCTGGTGTGAATCGTTCAATGTTGGCTATGCTGTCTTGGACAAGGGCTTGAGTCATAAGGGGTTACCTTTTTATCGAAAAATAATGCGTGATCTTAACTGATGGCTAGCACGAGACCAAAGGCTTTCTAACACAAGTCGTTTTGGGGCTGTAATTCACATTAGGAGGCAGCCAAGCAACACAAATCCCGCCCTGCTGATTTAGCTTGATACATAGCAGTGTCCGCTCTGCCAAGCCATTCAAACTCTGTTTCATCAAACTGATACTCAGCGATACCGGTAGATACAGTAATGTGCAGGCCTTGTTCGAACGGAAAGTCATTGACGGCTTGACGGATACTTTCCCCAAGGGTAATGGCTTGCTCCAAGTTACCATCAGTGAGTACAACGAACTCTTCGCCCCCGAAGCGGTACAAGTACTGTTCGCTGGTGAGCATATGCTCTATCAGCGCTGATGTCTGTGCCAGCACCTCATCACCGCATGCATGGCCCAGTTGATCATTTATCTTTTTAAACTCGTCTAAGTCGATTAATAGCAAGCAGGCTTTAACTTTTTGAGGCTGCTGGCGTTGTTCTTTAACGATGTCGATGAGCTTCTCTTCCATTGCTCTGCGGTTGCCTGCTCCTGTAAGGGGGTCCTTATAGGACAATATCTGCAACTGGACTTGCTGAAAACGCATACGATCTGAAAAGGCATAGCTGAAGAAAAAGGTCACTAAGGTAGAGAAGTAATAGCGTACATTGTCTAGCAAGGTCATATCTGCATGCAACAAATAGCCAATGAAGCCCACGTTTACCGCACACAACACCGCTGCTAGTTGGGGAGGCAGAATAAAGAATAAACAGATTATGGCGGGGTACACCCAGACAATTTGCTCCGCACCTTTAAGCCAAATAGTACCCGAGGCGATTGCAAGGCTTATAATAGACAGCACCCACCTAGCAAATAGGGTGCGCCGAGTAAAATACACATAAGCTAACAGCCCAGTTGTGGAGGCAACCGCTACAAAATCTAAGAATGCAATGTACCAATCTTGGTTGATGATACGAATTACGAGAAAGGGGAGAATACACAGTGCCGCAGCGGCACTAATTGACATGATAATCTGCTCTTCAAAGGAGCGCTTTTGATATTTCATTGCGTTTTGGACATCCTTCAAAGCGATTAATTCAACGTAACGCCATAGACCTATACTAATGGCGTTCCTGATTTTTACCACTAAAAGTGCGTTAATTCCCAATCGTTTCAGTACTGAGTGTGAGCGGAATACAGTTATTTTAACAAATTAGTAACGTTTTCATGCCATTGATGCCTGTTTCATAAAATTATATTTGGTTTTGGATCCTTATTTCCGACTTAAATATGGGTTATGGTTTTGTTTTGAAATATAAACTGGTTAAGGTGATGTTATGCAAAACAACCAAAGTTTCGAGCATGCAAAACTTCTTTCTCCGAAACGAAATACTACTCAGGCGACTAGCATAGATGAGCTGACACAAGAGCAGTTAGCGCATTTTGGTATTGATATTCGAACCGACTATGGGCAGGCATTATTTCAGGCGGCGAGTCATTTGTACCACGCCCAAGCCGACGTTAATCAGTTATGGCAAGTCACAAGCGACACACTTGCAGAATTGGAGCATAAAGACAAAGTCGCTTATTTTAATGCCAAAAAATTCCTTTCATTTCAGATAGCTAAAGTGCTGGATACCTTGCAAAACCCGTTCAGAGCGACCTATCAAAGCATGACGAATCAAGGTGGTGCTGGATTATCTAAACATCACTACCCGTTATTCGATAATGTCACTGCGTTGTTTTCGGCTACGCCGGTGGTCGTGCGTACCGCCACCTATGTGTATGCCTGCACAGAATGGGTAGACGATGCCTTTCAAGGGAAAGAGTCAACCCATCAAATTTACTCGCGCTTGTTAAATCCGACTAATATTTCCTTGGCTAACGCCATCGTTGATTTAGAAGCGGGCCCTTATGCGCAAGACTACTTAGCGTGGAATTTTAACTCGGGTATGGCAGCGATCGATGCATTGTTGTCTAACGTGTTGAGTCATGGTGATGTATTGATTGTGTCGCGCAATGTGTATGGGGGTGTGTACCAGTTATTACATGACTTTTTCGCTCGTGAAAATCGCCTAAATATTCAGTTAGAGTGGTTTGATGGATACTCAAGCGCAGAATTTTCCGCGTTTTTAGCTCAAGTGAAGAACAAACATGCACAGCGCTTAGCTAACCAGTCATTGCATGTTTATCTTGAATCGCCCTGTAACCCTCATGGGTATGTGCTCGACGTTGCCGCTATCAGCAAAATCAGTCACGGCGAAGGGCATTTGGTGATGCTTGATTCAACCCTCGCAACTCCGGTATTGCATCAACCGCTGCAACGTGAAGACGAGCAAGAGCGCCCAGATTATGTGGTGCATAGCTACACCAAGGATATTTGCGGCAGCGGCGCCACAACCGCCGGTGTGGTTATCGGGCAGGGTTATCGTATGTTTCAAGCTAAAGGGGACAGCGCTAACGGTTACGATTGGTCTAAAACCATGTTTTGGGATGTGTATTATATTAAAGGTGCGTTTCTTGATTCTGAAAAAGCATTCGATGTACTAACCGGAATGAAAACCCTCGAAATGCGTATGCTACAAAAAGTGATTAACACATCCGTATTTAGTCACTTTATGGCATCTCACCGCGATTTAAACGTTAACTGTCACGCGATAGAAGGTCACGCTAATAGTCAGTTAAGGGCAAATCAAATGCGCAATGGTTGGTCATGCCCATTATTCACCATGGATATGCAAAGGGCTGAGATAGACCGAGATACGTATGTGCGCTTTTTTGATGCGCTTGAACCGGCATTTAGTCATCAGGTCAGCATAGGCCAAAGCAACACAATTATACTGTGCCCAGCGTTGACCTCGCATTCTGAACTAGATACAGATACTCAGCACAAAGGCGGGATCTACCTTACGACAATGCGCGTGGCTATGGGCACGGATAATGTGAAAGCATTGATCGGACATTTAATAAACAGTGCTCGTCTACACATTGACCCAGCCTACCCAGGGTTCAGCGAGCGTTTTATGTCGCCAGAGCAAGTTGACAGTTTGTACGCAGCTGTTGCGACGCGCGTAATGCAACAGCAGCAAAGATCGTTAGGCGACACCCAAGACTGGATCGGCTAATGCCACAGGGCTTTGTTTTCCAATAAATGTAGGCTGAAATCTATCAAAGCTTTGCCTATACTGAGCGACTACTGTCATTACAACATTGTCGCTCGTTTTCTTTTTCAACTCTCGGTGTAAGCTCGCTTTAACGCATCTCTATCGTCTAAGCCTGAGTATTAGTTACCCTATGCATGGAAGTTCTCGAAGGCTAAAGGAGTGCGCCATGCAAAACACCACTGTAGATATCGCAAATAATCAGGGCGCACAGAATGCTAGCCTCGCTAACATTTTTGGTTTCGATCAGTTTCGGGGCGGCCAGCAGCAAGTTGTTAGTCAGCTACTCAATGGCCAATCTTCCTTAGCTATTTTCCCCACCGGGTCAGGTAAATCTCTGTGCTATCAATTTTGTGCACTGCATTTACCCCACTTAACCCTAGTGGTATCGCCTTTATTAGCGTTGATGAAAGACCAGTTAGCATTTTTACAATCCAAAGGCATTGCAGCTGGCAGTATTGATTCAACTTTGAGTCCTGATGAGCAGCGCAGCAACATGGAGCGCGTGCGAAGCGGCGAGATAAAAATATTGATGGTCTCAGTTGAGCGTTTTAAGAATGAGCGCTTTCGTCAGTTTATCGACAGTATTGCTGTATCGATGTTGGTTGTTGATGAGGCTCACTGCATTTCAGAGTGGGGGCACAACTTTCGACCAGATTATTTGAAACTGCCGGATTATCGAGCCCAGCTAAATATTCCTTTGGTGTTGCTGCTAACCGCAACCGCGACCAAAAAAGTGAAATTAGACATGGCCAAACGGTTTGCCATTGAGCCGCAGCATATAGTGCAAACGGGCTTCTACCGAGAAAACTTAGACCTGCAAGTTATTGCCACCCCAGAGCGAAGAAAAAATCAGACGCTGTTACAGATAATTCAAGCGCAACAAGGCTGCGGGATTGTGTATGTCACCTTGCAGCATAGCGCCGAACAAGTGGCGCAGCGTTTAGCGGCAGACGGAGTGTCCGCTAAAGCGTATCACGCTGGCTTAGGTGATGAGATCCGCCAACAGGTTCAGCAAGACTTTATGGAGGGACGTATTCAAGTCGTTGTTGCCACCATTGCATTTGGCATGGGGATCGACAAGTCAGATATTCGCTTTGTCGTGCATTACGATTTACCCAAGTCTATTGAGAATTACAGCCAAGAAATTGGCCGAGCAGGGCGCGACGACCAACTTTCTCACTGTATTACACTGGGCAATTTAGATGGTCTGCACACAGTGGAAAATTTTGTCTATGGCGATACGCCTGAATTGCAGGGGATCCAAATTTTACTAGACGATATTCGTCAAGGGACACAAAATCACATTGCTAAACCCACAGGGCAACACGCGACTCAGTACGAAAATGAAGGGGCTACTGAGTTTGTTAATGGTAGCCAGTGGGAGTTACAAATAAACGGTCTTTCTACCCTAAGTAATATTCGCCAACTACCATTAAAAACCCTATTGGTGCAGCTTGAACTGATGGGGATTGTGCGTCCGCAGTATGCTTATTTTGCCGACGTGCGTTTTAAATTTTTGCAGGATAAAGTAGATGTACTGGCGCGCTTTGACGAAAACCGCCAAGCTTTTTTAACCAGTGTGTTCGCCAATACCGACTTTAAAAAGGTATGGGGTAGTTTGAATTTTGATAGCTTATTTGAACAAACGGGCGCCGAGCGCGCTCGAGTCGTAGCGGCGTTGGAGTATTTAGCACAAAACCAACTCATTGAATTGCAAACTAAGCAAATGACTGAAGTTTTTCAGGTAGATACGGACAAGCTAAACCAGCCTGAATTAGCCCAAACATTGCACGCCTATTTTACCGATAAAGAGCAGAAAGAACTGCAACGTATTGCGATGCTGGTGCGCTTCTTTCAGTTAGATCAATGCCTTAGTCATAACTTGTCACGTTACTTTGACGATCTCAATGCACCAGAAAAATGCGGCCATTGCAGTGTCTGTCGGGGGCAAGTGGCTCACTTGCAAGTCACCAATCAAGTACCTGAGATAGATGAACTCGCCGTGGCTGAAGCCATGCAGGCGTTGGCAAAGCACATAGAAGGAAAAGTGGAGTATCGCTTACGTGAAGATACCTACTGCCGATTTTTAACCGGTATGACGATGCCGTTATTTACCCGTTTAAAGATACGCCAAGTGCGGGGTTACGCCATGTGTGAAAAGAGTCGCTACCCAGCGATAAAAGAAGTCGTACGGCGCTTTTTAGCGGATAGCGTAAACCAATAAGTGGTAGCTACATGGCAAAATCATAACACCGGGTATCGAGAACGCATCTTCAGGTTTATTTAAAACGCTATTTGAAAAGTACGTCACACCGCCCTTACTAACAGGTTGGCACAATGCTGTTTTTTAGGCTGTTTATCCCGCTGTGCATCAGCGCTAGGGCGATGACATTTCGTGGGAGAAAATAATTTCGTCTTGAAATGAGGAAATTTCGTTATTGGTCGATAAATGTGGTTAAAATCGTGAAAAATACATAACTTGTTACCGAATAATAGTTATTTGGTGATAATTTACATGTTGGTAACATTTAAACTGCTTCCTTAATCACGCCTTAGCAGTAAGCTTAATAAAACACACAACTCAAGCGCTCGTCGTATAGGAAATTTCATGTCAAAGTTGATGCACACCCTTCGTTTACAGCCTTATTGGATAGCGCTCGTTATTCTAATATTACTTACGCTCTGGGTTGCATCCGGTATGTTATTCGCAGAGCAAACCGACAACGCCCAAGCACGCAAAGAAGCAAAACACAGAGACGCCGGGCTTGTGAGTGTTCGTGCCGAGCGAGTGCACGCCAAACCTATCACCCGAGAAATTAACTTATATGGTCGTACTGAGCCAAACCGGGGTGTAACGCTGCGCAGTGAAGTCAGTGGTTTAGTGGTGAAAGTCTATGTTACAGAGGGGCAGAGGGTGAAAGAAGGCGAGCCCCTAATTGATATAGAAACCAGTGATCTGATTAATCGACTCAAGTCAGCAAAGTCAACGTTAGCCCAGCGCAAAATCGAGCTAGAAGGTGCTGAATCACTCGGCCAAAAGGGCTATCAATCCAAAGTAAACTTAGCTCAAGCGCAAGCAAACTTAGAAACGGCTGTGTCTGAGGTCAGTACGCTGGACTTGGCGTTATCCAAATCTACGTTGAGAGCTCCCTTTGACGGCATAGTCAACGAACGTCACGTAGAGCTGGGAGATTTACTCAAAGATGGCGACGAAGTAGCCATGCTGGTGGATTTAGACCCACTGATTATCACAGCAGATGTCACAGAAAGTGATGTGCAAGCACTGACTTTGGGCCAGAAAGCCTCAGGGCGTATGATTTCAAATGACATCGTCACCGGCACGATCCGTTATATTTCGAGTGTGTCAGATATGGGGACCAACACATTTAATGTCGAAGTTGCCATTGATAATCCTGACACTAAGTACTTAGCAGGTATGAGCACCGAATTATCTGTTCCCCTGAAAACCACTTTGGCCGTGCGTATTACCCCTTCGGTAATGGCGTTAGACGAAGCGGGTAATTTAGGGGTAAAAACCGTGGTAGATGAACATGTAAAGTTTATTCCCATTGATATTGTCAAAAGCGATAGCCAAGGGGTGTGGCTGGGCGGTATGGGCGAAATCACCGATGTTATCACCCTAGGTCATGGTTTTGTGCGCGATGGTGACAAGGTGAAGGTCACTTATGCTGAGGGCGGTAAGGGCCAACAGCAAGCCGCTGGTGGCACGCCGAATAACGCGCAATCTAGCGCCGATCTGCAGGCCCAGTAATGAATAATCTTATTGCCGCGGCGCTCACCCATAGCCGTACCGTATTGATGATGTTTGTTTTATTGATTGTGGCAGGCGCGGTGACGTATGCCACCATTCCAAAAGAAGCAAACCCCGACGTTCCCATTCCGTTTATTTACGTGTCAATTGTGCATGACGGTATATCCCCAGAAGATGCTGAGCGCATGTTGGTCAAGCCTATGGAGCGAGAGCTGCGCTCTATTGATGGCGTGAAAGAAATGAAAGCCACCGCTGGTGAAGGCTTCGCCAATATTACGCTTGAGTTTATCGCAGGCCTAGATTCAAAAGACGCCCTAGCCGATGTGCGTGACAAGGTTACCGTAGCGCGCGCCAAGTTGCCCTCAGAAACAGAAGAGCCAACCATTCATGAAGTCACAATGGCGGGTCAACAAGCAGCGATAACCGTGGTGTTGTCTGGCCCTGTGGCCGAACGTGCTCTGGTCACCGTGGCCAGAGAGCTACAAAACCGCTTAGAAAGTCTCAGTGAAGTGCTAGAGGTGGATATTGGCGGTGACCGAGAAGACATCGTTGAAATTGTTGTCGATCCGTTACTGATGGAGTCTTATGGGCTTGATCAAAACGATATACTTAACCTGTTATCGCGCAATAATCGTTTGGTTCCAGCAGGTACAATGGATAACGGAAAAGGCAGCTTTGCAGTAAAAGTGCCATCGGTATTTGAATCCGTTAAAGACGTCATGGAGCAACCCGTAAAGGTGGAAGGTGAGCGTGTTATTACCTTTCAAGATGTTGCACAGGTTCGCCGCTCTTATAAAGACCCATCAAGTTTTGCGCGTCTAAATGGCGACAATTCTGTTTCCCTAGAAGTTAAAAAACGACCCGGTGAAAACCTGCTTGAAACCGTGGCTCATGTAAAAGAACTGATTGAGGGCGCTCAGCAAACTGCGATGTGGCCTAGTAGTGTGTATGTGAGCTACACAGGGGATCAAAGCGTTGATGTAAACATGATGCTTGGTGATCTGCAAAATAACGTGTCGAGCGCCGTTATATTAGTCGCCGTGGTTATTGTGGCTATCTTAGGCTTGCGAACGGCCATTTTAGTTGGGGTGTCGATACCGGGTTCATTCCTCACCGGCATTCTGATCATCGCTATGTTTGGCTATACCCTAAATACCGTCGTGTTGTTCTCCTTGATTATGGCGGTAGGGATGCTGGTAGATGGCGCCATAGTGGTCACCGAATATGCTGATAGGTGTATGGGTGAAGGGGCAACCAAGCAGCAAGCTTACTTAAAGGCAGCACAGCGCATGGCTTGGCCGATTATTGCGTCTACCGCAACCACATTAGCCGCCTTTGCACCGCTGATGTTTTGGCCGGGGATGATGGGTGAGTTTATGAAGTACTTGCCGTTTACCTTGATTGCAGTGCTATCAGCTTCTTTGCTTATGGCCTTGGTTTTTGTCCCCACGCTAGGGGCAGTGTTTGGTAAACCGCAAACCATTTCTGCTCATGCTAAAAAACAAATGTTGCTTGCAGAGAATGGCGATTTAACCAAGCTAAGTGGGTTTACCGGCCGCTATGTGCGTTTATTAGCAAAAGCGATAAGCAATCCGTGGAAGGTACTAATGATTGCCTTCGTTGTGGCTGGATTGTCCTTCTTCGCGTATTTTTCATCGGGCCTCGGGCTCGAGTTCTTCCCTAAGGTCGATAGTAGTGGCATTAATGTGACCGTGCGCTCTTCAGGCGAAATGTCTATTTACGAGAAAGACACCATAGTGCAAGAAGTAGAAGAAAAGCTGATTGATATGGACGCCATAGAGACCTTGTATGCCCGCACCGGTGGGCAAGATCAAATTGGCTACTTACGTTTGAATTTGGTTGATTGGCACCTGCGACCTCATTCAGACGATGTTCTCAAGGAAACCCAAGAGCGCCTAGCTGACATGCCAGGTTTGGACATCGAAATTACCCCAGATCAAAATGGCCCTCAATCGGGTAAAGACTTGCAGATCCAGCTATCGTCTCGTTTTCCTGAGCTTTTGAACGAAGCCGCATTAAAAGTGCGCCATGCGTTAGATGAAAACGATAAATTCACCTCTATCAGTGATACCGCATCCCAGCCTGGTATTGAATGGCAGTTAAAGGTGAATCGCAGTGACGCGGCACGTTTTGGCGCAGACGCCACGTTAGTGGGTAGCACAGTACAATTCGTTACTAATGGTTTGAAAATTGGCGAATATCGCCCTGATGATGTGGACGATGAGCTCGATATTCGTGTGCGCTATCCTATTGATTCACGTTTTATCGGTAAGCTTGACGAACTGCGCATGAAAACAGCCACAGGTATGGTTCCCATCGGCAATTTTGTTGAGCGCAAAGCGCAGCCCAAAACTGATTTAATTCGTCACGTTGATAGTGAGCGAGTGATTACCGTTGAAGCGAATATGTCTCCTGGGGAGCTGCTGAGTATTGAGCTGCCTAAACTGCAGGCACAGTTGCCTGAGCTGAACCTAGACCCAAGGGTAAGCTTGTCGGTAAAGGGGCAAAATGAAGAGCAAGCTGAATCCCAAGGCTTCTTGATGAACGCATTTTTGGTCGCCCTGTTCGTTATGGCGATTATTCTGGTCACTCAGTTTAATAGCTTCTATCAGGCATTTTTGATCCTAAGCGCCGTGCTATTTTCTACCGTTGGGGTCTTTTTAGGCCTAGCTATTTTTCAAAAGCCGTTTGGCGTGGTCATGTCAGGCATAGGTGTTATTGCATTGGCGGGCATAGTGGTGAACAACAATATCGTGTTAATCGATACCTACAATATATTGCGCAAAGAAGGTCACAGTGCCACGGATGCCATTTTACGTACGGGCGCCCAACGCTTGCGCCCAGTCTTGATGACAACCGTCACGACCATACTCGGCCTGTTGCCTATGGTGGCTGAAATTAACATCGATTTTATCGGTCGCAATGTTGATATTGGCGGGCCGTCGACTCAGTGGTGGTCTCAACTGGCCACTGCGGTTGCCGGAGGCTTAGCATTTGCTACCTTACTGACCTTGGTTTTGACCCCCAGCTTGCTGGCGTTAAAAGCGGGCAGAGATCAGCGCAAAGGGTCGGCTGTGGCACAATTGGCAGACACGCCATTGCTAACAGATAAGTAACAAACCCCTCACTGAGCACCTAAGAATGAGACATCTTCCCTTGGGTGCTCAGTGAACTTTTTCACTAGGTATCAACCTAAAACGTGCATCATGTAACAGCTTTCGCTATTATTTTTTTTCGCCTCTACGTGTAAATTAAAGGATCGCATATGTATAAATTGTATGGCTCTACGACCTCTCCTTATGTGCGCCGCTTGCGAATTTGGTTAGCCAATATCGAGCATGAATTTGTCAACATGCAGATATACGAAAAAGCCGGCCGTGAAATATTGATTACTAAAAACCCAGCCATGAAAGTGCCTGCACTGGAGCACATCCAAGACGGCAAAAGTCTGTTTATTTACGACTCTCGGGTGATCTTTCGTTACTTGAGCGAACAGCATGGATTTCCAGCCTTAAGCTGGCCACAAGAAAACCAGCTAACCTTAATCGACGCCGTTAACGATAGTCTGGTGCAAATGTTTCAATTGTCACAGTCAGATGTGGTCGCCGATACTGATAAATTGTTCTTTAAATTGCAAAAAGAACGAGTAAACAATGTGTTGGCTGAATTGGACGGCCAAGTGCAAGACGGCGAATTTGCCAACTGGAATTACCCCGCTATCTGTCTTTTTAGTCTTATTGACTGGGTCGAATTTAGAAGCTTACACAATTTAAAAGGGTTAAATGCATTACTTGAATTTCACCAAGAAAATGCTCAGCGCATTGAAGTTACCGCAACTGACCCCAGAATGTAGTGTGAATTTAGGTAACGAAAAAAGGTAAAACTATGACACCAGAACAGCAAACTGAAGCCCAAGCGGCGGCATTTCGTCAGCTTGTTAAACATTTGGATGAAAACAAAGATGTGCAAAACATCGATTTGATGATTCTGGCTGATTTTTGCCGTAATTGCCTGTCTAAATGGTACATGGCGGGTGCTAAAGAGCAGGGCGTTGACATGGACTATGACCAAGCGCGTGAGGCGATTTACGGTATGCCATTTGCCGACTGGAAGGCAAAATATCAAACGCCAGCTACACCAGAGCAGCTCGAGGCTTTTGAAAAACGCCAAAATCCCTGCGGCTAACTCGCCAGAGTACGTGACTGTCATATAACCACTCCCTAGGCTGCGCTTAGGGGAGTGGAGGACTGCTCACAAGACAACTTTTTTATCTCGCTGGTTTCTTATCAAACTCGTTCGTGGCCACTGTACGGAAATATCCTTACTGGCATAGTGTTAAAACACAGCATTTTTTAGCTACAGCACTTTCATCGCTGTAGCACTTTCATAGCTTTAACACTCACATCGCTGTAGCACATACTTAGCCGTAGCGCTCATTTAGCAACTGCAATTATTAATTGTTTGTAACTTAGTGTTCTTGTTGGCACACTGGTATCTGGTCAAACCAGATGAAAGGTCACAGTATGCCTGTTTCTAACCCCCTTAGAAAATTCGTAGATAAAGTCAATCAATACCCGACACCTATTAGTGCCTTTTTAATGACGAAGGTGTTTCGCCATAAGGTTAAATTGGCGGGTACCACTAGTATCGATGTTGTCGCTACAAATGGGCGTCAGGTGGAATATCGTATGAAAAACCGTAAAAAGGTTCAGAACCACATCGGCAGTGTGCATGCCGCGGCCATGGCGTTGCTTGCAGAGTCGGCCACTGGTTTTATTGTGGGTATTAATTTACCTGGCGATAAGCTACCGCTGATTAAGTGCATGAACCTCAATTATGTCAAACGAGCTACAGGCGACATTAAAGCGATAGCGACCCTGACAGATGAGCAGATAGCGTTATTAGAAGTGCAAGAGAAAGGTGAAATTAGCGTACACGTTAAGGTAACAGATGCCGCGGGGATTGAGCCCGTTGAATGCGAAATGATATGGGCTTGGGTACCTAAACGTTAAGAATTTTTCTCTTTTAAAATCAACAGACGAACTGTCATAAAAATTCCATAGAAACGATAGTGCAAAAATCGCCATTTATCGGAAAAAAATCGTATATAAAATGCCGTGAAAAATATTGACAGATTTCGGATTTAAATTATAAAGCAGGTTGGCAATAGCCAAACTATATCGTCTTTCATTTAATTTAAATCGGGGATGCCATCATGGCACAACTTTCTAGAGAATCATTGTTTCAACGTGTTTTTAGCGACCCTAAAAACTATCCTTATGGTTTTTCACGTTCAGGTGACTTTTCAATTTCTGAAAGCAAAGCACTGAGCCAATATGGTTGTTTAATTGCTGCCTTACTTGATGGCCGAATTGAACCAGAATGTGATGAAGATAACTCACTGTTAGCTGTGGCTAAAGGTGAGAAAGACCCGAGTAATGTTGCTGAAAAAGCATGGTCTAAGTATGACAAACGTATACATCGACCTAAACTTGGCAATATTTACGGTAGTAGACCGTCATCTCAGAGCAATGATGATGACTTGACTGAAGATAGTGACTTAGAAATCGAGTTGGATGATTAACCTTATTTTAGTTGTAAATTCGTAATATCATCCTATTAGCATGGTTGAATCCGCATAATTCGAAAGGTATATCCTAATATATTGCTATATTGGGATATATATCTCACTTTTATCAAGTTTCCTGTTTAATCTTACTCTTCCCTCAAGTATAGTTTTCGTTCGTTTGGTAGCGATATAGTGCCGAAACCTTTTTTTTTACAACTTTTTAGGAGAGTAGCCGATGGAAATGATGTCAGGCGCCGCAATGGTTGTGCGAACCCTAAAAGATCTTGGGGTTAAGCACGTATTCGGGTATCCCGGTGGAGCCGTATTAGATATATATGATGCATTGTACGCGCAAGAAGATGTAGAGCACATTCTGGTTCGCCACGAGCAAGGTGCTGCGCACATGGCTGATGGTTATGCCCGTTCTACTGGTATTACAGGAACCGTGCTGGTCACATCTGGTCCTGGTGCCACAAATACCCTAACCGGTATTGCCACTGCTTATATGGATTCAATTCCAATGGTTATCTTGTCTGGTCAAGTGCCTTCGATGCATATTGGCGAAGACGCTTTCCAAGAAACCGATATGGTCGGTTGTTCGCGCCCTGTGGTTAAACACAGTTTCCTCGTTAAGCGCGCTGTTGATATTCCTGAAGCTATCGCTAAAGCTTATTATATTGCTAACACTGGGCGACCTGGTCCTGTGGTGGTCGATTTACCAAAAGACATAGTTAACGTACTTGAAGAGCATCCGTACCAGTTCCCTGAAGATGTCACTATGCGCTCTTACAACCCAACACTTAAGGGTCACAGTAAGCAAATCAAGAAAGCATCGAAAGTGTTGCTTGAAGCCAAGCGACCTATCTTATACGTGGGCGGTGGTGCAATAGCTGCAGAAGCAAGTGAGCTGGTGACAGAAATTGCAGAAAAACTAAATTTGCCTGTTACGTCTACTCTGATGGGCTTAGGTGCATTTTCGGGCGTACACAAGCAGAGCTTAGGTATGTTGGGAATGCATGGTACGTTAGAGTCAAACAAAGCGATGCACAATGCGGATTGCATATTGGCATTAGGTGCGCGTTTTGATGACCGAGTAACAAATAACGTTGAGAAGTTCTGCCCTCACGCCACCATTATTCACGTAGATATAGACCCTGCGTCTATTTCTAAAACGGTTGCTGTGCACGTGCCGGTTGTAGGCAGTGTGGACCAAGTGGCAAAGCAGTTGCTTAGCCAAATGGGCGAGATAGATACCACTAAGCAAAAAGCCAAATTGGCTGATTGGTGGGAGCAAATCGAGCAGTGGCGTGGTCGCAGTTGCTTGAACTACAAAAAAGACGACAACCTGATTAAGCCGCAAGAAGTAATACAGTCGGTTTATAAACACACAAACGGTGATGCTTATTTAAGTTCAGACGTAGGTCAGCACCAAATGTTTGCTGCTTTGTATTATCCGTTCGCGAAACCGCGTCGCTGGATAAACTCTGGTGGTTTGGGCACCATGGGCTTTGGTTTGCCCGCTGCAATGGGCGTACAAATGGCCCACCCTGATGCAACATCGGTGGTTATCACTGGTGATGGCAGTATTCAGATGAATATCCAAGAGCTGTCAACGTGTTTGCAATACAAGCTACCGATTAAAATCATTTCTTTGAATAACCGTGCGTTAGGTATGGTTCGTCAATGGCAAGATATGAACTATAAGAGTCGTTATTCAAGCTCTTATATGGATTCTATGCCTGACTTCGTGAAGTTGGCTGAAGCCTACGGTCACATTGGTATTCGTGTTGAGCATCCAGATGATTTAGATGCCGCGATGGAGCGTTGTTTCGCCGAAAAAGAACGCTTGGTATTTATGGACATCGCGATTGATCAAAACGAACACGTATACCCCATGCAGATTAAATTTGGCGCAATGGACGACATGAGATTAAGCAAAACGGAGCGTACATAATGAAACGTATTATTTCAGTTTTAATGGAAAACGCCCCTGGTGCTTTATCACGTATCGTGGGTGTTTTTTCCCAGCGTGGCTATAACGTTGACTCTTTGTGTGTGGCAGCGACAGACGACAAAAGTTTGTCTCGTTTGACTATTACCACCCAAGCAGACGACAAGGTTATCGAGCAAATCACTAAGCAAGTAAATAAGCTGATTGACGTGCTTAAAGTGACCGACTTGACTAATGGCAGCCATGTTGAGCGTGAACTTATGTTGATTAAAGTGGCTACGCGCAGTGAGCTTGTGCGCTCTGAGGTGAATCGCAATGTGGATATCTTCCGCGCGCAGATTATCGATGTCGACTTGAACAACTATACCATTCAAGTCACTGGCACGAGTGACAAGCTAGACGCATTTGCCAATGTACTCGCACAAAGCACTGAGATCATCGAGGCGTCTCGCACTGGGATCTGTGGTTTGGCTCGGGGTGACAAAGCACTGCGCCCATAAGGGTTATGCTCGATATCTAAGATTCAAACCTAAAATGCAAAAAGGCTCAAA
>NZ_BAEP01000072.1 GCF_000315015.1 Paraglaciecola mesophila KMM 241 | reverse complement strand
GATAAAAAACGGGGTTTAACCCGTCCATGGTGATGGAGTCCAGCCCGACATCTCGATAACTGCTCCTGCGTTATTCTACCTTCCACCATCCATGGTGGTCGCCTGTTGGTCGTTCAACCGACTGGCGCAGTGCGGGTTTCCCCCCTGAGTGTCCAACCTGTCAGGCGAGTCACCTAATTTTACTTGGTTTACATTCGTCAATTACTTATTGGAATTGGTATTTTTTATCGCTAAGGTGCGATCTCGCGCAGCATTGCTAACTACTCTCTTTTGCGGATCTGTACAAAAAGCTAAGATTAGCTATTATCAATTTTTGCCTGTTAGCTTGAGCGAGATATGTTGAAAGCGTTATTAGCCTTGTTGTTAATCAGTTCCCTTTATTTACCCGTTTTAGCTCAAGTTACTCCGGCTAACAACATTACCCTGAAAGTGGGTGTGCCTGCTTTTGCCCCTTTCGCTTACATCAACGAAGATAGTGAAATGTCAGGCGTAATGGTGCGATACCTTAATTTACTAACAGAAGATACTGGCTTTGAATTTGAGTTAGTGCTTCAACCATATGCTCGTGTGCTCGGTGGCGTAAAAAGTGGGGAGCTAGACATTGCGCTTATTTTTAAAAACGTACAACTCGAAGGGTATGCTGACTTTATAGGGCCTGTGTCGAGTTCCAATGTCATCGTATTGCCTCAGGCCGCCGTTGACCTACAAACCTATGAGCAATTAATTTTATTAGGGCGGATAGCGGTTGTTCGAAGTGCCAGCTTTTCTAAAAGGTTTGATGAAGATACTAAGCTGCAAAAATTTTCAGTAAAAGATTACAAACAAGGAATAAATTTACTCAGTATGGGCAGAGTGGATGCAGTAGTGGGTTCTGAGGCTGGCATTGAATATAACCTTCAAGAGTTAGGGCTAGATATCGCTAACTTTGGTCACCCCTATGTTTTGGCCCAAAAGGAAAACTGGCTTCACTTTTCTAACAAATCTAAACATCGAACGGTGATAAACCAGCTTAAAGCATCCGTAGCTAAACATTACCAAGATAGCTTGATGTATCAGCTGTATAAAGAGGAGTTCCCAGCCGGTGAAGCCATCTCCAGTTTTCCGTAACACTTGTTCACATTTGAAGTTAAAATGATCTTATTTATATCCGTATAATCAGTGTGTTAAATACCACTATTCACTAGGAATCTGAATGAATTACTCTGAATTGGGCCGCAGTGGTCTATCTGTTTCTCGTGTTTGCTTAGGCTCAATGACATGGGGCGTACAAAATACACAACAAGATGCAGACGAGCAAATTGAATATGCTTTATCTCAAGGCGTGAATTTTATTGATACGGCCGAACTGTATCCTGTGCCGCCCTCAGGGGATAAATACGGCCATACTGAGATTATTATTGGTGACTGGCTGAAGCGTAATCCAATAAGGCGTAAGGATATTATACTCGCCTCAAAAATAGTTGGCCCAGGACTAAGCTATATTCGTCAAGGCAGTCAAATTTCTGCTGAGTCCGTTATGCAAGCCGTTGATGATTCCTTAAAGCGTTTGAATACTGACTATATAGACCTTTACCAATTGCATTGGCCAAATCGTATTTCTCCCCATTTTGCTAAACACGCGGTAGGTCGCGTGCGTTTTTCTGATACTGACCGAGCAGCAGAAACTGCGCAGATGTTGTCTATCTTAGAAGCGCTTAACACTTGTGTTAAACAGGGGAAAATACGCTTTTGTGGACTATCTAATGAAACGCCGTGGGGATTGCAACAATATTTGAACTTAAGCAAAGAGCATGATTTACCGCGTATGGTGTCAATGCAAAACGAGTTTAGCTTATTACACGCTAAAGATTGGCCATATCTGATTGAGAATTGTGTCGCTGAAGATGTGGCATATTTACCTTGGTCACCTTTGGCAGGAGGCGCACTTAGCGGTAAATATTTAAACAACCAACGCCCTGAAGGCAGCCGCTGGACGTTCGAGCAACGTAACGGTATTTTCAGAGACACCAAAGGTACCGAAGCGGCTATTAGTGGTTATGTTGAGGTGGCTAAAGCCCATGGTTTAACATCTTGTGAATTGGCCTTAGCTTGGTGCGACAATGTGGAAGGCATTACGTCAACTATCATAGGTGCGACGAGTATGTCTCAATTAAAAGAAAACATTGCCGCCTTCGCCAAGCCTTTAAGTGAACAAGCACTAAAGGATACGCGCGATGTCCTCAGACAATACCCTGCGCCCTTCTAGTAGTTTGAGATGCGTGCGGCTTTGACCGAACGACTTTGAATAGGCAGAGATTAACGAGGCATTATGAGCAAACAAGCGAACCCTTTTTTTAACTGGCAAGATCCGCTTGCGCTAAATTCACTCCTGCATGAAGACGAAAAGCTGATTCTAGATGTAGCGCATGAGTATAGTCAGCAAAAGCTCATGCCCAGAATATTGCGCGGTAATCGTGATGAATACTTTGATCGCGACATTCTGCATGAAATGGGAGAATTAGGACTATTAGGGAGTACTTTGCCTCAACAATATGGCTGCGCCGAGGCAAACCATGTGAGCTATGGCTTGATAGCAAGAGAAATTGAGCGAGTCGACAGTGGTTATCGTAGTGCCATGAGTGTGCAGTCTTCTTTGGTGATGTTTCCTATTTACGCTTTTGGTAGCGAAGCGCAGAGGCAGCGCTATTTGCCAAAACTAGCCCGTGGTGAATGGGTAGGTTGCTTCGGTCTGACTGAGCCAAATTCGGGCTCTGACCCAGCAAGTATGTTGACTCAAGCCAAGGAAGTCGATGGTGGATATTGTCTCAATGGCAGTAAAATGTGGATCACCAACTCGCCGATTGCTGATGTGTTCGTCATTTGGGGTAAGCTCAATGGTGTGATCCGGGGCTTCATATTAGAGAAAAACATGCAGGGTGTCAGTGCACCGAAAATAGAAGGCAAGTTTTCGTTGAGGGCGTCTGTGACTGGTGAGGTGGTGATGCAGGATGTTTTTGTTCCCACTGAGAACATCTTGCCAAATGTGGAAGGCCTCAAAGGGCCGTTCAGCTGCTTAAATAAGGCACGATATGGCATAGCTTGGGGGAGTTTAGGGGCGGCTGAATTCTGTTGGCATCAAGCACGGCAATATTGTTTGGACAGAGAACAGTTCTCGCGACCATTGGCGGCCAACCAACTGATACAAAAAAAACTGGCTGATATGCAAACCGAAATATCGATTGGTCTCTTGGCGTGCTTGCAGGCTGGCAGGTTGATGGACGCAAACGCCTTACCTCCTGAAGCGATTTCATTAATCAAGCGCAACTCTTGTGGCAAGGCATTAGATATCGCTCGTGCTTCAAGAGATATGCACGGGGCCAATGGCATTTCTGATGAGTTTCACGTTATTCGCCATGTACTCAACCTTGAAGCGGTGAATACCTACGAGGGTACTCACGATGTGCATGCGCTTATTCTGGGAAGGGCGCAGACGGGGTTATCAGCTTTTGTGTAGGGCTTGCACTTAGATAATCACAAAATTGAGCAAAGGGTAAGGGGCGGCTGAACAAATAGCCCTGAGCAAGATTACAGTGATTGAGCTGCAAAAAGTTACGTTGCAGCTCAGTTTCAACGCCCTCGGCAATGACATTAAGTTTCAAGCTGTGAGCCATAGCGATAATGGCTAATATAATAGCTTTGTCATTTTCGTCGCTGACTAAATCTTGCACAAAAGAGCGATCAATTTTTATGTGATCAATCGGAAGCTTTTTAAGGTAAGAGAGTGAACTATAGCCAGTGCCAAAATCATCTATCGATACGCTGACACCGAGCTTCCTTACCTCGGTAAGTAAATACTGCACCTTGTCGTAATTATCGACCAAAACGCCTTCTGTTAACTCAAGCTCCAATTGATTCGGCAGAATGTGACTATTTTGAATTGAGCCTCGGATAAACTCTAATAAATGGCGATCACTTATCTGTCTAGGTGATAGGTTCACGGATAGCTTACAACTGTAGCCCCTATGGTTTAAGGTGCTTATCATTTCGCAGGCGCGAGAAATCACCCATTTACCAATAGGTACAATAAGACCTGTTTGTTCTGCAATCGGGATAAACTCATCAGGGCCGATGCGCTCTCCGTCTAATCGGTTCCAGCGCAGCAATGCTTCCGCCTTTAAAATTGTACCACTCGTTAGGTCTAACATAGGTTGCAAAAATAGCTCAAATTCATGATTAGTAATGGCGCTTTGCAAAGCGTTTTCTAGTTCAATGATGCGTTGAGAGGCTTCTTTCAATTCTTGAGAATAAAATTGAACGCTGCTTTTAGATGCTTTTTTAGCGTTGAAGACCGCAAGATCAGCAAACTTCATCAAGGTTTCAGCGTCGTCTGCGTCCCGGGGGAAGCTAGCAGCGCCTATGTTTAAACCGATTTCACAATGTGTTCCATTGGGTAAATAGAATGGTTGAACAGCGGCGTCAATCAGTTTGTGACCAAGATCAATACATTGCTGTTCAGTAACCGTTTTTTGCCTAATAATTGCAAACTCGCCTCCGCCGATACGTGCAAACATGTCACCTTCGCTAATATGCGGCGTAATGCGTTCAACCAGTTCTTTAATGATTTGGTCCCCACGGGAGTGCCCGTGAATTTCATTGATGCGTTTAAAGTTTTTTATGTCCAAATACAGCACATAGAAGGGCAACGCATTACTAACGGATTGCTCCAATTGCATCCAAAAATATTGGCGATTCGGAATATCGGTTAGAGCATCGTAGTAGGTCAACTTCTCATTATTCTGCAGAAGATGCTTCACCTGAGAAATGTCACTGACCAAAAATACCCAGTGTGTAATTTGCTGGAAGTCTGCTTTGACTGGGTAAATAGATAACTTGATCCATTTTCCTGTTCCCGGCGGTTTTAGCCAAAATAGCTCGCCGCTCCAGCGGCTGCCTGTGCTGATGACCCTTTCAAATTCGGGGTATTGCTTCTCGAATAATTGCAAAATAATTTTATAGGGCTGGGTTTCGGACCGCGTGAGATGAGCATCAAACAGACTGTATAAAGCAGGGTTTTGGCTAATAGGTTGCAAATTAGGTGATAATATTGCGACCCCAATATCGGTTTTTTCGATCACTTCGTTGATCGGTTGCTGAATGCTTTTTAAATCAGAAGACTGATTCAGCATGTCATCTAAACGTTGATGAACATATTCTTGTTGGGCGACAATTTTATCATTTGATAGGAGCAGTTCACGGGCCAACTGAAGTGTCTTTTGGCGCTGTTGAAATTGCTCAATCACATTATGAATGACGATATAGCAATCACCCTTGTCCATACTAGCGTAGGCGTTAAGTTTGAGCTCGTTATTTTCTACTTCCTCGTTCCAAACGCCCGAATCAATTTTTCCATAATCAGCGTACTCCCAAAATTCTTCCGCTTGCATCAAAAAATCATCTAAAAACGGGCTATCAGTAGGGATAGTAAATCTTTTGTTATCTCTTGCACTTGGAAGCAGTAAATCTATCCATTCACTTTCTGCGTAAACGGTTTCGAAGTGTTGTTCGTCAATACGTTTGAAAATACAACAATCAATGATCCCAAGCGCTTTAAAAAGAGATAGTTTCACTGTTCAGCCTCACTTAGTAACTGTAGAGCAAGTGTTGAAAATAGAAGCTCTACATTGTCTCCTGTCTTGGCACTTGTGCAAAATGTATGACTGAAAGGGCTTGATAGCTCAGCTAACTCATCTTCTTCCCAATGCCATTCAGTACTTAAATCTGTTTTATTGATAGCCAAAATGGCCGGTATGTTGGCGACGTCTTTCGCTAAATTGTAGATTTCGATGCCTTCAATCAGCGATTGCGCGCGAGTGTGATCGACCACAATGATGATGGCGGCTGCCCCTCTGAGATACTTAGGTTGAAAGCCACAATAGCGGTCGATACCTTCTATATCCCAAAGCATAAACTGAACCGTGTGGCTCTCGCACTGCACTTGCTTTTTATCTATCTTGACGCCAATCGAAGTGAGATATTTTTCAGAAAAAATCCCCTCAACATATTGTTTTATGAGGCTAGTTTTTCCCACTCCTGAGGCACCCAGTACACATATCTTTTTTTGGATCATAATTTTATAGCTATCCATTACGGCTGTGTCGCGTGAGTTTTTATGACATTAAACAGCACCTTACGAGCACCATTGCCTGCTGCGGGCACGTCAATAATGCCAATGCCGACAGCATTTAGCTTATCGGCTGGGATCCCGCGCATCTGCAATGCATTTTTTACTGTCTGGGCACGTTTAATACTCAATACTTCATTATAGGACCGTGTACCTTTTGCGTCACTGGCGCCAATAACGATGAAGCTCATTTCTAGCTCCGTTTGCTTGGCAAGGCTCAATAGTGTTTTACCAATCTTTGCGACAGTGCCAATGCCGTCTTGCGCTTCGGGTGTCAGTTGCGTGCTATTGCTTGCGAATTCAATCGAAGCGCCGTTAAACTGACTAATTTTGAGGTCGATGAGGGTCTGAATGTTTTCCACGTCATCCATTTGTAGCGTGAGTGGGTTGGTAACGCTAATTTGCCCTAGCAAACTCTCGCTATCCAGCATCCCCGGCAATTGCTGAACGCGATTTCGTAAATCAAAATACTGCTGGTGATCAAGCTCACCACTGATTGAATTGTTCACTAAGGTTAAGCTTGGAAATTGCACCAACACTTTACTGAGGCGACTTTGCATGATGGGTTCTTCAAGAGACAGATAAGGCTTTTCAGTCAAACGCACCATCTCCTGAGGAATATTTTTCTCAGCCAACCAATTGTTGACTTCTTCGGCGTCAGGATCCCTCAGTACATCTATGGATATGTCTTTAATGCCGTTTCGTTGGGCGCGCACAAGCATGATCCCAGCTTCTTGGTTGATACTAGATATTTGATGCACATAGCTCTGTATTTGCCACAGTTTATAACTGTAATAGCCAGCCCCAATCGCGATAAAAAGTAATATTATCCATGCCATCCAAGGTTTTGATTCTTTCCCTTTCTCGCTGTCTTTTAACTCAGAGACTAAGCAATCAGCAAGTTGTTGGTCACAATCGGCAAAGGCTGACGCGTCGCCTTTAAATTCTCTCAGCTGAGGATCATATAACGTATGGATCTCTTCAATCGTTTGCTGTAATTGATTCGCTACCTTTTGCGGCATATTACCCGTTACGGCTGCGACTAAGATGGCACTCGGCCCGGCTTTGAGAACTAAGGTGAAATCGTCGGTTTTGACGATATCTAAGCCTTGTTCATGACCGTCTTTATTTGGCCTGAAAGAGTCTGAAACGAAATCATTGATGGCCGTCAGCATGGACGATATCAAGTCTGCATCACCAGACGATTGCTGATTGTAGGCAAGGGTATTAAGCAGTAAACCTGTTTCCCTATGGATCAAAAAAACCTGCTCTACACGGTAGTTAAATGTTTGACTGGCAATATAAGTGGCGTAGGGGATCCCTGCTTGGCGGGCTTGAAAGCGCCATGTGAGCCCTTTGATGGTTAGGCTGTTTTCAAGTAGTTGGTTGGTTCGTTCGATAAACTCGGTCAAAAATGCCGTAACGGACTTTCTTACTACACTGCCAACTATGGGGTAAAGGTAACCGACAAATTGCTCTTTACGGTTAGACACTGAGTACTCAACTGATTTGTCGACTAATGGCGCCATCACTTTTTTTACGCTACCGTCTTTGTCTTGGCGATCTTTGAAAGCTTCTGAAAAGACCTCACTAACGATCGCTCTAGCATTTTGGCGAAGGGCTTGGGTGATGTGTTGATTATCTTTACCAAACAGAATTTTCCGCAGCTCTTGAAGTTGCGGGTCGTGTTCAGACTCGTTACTACTTCCCTGAGTCGACATGATAGAGGTTACTCATCATCGCCAGTTTCTAAGTTTGAAGCCACGGTAGACAGTAATTTAGCCAACGTTTTGCGATCTGTTTTGCTGGCATTGAGCTCATTCGATACTTGAGTAAGCTGAGCCAAAGCTTGTTTGAGTTGCTCAGAGAACTTATTCGATAATGTCGCTAAGTCGTGATCAATCCGCTTATGTATTTCATCCGTTTCTTGCTTGTTGGCTGCCTCTGCCATTTCCAATTCACTAGAGAGATTCTTGTTCAGTGTGAACAACTCGCTTGCTTTGGCATCTTGGTCTTTATCCGCGTTGAGGAGTTTATCCTCCAACTGATGAACATGGGTTTCTAATGCAGATTGAAGTTGGGAAAACTGCCGGGAAGTTTGCTGTTCTAGGTGTTTCAGCTGGGTTTGTAAGCTTTGCCCTAATTGGTCGATTTTTTGCTCTAAGTCCTGTTGAGCATCACCAAAAACGATTTGCCGAAGTTGCGCTAATTCAGTTGCAGGATTTTGCTTATCTATTTTGTCTTGGGACTGCTTATTTGTCATCTGAATTTCCTTGTGGCAGCAACAATAAAAAGTCTAATTTTTTTTACAACAATAAAGCGTTCTGACTGATATACAAACACTTTTTTATCAAAAAGTAGGCGTTATGACTAATAAAACAGCACAAAATGACTGCCTTTACCTGAACTCTAACGTTTGCTTAGCGAATTAGGTACTATATGCGCGTAACTGTGAAAGCAGAAAAAAATAATTAAGGAGTCGGTTTGCAAGACGCTAACGATCAGAAAAAACAAACAAGCCAAGAGAACCCCACAGGATGGTTTTCTAGGTTTCTTGCAACGGTGGAATGGCTTGGGAATTTACTTCCACACCCTATTACATTGTTTGCTTTACTCGCCACAGCGATTGTCATTATCAGTGGTGTTTTAGGCTACTTTGATGTCAGTGTGGTTGACCCTCGTCCACTTGATGCGAAAGGACGTGCAGCGGATGGCATGATACAAGTGGTATCGTTATTTAACGCAGAAGGTTTGCAAAGAATAGTCACTCATTTAGTCACCAACTTTACAGGCTTTGCCCCTTTAGGCACGGTTTTAGTGGCCTTGTTAGGGGTGTCGGTTGCTGAACATTCAGGCTTATTATCAACCGCCATGCGCGCCATGGTCATGAATGCTTCTAAGCGCATGGTAACTGTAGTAATCGTATTGGCGGGTATATTGTCAAACACGGCTTCTGAGCTGGGTTATGTGGTGTTGATACCGCTGGCGGCGATGATATTTCATTCCTTGGGGCGTCATCCTCTTGCTGGCCTCGCGGCAGCATTTGCCGGCGTATCCGGTGGTTATAGCGCCAACCTATTACTCGGGACGGTCGATCCCCTCTTGTCAGGTATCACCGAGGCGGCAGCCCATATGATTGACCAAGATTACATGGTAGGGCCAGAGGTGAACTGGTACTTCATGTTTATCAGTACATTTTTAGTAGCCGGCTTAGGGGCATTTGTAACGGAGAAAATCGTTGAGCCTCGTTTAGGTAAGTACGATCCTAGTGAAGCCTCAATCGAGTTGGGCAAACAGGAAATGAGTGCCCCAACAGCCATAGAGAAAAAAGCGCTGCGCTGGGCGGGTGTGAGTTTTGCGCTATTGTGCGCTGTGTTAGCACTAACGATTGTTCCTGAAAATGGCATTCTACGACATCCTGAAACAGGAGCCGTTGCTGGCTCGCCATTTTTAAAGGGGATTGTAGCTTTTATTTTTATTACCTTTGCTGTGCCTGGATTCGTGTATGGCAAAATCGCCGGTACCATGAAAAATGATAAAGACGTCATCAATGCGATGTCTAAAAGCATGGGGGCGATGGGGCTTTATATCACCTTAGTATTTTTTGCCGCTCAGTTTGTCGCTTTCTTTAACTGGACAAATTTAGGCACAGTCCTCGCGGTTAAGGGGGCAGAGTTAATACAAACCATTGGCCTTGATGGTCCTGGCGTATTTGTCTTCTTTATCTTAATGTGCGGCATGGTGAACTTGTCACTTGGCAGTGCGTCGGCCCAATGGGCAGTGACTGCGCCTATTTTCGTGCCGATGTTGATGTTGGTGGGTTTTGCCCCAGAGGTTATTCAAGCGGCGTACCGGATTGGAGATTCAGTGACCAATGTGATTTCACCTATGATGAGTTACTTTGGGTTGATATTAGCTATCGCCGCTCAGTATAAAAAAGATTTGGGCATGGGTACATTAATTGCCACTATGCTGCCTTACAGCCTTGTATTCATGGTGGGTTGGACATTGTTATTTTATGTGTGGGTGTTTTTACTAGGCATGCCCGTAGGTCCAGGGGCAGAGACCTATTACACTGGGTAAGTGGCATTTATGTCGTTGCAAAAATCATAGAGCATTGAGTCTATTTTGATGTTTGCAACGTACTTGATGCATTGATGTGTTTAACACAAGTAGAGTGAAGAAATGAAATACCGTTCTAATGAAACCTTTACCCATAAGCAAGCTGATAAGATTGGTGTGCTGCTTACCAATTTAGGCACCCCGGAGGCCCCAGAAAAAGGCGCTCTGAAACGCTATTTGCGCGAGTTTTTATCAGACCCAAGAGTGGTTGAAGTGCCTAAGTTAATTTGGTGGATGATCCTTAATTTGGTGATCCTAAACATTCGGCCTAAGCGTTCGGCCCATGCTTATAGCACTGTATGGACCGAACGCGGCTCTCCGCTTATGTTTCACACACAAGATCAAGCCAATGCACTTGCCGCAAGCATGCAGCAAAAGTATGGCGACAAAGTGGTGGTAGATTTTGCAATGCGCTATGGCTCGCCGTCGATTAAATCTGTGACTCAGAACATGCTTGAAAAGGGGGTGCGCCAATTGTTGTTGCTGCCGCTTTATCCTCAGTATAGCGGAGCAACGAATGGTTCGACGTTTGATGCCCTTGGCGAGGTACTGCGTAAAACGCGTTGGATACCAGACGTCAGGTTCATCAGCCACTATCATGATTTCACGCCTTATATCGACGCAGTTGCTGGTAGCATAACCGAGCACTGGGCAACTCATGGGCGAGCCGATAAACTCATATTTACCTATCATGGGATCCCAAAACGGTATTTGACCGCTGGCGACCCTTACCACTGTGAGTGTTACAAAACCTCCCGTTTAGTGGCGGAAAAGCTGGGTCTTGGCAAAGATGAGTATATGGTGACGTTTCAATCTCGCTTTGGGCGAGAAGAGTGGTTGCAGCCCTATACCGATCACACTCTTAAGTCTTTGCCAGAGCAGGGGGTTAAGTCAGTACAAATGATTTGCCCTGGTTTCTCCGCTGATTGTTTAGAAACGATTGAAGAAATTGGTATTGAAAACAGAGACTATTTTTTAGAAGCTGGCGGGGAGCGTTACGAATACATTGCTGCGCTCAATGCTCAGCCAGAACACATTGCCGCGCTGGAGAGCTTAATTGAAAAGAACCTAGGAGGTTGGGAAAGCCCTGAACGAGACAGTCAATTAAGTGCTGAGTTAGCCACCGCCATGGGGAGCGATAAATAATGAGTACCCCACAAACACTCAAGGCTCCAGCGGCGTTACGTAAAGCACAAAAAATGGCACATTTGCTTGATACCGCTGTGGGCATCCCCTTTACCAAAATCCGTTTCGGCTTAGACAGCATTTTAGGGCTCGTGCCTGGTCTGGGGGATTTAGCGACTGCGGTGATGTCTGCACATATTATTCATTTGGCCGGGCAAATGGGCGCGCCTAAAACACTTCGTATAGCCATGGTGCGCAATGCAATCTTCGACTTTCTGATTGGTTTAATACCATTCGTTGGCGATATTAGTGACATTTTTTACAAAGCGAACCGCAAGAATATCCGACTGTTAGAGAATTGGTGGGTTAAAACCCATCATCAGACGCTTAAATCTCAGGCTGCTGAACATTTAAGTCGCTGGGATAAAGAGTCAAACTAAAGTGAATACGACTAAAGTTAGTGTTAAATCGCTCTCATAGTATAAAAAACCATCTTTTGTCTAATGTGCAAAATCGGTTTGGGTATTTAGCATTAGTAAGTATTATTTGCGGTTTTGTAAGGATGACGTAGCAGCGCGGCGCTGTATTTCTTTGAAGCCCCTTACAACTTGCTTGAGCGAGACATGTATTTATATGAGTAACAGCATTAACATTCTATGGGGAGCTTTATTCTTTCTTAGCTTTTCGGCTATTGCTCAAGCCCAGCAGGTACTTTCCGTAGCGGTTTTGACCACAAACGAACGTCAAAGTGACATATACCGCGGTGTGTTCAACGACTTTTCAACACAATCTAGCCAATACGATGTCAACGTAACCTTCTTTAGTGATAAAGAATTTAAACGCTTATTACCTAAATGGCTTGAAACGGGTGAATTCGACTTACTCTATTGGCAGGCAGGAGAGCGCCTTCGCTCGCTGATTGCACAAGATGTGATACAGCCAATTGACTCTTTACTGCCAAGAGAAGAGTTACAAAGCGCAATTCAACCCGCAGTATTACGCAGTGTTACTCATCAAAGCGCTTCCAATGCAGACGCTGCAACTTACGCGCTTCCTATTGCGCAATACGGTTGGGGTTTTTACTACAACAAAGCCGTTTTTCAGGAACTCAGTGTAAAACCGCCCAAAAACTGGAAAGAGTTCATCGCCCTGTGCCAGCGCATAAAAGCGCAAGGTGCAAATCCATTAGTGCAAGCAGTGCAAGAGAGTTGGCCTGTTCTAGCGTGGCTAGATTATTTGTCGTTAGATGCGGGCGGACTCGAATTTCGCCAGCAACTTATCGATGGCCAGACCCTATCAGGGGCTACGGCAGATATCTTCTTAAAACAGTTCGAGCAATTGCTGTCAAATGAATGGTTTTTTGCGCCGCAGCGCCACTAGACTTGGCAGCAAGTAATGAAAGTGGTCGAAGATAAGCAAGCAGCAATGACCTTAATGGGGCAATTTGCTGAAGGTACTATCGACCCATTGCTGAACAAGGATATCGGCTTTTTTTCGTTCCCTAAGGCTAATCAAATGAATCAAGCGGAGGTCGCTCCACTTGAGATATGGGTGGTGCCACGCTCAGCTAAAAATAAGGCTCACTTGGCGCCATTGCTGCGATTTCTGTTGGCTAATAATAAAGAAATGGCCATGGGGTTTGATTCACTGCCTGTAGTGAATACTCAATTTACTCAAGATTTACCCAGTGACCGGGTTAAGATTGCGGCCAATTCACTAGCAAACTCAAGTACACTGGTGCAGTTTTTTGATCGCGAAGCCAAGGATGATATTGCTAAAAATGCTGCGCGAAGCATCGCGAAAAGTATTCATGAAGATAACTCGGCACCCTTGCGTGAGGGTATATTGAAACGCACTCATATCAATTATGAGACGAATACCTTTGCGCAAGCCGCTGAACTACCTCAACTATATTTTGCCTCAGTAACCGGCTTGAAAGAGTCGTTTTTTGCCTCAAACTTAATGCAAGAAATTTATCAGCAGTTAGGCTATGGCATATCAGTCACACGGTTTGGCTCACTTGAAGCTTCACTTAACGCTTATCGATTTGGCGGGGATGGAGAGTTAATGCGAGTTGATGGTTACAAACATCTTGCTCCTTCTTTGCAGCAGATACCGGAACCTTTAGCCAATGTATCGTTTTATTTGGTATGTAAAGATCTTGATATGTGTGCCACTAGCCTGCCAAAAGCGAGTGAAGTATCAGTTATTAATGATTTACTGGTCGTTAATAACTGGGCCAACGAGAATCAGGTTAAGCTCAAAAAGTACGATACGGTAGAGACCCTATTTCGTGCGTTTAATGATAATGAACAAGGATTAATGGTGCTCGGTGCCAGCGAGATTATTGATAATAAATTGCTCATCAGCAGCAGCACCTACCGAACAATTATTACTGTACCCCTTTACCACTATGTGCATAATAAACATAAGGAATTAATTCCTTTGATTGACAGTGCACTAAAAGAATATAAGAAAACAGAGCAGTACCAAGCGCTGAAAAACCGTTATTGGTTACAGCATCACTGATCACAAGTGTTCATTGCCCAGTGCAGCAACTGACACTGGAGCCATGCAATGAAAATATACGAAACGAAGACCGCACCTACACCCCGTCGAGTGCGGTTTTTTCTGGCCGAAAAAAACATTCCTATGGACTATGTTCAGGTCGACATACAAGGCGGTGAGAATTTAAGCCCTGCTATGCGCGCCCGCAACCCCATGGCAAAAGTGCCCGTGCTAGAACTAGACGATGGCACGTGCATCTATGAATCTGTCTCAATTTGTCGTTACTTCGAAGAGCTGCATCCCGAAACCCCACTTATGGGAACCACGCCATTAGAGAAGGCACAAATTGACATGTGGCAACGCCAATGTGAGTTTGGTTTGTTTATGCAAATAGGCATGTGCTTTCAACACTCTACGGGATACTTCAAAGATCGTATGACACCGGTGGCTGAGTATGGGAAAGTCGCAGGGCAAGACGCCACTAAATTTCTCGACATTTTAAACAATCGGTTAGCTGAACATGAATTTATCGCGGGCGATAAATTCAGTATCGCGGACATCACCGCCGTTTGTTCAATCGATTTTGGCCGAGTGGTTAATGTGCGTATTGCACCAGAGCAAACACATTTACAACGTTGGTACGATGCCATTAGCGCACGCCCAGCCGCTAAAGCATAAAAAGGATACTTCATGTTTGATTTGTATACATCGTCTACCCCTAATGGCTGGAAAGCCTCTGTTGCACTTGAAGAAATGCAGTTGCCATACGAAGTGCACAGTATTAACTTAATGGAGCAAGAACAGAAAACTCCAGCATTCCTAGCACGTAATCCCAATGGCAGAATCCCTGTGCTGGTGGACAAAGATGAAGACAATTTCGCCGTGTTTGAGTCCGGCGCGATCATGCTGTATTTAGCTGAAAAAACGGGACAGTTCATCCCCAATGATGCCAAGGGGCGCTCGCAAGTGATCCAGTGGTTAATGTTTCAAATGGGTGGGGTGGGGCCTATGATGGGCCAAGCCAACGTATTTTATCGTTATTTCCCAGAGAAAATTCAACCGGCTATCGAGCGCTACCAAAAAGAAGGCCGACGTCTGTTCGAAGTATTAGACAGCCAATTAGCAAAACATGAATTCCTTGCAGGGGATTACAGCATCGCCGACATGGCAAATTGGTGCTGGGTACGCACCTATGAGTGGTCAGGCATCGATATTTCAGGCCTTGATAACTTAGTACGCTGGAAGAACAGTATCGAAGCAAGACCGCTGGCACGCAAAGGCACCCAAGTACCGGATAAAATTGACAAAGAAACCTTAGTGCAAGGGGCACAAACCATTGTCACTCGTTAAATCATCTGGCGTAGAACAATGCTTGTATCAAAGAAAGCATCAAGGACAGCGTGATGTCTAAATTACGCTCGTTCTTCGATATCATCAGTTATGGCATATACAAACACTGGGATGAACACGAAAAAGCCTTGCCGAAGATTAAAACCTTCACCACGGACATTCCAGCCGAGCTGGATATCGAATTTGGTTTTATCATCAACTGCAAAAAAGCCAAGGGCAAAAAACTAACGTACTGCATTTACCACCCAGATATTCCTGACGACAAAGGAAATATCATGCCCCCATTCGAAGGCGAGGTTTACGTAGACAACAACGACTGGGACTTCTATCTAGGGGATACCATTTGGCCCCCTTTAGAGAACAAAGTAGGCGACTGGCGAATGGTGATAGAACTAGATGGCAAAATACTGGTAGAAAAAACCTTCAGCGTATTAATAGAACACGGCGACGGCGAAATCCAATTCTGGAAACGACGGGGTTACTGAACGAACGATATAGAAACGATGTAGTCGCCGCTTTTCTTAGTTCACCGACTCAACTCACCCCGATGCTCTTGTCTTGGTGACTTCTTTCGGCTGTTGACAATATTTATGGAATAAATATAGAACAGCTTTAGCTGGCCTTTAGGTAAAGCGCATTGATGCACTTTATAAAAGAAGTGACTGGCTGAGGGTGAATGATCTGTCATATCCAGCAGGGATTGCTGGCACGCGAAGCGTATGTTGTTGTGTGACGCAGGGCATAATAAGCAAAGCGCTTAACTTACGCAGTGTGAGTAAGCAGCGAAGCGGTGCACCGTGGGCGAAGCCCATAAGTGCTCACAGGCCATAAATAAGCATGGCGCGAGTAGGGGAAGCGCAAGCTGTGTGGGCAAATCCCATAAAGTGAGCTAAGTTCACAAGTGCCCGCGGGGCATAAGAAACAAACATAAAAAAAGCGCCAAATTGGCGCTTTCCACGTTCTTTTCAAAGAGCCTTTTACTTAGCTCTTATAAACAGATTAATTTTTACCGGTTTCGCTCTTCATATATTTAAAGAAGTCACTGTCAGGCTCAAGCACAATAACGTCTTGCTTGTTGCTGAAGCTGTTCTTGTAAGCATCCATACTACGTAGGAAATTATAAAACTCAGCGTCTTTGGTGTAGGTTTTAGCGTAAATCTCAGCGGCTTTTGCATCCCCTTCACCACGTAATTTACGGGCGTTACGTTCTGCGTCAGCAAGCATTACGGTCACTTTTGCGTCCATATTTGCTTTAATGAATTCAGCTTTCTCTTTACCTTCAGAGCGATGCTCACGAGCAACCGCGTCACGCTCAGTGCGCATACGTTGGAAAATGTAGTTACGTACTTCTAGCGGTAAGTTAATTTGCTTCACACGTACGTCAACAATTTCGATACCGAGTTCATCTGAGCTATCTGATGCTTGCGCCATCGCTTCGTCCATCAACTCAGAGCGTTCACCAGATACGATTTGTGAAATGGTACGGGTACCAAATTCAGAACGTAGTCCGTTATTTACTTTTTGTTGTAATAGAATTTCAGCGTTGTCTTTAAAGCCACCTGTTGCCAAGTAGTATTTAGCGAAGTCTTTGATTTTCCATTTGACGTATAAATCAACGATTAAGTCTTTTTTCTCTGACGTAACGAAACGGTCAGCCACTTCATCTAATGTTTGAATACGTGCGTCTAGCGTTATAACGCGGTCAATAAGGGGAAGTTTAAAATGCAAGCCAGGCTCGAAAACCACGGTTTCACCGCTGTCGCTATCACGTTGAACTTTACCAAATTGAATCACGATGGCCTTTTCACCTTCGTCTACGACAAATAGTGAGCTAAGGACCAATGCACCTAGTGCGATAATGATGACGATTAAGAAATTTTTCATCGCTTAGTTTCTCCCACTACGTGAACTGCCACTACGAATGCCGTTATCTTGTGAACCACTATTTGATACTGGATCTTGATTACGTAAACCTTCTAGCGTTCTACGGTTTGTTGATGGCGATGTACTGGAGGCTTGTTTTTCCAGAATTTTGTCTAGTGGTAGATAAAGCATGTTGCCACTACCTTTGGTGTCTACCATGATTTTGCTGGTGTTAGCGTACACTTCTTCCAACGTTTCTAGGTAAATACGGCTGCGCGTCACTTCAGGAGCTGCTTTATATTGAGGAAGCAACTCTTCGAAACGTGCGACTTCACCTTGCGCCTGCAGGATAGATTGTTCTTTATATGCTTGCGCTTCTTCAGCCATACGGTTCACCTGACCTCGAGCACGAGGCTCAATTTCGCGCGAATACGCTTCTGCTTCATTGATAAAGCGTTGCTCATCTTCTTGGGCGGCAATAGCGTCATCAAATGCGGCTTTCACTTCTTCCGGTGGGCGGGCATCTTTAAAGTTCATATCAACTATTGAGATCCCCATATCGTAGGGTTCTAAAATTGCTTGAAGTTCGTCACGTACATTTTGACGGGCTACTTCACGGCCACTAGTTAGGATGTCATCCATTTTTGAATGACCCACTACGTAGCGAATGGCACTGTCAAACGCTTGGCTCAAGCTTGTTTCTGGGCTAGTCACCGAGAAGCTGTACTTGTATGGTTCAAGAATTCGGTATTGTACTTCCATCTCTACGCGCACCACGTTTTCATCTTCGGTCAGCATAGAGCCAGAAGAAGGCAGTGAACGTACCGTTTGCACGTCAACGGGTAACACGCTATCAACGAAGGTCGGTTTCCAGCGCAGGCCAGGCTCAACAAAGTGGCTGAACTCACCGAAACGCAATACCACGCCGCGCTCAGCTTCACGTATGGTGTAAAAACCACTGATGAACCAAACGATAACTAAAAGGCCAACAACCAAACCAAGACCCAAGCCGAAGCCTTTGCCGCCAGAAGAGCCGCCTTTGCCACCACCAAACTTACCGAATTTATTTAAAATATTTTTAAATACTTCGTCTAAATCAGGTGGACCTTGATCGCGACCACCGCGGTTCTTCCACGGATCATTATTGTTACCACCGGGCTCATTCCAAGCCATCTTTACTCTCCAAATAGTTAGTCATATATATTCTGTTTATAAATTCTACGTACCGGATAACCGCTATGCTTCAATGCTTTTCACAATAAGGGATGCTAAGTCAGCATCAGAGTGTTTTGCCAAACGCTGCCAATCTGCAAGAGGCATATGTATCTCTACTAACCAGTCACCATTTTCGGCATAAGATTCTTCAGAGATGCAGTTTAAATTAAACAAATCACCTCGTAGTTTACCTTCTTGCGGTGGAATGCGTAACTGATGACGCACCATATTCTGTGCTAAGCAATCGCTCAGTGCTTCGAACAATAATTCTGTTCCTAAACCTTGCTGTGCCGACATCCAGACACGAGTTGGTACGCCGTTTTCATCTCGATCGATCCGTGGCTCAACGCCATCCATGCGATCAATCTTGTTACAAATCATTAATTGGGGTATTTCGTCAGAGTCAATCTCGTCCAATACCTCATTAACCTGATCGATATTCTCACGAAATTGGTCATCGGAATAGTCAACCACATGGAGCAATAAATCTGCCTGCTGCGTTTCTTGAAGAGTTGCCTTAAAAGCGGCGACTAAATCATGAGGAAGATGGCGAATAAATCCAACTGTGTCAGCCAAAATGGCTGGGCCAACGTCCTGCAACTCAATTCGTCTTAGTGTTGGGTCTAACGTGGCGAATAGTTGATCCGCTGCGTATACCTCAGACTGAGTGATCGTATTGAATAGGGTCGACTTACCGGCGTTGGTGTAACCCACAAGCGCAAGGGTCGGAATTTCAGCCCGCACTCGCGCGCGCCTGCCTTGTTCACGCTGTTTTTGTACTTTGCGTAAACGCCCTTGAATACTTTTAATGCGCGCACGCAGTAAACGTCTGTCGGTTTCCAATTGCGTTTCACCTGGACCACGCAAGCCTATGCCGCCTTTTTGACGCTCAAGGTGAGTCCAGCCGCGGATAAGACGCGTTGAAATATGTTTAAGTTGGGCGAGCTCTACTTGTAACTTACCTTCGTGGGTACGTGCACGTTGCGCAAAAATATCTAAAATCAATCCGGTGCGATCCAGCACGCGGCATTTACATAATTGCTCTAAGTTACGTTCTTGAGAGGGTGATAAGCTGTGATTAAAAATAACCACATCAGCTTCAGATGCTCTAACAGTGTTAGCTATTTCTTCTGCTTTGCCACTGCCGACAAAATAGCGCGTATGAGGAGCATTACGGCTGCCAGTAACGACATCAACCGCATTCACTCCCGCAGATGTGGCCAACAACTGAAGTTCTAGTAGATCTTCTTTGCTGTTGTCATCAGAAAAATCTATATGTACTAATACAGCCTGTTCGCCTGCTTCATAACGGTCAAACAAGCCGTTCTCCTGGGACCTTCACTAACTATTGGTTCTCGTCAGCATCCGCGTGAGGATTAGTAGCAGCAACTGGTAGCGCCCGTGAAGGAACGACGGTAGAAATTGCATGCTTATATACCATTTGGCTGACGGTGTTTTTTAGCAAAATGACAAATTGGTCAAATGACTCAACTTGACCCTGCAATTTAATCCCGTTGACAAGATAAATTGATACAGGAATACGCTCTTTGCGTAGCGCATTTAGAAATGGGTCTTGTAAAGACTGCCCTTTAGCCATCATCTATCCTTTCTTTTTATTATCAAACTCGCCTTTTTGCCCAGTATACAGAATTTAAAAAGGCTGTATAGCTCACGGCTCACGTACGAATTCTGCTGAGTTTCATCACATTAGTCAAATTGTCTTTTGAAAAGGTATCTAACCAATGTAAGTTTTGCCAACTGCGTAACCACGTTAGTTGACGTTTAGCCAGTTGTCTGGTGGCTGCTAAGCCTTTTTCGCGCATTTCTTGGTAACTATTTTCACCCTCCAAAAACTGCCACATTTGCCGATATCCCACACAGCGCATTGACGGTAGATCTAGGTGTAAATCTGCTCGAGATTTTAATCTTGCAACTTCTGCCTCAAAGCCAGAATTCAACATAATATCAAAGCGTTGTGCGATTCTATCGTGCAAAATATGTCTATCTGAAGGCGCTATAGCAAATTGTGAAAACTGATATGGGGCCGAAGGTTGTTTATTCAAACTTAATTCGGTCATTGATTTACCACTGATACGATAAATCTCTAACGCACGGCTTAAACGCTGAGGGTCATTAGGGTGAATGCGCTGTGCTGAAACTGGGTCTATGCCTTGTAATTCCTGATGTAGCGCTTGCCAGCCATTTTTCTCGGCCTGCTCTTCAATTTCTGCTCTGACCAGTGGATCTGCTTGAGGTAAAGTGGATAGACCGTCCGTTAGTGCCTTGTAATACATCATGGTACCGCCGACCAATAATGGAATTCGGCCGCGCTCAGTAATATCTTGCATGGCTGCTAATGCATCACGTCTAAATTCAGCCACAGAGTAACTTTGTACCGGGTCGAGAATGTCGATGAGTCGATGAGGAGCCTGAGCAAGCTCTTCGGCGGTGGGTTTGGCCGTGCCAATATCCATCTCTTTATAGATTAACGCTGAATCAACACTGATTATTTCACAGGGAAGAGCCTGACACAGCTCAATGGCCAGTGCGGTTTTACCGGAAGCCGTAGGGCCCATGAGTAAAATAGCAGGTGGGAGCTGTTGATTGTCAGTGTGTTGATTCAATATGGGCGCTTACTAATGTTGCCAGCGGTAATAACACTGCTGTATTCATCAAAGTTTCAAACGTACGTGGATAAGCAACAAGTGCGGTCCATGTTTCATGCATCTGAAGTGGGGTAAGTTTTGGTGAATGCAAGGCGATGCAATTAAATAAATGCGTTTTAACCTCGTTTTCATCTGAAATGGCTTTATCAAGCAACTCAGGCAGTATGTTCGCCCAAGGCAAATGGCGCATACCTGAGGGCACCTTTTTTAAGATCACGCGCTTTTGACTCCAACCGATTTCTACTCTGTTGTTCAGTAACGCTTCATACATGGCTTGTGCCCGCTGTAGTGCGGCCTTGTCAGCGGTAATTGAAACTGGCATCAGTAATGGTTGGGACACACAATTAGCTGTATCAAAGGTGGTACTGATATGCGCCGCTACAAGGGCACTGATGGTTAACACATAGTGCCGGGCTTCAAACAAAACCAATAATCTTTCGTCATCCACCGGCACGCATAAATGCTCACTCTGGGGGCAGTGTGTCACGTCACTGTTGAGCACATGCTGGGTGCTCATGAGTTGTTGGTAACCTTTTACCGCTTGTGCCGATATACTCTTGCCAGAGCCAGAGCCAGAGCCAGAGCCAGAGCCAGAGCCAGAGCCAGAGCCAGAGCCTTGAGTGCGCCCAGTGGTATTTTTAAGAGGATAGTTGCCAGCTATTAAAGAGTCACTACTTAGGGCGGACGAATACCCCTGTGATGAAGAATGCGCCGTATTTGCTTCTCGCCTAGTTGCTCCATTATCCCCATAAGGAGCCCTAACAAACTCATTACTGGGTTGAATCTTACCGTGCTCTTCACTGTTCATTGAAGAATGCACATGAGAGGCCGGCTCCCCTTCGGCAACACCAGTAGGTGATTGCTGGGCCGATTGAATAGGGGCAATGTAGTCGTGGTGTGGTGTTACCTCTGCCAACTCGCTGGGCCCAGATTGCGCTGGTGCGGCGCTAAAGTACTGATGTATGCCATCAGCAAGCGCACGAAAGATAAAATCATGGACTAACCGAGCTTGATGAAAGCGCACTTCATGTTTCGCTGGATGCACATTTACATCCACTTCGTGATGCGCAATGTTTAAATACAGCACGTAATTTGGCGATGAATCAGGGCTGATAACGCCCTCAAACGCTTGGCGAATGGCGTGGTTAATCAACTTATCGCGCATCATGCGACCATTCACGTAGAAATACTGCACATCGGATTGCTGGGTCGCTAAATCAGGCGGGGCTATCCAGCCGGTTAATACCATCTCTTGATAGTGGCTGTCTAAAGCGATGGCCGAATTGGCAAAATCTTTGTTACAAATCGCCCCTAAGCGCCTGAGGTGATCTGTTTGTTCTGTCAGGGCAGGGTATTTTCGCAGCAACTTACCATTGTGTTTTAAGCTAAAGCTCACATCGAAGCGACTTAACGAAATACGCCTTATGACTTCATCGATATGATTGAACTCGGTTTTTTCAGCCCGTAAAAATTTTCGCCGAGCAGGGGTGTTAAAGAATAAATCAATCACCTCAACACTGCTGCCATCAGGATGAGCAACAGGGTTTAATTGCACCTGCATGTCTCGACCTTCAGCGTGGGCTTGCCATGCCTGTGGCTGGTTTTTGGGTTTTGAGGTCAATGTTAAGCGGGCCACTGAGCTAATACTGGCTAAGGCTTCTCCGCGAAAGCCCAAACTGTGAATGTGCTCTAAGTCGTCTAGGGAGCTAATTTTACTGGTGGCGTGGCGACTTAAGGCAAGGGCCAGCTGGTCTTTTTCGATACCCCCGCCATTGTCTCGAATACAAATGCGCTTATGCCCGCCTTTGTCGATTTCTATATCGATTTGACTCGCCCCAGAGTCCAGACTGTTTTCGACTAACTCTTTAACAACGGACGCAGGCCTTTCCACCACTTCGCCTGCGGCGATTTGGTTAGCAAGTTGAGCGGGTAAAATACGTATCGTTGCACTGGTGGCTGACAAAAAAAAGACCTTAAAAGATAATCGAGCTGTGGCGTTATTGTATAACGGACTAAGTGCGAGGAATAGTCAGCACTTGTCCTATGCGCACTACATCGGAGTTTAAGTTATTCGCGGCCTTAATATCGCCTACGTCTACATTGTAGCGCTGGGCAAGTAACGATAGGCTTTCGCCGCTGCGCACTCTGTGAGTACGATTATAGCGTTTCTGTTTTGCCCATAGTGAATCATCAGGTGGGGAGTCTAAAAAGTGAGTTTTCACCGCGGTAAAGATTGAATCGGCCAGTTGCTGGCGGAATTTGGACCAATTCAAATTCTTCTCTTCGCTCGGGTTTGAGATAAATCCCGTTTCAACCAAAATGGACGGAATATCAGGCGCGGTTAGTACCGCCAAGCTAGCCGCTTGAGGGATTTTTTTGTGCATTCTGGTGATGCCACGCAACTTGCCTATGACCTTACGGCTTAAATCGTAACTGGTAGTGAGAGAGTGATCCATGGACATATCTAGCAAGGCTTGTGTTAAGTAGCGCTCGCTGGCCGTGTCTTGAATGACCTCTGCTGCTCCGCCAAGTAGCTCAGAGTGGCGTTCTGATTTCTCCATCCAGCGGCCTAACTCTGAATTAGCGCGGCGCATAGATAATACCCACACTGAAGCCCCTCGCGGTTGAGGTGTGGTGAAGGCGTCAGCATGTATTGATATCAACAAGTCCGCTTTGTGCTTACGGGCGATGTCGGGGCGTTTATTGGGTGAAATATAATAATCCCCTGAGCGCGTCATAACCGCTTTCATACCGGGTTCTGCATCGATCAGTTTGGCTAAGCGCTGAGCAACATTCAGGGTGATGTTTTTTTCAAATGTGCCGCCGCGGCCAATAGAGCCAGGGTCTTCACCGCCATGGCCAGCATCTAACACGATCACAATGTCACGTGATTGTTGAGAACTATTGTGCTTAACAACCGTCGGCGCAGTTTGAGGGGCGTTTTTATCATCTAAATCTATTACTAAGCGATTTCGATAGGGCTCGGTCGGTGGCAAGGCAAAAAGCGTGCTTTCGAGCTTTTTATTTAACTCAATGACAACCCGTATACTGCCTTTTTCTTTCGGAGAGCTGTAACGCAGTTTTTTCACCAGCGGGCTTTTACTGGCCAATGTTGCAAAATCGAAATTTTTATTGGTATTGGCTAAATCTACAACTAAGCGCTCGGGATTGCTTAAGGTGAAATAGCTATATTCTGGTGTGTCTTCAAGATCAAATACAATCCGAGTGCTGCCGGGGGACGGCCAAATTCGAACACTATCAATAGCATTTTTGGCAAAACTGGCAGGAACGACCAAAAGCAGCATAATGCTGAGAATTCCCGCTGTTATTTTTTGCCAAAGGTACTTCATTTTTGGGCCAATTCGCTCAGTAGTGTTTGTCCATATTCGTTATTTGCTTGCACAGTTAACGAGCGACTATTTTCAATAAATTCAATACTAATGTGTAAATCTGCCGCTGCCAAGAGGCCTTCGCCTTTATCTGCCCATTCGATTAAGCATATACAGTCGTCGTCAAAATAATCACGGATGCCAATAAATTCTAACTCTTCGGGATCAGACAGACGATATAAATCAAAATGAAATATGCGCCAGTCATTGATTTCGTATGGCTCCACCAATGTATAGGTGGGGCTTTTAACTCGTCCTTTGTAGCCTAAAGCGTGAATAAAACCGCGGCAAAAAGAAGTTTTCCCTGCACCGAGATCTCCTTCCAGATAAATGACCGTAGCGCGGCTGCAGAGATTGGCAAGCTGCCCAGCTAATTCAGTTGTGGCTTGCTCATCTGCTAAATAAAAAGAATGCTTCATGTGGGATTAACTAATACTCGTAAAGGTTCAAAAAGATCGCTGGCAAGCATACCACGTTGACCATATTGGTGGGCAACGTTATCCGCCGCGTTTGCGTGCAAACATACCCCATACAAAGCCGCTTGAGTGGCCGTCATCTTTTGGGCAAGAAGCCCTGCAATTATACCCGTGAGTGTATCGCCCATACCGGCTGTTGCCATACCAGGATTTCCGTCAGTGCAAATCCAGCTTTGTTCACCATTACTAATGATGCTGCCAGCCCCTTTAAGCACCGCAATGGCGTTGTACTTATTCGCCAGTGATTGGGCTGCTTTTAGCCGGTCTTGCTCTATTTCGGTAACGCTGCAGCCTAGCAAACGCGCTGCTTCCCCTGGGTGGGGGGTCATTACACTGTACTCTTTTGACAATGCACTTTGGTGTGAAGCACTACTGTCTGCCAGCATATTGAGTCCATCGGCGTCAATAACGCAGGGCTTTTGCGTCGAATGTAAATGGCTCATTACCTCATTAAATAACGACACTGCCCATTCGTCAGTGCCTAAACCTGGTCCAATAGCGATGCAGGAAGACCAATCAAGGTGTATTGAAAGTTGGTCGCTAGCTAACATTAATTCTGGGCGGCCCATGGAGATAGGCAATCGGCTGTCGCTATGGCAATAAGCTCGCACTAGTGCAGCGCCCGTGCGAAGCGCAGCTTCACTGGTCAAACGTAATGACCCCGGCATGCCTGTATTGGCACCCAAGGTCAGTAAACGGCCAAAGTGGCCCTTGTGGGCATTCGCCTCACGTTTATTCAGTGTGGGTAAGTGTGCATAATTGACCAAATAAGCATGAGGCGTAGCAATCGCATTGAAAGCATCTGCTATATCTAAATCATCATAGATGAGCTTGCCGCAATACGACTTGCCTTGCCCTGTTAGCAAGCCCGCTTTTTGTGCAACGACCGTAACGGTACAATCGGCATTAACGCAGGCGCCAAGGGGAGCGCCTGTGTCAGAATTTAGCCCTGAGGGTACATCAATGCTTAATATGGGTAAGCTCGACGCATTGATGGCATGGACAAGGTCTAGGGCGTCACCTCTGACCGGGCCATTTAATCCTGTGCCAAGAATGCCGTCCACGACAACGTCATAAATTGAAAAATCCGCATCTCGCCATGGAATAACCTCACCGCCTTCTGACAACCAAGTTTGCTGCGCAGTATAAGCATCTCCGTGCAGTGGTTTATCTGGATCAAGGGCAGCCACTGTCACTTGCCAGCCAAAAAATTTGGCCAAGGTGGCAACCACATAGCCGTCACCAGCATTGTTGCCGGCACCGACAACGACTAATAAATTATGCACATAGGGAAAGATGACTTTGAGATGGCGAAACACGCCTTGTCCGGCACGCTGCATTAACGCGTACATTTGATAACCGCTGGCTGTCGCGGCGGCTTTTTCGTGTTGACGTACCTGCTGCGCGAGAAAAACTTTCTGTGATAAACTGCTCGGCGCCCAATTTGCCGTCAAGGTTGTTAATGTCTTTTGCACAATATGATCTCCATCAATTAGCCCAAAATATCAAGGCTTGGGGCGAAGCGCTAGGCTTTCAACAAGTCGGTATTGCTGATATTGATTTATCTACTCATGAAAACAAGCTGCAATCGTGGTTGGACAGTGGCTATAATGGGCAAATGAATTTTATGGCTGAGCATGGCATGAAGCGCGCTAGGCCAGCTGAATTGTTGCCCGGTACCCTACGCGTCATTAGTGTGCGTATGGATTATTTACCCCCAGATGCCAAGTTTGCTCACACGTTAAGAAATAAAGAGTCAGCTTATATAAGCCGTTACGCGCTAGGTCGTGACTACCATAAATTATTGCGTAATAGGCTCAAAAAACTGGGTGAAAAAATTCGCACACAATGCACAACCGCTAACTTTAGGCCGTTCGTAGACTCTGCCCCTGTGCTAGAACATGCACTGGCGGAAAAAGCCGGTATCGGCTGGACGGGTAAGCATTCGCTTACGTTAAATCAACAAGGCGGGTCATGGTTTTTCTTAGGTGAGTTGTTTATTGATATTCCTTTACCAGTTGATGAGCCAGTTGAAGAACAATGTGGTAGCTGCAACGCGTGCATGACTATTTGCCCTACTCAGGCTATCGTCGCACCTTATGTGGTAGATGCTAAACGCTGTATTTCCTACTTAACCATAGAATTAAAAGGTGCTATCCCTGAAGCGTTTCGCCGTGCTTTGGGCAATCGTATTTACGGTTGTGATGATTGCCAACTGATTTGTCCATGGAACCGCTACGCGAAAATCACCAGTGAAACTGATTTTCACCCCAGAGACGTTTTACAAGATAAAACGTTGGCCGAGTTGGCGATGTGGGATGAGAGCACGTTTTTGAAAAATACCGAAGGGTCCGCTATTCGCCGTATAGGGCATGAACGTTGGCAACGTAATATCTCGATTGCCTTAGGCAATGCATCTTATTCAACGCACACCTACGAGGCACTCACAGTGTTAGCTGCTCAAGGCACAGATTTGGTACAAGAGCATGCTCGCTGGGCGCTAAATGAGCAAGACCTAAAAAAAGCACAAAGCATCCCGGTCGTGAGCATTGAGGATAATACGCCTCTGGATGACTCATTATTGGCCCCGCAAGCCAAACGCTTAAATCAGCGGTTAATTCGCAGCATCGAAAAAGGCTTGGCGCGAGATGCTTAACGCATAGACACATGGGGTCGTATACGTGCTTACATATGTGTCACGTGCTTCATTCACTCGTTAGTCACCCATCATCAAATGAAATACTGGACAATCCTAGGTACACTTTCGTGATCCATGGGTAAAGTAAAACCGTGGCCTTCGCTGTCGGTGGGAAATCCATATAAACCAAAGCGATTTCCTCTGGCAACACTGACAATGGCCACGAAGTTAGCGTGATCTTCTAAGTCGTCTTCTAGTGGGTCGAGAATAGGCAAGGTGTAGCGGCCAAATTCCATGATAGCGATTTGCCTGTGGTGACGTTGTACGAAGCAGGTGAAAGTTGGGTTGGGCACACAAGCATATAAGGCAAATTTGGGAATTTGCAGACCGACGCCATGCCAATGAAACTCCAACACGTGTAAGCGATCAGTCAAGGATGAAACGGAGTTTGGTAGCGGTACAGCACGCATAGTAACCTCCTGAAGAAAAGCAAACGGACTCTTTTTACGTTTGCCTATCTTCACATTAGGTAATTTTGAATCAACTATCTAGCATTTTTTGTCGCATTTGTGCGCTAGCTCCAACTAAAACTTCAAGTAATAGTCTTTACACAAGGCTATGTATTGGTCTGAATATTGATGACTCTGTGTATAAATAGTCAAGGTGCTATGGGTCGGTGGCTCACGACTAATAGGGGCACGGCTAAGGGGGGCAGGTACGCAAGAAGGGTCATTAATGCGAAAGGCAAGTAGTTCTCGAAGGGCACTTGTATTGGGTTTAGAAAACACCGTTAACTGCTTTATCAAATTTAACCCTAACGAGTCTGCAAAATCGATAAATGCTTGGCTAACGTCGCTGGGTAAAACACAGTAAAACACACCTGAGGGGGCAAGTAATTGCACCACATTATTAAGCAACGTCTGATGGGTTAGTTCACTGGTTTGCCTAGCGGTCACGCGTTTCTTGGCGTGTTTTTCATCCGTTAAAGTAGGGCTGTTAAAATACGGTGGATTACTGATGATGAGTGCAAATTTTTGGTTATCACTGTTTTGTGTGAATGATTGCACACTGGCTTGCTGCGCATCCAGTCTATGCGACCAAGGACTGCTGGCCATATTACGTTTAGCCTGTCCAATAGCGTCCTTATCGATATCAATTCCGCTAATATGGGTTTGCTCGTTGCTTTTTTGCGCCAGCATTACCGCTAACAAGCCGCTACCAGTGCCTATGTCTAGGCATTTTTGTACACCTGAGGCATTCGCTAAATCACACACTTTCACCCAACTGCCGAGCATGATGCTGTCGGTGCCGACTTTCATAGCGCAATCTTGATGCTCGATAAAGAACTGTTTAAATTGAAACCCTTGGCGTTTCATTGAGTGCCCTTTTTCGCGCTCTTTTTAGTAATCATTTAGCACTCTCTTTAGCAGAGAAGTTTTGTAGGGTTATCATATGCGCTGCCACTTGCCTTGCGCTCACAGGCTTATATTTCGCCCAGCGACCAAACAACAATGGGGAAATAAGCTTGGCAAATACAATTCCTATGCGCTCGGCAAAGCGTGTTTCCGGGCGCTCCCCAAGCAATAGTGATGGGCGTACTGCACTGGGGTGCTGCAAACCTGACAGGTTCAATATGGCGTTTTCTAATTCACCTTTCACTCGTAAGTAAAAGCTTTTACTTTTGGCGTTGGCCCCTACAGAGGATATCCACACAAAGCTCTTTGCTTTTTGTGCTCGGGCAAGCTGGGCCGCAATGTGAACGTACTCAAAATCGACTTTACGAAAGGCAGCTCTGCTTTTCGCGTGTTTAATGGTGGTACCTAGGCACACATAAATATGGTCAGCGTTAAAATACCCTTGGTAGTCTTGCAGTGCATCGAAGTCGATAACGATGGGCTCTAATATGCCCTTTGGGTCGGGGTAATCACAGTGTTTCAGCGGCTTTCGCACCAGGCAGGTTACCTTGCAATAACGCGAGTCTGAGAATAATTGTGTCACTAAAGCTTTACCCACTAGACCCGTTGCGCCTAAAACTAACGCGGTATTTATGTTCTTCATGTTTTACCTATGCGGATCAAGTCTTTACAATGCGCAGCTTATGGTTAAAGGATACTGATAATAATGAAAAATCTCATTTGGATCTTGTTATGTTCACTGGTGGTACCGGCAATGGCAACTGAAAATCTAACGATAGAACGCATTTTTGACTCTCCCGCCTTAGAAGGCAGCTCACCGAATAGCGTAAAAGTCTCTCCAGACGGACAGCGCGTGACCTTTTTACAGGGGAAAACCACAGATTATGAGCGTTACGACCTTTGGGAATACAACATTGCAACGGGGAAAACCCAAATGTTGTTCAACTCAGACGATTTACATAGCGGCCCTGAAACCTTATCTGATGAGGAAAAAGCTCGCCGTGAGCGCATGCGTCTTAGTGGCTCAGGCATAGTGAATTACTTTTGGTCAGACGATGGCAAGGCCTTGTTGTTTCCGTTAGCGGGGGATGCCTACTATTTCCGTTTAGGGGATGACAAAGCGCAAAAGATTTTAGACACAGAGGCATTTGAAACTGATATTCGTTTTTCACCCAAAGCGAATTTTATCTCTTATGTACGTGAGCAAAATTTGTTCATTAAAGACATCAATACCCAAGTAGAAACCCAGCTAACGTTTGATGGCAAAGGCCCAATCAAAAATGCCATGGCGGAGTTTGTCGCTCAAGAAGAAATGGGCCGCATGACTGGCTACTGGTGGTCACCAGATGAAAGCAAAATCGCATTTACCCAAGTGGATGAGACACCGGTTGACGAAATTACCCGTAGCGAAATTTACGCCGACTCCATTAAAATGATCAATCAGCGTTACCCAAGTGCGGGCACGCCGAACGTCACGGTAAAACTTGCAGTGAAAGATCTTGCTAGCGGCGACACCCAATGGGTTGATTTAGGTAAAGAGCAAGACATTTACCTTGCTCGGGTAAATTGGATGAAAGACAGCCAAACTTTAACTTACCAGTGGCAAAGCCGTAACCAACAAGCACTTGAGTTACGCGCGTTTGACAGCAAAACAGCCAAGCAAAGCGTATTGCTAACAGAATCGAGTAATACTTGGGTTAATTTAAATGACGACCTGCACTTTTTAAATGACCAAAAGCATTTTATTTGGGCATCAGAGAAAAGCGGATATAAACACCTTTACCTATATAAAACCGACGGCACCTTGGTACGTCAGTTGACGAAAGGCGACTGGGTGGTGGATGAAATTGAAGCCATTAACGAAAAGCAAGGCCTAGTGTATTTTACTGGTCGCGTTGACACGCCTCTTGAACAACACATTTACTCAGTCGCTATTGCTGGTGGCGATATCAAGAAAATTAGCCAACGCAGTGGTACCCACGGGCCTAGCTTTAGCGATGACGCTTCTGTTTATGTGGATAAATTCTCGACAGCTAATACGCCATGGCAGGTCAGCTTGCATCAGGCCGATGGTACGCACTTGGCTTGGTTAAGTGAAAATGCGATTAAAGCAGGTCACCCATTAGAGGCATTGCAAAAGGATTGGGTTGAGCCAACGCTCGATAGCTTTATTACTGAAAATGGCACAGAGCTTTATTATCGCTTGTACACACCGAAAAAAACTCAAGGTAAGCACCCTGTTATTGTTTACGTATACGGCGGCCCTCATGCGCAAGTGGTGACAAATAGCTGGGGCGGCAATCGTGGCTTGTTAATGCAGTATTGGGCAAGTAAAGGCTATGTGGTGTTTTCAGTGGACAATCGTGGTTCGAACTACCGTGGTAAAGGCTTTGAAGATCCACTTTATAAGAAAATGGGTAGCACAGAAGTAGATGACCAAATAGCGGGTGTAAAATTCTTGCGTAAATTACCTTATGTCGACCCAGAACGTATTGGTATTTATGGCCACAGTTACGGCGGTTATATGTCTCTGATGAGCATGTTTAAGGCTGGGGAGTATTTTAAAGCTGGTGTTGCTGGTGCGCCCGTCACAGACTGGGGGTTATACGATACCCATTACACCGAGCGTTACATGGGTAACCCAAAAGAAGATGAAGATGCATATATTGCTTCTTCTGTTTTCCCTTATGCAAAGAATCTGACCGGTGACTTGATGATTTACCATGGTATGGCAGACGATAACGTATTGTTTACTAACAGCACCAAGCTATATAAACATTTACAAGATTTAGCTATCCCGTTTGAAAGCATGGATTACCCAGGCAAGAAACACAGTATACGTGGCAAGCAAACAGGTATTCATTTGTTTCACACTATTACTAACTTCTTTAATCGTCACTTCGATATGAAGTAATATCTTTCCACGTTAATATTAAAACGTAAAAAGGCGACTGTTTGAAGTGACCCCATAAAGTTGGACTCATTTCTAAGCGGCAACCAAGGCCTGATGTCGATATTGTATCGGACTCAGGCCTTTTAGTTTCAGCTTAATGCGTTCGTTGTTGTAATAGTCGATGTATTCTTCGATGTTTTCAAA
>NZ_BAEP01000073.1 GCF_000315015.1 Paraglaciecola mesophila KMM 241 | reverse complement strand
AAAACTAAACCCTTTTTTAATCCTAAAATAGACATCTTGTCTTTGTTTTTAACGACGAATTTCTAGCACGCTTAATGCTCTGTTTAATTGGTTATCGAGTGGAGCTTGGAAACTAACTCTGTCTTCAGTCTTAGGATGAATAAAAGCTAACGAGTAAGCATGTAAAAATAAACGCTTCAACCCCTTTTTATTCATCAGCCCAGTAAACTCAGCATCACCATATTTGTCGTCACAAGCGATGGGATGACCTGCATGCAAGCAATGCACACGTATTTGATGGGTGCGCCCTGTGATCGGTGAAGCTTCAACAAGCGTGGCGCCAACAAATCTATCGAGCACGCGAAAACGAGTTTCAGAGGGTTTGCCTTCGCTATCCACCGACACTAAACGTTCACCGGATTTAAGAATGTTTTTCAACAACGGTGCATTGACTTTATAACGGTTTTCGGGCCACTCCCCTACGACTAATGCTTGATAGCGCTTGTCCATTTTTTTATCGCGAAGTTGCTCATGCAAGTTTTTAAGTGCTGAGCGTTTCTTAGCGATGACTAAGCAACCTGAGGTGTCACGGTCTAAACGATGAACTAATTCTAAGAATCGTGCTTGAGGCCGCAATGCACGAAGCGCCTCAATCACCCCGAAGCTCAATCCGCTGCCTCCGTGCACCGCCATTCCTGATGGCTTATTTAACACAATAAGCAAATCATCTTCGAACAAAATATGAGACTCAAGTGAAGCCACTTTATCCAATTTAGTAGAAGGCGCCTCGTTGGGCTCTGACACACGAATAGGCGGAATACGTAATTGGTCGTGAGCTTGAAGCTTATACTCGGGCTTAACCCGCTTTTTATTAACCCTAATTTCGCCCTTGCGTACGATGCGATAAATAAGGCTCTTTGGTACCCCTTTAAGTAAGGTACGCAAAAAATTATCGATGCGCTGACCCTCAAGGTCTGGCTCGATATCGATAAACTGGACTTTCTGAAATGTAGTATCTGTGATCATCAGAGTATTATAACTGGAAGCCCCCCATGTATGACCAGCACTTTATTCGCTTGCCAGCGTTTAGATTTTAATGTGATAATGCGCCAGTCTTGCTATAGGCACACGCCGAACAAGACAAACAGATGTAATAATCCGTTCTGGTAGCAGTGCGATACAAATAAGTCGTTAAATACTGCCCTATCAATCGCGAAGTGAGTAACTTTTCGTGGATTAGACAAAACAGAACCAAGACATCAGCGATGATAAATAACTATTTGATCGCGGCCGATGTAAAGAATGTAATTGAATTGACAACATACTGGGTTTGTTATGCCCATTTTTTTCAACGCATAACCACCGAGTATTAACCGTTTTAAGAAACGAATTTATATATGTCAGGAAATGCCGAAACTGACACCCAAATGGGAAGTATTTAATACATATATGCGTTAAATAACGCATAAGGTACTTAGGCAGAAACTTAAAATTAGTTAGATACAGCCGCGAGGCTGCATGACAGAAAATTGTCGAAACTCAACGCAGGTCTTTCATCCGTGGCGATCGGTACACCACCGAGTCAATAAGAATGAAAAGAATGTTAATCAATGCAACGCAGCAAGAAGAATTGCGTGTTGCCCTCGTCGATGGTCAAAAGCTTTACGATTTAGACATTGAAAGCCCTGGTCATGAACAGAAAAAAGCCAATATATATAAAGGTACAATTACCCGCGTAGAGCCCAGCCTAGAAGCCGCTTTCGTGGATTACGGCGCAGAGCGTCACGGTTTCCTACCTCTTAAAGAAATCGCCCGCACCTATTTTCCTCAAGGTTATAAATTTGAAGGACGTCCGAATATTAAAGACGTCATCAAAGAAGGCCAGGAAGTTATTATTCAAATCGATAAAGAAGAGCGCGGTCAGAAAGGTGCTGCGTTAACCACTTTTATCAGTTTGGCGGGTAGCTATTTAGTATTGATGCCTAACAACCCAAGAGCCGGTGGCATCTCTCGTCGCATTGAAGGTGATGAACGCACGGATCTAAAACAAGCCCTAAGCAACCTTACTCTACCTGATGGAATGGGTTTAATTGTTCGTACCGCTGGTGTTGGTAAGTCAGCTGAAGAATTACAATGGGATTTGAGTGTTTTATTAACCCATTGGACCGCTATTTCTGAAGCGGCGGAATCTCGCCCAGCTCCTTTCCTAATTCACCAAGAAAGCAATGTTATTGTTCGCGCAATTCGCGACTATCTGCGTCGTGATATTGGTGAAATACTGATTGATAAAACCAGTATTTACGAGCAAGCAATGAAGCACATTGAGTTGGTTCGCCCTGATTTCGCAAATCGTGTAAAGCTGTATCGTGGTGATGTGCCTTTATTCAGCCACTATCAAATTGAAAGCCAAATTGAGTCTGCTTTCCAGCGTGAAGTGCGCTTGCCATCAGGCGGCTCAATCGTTATTGACCCAACCGAAGCCCTTACATCAATCGATATTAACTCTGCCCGCGCAACTAAAGGCAGTGATATCGAAGAGACTGCATTTAATACCAACCTTGAAGCCGCTGATGAAATTGCCCGTCAGTTACGTTTGCGTGATTTAGGTGGTTTGGTTGTCATTGACTTTATTGATATGACGCCTGTACGTCACCAACGTGAAGTGGAAAACCGCATGAAAGACGCGGTAAGACACGATCGTGCTCGAGTGCAATTGGGTCGCATTTCACGTTTCGGTTTACTTGAAATGTCACGTCAACGCTTGCGCCCATCACTAGGGGACTCTGCCCACAATGTATGCCCTCGTTGTAGTGGTCACGGTACCGTGCGCGGGACTGAATCGTTAGCATTGTCAGTACTGCGTATTATGGAAGAGGAAAGCATTAAGGACAACACAGGGCAAATCGAAGCCCAGTTACCTGTTAATGTTGCAACTTACCTGTTGAATGAAAAACGCGGCGCTGTCGCTGGCGTTGAAAAACGTCATAAGGTTCAATTGGTCATTATTCCAAATCCGAACATGGAAACACCTCACTACAACGTTGCCCGTCGTCGCCCTGATGATGCAATTCATGACATGAGTTATAACGTTGAGTTGATGAAAAACGAAGACACCGAAGCAGATAAAGCCGTAACGGCCACACCTGTTAAGGAACAACCTATGCTACAGAGCTTCGTCTCTCCTGCTAAGGCCGCAGCTGTTCAACCTGAAACACCCAAAACGGCTGATGTTGAAAGCGTTTCGTTGCTCTCAAAAATTGCTAGTTGGTTGAAGTCGTTATTCGCGCCAGCGCCTCAACCTGAGCCAGAACCTGAAGTTAAACCTCAGCGTAAGCCGCAACAACGTCGGAATCGAAACAATCCTCGCCGCGGTAAGCAAGGTGACAACCGTTCAGATAATCGTGACGACAACCGCTCTGCGAGCAAAGACGACAATCGTTCAGACAACCGCGATGGCAATGAAAAGCCGAATAATCGTAAGCCTCGTCGCAATGATACTCGTAAACCTCGAAACGATAACAAGTCTCCCAAAGAGGCTAACAACACCACCACTGAGCAAAAGAAAGATCAAAAGCCAGCAGCTCCTCAAAAAGAAGTAAAAGAGCACAAGGTTGCTGAGCGTCGTAAACGTCGTGATAACAGACGTAGCGTGCGTGTAGATGATAGTAAAGAGCAGACAACTAACGCTAAAATTGATACTAGCAATGCTGATATTGAAACCAACAAAAATCATAACGCTCAAGCGGCTGTTGAAGTCGACAGCAAAGTTACCGCAGTATTGGAGCAAACAGCGACACAGGACACTCCTGTTGCTGCAGAAACTCAAGCTCCTGTTGCAGTATCTGCACAAGATATTGAATCACCGAAAAAGTCCAAGGCGAAATCGGAAGAGAAGCGCGCTCAAGAGTCTTCTCACGAGACCCATGAAGACCCGGCTAAACCGGAGTCAATGGATAACACGGGTAACGATAAAGCGGAAAACACAACTCAACGTACCCGCAGTCGTCGTTCACCTCGTCACATTCGTGCTGCAGGTCAAAAGCGTCGTAAAGATGAGGAAGCTCAAGCGACACAAGTCACCGATAATGAGCAAAGCGCTAAGCAAGATGAGTTACAATTTGATGCACCGCAGGCTCAAGTAGCGCTAGTACAAACTGAACAAGCCATCAAAGAGGACGCTATGCCTGTAACGGACTCAGTTGCTGAGGTAGCTATCAGTGCTGATGTGACTCAGCAAGCACCCGCTCAAGGCGACTTATTAACGCAACCAGAGGACACTATTTCCAAAGGTGAAGAAGTTGCTGAAGCGCCTGAGGTAGCTGCAGTTCAAACTATTGATGAGCAATCTGTCACTGAAAACGATACTAGCGTGGAAAGTAACACGCCTGACGATAACGCAAAGGTTGAAACTGTCGCAGCTAAAGTAGACGCGGTTGCAATTGCCCCTGAAGCAGATGAAGTGATTGTGCAAACGACGCAGTCAGCTCCAGAAAAGCGTGAAGAGGAATCTAAACCGGCGATTAAGCCAAAAGCCAAAAAAGCGCCGGCAAAATCAACTAAGGTTAGCGCAAGCGTATCTAAGGCACGTGCTTCACACCCAATGGCTACGCCAGCCAGTGTTGAGCATGAGTTCAATACGTTAAACATTGGCTCGCTAAGTGATGATGCAAGACCGTCTGTAAATGCTTCTGGAAGATCAGCCGCTATGGTAGCTGCATCAACACGTTCTGGGGCGCCGGCTACGAGACCCGCATCACAAGACTAATATTGTTAAACGCGTAAGCGTTCAATAGCGTCAATATAAAACCGCTGTCAGCATGGCTAACAGCGGTTTTTTTATATTCACGATTGCTAATCACGGGATATGCTG
>NZ_BAEP01000074.1 GCF_000315015.1 Paraglaciecola mesophila KMM 241 | reverse complement strand
TTTTTTGGATTCAATTAGCTTATACAGACAGCTGTATAAGCAAATATTGATTAGGTGTTAACTAACCATTTAACAAATTGCTTTGCTTCATTTGCATTAGCAAATTTAGTGTTTTGACGACCTTGCTTATCGGCAAATGCTACGCTTTGTTTGTTTACAGAAATCGAATGCACTGGGTGCATTACACGGATCTGAGAACCGTTGTATAAATAAGACATAATAAAACTCTCTTTCAATTAGCGCGATAATGTTGACGCGCGAAATTCAACGAAGCTTCACTATAGATTTGACGATAACTTTACGACTTTATATGAGTCTAGGAGTGATAAACAGCAAGCACATGCTCGCTTATTCGCCGTTCAATAATTCAGCTTAATATTTTTGTTTTTTTAAATGCTGGCTGACTGGATCAAGGTAAGACAAGACATTAACAATGTTACCGATATGGTAACCTTGCATTATAAATGCGGAGGATGATTTATAAGCAAGGCAGCACGTTACAGCACTTATTGTATAAACGCAATAGCTATTTCAATAATATTTAGTGCTATCATGCCCTATTGGTTATTACTTAATTAGAATTCATTATGCCTGCTAGAATTGCAGTATTCGTTGATGTGCAAAACATCTATTACACCACCCGTGATACTTATCAAAAACAATTTAACTATCGACAGTTTTGGCAACATTTAAGTGAGCAAGGTGACATCGTTATCGCTAATGCTTATGCCACCGAACGTCATGACACCCAACAGCAAAAGTTTCAGTCCGCTTTGAAGCACATTGGCTTTAACGTTAAGTTAAAGCCTTTTATTCAGCGCAGTGACGGCTCAGCAAAGGGCGACTGGGATGTGGGGATCACTATTGACGTATTGGATGCTGCACAGCAAGTAGACACGGTCGTGTTGCTCTCAGGTGATGGGGATTTTGATTTATTACTCAAGGCAGTGAAAGTCAAACACCATGTAAGGACGAAGGTCTATGGCGTACCAGCGCTTACCGCAAATGCTTTGGTAAACGCCTGTGATGAGTTTGTTGAGATTACGCCAGCAATGTTGCAGTGATAGCAATATTGTCGGTCAGTAGCCTCAGGCGCTATTGTATTCACCTGAGACTAGCAACTTTTTATGAAGCAGTATTAAAAAATATGCGAAACAACGAAGGCCGAAGCATAGGCTAGCAAACCATAACCAGCGAACAATCCCCAAGCAACTTTTTTGCTACCCGTTTCACCTTTTAAGGTTGCCACCGTAGCGACGCATTGCAAAGCGATAACATAGAATATCAGTAAGCCGAGTCCTGCGCCTAAGGTTAGCCCGTCAGCTTGAATGTTCGCCGCAAGGCCAGCAATGTTTTCATCGGCCCCTTCAATACCGAACAAGGTCCCGAGTGCCCCAACGAACACTTCTCTTGCCAAGAAGGAGACCAAAATGGCTACGCCGTAGCGCCAATCTAGGCCTAAAGGGGCAAAAATAGGCTCTATCCACTGGCCAATCATGGCTAAATAAGAATCCTCTAACGCATGCTCTGAACTGGGGAAATACCCTAAACACCAGATAACCACAGACACCATGAAAATGACCGGCCCTGCCCTGCGAATAAATTGCTTCGCACTGGTGAGCACTCGAAACAAAAGTGGCTTCCAGTGCGGTAAACGATAATTGGGCAGCTCCAATATAAAGGGCATTTCGGCTTTGTCATTATCCTTGCTGGTAAACTTGTTCAATAGCACGCTTACTAGCAGTGCGGTGACAATCCCGAGAAAGTAAAGTACAAAAAATGCTGTTCCCTGAAGACTTAAAAGCCCACCTAAGTATGTAGTGTCTGGAATGAGAACAGCGATAAGCAGCGCGTACACGGGTAAGCGCGCTGAACAAGACATCAGTGGAATGGTCATCATGGTAATCAAACGCTTACGAGGAGATTCAATGGTGCGAGCCGCCATAATGGCAGGGATAGCGCAGGCATGACCTGATAAGTACGGTATGAAGCTACGCCCTGATAAACCAAAGTAACTCAACGGTTTATGGCAAATCAGCGCTGCGCGAGCAAGGTACCCGCTGTCCTCTAGTAACCCGATGATAAAGGTAAGTACCATTATTTGCGGCACGAAAACAAGAAATGAGCCCAAGCCACCAAAAATGGCGTCTTGCAGAAAATCGTTGATAAGACCAGGTCCAATTGCAGAAGTAACGGCAACGGCTAACCAGCCAATGATTTCTTCGACGCCATCCATTAACGGCGTAGCCCAAGTAAATATACTTTGAAACAACAAGAACATAATGCCAAAAAACGCCACTCCCCCCAGCACGCTATTAAGCAGGAAGCTATCAATTGTGTTTTGCTGTTTTAATACGATATCGGCGTGAATGCCGTAATGTTTGGCTATTTGACGACTGATACTGAACACGGTATCCCCAGCACCGATGCTTTTGGTTGGCACAAAGTTTTCGGGACGAGCGACCACGTCTAGTAATGCCAATTTAAATTCATGTAATCCAGTCAACGTTTTCGCCGACACAGGAAACACAGGGGCACCCAAGTCTTGCGCTAACCTTTCACAATCAACGTTGTGGCTAAAGCGCTCAACCTCATCAATCATGTTCAAGGCAAACACCAACGCTTTATTATGTTGTTTAGCTAGGTCGCGCACTTGTAACCCAAATACCAAACTTCGCTCTAATCGAGTGGCGTCAAGGTTGCACACTATGACACCTGTATTGTCGTCGTGCATGGCTTCGTGGATTTTTTCCACCGCAATTTCTTCATCTCGAGAAAGCGTGCTTAGGGAGTAAGCGCCTGGAAAGTCAATTAATCTATGTTCACCGAATTGACCACTTTTAAGCTCAACGGTTACACCGGGGAAGTTAGCCACTTTCTGACGTAACCCAGTTAATTGGTTGAACAACAGACTTTTCCCAGAGTTGGGTTTACCCACTAAAATAATATTTTTCATGACACAACTTGATTGAATGAGCGTTAGGTTCACGCCCAAATAGTAAAGGTTACTCTTGTGTATTTACCCGCGGAAAATGAATAATTGAATCGGGGTAAAAACGAAATAAGAAATATTAAGAAAGGCTACTGATGGCAACCTTGTCAGCAATACTCTGCTCTAAGGTATAAACACAGTCGCCAATTTGAACCACAAGTGGCCCGCGCATAGGACTGCGCCTTAAACAACGAACTGACTGACCGTCTGTCAGACCCATTTCTAACAATCGGTTTGTTACCGCTGGCAGTAAAGAAGCGTCTAAACCACTGATCAATGCAGATTTTTTTGCAGGGACATCCCAAAGTGTCATCGCACCCTCACCAAACAATTAATACAAATGAAAACTATTTTCATTAATACCATAAATTTAGCTATGGGTGCAATGCGATTTGCTTACCCGACTTTTAAATGGTCAGCCACCAAGAACGCCATTTCTAGCACTTGGTCTGCATTTAACCTTGGATCACATTGGGTTTTGTATGCTTGAGCTAAGTCATCATCACCAATTTGATACGCGCCACCTGTGCACTCAGTTACATGCTGACCGGTCATTTCTAAATGAATTCCGCCGGCATGAGTGCCCTCAGCACGGTGTGCTGCGAAGAACTGCTGAATTTCACGCAAAATAGCGTCGAAGTTACGCGTTTTGTAACCGCTTGATGCCTTAAAGGTGTTGCCGTGCATAGGATCAGAACTCCACACAACATTTCGCCCTTCTTGTTTCACTCGGCGCAGTAGCGCTGGTAAATTTTGCTCGAGGTTATCTGCCCCCATGCGAGTAATTAAGGTCAAACGACCCGATGTATTATCTGGGTTTAGCGCATCGATGAGCTTAATTAACTCATCGCCTTGCATGGTCGGCCCTACTTTAACCCCGATTGGATTATGAATACCTCGGAAGAACTCAATGTGTGCATGATCAAGTTGACGGGTACGTTCACCTATCCACAACATGTGCGCTGAACAGTTGTACCATTTGTCAGTCAAGGTATCGACACGCGTCAGTGCTTGCTCATAGTTAAGCAATAAGGCCTCATGAGAGGTATACAAACTGGTTTCGTGCAAGGTCGGGGTATTACTGGTGTTGATCCCCATCACGTCCATAAACTCTAACGAGTCTTGAATACGACGTGCCACATCTTGGTAACGCTCTTTCAGTGGGTTATTTTCAACAAACGCCATGTTCCAGCGGTTTACTTGATGTAAGTCTGCCAATCCGCCCTGAGCGAACGCACGCAATAAGTTTAAAGTGGATGCGCTTTGATGATAAGCATCGAGCATGCGCTGAGGATCTGGCGTACGTGCCGCTTCAGTAAACTCAAAGTTGTTGATAATATCGCCGCGATAGCTAGGCAGAGACACATCACCAATGGTTTCAAAATCGCCGGAGCGTGGCTTAGCGTATTGCCCAGCCATACGAGCAACTTTTGTCACTGGACAACGGCCTGCGAAGGTCAACACAATCGCCATTTGCAAAATAACTTTGAATGTATCGCGGATTTTCGGTGCGTTGAATTCATCAAAGGACTCTGCACAATCGCCACCTTGCAGCAAAAAGCCTTTACCGTCAGCGACTTGGCCTAACTCCTTGAACAATTGACGCGTTTCGGCGGCAAAAACAAGTGGCGGATAAGATTTAAGCTTTTGCTCTACATCTTTTAGGTGTTGCTGATCATGGTAAGTAGGTTGTTGCAGAATTGGCTTTTGACGCCAACTATCAGGTTGCCATTGGCTCACAATGTGTCCTTAAAAATTGATAAAATAGGAAATGAAAAATTAGTTCACAAATGGTTGGTAAGCAACATACAAATGTGACTCTTAATCATACCTTATCTCGGCCTAGATGAAATGTGCTCAAGGTAAAGAATGACGATAAAAATCAATTATTCGCTGTTCAGTTATATTAGTAAGTCATATAAATGTGTAATTCAGCAGATAGCACGAGCATTTTCAATCAGAACTATTAAGCAAAGCGTTGTTAAATTCTCAAACCGAAACAAACGCATAGATTAGTTACCTCAATACCGACCTTCTTTTATGCTAAGCGAAACGCTGCTTGATCTGTTCCAGCAGGCCGTCCGATGCTTGTTCAATTAAATCCAATACGTATTCAAACCCGCGCTTGCCCCCGTAGTAGGGATCAGGTACCTCATCTTCTTGTGAAGAACAAAAACTCATCATAAGAGCAATCTTGTGTTGATGTTCTTCTGGGCATATTTCTAGCAAATTTTGCATATTCTGCTTGTCCATGGCCACAATGTAATCGAAGTGTTCAAAATCACTCAGGTCTACCTTACGGCATTTTATTTTCTTAAAGTTATAGCCCCGCTCTTCACCCACAGCCCGTGATCGCTTGTCTGGTGGCGAGCCTATGTGTGCCCCAAGAGTACCAGCGGAATCAATTTCAATAGCCATGCCTGCGTGTAGTGCTTTATGGCGAAATATCGCTTCTGCCGTGGGTGAGCGACAAATATTCCCTAAACAAACAAATAGGACTGATGTGATAGTTTTTTTTACTTTTTTGTCAAACACCTGAATAACACCCGTAAAATAGTGAACATAATAAAAGGACTAGATTCTAGCATTAGCTAAAAAGACTTAGGATGCGTGATTATCTTTCCACACTTGAGCGCTTTTTGGTAACCTACAGATATTGTAAATTAAATGTGTCACGTATGGATGAATCGATAAAGATTACAACGGCTTGTCAACAAGTTCAGTGTCACGAATGTGGCTACTTGGTTGAAGTACCTCCCCTTGTACATCGTCAGCGCGCCCAATGTCCTCGATGCCATTATGTTATCACAACCTACTATCAGAATATGGTTCAAAAGTTGGTTGCATTCTCGTTAGCGGCCTTAGTCCTCATGATTGCTGCGCTGAGTTTTAATTTTTTGTCGTTCAGCGCAAACGGCCAATACCATTCAATTAATATTTTCAGCAGCATTGAAAGTCTCGCTGACAATGATTATATGGCCTTAGCTATACTGCAAAGTGCAGTTATTCTCGTGTTGCCGCTGACCATATTGTTTTGTTTACTGTATTTATTAATCCCTGTGCTGTTTGGGAAAAAGCCGCAACATGCAGCGCCTCTACTAAAAGTTATCTTCGCGCTTCGCGCTTGGACCATGGTGGAAATATTTCTTGTCGCTGTGCTAGTAAGCTTGGTCAAAATAATGTCTATGGCAGATATTGGGATTGGCTTGTCTTTCTATGCATACGCGTTATTCGCCATTTGTATGACCTACACCCTGATGTATATGGACGAACATCAAATGTATCTCACCACATCATGCGCGTTACCGAAAGTTCACAAGCGGCATTCCCCTTCTCATAGTATTCAAGCAACATGGGCATTACTATTGACGTCCATTTTACTCTACGTTCCTGCAAATACACTGCCTATCATGCATACAGATATTTTAGGTGATGATGAGCCCAGTACTATTCTAGGTGGTGTTATAACACTGTGGAAAATGGGCTCATACCCGATAGCCGCCATTATTTTTATTGCCAGCATTGTGGTGCCAGTGGCGAAGCTGTGCATATTATGCTGGTTGAACTTTAGTGTGCAAGCCCAATTCGCAGGCCGCAAAAAAACGCGTATGATCAGCTATCGATTTACAGAGTTTATCGGTAGATGGTCAATGATCGATGTCTTTGTAGTCGCTATTTTAGTTAGTCTGATCCAACTTGGAAATATCATGAGTATTTACCCTGGCTATGCCGCTCTCGCATTCTGCTCCGTGGTTATTTTAACCATGCTTGCGGCAATATCATTCGACACGAAGTTAATTTGGAGCGATCAGTAATCATGCATGAAAATGGCGAACCCGCTGACATCACAAACGTAAAAAGCATATCCAAAATATGGTTGGTGCCGATTGTCGCAATTTGTATGGGTGCTTGGATGTTCTATCACCAATGGAGCAACCAAGGGCCACTCATTAATATTGTGTTTGAAAATGCATCTGGTCTTGAAGTCGGTAAAACTAAAATAAAAATGCACAACGTCGATGTCGGTGAAGTGAAAACCATTGCATTAACCGAGGATTTACAGAAAGTACTCGTTACCGCCCGAATGTCAGCAAATTCTGAAGGGCTGTTGCGGGAGAGTACCGAATTTTGGGCCGTCAACCCGCGTATATCGCTCAATGGTATATCAGGTTTGAATACCTTGGTGTCAGGCACTTATATAAATATGTCTACCAATTTAGAAGGGCCATCTAGTCGAGATTTCGTGGCGCTTTCTGCCCCACCAATTACGCCCAGTGGAACCCCTGGTTTGCACGTAACACTCAATAGTGATGCTGAATTTGCTTTTAAAGAAGGCGACCCAGTTATTTATAAAGGATTAAAGGTCGGAGAGTTTGAAAGTATCTATTTTAACTTCGAAGAACGTATTGTGTATTACAACACGTTTATTCAAGCGCCGTATCACAAGTTAATCACCACGAATACCAAGTTTTGGAATACCAGTGGCGTAGAGATGGACATTGGCGCAAACGGTTTTAAAGTGAAAAGTAGCAGTATCGAAACACTCATCACCAATGGTGTTGCGTTTGGAGTTCCAGAAGGTATGCCACAAGGTAATAAAGTCAGTGAAAGATCATATTTCAATATTCATGACTCTTATGACTCCGCTGCTGAAGAGCGTTACAAGGAATCAGCAAAATTTGTGATTTTAGTGGAAGATACTGTGCGGGGTCTGCACGTGGGTGCCCCCGTTGAGTACAGAGGCATTAAAGTAGGTAAAGTATTGGATATTAACCCACCCAATGCTAACCAACAAAAGTGGTTAGATGCTGGGGTAGCCATTCCTGTGGTCATTGGCATTCAACCTGGGCGTGTTGAGCAAACAGACGACGATATTGGCATTGAATTTATTAACCGGCAGATAACAACATGGGTTGAAAACGGTTTTAGAGCCTCGTTGCAAACAGGCAATTTACTCACTGGAGCGCTCTTTGTTAACTTGGAACAATATGCCAATGTTCCATCTGTTGAAATGGAAAAATTTCAAGACTATCCGGTGATCCCCAGTATCTCTAATGAGTTCTCACAAATAACTGAAAAGGTCAGCGCCATTTTAGATAACATTAATGATATGGATCTCATTCAGCTATCCGAAGCGGCCAATAAGATGATGGACGACATTAGTGCAAGTGCCAATAGCATGAATAGCACCGCTGATGATTTTGCCGGCACGTTAAAGCAGATGAAAGAACAACAAGTTAGCGCTAAATTAGCAAACGCCCTGGAGGGGATCGAAGAGCTAACAAGTGGCTTCTCTTCGGGCTCTAGAACCAATAATGAAATAAACGAGACGTTAGACACACTTCAGCAAAGGTTAAGGGAATTACAACCTTTGCTTCTTGAGCTTAATCAAGCACCTAATAGTCTGATTTTTGATAAAGCGCCTAAGCCTTATTTACAGCCTGGCATCAGAAAAAATAACACTCAGCAAGAGCGAAAATAGTATGAAGATGTTTAGCATTTTTTTAACGATGATATTAATTGGTGGCTGTAGTTCCCCCCCAGCCCCTAATAGACAGGTTTATTTATTAAACAGCGACGCGCCTTTGATCACGGTAGAAAATTCTAAGATTGAGAGGGTAGTTATTTTAGATAAAATACAGCTTGCTGATCATCTCAAACGACCTAATCTAGTGATGCAAATACAGGGTAATCAACTGTATTACTCTGACTTAGATTTATGGGCAGAAAATTTGCAAAATGGTGTACATAACACGATGCTTGCCTGGTTGAATCAGCATGCGGAAGCCACACGTTTTGTTGCTTATGATTCACCTGAAGCAAACTTGGGTCAGGAGCATCTTATCGTGAGCGTTCAGTATTTTATGCCGACAGATCAGGGAACGGTCATTAGCAGTGGTCAATATTGGCAAACGGGTACTGGTAAAAATGAGCAAAATGTATCAATGCATAGTTTTTCTTTTACCTCGGCCCTAGCCCAAGAAGGATATCGTCATAGCGTGGCGTTACTTGCAGAACAATTATCGCAATTGAGTTTTCAGATCGTGGGCGATTTTGAGTAACACAAAGGGAAAGTGATCAAGTATGTTTATTGTTAAGCGTTTATTTAGCGCCTATCTAAATACCGGCACAAATAAGAGCAACACACCAGCGGTTCGTCAACAAATTCAAGTTACGAACTTATTTGGCTTAATTGGTTATCTCATCACTTTTGTGCTCGGTGTAAGTGCCCTTGTACGTAGTGCCGGGTTAAAAAATGACGACTTCTATCTTGGTGTGACTTTGTTGGTAGCAAGTGCTTTATTTTTCACTTCCCGCTTGATTCTCAAATTTTTTCAAAGTAAAAATGGCTATAAAGTCTCGGCCAACTTGGTTACAGGAGCATTAATGCTATTGATGCTCTACCTAATAGTCACTGGTGGGGTTAAGAATACCGGTCCTCTGTGGATTTACATCGTTCCACCTGTAGTGCTATTTTTTGGCGGATTGAAGCGGGGCTTGCTCCAATTAGGATGCTTCGCTTTTGTGGCTATTGTGATATTAGAGTATCCGAATAACCTGTTCTTAATGGCAGAGTACAGCGACGAGTTTAGTTCACGGCTTATCTATTCATTTATTACAGTCAGCTTATTATTCGTGTTCTATGAATATTCTCGTCAGCGCTCATTTAAAACACTTCAAGAGCTTAGCCGCGAATTTGAAAAACAGGCGCGCTTAGACCCACTTTCAGGATTACAAAATCGCCGGGGCATGCTTGAAAAGTTAGAATACGAGCACCAACGTACGTTAAGGCACCATAAAAATTTAACGTTAATGATGTGTGACATCGACCATTTCAAGCGGGTAAATGACAAATTTGGTCACGACGTGGGGGATGATGTCATCACCCAAGTTGGTCAACTTTTTGACAGAGCACTACGCAAACAAGATACAGTTGCTCGCTGGGGCGGAGAAGAGTTTTTGTTTCTCTTGCCTGAAACTACTCAAGAACAAGCCTTTACGCTAGCAGAAAAGCTACGCGCTCAAGTTTCTAAGCAACAATATCAAGCAGACTCAAATAGTTTCACCGTCACTGTCAGCTTGGGTATATACCAAATGCATCCTCAGGATAGCCTGGACCACGCCATCAGCCGTGCCGATACAAATCTATACCGCGCTAAGTCTAATGGTCGAAACTGCTCAATAAAATCTGATTGAGCACTTACTGAATAACGAGACTCATGCGTTCTAAACAACACACACAAATTGACGATGTCCCCTTTAATTGGCGCGTAGTAAAACAACTTTGGCCTTATTTATTGGAATTCAAGCGCCGCGTTTTTATTGCGATGCTTTGCCTTATCGCAGCCAAGGTCGCCAGTATCGGCCTACCTTTTGTCTTAAAACACGCCGTTGACACCCTAAACACGCCTGATACAGAAAAAGCCTTGGTGCTTGTTCCTTTTGCGCTCATTGCCGCCTATGGGTTGCTGCGCTTAGCCAACGTCTTGTTTGGGGAAATACGTGACACGCTTTTTGGACGTGTTACTGAACGCGCTATGCGCCGTATTAGCTTACAAGTATTTGAACATCTTCACAGACTAGATCTCGACTATCATTTAAATCGCCAAACGGGGGGCTTGTCTCGCGACATTGAGCGTGGCACCAGTGGGATAAGTTTTCTGATGCGCTTCTTAGTCTTTAATATTGTCCCTACCCTGCTCGAAATACTGGCTGTTGTAGGTGTGCTTTTTTACAACTATGGCTGGAGCTTCGCGGCGATTATTTTAGTCTCAGTTATCGGTTACATCGGGTTCTCTGTGAGAGCAACGCACTGGAGAACCGAATTTGTGCGAGCGGTCAATCAAGCCGATTCGCTTAGTAATACCAGAGCGATTGATAGCCTACTGAATTACGAAACAGTAAAATATTTTAACAACGAAGATTATGAGGCTAAGCGCTACGATGTCGCCTTAGCGGACTGGGAAACCGCACGGCGTAAAAACAGGTTGTCGCTTTTTGCTCTAAATGGCGGTCAAGCAACCATTATCGCTATCGCCATGACCAGCATGATGGCCGTTGCTGCATACTATGTTGCACAAGGCACCATGACCATTGGTGACTTTGTTTTGGTAAATGCCTTTACTATGCAAATTTTTATGCCTCTGAACTTCCTTGGTTTTGTGTATCGCGAGATAAGAGGGGCATTAGCAAATATTGAGAACCTCTTTACCCTACTCAGTAAATCTCCAGGTGTTATCGACAATCAAGATGCCAAACCACTAGTCATCAGCAAAGGCAATGTACGCTTTGAAAACGTGAGTTTTGGCTACGGACCTGACAGACAAATTTTACACAACGTGAGTTTTCGTGTTCCTGCGGGCAATAAAGTAGCTATTGTTGGCCCAAGCGGCGCCGGTAAATCCACCATCATTAAATTATTGTTTCGTTTTTATAATGCCGATAGTGGCGAAATTTATATCGATGAGCAACCTGTCAGTCGATCGACACAAGCCTCATTGCGACAAGCCATCGGTATCGTTCCGCAAGACACAGTGTTATTTAATGACAGTATTTTTGAGAATATCCGCTACGGTAACCCGTCAGCGAGTGATGAGGAGGTTTACCAAGCCATTGAGCACGCACATCTATCCGCTTTCATCAACGCCCTGCCTCAAGGGAAAGACACTAAAGTAGGTGAACGGGGCCTGAAGTTATCGGGGGGCGAGAAACAACGCGTCGCTATTGCCCGCACTATATTAAAAGGTGCTCCCATCTTACTATTTGATGAAGCAACCTCATCTCTGGACAGTCAATCGGAACACGCTATTTTGAGTGCATTTAGAGAGATTGCTGTTGGGCATACCAGTATTGTTATTGCCCATCGGCTTTCCACTATAGTGGATGCCGACAGCATCATAGTGATCCAAGATGGCCGCGTGGTAGAACAAGGTAATCATGCACTGCTTTTGGCCAACAACGGTCCGTATTACCATCTGTGGAATACACAACAAAAGGTGAACTCAAAAGATGTCTGAACAGCAACATCAACAACTCGTTGATGCCATCAATCAAACCATGCCTTTTGGTAAGTACGCCGGTAGAAAGCTGCTGGAATTACCCGAGCCTTATCTTGTTTGGTTTAGCCAAAAAGGCTTTCCCGAGGGTAAACTTGGACAACAACTGGCCCTAATGCACGAAGTAAAAGTCAATGGTTTAGAATCCATGCTTCAACCACTACTGAGATAATGAATAGACCACATTCTCGCGCCGACCATGCGCGCCGCAATACCCGTAGAAATCCTCTTCGAAAAAGTAATAGCGCTCAATACGAAAATATTGATAAGCAGATATTAGCGCTGCATCAAGCGATGGTAAAAAAGCTCATTGCAAAGCCTGAGCTTCGTCAACATGTCATCGACACCATCGAATTAAGATACGCCAATGGCCAATTACGCCACGGTGGCTACCTAGTGTGGAGCTGCTTGATGGAGTGTATTGATGACACTCCGGATAGCTTTATTGAAGGAGTACTAGCTGACACTCCTCAAATGCGCAAACTCAGGCGCAGAACTCCCTTCGTCAACGTATTAACAGAGCAAGAGCGCGAACAGGCATTGCTTGGTTAACCGCTGGAACAAAGTTGCATCGCCACCTAAATAGATTCACCGTTTTTACAAAGTCGCGCTTAAAAGGCTAAAAGCGCTTGAGCAATGACTTTAATACTAATACTAATACCGACATCATTATCGGCCCGGAATATTCTTCTTAAACGAAAAAAGCACCCGAAGGTGCTTTCTTTCAAACGCAATAAGCTGTCGAATTAACGACGTAGGCCCAAACGTTTGATTAGATCTTGATAACGCTCAACGTTTTTACCTTTAAGGTAATCAAGAAGTTTACGACGTTGGCTAACCATGCGTAATAAACCACGACGTGAGTGGTGATCTTTTTTATGGTCAGCAAAGTGGCCTTGAAGCTTGTTGATGTTAGAAGTCAACAATGCAACTTGAACTTCAGGTGAACCAGTATCACCTTCTTTTACGCCATAATCAGCAATGATTGCTGCAGTTTCTTGAGTAGTTAGTGACATAACTTTCTCCAATATAAGAGCTAAAATACAGCAGGCCGATCACTAATTCAGCCATGCCAAGGAGCGCGTATTATAGTGACTACCGTTTATTTAGCAAGGACAAATCTTACTAAGCTGGCGAGTTAAATACCACAACACGTTTAGGGGCGGCTTTGTTATCGTTATCGAGCTCTGACACACCCAAGAAAACGTTGTCTTCAGTGCAATATGTGCGTACCAGAGTACCTTGGTCAATCGCGGCCTCACTGACATAAGGCACTGGCTGACCATGCAGAAATGAGTCTCTTGAAGCAGGTGTGAGTTCAACACTAGGCAGTGCTTTTACGGCGCTGTCCATAGGAATTAACAATGGGTCGAGAATATCCGTTAAGGGTATTTGCTCCGCTTGGGCTTTTTCGAGCAAAGACTCAAGCATTTCAAAAGTCACCATTTTGTCGCTCGGGTAATCAGCAACAGCGGTACGATGCAATTTACTCACATAAGCACAGCAACCTAAAAGCTGTCCCAGGTCATCGACCAAAGAGCGTATGTAAGTGCCTTTACTGCAGTGCACTTCCATGTCTACTTCATCACCATCAAAGCAAGTAATGTTAAGTGAGAAAATAGTGATATCTCGCGCTTCTCGCTCGATGACTATCCCTTGACGTGCATAATGGTACAGAGGTTTGCCCTGATGCTTTAATGCTGAGAACATTGACGGAACTTGTTTGATTGGCCCTTTAAATGTCTCACATGCATCAATTAATTGCTGCTCAGTCACATTCACTTCACGAGTATCAACTATCTCACCATCAGCATCTGACGTCGTTGTTCTTACGCCTAACTTAGCCGTAACAATATAGGTTTTATCGGCATCTAACAAAAACTGGGAAAACTTAGTGGCTTCACCTAAACACACTGGCAACATCCCAGTAGCCAGTGGATCCAGCGCGCCAGTATGACCTGCCTTGGCTGCTAGAAATGCACGTTTCACTTTTTGTAGCGCCTGATTTGACGAAATTTCCAATGGTTTGTCTAACAACAAAATTCCGTCTATTGCGCGACCTTTACGACGTCTAGCCAAGCCTTAATCCTCTTGTTCGTCTTCATCTAAAGAACGACCTGCATTGCGCGCGCGCTCTTTGTCTTTGTTTAGTGTTTCATCCACCAAATTACTGATACGAATACCTTCACTTAATGAACCATCGCGAACAAATTTAATCGCAGGTACAGCACGCATACGCATGCGATTCGCCAGCAAAGTGCGGATATAACCTTTGTTTTCTTCTAGGATCGACAAATAGTTGTTCATGACTTCTTCGTCGTTCTCAAAAAAGGTCACATAAATTTTTGTATATGCTAGGTCGCGAGATACTTCAACAGCAGACACAGTTACCATGCCCAAACGCGGGTCACGATTCTTGAACTCATTCTGTAAAATACTGGCGATCTCTTTATGGATTTGCTGACCTACACGGTCGGTGCGAGAGAATTCTCTTGCCATTTTAATCTCCTAAAGCATTAAATGATGCTTTTGTTAAGACAAAACGGAGGCCTAAGCCTCCGTTTTAATTCAATACTAATAACGCGCTAACATTTTATGTTAGCGAATTATAGTTCACGCTCAACTTGAACGATTTCAAATACTTCGATTTGGTCGCCCACTTTAACGTCGTTGTAGTTCTTCACGCCGATACCACACTCAACACCGTTACGTACTTCTTGCACGTCATCTTTGAAGCGTCTTAGTGATTCAAGCTCACCTTCGTAGATAACGACGTTTTCACGTAACACGCGGATTGGGTTGCTACGTTTAATTGTACCTTCAACCACCATACAACCGGCAATTGCACCAAGTTTAGGTGATTTAAATACGTCACGTACTTCAGCCAAACCAATGATTTCTTGTTTGAATTCAGGGGCTAGCATACCAGTCATCGCCATCTTAACTTCATCAATCAAGCTATAGATAACACTGTAGTAGCGCAAATCGATTTCTTCGGCTTCAATCACGCGTCTTGCACTTGCATCAGCACGTACGTTGAAACCTACCACAATAGCACTAGATGCAGCCGCTAAGCTGGCGTCAGTTTCAGTAATACCACCAACACCACTGCCGACTATGTTCACTTTCACTTCAGAAGTCGACAATTTGGTCAATGAATCAGAGATTGCTTCAACAGAGCCTTGAACGTCGGCTTTGAGCACGATGTTAAGCTCGCTAACGTCACCCGCTTCCATGTTCGCAAACATGTTCTCAAGTTTCGCTTTTTGCTGCTTGGCCAATTTAATTTCACGCTGCTTAGCATTACGTTTAGTCGCTACTTCACGAGCTTTACGCTCATCTTGTACCACTAACGCATCTTCACCAGCCACGGGAACACCTGACAAACCAAGTACTTCTACTGGTGTTGAAGGCCCTGCGATGGCAACATCTTTGCCGTTTTCATCACGCATGGCGCGCACACGACCGTACTCAATACCACAAAGTAAGATATCACCGGCTTTAAGTTGACCTTCTTGCACCAAGACAGAAGCCACTGGGCCGCGTCCTTTGTCCAAGCGAGACTCGATAACAATACCTTTAGCAGAGCCTGTAGGCGGCGCTTTCAAGTCTAGTAATTCAGCTTGTAAGCTAATTGCTTCAAGCAACGCGTCGATGCCTTCACCTGTTTTGGCAGAAACATTAACGAACTGGTGTTCGCCGCCCCACTCTTCTGAAATCACTTCTAGTTGTGACAATTCAGTTTTAACACGATCCGGATCGGCGCTTTCTTTATCCATTTTGTTAACAGCAACAATCAAAGGGACACCAGCTGCTTTCGCGTGCTGAACCGCTTCTTTTGTTTGTGGCATAACACCATCGTCTGCTGCAACAACCAAAATAACGATATCTGTTGCTGTGGCACCACGTGCACGCATAGCGGTAAACGCGGCGTGACCTGGAGTATCTAGAAAAGCAATTCGGCCATTGTCTGTTTCAACACTGTAAGCACCGATATGCTGAGTAATACCACCTGCTTCACCCGCAGCAACTTTCGCGCGACGAATGTAATCTAGCAGTGATGTTTTACCATGGTCAACGTGACCCATAATCGTTACAACCGGTGCACGCGACGCTAACTCAGACGATATTTTGTCTGCCAACAACTCGTCTTCTAACGCGTTATCGTTCACTAATTCGTATTTGTGACCCATTTCTTCAACAACGAGTACCGCTGTTTCTTGGTCGAGTACTTGGTTAATGGTCGCCATCTCGCCCATTTTCATCATCGCTTTGATGACTTCAGTCGCTTTAATGGCTAACTTGCTAGCTAAGTCACTAACCGTAATCGTTTCGCCTAAACGAACGATACGCTCAACTGGCTGCGCAGGCTTGTTAAACGCGTGCTTAAGGTCTGAACCAGCATTGCGTTTTGACTTTTTACGACGACGTCCGCCACGCTCGATTTTAATATCATCAGCGTCTTCAGCTTCTTGTGCGTAACGGTTACTGTGCACGTGCACTTCTTCCGCTTCTTGCTTCTTACGACGCTCTTCTTCTTCTTTCCAGCGACGTGAGTTTTCTTCAGCAAGTTTGCGCGCTTCATCAGCGGCTTTTTTCGCATCTTCTTCAAGCTTACGTTGAGACTCTTGCTCTTGCTTCTTACGGATATTTTCCGCTTCAGTACGAACACGCTCTTGTTCTGCTTTTTCTTCAGGGCTTAACGCTGATTCTTCGGCTTGACGCGCTTCTGCTTCTTTTTTCGCTTTTTCAGCACGGGCCAGACGTTCAGCTTCCGCTTTCGCTTTAGATTCAGCGGCTTTCTTCGCTTTCTCTTCAGCTGCTTTTTTCGCTTCTTCTGCGGCCGCTTTTTCAGCTTCAAGTTGCGCTTGCTGTTCTGCTAGAGCACGAGCTGTTTCTTCTTCTGCTAAACGTGCTTCTTCTACATCAGTACGTTTAACATAAGTACGCTTTTTACGTACTTCAACCGTGACCGCTTTCGACTTACCCATATTCAGAGTACTGGTCGTTTTGCGTTGTAATGTCATTCGCTTAGGCGCTTCAGAGCCCGTACCGCCATGTTGTTTGCTTAAATAATCCAACAGCTGACGTTTTTCATCTTCAGTCACGTTTTCATTTGCCGCTTTAACAATATCAGCATCTTTAAACTGCTTAACTAAGCGGTCAACCGAAGTGCCGATATCGGCGGCGAGTTTTTCAATGGATACTTCTGCCATATTCGTAATTCCTCTTTGGTGACCCTATTCTTCGTTAAACCAGACAATGTTACGTGCAGCCATAATTAACTGGCCCGCTTTTTCTTCGTCTAGTTCTTCAATATCGCTGATCTCGTCTACGCCTTGCTCCGCAAGTGCTTCAAGATCGGTAATGCCGCGACTTGCCAATGTGTAGGCAACATGGCGTTCCATACCGGCTAAACTTAATAGCTCTTCTTTTGGTTCAGAGGCTTCCAATGTCTCTTCATTCGCTAACGCTTGCGTGGTGAGTGCTGCGCGCGCTCTGCTACGTAAATCTTCAACGATGTCTTCATCAAGGCCGTCTATTTCAAGTAGCTCATTAATGGGTACATAAGCGATTTCTTCAAGCGTAGAGAAACCTTCATCAACCAATACCGCTGCAAACTCTTCATCAATATCAAGACCATTAACGAACACAGCTAACACTTTTGAATTTTCTTCGTCGTGTTTGTTGTTTAAGTCTTCAACCGTCATCACGTTTAATTCCCAGCCAGTAAGCTGAGCGGCTAAACGGACGTTTTGGCCACTACGACCAATTGCCTGAGCTAGATTGTCAGACTCAACCGCAACATCCATGGTGTGGTTATCTTCATCAACAACGATGGATGCAACCTCAGCCGGTGCCATTGCATTGATAACGAATTGTGCTGGGTTGTCATCCCACAATACGATGTCTACACGCTCACCACTTAATTCGCTGCTGACTGCTTGTACGCGTGAACCACGCATACCTACGCAAGCACCTACTGGGTCAAGACGTTTATCGTTGGTTTTAACCGCGATTTTAGCGCGAGAACCGGGATCGCGAGCAGCAGCCTTAATTTCTAAGGTTTCTTCTGCGATTTCAGGCACTTCCAATCTAAACAACTCTACCAGCATGTCCGGGTGCGTGCGGCTCACAAACAATTGAGCTCCTCGTGCTTCAGGGCGAATGACGTACAATAATCCACGTACTCGGTCACCCGGGCGGAATGTTTCACGAGGTAACATATCGTCACGGTAAATGACGCCTTCGGCGTTGTTACCCAAGTCTATAATGATATTGTCGCGGTTGACCTTTTTAACGGTACCAGTGACTAAGTCACCCACACGCTCTTCGTATTCAGCCATCACTTGGGCGCGCTCAGCTTCACGTACTTTTTGTACAATAACTTGCTTAGCCGTTTGTGTGGTTATACGGTCAAATTTGATTGATTCGATTTGATCTTCAACATAGTCGCCTAGTTGAATGTCAGGCTCATCAATTTGAGCGGCAGAAATAGTCATTTCTGCAAAAGGGTTCTCTTGCTTTTGATCATCAGCGATAACCATCCAACGACGGAACGTATCAAAGTCGCCAGTAATACGGTCAATAGCAACGCGTACTTCAATTTCGCCTTCAGTTTTCTTTTTAGTAGCACTTGCAATGGCAAACTCTAACGCTTCAAAGATTTTTTCTCTTGGAACTTGTTTTTCATTTGAAACGGCTTCCGCCACTAACAAAATTTCTTTATTCATGATTGCCTCACTGATTATTCTTTAGCAAAAGCCTTAATGGCCATCTACTCAATCAAACGTTGGAACAACATTGCCTTTTTCAATATTGGCAAAGGCCAATACAAATTCTTGGTTATCCACTTCAATAGTTAACATGCCATCGGCTTCGGACAATAACTTACCTTTAAAGTTACGTCTGTCTCCCATTGGCATCTTTAATCGTAATGTGACGATTTCACCCACTGATTCGATATAATGTTGTAACTTAAATAATGGACGTTCCATGCCCGGCGAGGACACTTCTAAGTTGTATTCGGTATTAATTGGATCTTCTACATCAAGTACGGCACTCACTTGATGACTCACTTCTGCACAATGATCCACTGAAATACCGTCAGGGTGATCAATGTAAACGCGCATGGTTGAATGTTTTCCAGCGCGAACAAATTCAATCCCCACCATTTCAAAGCCAAGCGCTTCAACAGGTGCGGTCAACATTTCAGTTAATTTCTGTTCTAGTTGTGACAAAATTCACGCTCCAAAAACGAAAAAAGGGCCATAAGCCCAGAGTAAATTAAAAACAGGATAAAAAGGATAACAAAAAGCCCCGTACAAGCGGGGCTTTTTGTTTCTGGACCCTAGTCCACTATTCTCACTGAAAATTGGCTGAATGCCAAGTTTCAAAAAGTGGTTGCGGGAGCAGGATTTGAACCTACGACCTTCGGGTTATGAGCCCGACGAGCTACCAGACTGCTCCATCCCGCGCTTGAAATCTTTTTCGATAAGGACACTATGCATTGCGTGTCGCGTCTCGAGTGGGGCGTATTATACATAGCTAACTGAGACGCGCAAGCCTTGTGAAGCATAAAACTCAAATAAATCCAGAAGGTTTATTGGATTGTATGCAATTCATACAAAACCACTGGTTACGTTGTGCGCTAAGGCAAGATAAACAGCTAACTAGACCTGCAACAGATCCATCTTAGACGCCAGTTTAAAATCCAGTTCACTTAAACCACCAACGTCATGGGTAGTGAGTTTAACCTCCACTTTATTATATACATTGAACCATTCAGGATGATGATTGAGCTTTTCTGCCCAAATGGCGATTTGACTCATCCAGCCGAACGCACGAATAAAGCTCTTAAACTTGAAGTTCTTGGCGAGTTTGCTGTCGCTAATATGCCAATGTTGATCTGCGGGCAAACCTTGGTTGAGCTCAACCAACTTAGCTTGCGTTTCACTTTCTGATAATTTATCTACCATGTAATCCTCCTATATACGGTTCATCGAGTTGAGTGGCAATGTCTATCATGCCGTTAGCCTATCAAAATGAAAGCGAGGGCGTGATTTACTTAGATGACATTCGGTCACTTAAGTTTACAAACCGTTGAAACAAAAAAACCTGCCGAAGCAGGTTTTTTTACATAAAGTGCTGAGTCTAGAACTCGACGGCGAAGCGCGCGTATATTTGACGCCCTCTTGGGTCATGCACTTTACTATCAAAGCCACTGTTAGTGAATAACTGTGGTGGCTCTTCATCTGTGATGTTAATCCCGCCCACAGACAATACATAGTTGTTCTGTGTATCGAACAAAGTCCCCAAATTAACGTTGTACTGCACGTCATAGGTCACTTGGCTATCAACTCCTTTAAACCCTCCTAATCCTTCACATGAACCGGTATTGACACTGCCATCTGCACAGTTTTGATCATCATCATAACTATCAATATAACGGGCAAAGATATTGGCAGAATGAGCACCCGAGGACCAATTTAGCCCAAGGTTTAAACGTAGTTCAGGCGAGGATGTGCCTATATTTGTAAAGTTTCTACGCCCTGCCCCATCGACTTTACCTGCTTGCGGGTCGTTTAGTTCGTATTCCAGAATGTAAGTAGCATTGATTGATGGTACAAACATACCAGCGTCCGTATCAATCTTGTAACTGGTCACAAAATCTAAACCTGATGTTTCAAGAGAGCTTGCATTAACATAAGTGTTGTTAACTTGTGTCAATGGGCCTGTAAGTGGGTCGCCTGCACGAACAACACGCTCAGGATCGCTTGGGTCTAAGTTTAATACAGCCTGCGGATTCTCTTGAATAATCAAATCCTCAAACTCGAAGTTCCAGTAGTCAACTTCAATAGAAAAGTCGCTAATAGGCTCGAACGACACACCAAGGTTGTATGCGGTAGATTCTTCAGGTTTTAAATCTTCATTACCTACTGTGCGCACTGCAGCGAATGCATTTGCACCGATAAGAGGGTCAACGAGTTGTTGTAGCGAGGTTCCCCCACCATTTCTTAAGAATACCGTTGGCGCTCTGAAAGATGTTGAAATTGAACCTCGTAAAGACAATTGTTCACTGGCTCTATATGAAAAAGCTACTTTAGGGTCAATCGTATCACCAATGGTGCCGCCGTAATCTTCGTAACGCACAGCAAGTTGAATATCTAAGTCATCCGTTACAGGCAATGCCATTTCAGCAAATGCAGCCCACACATCTAATGAGCCGTCAAAGTCGGGGTTACCAATTACAAACGTAAAGCTGTCTTGATTAGCCAGTGCATCGTAATCTTGGCTCAAAGATTCATCACGGTATTGTAAACCAAATGCCAAACCTGCAGCTCCGCCATCCATATCAAACACATCGAATGACATAAAGCCTTCAAATACTTGTAAATCAGCTTTTGAATCGATGGTTTCAAGACCCGTAAATGAATCAATTACGTACTGAGAGTTAGGCGCAGTTGTGTACGATGTTGCGAAAAGATTAAAGTATTCGCAATCTCCTTCCCCTGGCGTACCCGTTAATGGATTACATTGTCCGCCGCCCAAACCGTTTAACGCTAAGTTAAACTCTGTGTTCAACACGTCTGGTACGCTAAAAAAGAAATCGTTGGTTGCATTGGTGTAACTGACTTCCCAGAAACCATGCTCTAGCTCACCTTGCAGCGCGGTGTTAAAACGAAATGTATCGGATTCAGTATTAGCAAAATCAGGTGCTTTACCGTTACCTTCAGCACGGCCGAAAAAGGTCACAGCTTGTCCAAATGGGTTTTCAGGGTGATCAGCAGGCACCACCGGTCCAGTAAGGATTGGGAAACTTGGCGCGCCCCCCCGAGATGCACGGTTACGTGCAAAGCTCACTTCAGTCGTCCAACTCATTTCGTCGGATAACTCATATTCCGCTTTTACATAGGCGTTAAGACGAGATTCATCTGGTACGTATGAATAATCTTTACCGAAATCAAACATACAAAGACCTACATCTAGGCCCGGCACGGTACCGGGAGGCGCTAACACATTAGATGCACCGCCGTACTCTTCACACCCATAGGGATCAATAAAGGGTGTTGCGCCAATAAAGTACGAGCCCGGATTGCCCAACGCACTGCTGTCATCTTCAGGACGACTCAAACGACGATCTTTTATAAATAACGGGGAGCGATTAGTGTAACTTACCGCGGCAATAATACTGCTATCTTCATTACTGGTACCCCATAAACCTTGCAATACATACTCTTTGTTATTGCCGTGGGCACCGTCTTGATAGTCCGCACTGAGTTTCACACCATCATAATTACGCTTGGTAATAAAGTTAACTACCCCTGCTACAGCATCCGAGCCATATAAAGCAGATGCACCATCTTTAATGATCTCCACACGGTCAATAGCTATCATTGGAACGAGCGAGCTAGTATCAACGAAATTTAATCCATTGTTGGTCGGCTGGGCATTAACTACTTGACGTTTATTGTTCAACAAAACCAACGTCGATGCCACGCCAAGACCACGAAGGTTAATATTTGACGTACCGGCTGTCGCATTTTGCGTAAATGCGTCGGGGTTATTTTCAGCCCCAGTGTTAATGGTTAATGTTTGTGTAATATCGGCGATATTTTTCGCGCCAAGGGCGTCAATAGCGACGCTATCAACGACGGACAATGGGGACGGTGATTCAAAGTTTTCACTGCGGCGAACGAAACTACCGGTCACCATGATCATTTCGATGTCTTCTTTTTTCTCTACATCAGCTTCTTGGGCTAATACTGTAGGCGTAGCAAATAAAAACTGTGCGGAAATGGCCGCGGCTAAAGCACTGACTCGTGTATTTATCTTCATTGTGTGTTCTCGAGGTAATTATTAGATTCAAATCGAGCGTGTTAACAACGGACCTTTCCAACCACTCAGACCGCGCGTCAATATTGTCTAATAGTTCTAATTCCAACCAGTAAGTGACTGATTCTCGGGCGCTAAAATAACGCGTCACAATGATAGTAGGGGGGGATTCGTTGGATGTAAACGCAATGTTACTTATATGTAAACATTCGTTCAACTCATGGTCGGACCAGATCAGTGGAAGAGAGCAATCTAACAGGTAAAAAGATTGCTCATACTAAAGTTTAAGCCAGTAACATCATCAAAAAAGTGCCTACTGCTGCGGGCTTGTCTCTGCCTTTGATTTCTATCTGGGTGTGAAAGCTAAATAAGGTACCTAACGGCTTCTTTTCTTTCCTCGCAAGAGAAGAGACAAAACGAATTTCATCGTTGACCCGCACAGGCTCTAAAAAGCGTATTTTGTCAATCCCATAGTTCAATACAGTTTGGCTTGCAGAATCGAGCTGAACCATATGATAGAAGGACTCTGGCATTAAGGTCACACTCAAATAACCATGGGCAATAGTGGTTTTAAAGGGACTTTCTTTTTCACAGCGCTTCGGATCAATATGTATCCATTGGTGGTCACCTGTGGCATCAGCGAATAAGTTTATACGCGCTTGATCTATTTTTAACCACGCGCTTGGGGTTAGCTCTTCAGCGACTTCAATTTGCAATAAACCTTTAGCCATCATTGGCTCCTTTAAAAAGTATTTTGGTCGCAGTTACGCTAGCACCCCGTCTCTTGATATGACAACTCACCTGAACTTATGTAGATGTATAAATTAAATACGAGGAAAAATCTCGCAATTTAGGCGAAATGCTCTGTTGATATATAGTCAACATTAACACTCATGATCACTTTGGCACTAATTTGGTGGGTGGATGCTGTTATTTATCCAATATTATTCTCACTGAACAAATTTATTCGTACTTTTTGGGTCTGCATATAAATGAAAATCGACGTCAGCAATCGCAAAAGGGTCTATATGGTTAAACATTGGTTCGTTATCGCATTTTTATCTTGTTTCTCATGTGCGACCCAAGCCTATTGCATAGATAATTGGGCGTGTTTTGAAAAAGTTGAACATGGCAAGGTGATAGAATACTGGTTGAGCAATAATAAACCCTACCCCATCACCTCTACGTTAGACGTGAGAACACGAAACCTTAAAACCGAAATAATAGTAAAAGATCGCTACACTAAAACACGGGTTTTGGGACCCTTGGAACGCGTTAAAATATTAACATTGCAGGCTATTGATACCCATCGCCCAGTGCGCAGCAAGGAAGATTTTTACTGGACCCCAGGAATCGAAAACGCCCAACATGATGATAGTTACCAATATGCGCTACCCTACGGGAAGCGCAAGACGTTTAGGGTGGTGCAAGGGTTTAACGGCGGCTATAGTCATCAAGGGGCTTCGCGATACGCAGTGGATTTTGCGATGCCAATAGGTACGCCTATTCATGCGGCACGTGGTGGTCAAGTGATCGACTTACAGCAAAAGCATAATAGAGGTGGTGCCAATAGAAACTTCGCTAAATACGCTAATTTCATCACTATACTGCATGATGACGGCACGACAGGTGAGTACTATCATTTACAACAAAATGGCGTGGTGCCTACCCTTGGACAAGATATTAAGCGGGGCCAACTCATTGGTTATTCAGGTAATACTGGCTTCTCCTCCCTGCCCCATTTACATTTCGCTGTCTATCAGGCCAAAGGTTTCGGTAAGTACCAATCAATAAGAATAATGTTTGAGAAGTGATCAGCTAATCCTCTTTAACACCTTTGAGTAAATAACCTACCAGCAAAGGCTAGTAAAAAACTGTGCTTCATCAACGTGACGATGATAAATATTATTTTTATTTCGTCAGCGTTTGTTCAATGCTTCTTTTTTAAAAACCAATTAAAACTAACTTTATCCAATTGATTAAATTACATTTTTAAAAGCTAAAGCGTAACTTTCGTTTAATAAAGTTTACATGCCACTGGGCGCTTTAAGCACCTATATACTGAAGATAAATTTGATCTATTCTAGAAATTGCGTAGTATAAAACCCAACTGGTCAGATGAGCGGATGAGTAATTATCATGAGTATTAGAACAAACCTTAAAAAAGTATTACCAGCAATTTCTTTAACAGAACAAGAAGCGTTAGATGCGGGTGACGTATGGATTGAATCATCCATCTATCGTGGTACCCCTGACATGCAAGCCTTGCGCGCCATCCCTAAAGCGACATTGAGCGCAGATGAGCAAGCCTTCTTAGACGGTCCAGTACAAGAACTATTGGAAATGGTTGACGACTACGAACTGCAAAACGGCGATCACTTACCGCAAAAGGTATTGGACTTTCTATCAGTAAATAAATTTTTCGCTTTGATTATTCCGAAAAGATTCGGCGGATTAGAGTTCTCTCCTTACGCCAACTCAACCATAGTCGCTACTATTGCTGTCAAAAGCAGCGCGGTTGCGGTAACTGTTATGGTGCCTAATTCATTAGGACCGGGCGAGCTGCTAATGCATTACGGTACCACAGAGCAGCAGGACCACTGGCTACCTAATCTAGCTGTGGGCAAAGACATTCCATGTTTTGCACTGACCAGCCCTGAGGCAGGCTCAGATGCGGGTGCTATTCCTGATACAGGGATTGTGACTAAAGAAATGTACAACGGAGAAGAAGTGCTGGGCTTATCGGTGACGTGGGATAAGCGTTACATCACACTTGCGCCAATTGCCACCGTGCTTGGTTTAGCGTTTAAAGTATTCGACCCCGACCATTTATTGGGCGACAAAGTTGAGCTAGGTATCACCTGCGCCTTAATTCCTAAATCCCATTCTGGTGTTGAATTAGGCAACCGTCACGATCCTATGGGTATTCGTTTCTACAACGGTACCACCCGTGGTAATAAAGTGTTTATACCAATGGATTTCATCATTGGTGGTCAGAAAAACATTGGCCGTGGTTGGCAGATGCTGGTTAGTTGCTTAGGCGCAGGGCGCGGAATTTCCCTTCCTGCAATGGGCGTTGCTTCTGCGCAGTCTGCACTCAAATCAACCGCTGAGTACTCGTTCGTACGTGAACAATTCGGTGTGCCAATTGGGCGTTTCGAAGGGATCCAAGAAAAGCTTGCTGATATCGCCGGTAAAACCTTTGTACTAGAAGCCATGCGCGTATTAACCACAGAAGGACTTGGCCTAGGCCTTAAGCCCTCTGTTGTAACGGCAATGGCTAAATACCACATGACTGAATTAGGTCGTGATGTGTGCAACACCGCTATGGATATTCAAGCGGGTAAAGCCATTCAACGCGGGCCACAGAATACCTTAGCGAATGGTTATGCAGCGCAACCCATTGCCATTACGGTTGAAGGTGCAAACATTTTAACCAGAAGCTTAATGATATTTGGTCAAGGCGCTATGCGCTGTCACCCACATATGAAAGAAATGGTTGATCTTATTCACAGCGATGAAGCCTCAGCAGACAAAGAATTTAATAAAGTGCTAGGTAAAACCATCAGCTTTAGTGTTAAGAATTCATTGCGCAGCTTTAGTAAAAGCTATTTAACCTTTACGCGCGGTGCACAATCAAGCTTGCCTGAAGTGAAGCCATACGAAAAACGCATGAATGCCCTCTCGGCTAAACTAGCACCTCTTGCTGATTTATCCTTGCTCGTTCTTGGGGGTGATTTGAAGAAAGCCGAGATGCTGTCGGCACGTTTGGGTGATGTAATGAGTTACTTGTATGCCTCTATGGCGGTGGTTCGTTTTTACGAGCAACGTGTAACAAACCGAATTGAAGCCAAGCCTTACTTCGAATACGCCATTCAATGGTGTTTATTGCAGGGTGAGCAGGCTTTGAATGAATTCGTCAGTAATTTCCCGAACACGGCCACTCGTGGTTTGATGCGTGTATTAACCAACACTTTTACGCGCTCAGTTCCGGCCATATCTGACAAGCTAAAACGACAGCTTTCTGATGCCACTATGGCGCAAAGCTCGATCATGGCAGATTTAACCCACTTGGTTAAGGTTATTCCTGGTGATGGTAATCACATCAACCAAGAAGCATTTGCTGCAAAGCACGATGTCATGCCTATTCTTAAAGTTGTGCAAAAAGCACTCCGTAAGGATCCTGTGGTTCCGTTTGTTTCCTTTGAAAATGCAGTGACTAAGCTGCATGAAAACGGTGAACTAAGCGCGAACGAATACGCTCGCGTAATCGATTATAATAATAAGCGACAACTAGCCGTGCGTGTTGATGAGTACACCTTTGATATGGAGTTGCTTGATGCAAATCAACAGCTCGTCAAAGGTGAACCTGAAACGCACACAGACGCCGCGTAAAGCAGGCAGGGGAAGCGAAAAGGGGATGATATTTATATCATCCCCTTTTTTTTGCTTTTAGTCCGCGAAGGTTCTAGCGATCTTTACCGGCTCAATTTCTGGTGCTACGCCAGTGCACGAATTTCAGCCAGCGCCAATTCTATTTCCTGTTCGTTATTAAGCAGTGACGGCGCAAATCGCGCATAGCTTTGCCGATAAGGTGTGCTGCTCATAATGATGCCTTTGGCGTGCATCTTTTCTACCACTGTTTCGGGCGCTAACCCTTTCACATCAAAGCACACTAAGCCAGATGAAAGAGAACTGTCACTCGGTGTATACAAAGTCACATGAGGCATTTTTGCTAGGCCTTGTTTAGTTTGCGTGTTTAATTGATGAATACGCTTTTGCACGTTTGCCTTGCCTAATTGAAGGTGTAATTTAAATGCCTCAGGCAATGCCCAGCGGTGCTCGAAAGAGTGAAAGCCGCCAGGAGACATATGATCGCCAATCGGCACTTCATCTTGCGTCGCTGACCCTAGCCACACATCGTAAGACCCACCGAAACTGGGAATAACTGGCTCACTTTGCGCCCATGCTCTTTCATTACCCCAGATCACGCCCGTGCCCCTTGGGCCAAATATCCATTTGTGAGTGCCGGCAACGAAAAAGTCACAGCCTAAGTGGCTAATATCTTGATCTTCAATACCAAACCCGTGAACGCCATCAACGCAGAATAGTATTTGTTGCTCGCCTTTACGCTGCTGATTAAGCTGGGTAATGGTATCTGCCATAGCCCGAATAGGCAGCTTTACACCAGTGGACGAATGCACCCACGTAGCTGCTACCACTTTCGTTTGCCTGCCAATAGCGCCATGCAACCGCTTTAGCACTTGATCCACATTTACCTGGGCGGGCTCGTCATACAAGGCGATACGCTTAACCGTGGCACCAGTACGTTTAGCCCGATGCGCCAACGACATATCAGTGGAGTAATGGTCGTGCACAGTTTGCAGTATCTCATCCCCTGCTTGGAGTTTTAGCCCACTGTAGATTAAGCCCAACCCCATAGTGGTGCTGTCTGTTAACGCAATGTGTTCTGCTTCACCTCCCATGTAGTCAGCGGCGGCCTGCATTATTTTCCCGTCAATGGTCAGAAAATGTTGATGCCAATAATCTGACGGGTTTTCATCAAATGCGTGTCTGTGCTTTTCGATGGCTTGAGAAACAGGTGCTGGGTGCGAGGCTAACAAAAATGTCGATAGTTGAATGTAGTCCCGAGTCAGTGGAAACAAATTACGTAGCGCTTGCCAATCACCTGGAGCGAGAGCGTTATTTGCGTTTGCTAACTTTGGCGCAGCTTGTAAACATGACGATATGCTGGCTAAGCCCGCCCCAGCGCCCAGTCCCAGTGCGTGTAAAAATTGACGTCTTAACATCTGATCCTCCCTTTCCTAATTCTTTTCGCCGCTCCAATGGCTAAAAGAAAACGTCTACCACGTGTTAAGCCATGAAGTTAGAAACATGAGTGTAGGGGCTAAGTCGACGTTTCGCCTTTTTACAGCACCAATATGGCGCTCAAAAATAGTTCAGAAAATACACAGGTTAAATCAAATTGAACCAAGAATGATGTCACTAACAGACAAAGATTAAATCGATAAGTCGAAAAAAAGAAAATACTGAATCACTCAGCACAGTGCCCTCGAATGGTGGCACTGTGCTCATATGGCTATGCTTGCAAGACTTACTTCACTTCCATATGCGGTGAACGATAAACAATCTCATCATTAAGATCGATACCGATTCCTGGCGTTTCCGTTACTTCAAAGAAGCCATTTACCGGCTGTGGATCTTGAATACACAATTCGCGGTTCCAATCTTTAATGGCGTAAGTATGGTGTTCATGGATTAAAAAGTTAGGAATGGCCGTTTCTAAATGCAAACTTGCCGCTGTCGCCACTGGGCCACCACACACATGGGCCTGAATACGTACGTCATACACATCAGCGTAATCACACACTTTTTTGGCTTCAGTGAAACCACCGCATAAGCCTATATCCGGTTGCAATACGTCTAGGCTTTGATCCTCTAAGTACGGTCTAACACCCCACCGGTTGTACAAACGCTCACCACCAGCAATAGGCACATTCACGCGCTTAGCAACTTTGTCATGTAACTTTGAATTTAAGTAATTCACTGGCTCTTCGTAATACAAACAACCTATGTCTTCGACCATTTCACCTAACTGAATAGCCGTGGCAACGCCTGGCAAACTGTGGCATTCAAAAATAATGTCTACGTCGTCACCTACCGCATCCCGAATGGCCTGTAACCTTGCTCTGAACAGGCGCATCTCTGGCTGAGTAAACAACTTGGTGCGATCAAAGTGCCCAGCTCCGTTTTTATCGTAAACAATCGGATCGACTTTCACTGCATCGTAACCTTCAGCCACGGCTTTTTCAGCGGCGCGTCCGTAATCAACAGGATCGTTCAAGCGGGTAACCTCTTTATCCCAATCAAACTGTAACTGGCTGGCATAAGTGCGAAGTTTACCGTTAGTTTTTCCACCCAGTAACTGGTACAAAGGTACATTTAGCGCTCTGGCTTTGATGTCCCATAATGCTGTATCGATTGCGCTCATAGCAGCATAAAAAACTGGGCCGCCGCCTAATCCCCAGAACCCTTCTCGAAGCATTTTGCTCCATAGCAATTCGGTGTTAACTGGGTTAAAGCCTATTAATAATGCCTCAGCGATTTCTTTGATCATATGCGCAGCAGCGCTGTGCCCCCAATCATAAGCTAGGCCAGCCTCCCCTACGCCGGTTATCCCTTCATCGGTATGAATACGAATAAAAACGGGGTTCCATACGGTGCGCTTGGGGCACTCGATATCAAAAATTTCAACGCGGGTAATCTTCATTAATTCTATTCCTGAAAGTAAGTATTTTTGTCTTGTATGTTTATTTCGTTATTCGCAGAAACTCGGATCGAGTTTGTACGCTTTACGTAACATGGCCGGCCAGGATTTTTGGCCGCCGGTTTGCCCACTGTGAACCACATTGGCCTGAGCATAGATGCCATCGACAATGGCTTGTGGAATTTCAATAACCGATTGATTTGCTTGAAGCAGGTCCATTTGAATTTCACAGGCCCGCTGCAAATCATAAAAGCGCATAAAGGCATCCCCCACAGTTGGGCCTAATGTCAAACCGCCATGATTGTGTAACAGCATATGGTTGTTACTCGCTAAATCATCTTGCAGGCGTTTTTTCTCGTCGGCATTTACCGCTAAACCTTCATAGGCGTGATAGCTCATGGACGACAAAGAGAACATTGCGTATTGGCTCCATGGTTGCAAACCGCCCTTTAGGCTCGCAACGCTAATCGTTGCCTTGGTATGTAGATGAATGACGCACTGGGCATCATGTCTCACTTCATGAATAGCGCTATGAATGGTAAAACCAGCAGGATTAATAGAATACGGCGAGCCGTCTAAAATATTTCCCTCTAAATCGACTTTTACTAGGTTCGAGGCGGTGACTTCTTCAAATGTTAATCCAAAAGGATTAATCAAATACTCATCTGTACCGGGAACACGCGCGGAAATATGAGTATAAATAAGGTCCCCCCAGCGCGCATCTGCCACGAGTCTGTAACATGCCGCTAGATCAATACGAGATTGCCACTCAACATCAGACACTTGCCCTTTTAAGCTTCTATCGGATAACGCAAACACCTTATCTCCTTACTATTCAAGTTAGCCATCAAATCGGTTTAGCGATTTTCGCTTCGTCTTACTGCGCTCAAAAATCAGCGCGCATATTATCAACATACGCACTGTTTTTACTAAGCTGAGTGCATCTGCCAAAAACACCTATGATAACCGAGAGACAAACAATATCCGAGACCTATGGGAATTACCTTATGGATTTTAAATATAGATCTTTGTCTTTGCTGCTAACCTCAGTCCCGTGGCACAATAACAGTATTAATATTGTCACAGTACGCGCCCAATTAAGCCTTGTAAAAAGGCAGTGAGCGCGTTAACGAAATAGGTGAATTATCATGAAAGCAGGCGCATGCCATATCTTGGTCAAAACCGAAAAAGAAGCACAACAGTTGAAAGCGCAATTAGACAAAGGCGCGAACTTTCAACAACTCGCTAAAAAGCATTCACTGTGCCCATCCGGCAAAAAAGGCGGTGATCTAGGGGAATTCAGCCCGGGCACTATGGTCAAAGCCTTTGACAACGTTGTGTTTAAAAAAGAGATTTTAACCGTTCACGGACCAGTCAAAACTCAGTTTGGTTACCACTTAATCAAAACCCTCTATCGCGGTTAATAAATCAACTACAGAGGGCTAGGCACGGCTTGCAACCAATTTAGCGAGTCATATTTTGTGGTGGCACACGTCATGTGCAGCGTAAAAGCATGGCGTGATTTCTCTGAGCGATTAGGCGCACTAAAATGCGGCAGTAAACCGTCAAAAACAACCAGCGAGCCTTTCTTCACCTCCAACGGTTTCGCATCTTCATCTTTTGGCCAAGGCGTTTCATCCAGTACTTTTAGCTCTGTGTTGTCATCAGCAAAACGCATAAATTGTTCGCGCAACGGCGTATCACTACCATCGGCCTTGATTTGTAAGCAACCATTTTCAATGGTGGCATCTTCAACAGCAAACCAAAATGTCACAACGGACAAGGGATCACTTAGAAAATAGGTGCCGTCTTGATGCCAGCGGATCACTCCTCCTATCTTCGGCTGTTTAAAAATATACATAGATTGATGTATTTGCGGCTTAAGCAGCCCCACATCCTTTGCTAACTGAGCGATCCGTGGATCGTGACTGAATTTTTTAAATACGGGGTTTAATGTGTGCAAGGCATGGCCAATTTTATTGATGCTCATCGCTTTGGATTGGGTTAACTCACCATTGACATCAAAGGCTTCTTCCTCAAAAAAACAGCGGATCTTATCGCCTGATTGTAAGAAGTATTCATCTCTTGATTTACTCTGATCTTGGGTAGAAAAAACAGCACGAGTTGAATTAGGGTCAAACAACTCAACAATAGATTCAGCTTCTTGTTTGAGCAAAGCCATTTCAGCCTCGGAAAAAAGCTGATCTAACACGATATAGCCTTGTGCAAGAAAGTCTTGCTTCTGCTCAGCGGACAACATAACGACCTCACATATGATATTAAAAACTCCAATCAAAACAGTATATTATCTGACGTTCAAGTCAAGTAAGTGTCGTGTCTTGATTCTCCCTTTTGCTTGTATACATTGCTTGATCCGCTTTTTGCAGCATTTCACTTACACTTGTTTCGTTATCACTGAACACCACGCAGCCCACACTCGCGGTGACTCGGATCTGTGCACTGTCGGTACTGATGTTAATATTCTTTAAGCGTTTAGTGACACGCACTTTTAGTGATTCAGATTGCAGATCATCGTCGAACTGGGCAAGAGCGACGAATTCATCACCGCCCAGGCGGCCAACAGCATCTTGGTCACGCATTTGTTTACGGATTATTTTGGCAATAATTCGCAGCACTTCGTCTCCCGCTTTATGCCCATAGGTATCATTAATCTCTTTAAAGCAATCTAAATCGATGTACAACAAACATAATATCCCCTGCTGTGTATTGTGTTTCTTCAAGATTTTTTCTGCGGCTTCTTCCCAGCCTCTTCGATTAAAAATTTCACACAGTGGGTCTGTCATGGCTTGGGCTTGAGCCAAGATCTTTTCTTGGTTGATGCGCTTTATTCTTTCTGAAGTAGCGATAGCGAGAAGAAAGCTCTCAATGGCAAAGGAAAATATCAAGCCGTATCGTTGTAAAAATGGGCTTTGATCACCCAGAAATATTCGGAAAGCCATCGCGCAACACACAATCAATGAAGCAAATAGTACAAGACGAGCGGTGTGTACACGAACGTAAGATGCGTAAGCAATCAGCCCAAAGGAACACATTAATAACGCCATAGTAGTTCGCGCCATGATTGTGGCGAGTAACGTAAACCACTCCCCTCTTGGTAAAAAACACAGCACAATTGAGATCCCCAGCACAACAACCGCAGGGTACATCACTGCATAACGAGTGAAGCGTGACCAGCGTCGTTGTAGACCCAGTAAGGTTATAACGAAAATTGTGCCGGTAAACACGGTTAAGCCTGCAAAGAGGAGATTTAATCCTCTGTTGTTGGTTAGGTTCGCATCAAAGAACAGGTTTATGTTCCCTTCCTGTAACAAGAAAAAAATGCCCGCGCAGAGTACGTAATAGCAGTAGAAATGAAATCGTTTGTCTTTAAGGCTTCTGCCCATGACATACAGGTAAAAAACCAGCGTAATGCACAACCCAAAAAACATGCCCAATAGCAAATTATGTTGTTGGCCAGCCAATGCATATTCAGGCCAGGTTTTGCGCTCTAATGTGAGAGAAAAGTCACGCTCAGCGTCTAGTATCAGATTTGCGCGGTACTGCCCCTGGGGTAAAACAAAAACCAATTTATTAGCGGCAATTTTCTGCTGTTCTTGATGATCGATGAGTAAATTTGCGTGACGTATGGCATTGTTGTTGATGACCAGCACACTTTGCTCGTTGACGTTGCACGATACTGATAGATGATTAATAAATTGTCTAACCGGCAACCTTGTGAGCTGATTTAACGTAAGGGGAAGAGTTGTATAGTCCAGTTGTTCATGGGATACAAAGCAGGTGTTCTGTTGCTGGGCATAAAGACGATGACTGAACATACTGCATATCAATAACACCGCTGATAGGTAACAGAAAGAACGAATAGCAGACTGAGCTTTGTTTCTACGGTTTACTAACACAGGACTTAGCACACGGCTAAGCAAAAGGTTTGGCTCCGAAAGTGCAGTCACGTGTACCGCAAAAAAATACGTCATACCTAATGTATACACCTAAAAGTCAGGTTTTCCTGTTTTAAATAGTGCAATTCTTGAATTCACATTTTTGGCTAAATGTTAGCGAATTTGACTTACCCCCGGCGTTAAAGTCTCAATTTACACGACTTAAACTTAAAAATTCTCTTTATTAACAGTGAGTTATTCATTTGGCACAGGATCTGCGTTGCATTGTTCATTCAGAATTACGTCTAACAATTGATGAGAGATGATGATGAGTTTACCGATCATACTAGGTGTGGGCATATTGGCTTTTAGTCCAAGCATTGCACTGGCCAGTCACAAAGAGGCTGTATCTTCCCACTTTGCAAGTGAAGCAAATACACAAATTGACAGAAGCCTTCCAGCACTAACTGAAGCTAAGAAAAAGCTTAGGCTAATGCGTAACCTCACTTACAGTAACCATAGCTTAGCGGCACCAGAGGTCGAAAACCTAAGCCGTATTGGTAACGATGTTAAGAGCAGCTTGCCTAAGCAAATGATGTCAAATATTCACATTGTACGTGGAAATGTCGATTTACCAGAAACCAGTGTCGTTGTAGGTTCAATTTGCACAAATGATGGCAACATAGCGTTAAACGGCGTAACCGTATTTGGGCACATTAAGGCCCAACAAGGAGATATCAGTCTAACCGGCAATACCGTAATTTTTGGCAATGTGGTTATTGGCCAACAGATTAATCAAAATGATAAAACCAATGAAGTGCCCCCCACTGTATTTGTTGGCGGAGATGTTCGCATAATAGGCAGGCTGATCGCACATCCCTCGGTAGAGCAAGTCATTGAAAATGCCCAGCCTGTCATAACGCACAATGATGCGTCCTTGAAACAATCTTTATAAGGATCTTCGCTAATGACGCCTAGCAACTCGTATCAACTAACACGCTCTTTTCGCCCCGTAGAATTAACATCGACGACAGCCTTATTTATAGCGGTTTACCTCTTAACCTCTAGTAAACTAAGGGCTTATCTATTAATGCGAAGGTATCAGCCAAGGCAACAGGCTTAGAAAAATAGAACCCTTGCAGAAATTGGCAATCGTGCTCCTTAAAGAACGCGACTTGCTCTTTGGTTTCTATCCCTTCTGCCACGCAGTACATATTAAGGCTTTGCGCCATACGCAAGATGGTTTCAATCAACGCCTCGTTATTCTTGTTTATGCCAATGTCGTCGACGAAACTTTTATCCACTTTAATCACACTTAACGGAAACTCTTTAAGGTATTTTAAAGACGAATATCCAGTACCGAAGTCATCTAAGGCAATGCTAAAACCCGCTTCTCGTAGATGTTTCATGTAGATAATCGCCTTCTGATAATCCTTCATCAGCGCACTTTCAGTTATTTCAAATCGAACCATGTCCACCGGCAAGGCATTGGATGCTAAAAAGGCGATCACATCCTTTATAGACTGAAGAGATTCAAAATGACGGGCTGATAGATTGACAGATAAATACCCATCGAACCCATTGACTTGCCAATGCTTAAACATGGGAAGCGCCCGCTCCATGGCTTGTAGCGTCATGCTTTCAATCAAACCAAGCTCTTCCGCTACGGGAATAAAACGCCCGGGTGAAACCTTCCCTGTGTCGGTAAACCAGCGCATTAGTAACTCAAAGCCAGCGATTTTATTGCGGCTAATATCAATAATGGGTTGATAGTAATTTTCAAACTGTTGATGGCTATGGGCGTACTTGAGGTCACTCTCTAACGCCAAACGTTGTTGGGCAATAACGTTCATTTTGGCAGTGAAAAATTGAAAGTGACTGCGTCCATTTTCTTTAGCGTGGTACATCGCAATATCCGCATTTTGCAGAAGCTCTTGTGCGTCTTGTGCATCATCGGGATAAAGCGCAATACCAATACTCGAAGATACGCTCACTAGGTGGTTGTCCAGCTGCACTGGGGTATCGATGATTTCAATAATCTGGCTAGCTAAGTGCGTGACATCATCAATGACGTGAACGTTTTCAATTAGCACCACAAATTCATCGCCGCCCAATCTGGCAATGGTATCTTCTTTGCGTAACAGATTGAGCAAACGGGTGGAAATTTCTTGTAGCAATGTATCCCCAGCGTTATGTCCCAAACTGTCATTTACTTGCTTGAATTTATCCAGATCGATAAAAAACAAACCTAGGGTACTTGCTGAACGTTGGGCTTGATAAATCGCATGATCAACACGGTCAAGCAATAACGCTCTGTTGGGTAAACCAGTAAGTGCATCAAAATTTGCCAACTTCATTAATGCTTGCTGGGCTTTCTTATGTTCGCTGATATCACTTAAAATAATCAGATAAGAGTCAATATCCGCGACATCGTTGATACAGGCGACGGCTTTGATGTATACCAAAACATCTCGTATCTCCTCGTTCAGCAACATGATTTGGTCTTCACCGCGCCAATCTTCACCTGCTTTTAAGCTTTCAAGTTTGCCCCAGAAGCTCAACAATCCGGCTTGTTGATCGTGATAAACAAGCTTGAGTTGAGAGGCAATATCCTGCTGCTCATCGATATTAAATGTATTGCAAAACGCTTGGTTTGCCGCCATCGGCACTGTGTGACGGTTGCACACTAGCACCCAATCCCGGGTGTGCTTGTACGCTTCCCCAAATAAACGCAAATCTTCTTGCTCTGCAATGCTGTCCGTGATGTTGGCATAAGTCCCCACAACGCGTTGGTTGTGCTCGCTTGCGATTCCCCCTGTCACATTACCTACATCACGAAACCACAACCAATGCCCGTCATGGGAACGCATTCTGTAGGTCACGTCTAACACGCGATCTTCTTGTTCAATAAAGGTGTGCCAGCGGGCTAAATACATCTCTCGGTCACGATCATGAATAAGTGATAAGTGCTCAGCTCGCGCGACTGTGCCGGTCTTATCTCTGTAACCGAGCTCATCGTGAAAACGAGAGGCTTGGATTGTGTCACTCTTTTCATCCCATTCCCATACGTCACTGTTGCTCGCTTGTAGGGCGAGTGACAGCCGGCCCTGACTTAGTAAGGCTTCCTTGTGCGCGCTACGCAACCTTTGGGCCTGTAAGCTGCGCATTTTCCAAAAAGTATAAGCAACGAGTCCTATCAGCAGAGCGTAGTTTAGATAGGCTAAAGGTGAGTTCCAGGGCGCATAATCTACCTTTATTTTGATTTGAGCACTGGGACTTTCCTTGCCGCCTGACATACCAATGGCGGAAACACTGAAAACATACGCACCGGGTTCAAGTTTGGGGAAATACACTTGAGGATCAGGGGTACTCGGATAGGTAATATCTTGTGTTCCACTGAGCCGATATTGATAACGCGTGCTATCTAAGCTGGCGAATTGCAAGGTAGAGAATCTAACTTGCAAACCCACATCATCGTAAGCCATGCGAACTTCACTATCGGCTAAATCTCCTAATTTAGATGAGTAAGGCGAGGATGACAGTTTGATGCCGGTAATTTTTGGCTTTTGCGACGTTTGCCGGCTGTTAGGTAATGCCCAAGGCGCAAACATCACTAGGCCTTTAGGCGAACCGAATACCAGTTTGCCATTATCAAGTTTTATATTAGCCCCCTGATTAAATTCTTCATTGGCTAAACCGTGAGCGTGTCCATAACGCTGCAGTGTCATGAGTTTGGGATCGAATTTAAGTAATCCGTTATGAGAGCTTATCCAGATGGCGTTTCTACCATCTGGTTGTAAGCTATAAATATTATTTGACGGCAGTAGGTTATCTTTATCAAAGAAATACTTTTGTTCGAATGTGGCACCATCAAGCCCGACTAAGCCATAACTTGGATAGCTAACCCACAAGATGTTCTGCTTATCCAGCACCCAACTATCTGGCCATAAGTTAGCACTTAATTGCTTATCCAATTGATGAACAGGCGTTAATTGCTTTAGGTTGAGGTCCCACTGAAACATGCCGCCTAAGGTGCTCAATAAGAGACTATTAGGCGCATTCGGAAGCGAAGGCATTATGCCTCGCAGTAACTTTGTAGTCGCAAGTGCATTAAGCTCTTTTAACGCGCTGATTTCCTTCGTTTGTGTGTCGTAGTAGTAGATACCTTGTTCGTATGCCAAATATAAATCGCCACTTTTGGTCGCAATAGCGCTTTGAATATACTCATTAAGGATGTCGTTATTGGTTGAATTTGCTAACTGTATTGCTTCGAGCTTTCTTGATTGAATATGAAAGCGGCGTAACCCCTCCCCTGTAAGCAACCATAAGTATCCAGAGTCCGCCGGTAAAATTTGATGGATACTCGATTTTGAATACTGCGCTAGATCATGAGATGAAACCAAAAACGATTCAACCGCTGCGGTTTCAAAATCATAGTAATTTAGCCCATTATCGGTGCCTATCCAATACCCGCTCGGGTCGACTTGCGCTAAGGCCCATATGTTATTGTCACTCAACGTTTTAGCAAATCGTCCGCCGTTGAGGTTGAGTATGTTTTGAAAGGATTGCGAAGTACTAACCCAATGTAAAACACCATCTGAGCGGGTGCCTAGCCATAAATTATTGCTGTCATCGAATGCAATGTCGTAAATAACATCCTGGGACAGTAATAACCTACTGTCCGTGGGTAAAAATAAATGCTGTGCTTGCCCGGATTGGGCGTCATAGGTGAAAACTCCTTGATCCGTCGGAAGGTAAAAAAGTGAACCATCTAAAGTTCTAATACGCCAAATATTGCGACTTGTAATCAAGGTAGCGAGAGGGTCTGGTGTAATATCCTGGGTAATATAATCAGATATCTGCGCTAAAGAGACACTGTATAACCCTTTTACCGTGCCTATCATCAATACATCTCGAAGCTCATCTACGAAAAGAGATTTGACATCTCTTTGCCCTTCATTGCTAAATTCTGCAAATAAAAAGCCTAAATCGACGCTTTCTTTAAGCTGGGGGGAATATACGAACAAGCGCTCATTGGTGCCAAAAAACAGTAAATCGTTATGCCAGACCAAAGTACGGATGTAATAGCCTTTTTCTATCTTGTTAGTGGCCATAGAAAAAATGCTTATCAGGGTATTTGTGTGCGGTTCGTATCGCAGGATCTCTTCGTCTGAAGCGAGCCAAACTGCGCCGCTATTATCTTCAGCGATAGCATTAAAACTCTGTTGCCAATCAGCGATAACTTGGGATTTTCGATTATCGATTAACTGCGCTTCGCCGCTGGATAAGTTAATCTTGAAAATACCTGCGCTAAATGTCGCGACCCATAAATTGCCTTGGGTATCTTGCATCAGGTCATTTATCGTTTTTGCACTGAGAGAAACGTTACTCGGTTCAACTACGTCGACTTGATAACCATCGTAACGATTCAACCCTGTGTCTGTGCCTAACCATAAGAAACCTTGATCATCTGTGTGCATCACATTGATCGTGTCTTGACTTAAGCCATTTTCAGTCGTTAATTGAGAGAAAACTGGGGACTTTAATAAAGCATGTGACACATCGGGGGCCGCCAACGCCTTAAAAGAGTGAAATAATATCCATAACCATCCCACTAAATGACAATACTTACCTAACATGCGACTCCGTCTTTCAACCTGCTCGTTACCCGCCCCATTGTAACGTGTTGTAACAAGAATAATAAAACCAATAACAATATTGATTCAAAAAAATGTCACTTTTGTGCTTCTATAGAGTAAGTTCATCCTTATTACTGCCGCGCCTGTCGCAATACCTATACCTCAACGAATAAATTTCAGTAACATGCACCAGACGACATTTCGATAACATAATAATAAGAGGCTCTCATGAAACATATTTTTTCTGCAGGTATCGCACTTGCACTGACTTTAACCACTGCTACAAGCTATGCACAAAGCCCTCCAAGCTATCAAGACCAACAAAGACTGCACGACATAGCCAAAGCAGTTTCTGCGAAACATATCGAACAGGATATTAGAACCTTAGTAGGGTTCGGCACCCGCCATACTTTATCTGAAACGGCATCAGACACCCAAGGTATTGGTGCAGCGAGACGCTGGATAAAAAGCGAATTCGAACAAATATCACAAGACTGCGGCGGATGCTTAGAAGTGTATTTTCAGTCAAAAACCATCAGCGGAGAAACGCGTATTCCGGGCGCAACCGAGGTGGTGAGTGTTATCGCCGTGCAGCGAGGCAGTCACGACCCCGACCGCTACGTATTAATGTCAGGCGATATTGACTCCCGAGTATCAGACGTCATGAACAGTGCGTCTATATCCCCTGGTGCCAACGACAATGCATCTGGAGTGGCGGGTACGCTAGAGGCGGCCCGAGTACTATCGAAATACACATTTAATGGCAGCATTGTTTACGCGGCATTAGCCGGGGAAGAACAAGGTTTATTTGGCGGTAAGATACTGGCTGAACAGGCGCAAAAAGACGGTTGGCGCATCAAAGCGGTGCTCAACAACGATATGATTGGCAATATCGAAGGCATTAATGGCGTTATTAATAACACCACCGCCCGTATATTTGCCGAAGGCACTCGCCAAACTGAAACCTCAGAGGAAGCGATAACACGTCGCTTTACTGGTGGTGAGGTCGATTCTCCAAGTCGCAACTTAGCGCGTTATATCGACTGGATGGCAGACCGCTATATTCCTAATCTAGATACCATGGTCATTTACCGTCTAGACCGCTTCGGGCGCGGAGGACATCATCGCCCGTTTAATGACTTGGGTTACCCAGGTGTACGTATTATGGAAACCAACGAAAATTACAATCGCCAACACCAAGATATACGCAGCGAAAACGGCATTGACTACGGTGATACCATAGAAGGTGTTAACTTTGATTATGCGGCAAAACTCACTGCGTTGAATGCAGTGTCGCTTGCAGGAATGGCATGGGCGCCCTCTCCGCCGGCTAAGGTAAAAATTGCGGGGGCAGTAAAGCCAAGCACCACTCTAAGTTGGCAGGCTCTAAGTAGTAAACAAAACCCGCAATTGAAAGGTTATAAGATTTATTGGCGCTATACAGATGCTCCACAGTGGCAGTACAGTCGTTTTGTGGGCAACGTGGATACATTTACGCTTGAGAACGTTGTTATCGATAACTACTTTTTTGGCGTAGCCAGCGTGAGTCAAGATGGCGCAGAAAGTCCAGTGGTATTCCCTGGGGCGGCAGGTGCATTCGGCGAATAATCTGTATACAGATATAACTTCCTAGATAGACAATCAAATGACCCGTTGCGCGATTGTCTATTCTTTCACTTCCCTATTGATAAACACCACCCATCTCAGCTAAGTGTAGCTAAATCTGAAACAAATCGGCTCTTTTTGAACCAAATATCTCCCGGTTATCACTCAGTACCGTTCACTACCCTGGCTCTGTGACCAGAGAGTCAATAATTTTGAATAAACTAATCAAAATATTCTAATTTCATTCCCTTTTCTGTCGAGGTACTTTAGCCACATCAACACGAAGCGCTTATTGAAACTCAGGTATATAGAGAACAAAAGAGCAGTGTAGAACGTGATAAATCGAATCAAATTAAATCAAATATATTGAGGAAAAAGTAATGAAAAGTTCACTTTTAACAAAGCTAACAACATCACAAGCGGGTTTCTCGGCATTGGCACTACGTATTCCCGTTGGCATCACGTTTATTGCTCATGGCGCACAAAAGCTCTTTGGCGCATTTGGCGGATACGGTCTAGAAGGTACGGGGCAATTCATGGCATCACTAGGGCTAGAGCCCGGCTATACATTGGCATTTTTAGCAGGTAGTGCAGAATTTTTCGGTGGTATTGCGATATTGTTCGGTTTATTGACTCGCCCGGGTGCTGCAGTTCTCGCTTTCACCATGTTGATTGCTATTTTTAGCGTGCATATAGGCAATGGTTTGTTCATGGCCAATAACGGCTATGAATATGCATTGGCGTTATTGGCCGTGTCTGTTTCCTTGGTGTTCTCGGGGGCAGGTAGATTATCGATAGACTCAATGATTTCTGCTCGTGGCGTAAAATAAATCACACTAGGTAGGAGACAGTTATGATAGATATTCGTTTAGCGAAAGATCGGGGGCATGCGAACTTCGGGTGGCTCGATAGCAACCATACTTTTTCATTTGGCTCCTATCACGATCCAGAGCATATGGGGTATTCGGCACTACGTGTGATCAACGACGATAAGGTGGAACCGGGTGCGGGATTTGGTACTCATGGTCACAAAGATATGGAAATAATCAGCTTTGTTACTCATGGCATTATTGCTCACAAAGACAGCATGGGAAATGTGAAGCACTTGCCCCCAGGTGAATTTCAGCTTATGTCTGCCGGTACTGGAGTGACTCACAGTGAGTATAATGCATCACAAAATGAGTCCTTACGCTTTTTGCAGATTTGGATCATACCTAGTCGTCAGGGGGGAACGCCTGGCTACCAGCAAAAAGACTTTGGTAAACGCCAAGGGCTGACGCCCGTTATCACCCCAACGGGTAAAAGTGGCACACTGGCTATTAAGCAAGATGCCACACTGAGTCAATTGGTACTTGCTCCTGACACAAGCCTAAGCATCGAATTGAATAAGGCGCGCAATACGTATGTGCACCAAGTCAGTGGCCAGCTTGATATTAACCGCCATCGCCTGAGTCAAGGTGATGGCGCAAAAATAAATGAACTCGACGCTTTGGTTTTAGCAAACAAAGGCACACAGAGTGTCACTGCGTTGTTATTTGATTTGCCTTAATCAATGACTAAACGCAGCATAGAGTGAAGCAATAAAGAGCTATTTATAACCACACTATTTATAACCACTGCCCTAAGCTTGCTTGGGGCGGTTACTTTCAATTATGGAGAAAAAATGCGCCATGCCGTGACCCTTGAAGCCCTAAGAGTACTAGACGCCATTCATAGCAAGGGCAGTTTTGCTGCCGCTGCGGACGCGTTATTCAAAGTGCCTTCAGCTTTAACTTATACCATCAGTAAACTTGAAGCGGACTTGGGAGTTGCCCTTTTTGATCGTAAAGGGCAGCGGGCTATATTAACTCCGGCTGGAACATTGGTACTTAACGAGGGTGGTGAAATATTAAGAGCCGCCAACGATTTAGAAGAGCGGGTTCAACAATTAGAATCTGGCTGGGAATCAAAATTGGTAATATCAAAAGATACAATTATCTCTGAAGCACCATTACTCAAGCTTATCGCGGAATTTTGCACTCTGGATAAACATGTAGAAATCACCTTGATTGAGGAAGCTCTTGGTGGCGGTTGGGATGCGCTGCAATCAAATCGTGCAGATATTGCCCTAGGAGTAACGGGCGAACTACCTAAGGGCCAATATGATGTCGCACTTTTGGGGGAATTAGAATTTGTATTTGCTGTGAGTGCTGAACATCCATTAGCGGATTTTATTGGTTTAATTGAAGGACAACACATACGCCAATACCCTTACATCGTCGTGGCGGACAGTTCCCGCACCTTACCGGGACGTACCAGTGGGTTGTTTGATAATAAACAGTTGATTCGAGTAAGCAGCATGAAAAGTAAAGCGCAAGCGCAGGCCGCTGGGATTGGCGTGGGGTTTTTACCCATTCATATTGCTAAGCCATATTTAGACAATGGCAGCTTAGTGGCAAAGGGGACCTCGCTACCTCGCCCACCTATTCCTATTTATTTTGCCAAAGAAAAATCAACCACAGGCAAAGCTGCACAATGGTTCTGGGAGCGGTTGAGTCAGTATAACTGGCTAGGTTCACTTTCATAAATGGGGTCACGACTTTACTTCAACTTTGTATTTGTATCTCTATTTAAATCGCTCACAATTTGAATCTACCTATACAAATGAAGCGCCTTTAGCTGACAGGCAATCCATCTTCCTGCCAGCATAATGATTAGAGCGTTCAGTTATTGCGCGGGATTATCCGGCCTTAAAGCTTAACCATTAATTTCCCGTTGTTGGCGCCAGTTAACAGCATGTTCAACCCATCAACCGCTGACGGTAATCCCTCAAGTACATGGGCACGGTATTTAATCTGACCTTTCATCACGTAGGGCGTTAACTTCGCGAGCAATTCAGGTACCTGAGCGTAATGGTCAGGCATTGTGAAACCTTGAATGGTGAGTCGTTTCTTAATAATGGGGATCCAGTTAGGCCCAGCGCTCGGCTGTGAGGTAGCATAATCTGAAATCATTCCGCATACCGCAATACGCCCATGGGCATTCATATGCTCAAAGATATGCTGCTGAATTGCGCCACCGGTATTTTCAAAGAAAATGTCTACACCATTTGGTGCAAGCTCGTTTAACTTGGCGTTCATATCGTCTGTTTTATAGTTAATCGCGCCATCAAACCCTAGCTCGTTAACCAACCACTGGCACTTTTCGTCAGAACCAGCAACCCCGATAACCGTCAACCCATCTGCTTTTGCAAGTTGACCTACTATGGAGCCTACCGAGCCAGCAGCACCGCTGACCAATATCGTTTCTCCCGCTTTTGGCTTAGCGACTCCAAATAAGCCTTGAGTGGCTGTTAATCCGGGTAAAGCAAACACCGACAATGCTTGTTCTTCGCCTACACCCGCGGGTAATTTGTTTAAGCCTTGGCCTGTGCTGACGAGGTACTCTGTCCAGCCCGTCATCCCCATGACTTTATCCCCTGGTGTAAAATCAGGATGATTGCTTTCTACGACTTCGCCTACACCAGAAGAGCGCATAACATCGCCAAGTGCGACGGGCGGAATATAACTTTTGGTATCGGAGCTCATCCAGCCAATCATCGCAGGATCAAGAGACATATAGGTTTGTTTAACGAGAATTTCGCCAGGCCCTGGTGTAGGCACCGGCTTTTCAACTACTTCGAAAGTTGATGCAGGTATTGGGCCTGGCTCTGGGCGTTGAATAAGGTTAATAGCGGTATACGTTGACATTTTATTTCTCCTAACAGTCGTATTTTTAGTGTTTGCACTGCTATTTCAGCGGTAAATATTATATTAGGCTTTATTTTGCTAAGATAACCCCCCGTAAAAGCCAATCTTTATTGTCTTAATAGCAACAATAGAACGAAATAGAGCAAAACAGAGAGTGTATGGATCAGCTAAGAGCAATTAGATACTTTTGCAAAGTGGTTGAAACGGGCAGCTTCACCAACGCTGCCGCAACTTTCAATGTCCCCGCATCATCTCTGTCACGAAGGGTCGCTGACTTAGAGCGTTCGTTAGGTGCAACCTTACTTAAGCGCTCAACGCGTGTAGTGAGATTAACTGAAATAGGTCGAACCTATTACAATCAAGTCAACGATATATTGCGTCAATTAGAGTTAAGTAATGACACGGTGCGTAGTTATCAAACAATACCTACAGGGCAGCTTAGGATCAGTGCCATGGTTGAATTTGGTGAGCCCATATTGTTTCCATTATTAGAAGAGTTTTCACAGCGTTATCCACAAATTATTCTTGATGTGCGCCTCAGCGACGAGCTATCGGCCTTAACCCGAGACGAAGTAGATATTGCTATACGGGGCGGCTATGCGCCCAATGAACGCGTGATTGCGATTAAATTAATGGAAAATCAATTTATTGCGGTTGCCACTAAGGCTTATTTGAGTCGATATGGCACGCCAAACACGCCTTTGGATCTTATCCATCATAAAGGATTATATTATCGAACCCCTAACGGTCCACTGCGCTGGATCAGCGAAATTAACAGCCAGTGGCAAGACGTATCCGCCCCACAGGTGGCTGTTTCAAACAATGGAAAATGGTTATTAGGGAAAGTGCTGGCGGGGCAAGGCATAATGATGGCACCAAAATGGCTGCTTAAGGAATATATTGATTCCGGTGAGCTGCAAGCGTTAAGCCTGTCTCCCGAAGTCAATATCACTTCGAGCGATGATTTCGGTATTTATCTTTTGTACCAAAAGCAGCGTTATTTAGTGCCAAAAGTAAAAGCCGCAGTGGACTTTTTGGTCGCAAGAATAAAACAATTACATGCTTAAGTGGCTAATTATTTAATGGAGTTGGTGTTACTTAAGAGTGATCTTGGCAAATGTCTAACACACTTTTCAATAGCAATTCATCGTTGTAATAAGGTGCACTGCGCATCGTCACTAAATCACGCTGTACAACTTTAATTCCCAGTTCGCGTAATCGCTCAAATGGAATGCCGCCAGCGTAATATTTTTCATTCACATCGAGCAAAATGGTACTGATATATTTGGCTGGTGGATGAGGTTGTTCAGTATGTTTACGTAAATAGCTAATGAGAGTCAGAACACAATCTTCTAAGCTCATGCCTAGCTGTTCAGGATCGTTACCTAGATTGGGAATATAGACCTTTGGGTTTGGGTTTCTGCTGACTGCGTCTCCTACTCCGACAGGCAATAAATTAGCCACAATACTGGTAAAGAAGCTGCCAGGCGGATAACAAATAATATCGGCTTGTTCAATATATGCGCGATTTTTACTTAACAAAGAACAATCGACAGCCTCGGGGTTTTCCTCGCTCTCGCACAAATAAAGTTTGGTAATAGCGCTATGCAATGTAGGGGTTTCTTTGGCCGTTAATGAATGCTGACCAATCACTGTACTGCCATCCTGTAATTCTGCAGCTATTTGTAAATTACACTCGACTATTGGTCTGACTACACCACGAATATCCAACATTTGATGAAAGAAATCGATGCTACATTGCAGCCTATCTTCACCTGCGCACAGGGTATCAACAAATAACAAATTACCGATACTGGCACCGTTTAAATCAAAATCCTCAGGCAAACATTGCAAAACCCTGGCCATTTTATGACAGAACATCTGGCGCTTTTCTATTTCTAGCGAACGCACAAATGGATCTTGGCCTTCTGCCATCGACGTAAGATGTTCGCGAAGAACGTGCTGGGCTGCAGTAGAGGACAATCGATAACCCAATAAGCGAGCAACAACGTCTTGTTCCTGCGTCATATTGTGACTTAGGGCCAGCAAACGATTTCGAATATCCCCAACGCCTGGTAATCCAAAATGCCGACGAATGGTCGCTGAGCTGCCACCTGAATCGAACGGTGTCACAAGGTGCACCGAATTATGCGTTGCTTCCATCAGTGGCTGACAGAAACTTCGCAATGCGCTACCGCCACTGAAAAATAAAAGGCTCTTCCCTTGATGCGCAGCACTACGCTGAGCGTCCAAAGGAGACAAAACAGACGTTAACTTTGTGTGCTGAGTTGGCTTAACGCGCATAAATAGAGGCATTCATATGATGAGGTTAACCCTGAGTGTGACTTTATTATTATGCATAATAGATTACACCTTCGTACAAAAAAGCCAAGGACGAAGATAAAGTACCTTGTGTGATACCAATCAGCATTTATAAGTGCCCCCTTCAGAATGCGACCAGCGTTTTACTAGGCGTTATCTTTAGCGGCCAGTGACTCTGAAAACTTGATCTCGCTGAAATGTGGGTTTGCATATTGGGCTTGCATCAAAACAATTAAATTAAGCGCTATACTGCATTCCCCTTCCGCTGAATGAAGCACAATACATTCTTGTTTTTGCTTATTGTAGTTCGTGTTTTTTGCCGTCCCTTTAATCTCACTACCATCTTGCAAACGTATCAATACCGGCATGTTAAATAAGCAAGCTAGCTCAACATAGTCTTGTTCGGCACATTTCATCGTTCATCTCCTGTCCACCCTAAAGATACATGCTCATTTCAACCCGCTATAAAATGACAAAAAAATAGCCCAACAACATGGGCTATCAGTATCAGCTAACTAAAATGAAAACGCTAAAATCGCAAGTTAACGTGGCGGGAACATTCCACCCGGACCACCAGGGGGCATCATACCTTTCATGTTGCGCATCATTTTCTTCATGCCACCGCCTGACATTTTCTTCATCATCTTCTGCATTTGGGTAAACTGCTTCAACATGCGATTTACGTCTTGAATTTGGGTACCAGACCCCACAGCAATTCGACGCTTGCGTGAACCTTTAATGATATCGGGCTTAGCACGCTCAAGTGGTGTCATTGAATTAATGATTGCTTCCATTTGATTAAATGACTTGTCGTTGGCCTTGTCTTTCACCTGAGCGGTCATGTTGCCCATACCGGGCAGCTTGTCCATCATGGACATCATGCCACCCATATTACGCATTTGTTCTAACTGTTCTTTGAAATCTTGTAAGTCAAAACCTTTGCCTTTCTGTACTTTCTTGGCAAGGCGTTGAGCTTTGTCTTTATCTACTTTACGCTCAACTTCCTCAATTAGGCTCAGTACATCACCCATACCCAAAATACGCGAAGCAACACGCTCAGGGTGGAAAGGTTCAAGGGCGTCAATTTTTTCGCCCATACCCAAGAATTTAATCGGCTTGCCAGTAATATGACGAACAGATAATGCAGCACCACCACGGGCATCACCGTCTGTCTTGGTCAAGATAACACCGGTTAAAGGTAATGCTTCATTAAACGCTTTGGCCGTGTTCGCGGCATCTTGCCCAGTCATGGCGTCTACCACGAACAATGTCTCTATCGGTTTAATCGCTTGATGGAGGTCTTTAATCTCCCCCATCATTTCTGCGTCTATGTGTAAGCGCCCTGCCGTGTCGACCAATAACACATCAAAGAATTTTTTCTTTGCGTGATCAACCGCTGCATTAACAATATCAATCGGCTTTTGTTCTATCGTCGACAGGAAACACTCTACACCGACTTCAGCAGCCAGAGTTTCAAGCTGCTTGATGGCCGCAGGACGATACACATCAGCACTGACCACAAGCACTTTTTTCTTTTCGCGGTCGGTTAAATAGCGCGCTAGTTTACCCACACTGGTGGTTTTACCCGCACCTTGTAAACCGGCCATCAATACGACTGCTGGGGGCTGCGAGGCAAGGTCTAAGCCTTCATTGGCCTGCCCCATGACAGATTCCAACTCTGCTTGCACTATTTTGATAAATACTTGGCCGGGATTTAAGCTTTTTGAAACTTCGGTGCCTACAGCACGCTCTTTCACCTGCTCAATGAAGCTTTTTACCACAGGCAAGGCGACATCGGCCTCTAGAAGCGCCATGCGGACTTCGCGCAGAGTGTCTTTGATGTTTTCATCAGTTAATCGGCCACGGCCGCTGATATCTTTGAGAGTTTTGCCTAAGCGTTCTGTTAAATTTTCAAACATAGCAAATGGGTACAAGTTAAATTCTAGATGTGCTTATGATACCTAAATTTCACACAGATAAGAACCAAAGCAGTACAACAAATAAAGTTAATGAGAATTATTGCTAAACACTAGGTATGAAAGGGCATAATGGTTATACTCCGTCGTCTCAGAGCGTTTATCGTTCGCGTTTTTGCCCTTCAGGCTTCGTTCGTGAATTCGCTCAACATTAATATGGAAATCGAGGTTAGATCATGTTGTTAGGCTTAATTTGTTTTTGCCTATATGCTGGCGCTGCTGGCGTAATATTATTGAAGTTTTTTGACCATAAAGGCCCCAACCTAAAACTGTCTTATGTGTTAGCTGTCGCAGCGATAGCCATGCATGCTTGGCTATTAAATAATGATATTTTTGTTAGCCTTGGCGAAAACTTAAGCATGCTTAATGTTGCTTCACTTGTCGCGTGGTTGATTAGTGTAACCATGTTAATAGCCGCCTTTACCATGCCAAATACCATTCTATTGCCCGTGGTGTATTCATTTACTGGTGTCATTATTCTGTTGGACCTATTTATTCCCGATGCGCACATTATGCAGATTGGCGTGCGACCTGAATTAATGATCCACATAGGGTTAGCGCTATTTGCTTATGCTTGCCTTGGTATTGCCTTGCTCTACGCGCTGCAGTTGGCATACATCAACATGCGCCTTAAAGAGAAAAAGGCCTCGCTCCTGCACTCCTCCCTACCACCACTAATGATGGTTGAAGGTATACTCTTCAAATTGCTTACCGTCGGTACCATACTTCTGACACTGTCATTAATAAGTGGGTTTGTATTCTTAGAGAACATGTTCGGCCAAGGGCAGGCTCACAAGACCATCTTATCGATATTGGCTTGGTTAGTATTTTCTGTTGAGCTATTTGGACACTTCAAATTTGGATGGCGTGGTAAACCCATTATTTTTGCCACTATATTGGGCTCAGTACTTTTGAGTCTGGCATATTTTGGTAGTCGCTTTGTCAAAGAAATAATTCTAAGCTGATCCTGTTTTTAGCCAATTTCTATAGTAAAATAAGCCAACTTGCTTGAAACGTGGGGAATTTGCCCTTAAAGTTTCGCTTTAACAACCTTTAGGGATCCCTTAGTTGGACGATATATCAACAGGTAGTCTATTTATTCTACTTGGTATTTTAGTATTACTTTCCGCTTATTTTTCTAGCTCTGAAACCAGTATGATGTCGATCAATCGATATCGACTAAAACACTTGGGTAACGAAGGCAATAAAGGTGCTCTGAGAGTTCAAAAGCTCCTTGAACGACCTGATCGCTTGATCGGTTTAATCCTTATTGGCAATAATCTCGTCAATATTGCGGCATCTGCGGTTGCAACCGTCTTAGGGTTGCGCTTGTACGGCGATGTCGGTATTGCGATGGCGACAGTGGTGCTCACCCTCGTTATTCTAATCTTTTCTGAAGTTACCCCTAAAACAGTTGCAGCACTTTATCCAGAAAAAGTCTCGTTTCCAGCCTCTTTTTTCCTTCTTCCAATGCTTAAAATACTTTACCCATTGGTGTTTTTGGTAAACGGAATAACTAATTTTATTTTAAAGCTACTGCGTATCAGCACTGATGACAGTGGCAGCGGTAGTTTAAGTAGAGAAGAACTGCGCACCGTAGTGCACGAAGCGGGCGCCATGATCCCCAAAAAACACCAAGATATGTTGGTGGGTATTTTAGATTTAGAAAAAGTGACCGCTGAAGATATTATGGTCCCACGCAGTGAAATTGTGGCCATTGATATCAATCATGAATGGAAAGACATCCAAAAACAGTTAATAAATTCACAGCATACTCGTGTTTTGTTGTATCGCGATAGCATTGATGACGCCGTTGGTTTTGTTCATGTGCGTGATGCCTTGCGATTGCTGTCCAAAGACGAGTTTACTAAATCCAGCCTTTTGCGCGCCGTACGGGAAATCTACTTCACTCCTGAATCGACGCCATTACACACGTTAATGTACAAATTTCAAGCCGTTAAGGAACGCATCGGCTTAGTCGTGGACGAATACGGTGATATTCAGGGTTTAGTTACTTTAGAAGATATTCTTGAAGAAATTATTGGAGACTTCACCACAAGTATGGTGCCAGATCATAGCAAAGAAGCAGACACCCAGCAGGATGGAAGTGTTTTGGTAGACGGCAGCGCCAACGTTCGAGAATTAAACAAAGAGATGGATTGGCACTTTCCCACTGAAGGACCGAAAACCCTTAATGGGATTATTTTAGAGTATTTGGAAGACATTCCAGAAGCCAATATCAGTTTACGATTAGCTGGCTATCCTCTTGAAATTATCGAAATGAAAGATAACGTTGTTAAAACCGTACGGATAATGCCGCAATTTTACTTAGCACAAGATAATAATAAATCTGATTGAGCGGGATTATACCAACGCCATTAAAAAACGTTAAATTTTGGTAAGGGGATCTTTTGCCAGTCTGTTTTGGCGGATTTTTTCTTTTGCTAATTCTACTTTGGTATTCAGGTTTGTCAGGCGCTCATAAATGCCCTGAAGCTCAGTGTCATGAGTCAGTTGTGCATTTGATACATGATGTTCAAGTACCTGCTTTAAGTAGGCAGGTAAATTTTTGCCTGGCATGAATGTAACCCCTCTAACGAGTTATCGGTTCTCATACTCAAATCTATAGTGAAAGTTTATCCCTTAACTTCAAGATGGGTGATAAATATCCAACACCGTCCCTGAGTGTGTGGTTGGTTGATAATCAACCATAACTATACTCGAAGTGTCAAAAAATAACGAATGTTGTTGCCCTGTCACTTCGTCTAAAAAATAACTCACAAACGGCATATGGCTCACAATCAATAGTGAATGTTTCACCCTATTCTCTTCGAGTAAGTAATCAATGTAATCATGAGTTAGCCAAATGTTCCCGTCAGGCGTGATATCATTTGATACGGTTTGGCTATGGACTGTTAACTCTTCACCGACCGCCTCTAAGGTTTGTCGTGCCCGGATAAAGGGGCTAACAAGGCTCATTTCGATCCCTGAGGGTTCACAGCGTTCCAATAACCATTGTCCTGCAGCCCTGGCCTGCTCTCGGCCAAAGCTTGTTAATTCACGGGAACTGTCGTCATATTGAGCAGCCTCGGCTTCGCCATGACGCATGATAATAATATGCATAAATTACTGCTGAATGGTTAACAAACTTTGTTACGCTTAATATAGCAAATAAATGTTTGAAAATCCGAGAGTTGAGTGTTTTTTACGTTATGCTATTTCAGCGCAATATATGAAAACAGGATCTAGTCTTTTGCTTACTCATCACCTCGATAATCGTCACTATCACTTTTCTCAGTTTGAGAACGGCTTGAGAGTGATATTCGTCGAAGACCCAACCAGTGAAGCATGTAATGTAGCCGCCACGGTTGGCAATGGTCATTTTAGCGATCCTGATGATTGCCTAGGTTTAAGCCATTTGTTGGAACATATGCTGTTTCAAGGCAATAAAAAATACAAAGCGATAGATGCGTTTGATACTTTTCTTTCTTTACATGGCGGCTCGGTAAATGCTGCCACCGGCTCAGAGTATAGTCACTATTACTTTTCGGTAACGGGTGAACACTTCTCTTGTGCACTTGATCATTTCAGTCAATTATTGACAGCGCCTCTATTTGAAAAAGAGGCAATTGAAAAAGAGATCGGCGCGATTGATGCTGAATTTTCACTAAAAATAAACGACGATTTGCGCAGGCTATATGAGGTGCACAAGGAAACGGCTAACCCTGACCACCCTTTTAGTCAATTTTCTGTCGGTAATGCTTCCACCTTGGGTGAACTTAATTTACAAGAAATGCAGCAGCGTCTAAAAACACTGCATCAAGATAAATACGTCGCTCAAAATATCACATTGTGCATCATCAGCCCATTTAGTCATCAAACGAGTTTGGCGCTCATCAAGCAGTATTTTGGACAACTGGAAAAAAGAAAACCGTCTAAACGCCCCCCATTACCAGCGCTTTACCTGCCCGAGCAGTTGGGTATTAGAATTGATATTACCCCCCTCAAATCTGCTCGCAGGCTTATCGTCACGTTCGCACTGCCTTGTGTACATCATTATTATCGCACTAAGCCGTTAAGTATTATCAGCGAGCTATTGGCTGATGAGGGTCCAAATGGCTTACTTGGATTTTTTAAAGAAAAGGGATTCGCCACCAATATTAGTGTCGGTGGTGGTATTGAAGGCAGTAACTTTCGCGACTTCAATGTCAACCTACAACTGACAGAATTGGGGTTAGCCAACATTGACTCAATGTTAGAAGCGCTATTCCAATACTTAGAGAATATTAGGCAGCACAGTAAACTGTGTTTCTTTGATGAAAAGAAAGCGTTGCTGGAACAAATCTGGCAATTTGCTGATGCCATAAAACCGATTGATGAAGCTGTTAGCTTATCCAGCGCAATATTTCTTTACCCTTGTGAACACCTTATTGCCTCAGAGTATATACTCGACAAGGCAGACCCTTCAATTGTGGACGAAATATTAGGCTTTTTTACGCCGTCAAATATGCGCGTTAAAGTCGTCTCCCCTGATGCTCAAACAAACCAGATAAGCCAGTGGTACAATACCCCTTATGCAGTTTCTCCCCTTTCCCCTCAATTGCTAAAAAAATTGCAAAATGAGAGTTGCAGTTCGCTCTTAACATTACCTGAGAAAAATCAATTTCTGAGCCGCGAGCATACATTGACTCAAGCTGATAAGATGTATTCTGTACCCCAAAACATAGTTGCATCAGAGGACTTCAATGTCTGGTTCGGTCAAGATATCCAATTTGGCTTACCAAGAGGTGATTGCTATATCTCGTTCGATTGCCAAGCGGCCACCACTGGGGTTGAAGCGACAGTGTCCAGAAAACTGTGGATTGCGTTACTCAATAACCATTTCCAGCAAACTTATTATCAAGCAAACGTAGCGGGACTTAATTACCATTTGTATTCACACCAATGCGGTTTTTCTCTGCATACCAGCGGCTTTAGCGCCAAACAATTGACCTTTAATCAGGAGCTAATAGAACAATTACATTCTTTAGAGGATTTTGAAAAACACTTTGAGCAAGTAAAACATCAACAGTGTCAGAGCCTGCACAACAACTTACTCAACAAACCCATCAACCGATTATTCGCCAGACTCTCGGCTTTTATGCAACAAAATACCCATACCCCACTGAGTATGGTGGCCGCAATGGAGAGCACAACACTTGAACATGTCCACGCCGTAAAAGACAAATTGCTAAATGATAGGTATATGGAAACTCTCATATTTGGAAACTGGGATAGGAAACACGTACAAAAATTCTCAGCTGAATTAAATCAACAACACGAAGCATATAACGGGCATAAAAAGCTATCGAGGAGTGTGTTTGATTTATCAAAGCAAGATTCATTGCTTCACGCCCTTCCCTGTGAACATCCAGATGCCGCAGTGGTCATTTATTACCAATCTCCTAATACTGGACGCCGAGATACATTGTTGACGATATTACTAGAACAATTAGTCTCTCCCGTATTTTTTAACTTTGCTCGCCAACAAGCGCAATTGGGATATCTAGTGGGGAGTGGTTATGTACCGTTCAATCAACACCCAGGTATGGCGTTTTATGTGCAGTCACCTAAGTATTCAGCGCAATATCTCATTACCGTTATCCGCGATTTTTTGCAAAAACTAACGGTAGATCTATTGCCGTATCAGAAAAACTGGCGTGACATAAAACAAGGCGTAATGAAGCAATTATGCCAAAAAGATGCAAACCTAAGCATCAAGAGTCAACGCTTGTGGTCTGCGTTAGGCAATCAAGACTATCGTTTTTCTCAAAATAAAGATACGGCGAATGAGTTAGAACGCATCCAGTTTTCTGATCTGATGAATTTTGTGAACGGTCTCATTATCGGGAAAAACATGGGCGAATTGATACTGTACAGCGACCCTAAACATTCAATATCGGCCGATGAGCTATCCACGACTGCAGTGAACGATATCTCGGAGTTTAAAAAACATACGCCATTAGTAGAATAAAGCGTTAATATTCCTCTAATAGACCGAACAATACACTGCTTGTTAGTAAAAGTTAGCTGTAGCGTTAAAAAGTCATGATTAAAACTTGTTAAGGCCCCATATTTTAGGCATATTTAAGGACGTGGGTACTACGGATAGTTTCCTAAATATTAATAATTACAAAGCAGAAAAACTGCTGACAGGTGTTAATTGCGTACTTTAACTATTCCATCCATTTTTTGGTGTCTGTGGCTCGTAAGCGCTACTTTCGGCTTTTTTAACGCCGCCCATGCTCAAACATTTTCATTTGATAATCTCACCAAAGCCGACGGCCTAACGCAAAATACCATCACCGACATCATTGAAGACAAGCGCGGCTTTATGTGGTTCGCCACTGCAAATGGCTTGAGCCGTTTTGACGGGTATGAATTTGTCAATTATCAACACAACCCAAACGACGTTAAATCATTACCTCATGATTTTATGAGAACTATGTTAATAGATCAGGAAGGGGCTCTGTGGATTGGTACACAAAACGGCTTGGCGCGCTACAATCCTTTATCGGATGATTTCACTCGTTATAACCAACAAAATAGCAGTTTAAATAACAATATTATAAATACCCTAAGCCTCACCAATGCTGGAAAATTGCTAGTCGCCAACGAATCTACTCTTTATACGTATTCTACACAGACAAATGATTTCACCCCAGTAGAAGTCACCTCAGAACGGCTGCCTGCGGAAATTAAATCTATACTTGCCGAAGATACATTTAGCATCATTGGAAGCTATGGGCACGGCATTTATCTATTAGATAATGAGTCAAATACGCTTCACAACTTAAATGCTCAAAACCCCCTTAACATCACTATTCCTGCTCAATATTTGTTTGATGTAAAGCATTTCGGAAATAGTTATTGGTTTGCGACCGAGCTTGGCGCCTACATGTGGGATCAAAATACTAAAGAGCTACTGCATTTCAACGGGAATAGCTCACCAAGTCTTCTTGGGAACGAAGTACGCAGCATCCAACAAGGCAATGATGGAGATATCTGGCTCGGTACATCAGCTGGCTTAACAATTGTTAACAAAGGCTTTGACTCAACCAAACATATAGAACTTGAGAGTGGATTGAGTAACTTATCACCTCAAAGCGAGAGAGGAATATTTTTACTTAGCACATTTCGTGATAGTAACGACACTCTATGGTTAGGATCCCACACTGCAGGGATCTATCGATATAACCAAGACTCAGCACTTTTTCGACACTACATTGCAAATCCGTCCGTTGAAAATTCGCTTGCAGGTAACGTCGTTTGGTCGATTAAACAAGATTTTCATGGGAAAATTTGGCTCGCATCCCAGTCTGGTGGCATATCAGAGTTTGACTTAGAAACGGAATTATTCACTACTTGGTTACAAGGATTCAAACACAGTATATGGGACCTTACTATTGACCAAAAAAATCGTATTTGGTTAGCCACCAGTGGAGGTATATATATCTATGAAAAGAGTCAAAATAACGAACTGAAATTTTTGAAAGTTTTATCTGAAGGTAATTTTTATTACAGAGTCTTATATTCTAATAATAGGGTATGGTTAAAATCTCAAGGTGACAATTTACGGTGGGTAGATACAGAAGATTTTAGCGAACATACGATTCAACTTGGCAATACTGCTTTTAAAACGCTAGACCCAATATTCATCGATAGTGAAGAGCGATTATGGTTAAGGGGAAACAATGAACTCCTGCTCTTCAATCTGAAAACACAAAAACTCGATCGATTATCAAGCGATCCGTTACTCACCAGCAATAATTTTAGCGCAGTGGTTGAAACAGACGAGCAGTTTTGGTTAGCGTCTCTTGAGTTTGGGCTTATTGTTATAGATAAGCAGACCTTCCAGATAACCGAAAAAATTAATGTAAACTCAGGTTTACTTGACAATCAAATCGTTAAAGCTTTGAAAGTAGACGATAGTATTTGGTTAACTACCATGGCAGGTGGAATCGAAGAAGTATCGATCTCATCGGCTCAGGTTGTACAACAAATAACTCCAGACAGACTCAACTTTAACGATTTTAATGAAGGCGCAGGGCTTGTCACCTCCGATCGTAAAATTCTATTTGGGGGCTCACAAGGTTTTAACCTGTTCGACCATGACCAAATAACTCAGAATATACAGCCCTCGGACAGTAATCTTGCTGATACCAATATTTCAATTCCTCCGATCATTACTCACCTAGGATTATTCAATAGAAAAATTGACGTTCATACTATAGGGACTCCGCTGCAGAAACCTATTTTCCTCACTGATGAACTAACGCTTCCTAACAGCTCAAACCACGTTAGCTTGACCTTTGGACAACTAAACCCTTTGGACACTAAAGGGTACTCTTATCGTTACAAATTAGCTGGTTATTCAAATAAATGGCTGGATGCAGATAAACGGACCCGAGAAGCAACTTTTACTAACTTAGATTTTGGTCGATATCAATTTGAAGTTCAAAGCCGTCGTAACATGGACCCGTGGTCTAAGTCCCGGAAATTGACAGTCAACATCGAGCCACCGCTATGGTTACATCGCAATGCCCTCATTTTTTACTGCATATTAGTGTTGTTCTGTGTATTGGCGGTTGTTAAGCAGTATCGCTCTAAGCGTGTGGCGCGCTTAGCAATAACCGAAAGTGAAGAGCGTTTAAAACTGACTCTATGGAGCAGTGGTGACGAATTATGGGATTGGGATATTTACCAGGGTCAAGTATTCCGCTCGAATACCTGGGGGATCATGGACTTTCCTCAAGATGATATTCGCGTTAACAGTGCCTACCAAGCCAATATCCACCAGAACGATCTTAAACGGGTTCAAGATGCGCTGAACGAGCACCTTCAAGATAAAACCGAACATTTTGAAGTCACATACCGAGCAAGCACCTTTAAAGGAGAATGGTTGTGGGTACTCGACCGTGGCAAAGTCGTTAGCCGTGATAACAATAATCAACCTGTTCGGATGACAGGTACGTTTAAAAATATTAGCCATCTCAAAGAAGCTGAAGAGCAATTAAAGCTTTTCAAACGCTCCATTGAAACGATTTCAGACGGCGTATTTATCGCAGATACCAGCTTTAGGTACATTTCTGTCAACAAGGCTTATTGCAAATACACTGGCGAAACGCGAGAGCAAGCACTAGCTAGCTATCTTACTTTCCATCAATATCCCGGGGCTTTTACCGAAGAAGTGAAAAAATCCCTTCGCCAAAAGGGCAATTGGAACGGAGAGGTCGAATCAAGGCGAATAAATGGCGAAAAGTATGAGATGGAATTGAACATCGATGCTATTAATGACGAAGACGGCCGCATTAGCCATTACGTAGGTGTATTTTCTGATATTACCCCTCGCAAGAGTACCGAAAAAGAATTGCTTAAGTTGGCCAATACTGATCCCCTAACCGACTTACCAAACCGCTCGTTCTTTCAAGCGAGCCATAATAATATCGTGCGCCGGGGCACCCAACATGCGCTGGTATGTTTGGATATGGACAACTTTAAAAAAATTAACGATTCTTTAGGTCATCAGACCGGTGACTTATTGATCAAACAAATAGCACGGCGTTTACAGAAATTAGCTGGTAAGAGTGCAACGTGCTACCGCCTTGGTGGCGACGAATTTAGTATACTGCTCGACAAAGACACTGACGTGCACAGTGTCACACATTTCACCCAATCCATTTTAGATGATTTGGCCCGCCCTTTCTTAATCAATCATCAAGAGTTCGTGCTTGGTGCCAGTATTGGGATCGCATTTTATCCTGAAGACGGTAGTTCACCCCAGGAATTATTAAAAAATGCTGATACGGCTATGTATTTTGCGAAGAACGCTGGCGGTAACAAGTATCAATTTTTCAGTGGCGAAATGAATCAAAATGCAGTGCGCCAATTACAAATAGAGAATCTGATACGCCATGGCTTAAAGGAAGATTTATTCAACGTTTATTACCAGCCTAAAATTGACATCGCTACCGGCAAGTTGGTTAGTATGGAAGCCTTAGTGCGCTTTGAACACCCAGAAAAAGGCATTGTAAGCCCAGCTCAGTTCATCCCTTTGTCAGAGCAAACTGGTCAAGTCATCGATATTGGTGAGGTGGTATTACGAAAAGCCTGTGAAGACACCAAACGTTGGGTCAAAGCGGGGATTTTTACCGGTCGCGTGGCGGTTAATATATCAGCCCGTCAGTTTGAATTACCGGATTTAGATGAGAAAATCGAGAGCATTTTGCAAAAAGCAGATCTTTCGCCATTGCATCTAGAGTGTGAAATTACCGAAGGCACATTGATGCAAGATCCTGACAATGCGCTGCGCATGATGACTCGTTTACGTGAAAGAGGCATACATTTAGCCTTGGATGACTTCGGTACGGGCTACTCTTCTCTGGCCTATCTAAAACGATTCCCACTCAACACCCTTAAAATAGATAAAGCCTTTATTGATGACATTGCCACCAGCAGCGTTGACCGGCACATGACTGCCGCTATTATCACCATAGCGCACAATCTTGGCCTCAAAGTCGTTGCCGAAGGTGTAGAGCACGAAGAACAGATGTCAATTTTACGTCGCTATGAATGTGAAATGCTGCAAGGCTATCTTTATAGTAAACCTTTAAGCTCTTCGCGCTTCGAACGCTTACTAAAAGAAAATCACCAGCTAAACAAATTATTACAAGGTAGCTAAGGGCAACCCCTTAGCTTTTTTAAGGTACTAACGTTACCTAGTTTTCAACGCCAATAATTTAACCGCTATCGTTAGCAGCCCCATACTACATGGTCTGACGGGAATTTTATTAAATTCCTAATTTCTATATTCATTAAAAATAAAGAATTTGAATCTACGCAGTAGTCGCAAAATATTGCGGTACCATTTCTAAAAATATCTACAGCTTCTCGCGTATAGCCCACCTCCTCGCCAAATAGGTTATCGAGTATTTTTCCTACCTAATACACATTGGCACGCAATAAGCATTAATACTTTCGACTGACAAATAATAGTCAGCAAAACGTCAATAATAAAATAAAAAATATAAAGAGGAATATCCAATGTTAAAAGCTTATGCAATCGCTCTAGCCCTTACTACTGCTGCTCCTGTTGCCACACAATCAGTTGAAAGCGCTAAAGCACCGGAAGCCAATCAATCAGCGACTACAAATGAAAAAAATAAAGCAATTAAAGTAGGTTCTGTCAGGTTTTAAGTTTGAAAACATCTAACTGAATAAGTTTTATTCAGTCAAAAAAGAGAGAGGAACTCTCTTTTTTTATGCCTGAAATTTAAGGTTGCTTGACGAGCAGAAAACTCGGATTTAACTAATTGGTCATTTGGTAAAATAAGGCATAAAAAAACCGAGCTAGTCTGCTCGGCTTTCAAAGGCTAGTTAAAATACCCATTAGCTATTTTGGGTAAAACGTATCCTTACTCTCTGCCATGTCTAATAGGCGTTTAGCTGGTGCAAACTTGTCACCGAGTTGCTGCTTATAATGCGTTAATCGTTCAACAACGTGCTCAATGCCTAAGGTATCCATATATCTAAATGGCCCGCCCAAGAATGGCGGAAAACCGATACCAAATATCGCGCCTATGTCACCGTCTCTGGGATTACGCACCACACCTTCGTCAAGACATATTGCAGCCTCATTAAGCATAAGCAATACGCAACGCTCGGCAATAGTATTCTCGCTCAAACGGCTATTGGGCGTAATGCCAAGTAGATCATAAACGCTTTCATCAACTTCTTTGCCGGGCTTTTTACCTTCATAGTTGTAAAAGCCACGCTTGTTCTTCTTACCTTTTCGATCGTCCGCCAATAATTTGTCAAAACCTGGCGCTGACTCGAATCGCTCACCAAACTCGGCAACCAGAATTGGTCCTATTTTAGTGCCAACATCAATACCTACTTCATCTAAAAGTTTGATGGGTCCCACAGGGAAACCGAATTTGACTAACGCTTTATCAATCTGCTCAATAGGCTCCCCAGCCAATAAAATTTCTGCAGATTCATTCATATAAGGCGCTAAAATTCGATTAACATAGAAACCAGCGCCGTCTTTTACAACGATCGGGGTTTTGCCCTGCTTCTTCGCGAGTTCAACCGTGGTTGAGATTGTTTGATCAGACGTCGCTTCATGGGCAATTACTTCTGCCAACGGCATCTTATCTACGGGTGAAAAATAATGTAAACCAATAACATTTTCAGGGCGCTTCGCCTTAGCGGCAATTTGGCCGATAGGAATTGAAGATGTATTCGAAGCAAAAATCGTATGCTCTGAGCAATGCTCTTCAACATCCGCAACCATATTTTGTTTCAAAGCTAAGTCTTCGAAAACCGCTTCAATCACCACATCTGTATTATCAAACCCAACATAATCAACAGAGCCTGTTAGTCGTGATAACTGAGATTGCATTTCTGAATGCAGCATAAACTTACGCTTCACTTTTTTGTTCAAGATATCGTAGGAATATTTCATCGCATGCGCGATGCCATCGCTACGGATATCTTTGATTCGCGCCGGAAGTTTGGCTTTGGTTGCTGTCACAAACGCTATACCACCGCCCATTAACCCACCGCCTAACACGCCGATTTTCTTCAGCGTTTTAGGCGCGACACCTTCCACGCCATTTTCTTTTTTCATTTCAGTGGTAGCGAAAAATAAACTACGCAGCGCAGCTGATTCTGGCGTCATAACCAGATGACCAAAATGTTTAGCTTCCACTGCAAAACCTTGAGCTTTCCCCTTCTCTAGTCCCGTTTCGATGCAATCAATAATACGCTCAGGTGAGGGATAATTACCCATTGTTTTAGCCTCAGTTTGCTTGCGGGCTTGTTTAAACATGAGTTTTCGGCCCACAGGGGTGCGTTCAAGAAACTGCCCCATTGCATCAAGTTTTACGGGTTTTCTATTCGGTTTGGGGTTTTTCGCCATTTCAATTGCGACTTCGAGCAAAATAGAACGCGGCACCATATCGTCAACGATACCGTATTTTTGGGCTTGTTTTGCTCGTACTGACGCCCCTGTGAGCATCATTTTCATCGCTTGTTGAACGCTAATTAGGCGCGGGAGTCTTTGTGTGCCACCACTACCAGGTAAAAGACCAAGCTGTACTTCAGGTAAGCCCAGTTGCGTCTTGTTGTCGTCACTACATACTCGCATATGACACGCCAACGCAAGTTCAAGTCCGCCGCCCAGAGCAGGACCGTGGATCGCAGCGACAAATGGCACGGTCATATCTTCAATACGTTGGAATACCGCTTGTCCGCCTTTTCCAATCGCTTCAGCTTCCTCTGCACTTTTACATCCTGCGAGCATTGATATATCTGCTCCGGCCACAAAAGAATTGTCCTTACCACTGATTACGACTACGCCTTTAATAGCGCTATCGCTTTGAATTTGGTCAAGCATGTCCCCGATTTGTTCACCAAACTCCACTTTGAGTGTGTTCATGGTTTCCCCAGGCACATCCATACTCAAAATCGCAATACCATCATCACGTTTGGTTAAGGTAAACGCGCTAGGGGCAAGTTGTTGAGTAGTATTTTCGTTTGTCATTTTTTTGCCCTTATTCTGTTTCAACGATCATTGCTGCGGCCAAACCGCCAGCGGCGCAAGCGGTTAGCAATCCGCTGCCGCCTCCACGTCGATTTAATTCATTTAACATTTGAGTGATCATACGTGTGCCCGTCGCTGCAAATGGATGACCGTAGGCAAGAGAACTCCCCATAACATTAAATTTAGCCATATCAATTTCGCCTGTAGCCTTACTTCGACCAAGCTTTTCTTGGGCAAATTTATCACTGGCAAACATTTTGATATTCGCCAATGTTTGCGCCGCAAACGCTTCGTGCATTTCAATTAAGGTTAAGTCATTCAATGTCATGCCCGCTCTGTCTAACGCCATAGGCGTAGCATACGATGGTCCCATTAACATATCCTCCCACACGTCGATAGCGGCAAAAGCATAGCTTTTAATGTAACCAAGAGGGGTATAACCCAATGCTTTTGCACGGCTTTCTGTCATCATCAATACGGCTGAAGCACCATCTGTTAATGGGGTTGCGTTCGCTGCGGTGACAGTACCGTGCTTTTTATCAAACACGGGGCGCAGTTTGGCATAGCCTTCTAATTTTGAATCAAAGCGAATGTTGTTGTCTTTTTCAAAAGCGCTTTTGTACGGCGCAGGGTAAGCGGTCATCACTTCGCCCGCTAATTTACCTTCATTCCAGCTCTGCGCTGCCAAAGAATGCGAACGATGTGCGAGCTTATCTTGGTCTGCTCGACTAATACTATGACTCTTCGCCATTTGCTCAGCAGTTTGTCCCATGGACAACCCAGTTGAATACTCTGCTACTGCAGGTGGAACCGGTAATAAATCTTTTAAGCCTAACTTTTTAAGAACATTGAATTTTTGGCCTAAGGTTTTGGTTTTTTGCAGATCAGTCAAAGCCCGAGCTAGATTTTTGGAAACGCCAATGGGAGAAACAGACGTAGAATCAGCGCCCCCAGCAATGCCGACACTGATGTTGCCCAGCATCATCGATTCCGCAATATTCACTGTAGACTGGAAGCTCGTTGCACACGCCCTAGACACACTATAAGCGTCGGTATGCACACTCATGCCTGTACCTAGTACTATTTCACGTGCGATGTTGGGTGCTTCAGGCATCTGCACGACTTGACCGTAGACCAATTGCTCAATAAGTAGCGGATCCACATTATGCTTAACCAGCATCTCGTTGACTACCATTTTGCCTAAATCAACAGCAGGAACGCCGTGAAAATTCGTCGCCATTTTAGCGAATGGTGTTCGTAGTCCCGCTACGATAGCGATGCGCTCTCCATCTCGAGTCGTAACTGTTTGCTTTGCCGTCATGATTTGCCCTTAATGTTGAGTCAAAAACCAAGTGGTCTGACCTGTAATTTTAATCGATTGTACAGGGAGAATAGATATTTTGAAAGTCCAAGTAACATTGCGTCAATTTTGCACCTTTACAATAGCCTTTAAGGTAGTGAATAACACGCGCCAATGTCTTCCTAAGCGATATGACGACCTGAAGTAAGGTAGCGCCATCGTTGTTGCGCCCAACATTTACGCTATTTAACAATGGATACAATAGCTTATACCGTTGAAACAGATTGGTTTTCATCGAAAAGATGTTATTTGTAACATTGTTTTTCATCAATGGAACCCTATATACACAGCATTGTCTGTTATACAGTTTATTTTCCCGTACACCTTTGTACGCCAATCAACCTAGGAATAATAAGAACGCATGCCTTCAGCTCAATTCTCACAACTACAAGCGTATTTAGACTCACAAGTTATTGGTCAAACAACCTTGACGCAAAATATTCTCGTGGCGTTACTTGCTGACGGCCATCTATTGGTTGAAGGCCCCCCTGGATTGGCCAAAACTCGTGCCGTTAACTCATTGGCCAACGGCGTTGAAGGTGACTTTCACCGTGTTCAGTTTACTCCTGATTTGCTGCCCGCTGATTTAACCGGTACGGATATATATCGCCCAGAAACAGGCAAATTTGATTTTCAAAAAGGCCCGCTTTTCCATAATTTAGTCCTTGCCGATGAAATTAACCGTGCGCCCGCTAAGGTGCAGTCGGCATTGCTCGAAGCCATGGCGGAAAGGCAAATTACTGTAGGCAATAAAACCTATCCCCTGCCTGCGTTATTCTTAGTGATGGCAACTCAAAATCCTATTGAGCAAGAAGGTACTTACCCCTTACCGGAAGCACAATTAGACCGTTTTTTGATGCATCTAGAAATTGATTATCCTGGAGCAGAAACAGAGTTAGCAGTGTTAAAACTCACGCGCAACGAATCATTAAATAGCGCCCCGGTTATACCACCGAACTTGACCCAAGAAGACATATTCAAGGCGCGCAAATCGGTTCTGGAAATCCATCTAGATGAATCCTTAGAACGCTATTTGGTAGAATTGATTATTGCCACTCGTCAACCGCAAAAATACAGCGAACAATTAGCGAGTTGGATTGAATTTGGTGCCAGCCCAAGAGCCACGATTGCTCTAGACAAATGCGCTCGGGCTCACGCTTGGTTAATGGGCAGAGATTTTGTAGGGCCAGATAACATTCATGCGGTATTTCATAATGTACTGCGCCACCGGTTGTTACTCAGTTATGAAGCAGAAGCTGAAGGTGTTAGTAGCAATCAAGTGCTCGATAGCATATTGCAACTTGTCCCTGTTCCTTAAGGACATTGTATATGCAAACGACACAGGACATACCTCAGTGGCTGGCCAGCCATCATAGCGATGGCGTTAATCTGAGTATAAAAGAACTGCTTTACTATCGCACTAAAGCGAGCCTGTTAAATTTAAGCTTAGGACGCCCCGCACAAGCCAAGTTAGCAGGGGGTTACCTAGCGAAGACGAAAGGCCGTGGTATGGAGTTTGATGAAGCACGTCATTACCAACCTGGAGATGATATTCGAGCAATCGATTGGCGAGTCACTGCACGTACGGGTAAAACGCACACGAAAATATACCGTGAAGAGAAAGAGCGTCCAGTTTTTGTGTTAGCCGACTTATCAAGCTCAATGCATTTTGGTACCCAATTGCTGTTTAAATCTGTACAGGTCGCACACTTAACCGCGTTAATAGCGTGGGCGGCCCATAAACGGGGCGATCGAATTGGCGGATTGATTTACAACCAAACACAGCACAAGGAATTCAAACCTTTTTCTAGGCAAAAGGCGGTGCTTTCTTTATTAAATGGCATAGTCAACTTGCATCATCCCCAATCACCGCCTCCTAAACATGGTGAAGAGCAAGTGACGTTCACTGATGCGTGTGCTCGACTTAGGCGCTTGGCACATCCGGGGAGTTTGGTCTTTATATTGAGTGATTTTGCCAACTTAACAGATTCGGCTCAGCAGCACATATCACAGTTAAGTCGGCACTGTGAAGTAACCGCTTACCCTATCAGCGACCCTTTTGAACATGCATTGCCCCAAAGTAAATACCAACAAATGCTTAACTTAACTGACGGGCAAGACGAGCAACAGATACTCATTGGTGAACAACGCATCGCAACGCAATACCAAAGTGAACACGAACAGCGATTTAACGCGATCAACACGCGCTTAAAGAAATGCCGAGCCAATGTAGTGCCGATAAGTTGCGCACAATCTCTAGAGCGACAGTTAGCAAAACGTAGCAGTGAAACAGACGTATGAATCCGTTAGACCAATTGAAAGATATCCACATCCCTTCTCAAATCAGCACCTGGCCGCCAGCCTATGGTTGGTGGTTAGTCGCCTTTTTTATCCTTTTAGTTGTCATTGTGCTTATTACTGCATGGATAAAACACAGGCAATATAACGCAGCACGGCGCCATGCACTGACTGAACTGGCTTCAATCACAAGCAGTCAAGCTGATTGGCCGATTCGTATGAATACCTTACTTAAGCGTATATGCATGCATTATTTACCCAGTGAGCAACATGCAAATTTGCACTCTAAGCGCTGGCAAGCTTATCTCTGTGAGCAGTTGCCGTCATCTAAACAAGGTCCCTTTAACGCGGCCTTTTCAGCGTTGCAAACACAACTCTACCGCCCAGCAACAGCTGATAGCACGCAATTTTCTGCTATTCAAGCCCAAGTCAGCGTATGGATAAAGCATGCCAAACTAAAGGACGTTAGTGAGTCTTCTTCAACAGGAGCCGCACATGTTTGAGTTTGCATGGTGGTGGATGTGGTTCGCTTTACCGTTACCCATTTTGGTTTATTTGTTGCCCGCGAAGGCACAAGTACAATCTGCTGCATTAAGAGTGCCTCACCTGCCCCAAGGGATCCAAAATGTATCTAAGCCCCCCACAAGTAGAATGGCATTCTTGATAATTGCCACCATAGGCTGGGTTGCCCTAGTGAGTGCAAGTGCTCGCCCCCAATGGTTAGGCGAGCCCGTTAGTATTCCCGCAGAAGGCCGCGACCTGATGATTGCGGTTGATTTATCCGGCAGTATGAAAATTGACGATATGCAAGTTAACGGTCGTCAAGTTGATCGCTTGCAAATGATAAAATCGGTATTACATGACTTTATTCAACGTCGCATTGGTGACCGACTAGGGCTGATTTTCTTTGCTGACACAGCTTACTTGCAAGCACCATTGACTTACGATCGTGAGACAGTGTCACAATTATTAAACGAGTCGCTTATTGGCCTGGTGGGTGAACAAACCGCTATCGGGGATGCCATTGGTTTAGCTATCAAGCGCTTCAAAAGCAAAGAAGAGTCAAACAAAGTATTGATCCTGTTAACTGACGGGCAAAATACCGCAGGCAACATTACGCCAGAACAAGCCAATGAATTGGCCATTAACAACGGCGTAACATTATACACAATAGGCGTCGGTGCCGACCAAATGTTAGTACAAAGCATTTTTGGCAGCCGCCAAGTCAATCCATCACAAGAGTTGGATGAAGGCATGTTAACCACCCTTGCAGAATCCACTGGGGGTCGCTATTTTCGTGCAAGAGACGCCCAAAGCTTAAAGGAAATTTACAGCAAGCTAGACGAATTAGAGCCCATCGCTAGAGAAAGTCGACAAATGCGCCCCTTGCAGGCACTTTATTTCTACCCCTTAGGTTTGGCGCTACTTATTTCCTTATTACTGGCCCTTAAACCGCTTGTGTCCAGCTGGTTGTTTAATCTTAAAAACGCTAGAACAGCTAAAGAAAGGAGCCAAATTGATGCTTGATTTTACCCTAGCGGATTTTCATTTTTTGCGTCCTTTGTGGTTATTAGCCATTGTTCCTTTGTTTTTACTCATTGCGCTGTTGAAACGCATGAATCAACAGCGTTCAGGATGGCAATCTGTCTTACCTTCGCACCTATACCAACACCTTGTCGCGAATAATGGAGTTAAATCTTCGAAACCGCCTTTATACGTATTAGTCGTCGCCTGGACGTTAGCCTGCTTAGCCCTCGCGGGTCCAACTTGGCAGCGTCTGCCTCAGCCGGTTTATCAGTTAAACAGCGGCAAAGTCGTGGTACTGGATATGTCATTGTCAATGCGAGCAACAGATGTCACGCCGAACCGTCTCACTCGTGCCAAGTACAAGGCCATTGATTTAGTCAAGGCCATCGCTGAAGGTGAAACTGGCCTCGTTGCTTATGCTGGTGACGCGTTCACCATTAGCCCGCTAAGTTCCGATGGGCAGAATTTAACAGCTTTGATCCCTAGCCTGTCACCTGAAATTATGCCCGTTGCCGGCAGCGAACCGTTTTTAGGCTTGGAATCAGCTATCGCGCTATTACGCAATGCTGGTTACCAACAAGGTGAAATATTTTGGATTACAGATGGCATTGAAAACACGCAAGTGGCTGAGGTGAGTAAATTGCTTGAGAATTCCCCCTATCGCCTTTCCGTGTTGTCGATTGGTACACCCGATGGTGCACCTATTCAATTGGTTAATGGTGACTTTTTAAAAGACAATAGTGGTGCTGTAGTCGTACCTAGATTAAGGGCGAGTAACCTGCAAACCCTAGCGCGCAAAGGAGGTGGCAGGTACATCGCGATGCGCACAGATGATAGCGATATCGACTACCTGAAAAACCAATCGGTACTCTCGTCAGAAGAAGAAAAGTCCAGCGAAACCGAAGACAAGTTTGGTGATGAATGGCAAGAGATGGGTCCTTATCTGTTAATACTGTTATTGCCCCTTGCCGCGTATGGCTTTCGTCGCGGGTTACTAGGCATATTTGCAGTCTTTATGTTGTTGCCCGGGTATACCCCACCCGCCAGTGCGACCTGGTGGGATGACATGTGGCAAACCGCAGATCAGCAAGGTCAACACGCTTTTCAGACTGAAAATTACGAAGAAGCAGCTAAGCACTTTAACGACCCTATGTGGCGGGGAACAGCAGCCTACAAAGCGCAAAACTACGCGGCTGCACTTGATGCATTTCGAACAGCAAGTGGCGCGCAAGCCCGTTACAACGAAGGAAATACTCTTGCCCAGCTAGGTGAAATTGATGAGGCCATTAAAGCCTATGAGAAAGCATTGGCGATTGATCCTGCTCACGAAGATGCACAAGCGAACAAGACGTTGCTTGAACAACAAAAGCAACAGCAACAAGACCAGCAAAATCAAGAACAGCAGGAAAATTCTGACCAGCAACAGCAAAACGAAAACCAGCAAGGAGAGAATAACCAGTCTGGCGATCAACAAGAGGGACAAAAAGAGGGACAAGATTCACAGCAGGATCAAAATGCCGATAACAACTCTGGGCAATCATCACAGGAAAACCAACAGCAATCGCAACAAGATGATAGCAAGCAATCTGCTTCCGAGGAACAACCTGAGCAGAACGAGCAAGATAGCGAAAACAACACTCAGCAAGCTGATTCGCAGTCGCCTCAACAAGGGGAGCGAGAGCAGTCACAAGATGAGCAATCATCACAACCTGCGTCTATGGATGAAAATGAGCAAACTGATGCACAAGATGAGTCTCAGCAGCAGGCGGCTTCAATGGGTGCACAAGCACCACAAGAGCTTACTGACGAACAGAAAGAACAAATGCAACGCATGCAAACATTACTCAACCGCGTTCCTGACGATCCAGCATTCTTATTAAAACGAAAAATGCAGATAGAAAATCAAAAGCGAAGACAACAACGTACACCGACTCAACGACAAAGGAACTGGTAGCAAAATGCAGTTATTTATCCGTTATTTATCTCGTTCATGTTTATTCCTCTGGGCCTTAAGCACATTTGCTCTTGCTCAAATAGATGAACTGTCAGCCACGGTCGATAAAAACCCCGTACTCGCTGATGAATCAATAACCCTAAGTGTGGTTGCCTCGGGCGATGCATCTCGCGAGGCATTCGATCCTAGCCCGTTGAATGCAGATTTTATCGTAGGCAGAACCTCTGTTAGCTCGCAAACCCAAATGATCAACTTTGACACAACCCGCACCACCATTTGGACCACCGTTCTTATTCCGCGTAAGCCAGGGCGTTTTGTCATTCCAGCATTTACCATAGAAGGCCAAAGCTCAGCACCCATTAATATGATGGTTTTACCGGTTTCCGCTCGTCAAAGTACAGAAGGTCGAGATGTTTATGTCACAACGTCAGTCGACACAGACGAAACCTACCTTCAGCAACAAATTCGTTATACCGTAAAGTTGTTTCTTGCCAGAGACCTGCAGCGAGGTAGCTTATCTGCTCCCACTTTGGTCGACGGAGAAATTCGGCAAATTGGTAAAGATGCAGAATATAACGACATCGTCGATGGCAAACGCTATCGGGTGATTGAGCGTACTTTTGCGGTGATCCCGCAAAAGAGTGGCACCTTTACCATCCAAGGCCCGATGTTTGAAGGCGAAGTAGTTCAAGATAGGCAACAGAGCTTCGGTTTTTTCAGCCGCAGTAAAACCATCAATCGTGTAGGCCCGACACAAGAAATAACTGTGAAACCCATTCCTGCTAACTATTCTGGTACTTGGCTGCCGAGTGATTATGTTGAGCTACATGAAGAGTGGCAACCTAATGCAACCGAATTTAAGGCCGGTGAGCCAATCACCCGCACACTGACTCTTACTGCTGTGGGGGTTGATGAAGCGCAGTTACCAAATATCAATAGTCAGTATCCCAGCGGCGTGAAGGTTTACCCTAATCAGCCGAATACCACCACTGTTGAAAAAGACAATACACTCATTGCCCAGCGCACTGAAACCATAGCGATCATTCCCAGCCAAGCGGGTGAATTCACGCTAGAGGAAGTGAGCGTTCCTTGGTTTAACATTGTCAGCGGGCAAGTAGAATATGCGACGCTACCAAAACGCACCATTACGGTCGTTGCGGGCGCTAATAATGCTTCCGCAGCCAACACTGCGCCTACAGTTGCTAACAACGCTCCGCTCCCCCCTACTCTGCCAAGTGCAGAACAGGCCGCCAAACAGGGCAGTCAACACAGCGTTGAACAATCTACCTCGGGCCTTAATCAAAAAACCAATTTGTGGTTCTGGATCAGCTGCGCATTAACACTCTTATGGATAACCACACTGATTGGCTGGGCGCTGCACATTCGTCGTTTAAAAGTCAAAGCGAGCTTGTCCAGTGGAGCCAGCAATGGCGTAGCGCATAATGGCACAGCGAATAAGGCACATCCTTCTGAAAAGCAAGCGTGGAAATCGCTGCAAGCCTCTATGGGAAAAAAGGATAGTCAGGCAATTATTCAGGCATTAACGGTATGGCTAAATACGTTAACGGGAAGTCATGGTAAATCATTGAGTACGTTACAAAATGAATTTCACAAAGCCTCGTTAGATCAAGCGGTAAATACATTATATGCGTCTAAATTTAGCGCCGAGGACAAACAGTGGAACAGGGAAGAACTTGTCTCAACATTTAGCTTAATTCGACAGCAAGCTAGCGCTCATCAAAGTAACAAAAAATTAGCCTCACTTTATTAGATGATGAGTGGGGAACAGCTTTGATGGTTTAAAAGCGCTATTTTTCATGCCTCATTTGCAAATATAGGTCAAAATCCGCAGTAAATAATGCATGTGCAATCAGCCCTTCTTCCGCGACTAAGGGCGAATTGCACTATGCGCCGCTTTAACGAATAATAAGAACACACATAAAAGGCGGAAATAAATAATGAATTTGCGAAAGCAATTTAAAAAAGCCTCGGTCTCTAGTGACATGCTAGATAAACAAAAAAGATACGAAACCCTGGTCCAAGCATTACATGGCGACATATTCCGCTATGCATACTGGCTGGTTAAAGATAAAGCGGTGGCAGAAGACATAGTCCAAGAGACGTTTCTGCGTGCATGGAAATCATTGGATTCATTAAAGGACGAAAAAGCCGCCAAATCTTGGTTGATTACGATTCTGCGTCGAGAAAATGCCCGACGCTTTGAACGTAAGCAGTTCGACTTGGTTGATATCGATGATGTGTCTATTTCAGACGATCAGTTGACTCACGAGGTTGAAATTGAGCACCGAGAGTTACGAAAAATAATGGCCTCTTTGACAGAAGAGTATAGAGAGCCATTAATGCTGCAAATCATGTTTGGATACAGCGGAGATGAAATTGCAGCTCAACTAAATTTAAACAAGAATACCGTAATGACCCGGTTATTTCGGGCACGCAGCCAAATTAAAGAGGCCCTAGAGAAATCAAATGACAATCGAGAACGGAAAAATGGATGATTTAGAATTTCGCAGAACCATTTATGCTGATCCGAATTGCGATGACATACGAGTCAAAGAAGCGGCAGCACAAGATCCTGCAAAACAAGAATTTTGGTCTGAGCAAAAAAAGATCGACGCGAGCTTGCAGGCAGCGATGAAAGTTGATGTGCCTGACGATTTGGCCCACAAACTTATTTTGCGCCAAACCATGCAAACTCATCAACACAATAAGAAGCGTGCCCGGGTGCATTTAGCGTTAGCGGCATCTTTAGCGTTTGTTGTTGGGGTAAGTTTCACGTTATGGCAACAACAAAACTATATTGATCTGTCAGCACAATCGCTGGCTCATGTATATCATGAAGGTCCTCATGCACTGGATGCAAACGAAGATTTCACCATGCAACAAGTTAATGCCAAGCTTGCCCAGTATGGTGGTCATTTAAATGAGGATATGGGGCAAATATTTTACGCCAATCATTGTGTCCACAAAGGCGTTAAAAGTCTGCACTTGGTCATGCAGGGTGAGAATGGCAAAGTTACTGTGTTTGTTGTACCCCATAAAGAGGGTTACAAAGCGAAAAACAGGGTTAACGATGGCTACCTAACTGCCGAAGCAGTGGAAATGAATAACACCAGCTTGGTTATCGTCAGTGAAAATGTGCATGATGTTGAACAAACCAAAAACAAATTGACTAAGGGCATGACTTTCTCTGCCTAAGAATGTGGATTGCGTAAAGAAGACCGCGCCACATAGAAACAGACATAGGTTGATAAAAAGGAGCTTGTGCTCCTTTTTATCCGCCGTGACTATCTTTTGAACCTCCCCTTAACTGCGCCACCGCTAAAAGCATATCAATGTGTTCAATGCCCCCGTCATCATAGGGCTTACCCTCTGGGTGAAAACCAAATTTGAGATAAAAATCGATCGCATTTGTTTGTGCGGATAACATAATCGTAGTTATTTCATGGTCACGTTGAATCTCTTCAATAGCCTGTTCAATCAAGCCTTTGCCTATTCCCTGCCCTCGGTACTCAGGTAAACACACTACCCGCTCAATCTTGGCGTTAATTTGCTTAGTTTTACGTACCCTTGCATAGGCAATTAATCTGGCTTGGTGAAACACGCAAATATGCTCGCTGATTTTATCTTGCTCGTCTATGTCTCTGTATATACTTTGTTGATCGATAATAAATACGTCTTGGCGCAATTGTAATATTGCGTATAAATCGTTCAATTTCAGCTGATTAAAAGAGATTACTTGGGTTTTATATAATGCGGACACTAGTGTATTCCTAGGTTGCTTGATAGCATGGTGTAAAAAGTAGACGCTAATTTGCAACAGCGTAAACAAAAACTCAATCATTCCTCATCTTAATCGAAGGACATCATGGAAACAGCCACTTTTATATCGCTCGGATTGTACTTTCTCGCCATGCTCGCTATTGGTCTTTACTCATTCAAACAAGCAAATACTGACGTAGAGGGTTACATGCTCGGTGGCCGTAATCTTAGCCCAAAAGTCACTGCCCTTTCGGCGGGTGCTTCAGACATGAGCGGATGGATGTTAATGGGCTTACCCGGGGCGATGTATTTGACCGGTCTGTCGAGTGCTTGGATAGCCATAGGACTCGTCATTGGTGCCTATCTTAACTATGTTTTAGTAGCGCCCCGCTTACGTGTTTATACAGAAGTGGCAAATAATGCGATTACTATCCCTGACTATTTTGAGAATCGGTTCAATGACAAGAGCCGCGTTTTGCGTATCGTTTCTTCTATCGTCATTGTGTTGTTTTTTACCTTATATACCTCATCCGGCGTCGTCGCAGGCGGCAAATTATTTGAAACATCATTCGGTCTAAATTACGAATTGGGCTTATACATCACTGCTGGTGTGGTCGTGGCATATACCTTATTTGGCGGTTTTATGGCCGTGAGCATTACTGACTTTGTGCAAGGATGTATTATGTTTGTAGCGCTGGTATTGGTGCCTGTGGTGGTGCTCGTCGATTTAGACGGTTGGCAAGGTGTTACCCAGTCTTTAAATACGCTTGATGGTCAGTACTTGGATATGTTCGTCAATGCCTCAAACGGTGAGCTTGTATCAACAATTGCCATCATATCTATGCTGTCTTGGGGTTTCGGCTATTTTGGACAACCCCATATCATCGTGCGCTTCATGGCTATTCGTAGCGTAAACGACATCAAAACGGCACAAAAAATCGGCATTTCTTGGATGGTAGTAGCCATAACGGGGGCATTAGCAACGGGGTTATTGGGGCTTGCCTACGTGACTAAGCAAGGTACGCCATTAAATGACGCGGAAACAATCTTTATTTATTTATCTCAATTGCTCTTTCATCCGTTAATCGGTGGTTTCTTGCTTGCAGCAATTTTGGCTGCAATCATGAGCACTATTTCTTCACAATTATTAGTCACATCTAGCTCCCTAACGAGCGACTTTTATCAAGCATTTTTCAGACGAGATGCGAGTCAACACGAACTGATCATCGTTGGTCGTATATCCGTGGTCATTGTTGCTTTGGTCGCTATTTTCTTAGCGTACGACAGAGATAGCAGTATATTGTCATTGGTCAGTAATGCTTGGGCAGGTTTCGGTGCAGCATTTGGGCCTTTGATTTTATTCAGTCTATTTTGGAAGCGAATGACCCTCATCTCAGCCATAAGTGGCATGTTAGTCGGAGCTGTAACAGTGTTATTATGGATTTATTTGCCAATTACTGTTGATGGACAGAGCCTAAGTGCTTGGCTATACGAAATAGTACCGGGCTTTATATTGTCGAGCTTGACTATTGTTATAATCAGCTTAGTGTCAAAACAAACTGATAGTTCAATTATCAATACATTTGAGAAAGTTGAGAAGACCTTGCACGACTCGGCGAATAACGGCGGCAATGCTTCTTAATGTTTAAATAGGGAATTTACATGAACTTTTATGCCGCTAGGCAACCGATATTACATGCAGATAAAACACTGTTTGCTTATGAATTGTTATTTCGGGATAGTTTGGAAAATACCTTTCCAAATATAAATGAAGATGAAGCTACAGCGAAAATGGTCGCTGGGATTCAGTTCAATCTAGGACTAGACAGCTTGTTACCTAACACCCTAGCCTTTATCAACTTTACCCATAACTCTTTGCTCGATGGGTACCCTTTGATGTTACCCAAAGAGAAGATCGTTGTAGAAATATTGGAAACGGTTAAACCGGGTAAAAAGCTACTAAGTGCGTGCATTGAGCTAAAGGAAAAGGGCTATATCATTGCCCTAGATGACTACGTCCATCAAGGAGTTTGGCTGCATTTCTACCCTTATATCGATATTATCAAAATTGATTATCAGGATACCTCTCACGAGCAAATCCTGCAGATAATAGAAGCAATAAAGCCCTTTCCTAAGATAAAACTGTTAGCGGAGAAAATTGAAACTCACCAGGAATACTTGCAAGCACTGGACTATGGTTGTTGTTATTTTCAAGGCTATTTTTTCAGCAAGCCTGAGATTATAAAAAATACCGCCCTGACACCTTCGCAAATGTCGATAGCGAAATTAATGGGGGAAATGGCTAAAGAAGACCCTAAAATTCAGATTATTACTCAAGCATTTGAATCTGATGTGAGCCTCTCCTTTAAATTGTTACGTTATGCCCAATCGCCGATTTTTAAGCGCACCAAACAAATTGAGACGATAAAACAAGCTATCGTGGTGTTGGGGCAAACCGAACTTAGGCGCTTTGTGTCACTGCTTTTCACCGCTCAATTCAGTGAGGGCAAGCCTGCTGAGCTCACCGTTATGTCACTTTCACGGGCTCGTTATTGTGAATTACTGACAGAATATTCTAATCAACGCGACGGGGTGTCTGCTGCCTTTTTAGTGGGTCTGTTGTCACTACTAGACGCCATGTTAGATGCTGATATCGCAGACCTTATGGAGAAACTGCCTATATCTCAAAATATCAAAGACAGTATCGTATTACGTCAAGGGGAACAGGCGAAGTACTTGATGTTAAGCGAATTTTTTGAAAACGGACAATGGAGCGATGTGTATCGCCTGTGCGAGAATCTCGACGTTAATTTTGATGATGCATTTTCAATGTTTCAACAATCTCAATTGTGGGCAAAAGAAAGACTCCAAGCCTTAAAGTAATACCCCATTCAAACAATTGTCACTTTGTCATGATATATTTTTAAAAAATATATCATGACAGCCGTATTTCGTGATATCGTTCTATGCATATAATATTTTAGTATATCCATTAACTTAGCACGAGAAACTCTATGACTTCGTCGATTCCAAACGTTACACATTTGAAACAGCTAGAAGCGGAAAGTATTCACATTTTTCGTGAAGTAGCCGCTGAATTTGATAACCCAGTAATGCTTTACTCAGTGGGTAAAGACTCTTCTGTGTTGCTACATCTAGCGCGTAAAGCTTTTGCGCCAGGTAAAATTCCTTTTCCTTTGCTGCATGTAGATACCACATGGAAATTCCACGAAATGATTGCCTTTCGTGACCAAATGGCAAAGAAGCACGATCTAGACTTGTTGGTTCATATTAACCAAGAAGGCGTGGATATGGACATAAACCCATTTATTCATGGCAGTGCTAAGCATACAGATATTATGAAAACGGTTGGTCTTAAGCAGGCGTTGAACAAATACAAATTCGACGCAGCTTTTGGCGGTGCAAGGCGTGATGAAGAGAAGTCTCGTGCCAAAGAGCGCGTATACTCATTCCGAGATGAAAACCACCGTTGGGATCCAAAAAACCAACGTCCAGAATTATGGAATATCTACAATTCACAAATTAACAAAGGCGAAAGCATTCGTGTATTCCCTATGTCGAATTGGACAGAGTTAGATATTTGGCAATACATCTACATGGAAAACATTGAAATTCCTTCTTTGTACCTTGCTAAGCCACGCCCAGTGGTAGAGCGTGATGGTTTGTTGATCATGGTTGATGACGAGCGCATGCCACTAAAAGAAGGTGAAACGCCAGAGATGCGTTCAGTGCGTTTTAGAACTTTGGGCTGTTACCCTTTGACAGGTGCAGTTGAATCGACGGCAGATACATTGCCTGAAGTTATTCAAGAAATGTTGTTAACCAAAACGTCTGAACGTCAAGGGCGCGTTATCGATAATGACTCCTCTGGCTCCATGGAGAAGAAAAAGATGGAAGGTTATTTCTAATGGAAAACAACATTGTTTGGCATCAGCACGAGGTTGACAAGCGTCGCCGCGCTGACGCGAAAGGGCAAAAGCCGTGTGTGGTTTGGCTGACTGGATTGAGCGGCTCTGGTAAGTCGACCATCGCTAATTTATTAGAAAAAAAATTAGCCGATAACGGTAAGCACACTTACTTACTTGACGGTGACAATGTTCGTCATGGTCTAAATGGCGATTTGACCTTTAGCGACAAAGATCGTGTCGAAAATATTCGCCGCATAGGTGAATTATCCAAACTCTTCGTAGATTCAGGCTTGATTGTAATCACCGCATTTATCTCGCCGTTTAAAAGTGAACGTGATTACTGCCGGTCTCTGCTTGAGCAAAACGAATTTGTTGAGGTGTTTGTCGATACGCCATTAGAGGAATGCGAAAAACGTGATCCTAAAGGTTTGTATCAAAAAGCTCGTTCCGGCGAAATTACTGATTTTACCGGTATCAGCTCACCTTATGAAGCACCAGAATCTCCTGAGATCACCCTTGATTTCAGCGGGCAAAGCGCCCAAGAATCTGCCGAGCAACTGTTCACTCAATTAAAGCAAAAAGGATTGATTGACTAATGCTAGATAGCAAATTAATAGACAGTATTACTCATATTGCACACCAAGCAGGTGCTGCAATAATGGATATATATCAGCGTGATTTTGCGATATATGAAAAGTCTGATGAAAGCCCATTAACAGAAGCCGATTTAGCCGCTCACAATTGTATTGTGGAGGGGTTACAAGCTGTGTCTGATTTACCTATTTTGTCAGAAGAGTCTGCCAACATTCCTTGGTCTGAGCGCCAAACATGGGATAAATATTGGTTAGTAGACCCCCTAGATGGCACAAAAGAATTTATTAAAAAGAATGGCGAGTTCACAGTCAATATAGCATTGATTGATAATGGTGAACCCGTTTTTGGTGTCGTTTATGCTCCCGTGCTAAAGCAGACCTATGTCGGTATTGTAGGCCAAGGTGCTTATAAGCTAGAAGGTGATAGTCGCACTGCGATTACCCCTAAGACGAAGAGCGATGACGAAGAATGGCGCGTGGTTGGCAGTCGTTCCCATCAAAGCCCTGACATTCAAGCGCTACTTGCCAAACTTGGCGGAGAGCCTGAGCTTGTGGCCATGGGCAGTTCGTTGAAATTATGTTTAGTTGCTGAAGGTGCAGCGCATTTATACCCCCGCTTAGGCCCTACGTCTGAATGGGATACAGGTGCAGCTGACGCAGTGGTTCGTGCTGCCGGTGGTAAAGTCACTATTATTGAAAGTGCTGCCAATGTATTCGATGAACACGCTAAACCTCTTAGCTATAACCAAAAAGAATCCGTTTTAAACCCTTATTTCCTTGTGAGTTGCTGATCATGAATAGTGAAAACGCGTTATTACAATCTGACATCCTGGCGTACCTCGAACAGCATGAGCAAAAAGACATGCTGCGTTTTTTAACCTGCGGTAGCGTAGATGACGGTAAAAGTACTCTAATTGGTCGTTTACTACACGACTCAAAAATGATTTACGAAGATCAGCTTGCCGCCATTACCAAAGACAGTAAAAAGTCTGGTACCACTGGCGACAAAGTAGATTTAGCCTTATTAGTAGATGGTCTTGCGTCTGAACGTGAGCAAGGGATCACTATTGATGTGGCATATCGTTACTTCTCAACGGATAAGCGTAAGTTTATTATCGCCGATACGCCGGGACACGAGCAATATACTCGCAACATGGTAACCGGCGCATCAACATGTGATTTGGCCATCATATTGGTCGATGCACGTGCAGGGGTTAAAACCCAAACCCGTCGCCATTCCTTTTTGGTTTCTTTGCTTGGCATCAAACATGTCATCGTGGCAATCAACAAAATGGATTTGATGGAGTACAGTGAAGAAGTATACGAGAACATCAAAAAAGACTACTTGGTCTTTTCTGAACAACTAGATATCCCTGATATTCAGTTCGTGCCTATCTCAGCCCTCGATGGCGATAATGTGGTTAACAAGAGCGAGAATACTCCTTGGTTTGAGGGTTCTACGTTAATGAAAACCTTGGAAAATATCGAAATTGGTAATGACGCTAATGTCGATGATTTCCGCTTTCCAGTTCAGTACGTTAACCGCCCTAATCTTAACTTCCGTGGCTTTGCCGGTACTGTTGTTTCTGGTCAAATCAAAAAAGGCGACAAGATCACCGCGCTTCCGTCAGGAAAGCAGTCCACAGTACGCTCTATTGTCGGTTTTGAAGGCGAGCAAGATGTGGCTTATACGCCGCTTACCACTACTATCACCCTTGAAGATGAAATTGATATCTCTCGTGGTGACATGATTGTTAAGTCTGATAACCTGCCCTTACAAAGCAGTGCTTATGAAGTCAATTTAGTGTGGATGGACGAAACACCGTTAATGCCAAACAAGCAATACGGTTTTAAATTTGCCACTAAATTTGTTCCAGGTAGCGTAACAGATATCGAATATCAGATTGATGTGAATACTATGGAGCACAAAGATGCAGTACGTCTTAATTTGAATGAAATTGGTGTAGGCAAAATCAAGCTTACGCAATCAGTTGCTTGTGACTCATACACCAAAAACCGTGAAACCGGTGCATTCATTATTATTGACCGATTAACCAATAGCACAGTCGGTGCAGGTATGGTGATTGATGCCATTCAAGATTCAGGTACGAAAACAGAGTTTTCTGAGTTTGAACTTGAATTTAATACCTTGGTTAGAAAGCATTTTCCACATTGGAATGCCACTGACATCACTAAGCTGTAGGCGCAACGTCGATACTATATGGACATAAACCAGCTTCTGGTATTAGCAATATTTACCGGTACATTAGCGGCGCTTATTCTCACGAATAAGCGCCCTTCTTCAATTTTTGCAGGCACATTGCTAGCACTTATATTAAGTCAGCAATTATCGCTTTCAAACATCATCAACAACTTCACAAACCAAGGATTAATTACCCTTATTCTGTTGTTGATTGTAAGCACAGCAGTAGATAAAACATCTCTGGTTAAACGATTAGGCCGCACGCTTATTGTTGCGAGCTTCAAACGCAGTTACTGGCGCTTATTTGGACTGACCTTCGCCTCTTCGGCGTTGTTGAATAACACGGCCGTGGTAGCAAGTTTGATTGGCCCGACTAAACAAAATCAATACCACCCTGCCTCTAAGTTACTGATCCCTCTGTCATACGCGGCGATATTGGGCGGTACAGTGACGCTTATTGGTACCTCCACCAACCTTATTGTTGATAGTTTCATGCGCGAGCATGGTCACGCAGGCTTTAATTTTTGGGACTTTACGCTGTATGGCTTGGTCGCAGGTTTAAGCTGTGGCGTGTTAATGTTTTTGTTGACGCCACTGTTGCCCGTTATCGAAAACAAGAACCGTAAATACAATAGTTATTTTATTGATGCAAAAGTAGAAGCCGATTCTGAATTAATAGGCAAAAGTGTCGAGCAAAACCACTTACGTAATCTACCTGAGCTTTTTTTAATCGAAGTGGTGCGAAACGGTAAACTTATCAGCCCTGTTAACCCTGAGTTAGTCATACAGCAAAACGACAAACTGATTTTTTCTGGTGATATCCACAAGGTTGATAATTTAAGTCACATCAAGGGGTTAACCCTTTTTGCAGAATCAAATGGTTTGCTACGTGAAAACCTTACCGAAGTGATTATTTCGAATCGGGCGCAAATCATTGGTAAAACGCTTAAAAGTGTTGGTTTTAGGGCGTTATTTGATGCTGCTGTTGTGGCCATTCGTCGAGACGGTGAAACCCTATCAGGGAAATTAGGCGAAATTAAACTTCAAGCAGGTGACTTTCTACTACTGGCCACGGGCCCCGATTTCCTCAAACGTCAAAACTTAACCAAAAACTTCTTCATTTTGTCTGAGAAAAAAGTCGCCACAAAACTTCTCGATAAACAAGAGTGGATAACCCTAGGCGGTTTTCTATTAACTATCGCCCTTGCTGCCGCATCCGTTATTTCCCTCGCCACTGGTTTAGTGTTTTTCCTAGCGATACTGGTCGCCACTGGCGTTACATCCACCAACGAAGTTAAACGTCACCTACCGCTAGAGCTCATTGTAGTGATTGTCGGCGCTCTTAGTCTGGCTAATGCGTTGGAAGGCGCAGGCGTAATAACCACGCTCACACACTATTTAGAGCCCTTCATGTCAAGCTCCAGCCCATTTGTGGCACTGGTGGTCGTGTATTTAGCCACCTTGTTATTAACAGAGCTAGTCACTAATAACGCTGCTGCCGCACTGATGTTCCCCTTCGCTTACGGATTGGTAGAGAGTCTAGGCGTACCTTTGATGCCGTTTGCCTTAGCGGTCGCCTTTGCCGCCAGCGCTAGCTTTATATCGCCCTATGGGTATCAAACCAATTTGCTGGTTTTTAGTGCTAGTAATTATAAGATGAAACACTTTGTGAAATTTGGTCTGCCCATTTCAATTTGCTACTCAAGTATCGTACTCGTCCTACTGAAGTACACATATGACTTTTAACGTTAGCGAACACGTTCACTAGCTCAACGGGTCCGAAGTTTTAAAAAGCGCCTAATCCAATTCCCAATACAAAAAAAGACGAGAGTGGTGACACTCTCGTCTTTTTCTCTTGTTGTGCGTGTGTCACTCATATAACCGATAAGCCCGCAGCGAGTGTCAGCTTACGCCTTAGGTTTACGCCCTCGGCCCGGCCTAGGCGGTGCTGTGTTACTTATCCCTTGCCTTCGACCTCGCATTCTACCTTGGGGTTTTGTCCGCGTCTGTGGAGCATTTCTATCAGTAACGTTAGCGTCTATTTTCTGCTCAGTTTCCAGCGCCGTTTTGGTTGAACCTTCAACTGCACTATTAATTTCATGCATTTCATCAGGGGTTAAATTTCTCCACTGCCCTACCTTTAGGCCCGCTAAACGAATTGACATAATACGACTGCGTTTTAGCTTGGTTACGCCGTAACCTAAGTACTCGCACATACGGCGAATTTGCCTATTTAAGCCTTGGGTTAAAACAATACGAAATACGAATTTACTCTGCATTGTTACAGTACAGGGCTTGGTTACCGTATCGAGTATGGGTACTCCGGCCCCCATGGCGTGAATAAATCGTTCTGTTAACGGTCTGTCCACCGTCACAATGTACTCTTTGTCATGGGCATTTTCAGCGCGCAAAATTTTGTTAACTATGTCACCGTCACTAGTCAAAAAAATCAAACCTTCCGAAGGTTTGTCTAATCGGCCAATGGGAAAAATGCGCTCGGGATGACCGATGGCATCGATAATATTCCCTTTAACGTGGTGCTCAGTCGTGCACGTAATCCCCTTAGGTTTATGATATGCCAAATACACTCTGTCAGATTTATTCTCAGCACTCGCGTTAATCAAGTTGCCGTCCACGCGCACTTCGTCCCCTGACAGCACCTTTGTGCCTAATTCAGGAATAACACCATTGATCGACACGCGTTGGCTGTCTATTAACTTATCTGCTTCGCGACGAGAACAGAAACCTGAGTCGCTAATAAATTTGTTTAAGCGAATGCTAGCAGCGCTTGTATTTGATGTGTTCGATGTATTCAATGTAACCCACTATGTCATCTTCAGTTAGCGCCTAGGCATTCCTAGGCGAAACAGCTGTAAACGGTAGATAACGCTTGCCTAAGCAAAGCATCGTTGAGCGCGGGTTAACAACACCTGCTCTTGTTTTGCGACAGGACCATGTTGTATCCATAACTTCAGTAACGACGATTTATCATACTCAACGCCTTGCTGCAGTTTATCGGCCATCAATTGCAGCTGTATTTCCTTACGCAACGCTTCATCAATTTGCGGCGAAGGGATATCGCATACTATCTCTAGCATCAAGGTTAAATTAAGACGAGGTACATCACTTTGCCCAAGAGCTTTAAACGACTGCTGCCATTGGTTAGGCAATGATTCTATATCATCAGGCAAAGCAGGCGTTTCCCAGCGTTTCAGAACATCAAATAATGCGCTCAAACTGTGGGCTCTAGATTGGCGTTGCAACCCCTCTAATTTGGTTTGTCGTTCATCAATGAGCCCAGATAAGCGACGAAATAAACTTGAGCTTAACGCTTTAGGCATTGCTACCAATTGCGCTTCCAGTTCAGTTTGCATCATGTGGGTGTCGTCTAATTCGCTCAATGATTGTGCTTCGTTAACCGCCTGTTGCAATTTTTGCAATATGTTAGCTGCTGCAGCTACTTGCGCATTATTTTCCTGCTTTTGTATCTGATTGTGTGCTTTACGCTTAGCAAAAACTACATCATTGGCCTGGCGAAACTGCTCCCACAAGGCATTTTCAACTTTACGCTGAGTCTGGCCTACGTGTTTCCACTTTTCTTGCAATGCTTTGGCTTGCTCAATGGCGACATTAATCTCTTCCACTGCTGACAATCCTTGAGCTTGCATGATAAGCGCTTGCTTCACCTCAGCATTCTCATTGAAATATACTTCAATTTGTTTCTTCAACGGCGCCAAGGCTTCACGATAAGCATTGTTCACTTGTGTTTTAACAGTGAAATCAACATCACCGACGTTTTGCCACTTCTGCTGCACCTGCTGAATAGCTTTTGCTAACGCATCGGCCGATAAACCATGCTCAGCGAATGTGCCAATCTCGTTGATCAATGCCTGTTTTTGCGCAAAATTGTTTTCGCGCTGCAACTGTTGCTTCTCGAAGTGTTCGCGACATGGCGCAAAAGCGAGTTCAATTAACGCGTCAAACTGCTTATTGAGCGCATCATCGTCAGACGTGTTTAACACACCTAGGCTATTCCAACGCCGGCGCAGTTCTTTCACCTGCTCTGCCCGCAATGATACTGGCAATATGGCATCAACTAACGCTTGCGCTTCTTCAAGCAAGGCGGGTTTTCGCGGCAAGGCGATGTAGGCCTGCAACGACTTTAATTCCTCAATTTTAGCGCTAACCTGTTCGAGTGTGCGCTCATTGCGTGCTTTTTCTTGCTCAGGTAACGCTTCAAACCATTTAGTAACCTTGGTAAAGAGTCCCATGGCGGCTTTGTATTTACCTTGCTCGATAAGCACATCAATGGCCTTGGCTTTACTGCGGATACGGTTCACATCTTGGGTAATGCCTGCTGACAGGGTTTTAATTGCACTGCGCCATGTGCTTTGTAATTGCGTAAATCTTTGTTCTAGCGCTTCAGGCCAACTGTCTTGATATGCTTCACGCAGCGCAAACCACTGCTGCTCCATGCTCTGCAATGTCGATTTAGCACTTAGCACATCTTCCCCTTGAGTAGGGACAGCCAACTGCGCAAAGTCAGTTAATAGCGAACCCGCTTGTTTGAGGGCGTCTTGAAATGCTGGTAGATGATTGAACGTGTGCTGGCGTTTCTGTAAGGCATCAAGTAAAGCCTGTAACGCTTTCGCTTGCACTGTCATGCCCGCTGTATTGGCATCTAATAGCAAAGCGTCAATACGAGACATACGATTCTGAATTTCTGTTTGTGCTTGCTCCGTTTGTGCCAACGTAACACTTGATACCTCGCCAGATAAAATATCTGCCAACCACACCAGCATCGCTTGCGTATCTGCTGTGGCATGCTCCACGGCATCTGTTACGTCACGTTTGCGCTGCTGCGCCTGATACACAGGAGCCATTTCTGCATCTAGAATTTCTAACTTGTTGTTTATGTCAGTATATTTAGCCGTAAACTCTTGGCGTTTTTCTTGTGATAGACAATCGAATTGTGCTGAGAAAATTGCATATTCGTCATTTAGTTTGGTTCGCGTATCCACCAACTTTCGATAATCACGTTGTTCTTTTAATGCTAAGAGACGGGACAAAATCAGACGCGTGCCCTTTTCAACTTCAATTGGTTGGGCTTTAGCAAATGCTAACTGATTTAACTTATCTTGTGCCTGAGCCTTTATGCTTTCACTTGAGGTTTTTTTTATGATTTTTTGTAGACTTGCTGGATTGTCCGCATACACAAGAAGTGCACTTTGAAGACTGTCGTCATCACTGGATAACAAAATAGGTAACGCCAGTTGCGGTTTATTCAATACGGATAAAATATGCAGTACCAATTTAGGCTCTTGTTGCACCCAAGGCTGCTTAATCAAGCGCTCTAGCAATTTACTGTTTTTACACTCGTAGGCAAATTCACGTTTCTGGGCTTTACTCAATAGGCTTCCATCGTCATTAAACAGTGTATTATCAACGACTTGCTGAGCGCGTTTGAGCACGCGTTCGTTTTTGGCAATCTCTGCCATCTTGTACCACAATACGAAGCTATTCAACTTTGTCAGTGCGGCTAAACTCACATTCAGATCTTCATCGTTAAATGCCAATTCATGCAGAATGGACTTTTGTTCTGGCAAGTCGGGAGATAACGAGTCAATAGCGACTATTCTCACCGCAGGTTTTGGATCTTGATGCTTTGGACGAAACAGTTTTTTAAATATCATTTTCGGTGAACCGCGCTATGGTGTTTTTATCATTCAGCTCTTGCTTAAATTGCTGACGGCTTTTTTGCACTATTTCGCCGTTAGCCCCCACGGTCATATGTTGATCTGATTTGAGGATTTTGGCTTGATACAGCATAACAGCTTGCATAGTGGTTTCTCGCTGCCCTTCGGTTAACGGGTTGCCATCTAGCCACTTGCCGGTTTCCACCGCTTGCAACAATTTTTGATAAACCTCTGGGGTCATCGATTTGAGTAACATTTCTGGGTTCATTAATTAGACTTCTTGACAAAAACGAGACGTACGCGATTGATGATGTACCAAACAAAACCGATAATCGCGACACCCACAGCAATATTATATTGAACTTCACCTGGAACGGCTCCGCCCCAGTACATAAAACCAAAACCAGAGACAAACATCAGCATGGCTATCATTGACTGGGTTTGGATTTTTTGTGATTTCAGGTACTTTTGTAAATTGCGTTTGCGGGCAATATCTTCTTCACTCGCATGCCCCATAGCGAAACCGCAGTGATTGCATTCTTCGGTTTTGTCAGAGATTTTCTTATTGCACGATGGGCAATCAATTAACGCCATTATTCACTCCACTACTATTACGGTTAACAATTTCACCTTGACACTAGATCACGAAAGCGCGGACAGTGCCGCGCTTAACTTATGGGTATCGTGACTAGGATTTATGTTCTTTCTTAAAATCATCCCAATATTCATTGACTGATTCTTTCATTTCTTTGCGCAGCAAAAATATGCCTAATAAGTTAGGTAATGTCATCACTACAATAGCCACTGCCGACAACGTCCACACTAGGGTGGTATCTGATACAGCGGCCCAAACGAATGCAAATACGTACACCACGCGATAAGGCATAACTGAGCGCGGCCCTAATAAATAAGTCATTGCCCTGTCGCCGTAATATGACCAAGCTATTGCGGTTGAAAACGCGAACAACAATAAGCCAATGGAAACGATGTATTTGCCTGACTCACCAAAAAAGCCTTTAGTAAACGCCAGCGCCGTCAAACTTGCTGAGTGAATTAAAGACTTACCCGAGACCACTATATTGTCTTTAATTAAACTACCGTCGACCACTTTGAGTTTACCGGTAAACAAGTCTTCATCTTCACCAAAGGTAAATTTCACATTTTCTGCCACAGAGCGCGCGTTGAGCAAGGTATAACCAGTGCTAATTGATTTACCGTTTACTATTTGTATATCGCCGTTGTATGGCGCCACCGTTGAGGTATCAAGATTATTGATGTATGCGTAAAGCTCTTGTCTGTCGTTATCGTCGGTATCCGAATAAGCGCCCGCAACAATCATCATGTCGCTGCGGTCAAACACGTTTTGGTGTTTTTCTTTCCACACACCTGAAGACAGAATAACCAAACCTGTGATCGTACAAATAATAATGGTATCTATGAATGGCTCTAAAATAGACACCATGCCTTCTGATACTGGCTCATCTGTTTTAGCCGCTGCATGTGCAATGGGTGCAGAACCTTGACCCGCCTCGTTTGAGAACAAACCACGGTTAACACCTCGGTTAAATGCATAAGCAATCGTTGCCCCTAAAAAGCCGCCCGTTGCCGCTGAACCAGTAAACACGTCGCCAATCACCGAGGCAAACGCAGGGCCGATATTTTCTAGATTGGCAAAAATTACAGCTAAGGCGCCCACTAGGTATATTAATGCCATGAGGGGCACAATTTTAGAGGTGACCGCTGCAATGCGCGTAATGCCGCCTAAAATAACCAAACCGAGCAAAATGCCTAGTATGCTTCCTACGACTAAAGGGTCGAAGCCAAAAGTTGACTCTATACTGGCCGCTATGTTGTTACTTTGAGGAAGGTTGCCTGTACCGAATGAGCTAATAACGGTTGCAATTGCGAAAGCGACAGCCAACCATTTCATATTAAGACGTCTGTCCATGTAATACATGGGGCCACCCGCCATGGTGCCATCCGCGGTTTTAACCCGATATTTATGGGATAAAGTCACTTCGACAAATTTGGTGGTCATACCGAAGAACGCGGTCGCCCACATCCAAAAAAGCGCCGCAGGGCCACCTAGGAAAATAGCAAATGCCACGCCGCCAATATTCCCAGTGCCTACAGTGCCTGATAATGCCGTCGTTAGTGCCCTAAAATGGGTGGTGTCACCCTCGGAGCCTTTTTTATCGTATTTCCCTGTCACAACCAACCAAGCATGCTTGAAGAAGCGCACTTGTGGAAACTTTAAATAAATCGTAAAAAATAAACCTGTTCCAAGCAACACATAAGGAAACCACCAAGCGCCCCCAAGCATTCCATCTAGCATCTTCAATAAGTCATGAAAGCCTTCCACACTGTTCCCCTTACTTTATTTTGTTTTTAATCGTTATTATTTTATTTTTTGATGTTAAGTCTAATGGTAAAACATGTAGATGAACTGCTTAGCGCAATTCATCTACCACAGCGCGTATGGCAACAAGCACATCTTGGCCCAGTTGCTTACAACGAATTGGAGACCAGCCATAGGCTGTATCCGGTATTTCTATGTTGTCTTTGAAAGGCATTTCTAAGGTATACGCCAAGCAAGAAAACGCATGAGCGATTGCATTGGTTGCAACGGTCATATTTGCTTTACCTGGTTCATCTTTGTCGTAGCCGAACACATCTTGAAATTCAGGCGTTGCCGTGAGTAATGCATTTTTAAAAGATGATTCTAACTGAGCAATCCGTCCATCGTAGTTCGGGTTCCCTTCACTACCGGCTACAAAATTATAAGGCAGCGCCTCATCACCGTGCATATCTAAAAACAAGTCAACGCCAGTTTGCTGCATTTTTTCAGTCACTAAAAAGACTTCTGGGCTATTCTCCATGCTAGGCGTTGCCCATTCACGATTTAAATTTACCCCTTTTGCATTGGTACGTAAATGCCCGCGAGCAGCGCCATCGGGATTCATATTTGGTACAACATAGAACACGGCTTTATCTAACAACAAGCGAGCAAGACCGTCGTCTTCGTCCAATAAGCGCTCTAGCAGACCTTCCACGAGCCACTGCGCCATCGTTTCGCCAGGGTGCTGACGTGCAGTTATCCAAATTGCTTTTTTGCCTTCACCTGGCTCGCCTATGGTCAACATAGACATATCTCGTCCATCTAGGGTATTACCAAGAAATGTCTCTTCACATAAGGCATTGCTTTGTGCCCAAGCTAATAAATCTAAATGGCGCTCATAGCCATAAGGCGCAAAATACGCGAAGTACATTTGCCCTTGTTCGGGGGTATGTTCGATAACGAGATTGTCACCGTCAAATTCAGTTTCCACTCGAAACCATTCTTGTCTGTCGTAAGACGCTACGGCTTGGTAGTTCTTCCAGCCTTCAGGATAAGCTGAGTGTTCAAGGTCGGTAATGGTGAGACGATGGGATATCCAAGGGCGGGTATCTAATTTGAAATGAAACCACTGATAAAAGTCAGACTGATTGTCTTTATTGATAGCGAGTTTAATGTCGCTTTCGTTCTGTGCTGATATAACGCGAATATTACCACTGTCAAAATTGCTACTAATTCTCACATTTACTGTCCATCTAATTTAACCGCGGTCAATTTAGCATATTGTCAGACTAAAAAGCCAAGGATGCGCTGCTTTTTGTATAGGAGATTTGCAACATTTTACCCTGCCGCACACTCCTATTCTTTACTGGGTGAGCAGGCAATTTGGGTTAGCAGGAAAATTTGTGCATTTAAGCAACAACATTCAGCCAATAAAAAAGCGTGCTACCTAAACAAGAAAGTAACACGCCCACTCAGAAACTCGATGTGTGTTAGCTCAATACTCAGCCTTGCAGTAAACTTTGAATTGAACTTTACATTCGGCTTTAAACAGCCAAGTTTACCTTTGGTAAACTTGGGTAATGCAAGCCTGCCATATCTTGAACAACGCGTAGAACTTGGCAGCTGTAACCAAATTCATTGTCATACCACACGTATAGGGTGGCTCTATTACCGGCAACAATCGTTGCTTGAGAGTCAACCACAGACGCGGCACGAGAGCCGACCAAATCAGTCGACACTATCTCTTTCGAGCTGGTGTAGTCCACTTGGTTTTGTAGCGGTGAAAATAACGAAACATCGCGCAAAAATTCATTTATTTGCGCTTTGTCGGTTTCCTTCGATAAGTGCAAATTTAAAATCGCTAAGGATACATTTGGAGTCGGTACGCGTATCGAGCTCCCTGTGAGCTTACCTTCAAGCTGCGGATATGCTTTAGCAACGGCACTTGCAGCGCCCGTTTCGGTGATCACCATATTCAGCGCAGCACTGCGTCCACGGCGATCTGCTTTGTGAAAATTATCAATCAGGTTTTGATCATTAGTGAATGAATGCACTGTTTCAACATGACCACCGTTGATACCATATTCTTCATCTAACGCTTTTAAAACAGGCGTGATGGCGTTGGTAGTGCAGCTAGCGGCTGACAAAATGGTATCTTGAGATTGAATATCGTTTTGATTTACGCCGTAAACGATATTCTTAATGGTGCCTTTACCGGGTGCCGTTAACAGCACTTTTTTCACACCTTTTGAAGTTAAATGTTGGCCAAGACCTGCTTCATCACGCCACATACCTGTGTTGTCCACCACTATGGCGTTTTCAATACCGTACTGGCTGTAATCGACTTCACTTGGCGAGTTGGTATAGATCACTTGGATGTATGAGCCATTGGCTTTAATCGCATTACGCTCGGTATCCACGGTTATGCTGCCATTAAATGGTCCATGCACGGAATCTCTGCGCAATAAGCTTGCGCGCTTCTCCAAGTCGCCTTCTTTACCGCCACGCACCACAATTGCTCTTAAGCGTAGTTTATTGGTTTTGCCCTGGCGCTCTATGAGCAAACGGGCTAACAAACGACCTATACGGCCAAAGCCATACAACACCACATCTTGTGCAGCGTGACTGTCGTCCACATCTAGGATATCGGCCAGTTCTTCGCGCAAATATTGTTCAATGCTTTTCCCCTTGTGCTCATCTTTAAAATGAAACGCGTAGGCGAGTTTTCCAAGATCAATTTGTGCTGGGGCAAGAGGTAATTTGCTTAATTCCTCAAGTAAGGGCCAGCTTTCTCGTAGGCGTAACTTAGTGCCTTCTTTTAGGCGAACCGTGCGATGAGCCTTAATAATATCAATGGTAGAAGCGCCTAACATAGGGCGACCATAAATTGATATTTCAATGGCTTTGTTGCGATACAAATTTCCCAATAACGGCAACATACGCTCTGCGTACTCTTGACGTTCTTGCCAACTGCTCATTAATGCTTGTTCAGATTGTTGATTCATGATCTTTAAAAACTCTCAAAAAACGTAAGTTGGCCCATAAAAAGCGACGAGATTGCTTGGATAAAGCAAAATGGGCGGTTATTCTAATCAAAGGTTCTGTTTGCGCCAAATTGTTGAAAATTTACTAAATTCAGTAATTTGCTGTATAAAATGGCAATATATTGGTAATTTAACTACAAGGGAATTTATGCGGATCACTGGCATCCTACTGTCTATTTTTGCTCTTTCGGGATGCGATATGCTGTTTCCTATGACAGCCACAAAAATATGCGAAGAGCACTCTGAATTTTGTGACGACCTTAATCCTGACGGTTGGTGTTTGGCTGAGAAGAGTCGAATCATTAAGCATAGGTATGCGTACCAGCAGTCCCCTAGCGAACTACTTGACTATTATCTGCTTGAGGATTTTGAAAAGTACAAAGTGTGCATAAATAAAGCGGCACAAATTGAACATATAGTGCAAGTAGAAAAGCAAACTAAGCGCAGACAAGCAGCCGTCAGTGCAGAGCGTGAGTTAAATCGATTAATCCGCAAAACGCGAAATTCAAAAGAGCCACATTTATTACTTTATCACTGGTCTCGCTTTGGTAAGCAAGACGCATTAACCCACTTTTTAGCACTCGAAAAACAAGGTAAATTGAATACCGCGAGTCTGCAACTAGGCTTAGCCTCTTATTATGTGAAATTTGATTTGGAAAAGGCCAAAGGCGCATTATATAAGGCATTATCGCTTTATACCGAAGATCAAGATATTGATACCAATATCTTCGTGAGCCTGAGTACCATTAACCTGAAACAAGAAAATTATCCTGAGGCTTATATATGGGCGTACTTAGCCCATGAGTTTAAAGTGGAGAATATCAGCTTAACTGACATCAGAAATGCCCTACCTGCCTCAAGCGACATAACGTCACTCGAAGACAAAGCAGAGCAATATAAAGAAGAAATTGACGACCGTGTATTTTCACTTTGATCGTATCAAAGCCCTAAACTGTACAAAAAACAACCAACATCTGAAAAAAACTTTCACTAAAAAAATTACTTTTTTTTAGTTTTATCAATTTAGAGGGTGTTTTATTCAACATAACGAGCAAAAGTCGCTAGTTTTACGTTTTATTGAAGGCCAAAGACACAGAGTTTACACAAAACCGTTGCCCAGTTGGGGCGGGTCCATCGTTAAAGACATGCCCTAAATGCGCATCACAGTTTTTACACACGATCTCGATGCGCTGCATGCCATGGCTGTTGTCTTGTTGAAACTCGACATTTTCATCTGCACTTTGCGCCGAAAACGAAGGCCAACCGCAGCCCGCATCAAATTTGTCTTGGGCGTCAAATAACTTCTCACCGCAGCAACGACATACGTAATCACCGAGCGCAGTGTTATCTAACAGCTCACCAGTAAAAGGGCGTTCAGTGCCTTTTTGGCGCGTCACCCTGAACTCTTCATCACTGAGTTTTTCACGCCATTCTTGCTCAGATAATTTCATCGTTTTACCTCAATTCTCTGTTTATACGCTAGACACCAAAATGGGGATGACATTGTGGTTTTCCAATACTTACCTATTAAACCCTTTCTCTTTCAATGCCGAACGCTAAACCTTGTGCCATCTGTGATGCTAAATGGCGTTGAACAAACAAATGCTATTACTGGCTTGTTTATAGCAATTTTGCACCACGACTTCAGGTTGTTCACTCAACTGTGCATAACGCGTATCAAGTACCAACTTCCAACGTTGATTCACCTCGTAAGTGGGGCAGTTGAACTTAACGTCGTGATCACTGGCGTTAAATACGATTAACCAATGTTCTGTCGTTTCACCGGTAGCATATTCTTCCCCACGCAGCTCAACAGCAAAACATTGATTATCAGGGTCATGCCAATCATCTTCTAATTTTCGAGCCCCGTCTGGGCGATACCAGTAAATTTTTGCCACGTTGTGTGATAAGTCAAAATTGTCATCTTGGAGCTGCAAATGATGCAACAGCACACTTTGCTTGCGAATATCAATTACATGTTGGCAGAAAGATAAAAACTTTTGCTGGGTAGCGTCTAAGTCCCAATCAAGCCAGCTGATAGGGTTATCTTGGCAATAGGCGTTATTGTTGCCTTGTTGGGTGCGACTTAGTTCATCACCACCCAATATATGAGGTATACCTTGCGATAACAACAAGGTGGTGAACAAATTGCGTTTCTGCCTTTCGCGGATAGCAATGATTTCTAGATCAGTGGTTGAGCCTTCTACACCGTAATTAGCGGACAAATTATGCCCGTGTCCATCACGGTTTTGCTCGCCATTTGCTTCATTGTGGCGCTCTTGATAACTGACCAAGTCATGCAAGGTAAAACCATCATGGTAGCTCACGTTGTTTACTGAGGTTAAAATAGAACGACTTTCTTTGGGAAATACATCCCTTGAGCCAAGCAAGCGGGTGGCAAAATCACTGGTGGTACCTTTATCACCGCGCCAAAATGCACGCACGGTATCTCGGTATTTGTCATTGCATTCAAGCCAGTTAGACGGGAACTGCCCCAAACGATAACCACCATGCCCAATATCCCAAGGCTCAGCAATTAACTTGCAGCCAATTAACACAGGATCTTGACGTATCGTTCTAAAGAAACCTGACAAGGCTGAAAACTCGTAAGGATCGCGACCTAAGCTTGCAGCCAAATCAAAGCGGAAGCCATCCACTCCCATTTCCTGTACCCAGTAGCGTAATGCATCCATGACCATCTTAAGGACATATGGAAAAGCCGTGTTGACACTGTTGCCACAGCCAGAATTATTTACGAACTTGGTGTAATCAATAGCCCCGTATTCATTGCGCTCAAATAAATAGAAAGACGAGTTATCAAACCCTTTAAAAGACAAGACGAGTTATCAAACCCTTTAAAAGACAAGACGGGACCGTCTAAACCTCCTTCAGCTGTATGGTTAAACACCACGTCTAATATTATTTCGATGCCCGCTTCGTGGTAACTATCCACCATGGTTTTAAATTCACCGATAGCGTCATCTACTGCATATCTTGGTTCAGGACTGAAATAGTTTATCGGGTTGTAGCCCCAATAATTGGTTAGGCCTTTATTAGTGATGTAAGGCTCAGGCATAAAGGCCGCCACTGGCATTAATTGAACGGCACTGATCCCTAAGTCTTTTAAATGCTTAATGACGCTAGGCTGGCACATGCCTAAATACGTCCCTTTTAGCTCAGGCGGAATGTTCGGGTGCTGTGCTGTCATACCTTTTACATGGGCCTCATAAATCACAGTGTGATCTAGAGGAGTATTGGGTTTTGCTGGGCGGTCTTGCCATGCTGAATTTGCAACGACTACGCTTTTGGCAACCATTTTCTGACTGTCGCCAGAATATAGCTTTGCATCCCAAAACATCGGACGGCTCAACTTTTTGGCGTACGGATCGATTAACAGTTTTTCCGGCATAAAGCGAAAACCAGTAGCCTCTTTGTTGCCACCAGATGTTCTGTAGCCATACAACTGCCCCGCTTGGATCCCTTCAATATAGCAGTGCCACACTTTGCCCGTTTTAGCGGGAACGTCAATAACCGCAATTTCTACCTCATCTTCGCTGCTAAACAAACACAGTTGAACCAGATCAGCGTTGGGGCAATGCACGGCAAAATTACAACCATTTTCATCGAGTACGGCGCCTAAATAAGTAGCGCTCCCTGGCTGCACGTTTAAATCTGACACTGTCATTACTTACTGTCCCTTATACAAAATAAACACGGTTGCTAAAGGAGGTAACGAAACACTAATAGAATAGGCTTGGTTGTTCCAAGGCGTTTTATCCGCTTTGATGGTTTTATTTTGGCTATGCCCACTGCCCCAATATTGTTTATCATCTGTGTTGAGCAAAATGCTGTATTCACCTGGGGCCTTAACGCCTAGGCGAAAATTGGTGCGTGGCACGGGTGTAAAATTACTCACAGCATAAACTTGCTGCTTACCCTCTTTTGATTGTCGCAACATGGCTAAGGTGCTTTGCTCAGCGTTTTCATGGTCAATCCACTCAAAGCCCGCGGGATCATGATCTAATTCATGTAATGCAGGGTAATCAGCGTAAAGTTTATTCAAATCTCGATACAACGCTTGTATGCCACTGTGTTTATCAAACTCAAGAAGATGCCAGTTAATAGAACTGTCGTGGTTCCATTCTGCCGATTGCCCTATTTCATTCCCCATAAAATTAAGTTTCTTGCCTGGGTGGGCATACATGAAGGCGGCGTAACAACGTAGATTCGCCGCTTGCTGCCATTCATCACCTGGCATTTTACGCAATAGCGAGCCTTTACCATGCACTACCTCGTCGTGAGAAATAGGCAATACAAAGCTCTCGTCATACGCGTACACCATCGAAAAAGTCATTTCCCCGTGATGGTATCTACGATAAGAGGGATCTCTAGAAATATAGTGCAGCGAATCATGCATCCAGCCCATATTCCACTTAAAGCCAAATCCTAACCCGCCCTCAAATACCGGCCGCGACACCTTAGCGAATGAAGTAGACTCCTCCGCAATAGTCATCGCATTAGGGTAATGGGAATACACTTCTTTATTCATCCATTGCAATAGGCTAATGGCTTCGTAATTGTGGTTACCGCCGTCCACGTTAGGCACCCACTCGTCTGCTTCTCTGGAATAATCTAAATAAAGCATAGACGCCACCGCATCAACACGAAGTCCATCAATATGATATTTATCTAACCAGAATAATGCGTTAGCCACTAAAAATTGACGTACCGTGTCTTTGCCAAAATCATAGATACAGGAGTTCCAATCAGGGTGCCAGCCCTTACGTGGGTCTTCATATTCGTACACATGCGTGCCATCAAAGCGTGCCAAACCATGGCCGTCTTCAGGGAAGTGCGCAGGTACCCAATCGATGATGACGCCAATACCATTTTGGTGACATTGATCAACAAAATACTTAAAGTCATCTGGCCCACCAAAGCGACTGGTAGGTGCAAACAAGCCTACAGGCTGATACCCCCAGGAACCATCAAATGGAAACTCCGAAATAGGCAACAGTTCCAAATGGGTGTATCCCATGTCTTTAACATAAGGGATAAGCTCATCGACCAATTCATGGTAACTGAGATAAGTTTTGCCAGATTGGCTATCTGGGCGTTTCCATGAGCCTAAGTGCACCTCATAGATACTCATGGCCTGTGTGTATTTATCCCCTTTGACTTGTTGTTGCCATTTCGTGTCTTGCCACTGGTATTGCTCGTGATCAAATACCACCGAGGCATGGGACGGGTATTGTTCAGCATAAAAGCCAACTGGGTCAGCCTTGTGCGGCAGCTCATTACCGTGGGCATCTTTGATTTGATACTTGTATTTATCACCGGCTTTAACGCCTGGCACAACTAACACCCAATAACCGAAATCGGTTTTTTGCATAGGCAAACATGAGCCGTCCCAATAATTGAAATCTCCAATAACAGATACTGCACTGGCATTGGGCGCAAACACGGCAAATCGGGTGGCGGCGATAGGTGTTTTCAAACCGACCTCTAAATCGATTAATTGCGCTCCTAATTGCTGATATACGTTTTTTGGCAAATGATCAACGAAATGGACTGCATGAAAGGCTTGATCTTGAAATTGATAAGGGTCGATGATGCGATAACTGCCTTGAGCGTTTTCAACTTCAAATGCATACACTGCAGGGGGATTGCCCTTAGTAAACTCAGCCGTAAACAGATCACTCTGAGCTTGTCTCTTAAGGCTGCCTATCGCTTTGTCCGTCACTAAATCAATCACCTTAATACTAGTGGCGTTTGGAATCCAGGCTGTGATCGTAAAAGCGTTATTGGTTTTGAGAAGACCTAGATAAGAAAAAGGAAAGGTACATTGAGCGTGTTGTAGCTGTTTTTCTAATTGCATTGTGCCGCCTTGCAGTGTTGGCGGCCTGACATACAGGCCGCCTGAGTTATTTATTGCTTTGCTTGACGTCTTACCTCAGTCAAGCGATGAGCTAACGCTTGTAGCTCAGGGTTGCTAAAAATCTGTTGTAAACTTTGAGTCAGTTTACGTTGCCAATTCGGGTATTCATTAAATGTACCCGGAATATTAACGGGTTTATCCATTTCTAACCAATCTTCTAGCTGCAAACTGAGCAGAGAGCTCGAACCGCCAGCCATGTGCGTTTGCATACCAAAATTGAGTCCCTTGGTCATACCCACTTGATTCACATCCCGACTGATTTTATCAGAAATAGAATGATGACCATGCAAGGTATCTAAAATCGACTGTTTGTTATCATGTCTGCTCTCGTACAAGCTTGCAAGGATCTCTTGTGTTGGATACAAGCCTAGTTCCTTGCCTAACGCCAAATCGTCGCAATGCCAGAAGCCATTTAAGGTTGGCATATCATGCGTGGTTAACGTCGACATTGATTGCACCGGATAGTGACTAGGCGAATAAAACCCGCCATCTTTGGCTTGTTCGAAAAAGAACACGCGATAAGAATAAACGCCATTATCCGCCAGCTTTTCACGGATTTCCTCCGGCACTGTGCCCAAATCTTCTCCTATAACCATAGATTGATTGCGATGGCTCTCTAGTGCCAAGATCGCAAGTAAGTCATCCACAGGATAATAAACATAGCCTCCTTCCTTAGCGCTATCCCCTTTTGGTACCCACCACAAGCGCAACAGAGCCATCACGTGATCAATTCGCAAAGCGCCGGTGGCATGCATATTTGCACTGAATAAATCAATAATAGGTTGATACGCTTGCTCGTATAATTTGTGTGGGTCCATAGGTGGCAATCCCCATGTCTGCCCAAGCGGCCCTAAAATATCTGGTGGCGCTCCCACACTTGCCTCAGTGCAGTACAACGCTTTGTTTCCCCAAATCTCTGCGCTGCCTTCACTTACACCTACAGCCAAATCACGATATAGACCAATTTGCATTTTGTGGTCTTGAGCGACTTTATTGGCTTTTTCAAATTGCTGGGCAGCCTGCCATTGTAACCACAAGAAAAATTGCACACGTTTGGCGTTTGCTTTGGCAAATTTAGCCACTGCTGGCGCGTTGAAATCGGCGTACTCTGGGGGGAAGACCGGCCATCCCCATGAAGCTTTGCCTTTTAAGGCTAAATCCTCTTGCAATGCATCATATACTGCGATGGTCTGTAGGCTTTCACCGCCTTGCTCGACAAACGCTTTGAATGCACGGTTTTGGGTCGTGTTCTTGCTGAAATATTGCTGGCATTGCCAGTCAAACACAGCGCTTAATGCTTCAAGCTTTAATTTCGTAACCGCTGGATAATTTACTAACTCACTGCCACGTGCTAGCTGTATAGCCGCTTGGAACTCAGCAGCATTCACAATAGCCTTGGTGCTGTCTTGGTCATACCCCTCAACAGCAGCGACATCAATGTAAATGAAATTTAACCAACGTCTAGATGAAGGCCCGTAAGGGCTGCAAGCGTTAGGATTGGCAGGGTACAGAGAATGTATAGGATTTAAGCCGATAAAATCCGCGCCGGTTTTCGCAGCTTCAGCTGTCAAATAAGCTAGGTCGCTAAAATCCCCTACTCCCCAGTTATTATCGCTGCGCAGACAATACAGTTGCACACTCAAGCCCCACACTTTATTACCGTCTAATAGCGTTTGAGGTTGATAGCACGAATGAGGCGCGATAATGACGCGCATTTCACTTAGCGATTCGCCGTCTGCAACTAGTGATAAGTTGTGGTAACCCAAAGGCAAGTTGCATTCAATTGTGATGTAGTATTCGTGAAACTCTATCTCATCGATATGATTCACGTTAACCAGTTCGCCGTCGATTGGCTCGAAAGAATGGGCAATCACTTCGCCGCTTTCCAGTGTTAGCTGTGCGCTATATTCATCGGTCACCAACTCGATGGGTAAACGGACACAAAAGGAAAGCGCATCATTGCTGCGTTGCACATGAACGGGATTGAGTGGCGTTAACCAATCTTTGATCATTTCTTGCTTCACTTGCTCTTCTAGAGCAGATTGATCATCAACGTTATATCCCATAACGCCTAACAGCTTCTTTTTCACTGTTGATTCGATGGTGGCAGGTTTACCCCACGCATCGGTGTAATTTGACTCAATACCGCGATGCTCTACGAGCTGATCAATCAATGAAGCTGTCATTAATGTGTAATTCCTATAAATGGGGACTATGTTCAGCTTACTATTATCAATCAAAGCCAACGTCAGGCGAAGTTGAATACGTTTGCATTAAATAAAACTGTAACAAAATAACATTTTCGAGGGATTATTTTGCCTTATTTATCCATTTAGTCCATAATTTCGTAATTATATTTCACAATTTTGAATTTACGACTCGTCAGAGTTCGAACTTACGACCCGCTTAGAGGATGTATATATGACTATTAAAATTGGTATCAACGGTTTTGGCCGTATAGGTAGATTTGTTTTTCGCGCAGCATGTGAGCGCAGCGATATCGAAGTGGTCGGTATCAACGATTTGTTAGACGCAGATTACATGGCGTATATGTTGAAGTACGACTCAACACACGGCCAGTTTAAAGGCACTGTTGAAGTACAAGACGGACAACTGGTTGTTAACGGTAAAACTATTCGCGTAACGGCTGAACGCGACCCTGCTGCATTAGCATGGGGCGACGTTGACGCACAAGTCGTGGTTGAAGCGACAGGCTTATTCTTAACCGACGAAACCGCGCGTAAACATATCACTGCTGGCGCCAAAAAAGTGGTTCTTTCTGCTCCTTCTAAAGATGATACACCTATGTTCGTTATGGGCGTTAACCATGACACATACACTGGTCAAGAAGTAGTTTCAAACGCATCATGTACTACTAACTGTTTAGCACCGCTGGCTAAAGTATTAAACGATAACTTCGGTATTGTTGACGGCTTGATGACAACGGTACACGCTACGACAGCGACGCAAAAGACGGTTGATGGCCCTTCTCACAAAGATTGGCGCGGTGGACGCGGCGCGTCTCAAAACATTATCCCTTCATCTACTGGCGCAGCAAAAGCGGTAGGTAAAGTTATTCCTGAGCTTAACGGTAAGTTAACGGGTATGGCGTTCCGTGTGCCAACGGCTGACGTTTCAGTGGTAGATTTGACCGTTAACCTAGCTAAACCGGCAAGTTACGCGCAAATTTGCGAAGTAATGAAAGCGGCATCTGAAGGTGATCTGAAGGGCATTATGGGTTACACAGAAGACGCTGTTGTATCTCAAGATTTCATTGGTGATACACGTACGTCAATCTTTGATGCCACCGCAGGTATCGCACTAACTGACACCTTCGTTAAACTCGTATCTTGGTACGACAACGAAATCGGTTACTCGAATAAAGTATTGGACTTGGTTGCTCACATCAGCAAATAAGCTAACTTATCTTTATTGTGAAAAGGCAGTCATCTACACTAGGTGACTGCCTTTTTTTGATCTCAAGGACTCTTCTATGCACCTTTGCAACACCGCTTCTTTGCTTCCCCAAGACGACATCGAAATGCTCATTATTGATAATGAGCATGCTCATGCGACCATTTCATTGTTTGGTGCGCATATTCTCAGTTTCACTCCCAAGCACGATAAGGTGCAACGCCTATGGTTGAGTAAAAATGCATTGCTCGATGGTAAGCATCCTATACGTGGCGGGATCCCTATTTGTTGGCCTTGGTTTGGCGCTCATGCCACCAACGCTGAGTTAAGCTCCCATGGTTACGTGCGTAATCAGAACTGGCACATCGTTGACTGCCAAGACTCTGAACAATGCACCAAGATCAGCCTTAGACCTAGTATAACGACTGGCCTAGGCTTTGACGGCCAAGCACAATTAACTATGATCATTACCGTGGGCGCTGAACTTCGTATTCAGTTGGTCACCGAAAATACGGGTGATAGCGCATTTAATTATACCGGCGCGTTGCACACTTATTTTCATGTCGATGATATCAATGACTGTGAATTGACTGGGCTGACAGGTGAATACTTAGACAAACTACAAGACTTCAAGCGCTTTGATACCCCTAACCCTTATCGATTTAATCAGGAAACTGACAGAGTGCATTTAGCCACGCCGAAGGAATTAGCCATAACCTCAGGCAATCACCTGACGCATATCGAGTCTGCCGGTCACGATAGCATAGTGGTGTGGAACCCATGGTCTGAAAAGTCAGTGGGTATGCAAGACATGGAAGACGATGGCTTTCAAAAAATGCTCTGCGTTGAAACCGCCGTGACCCAGGGCCATCAAGTATTGCCAGGCCAGTCTCACACGTTAGAACAAGTCATTCGCTAACCGCTGGATAATCATCGGTGATCGAAGTTCATAGCACCAATTCAAAACATATCAGTAGACAATAAAAAAGGGAGCCGACGGCTCCCTTCTAAAATCTCGTTAGCGCAGTAGCTAGCTTACAGATACCTACCGCACTAAATTGCTAAACGATTACTCGTTGCCTTCAGCAGGTGCTGCTGGCTTTTCTAGCAATTCTTTGATGCTCAAACGAACACGGTTTTGACGGTCAATTTCCATCACTTTAACGTTGATGATTTGACCTTCGCTAAGATGGTCAGCCACTTTATTCACGCGCTCATGAGCGATTTGTGAAATGTGTACTAGACCTTCTTTACCCGGTAAGATTTCAACGAACGCACCGAAATCAACGATACGCGTCACTTTACCTTCGTAGGTTTTGCCTGCTTCAACATCAGCCGTCACTTGCTCAATTTTGCTGATAGCGATATCAGCTTTAGCACGCTCGGTAGCGAAGATTTTGATTGTGCCATCATCTTCGATTTCGATGTTAGTGTCAGATGCTTCAGTAATAGAACGGATCATTGCGCCGCCTTTACCGATAACGTCACGGATTTTATCTTGGTCGATTTTCAATGTGTAAATACGCGGAGCGAATTCAGACATTTCATCACGGTGACCAGAAATCGCTTGGTCCATCACACCTAAAATATGCAAACGCGCTTCTTTTGCTTGTTTCAAAGCAACTTGCATGATTTCTTGAGTGATACCTTCGATTTTGATATCCATCTGAAGCGCAGTAATACCTTCAGTGGTACCCGCTACTTTAAAGTCCATGTCACCAAGGTGATCTTCGTCACCCAAGATGTCAGAAAGAACAACGAAGTTTTCATCGTTTTTCACAAGACCCATAGCAATACCAGCTACTGATGCCTTAATTGGAACACCCGCATCCATCAATGCCAAAGACGTACCACAAACTGATGCCATTGAAGACGAACCGTTTGATTCAGTGATTTCAGACACTACACGTACTACGTACGGGAATTCTTTTTCAGACGGCATAACCGCTTGAATACCACGTTTTGCTAGACGACCGTGGCCGATTTCGCGACGCTTAGGTGAACCAACAAAACCTGTCTCGCCTACACAGTAAGGAGGGAAGTTGTAATGCAACATGAAGCGGCTATCCACTTTACCGTTTAGGCCGTCAATCATCTGTGCGTCACGCTCGGTCCCAAGGGTAGCGGCAACGATGGCTTGTGTTTCACCTCGAGTGAACAAAGCTGAACCGTGAGTACGTGGCAAAATACCTGTTGCTACGTCAAGTGCACGGATCATCGCTGGGTCGCGACCATCAATACGCGGTTGACCAGCAAGAATACGTGAACGTACTACGTCACTTTCAAGCTCATGTAGTAGCTCAGATACTTCTTTAGCGTCTTGCTCTGCATCCGCTTCAACAATCGCAGCAACGGTCTTATCCGTTAAGGCAACGATAGCGTCTTTACGCGCCATCTTGTCAGAGATTTGATACGCCTCTGTCATTTCAGCTTCAGCGAGTGCTTTAATTTTGTCTTTAAGTGTGACGTTAGCAGGCTCAGCAACCCAATCCCACTTAGGCGTGTTAACTTCAGCAGCAAATTCAGTCACTGCATTAACCACGGTTTGCATTTGCTCGTGACCGAACATAACGGCACCTAGCATCACGTCTTCAGACAATACTTCAGCTTCTGACTCAACCATCAATACTGCGCCTTTAGTACCGGCAACCACTAAGTCTAGTTGGCTAGTTTCAAGCTCAGAAGTACGTGTATTAAGTACATATTGGCCATCAGTGTAACCAACACGCGCAGCACCAACAGGACCATTGAAAGGCATACCTGAGATAGCAAGTGCGGCAGACGTACCGATTAGCGAGATGATGTCAGTTGGAATTTCAGGGTTAGCTGAAACAACCGTCACTATGATTTGTACTTCGTTCATGAACCCGTCAGGGAACAATGGACGAATTGGACGGTCAATCAAACGAGACGTGAGTGTTTCGTATTCAGAAGGGCGACCTTCACGCTTAAAGAAACCACCTGGGATTTTACCCGCAGCGTACGTTCTTTCTTGGTAGTTAACCGTCAACGGAAAGAAGTCTTGGCCTGGCTTGGTGTCTTTTTTACCAACAACAGAAACCAACACTGATGTGTCGTCCATGCTTGCCATAACAGCAGCGGTTGCTTGACGAGCGATTACGCCCGTTTCTAGCGTGACAGTATGCTGACCATACTGAAATGATTTAGTAATAGGAGTCATTATTTTCCTTTAAATTTTAACTAATGCTTTCTTTATCGCTTTTAAATGCGGCGCATAGTATAGCGGTAAGGCCGCCTTAAAAACAGCAACTGAGGGGAAATAACCCTGAAAAATAGGCATTTAATGTAACGCGATATGCGTTCTGGCCATTAAGTGACGTTCTGATGAAGTTTTGTGTATAAATTCAAGACAATAATGTTAAGCCAAGCAGTTAGCGCGCGATCCTTTAAGCACATTATCAGCAAAGAGTTAATTGCAACTGAACCAGAAATGGAGCCCAATTAAAAACACCATAGATCAATAGATAACCTATGGTGCATAATTCTAAAAGCATTCTAACGTTATGATGAAGCGCTAATCACCTTGATAGGCCAAGCTAATAGGGTAAAACCACCTGCTATTCACAAAATAATTCAGCCAAGTGGTAAATCTAATACCGCGAGCGCTTCGCTCGTCATAAAATGGATGAGGCACCTCGTCGGTGGCAAAATCATCTGTCATTATGGTGTGAATCGAGCCTTGACCAATGTAATACTGATAATTGCGAGTGGTATCTGCTAACTGCTCGAAAGAGGCGGTCATCCGTGCATTCCACTCGGCAAAGTACAGGTAATCGCTTGGCTGCAAAGCCCAAGTGAAAGGATTGGTATTGCCCTGATCGATTTGATCCATTACTTTGTTGAATAGCACTTGAACCCCATCAAATTCAGTCGTGTATTGAGCGAACCGATTACGCGGGTAGCGATATGACAAACGCTGAAACAAATCTACGTTTAAATCCGCCGCGGTATAAGTGCCAAGACCACTTCTAAAAATGCTAGGTAAGGTATTTTCGAAATTCCAGGGACTGCCAGAACGAAACACATCGTTAACAAAACCCTCAGAGACGATAGACGCCGAAGCATCAGCTAATAAGGATATTTTAACCCGAGGGAAAGCATCCTGCAGATAAGGGAAGTTCAGAGTCGCACCATAGCCACCTGCGCTAGAGCCCGTGACCAACATTTTGTCGATTGCCTTTCTATGTCTTCTTTTTTCTTTAAAATGGTTTTTCATCCACTCTTGCACCGCTAAAAAGTTATCAAATCCTTTATGTTTGACCGTTACTGGTGCTCCAGGAAAGCCGGTGATACTGCCGTCCACATCGGTATAAGCTACTTCACTGGAACCAGCATGCAAATCACCGGTACAGTATGGAATAAAAACCTTACTCCAATCTTTAAATGGGTTTCGTCTGTTGTCATCGTCAAACACGCCACCAGCATCCACCGGAGAATTTTCTTGCAACACTGAAGGATTATACGTTGGGCGATCATCTGGCACGTTAGCCAATGCCAAAGACGCTACACAGGTTGCATCATTCCAGCAGGAGCCGCCGCCATTAAAAAAGACCAACACGTTTTTGCTCTTACCTTCTTTAAAATAAAACCGGAAAGAATTGTCCAGAGGAGTACCATCGAGTGGATTTGGCACTGTATCAAATGCACAGGAAGGAGTGATAGTTTTTGGCTGCCCATTCCCATCGACAATTTCCATTTCGAAAGCAACCGGTATGGTTTGCCACTCGCTATTTTCTTGTTGATGATGATGCTTCGCCATTACAGACACAGGGCTCATTAATAACACTGCACTGATTAAATACTTGCTTTTCATATGTTTCACTCCATGAGGTAAAAAAACTTCGAACTAAAAAAACACCTATACAACTCGCAAGTATTCAAACCTATCTGCCGCACGAGCACGCTCCTGTTAATTAAGCTGACTGGCAACATATCAACGGATAACTAAATTCGCACAGCGAGATAATTTAATTTACCACTACTAGGTAAAAAAATTATAAACAGATTTGCCTTTGGGATATACAAGAAATTGACGCTCATTTGAGACATTAAAATTAATGAGTGTAAAAAATACTAACTAGCCCATGTTCAGATCAACAAACCGAATATAAACATGACCATGTGATGGCTGAATGTTAAAATCGGCACGGTGTCTCAATTGTCATGGGCTGGTTTGACTGGGGATGCAAAAATTCAATCCTGGACGCATGAAGTAAAAGGCGTTTAGCAAGTTGCTCGCTCTCGCCATCCGCATATAGGTCACACCCTAAAATGGGATGTCCCATCGCAAAACTATGTACCCGCAACTGATGAGTACGCCCCGTTTCAGGTGTGAACTCAACGCGAGTTCGCAGCGGGTTGTCAAAGTACTCAATGACACGATAATGACTTATCGCTTCTTTGCCCGTGTCATAGCATATTTTTTGTCGTGGGAAGTTAGGCGGATCTTTCGCGATAGGCACAGACACCCTGCCCTCAGTCTGCTCAATCTTTCCTAGTAACACAGCCATATAGCGCTTTTTCACAGTTCGTGCCTGAAATTGCTTAGTTAATTGAGCATTACTACTTTTATCAAGGGCCAGCAGCAGTACACCTGACGTACCAAAGTCCAGACGATGTGCCATCAAAGCAGTAGGAAATTCCTGTACTATACGGTAATGCACTGAATCTTTATTCAGCGGGTTTTTACCCGACAAACTCAGCAAGCCACTGGGTTTATTTACCGCCAACAGGTATTCATCTTGATACAAAACCGTGACCGCCTCATTGCAAGGCGGCGCGATAAAAGTATCTATTATGGCTGTCATGATAATTTTTCATCATTTTGCCGAGGCGCCTCATTGAGCAAGTTATCAGTGTCTTCGGGGTGATCGTTATCAGGCAGTTCAATGTCATCCTCCTGCAATAAGCGCGCATCAAGTTTCTTATTCGATTGCACTCCTAAGGCTTTAAATTGCTCTGCTTGGCGGATTAAGTTGCCTTTACCAGTAGTCAGCTTATTCATTGCGGCGTCATAATTACGCTGAGTAGCTTCCATCGATTTGCCCACTTTTTCCATGTCACTGACGAATCCATGAAACTTGTCATACAATTTTCCTGCGTTAGCAGCAATTTTCTGGGCGTTTTGATTTTGATATTCGTACTGCCAAATATTGTTGATAGTGCGCAGCGCCACCAGCAAATTCGTTGGGCTGACTAACATAATATTATTATCAAAGGCGAGTTTAACCAGCTCAGGAGCATGTTCAGCAGCGAGCAAAAATGCGGGCTCAATAGGAATAAACATCAACACATAATCCAGTGTTCTCAAACCTTTTAAGTCTTGATAATCCTTATTACCTAACTCTTTAATGTGATTACGCAAAGATGCAACATGTTGATTTAAATAAACCTGGCGTGATTCTTCATGTTCTTCGTTGAAATAGCGCTCATAAGCGGCAAGAGACACTTTTGAGTCAATCACCACGTCTTTGTCGTTTGGCAAGTGCACTACTACATCGGGCTGATAACTTTTACCACTGTCATTTTTAAGGGCGACTTGGGTATCAAATTCGTGCCCTTCTCGTAGGCCGGATTCTTTTAATACCCGCTCAAGTACTACTTCCCCCCAATTGCCTTGCTGCTTATTATCACCTTTAAGAGCTTTAGTCAGTGCCGCCGCATCTTGGGTGATTTGTTGATTCAGCTCTTTTAAGCCCATGATTTCCGTTTTAAGAGAGGCTCTTTCTTGCCCCTCTTTCACGTACTGGTCGCTAACCTGCTTCTTAAAGCCTTCAATTTGGTCTTTCAGCGGACTCAGCAAGGCGTCGAGTCCTGCCTTGCTTGACTGCTGGAATGAATTATTTTTTTGCTCGAAAATTTTATTTGCTAAGTTCTCAAACTGCTGTTGTAAACGTTGCTCTGATGATTCAAGTAATGCGAGCTTTTCGTCACTGGCTAGTTTTTCTTGTTCAAAACGGGCCGTTTTTTCCGCTAGTTCTTCACGCAAGTCTGATGCGTGTTGTTGAATTTGCTGATAATGCCCCTGCCAACGCTTGCTATCTTGCTCAAGCACAGGAATACGTGCGACTTGCTGCGTTAACTGCCCTAGTTCATTTTGTTGACTTAACTGCACCTGACGTAACTGCGTATTCTCGCTATTCGACGTATGCAGTGCCTCTTTTAAATCTAAAATTTGTTGCTGAACATAACCCTGCGTTTGTTGGTAATGTTGCTCTAACTGGCTTTTTATTTCTGCATGCTTACGACGTGATAACAGTGTATTTATCCACCAGCCGCTAACGATACCCAGGGCGGCGATCGCGCCAAGTAACATTAATAAATTGGGATCATCAAAGGAGAATTGTGCAAGAAAATTCATAGGGTAAAAGCGGTCCTGTAACTAAAATATATAATGGAGAAACCAAAGCGTATTGGCGCAGAATGTAGCATAAAAAAAGGCGCCATTAATACGGCGCCTATGCTAAGTCAGCCTACTAAATCAAGCTTCGGCTTTGGCGTTTGCTTCTTGAATCTTCACCTTCCAAATTGCCGGTCCAGTTTCATGGGCATTGGCACCTGTGCTATCTACTGCAACAGTAACCGGCATGTCTTTCACTTCAAATTCATAGATGGCTTCCATCCCTAAATCTTCAAATGCCACCACACGTGACTTCTTAATCGCTTTAGACACCAGGTAAGCAGCACCGCCAACAGCCATCAAATAGACGGCTTTGTGCTTGGCAATACTGCTAACTGTAGCTGGGCCACGTTCGGCTTTACCAATCATGCCGATAAGGCCAGTTTGTTCAAGCATCAAATCGGTGAATTTGTCCATACGGGTGGCCGTTGTTGGGCCTGCAGGTCCCACAACTTCGTCACCTACCGCATCAACTGGGCCCACGTAGTAAATAAAGCGGTCAGTCAAATCCACACCGTCTGGCAAGCCTTCGCCATTATCGAGCATGGTTTGAATACGTTTGTGAGCGGCATCACGTCCGGTCAACATCTTGCCAGAAAGCAATACCGTTTCGCCTACTTTCCATTCTTGAATGTCTTCTTTTTTGACGTCGTCTAAATTAACACGGCGGGTGTCTTTACTCACTTCCCACGTCACTTCAGGCCAATCGTTTAAATCAGGTGGGGTAAATTCTGCTGCGCCAGTACCATCAAGATGGAAATGCGCATGGCGGGTTGCCGCGCAGTTGGGGATCATAGTCACAGGCAATGAAGCGGCATGGGTAGGCAATGATTTAATTTTAATATCAACTACGGTTGTTAGACCGCCTAATCCTTGCGCGCCGATACCTAAATCATTCACTTTTTTGAAGATTTCAAGACGCAGTTTTTCTTCGGTCGTTTGTGCGCCTCTGTCCATTAGTTCTTGGATATCTACCGGATCCATCAAGCTTTCTTTGGCTAGAACGGCTGATTTTTCAGCGGTACCACCTATGCCTATTCCCAGCATGCCCGGTGGACACCACCCTGCCCCCATAGTCGGCAACGTTTTCACTACCCAATCTGCAATGCTGTCATTGGGGTTTAGCATCACCATTTTAGATTTATTTTCTGAACCGCCACCTTTGGCCGCGATCATCACTTCAATACCTTCGCCCGGTACGGTATCGATATGCACAACCGCTGGCGTATTGTCTTTGGTATTTTTACGCGCACCCGCTGGGTCTGAAACGATGGAAGCACGCAACGGATTTTCTTTGTTGTTATAAGCGCGACGCGTTCCCTCATCAACCATTTGCTGCACCGTCAGGTCAGTTTTATCCCACTGAACACCCATACCTATTTTTACGAAACAGGTCACTATGCCCGTATCTTGACATAACGGACGCTTACCTTCGGCTGACATACGTGAATTGATCAGTATTTGCGCCATAGCGTCTTTTGCGGCTTGGCTTTCTTCCTTGTTATAGGCTTTTTCAACGGCCTTGATATAATCTAACGGGTGATAATAGGAAATAAACTGCAATGAATCTTCAATGCTATCGATAAAGTCCTGTTGACGGATAACAGCCATAGTTGCCTCTTGTTTGATGTGTCACAAAGTTTCGACAAAGTCATGTCAAAGAGCTCGACAATTGTCGTTCGTAGGTCGCGCATATGATAACCTGTGATGATAGATTGCTCCATGATAAATCGCCCTATAGCGCTCGCAATGACTGTTTTTGGCCAATATCATCACACTAAATACGCTCGACTAAACGGAAATCCAGCTTTGCCGACCATGACCATCACCGAATTAAACGCCCCTAAAAATCACAGTATGAGCCGTTTATTTCAGCACTTCGCCGACCAAGAATGGGCCATATTGTTGGACTCTTCCGACAGTGTCCACATTGATGGTCGCTATGATGTCATGGTAGCAAACCCACTTGCCACGCTCATCACAAAAGGTGAAAGCACACACATTTGCTATAAAGACTCGCCTCACAAGAGTCGTACGAGTCAAGACGACCCCATGACCTTAGTGCAAACCGTGCTCGAAGCGTGCTTACACCCGCAGTCGATTTCTCCTAGCACCTCTGCACTGCCTTTTAAAGCCGGCGCAATGGGCTACTTTGGTTATGATTTAGGACGGCGATTCGAGGACTTACCCCAACAGGCAGAAAATCCATATTCTGCTCCCGATATGGCAATAGGGATTTATCACTGGGCGGTTATTAAAGACAACCAGACTGGGCAGTTTTTCCTGTGTCATTTTCCCACTGACCACAATGACAATGCGCCTGATGCAGCGCAGATAAATGCCCTGTTGAACCATGTTGGCTCCGCATACCTCACTGATGATGCTCACAAATTCACCTTAAGTGGACAATGGCAGTCGAATATGGACAAAAATCAATACGTGGATAAAATCGCGCAAGTTAACGCCTACCTAAGAAGCGGCGATTGTTATCAAGTAAACCTTGCTCAACGATTTGACGCACCCTATTCAGGTGATGAGTATCAGGCGTATTTACGCCTACGAGGCGCCAACAAAGCACCGTTTTCAGCCTTTATTCGTATTCCTGAAGCGGTGATCATTAGTATTTCCCCTGAACGTTTTTTATCGGTCGACAGTCAAGGAAAAGTGCAAACCAAACCAATTAAAGGCACCCGGCCACGCTCGCCGGATAATGCGATAGATCAGCAAAATATTCAGGCACTTAGAGGTTCAAGTAAAGACCAGGCAGAGAACTTGATGATTGTGGATTTACTGCGTAATGATTTGAGCAAGTCTTGCCAGCCACACTCAGTGAGTGTGCCAGCGCTATTTGAAATAGAGAGCTTTGCTGCAGTGCATCATTTAGTCAGCACGGTGACAGGCCAACTAGCTGAACAACAAACCGCCCTGTCTTTATTGCGCGGTGCGTTTCCTGGTGGCTCTATTACTGGTGCACCTAAAATTCGTGCTATGGAAATCATTGAAGAGTTAGAGCCCCAAAGACGCAATATTTATTGTGGCAGCATTGGATACCTAGGTATTGATGGGGATATGGACACCAGCATATGCATTCGTACATTATTGCTAGAAAATTCTCACCTTTACTGCTGGGCAGGCGGCGGAATTGTGCTAGATTCCACCGCACTAGACGAATATCAAGAAAGTTTAGATAAAGTGTGTAAAATACTGCCCGTATTATTGCAAGGGAACGCCTAAGCACATGAATAAAAATGAATTTCTCTCTCGTTTTCATCATGCCCGTACTATCCAGCCAGAATTGGATTATCCATTGCGTGCGGCCGGTAAGCCTGCCGCAGTATTAATGCCCATGCTTGAAAGACAAGGGCAACTTAGCATGTTATTTACCTTACGCTCCAGGCACTTAAAGCACCACGCTGGTCAGGTAAGTTTCCCCGGCGGAAAGCAAGAGCCGAGTGACAACAACCTTTTAAGCACGGCTTTAAGAGAGACTCACGAAGAAATCGGTATTCATCCGCAATGCATAGAAGTGATAGGCAGCCTGCCTCGTTATCGTACCGTAAGTCGCTTTGAAGTCGTCCCCTATGTGGGATTTGTGCGCATGCCATTGGAAATGACACTCGATACCAACGAAGTGGAATCAGTATTTGAAGTCCCCCTGTCGTTCTTACTCGACAAAAATAATCACTTTATTCATTGGGTGAAGCGTAAAAACGCCGCCCAGCACCCTATCTATTTTATAAAATGGCACGAGCAAGTCATTTGGGGAGCCACCGCCGCGTTTGTTCGTGTGTTATCAAACCATGTTGCTCAGGACTTTTCGGTAGAGCAATAAAAGTCAAAAGTAAATCTAGGTGGTGCACTCGGGTCGCAACAATATCTTTACATTGCCTAAAGGCAATATATCTCTAGGCTGAGTTGTTCATGCCTGCACAAACCTGCACAATTAGCGTCTTAATATTTCAATAGGTTTTGCGTTTTTATGATCAGTGTTTTTGATATGTTCAGTGTGGGTATCGGCCCTTCTAGCTCTCACACAGTGGGGCCCATGCGAGCGGCAAAAGAGTTTAGCCAGCAATTAAAAACACAAAACTTGTTTGATAAAACTGACGAAGTGCGCGCTGAGCTATTCGGCAGCTTAGGGCAGACGGGCAAAGGACATGGTACAGGTAAAGCAGTGATCTTAGGCTTGTTAGGCCACGCACCTGAAACCATCGATGCGACTGCTGTTGATGAAATGCTAGCGGAAGTCGAAAAAACCAGAAAGTTAACGCTGGATCAATTACATCCAGTACGCTTTGCTGCCAAAGATGCCATCGTCTTTCATCGTCGTAAAACACTCCCCCATCACGCCAATGGCATGACAATTCACGCCCTGCATAAAGGTGAAATCATTGCTTCGCAGTCTTATTATTCCATCGGCGGCGGTTTTATTATTCGCGCCGAGGACTTTTTAGCGCAAAAAACAGCCGCTCTCACCTTGGTGGAAAAGCCCGTCCCTTTTGCCTTTTCGAGCGCGGAAGAATTAGTTCGCTTGTGTAAAGAAAATGGTTTCTCTATTAGCTCGTTAATGTACCGCAACGAGCAAGTATTTCAGGCGAAAAGCGATATTACCGCCAAGCTCTGGCATATTTGGCAGGTTATGCACGAATGTATTCAAACCGGTATTAAAACCGAAGGAATTTTACCCGGCGGGTTAAAAGTGACGCGCAGAGCCCCAGGGCTACATCGCCGCCTCCAAAGTGAAAAAAACGCCGACCCCATGGTCGCTATGGATTGGGTGAACTTGTTTGCTTTGGCGGTCAATGAAGAAAACGCTGCTGGCGGGCGCGTTGTGACCGCTCCTACTAATGGCGCAGCCGGTATTTTGCCTGCTGTTCTGTGTTATTTTGATAAATTCGTGCGCCCTGTCGATGAAGATATTGTCAGTCGTTATTTACTGACTGCGGCGGCGATCGGCATTTTGTATAAGAAAAATGCCTCAATTTCTGGGGCTGAAGTGGGCTGCCAAGGAGAAGTTGGCGTTGCTTGCTCAATGGCTGCAGGGGCGTTAACTGAAATTATCGGTGGCTCGGTGGATGCGGTTGAAAATGCAGCAGAAATAGGCATGGAACATAATCTTGGCTTAACCTGTGACCCTGTAGGTGGCCTAGTGCAAGTTCCGTGTATAGAGCGCAATGCTATGGGGGCGATAAAAGCGATTAATGCATCACGCCTCGCTCTGCGTGGTAGCGGCCAGCATAAAGTATCCCTCGATAAAGTCATTAAAACCATGTGGGACACAGGAAACGACATGAAATCAAAGTACAAGGAAACCGCACGGGGCGGGTTAGCGGTTAACATCATCGAGTGTTAAGGGTTTTTATTTTAAAACGTGAGTATTAGGCACAAAAAAAGAGGCAATACATTGCCTCTTTTGTTCGATATGGGGTGAACAATACCCTATTCATCCCTCATTAGTGCAGTGCTACGCCTTTACTTAACAGGTAACGTTAGGCCTTTAAACATGCGCTCCACTTCATCGTTATTTTTCTGCATCATGGCTTTTTCAACCACACTTTTAGTTAAATGCGGTGCAAAACGCTCAATGAAGTCATACATGTAACTACGTAAAAACGACCCTTTACGGAATCCAATTTTAGTTGTGCTGTATTCAAACAAATGGCTAGCATCTATTTTAACCAAATCGCTATCCAGCTTTTCATCCACTGCCATTGATGCAATAACACCAATACCTACTCCTAAACGCACATACGTTTTAATGACGTCTGCATCAGTTGCTGTAAATACAATTTTTGGCTCTAGTCCCGCACGGCTAAAGGCTTGATCTAACTCTGAACGACCCGTGAAACCAAATACATAGGTAACCAATGAGTACTGGGCAATGTCCTCAATAGTAATAGAGGTAGTTTGCGCCAGCGGATGGTCGCGATTCACTATGATACTGCGGTTCCAGTGGTAGCACGGCAGCATCACGAGATCGTTGTACAAGTGCAAAGCTTCGGTAGCGATAGCGAAATCAGCTTCACCTTTTGCGGCCAAATCACTGATTTGCGAAGGCGTTCCCTGATGCATATGTAGCGATACCCGAGGGTATTTATTCATAAACCCTTTGATAACGTCAGGCAAAGCATAGCGTGCCTGCGTATGAGTGGTTGCAATATTCAGTTTACCTTGGTCTGGTAAAGTATGCTCTCTGGAAACCGCTTTGATACTTTCAACTTTGGCCAATATTTCTCGTGAAATATTAATCACGTCTTGGCCCGCGTCGGTTACATGGGTTAAATGTTTTCCGCTACGGCCAAAAATTTGCACCCCTAGCTCGTCCTCTAACATACGTACTTGCTTGCTGATCCCCGGTTGAGAGGTGTACAAGCTTTCGGCCGTTGCCGACACATTTAAATTATTGTTAAGCACCTCAACGATGTAACGAAGCTGTTGTAGTTTCATGGCAATGCCTTGATAGTTATATTCAGAGTTCTATATATATTAATTTCTTATATACCTAGCGGGCCATTAATTCCATAAGATTTTAATAAAAATTAGAATTTTTTTGCTTAAGGCCTGTCACTAACGCATTGTAAATTAAAGGATACTCTATTTTTATGCTAGTGTATTCTAGTCATTTATCAGCTCACGGTGAAGTATGAACAACGACAACGGACAAATAGATTTTGCCACAGTATTGGCCTCAGCGGTGCACGACATGAAAAATTCTTTGTCTTTGCTGATCCAATCCATTGAAAACCTTGGGCTGACGCTTAAAGATCAAGATAACGAGGTTGGTGAGCACTTCGCTTCTGCCCATTACGAAGCATCTCGCTTAAATACTGGGTTAGTGCAATTATTATCGTTGTACCGAGCAGGCATGGATAATATGCCTCTGAATATTGACGAGCACTACGTTGAAGATGTTGTCGATGAAATCCTTGCCGCCAATGAAAGTTATATAAATCACAAAAAAATTAACCTAAACGTTGAGCAAGAGCCCGACTTAGTGGGATACTTCGACGCTGATTTAATTTGCTTGTTACTCAATGACATGCTGATTAATTCAATGCGTTACAGTAACCAGCATATATTGCTCAAAGTATTCAGCGACGATAAGCACCTTATATTTGAAGTACAGGACGATGGTCCCGGGTACCCGCAAAGCATGTTAGAAGCCAATACAGTGACCATGCAAAATTATGATATAAGCCAAGGTCGCACAGGGCTTGGCTTATTTTTTGCTAGATTAATAGCAGAGGCGCATAAAGCGCAACACAGTACCGGCTCCATTTCGCTCGCCAATGGCGGCACATTGGGCGGTAGCGTATTTACCTTAAAAATTCCCGTTTAGCATAATTGTTATATGCATACTCAGGTCAGTGGCGAAAAATAGAGTATTAAATGATTTTCCCTATAATAATTGTTCTCATCGTATCTCTCATTGTCATGGCGATTATTGTCAATGCCGTGCAGCAGCACCGAAACAAAGTGGAGAGTGAGAAGCGCGTAGAGGTAGCAAAACAAAAGAATGTTGTTGATGAAACAGAAGAAATTTTACTCGCCACTGAGCACATCACCGTTAGTCAGCAACTAAAATTTATTTTTCAGCAACGTATTGTCAATGCCCTTAAAATTATCGCTCAGGTGAATCCTGGCGTCATGGACATCAATAGCCGTATTGAAAGTGCCAGTAATAAACTTAAAGAGCTGTCCGCAAATCAAGAGCCTATTTCGGCGGATAGCTTCAGCCTACCCAATAGCGATAAACAAGTGGTCGCTTACATTAAATGCGTTAAAAAAATGCGTGGGTTGCTTCGCTCTGAGTACACCAAGGGCCGCGTAGATAGCAGTGCATTTATGGTAGAAGACAAATATTTGGAACGCTTACAGCTAAGAGCGAACGTAGAAACGCTAATGCGCCGCGGCGAATCATCTATGCAAGCCCAGCAACTTGGCTCTGCTCGACAATGTATTGAAAAGGCGATTACGGCGTTAGACAGCCAATCTCAGCCAGACGATTATATTATTCAGCGTAAGCAAGAGCTCGAATTACAACTTAAGCAGATTCAAGACAGTTTGCGCAGCGCAAATACCGAAGATGTGCGTAAGCGAAAAGAGTCTGAGCGTAACGAGCTTGACGAACTGTTTTCCGAAAAGAAAAAGTGGTAATTGTTCTGAACATTCCCGTTTAACCTATTGATACCTAAACTGTGCATAGCAGCCTTCACTCTGCTAATGGATGCTTTATCACCCAGTCCCACAAGGCTTGCGCCGAAACAGACATATTGCCTTGCACCTTTCTAATCATCCCAACCCGCTTACCCAATCTATCTCCTTCGATAGGTAAGCACCTCAATCCAAGTCGCTGCATCTGTTGCTGACATAGCCCTGGCACAATAGACACCCCCAAACCATGCTCTACAAATTGCCCCAGTGTCGCTAGTTGGGATGCCTCAGCCACCATATTTACCTTAAGTTCCAGCGCTTCGTAATGGTTATCGACCCATCTGCGAATGGCCGACCCTCTATTCATGGCAATAAAAGGAGATTGCGCTAACGCATTCCACGTGACGCTGCTTTGCTGACTCAACGGGTGTAACTTTGGCAGCACGGCAATAAACTCATCGGTGAACATGGGATAAAACAGTAGGCCATCTAATTGCTCGGTTTCAAAGGTAAACCCCAGCGCCACCCGCTCTTCAGCAACGGCATTGATTACTTGCTCCATTACAATATCCGCCACACTGACTTTGACGTTAGGAAACTGAGATTGGAACGCCCCTAAGATCGCCGGTAAATGCCCTACCGCAAACGAGGGCATCGCGGCAATCGACAGCTTCCCTCTTCCCATTGAAAACACTTGTTGTAAGTCGCCAAATGCATCTTGCCAATCATTCATCAATCGTATCGCAACAGGTAAGAAATCCTGACCTTCAGGGCTTAGTTGCACCTTACGCGTAGTGCGTGAGAACAGAGGCCCACCCACTTGCTCTTCCATTTTTTTGATGGCACTAGACAACGCAGGCTGAGAAAGAAACATCTTTTGCGCAGCCTCAGCAAACGTCGCCGATTGCGCCACTTGTATAAACGCTTGTAGCTGGCGATACGAAACATTCATGAGGGAGTTACTCAAACTTATTAATAAATTTAATTTATTAATAAGCATATTAATTCAACTTTACTATCAAAAGATAGTCTTTATATTAATGTTAAATAAACGTAAACGAGGAACTAACATGGCAGGTTTTGATAAAGTTGTAACCAGCTACGCAGAAGCGATGGCAGGCTTAGAGGACGACATGACCGTCATCGCTGGCGGGTTCGGCTTGTGTGGGATCCCGGAAGGCCTAATTGGACAAGTGAAAAAATGGGTACCAAAGGCCTTACCATAGTGTCGAATAACTGTGGCGTTGATGGCTTTGGCTTAGGCCTTTTGTTAGAAGACAAACAAGTCAAAAAGATGATTTCATCCTACGTGGGAGAAAACGCCTTATTTGAACGCCAGTTGTTAGACGGCGAGCTTGAAGTAGAGCTCACTCCCCAAGGCACACTGGCAGAGAAAATGCGCGCTGGCGGTGCCGGCATTCCTGCTTTTTATACGGCTACCGGATACGGTACGCCAGTAGGCGAAGGTAAAGAAGTCAAAGAATTCAATGGCCGACCTTACATCATGGAAGAGTCTATTGTAGGTGACTTCGCCATCGTTAAAGCCTGGAAAGCAGACCGGTATGGCAATTGTATCTACCGCCACACCGCACAAAACTTCAACCCTATGGCAGCCACTGCGGGCAAAATTACCGTATTAGAAGTGGAAGAATTAGTTGAGCCTGGCGAACTTGAACCTAGTCAAATTCAAACTCCGGGCATATATATTGATCGCGTTATCGTCGGGCAATTTGAGAAGCGCATTGAGCGTAAAGTTTTGGCGAAAACCAACAAAGAACAAGGGCAATAGGAGATCATCATGGCACTATCAAGAGACCAAATCGCCATGCGTGTGGCACAAGAATTCCACGACGGTGATTACATTAATTTAGGGATCGGTATTCCTACCCTTGCCGCTAACTTCGTACCAGATGGTATGCAAGTGATGTTGCAATCAGAAAACGGCTTGCTCGGCATGGGGCCTTATCCCACTGAAGAAAATGTGGATGCTGACATGATCAACGCCGGTAAAGAAACGGTTACCGCTGGCGTAGGCGCATCCATTTTTAGTTCGGCTGAAAGCTTTGCCATGATCCGCGGCGGCCACGTTGATGTTACCGTACTGGGCGCATTTGAAGTTGACGTAAGCGGTAGCATTGCCTCGTGGATGATCCCAGGTAAGCTGATTAAAGGTATGGGCGGTGCTATGGACTTAGTGGCCGGTGCAAAGAATATTATTGTGACCATGACCCATGCAGATAAACATGGTAATTCGAAACTCCTTGAAGCGTGCACCCTGCCCTTAACTGGCGTGAACTGCATAAACCGTATCATTACCGATTTAGCGGTGATTGAAGTGAAAGACGGCGCGTTTCATTTACTAGAGCGCGCACCGGGTGTTAGCGTTGAAGAAATTAAAAATAAAACCGCTGGTCAATTGATTGCCGGTGATAACGTGCCACAAATGCGCGTGTAATAACGCTTAAAGTGCTAAAACAGAAAATAAAGCTCCATAAAATGTGCGGCAATTGTATAATGCGCACAATCCCTTTTTAGAGTATTTATTTTTTGCAATTTAGCGATTTACCATTAGACCACCGCTTAGGTAAGGCCTTAGAGATAAAAGGCTTTACCGAAGCAACTGAAATTCAAGCGCAAGCCATTCCTTATGCCCTAATGGGTAAAGATTTGATTGCTTCGTCAAAAACAGGCTCAGGCAAGACCTTGGCTTTCCTGTTACCGGCTGTGCAAAGAGTGTTGACCAAACAACCTCTTAGCCGTAAAGATCCTCGTGTACTTATCCTTGCACCCACGCGGGAACTGGCAAAACAGGTCTTTTTTCAGCTTAAGTGGTTGATTGCTAAACATCAGTTAAAAGCGGCGCTCATTCTTGGCGGTGAAAACTTTAACGATCAGGTGAAAGCGTTACGTCATTACCCGCAATTTGTAGTGGGTACCGCCGGCCGTATTGCCGATCATTTAGCGGGTAAATCTCTGTATTTAAATGGGCTTGAAATGCTCATAATGGATGAAGCCGATCGGATGCTTGATTTAGGCTTTACTGAGCAATTAAAGCAAATCAATGCGGCTGCAGATCACCGCAAACGTCAGTCAATGATGTTCTCCGCCACATTAGACAACGCCGCGCTGCATTATCTGACTCAATCTATGCTCAAAGCCCCCCACCGTATCAGCATTGGTATTTCCAGCGCTGAGCATAAAGATATACAGCAACGGTTTTTCTTAGCCGACAATGTGACCCATAAAGAACGCTTACTTGCGCATATGATCAACGAAAAAGATCATCGTCAAGTGATCGTATTTACTGCAACCCGAGCCGATACCGAACGCTTGTCGAGTCTGTTAAAAGAGCAAGGTTTATACAGCATCGCCCTAAGTGGCGATTTAAGCCAAGGCCAACGTAATAACATCATGAGTGAATTTGGCCGCGGCCAACAACACATATTGGTGACCACAGACATCGCCTCTCGTGGGCTAGATTTGCTTAATGTTTCGTTAGTCGTGAACTTCGATTTACCCAAACTCGCAGATGAATATGTGCATCGCGTGGGTCGTACAGGGCGCGCAGGTAATAAAGGCGAAGCTGTATCATTTGTTGGGCCAAAAGATTGGGCGAGCTACCTTTCTATCAAAAGCTTCTTACAACAAGAGGTCAGCTTTAATGAAATTGAAGGGCTAGAGGCGAAATTTAAAGGATTACGCCCGCCTAAGAAAGCCAAAGCGCCTGTTAAAAAAGCGCCGGGTAAAGCTGCGAATAACAGTAAAGCGGGCTCTGGAGCGAATAATCAAGGGCCTGACAGAGTTAAACCCATGCAAGGCACGGAAGTGGGCGACCGCCCAATGAAGCGTAAACCGCGCCAAGTTATTCAAGATGACGATAACGAAGAATAAGTAAGTCGTGATAACGCGGCTCTAGTCGATAGCTCATCGCCCAGAGCCGTATTTTTCAGTTAATTATATTTCCGCTTTAGTTCTCGCAGTTATTATCACTTTAGTCTTTCTCTATTTCCATGCTTCAAAGAAGTCTGCCACATCACGCTTTGGTTTAGGTGAGGCATCCGTTACCGGCGTACCTAAGTATAAAAAGCCGACAATTTCGTCTTTTTCAGCGCACCCAAGCGCCTGCTTAACATTTTCATCTTGCGCATAACTGCCTGTACGCCAAATACCATTGAACCCTTGCGCGACCGCTGCCATTTGCATGGCGTGCACAGCACACGAGGCAGAAGCAACCTGCTCAACCCAAGGCACTTTGGGATGTTCCACATATTTTGCAATCGCAACAATCACCATAGGCGCACGCTTAGGTAACTGTGGCGCTCGCTCTATCTCTTTCTCGGTCATATCAGCATCAATTGCTGCTTGTTCAAAAATATCACCCAACTTTGCTAGGCCTGATTTTTCACACACAATAAACCGCCATGGGGCTAAACACGCATGATCAGGCGCGCGAAGTGCGGCTTGCATAATATTGGTTAATGCTTCACCTGCCGGTGCAGGGGCTTGTAATCTAGGGTGAGAGCTACGATTAAGCAGCAGGTTTAAGGCGTCCATAGAATAAAAATACCTCAAGGAAAAACAGAATATAGGCAGTTAGTATGGCGATTATCACAACAAGGAGCAATAAAAAAAGGCGCACAATGCGCCCTTGATTTTTATAGTAATTGTGCCCTATTGAGGCATAAATTTTTTGCGTAGAAAGTAATCTACACTGGTGAATTTTCCGCCACCAGTGAAAAACAACGACAGCAGCATAAAGAAGTATGTCATGGCAAACTCAATGCCGTTGTTTAGGATCACAAACTTACCACTTGATGTCAGCCAGTTATAATTCCCATGCTCTTGTAACAAGCTTTTAGCTGCAGCTAACTTATCCGGTGCGCTCATAACATTTTCATTCAGCATGATCGTACCATCTGATAACCAACTAGAGGCATCAGCAATCGCTGGCCAGCCGTTTGGCCAATGCACAGAAAATGCAGCCACAAGCATAGTAAACATTAAGGGAATAGACGCCCAGCGAGTGGCAAGTCCTATTAAAATGAAAATACCGCCAAGCAGTTCAGCTGCTATCGCCAATGAGGCCAACAACGCAGGTGCCGGCAACCCTAGGCCATAATCTGGGCTGGCGAACCAATCAACGGTATTGTCAAAACTACCCAGTTTTGTCCATCCAGCTTGGATCATGACTGGCGCTAAATACAAGCGAAGTAGCAAGGGCGCAATGCCCTCAAAAACGGAGGTTTTTTCAAGTGTGCGCTGTGCACCGGTGACTAAATTCAATACGCTCATACAGGTTCCAATAAATAATTTGTTACTCAATAGATAGCAGATATTCAAAAAAACTTTCAATCAATACCAACAATAATTAGTCTTACTTCAGCCGTATCCTTCAGACTGCAGCATTTATATCAATGCAGCTCCCACCTTTATGAGTAAGACAATGAGTGCAACTTATTTATTCGATTGGGGAGACACCCTTATGGTGGATTTCCCTAACGCTCTAGGCAAAATGCATCTTTGGCCCACCGTCAAATGCATTGATGGTGCAACTACTGTGTTAAGTCAACTAGCGAAAGATAGTGCAATTTATATCGCGACTAATGCAGCAGACTCTGACGAACATGAAATCAGAAAAGCGTTTGAGCGGGTCGAATTAGCGCAGTACATTTCAGGCTATTTTTGTTTCGCCAACACAGGCTTGAACAAAAGCACACCTGCGTTTTATTTGGAAATAACAAAGAATCTAGGAGTCGCCCACGAAGATGTAATTATGGTGGGTGATACCTTTGAAAAAGATATCCGCCCTGCTCTGGCAGCCGGTCTTAGCGCTATTTGGTACAATCCATCAATCATCGGCGCAACGACAACAGACGCAAACATCCCTTTGAAAGAAAGGCAATCTTTTCACGAAATACACCACTTAGATGAATTGCTCACACAGTTAGAGGTATTCAGATGATAGCGACTGTCAGCATTATCGAGTGGGCACGCCGCTGTGAAATTTAAAATCACTATCAGGTTGCACAATGAGATCCGCTTCCACCTCCCCAAAAAATGCAATGCGCTGTGATATATCCTTGCCCGCAATGTCAGTCGCTAATGTTAGATAATCTTGATAATGGCGCGCTTCAGAGCGTAACAGCGAAATATAAAAATCGCCTAAGGACTTGTCTAAAAATGGCGCTATTTTGGCAAAACGCTCACAAGAGCGCGCTTCAATGTAAGCACCGCAAATCAGCTTATCGATGAGGGCATCAGGTTCGTGGGTTTTAACATGCCGTAAAAGCCCTTTTGCATAACGACTCGATTCAATTTTGTCATACTCGATATCGTATTTATGCATCATCTCGAGGACTTGATAAAAATGATGCAGCTCTTCGCGAATAAGCATTACCATTTTATCCACTAAATCTTGGCCGTAGGGACTACCCGATTTAACCAACATAGACTTATCTAATTTTAACTTTTCAAGCTCTCGCCAGTCGCCAATTTGACGATAGGCAAAATCCTCATAGGGCTTTAACCAATTCAATAAGGCTTTTGCACTGTCGGCATCTACCGCATAACGACGAATTAAAAACATCGCACTTTGCGCTGCCTTTAATTCACAGATCAGGTGATCCGTTAGCAATACCGCTAGGTTTTCTTTTTTGACAGCAGCGGAGACCCACTCGTCTGGTGTGTCGCATTTTAAAAACGCTTTGATGGGGGCTAATAGGTTTTCCAAGCAGCAAACAACCTTACATAATTTTTGTGAATAAATACCGCAGCATATACAACTGACACGCTCGGGAAATTGGCGGGCGGTACTATACCATAAGCTGTGTGATGATTAGCTGCGCAGCTTGGAATTTATCAATTATCCGCTCTATCAGTAAGGTGAGGCTATTGATTACTGTTCATTTCTGTTACTTACTAACACTAATAGAACGCCTGAATAACAGAATGCTCGCGATAAAAAATGCAGATCCCAGACCGAGGATTTTTAGCATTTCAGGCAATACGATCGTAATGTTTGCCCCTCTAAATACCACCGCTTGAGCAAATGCCATGTAATGGCGGGAAGGCAGTAACCAGGTCACTGGCTGGATCACCTCAGGTTGACTCTCGATGGGCGTTAACCCGCCGGACAACATCATGATGGGTATAATGACCATCAGCAGTAACAAGGCGAACTGTGCCATAGTGCGCGCAATTGTCCCTAGAAAAATCCCTATCGCCGCAGCTGCCAGTAAGTACAATGCCGTGCCACCAAACAGTAATAATCGAGAGCCGGCAATGGGCACATCTAAAATCCATTCCACTACAAAAAAAGTAGACAGCATAAACGAGACCAAAATGATAAGTCCGTTTGCCCAGACTTTTGACATCACGATTTGAAAAGAGGTCAGTGGCATCACCAGTAAATGTTCAATTGTGCCGTGCTCTCTTTCGCGCAGCAACGCCGCCCCAGTTAAGATAATAGTCAGCATAGATATCTGATTAAGCAGCGCATTAATCGCCCCAAACCACATCCCTGTGCCGTTAGGATTAAACGCTCTGCGTTGCACCAATTCAACAGGATATTCAGTGTCTTCATCAGAGCGAGTGATATAGTGATTTACCTCATCGGTAATAATATTTTGAATATAGGTATTGCCTAAACTAGCTTGAGTGACTGCCGTGGCATCGATATTGATTTGCACACTGGGTCGTTCGCCTTTTCTTACATCGCGTTCAAAATTGGGCGGAATGCTAACGACAAACATATATGTATCGCTGTCCATTGCATCATCAATTTCGGATGGTGAAATCAGGATTGGCACTTTAAAATAAGGTGGATATAACGCATTTGCAATGGTGCGAGACAACGCAGAGTGGTCTTCATCCACGATTGCCACAGAAGCATTATTCACAGATTCGCTTGTGGCTGTTGATTGTGCGTAAATTGCCAAACTAAATGAGTAAATAATGAGTAAAAGCATAACGAAATCACTCAATACGCTGCGCAATTCCTTTAGCCCTAACCAGTAAATATTTATCCATGCTCTCATCAACTAGGCCTCCTGCTTTTTAAGAAACAACGCAGTCACCACCACAAAAACGGGCCCAAAAATAGCGAGAACATATATATCATTCATTAACTGCCACACACTTAATCCCTTGGTAAATGCAGCAACACTCAGGTGCATGTAATAGGTGGCTGGCCATAACGTACCAATAATATATCCTCCCCCCTCCAGAGTAGAAGTAGGTTGGATCATGCCGGAAAACATCACGGTAGGCATTAGGGTTAAAATGGCCGTAGCAAACACCGCAGCCACTTGCGTATTGGTGATTGAAGAAACCAGTAAACCAAAACCCGTTGCTGCAAAGACGTAAAAGAACGCGCCGAGCATCAAACCGGTCACACTTCCAGTTAGTGGCACTTTGAGCAGATAGACCACCAGCAAGGTTAACGTCACAAAATTGATCATACCGATAGCGATATAAGGCAGCTGCTTACCCAATAAAAACTCAAAACGCGTGGTCGGCGTAACAAAGAAATTGGTTATAGTGCCAATCTCCTTTTCCCGCGCCATACTGACAGCCATCAATATGGCAGGAAACAATAACAACAACATGGCTGGGGTTTTAGGCCCCATAGAAAAAATCGTTTCAAAGGTCGGGTTATAACGGTACCTAGGTTGAAGGTCTACATTCGCATAATCGTCTATATCATAACCTTGCTCAGCAAAGAGTTGCGTTAAATAAGCAACATGTACACCCGACACATAACCTTCAATTGTGCCCGCCCGCGTGGTATTCGCGCCGTCGATCCAAGCCGAAACAGAGGGGGTTTCACCTCGGATCAGGGTGCGACCAAAGCCAGCAGGAATTTCCAGCGCTAGGGTAATTTCATTTGACTGCATACGCCTTTCAAGATCATCTTCACTTTGAATACTCGGCTTCTTAATAAAATACCTTGAGCCCTCAAAATGGCTAAGGTACTCGCGACTTTGAGGGGTACGGTCATTGTCGTAGGCCGCGTAGGTCAAATCCTCTACATCAAGAGAGATGCCATAAGAAACGACGAGCAACAGCAATGCACTGCCGATAAAAGCAAATGTTAAGCGCACTGGGTCGCGCATCACTTCCATGATTTCACGGTAGCTAAAAGCGAGCATACGTTTCAAGCTAAAAACATTATCTGTTGTGGTACTTTTCGTACTTACGGACCCATTTGACGCCACCTCTAGCGGCTCCATTAGCGACGTCGAGGGTTCAGAGGGAATACTTGCCAAGGCGGCGCTCGGTTCTTCGTTCTCAGGTGCTTCTTTTCCCCCTATGGCTTCTTCTAAATAGCCAATAAAGGCTTCTTCTAATGTAGATGCCTGTTTAGCAGCAACAAGGTGCTTAGGCTCGTCATACACTAATACCTTTCCGGCATGCATAAGCGATATGCGATCGCACCTCAGGGCCTCATTCATAAAATGAGTGGATATAAAAATGGTGACTTTATCTCTGCGTGATAACTCCACTAATAAACGCCAAAAGACATCCCGAGCAACAGGATCAACGCCAGAGGTGGGCTCATCTAGAATGAGCATTTCAGGCTCATGAATAACAGCAACAGCAAGTGAAAGGCGTTGACGGATCCCAAGTGGCAATGACTGGGCTTTAGTATGCAGCTGCGATTGTAAATCAAAGCGTTTTACCAGCGCACGAATTCTTTGAGCTGTTTTTTCGGTGGATAAATGAAACAAACGAGCGTGTAATAATAAGTTTTCATGCACTGTCAGCTCGGTGTACAAAGAAAACGCTTGGGACATAAATCCCACCCTCATGCGGGTTTTCATATCACTCGCGTCAACTTCTTTACCAAATAGAAACGCTTCCCCAGAGGATATCGGCAATAAACCGGTAAGCATTTTCATGGTCGTGGTTTTACCACATCCGTTGGAGCCTAAAAAACCGAAAATCTCACCGGCTTTTATTTCAAAACTGACGTCATCCACGGCCACAAAGTCATCAAATTTTCGGGTGATCCCTCTCGCGATAATCGCGGGCTTTTCGGTTGTTACTTCAAGTGGAGGAATAACGAGCTTTTCTGTATTTCCTCGTTTTTCCAATGGGAGTAACGCCACAAAGGCACTTTCTAGATCATCGGTGCCAGTAGTGTTTTTTAGCTCTTGTGGTTTACCTGAAGCAAGGACTTTGCCCGCATCCATAGCAACAAGCCAATCGAAGCCTTCCGCTTCATCCATATATGCGGTGGAAACAACAACACTCATTTGATGTCTTTGTGAACGAATCTGCGCAATAAGTTGCCAAAACTGACGCCTGGATAAGGGGTCGACCCCAGTCGTTGGTTCATCAAGGATCAGCAAGTCTGGATCGTGAATGAGAGAGCAGCACAACCCTAGTTTTTGCTTCATACCACCGGATAATTTACCTGCTGGACGATGCAGGAATGATTCAAGTCCAGTGGCTTTAGTCAGCTGCGTGATGCGTAAAGCTCGCTCTTGCGATTTTTGACCAAACAACTTAGCAAAAAAATCTAAGTTTTCCTCTACGCTCAAGTCAGCGTATAGGTTTTTCCCAAGACCTTGGGGCAAATACGCGATCTTAGGGCCGGCCTTTTTACGATGAGCTGATGAGCGCATGTCTCCATTTAACACCTGCAATTGGCCGTCTTGTAATTTTCGAGCCCCGGAAATAAGCCCTAATAATGTCGACTTTCCGACGCCGTCGGGTCCGAGAAGGCCCACCATCATGCCGGCAGGAATATCTAACGTGATGTCATTTAGCGCCTGTACATCGCCATACGTATGATTTATTCCCTGCAAGCTTGCAAGCAAAGGCGCAGAATCAGACATTGCCATTAGCGAGCGCTGTTATCGTTAGATGGGGTTTCTTCAGGTAATTTTTGTAGAAATTCTGGCCAGTCAGCTAACGGCTCTCCGTCCAGCGTATTAAGTCGAATGTAAGCCACTCCCCTTACCCCAGTTTTTACCTTTTCGATATGCTTCAGCACAAGCGCTTGTGGGATGCGAACTTTGATCCGAAACATGAGCTTTTCACGCTCAGTCGCCGTTTCCACTTGCTTAGGGGTGAACTGTGACTCTGGCGATACATAGCTCACGGTTGCAGGAATGGCGATTTCAAGTACGTCTAATTTGACACGCGCCTCGGCCCCCATTTCCACGCGATGGGCTTGCGCTGTAGGTAAAAATATCTCCATATATACATCGGAAAGGTTGATCAAGGTTATCACAGTGCCACCGCTGCCAAGTACTTCGCCAGGCTCAGCTAACCGATAGAGTACACGCCCAATGGTAGGGGAAATAAGGGTGGCATCGTCAATTTGTGTTTGTATTTCTTCGACTACCGCTTTGGCTGCATCAACGCTGCGCATTCGCGACACTTTTAACGCTTCAGCGGCTTCAACGTTAGCAATAGCCACCGCCACGTTACTTTCTCGGGTATCTAGGGTTTCCTTACTGATATTATTTTGCTTAATAAGCTGCTTGGCTCTGGCTAGCTCTTGTTCAGCAAGTAGCTTTTCTGCCTTGGCTTGAGCAATTCCAGCATTGGCCGAGGCCACTTGGCTTTGCGCAGCGGCTACGTCGGCTTGATAACGTAAAAGCTGAGCGTGTAACTGCTTGGTATCAATTTTTGCAATCGTTTGCCCCTGTTGCACTAAGTCGCCTTCCTGAGCATAAATTGCCTCTACTCGCCCGGCAATTTTGGTAGATACATCAACTTGAACGGCTTCGACACGTCCATTTCCTGAAGCAAATCCAACGGTTGCATCAGAAGAATTAAAGTAATTCCAAGCGAAATAGCCAGCTGCAATAACGGCTAATAGTAAAATAAGTGAGAGTAACTTTTTCAAGGTGCTATCCAATGTTGATGTTTAAAACATTTCGCAAATCGTAAGCTACATATTACGCCAATGTGGTCGCAAAAAAATGACACGAATCAACTTGGAGATAGATTTTTAAAGGTAATACCAAACCCGATGAAAAAAGCGGAGGATACAAATCTTCAGGCTTGCTAAGAATCCACGCCAAGTTATATCTAGTCTAAATAAACCGCTAATACTAAGGTAGAAAACGAAAACTGTTGACGAATTGACCAACCTACAACAGAATGAACGTTAATTAGTTGTAAATTCATTGTTAACAACAAAAGAGCGAGTAACTATATGATTTTGAATCACCTGTGGGGGTTGTATGCCCACCCTAAAGAAGAATGGCACAGCATTGATGATCGCCACGAAACCTATTTTTACAGTCTAAGTCACATCGCCCTGATATCCCTTATTCCAGCTCTAATGACCTACTATTCTACCGCATATTTGGGTTGGAGCATTGGTGTAGGTGACACAATAAAACTCACTAAAGAAAGCGCTGCTATTATGAGCGTTGGTACCTATTTGGGCTTAGTGGTCGGCGTTCTGGCGTTAACAGTGCTTATTCACGAGCTGGCGAAAGCGTTCGATTCGACTCCCACTTATACCCAATCCCTTGAACTGGCAGCTTATACGGCAACACCTTTGTTTATGGTAGGTTTTGCGGCTTTCTACCCTGTATTATGGTTTGTCATGATGATCGGTTTAGTGGGCCTCACCTACTCGGTGTATTTGCTTTACACTGGCACCCCTATTCTTATGCATATCCCTGAAGATAAAGGCTTTATTTATGCGAGCTCTGTGGTGACCTGTGGCTTGGTACTGTTAACTATTTTAATGGCCGCTTCCGTTATTTTGTGGAGCATGGGCATGGGGCCAGTGTTTACAGGGTAAGTGTTTGCAGGCTAAGACTCTATAGAATGAGTATTGACCGCATAACTGCCTGTCCGCAAAAGAATATGCGAACTGCAGATACAAAAAAGCGCTGAATAACAGCGCTTTTTTATGTTTTAAAAACACACTTTGCCGTTTAGTCTTCTTGCATATTGTGCATTTCAAGGTTGCTTAGCTCGGTTTGAATGCCAGCGTTTTTGGCCCCTTCATTACGCAAAGTATCAATACGCTCCAAGTAATGTTGATCCACATCACCTGTAATATAGTTTCCGTCAAACACCGATGTTTCAAAGCGTTCAATAGCTGGATTAAGCTCAGTAACCGCTTCAACTAAATCGCTGATATCTTGGAATATTAAACCATCGGCTCGTATCAGGTCGCTAATTTCCTCAATCTCACGGCCATATGCAATCAATTCGTTCACCGAAGGCATGTCGATTCCGTACACATTAGGAAAACGAATTTCTGGTGCCGCCGATGCAAAATATACCTTCTTAGCGCCAGACTCACGGGCCATATCGATGATTTGCTCTGAGGTAGTACCCCGCACAATCGAGTCGTCCACCAGCAATACATTTTTACCGGCAAACTCAGAGGGGATGGCATTTAATTTACGACGTACCGATTTACGACGCATGGTTTGGCCAGGCATGATAAAGGTGCGGCCGATATAACGATTTTTCACAAAACCTTGGCGGTATGGCAGGTTCAACTCAAGTGAGATTTGTAGGGCAACATCGGTTGATGTTTCTGGAATAGGAATGACAACGTCTATATCCAAATCTGCCCACTCTCGAGCGATTTTCTGACCCAGCTTACGACCCATATTAACGCGAGACGCATAAACCGAAATACCATCGATAAAAGAATCTGGGCGGGCAAAATAAACGAATTCGAAGATACAAGGGGCATTAATTGCCCCGTGTGCGCATTGCTGGGTGTGCAATTCGCCGCTTTCAGTCACATAAATAGCTTCACCCGGCGCCACATCACGAATAAACGTAAAACCCACGGCATCCAACGCAACACTTTCAGAGGCTACCATGTATTCATCGCCAAATTCAGTTTTACGTTTTCCCAGAGCCAAAGGACGAATGCCAAATGGGTCTCTGAAAGCCAGCATACCGTTGCCTATTATTGCAGCAACCACAGCGTATGCACCACGCACCTTTTTATGAACCGTTGTCACTGCTTTAAAGACTTCTTCTGGGGTTAGGCTTAACCCTTCGCAGTTGTGAAGTTCATGCGCAATAATGTTGAGCAATAACTCAGAGTCAGACGTGGTGTTAATATGGCGTTTAGCTATGCGAAAGACATCGTCTTTTAGCTCATGTGCATTGGTTAGATTACCATTGTGAGCAAAGGCAATACCAAAAGGTGAGTTAACGTAGAAAGGTTGCGCCTCTGCAGAGCTAGAACTCCCCGCTGTAGGATAACGTACGTGACCAATACCGAATTGACCTGTGAGTCGCTTCATATGACGCGTGTGGAAAACATCGCGCACCAACCCATTGTCTTTACGCAGATGAAATACCCCCTCGTCTATGGTGACGATCCCTGCTGCATCTTGCCCCCGATGTTGCAATACAGTCAGCCCGTCATATAAAGACTGGTTTACTGGACTTTTACCTACGATTCCGACAATACCACACATGTGAGTTACCTTTTTAAACGGGTTTGTTAAACGGGTTTGATGAAGCTTGAGTTACCTTGCAAATATTGAAAGAACCACTCTATAACTAAGCTGAATTCAGGAATAAGCAATGATGTTTTCCATCCATCAGCATCAGCCAATGGGGTAAACGTATCGAGAAAAAAGAGTAAAGCGCTGACGATCAATATGCCTCTGAGCACACCAAATACCACGCCAAGGACACGATCAGTGCCCGACAGGCCTGTGTAGTGCACCAGCTGAGAAATCAAATAATTGAGTAGTCCGCCAAGGATCAAAGTCACCACAAACAGAATAGCAATCGCCACACCGTTGCGAATAGTTTGATCATCAATGCTAGTTAGGTAGGTCGCCAAGTCCGCATAAAAACGACTGGCAATAAAGAAGGCGCAAAACCAGACAGCGAGTGAGATTGCTTCTTTAACAAACCCACGTACTAAACTGATAACGGTGGAGAGCAGAATGACGCCGATGATGGCGTAGTCTATCCAGTTCATAAAAATTGATAAATCCGCTGGTGATGAATAACGTGGATTAAAAAACTAATCTTCACGCCATAACACTAAATTCGCGCGCATATTACCAAAACTCATGACTAAAATCTTGCTAATTTTAGTATTAATAGCAATCCATATTACTGAACAGTGAATGGGGAAATTCGCCCTTTTAATTTTGTTAACTCGGTCAGTTCACCGAGGGATTTTTCTAAGCGAGCCTTTTGCAAATCAGGTCCCACAAACACTTTAGTTAACGTGCCACTATTGGTTTGAACCGGTCGGGTAAAAGCGCGATAGCCGGCTTTTTCTAACTTATCAAGCAATTCCTGCACATTCTTTTTGTGCCTAAAAGTACCCAACTGAACAACCCAGCCGGCGCCCTCGAGTAAGGCCTTATCGTAAGCTTGCGTGCTCGATGCTGTAACGGGTTTTGTCTGTGGCTCTGGATTTAGCACAGGTGCTGTATTGGCTAATTGAGCCGCCACATCAGCGTCCTCCTGCCCTTTGATGTCACTTTCTTGTACGGCTGCACTGGCAGGCGTGTTGTCGTCAATTGCATTGTCTTCGACTATTTCAATGTCTCTAGAGGTGAGATTGGCAACGTCTTCAGTAGAAAAACTGCCTGGACGTTGCACGGTTTTCACCGCTGGGCGCTCTGGTAATTCTACAAACAGTTCTTTTTCGCTTTGAGTTTTACCACCCAATAAATCCGGCAAAAAAATAACAGCAATCGCCACAATAATCACCGTACCAATTAATCGATTTTTTAGCGCAGATGTCACTCGTTATTTCCTTTATTTGATAGCTTAAGAATGTCTGATACGGTAAAAAAGGAACCGAATACAACAATCAAGTCTTGCTCATGCGCTAAAGCCTTCGCTTTCTCAAACGCCTGACAAACCGTGGAAAATTCTAGCACTTTTTGCTGCTCGCCTAACACTGTTTTAATATCCGCTGCGGTAGCGCCTCTTGGCACATCTAAGCCGCCCAACATCCAATGCCCATTTAAGTTTGAAAAATCCGCTAGACTCGAGCGAATATCTTTGTCTTTCAACATACCTACAACTAAGTAAAGCCTGTCGTAATCAAGCTTACGTATTTGCGAAAGTAAATAACCCGTGGCATGAGGATTATGGGCTACATCCACCATAATGGCAGGAGAATCTCCAATATATTGACATCGACCAGGTAGTCTTGTGTCAGTGATCACCTTAGCCAAATCCGCTTCATTTAAGTCCAGCTTAAGAAGTTGGATAACCTGCAAGCCAGTAGACACGTTTTGTGCAGGAATATGCGGAATGGGCAATTGCGCGTAGCTTAGCTGATGATTACTCCACACCATATAATCGTCTGCTAGTTGATAATCAAAATCCACACGCTGCCAAAATGCCAGTGCACTGTGCTTAGAAACAGCATCAAGCAAAGCTTGGTATTTCACTGGCTCACCCAACACCACGGGAATGTTGTCACGCATAATGCCTGCTTTTTCCGCTGCCACTAGTTCTTTGGTATCACCTAGCCAATCTTGATGATCCAAATCGATACTGGTGATCACTGCAATGTTAGGCGACACCACGTTCACGGCATCCAAACGCCCACCTAAGCCCACTTCAAGCAGCGCGATATCCACATTGGCATCCTGAACAAGTTTAAGCCCTGCTAGGGTACCAAACTCAAAATACGTCAGAGGAATATCTCCCCTAGCACGCTCGACGGCTTGAAACGCTCGGCAATGGGCTTGCTCGCTCCCATCGATGCCGTTAATGCGCACACGCTCAGTGTACTGAATCAGATGAGGTGAGCTATAAACTCCTACCTTTTTACCTGCTGCTAAGCAGGCTTGTTCAAGAAATGCGCAGGTGGTGCCTTTGCCGTTAGTACCAGCAACAGTAACCACGGTTTGTTTTGAAAAAGAGATATTGAGTTGCTTAAAGACTGTAGCAACTCGCTCAAGGCCCATTTCTATGTTTTTAGGATGTAATGCGCTGAGATGGTCAAGCCACTCATTTAAAGACCAGGCCTCATATTCAGAGGCCTGTATAGAAGATAAATTTGTCATTGATGTACTGGAGTTTTATGCCTGTTGATGATGCAACTTAGATAACATGCTGTGCAAACGATCGCGCATTTCACGTCTATCGATTATGACATCAATAGCCCCTTTCTCTAATAGGAACTCACTACGCTGAAAGCCTTCAGGTAATGTTTCACGCACGGTTTGCTCGATAACTCTTGGCCCAGCAAAACCGATCAACGCTTTAGGCTCTGCTACGTTAACATCACCTAGCATGGCTAAACTGGCTGATACACCCCCCATAGTAGGGTCCGTCATAACCGATATGTAAGGCAGACCTTTCTCGCTCATTTTCGCCAATGCAGCACTGGTTTTTGCCATTTGCATTAATGAAAGCAACGCTTCTTGCATACGCGCTCCACCACTGGTAGAAAAACAGATAAGTGGCATGTCGTGTTCTAAACAGGCTTCAACCGCTTTCACAAAACGCGCCCCAACCACTGACGCCATAGACCCACCCATAAAGGCGAATTCGAATGCAGCTACCACTACCGGCATGCCTTTTAATTTACCTTGCATGACCACTAAAGCATCTTTTTCATTTGTGGCTTTTTGGGCAGCAACTAAACGATCTTTGTATTTTTTGGAATCTTTGAATTTCAGTAAATCTTTCGGTTCAAGTTCGCTACCTAGCTCGGTACGCTCACCCTGATCTAAAAATTGATTCAACCGAGCACGCGCAGAGACACGCATATGATGATTACACTTAGGACACACGCCTAATTGCTTTTCTAGCTCAGTCTTGTATAGAACCGCATCACACTGTCCACACTTAGTCCATATACCTTCAGGTACATTACTTTTAGTGGGTGATTTTGTACGCGGTAATATCTTTTCAATCCAACTCATTAATTTAAACCTTCTTTGGCAATCATATCGTTGTTTTTATTGAGGATATGCAACGACAGATGCAACAATTAATTTTCTAGGCACATTCAAACCGTATTAAAACACAGTTATCCGAAGTTACGAAAATAAAACTGGTCTTAGAAGTCATCTTCGAGAAATAAAGGCCCCATTTTTAATTTTGGCAGCGCAAACGTTTCTGGGTAAGTAACGTGCACTAAATACAAACCGTTTGGCAGCGCGGTAATGCCGGCTTTCGTTCTGTCTTTGACCTCTAATAATTCGTCTACCCACTCCACTGGCTTTTCTTTGTGACCAATGGCCACCAAAGTACCAGTAATGTTACGCACCATATGATGTAAAAAAGCATTGGCTTGTACATCAATCACAATATAGTCGCCCATACGCTTAACGCGAATATGGGACATGGTGCGGGTCGCTGTTTTCGCTTGACAGTTCACTGCTCTAAAAGAGCTAAAGTCATGTTTACCCACTAATTTTTGCGCGGCTTCGTTCATCAATTCATGATCAAGATCGCCGTAGATATGCGTCACGCCATTAGCCAAAATACCACTGCGCAACGTGTTGTTGTAGATGATATAGCGATAACGCCTGGCGGTTGCAGAAAAACGAGCATGAAAATCCTCAGGCACGGCTTTTACCCAGCGCACAGATATTGTATCTGGCAAGTACGTGTTGATACCCAGTGTCCATGCCCTATCAGGGCGCTGGCTAGTCGTCTCGAAATGCACCACCTGCCCTGTCGCATGTACACCCGCATCAGTGCGTCCTGCACACACAACGCGGATAGGTTCGTTAGCAATACGCGTCAAGGCTTCCTCTAAGTGCTGCTGTACACTTATGACTTCATTTTGCCTTTGCCAGCCGTGAAAGCGGGCACCATCGTATTCAACTCCTAACGCTATTCGCATTTAACTACTTACCTCTTTGAAAAATTGCCGTGTATTCTAAAACAGAAAACGGGAATGTGTTGCACTAACTTTGCGCAATCCCCTCTCTTTTACTAAAAATAAAACCACATTCCCTAAAAACAAAAAACGCGAATAACATTATTCGCGTTTTTGGGGTAACCCATCACTTATTTGATTTAATTAGCCATTAGTCATGCTTAAAATCAGTAGAGTGCAAATCATGTTTCTTCATCAACTTATGTAAATCCGTGCGATTACGACCGGCAATTTCAGCAGCACGAGTGACGTTTCCGTCAGTCATTTTAAGCAGTTTTAGCAGGTAACTCTGTTCGAAGGCATCCCGCGCTTCGGTGAGGGTTGGCCATTTTTGCTCAGACGTCGACAGCGCTTGCTCAACAAGGTGCACTGCAATCACAGAGGTTTGCGTTAAAGCAACGCACTGCTCGACCACATTGACTAACTGGCGCACATTGCCTGGCCACAATTCAGTGGTCAACAATTGCATGGCATCATCAGAAAAACGGCTTACACGCACTTCATGGCGCTCGGCACTTTTCTTAAGTAGATAACGAGCCAGCAATGGAATATCTTCTGAGCGTTCACGCAGCGTTGGCAGCGTTAAATTCACCACGTTTAAGCGATAATACAGATCTTCACGGAAATTCCCTTCACTCATTTCTGTGGCAAGATTTTTGTGAGTTGCCGAAATAATGCGAACATCAACCGGAATTTGTTTACTGCTACCCACAGGACGAATAACCTGCTCTTGCAATGCGCGAAGTAATTTAACTTGCAACGGCGTTGGCATGTCACCAATTTCATCTAAAAACAAAGTGCCGCCATCTGCTTCGCGAAACAAGCCTTGGTGTTCATTCACAGCGCCTGTAAAGGCCCCTTTGGCATGCCCGAAAAGTTCTGACTCAAGCAGGTTTTCAGGCAAAGCACCACAGTTGATCGCCACAAACGGTTTATTTGCCCTTTTACTGGCTTTGTGGATAGCATTGGCCAATAACTCTTTACCCGTTCCACTTGCCCCGCTGACCAAAACACTGACATCGCGCTGCGCTACGCGATGGGCTTGGTCTAATAACTGCTCCATTTGCATGGAGCGCGTGATGATTTGTTCACGCCAAGCACCTGTTTGCGAACCTTGGCTTTGACTCACCGCTTTGGCCAATAGGTCACGCAACTCGGTATGATCAATCGGCTTGGTAAGAAAGCCAAATACACCTCTTTGTGTCGCCTCAACAGCATCTTGGATTGTGCCGTGGGCTGTCATCAAAATCACCGGCAGGTCTTTACCCAAAGACATAATTTCTTCAAATAAACTTAAGCCATCTAACCCTGGCATTCTAAGGTCGCTTAATACCGCATCAAAATTTTGGGTATTCATCAAGCGCAGCGCTTCTTTTCCGCCTTCTGCACTTTGCACACTATAACCTTCACCTTCTAAGCGTATGGCCATTAAACGTAGTAAACTTTCGTCATCATCTACAAGTAATATTTGTGGCTTTAACGACGCTTCAACTTTACTCACTTAGGATCTCCTTTAGCGTTATCCATAATTGACGCTTCGATTTTTAATAGCTGTTCAATTTGATTTCGCTGTTGTTCAATTTGCAGTCTTTGTTGATCAACCAACTCTTGCTGCTCTTCAATTCGAGTGGACTGGCCACCGTTAATCTTACTTAGTGTCACCACTGCTGATTCTGATTCAAGCAACACCTGACTTGGGCGGTAAATCATGACGCTGAGCATGTCTTGCATGCCCCCATCGAATTCCTTTATCAGATTTAGCGCCCAAGACTGTGACCTCAACTTATCTTGGTAAGGAGTATCTTTGCCCTGACAAAGTAATATTTTACGTAGTTGGTCTTGGGGACTATCAGACAACAGGGCAATTTCTGCTTTACGTTGTGCCCATGTCATCTCATCGCCATCAAGCCAATAATTAAGCCAATATTTAATGTCGCAGTTTTTTTCTACGGATGCGTCAGGCGCTTGATATAAACAATAGTTTCTTTCGTGCAGTACTTCTTGACGTTCAACAATCACATCATTTTCTGGTACCAATTTACAACCAGCCAAACTCAAAACGAGCAAGCTTATCCCTGCTTTTATTATTTTCGTTTTCATTACTTTTTCTCAGTTAAGGGGATTGAAACGCGAAAGCACACATCCGCATAATCCACGTCGACAATTTCAACTTTCCCTCGCATCATACGCGCACAATCGGCAACGATCGACAACCCTAGCCCAGAACCAATAATACGGTCGTTACGTTTTCCTTCACCGCGATTAAATGGCTCGAATAAAATGGCCCTTTGTTCAGGTGATATTTTTTGCCCTCGGTTTGAAACGTCTAACACCTGAACGTGTTTTTCTTGGTACAGCTTAATATTGATTGGCCGTCCCTTGCTGCCATGGGCAATGGCATTTGACAGCAAATTATCTAGAATACGCCTAAATAAGTGGGCGTCTGCGTACACTTGCGGCAATTCTATTTTCGTTTCCAGCTCATGCTTGTTCTGTTGCAGCGCTAGGCGGTTATCTGTGATGAAGTCTTCCATCAAAGCTGAGGTTTTTAACCATTGAAAATCCGGCTTTGCCTGCTGGAGTAGTAAATTGTAATCAAGCAACTGCATAATCAAGGTATTAAGGCGGTCTGTACTACTGTTAAGCAAAGACATCACTTCCATTTGCCGATCGTTAAGCTCCCCTACCACTTGCTCAGTTAACAGCGAGCAACCTTCTTTGATGCTCGCCAGTGGTGTTTTCAACTCATGAGATGCATGACGTAACAACGCATGGCGCAAGTGTTCTAGCTGAGTTAACCTGTCTGAAAGGCGATGGAGTTTGCGTTCAACTAGAATAAGCTCCTTAGGCCCCGAGTTGGAAATTTCTGGCAATTCGTCTTCTTGCAGCGAAATTGCCTGAATAACATGCTCCAATTTTCGTACAGGGCGCAAAATTAACTGGCTGCCAAAAATAATCAGTATCAAACTAATACTCACCAGCAAAGCCGTCAACCATGCTTGCGTCTGCTGAACTGAACTTACATACGCTTGACGTTGTTTAATTCGGTCGTCGAGCAAAGAGTCCACGCTTGCTCCCAATTCAGTCAACGCTCGGCGAAATTCAGCTAACTGCGCATCAAGTAGCAATTGGTCGCTTAACCTATCGTAACTTCTAAACCACGTAAGGCGGTCGCTCAGCACATTGCATTCTTGGGAGTTTTCAAGCTTCACACATAAGCTACCAAGGGATTCAGTAAAGCGCTGAACATATTTATCTGAGAGTTCTTTTAACTCGGGTTTGTCTAACACATGGTACTGGCGGATGAGTCGCTCAATGTCCACCGAAAAGCTTTCCAAGTTGTTAACCCGCCTAACCATAGCCACTGAAAATTCGGCTTCGTTGGTGGCGATTTCTCCCATTCTTCCTAATGTAATTTGGCTATGCCATAACAGCACAACCAAAGGGACTAATACTAGCGCAAAGCTAACTAGCGTGAGCTGGCGTAACGATCCAAGTTGCATCGGCAATCCTAACAATCTATTCCTTCCTAATTCGCCAGCATAATAACAAAAGGTGGTGACACTAGGCAGTAAATATCATGGGTTTAACTGCCAACGCATGGTCAATCGGTATGCTTAGTTCAATCCACCGCCATGGGAACGCCTTACATGTACACTTGTGAGCTCATGACGGCTGATAAGTCCGTCACCGTTGATATCGATTCGGCTAAAAGACTCTAGAATAATTGGATCTGCCACCGCTTCTTTGATGGAAATCTCTCCATCGGCGTTTTTATCTAAACGTTGTAAAATATCATCACCTGACTGGTGTGGAATAGCCAAAGCAAAGCTACTCGAAAGAAGAAGGGAAAAGCAAACAGAATGAGAAAACGTAAGAGCAAGTTTCATAACTTTAATATCCGCAGCACCAAGGCACTAATTGGGTTCGTTGAAAATACAAGTGGCATCCGTGCCCAGCAATTAGCGCAGCTCGCAAGCTTAACTAAGAATAATAAGAGCCATTAGTTGCAAACGCCATCGCAGCCAATAACAGTATCTGTATTGACCATTACTATTCTCACCGTGCCCACTATCCTTGCAAAAAATACCCGAGGAACCAGTCGGGAAAAGCACGATTACACCTTTGGTATAACAATAATTGAGCCACAAATTAATAATCCATACTAATCAATTAGTTAGCCAAGCTTTCATGCCTCACAATAGAACGGGAAATATAATAATGTCGCAAATTTAAGACATGGATAGTGAAAGTTTTCGCAGCCTAAATACACTGCTGTAAATTCGAACAACGTGGAGGGTTTATACGCGCTTAAAGGTGTCTATTATCAGCAACACCCAGCGCTATACGTTTATAATTCACCTGAAGCGGCAAGCTTACTTTTAATAAATTGGCTATGGGGAATGTAAAGCAAATCAGCCACTCGCCTGATCATGTGCTCTTCTTCAGGGTCAATCACGTCATCTGAATAGGCTATTTTCCATAAACCATCAATGATGCCACGCTTTTGCGCCACCGAGTTGGTCGCGTTGATCACCCGTGTAAACTGTGAGAAGTCGGTTGCTTGTGATGCCTTTTCTTTAGTCAATGCAAGCAGCTCGTTCAGCTGACTATCATCAAGGGAGAAATGAGAGCGTAATATTTGCTCGTAAGCGTGTTGCTCTTCAGCGCTAAAATCACCGTCAGCCCGCATCAACTCATATAATAAAACGGCTGTGGCAACTTCTTGCGAGCCTCCCTGGCCTGACTCCTCATTTTGACGAGTCTTCTCTTCAAACCAATTCACTAATTTTGTAATCATAAACACTTCTCATATGCTAAACCTTAACTGTATATCTATTGATTATTAGGCAGAAAACAAGGGGACATACAGCAAGTCTCGATAAACAGTACGCTTTAGGCGTTGAACACCACCAGATGTTTTAAATCTAAGCGAATGCCAATATGCTCACCTAACGCGTGGTCGTGGTGACTAGGCGCTAAACACAACACTTTAGCGCTTGGGTCATCATTCAACGCAAGCTCATAAAGTATATGCGCGCCCTTAAATGCCCGCGACAACACCATGGCCACATTAGGACTACTGTCGTCATGAATTATATCATCAGGCCTGACGAGCACGTCTAGGGTATGCGACTCAGAAAATAAGCGCGTCTGTTCATCCGTTAAAGCAAAAACGCCTAACTTTGTTGAGATATGGCGGCCGTCAACGACCTTTGCATGCAGTAAGGTGCCCTGCCCAATAAATGATGCAACAAACTTGTCCACTGGACGATGATAAAGTTGATAGGCTGTCGCCCACTGTAGTAATTGTCCATCTTGCATGACACCTATGGTGTCCGCCATGGCGAACGCTTCATGCTGGTCGTGGGTGACCAACAACGCACTGGTCCCTTCATGTTTAAGTATGCGCCTGATATCTTGCGCCAAGTCTTCGCGCAACTCAGCATCGAGGCTAGAAAATGGCTCATCAAGCAACAATAAATCAGGCTTAACCGCCAGCGCACGAGCCAGAGCGACTCGCTGCTGCTGGCCGCCAGATAAAGAGTGAGTATATCGCGCGCTGATATCAGGCAATCCTACTAAGGTGAGCAACTCATCAACCCGCCGGACTCTTTCTTGGGATGTACTGTTAAGCAAGCCAAAGCCAATGTTCTGAGCCACATTCAGGTGAGGGAATAGTGCAAAATCTTGAAATACTACCGCCACCTTACGTTTATCCGGGGCGATATGAATCTGCTCACTGGCAACTTCAGCACCTCTTAACTGAATGTTGCCTTGAGTAACAGGCTCAAAGCCTGCGATGGCGCGTAAAATCGAAGTTTTCCCACAGCCTGAGGGGCCCAATAAACAGCCGATTTCTCCAGCGGATATCGAAAATGACACGCCATTGACCACCGTTTTGGTGTCATAAGCGACATTGATATTATGTAAACTAAGCATGCGAACTCGACTTGTGTTTTGTTGACTCCAGCGCCCGTGTTAACAATATGACGGGAAGTAGCCCAACCATAACAATAGTGATGGCAGGCACAGCTGCATCTTGAAGTCGCTCTTCGGAGGCTAATTCAAATGTACGAACGGCAAGTGTATTAAAATTAAAGGGGCGCAGTATAAGCGTTGCTGGCAATTCTTTTAGCACATCAACAAATACTAACAATAAAGCGCTTAGCACACTGGCCCTTAGTAAAGGAACATGCACCTTTTTGAGTACCGAAAAAGAAGACAGCCCCATAGAGCGAGCCGCGTCATCCATACTGGGTTTAATTCGCTGCAAGCCCGCTTCGACATTATGCATAGCCACAGCCAAAAAGCGCACAGAATAGGCGAGCAAGAGCGCAACCAATGTGCCAGAAAAAATTAACCCTACACTGGTATCAAACAAGGCCTCCGTCAGCGCATTCACCGCGTCATCTGCCGCGCTTAACATGAGCATAGCGCCGATAGCAATCACGGTGCCGGGTATGGCATACCCTAAACTCGCCAGCTGTACTTGGCTATTGAGTAGCCAGTGACTGCGTAAACGCTTAGCATAAGAAAATAGCAATGCCAAGCCAACGGCGATAAGCGCCGCGCTCACCGCCAAATAAAAGCTGTTCCATATTAAGACCATAAACTGAGCGTCAACCTGTGAGGAAGCGCGCTCGACCGCCCAAATGATGAGCTGAACACACGGGATAATGAACCCCAATGCAACAGGAATTAGACACGCTACCACAGCCCAAAAACTCTTGATGGGAGACAAACTCAAGCGCTTCACACTGTGCTGTTTTTGCCCCTGATGAAAATAGCGTAACCGACGTCTAGAGTGCTTTTCTATCAGAAGCAGTACTAACACAAAACTTGTCAGCACAGCTGCCAATTGCGCAGCGCCTATAGCATTTCCCAAGCCATTCCACGTGCGAAATATCCCCGTAGTAAACGTGCTTATGCCAAAGTATTGCACGGTACCGTAATCAGCAAACGCTTCCATCATGGCAAGCGCCGTTCCGGTTAAAATAGCAGGTCGCGCTAACGGAAAAGCGACTTTACGAAAATAAGCAAAGCCGCTTACGCCCATACTGCGGCTTGCTTCATAAAAGCTGGCCGATTGCTCACTAAAAGCGGTGCGTCCAAGCATATAAACATAGGGATATAATACCAGTGATAACATCAATATAGCGCCGCCCACTGAGCGCACATCAGGGAACCAGTAATCGTGATAAGTCCAGTTGAAAAACGCGCGCAAGTGCGTTTGTAGTGGCCCAGCTACATCCAACATACCTGTGTAGGTGTATGCCAAAATATAGGCAGGCATTGCCATGGGCAAAAGGATCAACCATTGCAATGACCCTCGCCCAGAAAACTCATATCTTGCGACCAACCACGCTAAGCTGGTCCCCACCAGTAATGTGAGGGCGCCAACACTGAAAGCAATTAAAAGTGAGTGATAAACGTAGTCACTGAGTACGGTGTCAATTAGGTGTTGCCATAAGGCTTTTTGCGGGATGAAAATGCTGCTAAAAATCAAAAGAACCGGTACTGCCAAAAGTAAACTAAAGACAGTAACGGTCCATAACCAAGGCTCGCGCCAAAGACGGTTTTTCAAATCAAGGGTTCTAATGCTAAGGAGGCTAGCGGATTATTTCCAGCCAGCTTTATCCATCAGGACAACCGCCTGGCGATTTAACTCCCCAACCTGTGATAAATCGATATCTTCAGCTTTGAAATCGCCAAAAGTGGTTAACACCACACTTTGCTCTACACCGCTGCGAAGAGGATATTCATGATTAGTCTTTGCGTACCACTCTTGTGATTCTTCTTGGAGCATAAAACTTACTAGTTTTTGCGCTGACGCTGCATTTGGCGCGTATTTGGTAATCGCCGCACCAGAAATGTTAACGTGAGTACCACGGTCTTGTTGATTTGGCCAAACCACTTTTACTTTACTGGCGGTGTCTCGTGTCGCCTCGTCACCATCACTAGCCATGCCAGCTAGATAATAGGTATTGGCAATGGCTACATCACATTGGCCTGCTACCACTGCTTTAATTTGATCTCGATCACCACCTTTTGGTGTGCGTGCAAAATTCTTCACAAAAGCGTTTAACCATGCCTGAGTTTGTTCTTCGCCAAGCTGTGCAATCATAGCCGCAACCAATGATTGATTATAAATATTACTTGAAGAACGCACGCAAATTCTACCTCGCCACTGCTCATCGGCTAAATCTTCCATACGTGTTAACTGAGTAATATCAACACGCTCTGGAGCCACCATCATCGGGCGAGCCCTTAGGGTAAAGCCTATCCAATTGCTATCAGGGTCAATATAATTTGGTGAGATTAAATCTTTGAACTCATCAGTTTGAATAGCTTGGGTTAAACCTTGTTCTTTTGCGCGGTGAAGTCTGCCTACATCCGTCGTGATGAGAATATCCGCAGGGCTGTATTTACCTTCACTTTTTAAGCGCGTAATAAGGGCATCTGCTTTACCGGTCACTAAATTTACTGAGATACCAGAGCTGGCACTGAATTTATCCAAGAGTGGTTTGATTAACGCCTCTTTTCGGGCTGAGTACACATTGAGCTCTTGCGCTTCGGCCAACGCACTCATCGAAATACAACTCACTAATCCAACCAGTTTAAGAAATCGTTTCAAACTCATATCCTGCATAAATAATATTTTAAGATTAGCCAACAGCCTAACCCAAGTGAGAATAATTATCAATTAGCCGAAGGTTATTTCCCTTCGAACATAAGATAATGACTTTCGCCCATTGCTAATGCTTCATATGTGCGCTGGGCCACGCGGTTTTCGCGCTCCACATACAAGCGATAGCCACAAACGTTACCGGCCTTCTCGCCAAAAGATTTGACTTGATTATATAGAGCGCTATACAAACCTTTTCGGCGAAACTGAGGCACAATGTACACACTTTGTATCCACCAAAACTCGCTATTTCGCCAATCACTCCATTCTGTTGTCACCATTAAACTACCAACTACCAGCTCTTCTATTTCTGCAACCAAATAAAAACCTTTGCTAGCGTCATTTATTAGGTTGCTGACCCCTAAGGTAAGAATATCGCTATCGAGTTGTTTATCTTCAGTTTCTTTGGCCATCAATTGATTAAAATTGACGAGCGACTGGATATCACTGACCTGCGCTTTCCTGATGATGGTTTGTAGCTGTGCTTGCATTTTCTACCTCATACGTTAATTGTCACTTCAACCGCATTTCCAGATTCAAAATATCGTACTGAATCTGACAATTCATTGACTAACTGAATGCCTCGTCCAAAGCAATTCTCTAAATCCACTTGCTTAGAATATTGCTGGTAATCAAAACCAGCTCCGGAGTCGCGCACTACGATAATCAAGCGCCTCTGTGTTGGCTCGTACGTTAGCGTAATGGTAATCTGCGCCTGGTTCAATTGCGCCAAGCGCTGCATACGCAAGTCAAAATATGCTTCAAAACCTTCGGGGGAGTGCTTTAGATTTGAATCTAACTGCAATATTCCGTGGTCAAGGGCGTTATTATACAATTCACTTATCAGGGTAAATAAGCGAGCATGTAAACCATACATACCGATTTGGCTACAAACCATATTGATTACACTTTTAACCGGGTCTGTTTCAATTATCGTTTCAGCATCAAGAGTAAGGTTTAAATTAAAGGGTACATGTGTAACCTGCTGACGCCGTGCGAGCGCAGACAGTGACTGACATGTATAAGATACGCAGGTGAGATCGTCTAGCGGGTCTGTATTATGGCTAAAATTTGTTATATGTTCGAATAATTCAGAAACTGAAATATCAGCTTTTTGGGCAACCCAATCCGTTATAGGCTCCTCACCTAGCATATTTTGCTCGTCGTCCGTTATCTCTATTACACCATCTGAAAATGCCAGTAAACGCTCACCCACTAAGCCTTGATGCCACTGAACATCCTTGCCCATTTCATGGGGTTCTAATATGCCCAGCGCCATGTGTTGAGACCCAAAGCGCTTAATGACTTGACCATATAAATCAAAGAGCAGAAGATCCGGCATGCCACTATTCCATATCTCAAAGCGCGTACCACTGCTGCTAACATGCACAATCGCCGCGGCAAAAAACATATCCCCAGGTAATAGTTTGAGTAGGGTTTCATTTAAGGTTTGCGCCATTTCAAAGACTGACAATCCTTTACTCGCCATAGTATGAAAGGCTTGAGAGACAGGCAATGCACCGATAGCCGCGGCTAAACCATGACCAGTAAAATCCCCGATTAAGTAATACAACCCACCGTTAGGGCTCGCGCTAAACAACAATAAATCGCCGTTAAAATCTGTCGCTGGCATGAGCGTGAAATCTAGATACGGCAACAATTTTTTGTCGTTAGTTACTGCATTCGAAAAGATGTGCTCAACAATTTTGTGCTCTCGCTCGACCGCACTGCGATAAAAAACCAGTTGTTGATTTTGCTCATAGGACTTTTTGCTTAATTCGCGCGTGCGTGCATGAGCACTGATTTTGGCCGCTAAAATGGTTTTATTAAATGGCTTAGCAACGAAGTCATCACCGCCTACTTCTAAGCAGCGAACTAAACTTTCTTCATCATCCAGTGCCGTGATAAAGATAATCGGTAAATAGATATCTCCGGCTTGACCTTTGAGTATTGGTGCGACTTCATACCCGCTCATATCGTCCATCATGACATCAAGTAAGACCAATTCTGGATTGATCCGCTTAGCCAATGACACTGCCTCGTGGCCACTTTCAGCCTCATAACAATCTACATAACCCTTTTGTTCGAGCATATGCAAAAGTAAAAATCGATTAAGGGAGTCATCATCGACTATAAGTATACGCATAAATACGATCCGGTCGGTTAATCGTGTCAGTGGCTAAGTGATCTCGAACTTTTTATCGAAGCGTGCAATCTGTAAAATTTTAAGCACTTGAGGACGGGTATTAATAATCTTGAAGCTCGTCACCTTACCAGATAACAACTTTTGCATATTAAGCAACATTCCCAGCGCTGAGCTATCCATGTAAGCGGTTTTATGCAAATCGATGATCACCGCTTCAACATCTTCAATATCAGTGGAAAAGGCCACACGAAAATCTTGCACTTTTCCAAAATCAAACACTTCATCAGCCACGACCGTTAATTGTTTTTTATCAGCTGAAAATCTGCGTTCCAAACTCATACTCACTCCCTAACACTGCACTTCATTACCGGTATATTAAATAGCAGTTTGCTCATTTTTCCTATAAAGATCAGCGCTTTTTTAATAGAATCACGTTTTTAACCTTATCATTCAAGTCAAAGCGATAGTGAAAATGAGCCAAGATAACCTTGTATACAGTACAGATGGTGGCAGAGTTGAGACTAAAAAAGTCCAGCCTGCTCGCCCTAAAACTGATGGAATTATTAGGATCCGTCGAGAAACCAAAGGTCGCAAAGGTAAAGGCGTTACCACCCTATCAGGCATGGATATGGACGCAACACAGATTAAAACCTTGTGCTCTGAGCTAAAAAAAATGTGCGGAACCGGTGGTGCAGTAAAAGATGCCATTATTGAAATCCAAGGCGATAATAGAGATAAAATTAAGCTTGCGCTGGAAAAGCGCGGCTACACTGTAAAACTCGCCGGCGGATAATTCGTCACACTAGCGCTATAAAAAGGTTTACCATGCAAAAAATTTTGTTAGCTGACTTAAGCATTATTTTAGTCGAGCCATCCGATACCCAAAGAAAAATCATCAGTACGCTGTTACACAAAGAAAATGTCGAAAATGTTAACGCCGTTGGCACTGTAGCAGAGGCTATAGACGCCATTCACAAGCAAGGCGCAGATCTTGTTGTCAGCTCTATGTACTTAGAAGATGGCACTGGCTTAGACATCTTGAAAGCGATAAAAAACTCGCCTGAACTGTGTGCAATTCCCTTTATGCTGGTGTCATCAGAAAACAGACCTGAAAAGCTAGAAGAGTTTAAGCAGGCCGGTGTTGCCGCAATGCTGCCCAAACCGTTCAGCACAGAAAATTTATCCCGAGCATTAAAAGCCTCCCTAGACCTGATTAATACGGAAGAATTAGATCTCGAGTTATTCGATGTACGTCAAGTGCGGGTTTTGTTGGTAGATGACAGCAAATTAGCCCGC
>NZ_BAEP01000075.1 GCF_000315015.1 Paraglaciecola mesophila KMM 241 | reverse complement strand
CAGGTTTTTTTTGTGTTAATTGAGTTTGGTGTTCGCAGTGTGGGGCTCGGTATAGCCGCGTACTATCAAAAGATATATTTGTTGTAACTTTATTCAAATTCCTCACGTTTACAGTGCTGGATGGCCCTGTAGCAGTGTTCTTTTTAATTCACCATTTCTAACATCATGCTCAGTCCAACTTTCACCTAATTTACGATTTATCATGTTTAGGCAAAACTCTTTAGCTGGATTGTTGGGCTGAGGAAGGACAGTTGCACACATGCTATCGGTGGTGACTCGCCACTTACCGCTGCTCATTTGACCTCGCTCAGCGAGGTGTTCAAAAGAGCCATTAGGGTCAAAATATATAATGCTTGCGCCAAACCTGTTGACTACTTTTAGGGCATTACCGGATATTAACGTTTGAATGTTTTCAGCGCTTGATTCCAAAGCGCATGCATTCATACCTAAAACCATAGAGACAAAGGCAAACAACAATATTGGTTTACGAGCTTTCAAAGTGCTATGCATTTTAAGTCCTAGATTCTAGCGATCACGCGACATTAAGATTCCAATTCCGCGATATATTTACAATCAAAAGGGCGAAGCCCAAAGCGACCTTATATTCAAACCTATTTGTTTATACCAGCTGCCACACATGGAGACGGTCTGAAATCAACTCTGCTCACTCGTGGTGGGTATTTCTAGCAAGGTGAATTGGCTGTCGGTATCTCCTACCACTCTTACACTGCAACGGCCCCAACTGGCGGGTATATTCCATGTGCTGTCTGTGGTGGCTGTGTATAGCTCGCTTTTATTGTGGCAACGAAGTTCCACTGTATTTAGGGTGCCGTTCACGTCACGTAAACTAAAGGCGCGCCTGCTCAGGGCATGCCACCAATCACCGTCTTGTTTGACTTTTCCTGGAATAGCTATTACTTGGTCGCTTTTGAGCACGTTGAGTATTTGGGTCACATAAGGTTTGAGCATGGCGATGTTTTCGTCGTTATTTTCTTGCGTCTCAACGCGCTGAAACGTATCTAAGGCGTCAAGGTATTGCGACTGATTTATCTGCAGCACAAACATACGGTTTAACAATAATCGATGCGCTTCGCTGCCTAAGTACTCGCCTTTTCTGTCAGTATTCAATATATGTTCAACATGCTTAAGCTCTGAAACATCATCGTTTTGTGCTTTTGCCAAGTCTGCACGTAGCAACGAGTAAAAGGTAAACTCAATGCTATTGAGCAAGCCTTTGTCTTTCATGTTGTCACTCAGCTCGCCCGCTAAGGCAATATCATTGCTGCTTAGTGCCCCGCGCACACTTTCATATTTACGTTTGAAATTACGCCTAACCCCTATTTCTCCCCCATCTAACCGAAAGTCCATTTGTACTTTGTTGTGGCATTGCTCGATTGGCTTGCCATCAATAAATGCTGGGCTGTATTGCCAGTTTTTCATTGCTTTTACTGCTGCTTTTTCGAAGGCTTTCATACCAGTTGAATCAACCACAACGATATCGTTGACGCTGCCGTCAGTACCCACCACAAAATTTAGTTGTACCCAACCCTCAGCGCCTTTTCTTGCCATGCTCACAGGGTACTTAGGCTCCACGCGCTTTATTGGTTCAGGGAGTTTAGCGGACTCTAACAACACCGTACTTGGCTCATTAATTGTGGTTTTCTGTACTTGAGGTAGCGTTTCCCCTATTGCGTAACACGTTATTAGGCTTGCAGTGCCAAGAAGAAAAAATTTACCTGAAAAATTCATAAAGCATCCTTGCGCTGGTACGCGGATAAAATTAAAAGATTAATTTTGCAACAAAAACAATATACCTAGACTAATTAACTTACCCTTTCACAGCAAGGTGTATTTGTCACAAGCGACCTTTCGTAAAAGATTAAAAGCGCAACAGTGCAATATCAATTTTTTGTTGAAACAGGTAAAATTCGACCAAACATATTTAGATAGAAGGGCCGCTCTTGTCGCGCAAAATAGTTTTAGCCACGGGTAACAAAGGTAAAGTCGCCGAGTTAAGTCAATTGCTTACTCCGCTAAACATTCATATCGTTCCACAAAGTGAATTTAACGTTTCTGAAGTAGCCGAAACGGGTACCACATTTGTTGAAAACGCCATCATCAAGGCGCGTCATGCAGCCAAAATTACGGGCTTACCCGCTATTGCTGACGATTCAGGTTTAGCCGTTGATGCCTTAGGCGGAGCACCTGGTGTATATTCAGCGCGCTATGCCGGTAGCAATGCCACAGATAGCGACAATATTGATAAGTTGCTTCACTCACTAAGTGGTATTGCGCCAGTGAAACGCCAAGCGCGCTTCTTATGTGTGTTGGTATATATGCGCAGCAGTGAAGACCCCACCCCCATTATTTGCCAGGGCGAATGGCATGGGGAAATAACCGTTGAACGTAGTGGTGAAAGTGGCTTTGGTTACGACCCTGTGTTTTGGGTAGCACAAAAAAAGTGTACTTCTGCACAATTAACGAAAGAGCAAAAGAACGCCCTAAGCCATCGCGGCCAAGCGTTGCAGCAACTTTTAGTAAAACTGAGCGATAACGTTGAAAAAGCAGGTGAATAGCGAAATGGCAGACACTTGCGATATGAATGACGCCGGTGAAACGAATACAACGCCATCCCCAGTCAAAACCCTGCGACTCCCCCCAGTTGCCTTGTATATTCACATCCCTTGGTGCGTGCAAAAATGCCCCTATTGTGACTTTAACTCCCATGGTCAAAAACAGGAAACCTTGCCAGAGGCTGAGTATGTCAGTCATTTACTAGATGATTTAGCCCAAGACGCCAAGCTAATTGGCTCGCGCCTAGTGCACAGTATTTTTATAGGTGGGGGCACGCCAAGTCTATTTTCCCCCGATGCGATCAGCCGTTTGTTGGCAGGGGTGCGTGAGCGCGTCAATTTAGCAGTCAATGCTGAAATAACCCTTGAAGCTAACCCTGGCACAGTAGAAAGCGAACGTTTTAACGGTTTTGCTAAAGCAGGCGTGAACAGAATATCAATCGGCGTACAAAGCTTTCAGCAAGAGAAATTGGAAAGACTCGGGCGTATCCATAATGATCAACAAGCGTTAAATGCTGCAGGTTACGCGCGCGATGCTGGCCTTAATAGTTTCAACCTTGATTTGATGCATGGCTTACCAGAACAAACTATTGACGACGCATTGTTTGATTTACGCCAAGGTATCGCTCAGAGTCCACCTCATTTATCTTGGTATCAATTGACCATTGAACCCAATACACAATTTTACTCTAAACCCCCAACACTGCCCGAAGACGATATATTGTGGGACATACAAGAGCAAGGTCACGAAATACTCGTTGCAGCAGGTTATGAGCAGTACGAAATATCAGGTTATAGTTTACCGGGTCAGCAATGCCAACATAACCTGAATTATTGGCGATTTGGAGACTACTTAGGCATTGGTTGCGGTTCGCATGGCAAAGTGACGTTAAAAGACTACGGTCAAATAATACGTACGGTCAAAGTCAAGCATCCCAAGGGATACATGGATCTCACCCGCTCTTATATGCATCAACAACATGAAGTTCAGGATGATGAGTTGCCCTTTGAGTTTTTTATGAATCGTCTGCGCCTACTCGAACCTTGCCCTAAACAGGATTTTACAGAATTTACCGGTTTGGTCATGGCCGAGCAGCCTCAGTTATTAAATAATCTGAATAGCGCAATAAGCAAAGGCTTGTTAGCAGAAACCGAAACTCATTGGCAGGTAACGCCTTTAGGAAGGCGCTATTTAAATACCTTACTTGAAATGCTGGTTTAGCGCCTATAAATGTATGTGCTAAACCACCATTCCGTTATGGCGGTTAACAACCTAGGCGCTCAGCGGCAAAGGCATGGGCCGACGGTGATAAATCGGCTCCTTGCCACTGCCGTTTAAGATTTTTTGCCGCCACTAACGTTGCGCCAGAACCAAAAAATGGGTCGATGACCAAGTCACCTTCATTTGAGCTTTGTGCAATCAGCTTTTCAATCAAGGGCACGGGCTTTTCTGTCGGATAGCCTCGCCATACGCGCTTTTCTTGCAGCACATCAGGCATGCCTAAATCCTGTAACTTACGTTTGCCTTTTTCGAAAAACAGAATGAATTCATAGCGCGCACGGTAGTGATAGCCCATACCAATTGCGCACTTGTCCCACACTAAGGGTTTCCAGAACTTGAAACCCGCCGCTTCTGCCAGCGGCTTGATCACAAACATAGTTTCTTGGTCGCAGAACAAATAAAAATGGCTATTGTTCTTTAGAACGCGATAAATCTCTGCGACCAGCTCAATGAAGCGTGTATTCGGAAAGATGGCAAACCACTCGTTGCTTGAAGATTTACTGTGTTTTAAACGAGTAGTCGTGCCTTTAGCTCTATGCTTTTCTAACGATTCGTACGGCGGGTCGGTAATGACCAAATCAACGCTGTTGGCTGGTAAGCTTTGCAACCATTCAACGGCATCTTGCTGGAATAAACACATGGGGATTTCTTAGGACTGAAAAAACGGCGGCTATCTTAATCGTAAAACATTGGCTAAACCAGCAACTTAATGGCTATGGCCTTGCTCGCTGGTGACTACATTATATTTCGTGAGTTGGGTTATATCACGGCGTAAGCGGTCTTCCACACGGTCTAAGCGTTTAAACTCATTACAAAACCAGTGTGCTTTTTGTTGTAGGGTTTGGCTTTTCGGGCTGATTGCGGCGTCAACGGAATTCCCGATGCTGTCAATTTTCTCGGCCAGTTTAGCGATCTTTTCTTCTGTGCTGGTGCTTTCTGATACCAAGCCCCCTATGGCCGATAGGATGCCGCCTAACGAGGTATTCATAGCTTCTTCAATTTGCGCTTCTAATTCGCGGTCAACTAAGTCATCGACGTTCTCTAATGTGCCAGGGCCCATATAGAAATTACTGCCCGCATGAATGAATTTTTCTTTGACTCTGGCCTGTACTCTGGCTAAAGATGAACGCAATTTCTCGTAGCTTTCGTGCTCTTCACCGACTAAGCCGATATACACGTGTTCCACAGTTTCTATCGCCAGCTCAACACCTTCACTGGCCAGTAAAATCATTTTAGGCACCACGTGATGCACGCCGTCAGCCAGCTCTTTTAGTTCAGCTTGTTGCTGCACTGACAAGGATACCCATTGCCCTTGAACAATAAGCTGATCATCGTTATTAATTTGGTAAACAGTGCGGCTATTATCGATAATACGTATCTGATCGTTCGTCACGACCAAACCGTAGTTTAGCTCTACATCACACTTATAATCGGCTTTCACATTCGCGGCGTAAAAACCCAGAAAAAATAACCACAAAAAACGCATATCAGATCGCTAGCTTAAAAAGACCAGCATATTCTGACCAGTTAACGGGTAATTTAAAAGCTCGATACGATAATCGAATTAAAATATACGTTAATCGACTGTTCTGACCAGACGGGTGTATACGAATAAACTTTTTTCTTTCAATGCATTACTGCTGTTGAAAAACGCCACCACCCATGCGCGATCCGTATCGAGTACGGAAGGGGTAGAAGTCCAGTAATCGTCAGACAAAGTATCTGGAAATACACTTTCATCTATGGCTGGTCGCACGCAGGCACGCTCGGTTAACGTAGCCAGTTCTTTTAAATTCGGCACTCTCCAACCGCTATGACCCGCATACGTGAAGCCATGGGCTTCATCTAGGGCTTGCTGCCAATTCAACTCATCGGCTTCACCAACACAGCTGTCAGCGCTATAGGTTTGTCCAATGCTACAACGCATCCACATCAAACCGCTACTAATATGAGTTGCAGTGCCATCTGTGTTGACTGTAAATTCCTCTTCGTTCGCCGTTTCAGTTACATCCCCTAGGCACGTTTGGGCAAGGCTGTTAAAACTAAGTAACGCTAAAAACAGTAGCTTCTTCATATTATCGTCCTGCTCTGACTAAGCGAACGTTAGCCGCTGTAGATTTATTTAGAAAGTTGTCATTTCCGCTAGAGAGATCAATGGCCCATGCATTCTGAGCTTCCTCGTTGGTACCATCGACGCTGGTTTGAGATGTCCAGTACCATAAATTGCTAGTTTGCCCACTATCTGCGTAGGGGAAATAATCGGTATCTAACATAGGGCTGGTAGATTTGCCAAAATGCACGATAGAAAGCAGCTCGTTATGACTAGGTAGCTTCCAATCGTAAAAACCACACAAGCCTTGAGCATTGACTGCTTCAACAAAATCTTGTGTGTTGCAGTCGCTCAACGAGCAGCTAGGAGTGGCCGGATTCAACGGCCCACTATATCCGCCATTGTTCTCTTCTGAATACCAGCTGTAGGCATGGCGTCTGCCGTGTAAGTCACCATTGGTGGTCTTAATTTCCCACACTAAGCCAGTCACATTATCGCGCACACAACGCCATGGCTGGCTGACATCGTCAACTTCATCCCCAATGTCATCTAGGCGAGTGAAGTCAAAGCCACCTTCACCCCGCCCGGCCTTAGTGAGCATATTATTAGTAGCAATAATATCCCGCCCCCGTTGACCGTCCTGCGCTGGGTAATCCCCTTGATGCGAGCTGTTCACTGCGTTCACACTGGCTTGTCGTGCCACCCCCGTATCATTTATTAAACTACGAGGAAACGGTTTTACTGTTACAGAGATGCTGTCGTCCACCTCATTACCGTTGGCATCATTAACCTCTAGGGTGAAGGTCAACACCTGACTCGTGGTGACCATAGGCGCCACAGCGTATGTTTGTAACACATTGGCGCTATTAATTTGTGGCTCTAAGGTAGAGTCAGTCAACCACAAGTAGGTTAATGGCTTTGCAGAGGGAATAGCAGTATCGGCCGTTCCTGAAAGTAAAATGCTCTCACCAGAAAACACTTGGTGATCGACACCAGCATCAACAGTGGGCACATTATTACTTGCGCTCAATATGGTGATGGTCAGCTCTTCGGTATCCGTTGCACCTTCTTGATCAGTGACGGTTAACTCGAAGGTTAAAGTATTGTCTTCATCGACAATCGGTGTGGTAAAGGTAATGTTACTTGCATCTCTACTGACTCCAGAAAGCACATCAACTCCGGCAAGTTGTTGCCATTGATATGCGGCAATAGGGTTATCTGCATCCGTCGTATCAGCGTCTGTGCTGGTGTCGCCATTTAAGGTAACTTCTGTGCCGGCAGGAAAGATATTATTAGAAAAACCGTCAATCGGTTGGTAGGAAATGATCGCGTTTGGCGCTGTGTTGAATGGCAAAACAGTCACTTCTAGACTGTCAGAGCCAACGTTGCCGTTGCCATCAGTTGCCTGAAGAGTTAATTGATAGGTCTGCGTATCGCTAGTGGTTGGCGCCACAAATGATGCAACACCCGTGGTGGTATCGTCATGGGTAATCGATAATGTCGGCGAGGCAGACCAGGCGTAGGTTAAGGCATCGGTGGTGCCTAGCGCATCACCTTGCAAGTCGACTGTCGTTCCCTCATTGACCGTAGAGCTTGGCCCAGCATTAACAATGACATCAGGCGTGTTATCAGAGTCTGAGTCTGAAGAGCCACCACCGCCGCATGCGGTTAACACCACACTCGTGAAAAACACCAATAACCAAATGTGAATAGAATCGCCCGCTATTTTGCGCATAAATATATTAACCCATGTGTACCGCCCCATCATACTAATCATAGGAGCGTTGCTAACTTAGCGGGAAGTTAGCAGTATTCGTACCACTAGCTGATGAGGAAAAAAATAATCGGTAGAATGATGGCCGTTAGTACCCCATTGATGCACAAACCTATGGTGGCAAATGCACCTATTTTCTGACTCATCTGAAATCCTTGAGCAGTGCCTATGGCGTGGGCTACAGTACCTAAAGCAAGTCCTTGGGCTTGAGGGGACGTGACGCGAAATATGCGATACGTTATGGATGCAAATATAGCCCCCACTATGCCAGTGAAAATAACAATCACTACAGCAAGCCCAGGAATACCGCCAATATGTTGACTGGTCTCAATCGCCAATGGACTCGTAATCGACTTGGTCAACAAGCTTAACTTTACGTCGCTGTCCAGAGGCACAAAATACAAACCGGCCAGAGCCAAAATAGGCGCAATGGCACCACCAATCAAAATCGGCAGCATAATGCCTAAGCCATTTCCGCGAATACTTCTTATTTGGCTGTAGAGGGGAACAGCCAGCGCCACTGTCGCTGGGCCTAATAACCACGTCAGCAGGCTCGTATCTCCTTGGTATGATTCAACAGTGACGCCGGTATAGAAGAGCACTACCGCAAGCATGGCAATACAAAAAATCATTGGATGAAATGCCGGGCGTCGCCCCAATAGGCGAAAAACGATCAATGAAAGCAAATACACCCCTACGGTAATGGTCGACCACATAAACGCAGATACGAGAGGATATTGCTCGCTGTAAGTGTTTAGCATGACATCACTATCGGTTGCATTTGTTTAGCCTCGCCTGAGATGTCAATCGTCATGGGGCGTGGCCGGAGGTTGGTCTGTCGGTTGCCATAAGCGTTGGCAAATCCGTGCAGTTATTCCAAGACTGAGTACTGTGCTGACAACGATACTCAATATTAGCCACAATAGGTTATCCGCTAATTTTTCAGCGTAGAGCAGTACTCCCATGGTCGCAGGCACAAAGAGCACTAGCATATGTCCGAGTACAAACTGCGACACTTTGAGTAATGCAGGAGGAATGCGTTTAAGCCACATCAAGCCCAGTAGTAACACTAACAAACCTAATAAAGATGCAGGTAGGGGTATAAATGCGCTTAGGCTTAAACCTACAAACCATAGGCCAACCAACGACATCAAAGCTAATATGTATTTGAGCCATTGCATTTACATATGCTCAAACACAGAGCTTAACCGAATATCGGCCAACCCGTCGTACACGTTGTTCACACTAGGAGCCAGTTTTAATGTCCTCTAGGTGGTACTTATCAATCAACGAATAAAGCGTAGGACGCGTCACCCCAAGTAATTCAGCAGTACGCGACATATTGCGCTCGGCCACCTGAAACGCATAACGAATAGCTTTGCTTTCAGCTTCTTCGCGCACTTCACGCAGATTAAGCGTTCGCATGGTGCTTAGTTCTTCATTCACTTGTAAACCTAAATCATCAGGTTGAATGTAAGCTGACTCAGCCATTATCACCGCAGATTTAAGCTTGTTCTGTAATTCACGAATATTACCCGGCCAGCGGTGTTGCAACATGGCTTGTGTCGCACTGTCGCTGAAGCCTTTCACTTTCGTTTTGAAGTCTTCGTTGTATTGATTTAAAAAGGTCTTCCCCAGCAAAATCACATCGTTACCACGCTCTCGCAGTGGCGGTATCACAATGTTAATTTCCCCTATTCGGTAATACAAATCTTCGCGAAAGGTCTCCTCGGCGACCATGCTATTTAAATCACGGTGGGTGGCACAAATAACACGAATATCTACTGGGATCTCAGTACGTCCGCCTACTCGCTCGATAACGCGCTCTTGTAAAAAACGCAGCATCTTAGCTTGTAAACCTACAGGCATATCGCCGATTTCATCCAGAAACAGCGTACCGCCTTGGGCACTTTCAATTTTGCCCGGTGTGGTTTTGTTCGCTCCAGTAAACGCGCCTTTCTCGTAGCCAAACAATTCACTTTCGAGCAAGTTTTCAGGGATCGACGCACAATTAATGGCAATAAAGGCTTTCTTCTTGCGTAAACTGTGCTCGTGAATACTGCGAGCAAACACTTCCTTACCCGTGCCACTTTCCCCTAATAAAAGGGTACTGATATCGGTTTGCGCAATTCGCTCAGCTTTTTTACTGACCGCTAGAATCTGTTCACTGTTACCGATAATGCGATCCATTGAGGGCGCTACCGCAGATAAGTGACGATTTTCTTGCTCTAAATCGTAAAGCTGCGCCGCTCTGCTGACCAATACTTGGATGGTATCAGAGTCAATGGGTTTCTGATAAAAGTCATACGCACCAAGCTCAATGGCCTTTAAGGCATTCACTTTATCGTTGTTACCGGTTACCACAATCACTTTGGTGTTAGGGGATAGCGCAAGTATCTCTTGCAGCGCTGCTAAGCCCTCAGTGGCATTAGCAGGGTCTGGCGGTAAGCCTAAATCAAGGGTAATCACTTTAGGCTCATGCCGGCGTAACTGGGTGATCGCTGAAGTACGATCATCCGCAAACACCACATCATACCCCGTGAAACTCCACTTCAACTGCTTTTGAATACCCAGGTCGTCATCAACGACTAAAATCTTTTCCATGCCTTTATCCTTGCAACCTATTCTATTAGTTCGCTGGTATGTTCAATGTAAAGACTGTACCAACATTCTCTTCACTTTGAACATGTAAAAATCCACCTATTTTTTCTAAAAACGTTTTCGCATCGTAAGCACCTATGCCCATGCCGGCATTACCTTTGGTGGTATCAAAAGGCGTAAACAAGCGCTGCTGAATAAAGCTTTTACTCATGCCCGAGCCGTTATCAGAAATAGTCACCACCATGTTTTCGCTTTGTGGGGCATGGCTGACGTTAATCCGCACAAAACCATCGTCGGCGGTGGCTTGTTGCGCATTGCTGATCAAGTGATACATGACGTTGGCGAACTTTTCTTGGTCAAGCACAACGTCGACTTCACTATCGATTCTCAATTCTGGCTTGGGCAAGTATGTTGCGCAGCGCTGCTCAATGACTTTTTCGATACACGCCGACAAATTAATCAACCTGTGCTGACTCGCTGGCTCTGCATTCTTCTCTGATAACTGGCGCAGCATTTTATCCATGCGTGCCTTGGTGTGATGCAGCGTTTCAAAGGTATCTTCGATAAATTCGGGATTATCCTTATGCTGCTCAGCATTACATAAAATTAAGTCTATTTGTGCCAATACATTTTTCAAATCGTGTAACACGAAAGCCGACATACGCGTGAACGCGGCGAACTGGGCATTTTCAGCCACTTCTTTTGCCGCTTCATGATGGAATAAAAAGTTAGTGATTTGCGCGGTCACCGCAGTAAGGTAATCACGCAATTCCCAATTCAAATTGCGCGAAGTATCATTGGTGTTGCTCATCAGCACTAAGCCCCACAGCGTATCGCCTCGATACATGGGGATAACCAATTGAAATGCAATTTTATTCAAGGTCCCGTGGTTCACTTTTAAGCCCTCGTAAACATAGGGCTTGGTGCGTAGCTCTGCCATATCGATGATCCAGTTTTTCTGCTCAAAAAACGCAAAAAACTGCCTCATCACTTCGAGCTGCTCTTCACATAAAGGTTCAGCGTCTTCATCTGCTAAATATTCTACTTTGCTATCGACTCGCTTAAGTAGCAAGCCAGATTGGTAATCCATCGCCTGCAAAAAAGCGTTTAGAACGGTTTGATAAACAGCCTGCCCAGATTGATCACTTTCCAATGACTTAGTTAACTTGACCCACTCATAACGATAGTCAAACTGATTAGCAAAAAAGTGTTTAGTAATAAACACTTTGACCTTGGTGCGAAAGCTTGTCGACAAGAAGACCGTGGCAAGCAACGCCAACGACAGGAATATTAGCGCGACTTGAATTGAAGTACTCCATTCTCCCCCGTAGTATTTCACCACATAACCGATAAGCGACATAACAAACAAATAGCAGCCCGCCACCAGTAGCAAAGAGCTGTGCAACACCACTTCACGACTGACAAATATGTCAACGCCCCAATGTTGTACTCGGCGTATAGCAAGCACCAATAGCGGGATCATAGCGGTGTAAATAAAGCCTCTGGCGGCAATATACGTCAAGTCAATTTGCTCGACCATCAGCGCATTGGCGAAGGTAACGAATTCAAACAGGTTTGTGGCACCTAAGTATAAAATAAGCGGTTTGAACGCCCAGCGATTTTCACCTGATTGACGATAGATAATTTCTAGTAGAACCAACACTTGTAGCGCCAAAATGGTCTGCAGTAAAAATAACCAACTGTCGTTAATATCTAGAAATAGGGGAATAATAACGCCGGTAATTGGCAACGCCAGAATCAACCATGTTTCAGGGCGCTTAAGCACGCCCACCAAACTAGTGAAGTTATCTTTTAAACACGCAGCCAGAAAGAGCAGCCAGAACAATTGTTTGACGTTATCAAAAACGATGAGACGCTCTACAGTTAATTCGCCAATAAAAAAAGGTGACAGCGACCACACACACGTAGCAGCCGTGGCCAATATTAACAAATATTTAGCTAAGCCCGACTTGCGCGACGTTAACAATAACAACAGCAACAGTGCGTAACCCAGAGCACTGGCTGCATATCCCCAAACTGCTAGCATAATAGTGTTGTCCCTGACGTGATTGCTATTGTGTTATTCAAGCGTCTTAACGTAACAAGATTACCTTTTTCTGACTAACAAACTGCCGATTGAATATCCTGCGCCAAATGAACACAGTAATCCGTAATCGCCTGACTGCAAGTCTTTGTGGTGTAGATTAAACGCAATAATTGAGCCAGCAGATGCCGTATTGGCATATCTGTCTAGTACAATCGGCGCTTCTTCAGCAGTCGCTTCACGGCCTAATAGTCTTTTACTAATAAGCGTGTTCATGTTGATATTTGCTTGGTGTAACCACCAACGCTTCACATCAGCGCTGGTTAACTGATGCCGCTCTAAGTGCTCGCTGATATGCTCAGCGGCCATAGGGCACACCTCTTTAAAAACTTTACGCCCTTCTTGATGAAACAGTTTATCTGCTCCGTACGGATCAACATCGTTAGCCCGGCTAACATAACCAAAATTTGAGCGAATATTATTTGAATATTGGGTAATCGCTTTGGTGCTCAAAATATCAAACACGTGCTCAGACGTCGCGGTATCTGCATGCTCCACCACCATGGCGGTCGCCACATCCCCGAAAATAAAGTGACTGTCGCGATCGCAGTAATTTACCTGTGGTGACGTCAATTCTGGGTTGATAACTAATACACCTTTTGCAGTACCCGCGCTGATCATTTCATAAGCACGATGCAAGGCAAAAGTCGCTGCTGAACAAGCCACTAACATATCGAAACCAAAACCTTTGATCCCCAAAGCGCCTTGCACTTCGATGGCTAATGCGGGATACGAGCGCTGCGTATAAGCACAAGAAACAATCACTACATCGATATCTTCAGCGGTTTTATTTGCCGCTTCAAGGGCCAGTTTAGCCGCATTGATCGCCATTTCGGCTTGATCAGATAGTTCTTCTTCACTTCGCTCAGGAATGATGGGACGCATACGATTTATGTCCAGTACGCCATCTTTCATATAGCAATAGCGACTGCGGATACCGGATGCTTTTTGAATAAATTCAGCACTTGAGAAAGGCTTCGCTGTTACGGCGCCTGATTCAATCTCATCGGCATTTTGCTCATTAAACTGCTGAGCATACGCGTTGTACGCATCTACTAACTCTTCGTTTGAGATGCTATGCGGTGGATTCCATAATCCTGAACCACTGATCACTACAGAATTTGTCATGTTTGTTTTTCCACTTGAAATATCCCTTTAGCTTATCGCTTTGGCGACGAAATGTCATGAGTGTTCAAACGTTTACCCTTCCTATCGTGCTCATAAATAGTGCATAAGTGGATTTCTAGGCCTGCATATCCTGTAGTTAAAGGGCTTTAGCAGGTGAATAATCAATAGAAATTCTGTAACAAATATCGAAAATGAGCTGGCGATATTGAGTTTCTTGAGCCCTGAAGGGAGTACCAAGTCTTAATGCAAACTGGGCAATTTCGTGCTGAGTGCAAGCGGCAAGCAAAGCTCGCCCATCTCTGCTTTCGATAGGGTTAAAATAGAGGTGGGCAGACTCTGAATTTATGGGGGCTATAAGTAGGGTGCTAAGGACTAGCACCCTACTAAGGCTCAAGCCTGACCCTTAGCGCCCTCCTCCCGCTGATGACCTTCTTCCCGCTGATGGCTCTCATGTGCGACTTCGTGTTTTAAGGTTAACGCGATAAGTAAAATAGCGCCTATGCAACCGCCAACCAATAATACAAAGCCGCCATCCCAACCGAAATGGTCAACCGTATAGCCAAGCGCAATGTTGGCGACAACAGCTCCGCCTAAATAACCAAATAACCCGGTTAAGCCAGCGGCAGTGCCAGCGGCCTTTTTAGGCACCAGCTCAAGAGCGAATAAACCAATCAGCATGACAGGCCCATAGATCAAGAAGCCAATTGCCATTAGCGCAGCAATGTCGACGCTTGGATTACCTGCCGGGTTTAACCAGTAAACGACGACGGCCACCAATACCAACATCATATACAATATGGCTGCTGGTGCTCGTCGGCCTTTAAACCAGCGGTCACTTATCCAGCCGCATAGCAGGGTGCCGGGAATACCTGCCCACTCGTAAAGAAAGTAAGCCCATGAGCTTTTATCAAATGAAAAATCTTTTACCTCATACAGGTAGGTAGGAGCCCAATCAAGCACGCCGTAACGAATTAAATAGACAAACGCATTCGCCACAGCGATGAACCACAACAATTTGTTATTCAGTACAAACTGCATAAATATTTGCTTTGCTGTTAGTTCTTCTTCATGGCTTTGAGAATATTGAGCAGGATAATCGTTTCGATATTCTTCTATTGGCGGTAAACCACATGACTGAGGCGTATCGCGCATCACGAAATAAATAAACACGGCAATTAAGCTTGCTGCAGCAGCAGGCATATAAAAGGCGCTGTGCCAGTCGTTGAACCACGCCATGCCTAAAATAAATATCGGACCAATTAAGCCACCGCCAACATTGTGCGCGATATTCCAAAACGAGACCGTTTGGCCCCTTTCATTTCCTGAATACCAGTGAACCATGGTACGTCCACACGCTGGCCATCCCATGCCTTGTGCCCAGCCATTGATAAACAGCAACACAAAGATACTAGCAACACTTTGAGTGGCCCAGTCGGCAAAACCAAATAGAAACATAACGCCGGAGGATACTAGCAACCCTGTCATCAAAAAATAACGGGGATTACTGCGGTCAGACACACTGCCCATTAAAAATTTACTCAAGCCATAGGCAATAGAGACCGCCGATAATGCAATTCCCAACTGGCCCTTGGTAAAGCCTTGTTCTTCAATCAGAAAAGGCATTGCCAACGAAAAGTTTTTGCGCACTAAATAATAACCAGCGTAACCCACAAAAATACCGATAAACACTTGCCAACGCAGGGCTTTGTATTCTTTGTCTATTTCTTCTTTGGGGAGTCGAGATTGGTGTGGAGCAGGTTTAAAAATACCAAACATAGATTTACTTTTTACTTATAATTTTATTAATTAAAACAGATGTTAAGCGTTAATGATATGTCGCGAATATGACATTTTGACGCCTTAAAGCGACACCGCAACGTTTTGACTACCACAGTAGCGCCTTCAGAATGTTAACGACACGGCTTAATTTTTGGGGCTTGCAGCCATAGCGGCGCGTAATTTGTTAACCTTTTTGGCCAATAGCAAAGCGCAAAAACAGCCAACTAACATAATCGCTGCAACAAACAAAAAATAATAGGCGAAGCCGTATTGCCCCGCATCTAACATGCGCCCTGAGATAGACGCGAAAAAAATATCTGGGGTAAAACCCAGTACCGATATGATCCCCACGGCAGTGCCTGTCGCCCCCATACGAATTTGGCTCTCGTCCACCAGCGCGAAGTAAATCCCACGTAAGGCAAATACTGCAAAAAAGGTAAACAGCAACATGGCCAACATCAATGTCACCCCAGCATTGAAATGCGTCATCCACGCAATAGCCGCGAAAACCGCCCCCAGTGACGCAAACAGCAAGTAGGTCATTTTACTCGTACGTAAGCGATCGGCGAGCAATCCTGCCCCAAGTGCGGCAACGGGGCGCATATAACTGGCAAACGTTATGAATTTCGCGCCTTCCACTTGTGACCAACCGTAGTGCTGTACAACGAAAAGGCTGTAATTATCCAGCGCTTTATATCCACAATATGCGCAAATAACGATACCACCTTGCAACCACACCAGAGGGTTAATAAGCGTTGTTCCTAATGACAAGCCAGATGCTTGTTGCTGCTGTTGAGCGTTCACGTCAGATGGGTTATCTGTCTGTGAACTGATAAAAAACCAGGTTAACCCAGCTGCCAGCGCAGTTAACGTGGTGTAGTAAATAATCAGTGTACTCATAGCATCGAACGCTTCAGCTGCGCTGTTAAAATCACCTTGCGAGCTAAACGTCCCGAAGCTCAATAACAATATGCCGACACTGGCAAATAGACTTGCCGCTAATCCGCGACCCCCGTCGAGCAAACCAAATGCAAACCCTTGACGATGGGGCGGGGCCGAGAGCCGAGTAGCTTTGATCATCGCCGCCCAAAAAACCAAAACCGTGGTTGCCCCCCAATACGCAAAAAGCAATGTAAGCCCAAAGTGACTCGGCCCGCTGAGTAAATACACACCCCCCTGCCGCTGTCGCCAACAGTGAAAAACTCATCAGGCGATTTGGAGCATACTTGTCAGCAATAATGCCCCCAGGGAAATATGACAGCATGGCCACAACGCCATAAACAGCAAAAATATCGCCTAATTGGGTGTTAGTTAACTCAAACGCTTGTAGAAACGTAGGGCGAAAAAAGCGTGCTAAATGAAAAGGTAAAGCGAAAATTAACTCTCCCGCCAGTATAATAATGAGGATATGACCGAATACTGATGTCACCTTGTCGTCACGCTGCATAAATTACCAAATACCTGTTAAAGAAGTCACGGTAGCGTTCCTGCTTTCGTTGATGCTGTCAAGTGAGTGGTTACTTATAAGCCTATGAACTAAAACCAGCTCAGGCAGCATTTAGCTTAGAAAGCACCCAGCTTGAGTGCTTCTTGGTTGAGTCAATGCCCGCTAGAGGGTAAACTGCGGCGCAAACACACACGCCACACCACAACGCTCTGTTTTGATTAAACTCAGGGTGACTGCCTTAATCGGACTCTTATGCAAAATACACACTCCAGATGGATTAAAGTATTCATCACCGTCATTCTCGTCTGCTCGGGTTGCGCGACCATTGCCAATCTCGATTTGAACAAGCTTTACGGCGAAGAAAATCCAGTAAACCGCGCGCCAGCCAGTGTCGCTCAAGCATCATTAGAAAGCCCTGCCACCGCATTTTATCAAACCAAAGTTGCTCCAGTAATCGAAGGACGTTGTGTGGTTTGCCATGCCTGCTACGACGCTCCTTGCCAGCTTAAGATGAGCTCGCCTGAGGGCATAGAACGCGGCGCGAACAAAGAAATTGTGTATCACGGGTCGCGTATACTTGCCGCCACGCCAAATCGATTATTTTTGGATGCATTAGATTCTCCCGATTGGCGCGAGCGCGGCTTTTACCCAGTTTTAAATGAGCGAGAACAAACCCCTAGCGCTAACACTCAAGCGTCCGTTTTAGCAAAAATGTTGATGCTTAAGCAGCAGCACCCTTTGCCTGATGACAAGTTGTTAGACGAACGTTTCGATGTCTCTATCGATCGCAGCCAGCAATGCCCCACCATTGCCGAATTTGATGGCTATGCGAAAAGCCAAGCATTTGGTGGTATGCCCTACGCGCTCCCAGAATTAACCGGTGAAGAGCACAACATACTCATGAGTTGGATAGACAGCGGCGCTTATCTGCCTGCTCGCGCACCACTGTCTGAAGCGCAAGAATCAGCGGTGAACTCATTAGAAGATTTTTTGAATGCCGACAATCTGAAAGTGCAATTAAGCGCTCGCTACATTTATGAACATTTATTTAGCTCTCATTTGTATTTTAGCGAGATAACCGCGCCTGATGCCCAGCCACAGTTTTTTAATCTTGTGCGCTCAAGAACTCCATCAGGGCAAGCTATTGATGTCATTCCGAGTCGCCGCCCATTTGATGAGCCTGGGGTAAAACGCGTTTATTATCGCTTGCAGCCTGTTATGTCGACCATAGTCAACAAAACCCACCAGCCTTACGCTATTCACAAAGCACTCACCGACAAATGGCAGAAGTGGTTTGTAGACGCTGATTATACAGTGACCGAGCTACCGAGTTATAAGCCCAAAGTGGCGGCAAACCCGCTAACAGCATTCACCCAGCTACCGGAAAACGCGCGCTACCGCTTTATGCTTGAGCGTGCTCAAAACACCATCATGGGTTACATCAAAGGGCCTGTGTGTCGTGGTCAGGTGGCGTTGAATGTGATTAACGATCGTTTCTGGGTGTACTTTGTAAAGCCAGAAGTGGCAGATTCCCCCAAGATACACGCTTTCTACGAGTCACAAAAAGACAACCTGCGCCTCCCAGCGGAGCACGAAAGCACCGCATTTGCAGTGACTTGGCTTGAGTATGCCTCACGTCAAGGTGATTACATGCGTGCACGACATGATTTCATGGCCACCGCATTGGAAGATGGCCAGCATTTCACTGAGAACGATATATGGGACGGTGACGGTGAAAATGACAACGCCACGCTGACGGTGTTTCGTCACTTCGATAACGCAACCGTTGTGAAAGGGCTTATTGGCAAACCGCCTAAAACCGCTTGGGTTATCGATTACGCACTACTAGAGCGTATTCATTATCTGTTAGTCGCTGGGTTTGATGTTTATGGCAATTATGGTCATCAGTTGATGACGCGCCTGTACATGGACTTTCTGCGTATGGAAGGTGAATCAAACTTTTTGGCCTTTTTACCGCCTGAAACACGTCACCAAGAGTTGGCCTCTTGGTATCAAAAAGCGGGTCCAGAGCTAACCGAATTTGTTGAAGGTAAAATCAACCCATTCGACCAGCCCAGTGGTATGCAGTTTAAGACCCAGCACCACAAGAAAGAGTTATACGATATTTTTGCTGAACATGTACAAGGTGTGCAACCCAGCCGTTACCGATTACAGGACAGCGAACTAGGTAGAAATAGCAAAGCCTTGCTCGGACAGCTAGCCAACATCAAAGGCCAAAGCGCCTCAATATTGCCAGAGCTGAGCATGATCATGGTCGAACCCACAGACAGTGATAAACCTGAGATTTTCACCTTGGTGCGCAACAGTGCGCATTTCAATGTGAACAGCTTGTTTTCTGAAGATGTTAATCGCGATCATGCCAATGATAACGTGACGCTAGTACATGGGTTGCTCGGTAGTTACCCCGATGTATTCTGGCGTGTAAAAGAGGCGGATATCGCCAAATTAGTGGCAAAAGCTCAGCAAATTGAAAACGAACAAGATTACGAAGCCTTCTTAGATCTATTTGCGGTAAGGCGCACAACCAAAGATTTTTGGGAATTCAGCGATAAACTCTATCAAACCTTCATGAAACACAACCCAATCGAAGGTGGACTGCTAGATTACAATCGATTAGAAAACCGTTAGAGATTAAACCAAATAAAAAGGGCTGCTACCTCAGTAATCGCATTGTGGTAGATGCCCTTTTGAATAGCCTTTTTAGGGACTCTTTAGCAGTTAGCTATTTTGTTTTCTACGTCTGCGCAACCCTGCAAAACTAAGCACAAATACACCTGCAAATAAGCATGCAAAAGTCGATGGTGCTGACACCGGGACACTTCCAACAACAATATCAATTGAACTGATGGCCACTTCTCCACCATTTGCATCAAGCACCGTTAAGTTATAAGTAAACATGCCCTCAGTAGCCGCATCAAGTAGGCCAGAATAGCCAAAACCGCGATTCTGAGAATTCTGCGCAACGCTATAATTACTTAAATTAGAGGCGTAGTTGGGTATATCCTTTAATCCATCACCATTCGCAGTGCCGCTATCGCCAAGTTCGTTGTCAGTTTTTAAAGTAATGATATCGAAGCTGACAAAGTCAGTGCCGGCTGTGGGGTCTACATCAAACTCAAACAGATAAGTAAAATTATCTAACATCGCGCCCGATGGGTTAGCGCCCGCGTCAACATTCACCGCGTACTCGAAATTAAATACTGAACGATTTGCAGGTAATAAGCTTAAGGTAGGGTCAAATGTATAAGTACGATCGCCGTCGTAGTTAAAGGTATTTTCAGGACTTCCTGCTGCGTTATATCTTAGCTTCCCTCGCAGGGCTACTTCAACGCCATTCAATGCTTCCCCTGTCCACGAGCCGTTTGCATTACCATCGCCAAAAATGACGTCAGGAGTAATATTGCCTGTGCCATTAATTGGGGCCGCTAAAGCATTACAAGACAGGCTCAGTACAGCGGTTAAACTCAGTAGTTTGACCATTTTAGTGATCAGGTTAGAACGTATTTTTTTGCTATTATTATTCTGCATGTGACATTCCTTTTAGTAAAATCACAGCCTTAACAGCAAGAACAACACCATTTTAATTTTAACTTATGTATCAAACATTTAAAAAATTGCAAAATACGAACGGCAGGTAAAAGCAGTGTATAGCACTGAGTTAAAAAACACTCAATCTGGACTAAAGTACAATTACTCTATTACGAGTTGCTTTAAGGTTTACTCGTTTCAAGTGTTTCTTGGCGTTCACGTTCGTACTCTTCAAAACGCTTTGCCTCCACATCTTTACACTCTCTAAATTGCACATCAGAAAGCGCAGTGCGTTCGCATTCACTTTTCTGATACGACTGCCCCGCTTTGTAGAGTTGCTTGTTCGTACAGGCAGATATTGACAACAAAAACACAATAGACACTGCCGCCTGAGGTAAATAGCGTGATGCACTCTTAGTTTGATTTAGCATATAAAGCTTTTCCAAAGAATGTTGAGGGATATTAACTATTGATACGCACAACGGTGTAAAAGTTCACCTTTCAATATTAATCAATTTGTAACCCGTTGAATATCCGCTTGCCAACGCTCGGCGATAAAATCAATAAAAGCACGCACCACATTTTGCTGGTGATCACGAGACAAATACACCGCCCACAGATTACTGCCAGGCATGTTGTAACCAGGCAGCACTTGAACCAGTTCACGGTTTAGCAAATAACGATTGGCCAAATCACATGGTAAACACGCAATGCCTAACCCGCGCAGCGCCGCCTTTAAAATAACGCCCATTTCATTAGCTTGAATATTCCCTGACACACTGATTTGTTCATCGCTTGTTGGTGACATAACCCGCCATTGATGACTACTACTGTGAACAAGGCAATTATGCGCTAGCAAATCATTGGGTTGATTCAATTTGGCGTGCTGCGCAATATAGTTCGGGGACGCACATAGAACACTATCGATATGCATTAGCCTTCTAGCAATTAATTGCTGATGTGGTTGATCAACGTAGCGCAGCGCAATATCGACTCGTTCATCTACTAGCTGCGACAGCCCATCAGATAAAACCATTTGAATATGGGTTTTGGGGTGAATAGACACAAACGCTTGGATGGCATCAAACAGCATATTTTGACCAAGTCCAATTGGGGTCGCAACTCGAATGGTACCAACGAGTTCGTGGTTGTGACTATGAGCACGACTTTGCAGATCCGAAACCGAACTGAGTATTTGCTTTGCAAACCCCAACGCTTCTTCACCTTGCATGGTCAAACTTACTTTACGTGTGGTGCGATGAAACAAGCGTAAACCCAACCACTGTTCAATATCCTGAACGTGGCGAGTCACTTGTAAACGACTTAATCCAATATTATCTGCGGCTTTAGTAAAGCTGCCACAACGAGCTACTTCCATAAAGCTTTGTAACGACGTTATCCGGTCCATTAGCATCTCAAAATGAAACAATATTAATCATTTACCGATATTTATCACTTATGCCAACACAAGTAAACTGGCTTCACTTTCTTAACGTAACACAATGGACAATTGGAGAATCAATATGAGAATCGCAGTTTTAGGGGCAACAGGTTGGGTTGGTAGCACAGTAGTAGCACAAGCGAAAAGCCGGGGACACGAAGTAGTGGCAATCGTACGTGATGCTGCAAAGTTAACCGCCGAAGGGGTTACATCACGTGTTTACGACTTACAAAGTACGGCTGATTTCGCACCTGTCGTTGCCGATGCAGATGTGGTTATCGCATCTATTGGCGGCCGCGCGGCAGGTAACCATGAGATAGTGGCAAAAGCCGCTGAACGTCTGCTGACATCTCTTGCCAATAGCGGTAAACGTTTAATATGGGTAGGCGGCGCCGGTAGTTTGGAAATTGCTCCAGGCGTGGCACTTGTAACCTCACCTGATTTCCCTGCTGAATATAAGGACGAAGCCCTAGCACAAGGGGAAGCCCTTAACGTATTTCGCAGCACTAAATCGAAAACATCGTGGACCTTCGTTAGCCCAGCGGCTGTGCTTTACCCAGGTGATAGCGAAGGAGAGTTTCGTATTGGCGGTGATGCGTTTTTTACCAATAGCGATGGTGAAAGTAAAATTTCGGTCACTGATTACGCCAAAGCCTTAGTGGATGAAGCAGAAAATGCTGAGCATATTAATCAGCGCATTAGCGTGGCTTACTAACTCTTATTTTCTGAATAGCAACGACAAAATAGCTCAACGTTTATAGCGTTGAGCTTTTTTTGTAATGGTGTATCAAAGGTCGTCTGAGTACCTGATCTTAAAATGAAAGCCGCAAAATCAACACCTACCACAGAGTATATCAGTCTTGCACTGTGTCTTTCTTAGGTCCCAAGTTTTCAGTCACTTGCTTCGCGTCGAAACTGGTCCCCGAATTAGGTTTTGCCCCCTTGCCCATCTTAATATTCAAGATACTCTCTATTTCACTTTGCTCAGAGCCGCCAATAAATACTCCAGTTTCGAATTGACTGCGGGGGAAGCGAGATGTCCGGCAGGTTAACGCCCCACAATCGGTAAGCGTGGCGTAGCGACGACTAAAACCCACCTGCGGGCTCAGTTGCACGTTTTCTTTGTCTACTAAGGTTTCCCTGTCTGTAACCACAAACCAGTCGTAACCTTGCTCTAAGGTCAGTTCGGCGGCGCGCAACATGGCGTAGTCCATCGCTTTTGACTTATCGGTACCACGACCTTTAAAGTTCACGCGATATTGAGTGTCAGTAAATTTGCTTTCGGTATACCCAAAGCCACCTTTGGTCGCTTCACGATAGTCAGGCTGACTTTCACAACCGCCCAGCAGTATCGCAGTGAGTAATAGCACTATATTCGTTTTCATTTTTGTCCCTCATTCGGCCGGTTCCACCCAGCGTCTCATTATTGCCTGACGGTTTGGTTTGATGTATTGCGTGCGTCGTTATGAATTGCTTTACCTCTAATTTTCGTTTTGTTTACTGTCCTGGTTGGCGTTATGCTTTACAAGCTGCATAAACCAGTATCAAACCGAGTATAACATCCAGTGAACGGCTAAAATGCGTTCCCCACCAAAAGTTAAATTCAATTGTCTTGTTTTGAACGCCCGCAACCACACACTGCTAATATCGGTTACACAAACCCAAAACCCGTTTACAGTTTTAACCCTCTGCGTTCAAACGGGCTCAATCATCTAAGTGTTTCGCTTTTTGAACCTTGACGCTACGGGCGAAACGGAAAATGCAGAAATTCATCAAGGATAAAATCAGCGCGATTTCATAGTTTTGATAGGCGACCGCTACTCCTATGGCGCCAGTGTTCCAGATACCCGCTGCGGTTGCTGTGCCACTGGCGCCATTTTCCTGCTTAAAAATAGCACCGCCACCAATAAAGCCAATCCCCGTTACGATACCGTACATCACTCTTGCTTCTGCTTCGCCGTCGCCTTCTGCATAAGCATTCATAGCGATGAGCATAAACGCGCATGAAGCTAGCGCCACCAGCGGAAAGGTACGCAACCCTGCTCCCTTAGATCCACTCTCTCGGTTCAAGGCAATGGGCAAGGCAAATAAAAATGCTAGCCCGAGCTGGAATAGGTGATACACCACCAACTGAAGATTAATTTCAAAATTAATAAGATGCTCAGGAATAATATCCATCTTGACGCCCTGCTTTGTGTATCAATGCTTGCTGTTTAAATGTTTTGCGATGTAACGCTCTGTATTTCAAAGAAGCGTGTTATTTTGTAGTAAAGAGTTTGTAGCAAAGAGCAAAGCAAAACCAACGCCAGATAAATAATTATTAAAAATCATAATGTTATGAAGGTTAAAAGACTTAAATGAAGATAATACGGAAAAATCTGTGTAAATTTTACCGTGGTATAACCGCATTATTTGACCATGTGTATTCACATGACCTGTGAAGAATGAAAGTGAAGAGAAAGAGCATATGAAAGCGCTAGATACGAAGCCGAAACAATTAGCGGCCACAGTAAGCGGGAAAAGGCCATTGCAAGCAGCGCAGTGTTTACAATGGCTAATCAGATCTCCTCCTTACACCAATGAGTGGCGTAGGGGTTGTACTGTCTTAGTTATTTTTCTGAAGAAAGCGTCTCGAAGTGCAGGCCTTTGGCAGTGCGATTTCCAAAGCCTTTCCAATAGGAATGCTCTGGTTTCGCCTCGCCTTCTTCGTCAAGGGCATAAACACCCTCGTTTGAATCTGGCACAATATCCAAGTACGCATCTTTTGAAATATCATTTTTCAGGTATTTATCTAGCCATGCGGTAACAAAATGCTGGGCAATATTATTCATGCGCGCATTATCCCAAACCGCATCGACGTAATGCTCGCTGATATTAAAACCTAGTTCTTTATCAAATACATAGGACTCTTCTGGTGCTGGCATCACCGCCCCTGCATTGTGATTGGCATTATCATAAGTCAGAAGTGAGCGATCCACGTTGCTTGCCCCCTGCCAAATGGCTCGAACGCCATTTTCGTAACCCGACACATCGTCCTGAGAGCCTGCTATTAGCAACATAGGAACACTAATTTCTTTCAGCGTTTCACTGCTAAACATATGGTAATTCATACCCCAAGGTGCAAACGCTATAACGGTCTTTAAACGTTTATCAGCATTGGGCTTAATACCTGACTGATGGCGTTCAAGCGCACCAAATGGCGGGCTCTGCTTACTCGTAACGACTTGTTCGGTCACCCCTGCGCCGGCGTTAATCACAGCACCATAACCACCCATTGAATATCCGATTAAACCGGTGTCAGACGTATCAACCAAACCGTACAAAAATGAATCTTTGTCTTTCGCCATACCCTCTATTTGCGACAACACAAAAAGCTGGTCCACTGGGCGATTAACCAAGGTCGAAGAAAATGCCGCTTTTGTTCGATAAGTTGAGTCGGTGTGATCGATAGACACAACCACATAGCCCTTCGAGGCAATATTCTCAGCTAAATGTGCGAGCAAAAAACGATTCCCCGGGTATCCATGTGAAATAAGCACCAGCGGAAAAGCGTTGTCAGTCATTTTTGGCTTAGCATCTCGCACAGCCTTACCGTGTAAATCCACTTCGGTTTTACCGTCACGCATGTAAGCTTTAAGGGTAGTATTGCCCGTACTGCCTTTTAAAGCCGGGTACCAAACCTCTAATGTAAGCGGCCGATCGTAACGGGGCAACGTTTCAGGCTCAGGTTTAGTGGGGTCGAGCTTTAGCATCTCGATTTGATTTGGGTTAGCCACTTCAAGCTGACGTACACCAATGCTGTGCTCACCATACGCAGCAAGCTCCGGAGCATCTGGGCGCTGGGTATCAATTCTATTTTCAGCAAATGCAGTTACATTCATCCCAAACGCTAGTGTGACGATGGCACCTTTGAGCCAAATACTTTTCGCCAAATGATTAGTTACAAACCTCAAACCCATTACCTACTCCAGAAAATAAAAAAGGCGATTATGCCCACAAAAAGATGACACTTTGCAGACAATTAGCATGCTGCTGTGCAAAGCATCTACATAAAAAAAAGCTGGCTAGGACGCCTTAGGTCGCATAATCATACAAGTCGCGGACGCATAAGCATAAATTTTCCCCGTTTCATCAATTAGCTTGCCCTCGGACACGCCGAGTGAATTTGACATACTGATGACTCTACCTTCGGCTTTCAGTGCTTTATCTTTCGGCACGGCCTTAAGCATTTTCACATTTAAATCAATTGTCCCGTAACCGACACCCGCTTCCAACATACTATGCACGGCACAACCGGTAACCGAATCCATCACCGTCGCAGCGAAGCCTCCATGAACGCCACCTAATGGATTAATATGTCTATCATCGGCGGTGGCCTCAAAAATGGCCACGCCCTTTTCCACCGAAACAAATTTCATTGGGATAGTGCTTGCCATATTGGGATGTGGTAAATCGCCCCTAGCAACGGCCTGCATCAATTCAAGACCCGTCATGTTTGCAATATTCATCTTGATACCCTTTTCAAATTAATACCTAAGCTCGAATTAATATCCACATTGGCGGCTGGCAAAACTCAAGTCACCATCATGCTTGAAAGCATCGACAGCGATAAAAGAACAACAATTTATGGAACGAACAGGACAATTACCAATAAATGTCGGTGATAAAAGGTTATATAAGAATTTAGAGAAGAGGATTAGATATAGCGATTTAGAGAAAATCGTCGATCGTGTTTTTAACTATCTACCTAAAAAGGCGGCTAAACTTACGTTATAGCCGCCTTTTTGTAGGCATTTGATTACCGATGAAAAGAAGATAAATGCGATAACGCTAAACCTAAAAGGCGTACACTTGGCTGTTGTTCAGCAGTGTCTCGTGATTAATTTTATCTTTTACACAGGCCTGAATGTCGCTGTGTTTAAAGACATAGACTCGGTCTTGATTGCTGTTACTGGTCGATGAAGCAAAATGACTAAGTACAAAATTCACATGCTCTTTATCATCAAGGGCGTTAAGCCCAGCACCATAGCGGCACAACACCTGGCCTAAATTTTGTTCAAAGTTGGCTAAAAAGCGCTTACGTTCTTGTTCGGCGGCCTCTTTTCGTTGTTGTAATTGCGCTTGGCGTTCGGTCTCGATTTTCGTTTTGTATCTTTCGACCTCTGTGCGTTTTGTTTGAAGTTTTTTGAGCTCAGCGTTTAACTCTCCTAACTGCTCATCGATGTTAGCTTTACGTTCGCTGTTACTGTTGCTTTTTTCAAACTCAAGATCTCGACTACGACGCTCATACTCGCGCTGTTCCCTCGAGAACTCCCGTAGTTTTTCACCAAGGGACCGCAATTTACTGCTTGATTCACGTGATAAATATTTTGCTCGCTCCATAGCGTCTTCTACTGCATCCTCTATTTCATCTTCGTCCATGTGAATGTCGATATCGAGGTCTTGCATATCAAAAACGTTAGGCGCAAGCGGCGCGACAGGCACAGATGGGTGACCATCGATAAAGAATACCTGCCTGCTACCATAGCGATTTAAATCCAGTTTAAATACCACGCCTTGATTTTGCAGATAGGTATAGCCGATATCTCGTATGCTCAGACTTCCTCTTTGGTTATCTTGCTTGAGTGCAGTTTGTAAAATACTGCTCATTATTTCTAGCTCGCCGGTCAAATCCTGCTTATCCGTGTCAGCTAAAACGGGGGATGTCCACATGGCGACAAGCACTGTGCTGAGGGCGAAAATACGTTTAGACATGTTCATAAGGCTACCTCTACTGTTGAATACTTTCTAATGCGACGCCAGTCGCATCATGATAAACGTCTTGTTGTAATTGATTGAGTTGGCGCGCATAAAAAAGTTGATCGTCGCTGCGCTGCTGATTAACAAACTTAATCAGTTCGGCAAAGTCTTCGCGGCGCTCCTTGCGACTTGAACTCAATAAATAATTCGTCAGTTGGCTTGCGCTTTCTAACTGCTGTTGCTGCAGCGTTTGCGCATACAAAGTAAATGCGTCTTGTTGATTTTGTTTAAACGCATCTAACTTGCTATCCACTAATTTCACTAATGCCTGTTCTGACTGCCCTGAACCGAAGCGAATACGCAGCTCCCCTTCAGAAGTGGTGACTTGCGTCCCCGTTAACACCAGCACAATAGCCAGCGCTGACGTCACGAAAGATACGCCGGATAACCACGACCAACTATTACGAGCTTGCTGGGGCTCAAAGGTTGCGGCTTTATTCCATTGTGGGACCTCAGAAGAGGAATAAACATCAGCACCTACTTTAACCATAGCGGCCGTATCCACCTGCTCAGCAAATTGACTATCTTTGATACAGCGTTGTTCAAATTCGTCCCGTTGTTTTGGGGTCAGCTTGTCTTCTAGCCACAAGGCCAGAAGTTCGGCGTTGTCATAGTTCGACATAATCCACCTCCATTAAGATTTTCATTCTAGATAACGCGCTGTATAAACGAGACTTTGCTGTATTAACCGACATACCCGTTTGTTCAGCGATTTCTTCAAAGGTAAAATGACCAAAAAATTTCAGCTCTATCACTGATTTTTGTGCCAAAGGCAATTGCTGCATCGCACTGACCAACTGCGCATTGCGCTGGGTGCTCTCTATACGTTGGTCAGCGGGAGCGGTGTCGCAGGGTATTTCCGGGGCATCATCAAGCCCTTGCATAGGGCGCTTACGGCGATAAAACTCGATGCAGCGATAATGCGCAATTCTAAATAACCAGCCTTTAAAGCTCCCATCACCACGATAGTTGGACAGGTTTCGAAATACCGAAATAAACACATCTTGCAGCAGATCCAGCGCGTCGGCGTTATTACCTGTCATGCGCAGCCCGTAGTGATAAACAGGCTTTTCATAGCGTTTGAGTAGACTAAACCAGGCTTTTTTGTGCCCTTTCAGTGCTTTCTCTATTAGCTGCTCATCGCTCTTCTCAAACACCAAATCGATTCCCTATTGTGTTGACTATAAATAAAGTCGAAAGGCCGGTTTAAAAAGTTTGAATAAAAGAACATTTATTTTTTCAAGGTGGGGATCGGTGTCAAAGGAGCCAGCAATTCTGCTAGATAGCGAAACAAGCGAACGCGTGTGGTTGCATTGCGCCATACTAAACCAATTTCGCGATAAGCACTGTCTTCTGCGGGTAGCGAGACCAATTTGGATGTGCTCAGAATATGATTCTGTATCGCTAGTTCAGGCATAAAAGTAAAGCCCAGTTTACTGTTAGCCAGCTGCACTAAAGTATACAAACTGCTGGCGGCAAGTGTATTGACTTGTTCTTTGTGACGCAGGTTACAGGCACTTACCGCGTGCCCGGTCATGCAATGCTCCTGCTGCAGCAAAAAGACACTTTTAGCGGGCAATGCAGACACATCCATAGGCATTGGCAGGGTGTCCACCAAATCAGAATGGGCGATTAAATGAAACGGGTCATGGCCAATCACTAACTGCTTGCAGCCCGGTGTTTCCATGGGCAAGGCTAAAACCAGTAGGTCCAAAATACCTTCATTTAACTGGCTCAATAAATTAGTGGTGGTGTCTTCTTGAAGCTGTAACGTGATACCAGGCAAGTTTTGTTGCACAGCACTGATCAAACCCTCGAAAAAAAACGGCGCAATGGTAGGGATCACGCCTATTTTCAAATTACCAGATTGCCAATCACCCGCCGTTTGGGCGAAATCTACCAGCTCATTGGCTTCATTTAACAAGCGGCGGCTGCGCTCAACCAGCTCCAATCCAAAAGGCGTAAAAACAAAGGTTTTGTGTTCACGCTCAAGTAACTGACAGCCAAACTGCTCTTCTAAATTCTGAATGGCAGTGCTCAATGTGGATTGGCTTACGTGGCAATGATCAGCAGCTCGGTGAAAATGCTGTTCCTGGTGCAAGGTGACAAGATAATGCAGGTGTTTAAGATTAGGCCACTTCATGTAAGACTCATTAAAAAAAACGATTGATAAACGAAGTTTAAATCAAATATGCAGGCGTTTCTTGTTGATTTTGCATTCTTTTTATCACTCAAATGTAAAAGTTATGCAATAAATGCTAAAGCCGCTCCTGACAACAGCATTGCCCAGATTTGTTGCTGTTAATTTGACAAGTTACAGGCATTTCGCAAGTGCATTTTAGCGTCAAAGATGACGATAAGAGGTGCCCGCACCAGCTTAATTAAAACCCTAGTTGCCCTCGTAAACCAATCACATTCACAGAAAAGTCATTTGGTGCCCCTTCTACAATATTAAGGGCATCCGTATAGGACAGATGAGCATAATTAAACAAGAAGCGCACTTCATTTACCGGTGTCCAAATCAGCGATGCCATGTAGGCGTCCTGTGCACCGCCCACTATACCTGCATCAACCAAATCCAGTCGGTCAAAGCGAAAGTTAATCTGCCACGCCCCTGTTCCACCATTGCTTACAGGATCGTTTACTTTCACACCTTTAAAGACCCCACCTTTATATTCGCGCGTGTCTTGAGTTAAATAGTAGCCAGCTTCAATAGAGCCACCAAAAAAGGTCGGGTCAGCAAATTCTGAACGGGCCACGTGGGCCCAATGGGTTTCAGCTACGACATGAAAACGCCCAGCAATTGCCGCCGCTTCAAGGCCATAACTCAATTCATCCGTTGCCCCTGAAATGTCATCTGTATTGATAAAGCGGGTATTAACACTGTGAACAAACGGACGCTGGCGATAACGAATACTGTCAATTTCATTACCTAAGTCGCGCACATGCACTGAACTACCTAAGTGAATAAAAGTATCGTCAATCACAGTTGTGTAGCTAACTCGACCATCAACGCTAAACGAATTATTACCATCGTCTAAATCATCAATGTTATCAGTAAACACACCACCTTCGAGTAGAAAGTCATTGAGCTTGTAGGTAGCAGAAAGGCCTACTCGACGCTCGAAACCAAAAGCATCTGTGTAAGCTGCGCGCTCTACAAAACTAGTATCATTACTGCTTGATAGCTCTTCAAGCCCTTGGAAAGTATTGTGCTGGCCAAGCGTGAGAGTTAACGGTCCATCTTCGTAGGTAAAGTATGCATCCGTCAGCTTAACGCCATCTAGATAATCAGCGATAAGTTTGTAACCAAAGCTCCCAGGCATCGTACCTTGGATCCCAAAACGAAGACGCCTAGCTTCACTGGAAAGGCCTTCTCCTGGTATATCAAGGCTTGAAGGCACAGATGAAAGATTGTTGAAATCATAAAGCACGCGGCCTTTGGGTTTAACACTCCACCCGCCGTCACCTTTAATTTCAGGGGCGCCTTTCCAATTAAAAGAGACAGAAGGTTCATCGTCTGAGTCATCTTTAATCACAATAACGCCCTTGTTCTGGTCTTGTTTCTGTTCTTTTTGCGCTAAGCCAACCTGCTTAGAGCCAACAGAGTCCAGTTCGCTGCGTAATGAACGCACTTCTTGCTCTAACTGATTTATGCGTTTGATAAGCGCACCTAAATCTTCATCAGTAATAGTTTGTGCAATGGCATTAATAGGCAACAGGGCGGCTAACGAGACGCAAGCAATCAAGGAGGATTTAATATTCATACAAACGAGTTCCAATTACGCAGCCGTAAACTTCTGCAAAGGGCAATGATACATACCAATCAAATTGCTGATGACTTCGTGTCTGATTGTCCCTGACTGCATATGCCATTGGCTAACACTATAGGTATCGATGTTACGGCTTACTTTGTTTTATCAATGCCCAATAAACATACGGTATTTGCTCATATGTTCAGTATATGGGGCATTGTACTGAATTGCGCGCAATGTATGACACTTTTGTGACGATTGCATGACAAAATGACAGTTATGTGAATAATTTATGAAAAGTGGAGTGTTGGAGAGAGCTAATCTATCGAACGAAAGGCAGTATTAGCTTAGAATCGCTGAAATGCGCGTTTCAGGCGCGCGTTTCAGCCAAAACAAGAGAGTTTAAGGCTTGTTAAGTCTCTTTTCTATTTCGTGCACACTGGTGTGACGCACGTCATACCCTTTGACCAGATATATAATGTGCTCAGCGATATTGCGTGCATGATCACCAATCCGCTCTATTGAACGAAGGGCCCACAAAATATTCATAACACGGCCAATAGAGCGCGGATCCTCCATCATATAGGTAACAATTTCACGCATAGCAGACTTATATTCTCTGTCTACTTGGGTATCGGCGCGAGCGACATCTAAGGCTTTGTCTGCATCGAAACGAGCAAATGCATCTAGCACTGAATTCACCATTTTTTGCACTAAAGCCCCCATGTGACGAATTTCTTCGTAACCACCTGGCGCTGCACCATCATCACTTAGGGCGATGGCCATTTGAGCGATTTTCTGTGCTTCATCGCCCATTCTTTCCAAGTCACGGGTCATCTTAGTAACTGATAGCACCATACGTAAATCTGATGCTGCGGGTTGGCGACACGCTAAAATCATGGTGCAATTTTCGTCGAGTAAAACCTCGCGGCGATCGACATCATCTTCAACTTCCAGAACATGTTCGGCTAGAGGTCGATTGACGGATTCTATCGCTTTGACTGAATCGATAATCTGTTGCTCAACTATGCCGCCCATTTCTAGGACTTGGCTTTTCAGTGCTTCTAAATCAGAGTCAAAGCGCTGAGAAATATGGCGTTCCATATGGTGCTCCTTAGGTTAACCGAATCGGCCGGTAATATAGGCTTCGGTAAGCTCATGCTCTGGATTGGTAAATACGCGGCGCGTGTCGTTTACTTCGATCAGCCGCCCCATGTGGAAATAAGCTGTTCGACTCGACACCCTAGCGGCTTGTTGCATAGAGTGCGTGACTATGGCGATGGTAAAGTTTTGGCTTAACTCCGCCATTAACTCTTCTATTCTAGCCGTTGCAATGGGGTCGAGCGCTGAACAGGGCTCATCCATTAAAATAACTTCTGGGCTTACCGCTATCGTGCGCGCAATACACAAACGTTGTTGTTGCCCGCCAGATAAGCCGGTACCTGGAGAAAACAAGCGGTCTTTTACTTCATCCCACAGGCTAGCTTTACGTAAGCTGTCTTCGACAATTTCATCTAACTGGGCACGTCGTGAGACAAGCCCATGGACTTTTGGCCCATAGGCCACATTTTCGTATATCGATTTAGGAAACGGGTTAGGCTTTTGAAACACAATACCGACTCTCGCTCGCAGCGGTACAACATCTTGCTTTTTATGATAAATATCTTGCTCATCAAGTGTGACTTCACCATTAACATTGCAGTTTTCTATGGTGTCATTCATGCGATTAAGGCAGCGCAGAAAAGTCGATTTACCGCAACCTGAAGGGCCAATCATCGCCATCACTTCATTCCGGTTAATATCTAAACTCACGTCATGAATAGCCTGCTTGTCATCGTAGTACACATTCAGATTACGCACCGACATTTTAGCCTTGACTGAAAAAGGGTTACCGACGGTTTTTTGCCCCAGGCCATGCTGAGAAAAATCTAAGGCCTGCCCTGTCTCAGCCATAGGGTCGAACAAACGGTTATATCCTGACTTTGAATTCACTATCTATTCCTACTATTGATGACTGCGACCAAGACGATGGCGCAACCAAACCGCTAAGCCATTCATTGAAATTAAAAAAGCAAGTAACACCATGATCGCCGCTGAGGTACGCTCAACAAAGGCTCGCTCTGGGCTATCAGACCACAGAAAAATCTGTACTGGTAAAGCACTTGACGGATCCATCAAATCCGCAGGCACATCCACAATAAATGCCACCATACCTATCATGAGTAATGGGGCCGTTTCACCTAATGCTTGAGCGAAGCCGATAATAGCGCCGGTTAACACCCCGGGCATAGCAAGCGGTAAAACATGATGAAGCACAACCTGCATTTTCGATGCGCCAAGTCCATAGGCTGCATCTCTTATCGAGGATGGAACCGCTTTAATCGCCGCGCGACTTGAAATAATAATGGTTGGCAAGGTCATCAGGGTCAATACCAATCCCCCAACTAACGGGACTGAGCGCGGCATATCGAAAAATCCGATAAAAATGGCTAACCCCAACAGCCCAAAAATAATTGAGGGCACTGCGGCTAAATTGTTGATATTCACTTCAATGAAATCAGTCACTCTATTTATAGGCGCGTATTCCTCTAGGTATACAGCGGCGGCAATGCCAATGGGGAACGACAAGCCAATGGTAACCAGTAACATATATAAAGAGCCCATTAGTGCGCTACGAATACCTGCTTGCTCTGGCTCTCGGGAGTCACCTGAAGTAAAGAAAGTGGTATTGAATGTTTGCCTTACTTGCCCGTTTTCAATCCAGCGGTTTACCCAACTTTGCTGCTGCTGACTTAAACGGCCAGTGTAACCCTCTCCGCCATGGGCAAGACTTTTGACGTAATTATCCACATCATCATCGACTGTTAGCCATACCCCGACAGATTGGTTAAGTACGCCAGGTGAATCAGTCAAGGTTTCCCTCAGGCTGTACACCGCTCCGGTACTGATCAAACTCAGCAGTTGCCTCTTATCCACAGCACTCAATAATGCTGGTGATATACGTGCATTATCTGCAAATAGGGCGTCCTGGATAACATTATCGTAGTTGGCATTGTTAAATTGCTCGATAGCACCGGGCTGTAATACCTGCAACCGCTGGGGGTTAAAATGAATCTGTAAATGAATCTGGGTCTTGAAAAAGGCCCCGTGTCCTTTGCTGATAATATCGGTAAACAGAATGAGCAAACAGATAAAACCGAATAGGATGGCCCCGATGCCGTACACACGGAAACGCCATTCTGCGCGCTTACGTTTAGCAAGATTACGGTTAACTAGGTCGATTGTGCTAGGCACCTTAGCAGTGGACGATTTATGACTGGCCTTGCGCATGATTATTCGTACTCTTCACGATATTGGCGCACCACATACAAGGCCACATAATTAAGTGCTAACGTCACGGTAAACAGCATTAAGCCCAAAGCAAATGCAGACAAGGTTTTAGGGCTATCAAATTCTTGATCACCTACTAATAGCGTGACTATTTGCACGGTAATGGTCGTCACTGACTCGAGTGGATTTACCGTAAGATGCGCGGCCAAACCGGCCGCCATCACGACTATCATGGTTTCACCAATCGCCCGTGATGCCGCCAGTAACACCCCACTGACAATACCCGGCAACGCCGCGGGAATAACCACTCGCTTGATGGTCTCAGACTGGGTTGCCCCTAATCCTAATGACCCATCACGTAGCGACTGAGGCACCGCCTTTAAAACATCATCGGATAAAGATGACACAAACGGAATGATCATCACGCCCATCACTAAGCCTGCTGCTAGCGCACTCTCAGAGGATACCTCTAAGCCCAAAAATCCGCCCGATTGACGAATAAACGGTGCCACGGTGAGTGCCGCGAAAAAACCATACACAACCGAAGGAATACCCGCCAAAATTTCAAGCATGGGTTTGACGATGGCACGCAATTGTGGAGTGGCATATTCAGACAAATAAATAGCTGACATTAAGCCAACGGGTACAGCAATTAGCATGGCGATAAAAGAAATCAGCAATGTACCAACAAACAAAGGAACCGCCCCAAAAGCACCGGAAGCGCCCACTTGATCAATACGCAAGGCTGTCTGAGGGCTCCAATGTGTACCGAATATAAATTCAAAAAAGCTCACAGATTGGAAAAACCGCAAGGATTCAAATAATACCGATAGCACAATACCGATAGTGGTCAAAATAGCGATGCTAGCGCACAGTAGGAGTGCCCATTGGAATATACGCTCAACTTGTTGACGCGCCTTCACTTTGGGCTTTATTCGCGCCCAGCATAATGAAAAAGCCAAAAACAAACTGACCAACACCACGACCGTCAGACTAAGCTGGCTAAGTTGCTGCCATCGCAAGTAATCTTGCCCTGCTTGAATTAAGTAATCTGGCGTGCTGCTGCTTAACAACGCATTAGGATACAAGGCTAGATTGATGACAGTGTTGACCACTAAATCAATTTCGCTTGCGGGCAAGGCTTGCACCGATTCTGGTAACAAATTCACAATGGCGGCGTGGACTGCGTAATCATCGAGGACAGTCCAAACAAACACAATTAACAAGCAAGGCAAGGCGCACCAAAGTGCGCTAAGCATACCGTAGTAATAGGGTAACGAATGAAGCGCAGGCTTCTTGCCAGCACGGTAGGCGATATCCGAGGCACGATTACGCACTAAAATATAAGCGCCTGCAGCACATAGTAGGGTCAAAATGATGAGAGTCGGGGTTTTCATAGCTCGTATATCTTATCTATTGATGCATGATTGTGTGCAGGGCGTTGATTCGATATTCGATGGCTTGGCGTTCTGATTTGGACAGTGGGATCATGCCCTTGCGCGGCAAATAACCACTTTCGCCGGACGCATTATCACTAACAAATTCGCGTATAAACGCTTCTATTCCTGGGATCATACCAATATGTGCTTTTTTAACATAAAAGTAGAGTGGCCTTGAAATAGGGTAATCACCATTGGCAATAGAGCTAAAGCTCGGTGAGAATCCATCAATTTTAGCGCTTTTAATGCGATCTCTATTCTGATCAAGAAAGCTAAAGCCCAATAAACCCAGCGCATTTGGATTGGCATTTAATTTTTGCACAACCAAATTATCATTTTCCCCTGCATCAATGTATGCGCCGTCTTCTCGTAACATCCGGCATAAGCGTCTTTGCTGGTTTTTTCGGGTTCTTGCTTCTCTTGACGACGTCTGTGCCTGACTTTGTGGCTCACTCATCTGTGCTAACCAGTCAAAGGTATGACAACCATAATCGAGTACCAATTCAGAAAAGGCGTCCCTTGTGCCTGAGGTCGGTGGAGGACCAAACACTTCGATTTCGATGTTTGGCAATCTAGGGTTGATGTCTTGCCAGGTGATGAACGGATTATCGATAGTAGTGGCACTACCATCTGGATTCGGCACGCTTTTAGCCAATGCTAGGTAAAGTTCGCGGCGTGTTAACTGGATATGTTCAGCCAATTTACTTTGCGCAAGCACGATCCCATCAAATCCGATCAAGATTTCGATCACCTCGTTAACACCGTTTTGCTGGCACAGATCAATTTCTGATGGTTTGATGCGCCTAGATGAATTGGCAATATCAGGAAACTTCATCCCCACACCTTGGCAGAATAGTTTCAACCCTCCACCAGAGCCGGTAGATTCAATTTTTGGTGTATGAAACTGTGAGGTTTTGCCGAAACGTTCAGCCACGACCGTGGAGAAGGCATACACAGTTGACGAGCCAACCACATCGATATAGTCGCGCATAGCGTTTGCAGGGGCGCTAATTAGCGTCCACACACATGCACAAATTATCGATAAAGCACTTGGTTTCATTCAACTATTTTCATAAAAGACTTAGATTAGCTGACCATAATATGACAGTTTTATAACGGTTATATTACAGTCATGCCAAAGAACTAAATTTTCTTTCAGGTGAATTTCAAATATAAAAAAACAGAACCTGTACCTAGCCTTAAGACTGGAAGTACACGGGTTCTGTTTCCATTTTGGCGGTTGCCCGCCAACGTTTCTCCTTTATGGGGCGAAAATGCCTTTAAGGACAAAGAAGAACAATATTGACAAGCCAGCGCCCGCGGGCAAGGTTACCACCCAAGACACCACTATGTTGCGCACTACGCCTAAGTTAATCGCAGCGATACCACGCGCCATTCCCACACCCAATACGGCCCCAACTAAGGTTTGTGTAGTTGATATAGGCAAGCCAGTACCAGACGCTATTACCACGGTACATGCAGCAGCAAGCTCTGCTGCAAAACCACGACTAGGAGTGAGGTGAGTAATACCGTTCCCTATGGTAGCAATAACCCGATGACCAAAAAGCGCTAAACCTGCAACAATGCCTAAACCACCTAATGGTAAGATCCACCAGACCAACCCGGCTTTACTGGTTATTTCACCATCATTGTGAATGATACTAACGACGGCGGCCAGCGGCCCAATAGCATTGGCGACATCGTTTGAACCATGGGCGAATGCCATGCAACATGCCGTCACGACCATCAGAATAGCAAACACTTTTTCAACGTTAGCAAAGTGGGTACGCTTGTCTGCTTTTTCATCGTATTTAATGCGATTTATTGCGTACTTGCCGATAATCCCTACCAAAATGGCGATGGCGATGGAGACGTAATATCCGTCTGCGGCACCAATTTCAAAACCAACATGCTTTAGGCCTTTTTTGATCGTCACCAACGACATCACAAAGCCCGCTGCAGCCATGTAAAAAGGCACATAACGCTTAGCGTTATTGAATGGCTTATCAGTATCAAAAATAAGTTTTTGCGCGCTTTGGAAAATAAGGAAAGCAATGAAACCCGATATAGCGGGAGTAATGACCCAACTACCGACTATGCCTCCTACTTTATTCCAAGCAACAGCATCAGCACTTACTCCCACAGCAGCGAAACCCACTAATGCGCCCACAATTGAGTGTGTGGTCGACACCGGCCAGCCTAAATACGAAGCAAAGCCCAACCAAATACCCGCTGCGAGTAATGCAGATATCATCCCGTAAACAAGTAATTCAGGGCTATCAATAAAGAAGGTAGAATCCAATATACCTTTGCGGATGGTAGAGGTTACCTCGCCCCCCGCTAAGTAAGCGCCAGCAAATTCAAAAACCATAGCAATCAAAATCGCTTGCTTGATAGTCAAGGCTTTAGAGCCAACAGATGTGCCCATGGCATTTGCTACATCATTTGCACCAATACCCCATGCCATGAGGAAACCGACCAAAGCGGCTACAACAATTAGTGTGAAGCCGTATGTTTGTAAAATATCCATTAATGCTATCTCTTAATTGGCTAACATGAGTTCGAGTCTTGAACCAACTCGCTCTGAAATATCAGCCAACTCCCCAACCCATTCGATGATGCTGTATAAAAACATGACATCAACCGGGTTAAGCTGTGACTCTAATTCCAATAATTCTCTACGAACAGCAACTTGCATGACGTCAGTATCATCTTCAATTTTATCTAGATCGACAATCATATCTTCTACTAAGCGCACTTCGCGTCCGCGAAACCCAGTTTCAAGTAAATCATCTAGCTCATTTATCACGCGTTTTGCTTGTTTGGTTGCATCTAGGCAACGCTCCAAGTAAGCCATGAAGCTTTCACGCATGACCACTGGAATATCCATGTGTCGACCTAACACACGACCAGAGATATCTTTCGCTTTGTTGGCAATTTTGTCCTGCTGAGTCAACAACTCAAGAACGTCTTGACGCTGAATTGGCATAAAAATACCGCGGGGCAAGCTGATGCGAAGATCTCGCTTAAGCGTGTCAGCTTGCTTCTCTAAATTAGAAATTTCTTTCTGAAATAGCGCTGCTTTTTCCCAATCGCCGGCGAAAACAGAATTAAAAAATGGAAGCAGCCCTTGGCTACATTTATTCACCACTTTAATGTGATCTTCAAGCGGCTTCAGGGGAGATTTTGCGAAAACCCCAAGAAATGTGTTTGTTGGCATACGTTAAGTATCTCTATGGTTTAAATACTACAATTCGAATTTAATCGTCGCGCATGATACCTGAAGAAAAATGACAGTAACATGACAGTGACGTGCTTTTCGTATCAGTTTTACAACACATGGTAATAATAGCGCTCAATTGGTATTTCAATAAACTGTCACATTTGCTCGGCCATCATAGCCAAATTTGGAAGGTCTATATTATACTATCAATTGATTATTAAGGAAAAATTACACACATTCACTATGATTCTACGCTATGCTAAATCTCAATACTTAGGGCATCACTTTAACGCGAGGTTCATTAATATGAAATCATTGATTTTTACACTTGTTGGTAAGGATAAGCGCGGCTTGGTCGACTCACTTGCTCAATCAGTGTTCAAATTGGGTGGAAATTGGCTAGGCAGTAACTTGTCCTATATGGCAGGTCACTTCGCTGGCTTCGTCGAAATTCAATTGCCTGAAGAGAAACAAACTAAATTAATAGAGCAATTTTCTACCCACCCGGATCTCTCTATTAACTTGGTCGAAGGGGATATTAACCTTGCCCCGCACACTCAAACGGTTCAAATAGACATTATGGGCAATGATAAGCCTGGGATCGTGCAAGAACTTACAACTATTTTAAATCGCTTTAACCTCAACATTGTTAAATTCGACTCCACCTGCGACAGCGCACCTAATTGGGGTGGTTTACTGTTTAAAGCTAAAGCACTAGTTGCCATAGAAGAGGGTTTCGATTTGGATGAGTTAAGTGATGAATTAGAGTCCATCGCCAACGATTTGGTGGTTGATATAAGCTCAACAGCGACAAAATAAATTAATACTAGGCTTGGCTGTTATGTGCAGCCTAAGTCTGCGGTGAGCAAGGCGCACAAGGCTGCGATATGGCTGTCATAAATTCGTCATACACAATTGACACTATATCGCTCAAATTTTGTTTACTTTGACAATTAAGACGTAATGAATTCTCAACCCAATATCTACTTTTCTCGTGAAATCAGTTGGCTGGCGTTTAATCAACGCGTTCTTCAAGAAGCAGCAGATCGCAAAAATCCTATTGTTGAACGGATTCGATTCCTCGGTATTTACTCAAGTAATATGGATGAGTTTTACCGTGTTCGAGTGGCGGATGTTAAACGCAAAATTTACATCCACTTAGATGAGGGCGAAACAGAAAAAGCAGATAAAACTAAGCTACTCATGGAGCAAATCCAAGAAAAAGTCTTAGGCATGACAGAAGACTTTGAGCGCGTCCGTGAAGACGTTGTTGCTCGACTCGCTCGCTATAATATCTTCTTACTTGAAGATGAAAAGTTGTCCGAATACCAAACCACTTGGCTAAAGAATTACTTCAAAAATAAAGTACTGCGCCATATCGCCCCCATATTATTGCATAGCAAAGTAAACCTCGTTTCTCGCTTAAATGACTCAGCCACTTATTTATATGTAGCGATTAACAATAGCGGCAAGAGTACTCAATACGCGACAATTGAAGTGCCCAGCAATGCCCTGTCACGTTTTGTGGTGATCCCCCCGGAAAATAGCCGTAAAAAGAAATATATTATATTGCTCGATGACATTATACGACTCAATCTTGAAAGCATTTTTAAAGGCTTTGTCGATTTTGAATCCGGTGAAGCCTATTCCTTCAAAATGACTCGTGACTCTGAATACTCCATAAACGATGAAATTGAAGAAAGCTACGTGGAGAAAATGTCAGAAAGCATGAAACAACGTTTGATTGCCGAGCCCGTGCGGGTGGTATACGACGAGCAGATGCCCAGTGACATGGTACGTAACCTGAAGAAACGCTTAAAGATATCCTCTTACGATAGCCTAATTGCTGGCGGTACTTACCGAAACTTTAAAGACTTTATTGGCTTTCCAAATGTCGGCCGTGACTACTTGGAAAATCCTAAACTACCGGCCATCACCTCGAGCGATTTTGCCCGCCACAACACTGTGTTCGATGCGATCAGTGAAAAGGACATCTTGCTTTACTATCCTTACCATCGCTTCTTGCATGTGACTGAGTTTGTGCGCCAAGCGGCTTTTGACCCTAAAGTTAAGCAAATTAAGTTGAATATGTATCGCGTGGCTAAGAATTCGCGCATCATAGACTCGCTTATTGATGCAGTCGATAACGGTAAAAAAGTCACTGTAGTGGTTGAATTAAGAGCGCGCTTTGACGAAGAAGCCAACATTAGCTGGTCTAAAACCATGACCGATGCCGGCATTAAAGTCGTATTTGGTATGCACGCGCTAAAAATCCATAGTAAGTTATGCTTAGTCAGCCGTGAAGAAAAGGGTGAGCTGATCCACTACGCTCACTTCGGAACAGGCAACTTCAATGAAAAAACCGCTAAAATTTATACTGATTTCAGTTTATTTACCCGCAATCAAGAATTGGCATTAGAAGCAGAAAACGTTTTTAACTTTATTCAGCAGCCTTATCGTCGCCAAAAATTCCAGCATTTACAGATCTCGCCAATTAATGCTCGTACCAAAATACAACTGTTGATCAGGCAAGAAATACAGAACGTCAAAGAAGGCTTGAGCGCTGGGATTACGCTAAAATTGAATAACTTGGATGACCAACTGTTAATAGATGACTTGTACAAAGCCAGTCAAGCAGGGGTGAAAGTTCGTTTAATTATTCGAGGGATGTGTTCACTGGTTCCTGGCGTCAAAGGGTTGAGTGAAAATATATCAGTAATCAGCATCGTTGACCGATTCCTAGAGCATCCTCGAGTTATGGTGTTTGAGAATGCTGGCGATAAACGCGTGTTTATCTCATCCGCGGATTGGATGACCCGCAACATGGATTTTCGTATCGAAGTGGGTTGCCCCATATACGAACCCAAGCTCATCAAGCAAATTTTGGATATTCTCGAAATTCAATTTCAAGATACCCTTAAAGCCCGTATCATTGACCAACATCAATCGAACAAATACGTACGTCGTGGTAATCGCAAAAAGCTGCGCTCCCAAATAGAGACGTATGAGTACATTAAACAGCAGGAAAAAAAGAAAGATGCCCAATGACAATGCGCCATTTGATGGTGTAGAAGTAAGAGACACCAGCAAAATTGCCGCATTAGACATTGGCTCTAACAGCTTTCATTTGGTAGTCGCCCGCGTCGTTGCAGGATCAGTTCAGATCCTGCACAGGGTTAAACAAAAAGTGCGTTTAGCGCAGGGCTTGAGCAGTGATTACCACCTTGATGACGAGGCCCAACAACGCGGGTTAGATGCCCTCAACGTAGTGGCTGAGAGCCTGCAGGACTTCCCACCAGAGAATGTACGAATCGTCGCCACCTATACCTTACGTAAAGCCAGCAACGCCAAAACCTTTATCCGCGCAGCACGTAATATTCTTCCCTACCCTATTGAAGTGATAGGTGGCGCCGAAGAAGCTCGCTTAATTTATTTAGGCGTCGCTCATACCAACCATGACAATGGCCAACGGTTAGTGGTCGATATAGGTGGCGGCTCGACTGAATTTATTATTGGCCAAGGGTTTGAACCTAAGATGTTGCGCAGCTTACAAATGGGCTGTGTCAGTTACACTAAAAAGTTTTTCAAAAACAATGAGCTGAAAAACAAGTCGTTCGAACGTGCTATCACCGCAGCCCAGCAAGAACTGGAGATGATTGACAAAGCCTATCTACGCGCAGGCTGGAAAAGCTGTATTGGCACCTCAGGCACTATTCGCAATATTATTCAAATCGCGCAAAATGACAGTGTCAAATCCACCGAAGGCAAAGTCACGCTGTCACAACTTACCAGTTTAGTGAAAATCAGCTGCGAGGCCGGCACGCTAGATAAGCTTAACATCAGTCAAATGAGTGAAGATCGTAAGCCTGTTTTCGCTGCGGGTTTGGCAATCTTAATTGCCATCTTCAAAAGCTTGAATATTGACCATATGGTGTTCTCTTCAGCGGCATTGCGCGAAGGGGTCTTATATGAAATGGAAACCCAGTTGACCCACCCTGACGTACGCCAGCGCTCTGCTGAAAGTCTTGCGACGCGATACGATGTTGATATAGAACAAGCGAGACGAGTGCATAGTGTGACCATGGATATCTATCAACAATGTAAAGATAGCTGGAATATTGCCACCAAAGAGCTCAAGAGCATGTTAGGTTGGTCGGCGCTGCTCCATGAAGTGGGCTTGCAAATCAACACTCATGGCACCCAGCGCCACTCTGCCTATATTTTACAGCACATTGACTTACCCGGTTTTAATCAAGAGCAACAAACACTAATGGCTACATTAGTACGTTACTACCGTAAAAAAATTCGCCCAAGCGAGATTGCAGATTTTACCCAACATCCCGCAGAGCAGGTACACAAATTAATCGCTATTTTGCGCTTAGCGGTGCTGTTAAACATAAAGCGTCAGGACGACATACTCCCCCCCGTTAGCGTGAAAGTGAAGGCAAACAGCATACGGCTAACATTCCCCGAAGGATGGCTTGAAAATAAGCTTATATTTAGTGCAGATCTCGCAACTGAAGAGCGCTATCTACACGCTTTAGACCTACAGTTGCGCTATGAGTAACCTAGCGCGATGCTTCTCCGTGATATTCCAATTTCTTGTTTTTTACATTGCATATAACACCTTGTAATTACAAGCGAAACTACTTTATAGTTCATCGGCTGCATTGTTTTAACAGTGTGCTAATTCAGACGCATAAAGGCGTTTCTAACTTACATAACAAGGAAGCTATTCAATGAAAGATCTTTTTTTCTTCGACTCCATGCTCACCCCCAAAATTATCACAGTTGTTTACTGGCTGATGCTGCTTGCAGCTTTAGTATCAGGCGTAGGCACCATGTTTAATTCTTACGGCGGTGGTTTTTTCGCTGGAGCCGGGATACTCATTGCGGGCGCAGTGGGAGCTCGAATCTGGTGCGAGCTACTGATCGTACTATTTAAAATTCACGAAAACTTAAAAAAAATCGCAGATCGAAACGACACCAGCGAACTGTAAATAGCAACAAGGCAACGCGCATTTCGCTGTTGCCGTTTTCCACATTTAGGATCCCCCAAGACATGCACGACCTTTCTGCTCAAATCTCCTTTATGCTCGAAATAGACAAACTTAAAGCGGTGTATCGAAAGACCGTTGTTGAAGCTGATAATAATCGTCAAGAGAACAGCGCCGAGCACAGTTGGCACATTGCACTCTTAGCACAAATAATGGTGGATTATGCGCACGAGCCCGTAGATATATTACGCGTGACTAAAATGCTGCTTATTCACGATATTGTTGAAATAGACGCTGGGGATTTATTTGCTTTTGCTGACGAGCAAGATCATCAAGCGCAAGAACTAAAAGAACTAGAAGCTGCCAAACGTATATTTGGCCTGTTACCCAAGCATACAGGGCAAAGCATGTTAGATATGTGGCTCGAATTTGAGCAAGCCCACACCGCAGATGCAAGATTTGCCAAAGGCATGGACAGAGTATTGCCTGTGTTGCAAAACATGAGTAATCAAGGTGGTAGCTGGAAGGTAAATCAAGTTAAGAAAAGCCAAGTCCTTAAACGAAATACGCATTTGCAAGATATTGCGCCTAAGCTTTGGGAGTATGTCTTGAATCAAGTGGAAATTGCGGTGGGTGAAAAGTGGTTACTGGACGCTTAACGACCTAAATACTGGTCAATCAACTCGGCTAGTTTGTCTTGAAAGTGCTCTTCGAACGTCTCTAACTCTTGCTCGAATACCCGTAAATACAGGGTCGCTTTTTTATGATCAAGACGCTTATTATTAGTTTTGTATTCTGTTTCAGGCAAACTTTTGTCGTATCGAGGTATGATACGCCAGCGCACAAAGTCACTATGCAATGAGGCCACTTGCTTTTTCGCAAACTGACAAAACCCTTCAATATGCTCAACCCCATCTGGCCCTAAACAGCCAGGCTCTACCCTGAATGTAACTGACAGTTTTTTATATAATGGCAAGGGCAATGTCACTTGCATGTAACGCGCACCATTTTCTTTAAGCGGTTGATAAACATAATTTTATCTCTATTGGAATGACGAAAATAGGTTAGTTAATATAATAGCAAGTGTAGAGGGTAAATCCACTAGGCAAAGGTATAGACACTATTTGGCTAAATAAAAAATTCAAACACAAAAAAGCCAGGCACTAGGCTTGGCTTTCATGAACACATTCAGCTCGTTATCAGCTAACTGATGCTTGATAGATACCTTCAATCGCTTGGTCTAATGTCGCGTTAAACTCTTCATCTGTTTGTTTAGCACTCACACCTTCCGTCAACGCGCGAGAGAAGCTAGCAATAATGCCTTTATTCTCTGACAAACGACGGTTGGCTTCTTGACGATTATAACCACCTGAGAGAGCTACCACTTTCAATACTTTAGGGTGCTCAACCAACTCACTATAGAAATTAGTTTCTTCAGGAAGAGTCAGTTTGAGCATCACAGTTTGATCAGCATCAAGGGCATCAAGTTCGGCTAAGATAGCCGCTTTCAACAATGCTTCTGCTTGCGCTTTTTCTGGACTGTTAATATCCACTTCAGGTTCAATTATCGGCATTAACCCGGCAGCTAAAATTTGCTTACCTACTTCAAATTGTTGAGCAACAATAGCGTCAATACCAGCCTTGTTAGCCAGTTTAACCACTGAGCGCATTTTAGTGCCAAACACATCTTGTGCATTTGCTTTAGCCAACAAGTTATCTAGATCAGCGATAGGTTTCATTAACTGAACACCGTTCTCTTCATCCAACAGGCCTTTATCTACTTTCAAAAACGGAACTACGTTCTTTTCTTCCCATAGGAAGCGCGCAGATGACTTACCGTTAATTTCACGATCTAATGTATTTTCAAATAATATAGCGCCCAGTACACGCTTACCATTAAAGGCAGGGCTAGTGACTATGCGAGTTCGCATCAAGTGAACTTGAGTGAACATCTCATCATCATTGCTATATTCAGTTTCTTCAACACCATATAAACGCAAAGCTTTAGGCGTACTGCCTCCACTTTGGTCAAGGGCCGCGATAAATCCATTGTCGCTTTTTATTTTTTTTAGCATATCCAATTGTGCTTGTGATGCCATGAGCAACACTCCTTAATTGTGTTGTGAGCCGGGGGTAAACCGGCTAGTAGGTTACAAAGGTTAATGAAAGCTTTTGCTTTTCTTATTATTGAATTTCTTGTTAGCGCTTTTGTTTACGCGCTTTATCAAATTATCAAGTAAGTTACGCGCCGCGCGCTTCTAACATAGTCACTGCGGGAAGCGCTTTACCTTCTAAAAATTCTAAAAATGCGCCACCGCCAGTAGAGATATACGATATCTTATCTTCGATACCATATTTGTCCACTGCTGCTAACGTATCACCACCACCTGCAATAGAAAATGCATTACTTTGTGCAATTGCCATAGCAATGGCTTTTGTGCCCTCACCGAATTGGTCAAATTCGAATACCCCTACAGGGCCATTCCAAACGATTGTTCCGGCGTTTTTGATCAACTCTGCCAGTTCAGTGGCAGTCTGTGGCCCGATATCAAAAATCATATCATCGTCTGCTACGTCACTAACGGCCTTAAGCGTTGCTTGTGCTTGCTCTGAGAACTCTTTGCCTGTGACGACATCAACAGGCACTGGGATATTCCCACCAGCATCTTTTGCAGCCGCTAATAAACGATTCGCTTCAGGGATTAAATCTGCTTCGTACAAGGATTTACCCACGTTGTTGCCAGTAGCGGCGATGAAGGTATTGGCGATGCCGCCACCCACAATAAGCTGGTCCACTTTATTCGATAAAGATTCAAGTACGGTTAACTTGGTTGACACTTTAGAGCCGCCAACAATCGCCAGCATAGGACGTGCAGGGTTGTGCAGTGCTTTACCTAGAGCTTCTAGCTCACCGGCTAGTAGTGGTCCTGCACAGGCAACAGGCGCGAATTTACCCGCTCCATGAGTTGAAGCTTGTGCACGGTGTGCAGTGCCAAAAGCGTCCATTACGTAAACATCACATAATGCGGCATATTGCTTAGAAAGCGCTTCGTCGTCTTTCTTTTCGCCCACGTTGAAACGTACATTTTCAAGAACGACCAGTTCACCTGCCTTCACTTCAACACCGTTTAAATAGTCACTCGCTAGGCTTACTGGGCACTCTAGAACGTCATTTAAATAATCAACCACTGGCTGCAATGAGAATGCACTGTCGTACTCACCTTCTGTTGGACGACCTAAATGAGACATAACCATGACCTTGGCACCGGCTTCAAGTGCATGTTTAAGCGTGCCTAAAGACGCCTTAATACGCGCATCGGAAGTGACTTTTCCGTCCTTGATAGGTACGTTCAGATCCTGACGAATAAGTACCCGCTTTCCTGCTAAATCTAAATCAGTCATGTTGATTATTGACATATTTTCCCCATTTGACGTGTTAAACGTGAATTGCTAATTAAAAAATGTAATCTGTAAATTCGTTGCATATCGCGTTACGCGAGTTAGGTGCTGAAATGCATTCTCGATTGACGGGATAAAAATCATTTTCCCGTCTTGCCCAGCGATAAAGTGTTCATGACGAGTACGATATCAATCATTCGGTTTGAGAACCCCCATTCGTTATCACACCATACCAGTAATTTAACCAGTTGCTTGTGACTCACTCGCGTTTGTGTGCCATCCACGATGCAAGAATGCGCGTCGTGATTGAAATCCACTGACACCAAAGGTTCTTCAGTAAAATCTAAAATACCATTCAAACGCCCATTCTTGGCCGTTTTTAACGCTTGATTCACTTCATCAATAGTGACTTTGGCATCAAGGGTTACGCTTAAATCCATTGCTGAAACGTTAATAGTCGGCACGCGTACGGCGATGGCTTCAAATTTGCCCGCAAACTTGGGCAAAACTCGCTCTATTCCGCGCGCCAGTTTGGTATCCACAGGGATAATCGATTGGCTGGCAGCGCGGGTTCGGCGTAAATCTGGGTGATAAGCATCTATGACTTGTTGGTCATGCATGGATGAATGGATAGTCGTGATGGTGCCACTTGAAACTGAAAACGCTTCATCAAGGACTTGTATGACAGGCACGATACAGTTGGTCGTGCATGAGCCAGCGGAGACTATACTATCGCTGGTTTTAAGAGATTCCTCATTGATGCCCATAATAATCGTTGCATCAACATCTGGGCCACAGGGCTGAGAAAACAACACTTTTTTCGCCCCTTGAGCGATATGCTGTTCACCGTGAGCCCGCTCATTATTGACACCGGTACACTCAAGAACCACATCAATATCTAGGTCAGCCCAAGGTAGGTCGTGAATATTTTCTTGCTGCAATAACGTGATAGGGTCACCGGCAACCACTAGCTGATGGTTGTCTAGCACCACAGGAAAACGGAAACGCCCATGCGCAGTATCATATTTTAATAGATGTGCTACGCCCTCAGGCTCGGCGAGTTCATTGATCGCCACAATTTGAATTTGTTTGTTTTGCCCTGTTTCGTATAACGCACGTAATACGTTGCGACCAACACGACCAAAACCGTTAATTGCTACTCGTATCATTTGGCTCTTACTGAAATTTAAAACACTATTTGCAATATGATTTAAAACGCAATTTAAAACGTAAAAAGTGCGTCACTAAAATAGCTAAGGCGCTCGAAAGCGCCTTAGATTATAGTTTTATTGTTTCAACTGGAAGCCATTTCCTAAGAATTCAATAAACCTTGTGCTTTCTCAGCCACGGCATCAGCTGTGATACCGAAGTGCTTGAGTAGTACGCCACCCGGTGCAGACTCACCAAAAGTAGACATTCCGACTACCGCACCATCAAGACCTACATACTTGCTCCAGTAATCAACATGGGCAGCTTCAACGGCTACACGTGCAGTCACTGCGCGCGGCAATACAGATTCGCGATAAGCCGCGTCTTGTTGGTCAAACACTGACGTACTTGGCATAGACACAACACGCACAGCAACGCCTTTGGCAGCTAATTGCTCAGCTGCATCCACAGCAACACCGACTTCAGAACCAGTACCAATCAAAATCACTTGAGGCTCACCATCGCACTCTTTCAGGATGTAACCCCCTTTGGCAACGTTAGCGAGTTGTTCAGCGCTACGCACTTGAGCAGGCAAACCTTGACGACTAAATACCAATGCACTCGGGCCATCTTTACGCTCTAGCGCAGATTTCCATGCAACGGCTGTTTCAGCACCATCACAAGGGCGCCATGTGGCTAAATTAGGCGTTAAGCGCAAGTTTGCTAATTGCTCGATAGGCTGGTGAGTTGGGCCATCTTCGCCCTGACCGATAGAGTCATGGGTATATACAAAGATATTTGGAATACCCATTAAAGAAGCCATACGCACTGCATTACGCGCATATTCCATAAACATCAGGAAGGTGGCTCCAAATGGACGGAATCCACCATGCAAACCAATACCGTTCATGATGCCGCTCATACCGAATTCACGTACACCGTAGTATAAATAGTTACCGCTGGCATCGTCAGCTGTGACGCCTTTAGACTTTGACCAAAGCGTTAGGTTTGAACCGGCCAAATCTGCCGAGCCACCTAAAATTTCAGGCATGATCCCAGCGAATGCTTCGATAGAGTTTTGTGACGCCTTACGACTCGCTACGTTTTCAGCTTTTTGTTGAGATTGCTCAACAAATGCTTGGGCCTTTTCAGCGAAATCAGCAGGTAAATCACCGTTTAGACGACGTGTTAATTCAGCTGCTAATTCAGGATGGGCCTTCCCGTATGCAGCGAATTGTTCATTCCATGCTTGCTCTAAATCAGAACCTGACGCTTTTGCATCCCAACCTGCGTAGATGTCTGCCGGAATTTCAAATGCCCCATATGGCCATTTTAAGAATTCGCGGGTCGCAGTGACTTCATCTACACCTAATGGTGAGCCATGTGAATCATGGCTACCTGATTTGTTCGGTGAGCCAAAACCGATGACGGTTTTACAGCATATCAACGTCGGTTGAGTGGTATTGGCTTTCGCCGTTTCAACAGCCGCTTTAATCGCTTGTGGGTCGTGACCATCAACATCGGCAATAACTTGCCAACCATAAGCTTCGAAACGTGCAGGGGTATTATCAGTAAACCAGCCTTCAACGTGGCCGTCGATAGAAATACCGTTGTCATCCCAAAATGCCACTAATTTGCCCAGACCTAATGTTCCAGCAAGTGAGCAGGCTTCATGAGAGATACCTTCCATCAAACAGCCATCGCCCAAGAAGCAATAAGTGAAGTGATCAACGATATCGAATTTTTCTTGGTTAAATTGTGCAGCCAACATTTTCTCGGCAATCGCCATGCCGACTGCATTACTGATGCCCTGACCAAGGGGGCCAGTGGTTGTTTCAACGCCAGGCGCGTAGCCATACTCTGGGTGGCCTGGTGTTTTAGAATGCAATTGACGGAAGTTTTTCAACTCTTCAATGGGTAACTCATAACCTGTCAAATGCAACAATGAGTAAACTAACATCGAACCATGGCCGTTAGACATAATAAAGCGGTCGCGGTTAGCCCAATTTGGATTAGCCGGATTGTGCTTTAAAAAATCGTTCCACAATACTTCGGCTATATCCGCCATGCCCATTGGGGCGCCTGGGTGTCCTGAATTAGCCTGTTGTACTGCATCCATACTAAGCGCACGTATTGCGTTAGCGAGTTGTTGACGTGAAGGCATGTGGTCTCCTGATTATTAATGACTGGTTGACGCTCGCTGTTAAAAACTCATCGAAAGTGTAAGATAGCGACCGATATAGCGCTACATTCTGGCTTACGCCTCGCCTAACTGCAACGACAAAACCTAACGAAACTCCATTTGCGGTTGACTTTTTTTACTGGAACGGTTCGTTTACGCCCAGCCGTTTGGACGTCTAGAAGTAAAGACTGGTATTTTTGATCTTAATCAGTAAAATGTCACTATATTCGTTAAACCATTTTAATTTTATAAGGATCCAACATGGCTAAGCATCTTTTTACCTCCGAGTCGGTTTCCGAAGGGCACCCAGATAAAATCGCAGATCAAATTTCTGACGCGGTTCTCGATGCAATTCTAAAGCAAGACCCGAAGGCTCGCGTAGCCTGTGAAACCTACGTAAAAACCGGCATGGTAATGGTGGGCGGTGAAGTCACCACTAATGCTTGGGTAGATATTGAAGAACTAACACGCAATACCGTTCGTGAAATTGGCTACACCCATTCGGATATGGGTTTTGATGCTGATTCATGTGCAGTATTGAACGCCATTGGTAAGCAATCACCTGATATTAATCAAGGTGTTGACCGCACTCGCCCAGAAGATCAAGGCGCTGGCGACCAAGGTTTAATGTTTGGTTATGCCAGTGATGAAACTGACGTACTAATGCCTGCACCAGTCACCTACGCTCATCGTTTAGTGAAACGCCAAGCTGAAATTCGTAAAAGCGGCCAGTTAGATTGGCTACGCCCAGATGCAAAAAGCCAAGTTACTTTTGTATACGAAGATAATGTGCCCGTAGGTATAGATGCCGTTGTGCTTTCAACCCAGCACTGTGATTCCGTGACCACAGAGCAATTACGTGAAGCCGTGATGGAAGAAATCATTAAACCGGTATTACCTGCTAAATGGTTAACAGCACAAACTAAGTATTTTATTAACCCGACAGGTCGTTTTGTGATTGGCGGCCCAATGGGTGATTGCGGTTTAACTGGCCGTAAGATTATAGTTGATACCTACGGCGGTATGGCACGACACGGTGGCGGTGCGTTCTCGGGTAAAGATCCGTCAAAAGTTGACCGCAGTGCCGCATACGCTGGACGCTACGTTGCTAAAAACATAGTGGCAGCTGGTTTAGCAAAGCGTTGTGAAATTCAAATTTCTTACGCAATTGGTGTTGCTGAGCCAACCTCCATTAATGTTGAAACTTTCGGCACCGGGCAAGTCTCCGATGAAGCGTTAACCGCCTTGGTGCGCGAACACTTCGAACTTCGCCCATACGGCTTAATTAAAATGCTTGATTTGGAACGTCCAATTTATCAAGCCACCGCCGCATACGGTCACTTTGGCCGTGAAGAATTCCCTTGGGAGAAAACAGATAAAGCGGACGCTTTACGGGCTGCTGCAAATCTATAATTGATAGAGACTGGTTGCTGGCTAGCATCTTGAGTACTAATACAATGACACAAAAAACGTATCGGCAAGTGCTTGATACGTTTTTTTTTGCTCAAGAACATCAATTGACTTAAGTATTAACCCCATCGAGATAACAAGGTAGTATCACCCTATTCCCTTTACATTAATTTACAGGAAGTACGCCATGACATTTTCACTTAGCAAAGTGTTCACCGCCGTCTGTGTTTCAACCTTATTACTTAGCGGCTGTGCCAAGTCTCCATTAGGGCGCAACCAACTTAAGCTTTATTCCTCTGACCAGCTAGCTAACATGGGCCAGCAGACATTTGATGGCATGAAATCAGAGCAGAAAGTCTCTAATACCCAAGTCACCAATAAATTTGTGTCTTGCGTAGCGGATGCCATCACCAAGCATGTACCGAAATCAGTGTTCTCTGGTGAATGGGAATTGGTAGTTTTCGATGACCCGCAAGTCAACGCATTTGCGCTCCCCGGGGGGAAAATTGGTGTGTATACAGGTTTGCTTGGTGTCGCAGAGAACCAAGATCAATTAGCTGCTGTCATAGGCCATGAAGTGGGACACGTTATCGCAGATCATGGTAATGAGCGGATGTCGAGCAGTACCTTGATAGGTATTGGCATGGAAGCAACCAATCAATTACTACAGGCCAATCAAATCGCCAATAACAATATGATAATGGCCGCTATCGGTATGGGCGTGCAAGTCGGCGTACAACTGCCATTTAGCCGTACACATGAAACCGAGGCTGACTTAATTGGCCTACAGTTAATGGCACAATCAGGCTTTGACCCAAAGCAATCGGTCAACCTATGGCAGAACATGGATAAAGCCAGTGGTGACAATCGCCAAGCAGAGATGCTGTCTACCCACCCCGCACCGCAAAGCAGAATCGAAAAGTTAGGTGAGAATATGGGGCCGGCCCTTGCTTTATATCAACAGGCTCAAGACCGTCCCCAATGTAAGAAATAATCAGCTTAGTCATGCAAATAACAGACAAAAAAAATGCCGCTTTAAAGCGGCATTTTTGTAAGACACTAAAAATTATTCTGCGTCTTTGTGAAGGTGTACATCCATTTGTGGGAATGGAATTGAAATACCTTCTTGGTCGAAACGTAATTTAACCGCTTCGGTAAAATCGAATTTAACACCCCAGAAATCAGCAGATTTCACCCAAGGACGTACCACAAAGTTAACGCTGCTATCAGCAAGCTCAGCAACAGCAATAGTCGGCGCTGGATCTTGAAGAATACGTGGGTCAGCAGCTGTTAGCTCTTTCAATACTTCTTTAGCGCGCTTAAGGTCGGCGTCATAGCCGATACCAACGACCATATCTACACGGCGCGTTTCTTTTGCTGAGTAGTTAGTGATGGTGCCGCTGTATATTTGGCCATTAGGTACGATAATTTCTTTGTTATCACCACTGGTCATGATAGTAGTGAAAATACTGATGCTCTTAACGACACCTGCTGCTCCACCCGCCTCAACAAAGTCACCCGCTTTAAATGGACGAAATACAAGTAACATAACGCCTGCAGCAAAGTTTTGTAGTGAGCCTTGTAAAGATAAACCAATGGCTAAACCAGCAGCACCTAAAATCGCCACAAGTGAGGTAGTATCAACACCTAATTCGTTCAATGATGCGATGATAACGAACAACATCAGAATGGCGTTCAATATCGCTTTGATGAAATTTACTAACATATCGTCGTATTTAGAGCGCTTCATTACCTTGCCAAACAAGTTAACGATGATGCCAACAACTATTTTACCAACGATGTAGATCAAGATGGCCATTACGATATTAATTCCCCAAGGAATAACGTAAGTGTCCATCATTTGTGACATTTGTTCTGAGTCAAATTCAAACATGTATTTCTCCATTTATTTCATTATTTTTCGATGGTTACTCCGAATCCTCTACCATCACGCCTAGCATATCTGTGCAGGTACTACTTAATATTACATATTGATTAAATAATACAAAAACAGTGCTTTTTTACGCTGGCTTAATATACCTGTAATTTTTAATAAATATATTGTTTTTGCTTACAACTTTCGGCTACTACCCTTTAGTTGTAAGACATGAAGGAGACATGTTTATTCTTTGAACACGCTTTGCTGTTGGTGATATACTGGCCTCGTCGACTTAATCGATTTGGCATAATATTTTTAAAGGAATTGAAAATGTTGCTACTCGTAATACTCGCGACTATCGTAGCAGTTCTATTTGCTTATTCGTTATTTAAAGACACGGGTAAGAACACTAAGTATGCACGCAAGGGGGCTAACGCCATAGCTCAGGCGTCATCAATAGATACTGGTGAGGTAGCAGAAGTAAACTAAATCTAATACTCGATAGGCTTGAACCCCCTATCGAGTATTGTTCTAAGTATTAGAATTGATTTATTGACCGCAAACTGACTTTACGACTTTTTTCTAATTCACTCTTCTACTACACGTTTCTAATACACTTTCCTAATTCCAAGAGACCTTGATACCATAGACGCAAACCGACTAATTGTTTGAACTATGCGAATCTCCAGAATTTATCACCCTGATACCCTCCATCCTGACCAAGAATTGGCATTAACCCCTGACGCCAGTAATCATGTGGCCAATGTATTGCGTTCTAAGGTCGGCCAGCCTGTTGTCCTGTTTAACGGTGATGGCAATGAGTACAGCGGTGAATTTATCGATGTGTCCAAGCGTAAGGTACGTGTACAAATCGACGCCAAGCTCAGCATGAGTCTTGAGTCACCTTTAAGCGTTCACTTAGGCCAAGGCGTTTCACGTGGCGACAGAATGGATTGGGTGCTGCAAAAATCTGTTGAGTTAGGCGTCACTGAAATAACGCCACTTATCACAGAGCGCTGCGGCGTTAAGCTAGACGAACAACGTTGGCAGAAGAAACATGCACAGTGGCAAAAAATTATTATTGCGGCGTGTGAACAGTGCGGCCGTAATGTCTTGCCCATATTACATATGCCGATGGATTTTCAGAGCTGGGTTAATCAATCCACTCAAGCATTGCGCTTAACCTTGCACCCTAGAGCGCAGAAGAGCTTTCGTCATATCAACGTCGGCAAAGATGGCGTACGTTTGCTAATCGGCCCGGAAGGTGGGTTTTCCGATCAGGAGCTTTACCAAACCGAACAAGGCGGATTTCAAACCGTTCAATTAGGCCCAAGGGTACTGCGTACTGAAACCGCTGCAATCACCGCTATCAGCGCCTTGCAAGCCATTTACGGCGATATATAAACCTGACAACTATGTATACTTGGCCAACTTTTGTGCTATTTTGAGCATCTTAGCTAGGCAAATATTGACTAAAGCTTGAGACTAAGCGCACGTTAACGTGACTGTTCCCCCATAATAAAGAGGCTTAAGCCGCCAACATTAAATTGATGGTGTGCGATAAAAAGCCCAAACGTCGAGGTATGACACTGTGCATGACAGCACATTTTGCAGAGCCCACACGCCTAGCATTGATAACTTTAAGTCCGATGTACTGGCAGCGCTGCTTGGAGACACAGCAAGTGCTGTTCATACTCTCGCGACATTACTCAAAGAAACCTTAAACAGCCAATATCTAGTTCTGTGGCACACAGAGCTGAATAACAGCGTGTCTGTAGCGTTAAACTTGGCCACACCTGATGCGTTATTAAATGCCATGTTAGCCCTAAATGGAACTCAATCAAAAAGCTTGCCTCACAGTGTGTTGACTCACTTGCAGACAGAATTCATCACTAATATCAGTGCTGATGCGAATTGGGTAGCCTTGCATCAGGATACACAGAAGCTAGCAATCGATAATTGCATTGCCCTTCCAGTTGTCACCCATGCAAATGAGCTCCTCGCTGTGGTAAGTGCATTTAATCTTGTCAATACAACAGTGTCGAAAATGCAACAAGCGCGTATCGATATACTCTGCTCTGCTCTTTGTCAGGTGATGCACAATGAAGCGAATACACGCCAGTTACGCTCACTTAAAAAACACCAATCCATACAAATTGCTCAACAACAACAAGAGATAGATGAATCAAAGCTCGTGCTGCAAAAAGCGCTGTATCAACGGGATCGTGTTCAAGAGCAACTCGTCGAAATGGAGAACGCTACTGCTTTGACCACTATGCTTTCGAGCCTCGCTCACGAAATGAACACCCCTTTAGGCGCTGCTTTGACGGCCGCATCTCATCTGGAAACATTCAATGAGCGTTGTGGGCAGAAATTAGCAAACAACTCACTGAAAAAATCTGAGCTAAAGCAGTTTCATCAAGACGCTCACACCGCGCTCACTATCATCAAGCGCAATGTGTTGCGAGCTGATCAACTTATGGAAAATTTTACCCAATTGGTGCAAGACCAGCACCAGCGCAGTAAGCGTGAAATCAATCTTTGTCATTATTTGACTGAAGTCTTGCTATCGCTCAAACCCAAATTAAAAACCACCCGCCACAGAGTATGTTTGGATATACCGAGCGATTTGTCTGTTGTTTGTCATGCCGGCGCAATTGGGCAAGTACTAACCCACCTAATTATCAACTCGGTGGAGCATGCTTATACAGAAAACCAGGCTGGAAAGATTACCATTGAGGCGAGCAACACGTATATCGACTCAAGGCCAAGCTTGCACATTGTTTACATTGATGACGGTCAGGGTATGGAGCAAACGAGCGTTAGCAATCTATATAAACCGTTTTTCAGCCTTGCTGATAAAAATAGTGATAACGGCCTAGGCATGCATATTTGCTATAACTTAGTGGTCAAGTTTTTAAAAGGCACAATCGATTGCCATACCAGTGTCAACGGCGGCGTGCGCTTTGAATTAACTATTCCGATGTAACGCTCTATTGGCTTAGGACTATAGCGGTTTAAGGCTATTTAGGCTTAAGGCTCAACCTAAATACAAGCCCAATAGACTATCAGTAGACTTGCACAGCTAACTTAGTCTTGGGCAAAAACCAACTTATTATGCTCCATTATCACCTTATCTTTCACCGTCATCTGCAGGTAGTTATCGGCTTTGACACTTGCTAAAAAAGCGCTGACGTTTTCTTTTTCCGAAGCGCTAAACTGTTGGTATGTGTTTAGCACTCTTTGCAACTTGTATTGATGAAAACTTGATATCGCGCGGCTTTCAGACACTTGGTTAATTGAAAAGCTATGCTGGCCAACACTGCGCGGAATAAAATGCTCATGAGGGTTAGCCTCTCGCCATTCACTGAGTGCTGAAACTGTGCTTCTAAGTACAGGCCATTGCTGTTCAAATATGTTCTGGATCAGGGGCAACAGGGTTTTCGGAATGTCATCATCTGGCAGGAACTCACCAAGCTCCACGTCTGGTTTGCTCATTCGCTCCACCCATGCAGCCACATTCGGTGCAATTTCTCTCATTAATTTACCTGGGGCTGGGTCGCGATATAAATGAGCATATAATGGGCCCATCAGCCCGAAATCTCCCACGCATGGACGAGAGCCGAGTAAGTATTGATGCGTGGCAAAATGCACGTTCAAATGATGCAACACTGTTTTTTCATACCACGCCTCGATACTGGGAATAGAATGAGGTGTGATTCCCAGTACCGGCACAAAACCACTGAACTTCTTAGCCAGTTTTTTGCCAAAATATGCTCTTATGAAGCCTGGAGCTTTAGGCGCAACAACTCGCCCGAACTCTTGATAAATAAAGGGAAAGTTGTTTTTATTCCAGCGATAATGCATAGCAGGGATCACTAACCAATCATCTCCCCACAACGCGAATAACTCACTGACCAAGTGCTGTGTGGGTGCAGTAGGTATGATAGAGCGCTCGCTATGCTGCGCTTCTAAATGGTCGATAATACGTGCGGTATCTTGTAAATATTGCCCTTGCGGTGTTTTTACAACAGGGATATACGCCACTTTTGTCTCAGGGAGAATGATATCTTTATACACCTTAACAGTGGATAGCTCCTCCATAAAAGGCAATTGTTTAAACCTGAGATAGGCGCGAATTTTGCCAGTATAGAGTGAGACTTCTGAGCCATATAAGGTGTACATAAAAAGATATCCGCGAGTAAGACGTGTACTTAGATTAATACGCAGTGTGCCGGCGGATCATTTTGTTCACTGATATTGGAACATAAGTGCACGAAAACTATCGAGTTGTATTGTAGGCCTTGTTATCAAAAAGGCCTACAACTCGCTAATGTTTGCTTATGAATGCTTTAAGGGCCGCAAGCATTTCTTGGTGCATCTGGTTAGCTTTTGGCACACTGCAAGGCAGAATTTCAGTGACTTGGCTTTCGTCAAAGTCCATTTGCTGGATTTGCTCATTATTTACCACCAAATCCGCGTGGCAAACATCCAAATCTTTTTCGATGGAAAATAAGATACTCTCACCTTTATTGTATGCAATTAGGTCTTTCACGCCAGAAATGGGCGTGGTGTTATCCGCCTCGGAGTGCGCCGCAAAAAGAGCAATATCTAGCGGCTTTTGTTGTTCTATCAAGTCGCGAACTGAGAATATAACGTCCGTTAACTGAAACGCCGAATAACGCGCCACACTGGGGTACTTAAAAGGATTCGGCCCAACGCTTTGATAATCACCATCTAACGTTTTGGCTAACCACTTTATGCCCCAAATATTGGCCATGGTTTCAACACTTGAATCTAGCGCTAACGCCCCAGAAAATAGCAGTAATCCTGTTGCTTCATTTGGGTTTTCAAGTACATATTGCGCAGCCAATGCGCCACCAGTAGAGAATCCGCCGATATATAAATCAATGCCAAACTCTGGTGCTAAGCCAATCATATTTTGTACATTATCATGCCAACGCGCCGCCAATTCAGGATCTTGCATGTCTGCATCAGCCTCTTTTTTACCATGCCCAGGCAGTAGAGCAACCAACACGTTGTAGCCTTGATCATATAGCGACTGAGCAATCGTCGTTAAGAAAAAAGGCGAATCACTGAGTCCATGAAAAAGCACGAACACCTTTTGGGTTTTGTCACCATGATGCAAAACAAACGGCGCGTTACCTTCATTTTTTAGCAACGAGGAGCATACCTTATGGCGATACGCTGGCTGAGTTGAGCATGGCAAAGTCTGGCCTAGTTGATTTTTATAAAGCTGATCAAACTTGGCTAAACCAACAGTCACGGTGGCGTTAGCTTGTGATGCACTTAGTAATATAAAAGTGAGAGTTAATAATGGTTTAAATACCAATCGCTTAAATGACATAAAATAGGTGTCTGTCCAATAAATTTTGGCCTTATCATAGCTGGCAGTGCCATCGATTACCACGGCTGGCATTTTTCTCGCCCACAAAAAAGGGCTAACATGGTTAGCCCTTAAGGTATTTGTGCTGCGATAAGTTTACTTATTAAAAAACTCTGCCAATTCATCGCTTCCACCGATGTGCTGGCCATTGATGAACACCTGCGGCCAAGTATCTTTACCTGAGATAGCTTTCATACCAGTGAAAGTGATTTCTTTGCCCATCACGAGCTCTTCAAACTCGTAACCTTTTTCTGTTAACAAGGCTTTTGCTTTGGTACAGAACGGACAACCAGGTTTAGTGAAAATTGCCGCGGGAGCGGGTTTAGCCGCATTTGGAGCAATATACTCAAGCATGGTATCAGCATCAGAAACTTCAAACGGGTCACCTGGTAAGTCCGGCTCGATGAACATCTTGTCTACCACACCGTCTTTTACCAGCATAGAATAGCGCCAGCTGCGTTTGCCAAACCCAAGGTCGGCTTTATCAACAAGCAAGCCCATGCCGTCAGTAAATTCACAGTTACCATCTGGTAATAAGCTGATGTTTTGTGCTTCTTGGTCTTGCGCCCACGCGTTCATCACGAACGTATCGTTTACAGAAACACATACTATTTCGTCTACACCGTTGGCTTTAAACACTTTCGCCAATTCGTTGTAACGCGGTAAGTGAGTAGATGAACAGGTCGGCGTAAATGCGCCAGGTAAAGAGAACACAACTACTGTTTTTCCTGAGAATATTTCATCTGTAGTACGCTTTTCCCATTCGTCGTTCACACGTACAGGGAAAGTCACATCAGGAACACGTTGGCCTGTTTTATCTGCAAAATTTGGATTAGACATAATATCTCCAGTTAGTTATTGGGTTAATCAATTTGATGTAGCTACTATAGCCCACCACCACGAACATAAAAAACAATTAAAATCTATCAGCTAAATCTAATTACTCGATTAAGGACAGAGGCTTCGCCTGTATGCTCCTCCCTTGAACCTCACTCTTTGAAAAAGTCGTCTCCTTGTTGACTCAGCATCGCCTCAATCTCTTCTATATCAGGTAATTGTGACGTTTCTGCGTCTTTTGACGGGCCGCAGGGTATCGCTTTTTGTTCGTCTGCCCATTCACCTAAATCAATTAGCTGACACTTCTTACTGCAAAAGGGTCGAAATGGACTACTTTCATGCCACTCGACCGATGTCTTACATGACGGACAATTCACCTTCATGACCGGTTCCTCTTTCAAATCGTAAACTATTGTTGGTCAACAACAGGCCAACTTGCACGTCACTTGTTCGTCCACTGTTGTTGAGCCTTGCATGTTCGGTGTGAACAACATAAAGCGGATCGCATAGCGATATTTATTACCGCTTAACATGGGGTAATAACCTTGATCAGTTGCACTGATAACACGGATGAGTTCATTTTTATCATCTGCTATACCTTGGTAAAAGCCTTTCGCGGCTTCTATTGGTACAAATCGACCTCGTTCGCGCAAAAATGCCAGAATGACTTGTAAGCCGCGATCGATTAGATCAATGTCAGACATCCATCCTTTGATATCTCCTTGAATTCGCTCAAAAGGCTGTTGCAGCCAAAAATGTAGACTCGGCAAGTCGAAACTGCAGGTTCCTCCTGGTATGGAAAAACGTTGACGTATCGCTGCAAGAAAGCGGTCTTCTTTTAAATCTGAACCGAATTTTTTGGCACTTTTAAGCTCTTCACGCAAACGCAATATCTGCTGCAAAGCAGACTGTAAAGCGTCGTTATCAATGTTGGGGTGTTGCGACCATAGAACAAGGTTTTTTTCTTGTATTTCAATATCTTTTAGCACATCTGTGCGAAGGTCCAAACGCTCAAGTAAATCTAACAAAGTGAATAATGAAGATAGAAACTGAATATATTGCCAACTCTTGGTGGCTTCTTTCACTTGATTTAATTGTTGAAAAAGTTGCTCTAGGCGCAGATAAGTTCTGACCTTTTCATTGAGCGGAAATTCGTAAATAGCTTGGGGCATTACTCTCTCAAAGTTATGTGAATGTGGGTATGAAAAAAGGCGTAAACAGTTGGACATCAAAAAATCCAATTTGTTTATCATTCGATTTAGCGCATCGACACAGCTATATAACGTCGATAATCAGCTCAAATCAAGACTGGTCGATAGCGCCAACGTACTTAAGGTAGCTATGATGAAGATTAGCAACCTGTTTTACCAGCGCGATTTCGTTACCACTATTATCTATCACGTCATCAGCAACCTCAAGCCGTTGTTGCCTAGTTGCCTGAGACGCCATAATCGATTTAATCAAAGTCTCGTCTGCTTTATCCCGCGCCATGCTTCGCTGCAATTGCATTTCCTCGGGCACATCGACGATCAAAACCCTATCGACAGTTTTGTAACTACCGTTTTCAACAAGTAAGGGAACGCTTAACATACAATAGGCTGACGTAGCTTCAATTGTTTGGCGCAAGGTTTCTTGTCTAATTAGGGGGTGCAATAATGCATTAAGCCACGTTTTAGCCTGCTCATCACTGAAAATGATCTCCCGAAGCGCGCGCCGATTTAGGCATTGCCCTTGATCTAAAATCCCTGAGCCAAATTTAGCAACAATGGCGCGTAAACCTTCGGTTCCTGGTGCAACCACATCTCTGGCAATAACATCTGCATCAATAATATCAACGTCTAATTTGGCGAACTCGTTGGTAACAGTAGTTTTACCGCTGCCAATACCGCCGCTGATCCCAACAACATAGTTACTCATAGCGCTTTCTCGTATCTTATTATCATGATGTTGCTCATCGTATACCAACCCACTGCCAGTAATAGGCAGAAATCCAATCTCCGTATAACAAGGTTAGCCAACCAGCAATGGCCAAATACGGTCCAAAGGGAATTGCTTGACCTTTGTCCTTGCCTTGAATCGTCAATACGGTTACTCCAATAATAGCCCCAACCAATGACGACATTAAGATAACGATAGGCAAATACTGCCAGCCCAACCAAGCACCAAGCGCAGCCAGTAATTTGAAGTCACCATACCCCATGCCTTCCTTACCTGTGAGTAACTTAAATGCCCAATACACAGACCAAAGACTTAAATAGCCTGCGGTCGCGCCTATAATTGAATCTGTGGTTGTTACGTCGGGGTTAATAATACTGAACAGTAACCCCATCCACAGTAACGGTAGCGTGAGCTGGTCAGGCAATAACATGGTGTCAATATCGATAAAAATCAGCGCAACCAAACCCCAAGTCAACACTACGCCTGCCAGCGCTGACCAAGAATAACCAAAATGCCAGGCTATCCACACAGAGCAAAGTGCAGTGCCTAGCTCAACAAGAGGATAGCGAACTGAAATAGCGGTATGGCATTGGCTGCACTTCCCTTTGAGCAACAACCAACTTAGCACCGGGATATTTTCCCACGCACGAATTTTATGCTGGCAGTTTGGACAGGTTGAATCGGGTTTCACAAGGTTAAAATTGGCAGGCTCAGTAGGTGTGTTGCTAGATGTATTTTCCAGCGCTGTGTCAGTATCAAAATGCGCGTGAAAATCCGCTTTCCAGCTGCGCTCCATCATAATGGGTAAGCGATAAATAACTACATTCAAGAAGCTGCCTATCATCAAGCTAATGATAAAAACAAAACCGAGGAAAAAAATGAGAGAGTCAGCCATCAGCTGAAAAATTGCATCCATTATACAGAAGCTTTTAAAGGCGATTAATGGCCGCTAGCTTGCCAGAAAAGGCAAGACGAAACTAGGCCTCAGGATAGATTGTACAGCTGTTGCAGCCTTTTTAATCCTTAAACCACATTGCCCATTTCGAATATCGGTAAATACATGGCAACAATTAACCCACCAATCACCACCCCGAGCACGGCCATTATCATAGGCTCTAGTAAACTGGTTAGGCCATCCACCATATCATCGACTTCTGCCTCGTATATCGTCGCTATTTTACTCAGCATATCATCTACTGCGCCGGCCTCTTCACCAATAGCAACCATTTGCGTCACCATATCAGGAAATACAGCCGTGGCGCGCATGGCCGTGTTCATTTGCGTACCGCCAGCCACCTCTTTTTTAACAAATAAAATAGCATCCCGAAACACCGCATTACCCGACGCTCCCGCAGCAGAATCAAGGGCGCCAATTAAGGGGACACCGGCAGCAAAAGTCGTGGCCAAGGTGCGACTAAAGCGCGCCACCGCGGCTTTTTTTAATATTTCACCAATCACAGGGATTTTAAGCATTTTGCCGTCTAGGTTGTCCCGCAATCGTTTTGATTTTTTATAAGTCTTACTGAATAAAATACTCGCTACCACTAAGCCCGCCCCAACAAAAAGACCGTAATCTTGCAAAAAGCGGGAAATAGCTAACACAAACTGAGTAAACGCCGGCAACTCAGCACCAAAACTGCTGAAGATTTCTTCAAATTGCGGCACCACGAATATGAGCAATATGGTGGTGACAATAAAGGCCACGACAATAACGGCCACCGGATAAAACATCGCTTTTTTAATCTTCGATTTTAACGCTTCAGCCTTTTCTTTGTACGTGGCGATCCTGTCATAAATGGTTTCAAGGGCACCCGATTGCTCCCCAGTCGACACTAAATCACAATACAAATCATCAAATTGCTCTGGATGTTTGCGCAGCGCACTTGAAAAAGGGTTTCCGGCTTTTACTTCGCCGCCTATTTCACCGAGCATTTTGCGCATATTCGGGTTGTTATGCCCACCCGCTATCATATCTATGGTTTGGATCAAAGTGACCCCGGCACTTAACATAGTAGCGATTTGCCGAGAGATAATACTGATGTCCACGGGTTTGATTTTCTGAGCACCGAAGAAAGGCTTTGAGAGCTTTTTGACTTTCTTAGCCGATACGCCTTGGCGACGTAACAGGTTTTTTGCCTCTAATACCGATACCGCACTGATCTCCCCTTTTACAGTTTGACCTTTACGGTTGGCTCCGCTCCATACAAAGGTAGTGGTGGCTTTTGGCATAGGGCACTCTCTTAAATGAAAAAGCCCAGCAAGAGGCTGGGCAAAAATTCGTTTTATTAGCTAATTAACATAAATTAGCGTCAGTACAGCCACCTGTTGTAGCCCAGTTCACTGCGCCGTTGGCCACTGTGCCTGTTAACACATAAGTTTCAAGTGCCGTAACACCTGATTGCACGCCCGCGTCAGGCGTAACAGTAATAATATAGGCTGCTGCATCTCCTGTTATAGCTATGGTGTCTACTAGCTCAGCGTTAGTCCAACCAGCTTGAACCGTTATATCTGTGCAGTCCGCAGGAATACCGGTTTGCACACAAATCTCTACTGCTTTTTTCGCTGGACCAGCTGCTGATACCACTTCACTGAAACCGGCTTTTGCGGTGTAAGTTTGATAGGCAGGTAAGGCAATCATGGCTAAGATGCCGATGATGGCCACCACGATCATTAATTCGATTAAGGTAAAACCGCTTTGTTTTTTTGTCGCGACTGTATTGTTGTCAGTTGTGTTCATGGAGCTCTCCTGCACTTGCTCGGTGCATGTTTTGTAAGTTAGGCCCTAGTCACGATTTTGTAACAAGGCGTGTTGTTAATTCCAGTTCAGTATAGAACGCCCCGACCAACTGACAAGTATGCGGGGCTATACCTAGGTTTATGAAATTAGTGACTTAACTCATCACCAACCTAATCCTATTGAAAAACAAGGCGGTATCAAAAATTAACCGACCACGCGCAATGATAGATCAATGGCTTGCACATGTTTGGTGAGTGCACCACTTGAAATGTAATCCACTCCCACTTGTGCAAGTTCAGCAATACGCTCTTTGGTGATATTACCGGACACCTCTAATTTACTCGCACCTTGGGTCAACGCAACCGCTTCTCGCGTATCCTGTATTGAGAAATTATCCAGCATAATAATATCGGCTTTCGCATCTAATGCCTGTTTGAGTTCCTCTAGGTTTTCTACTTCAACCTCAACAGGAATATCTGGGTGCATTTCACGCGCTTTTCCTATGGCGTTAGCGATAGAGCCACAGGCCAAAATATGGTTCTCTTTAATCAAATACGCATCAAACAAACCGATACGATGGTTTTTGCCGCCGCCACAGGTCACCGCATATTTTTGCGCTAGGCGCATGCCTGGAAGGGTTTTGCGGGTATCTAGCAGCTTAGTGTTACTGTCACCTAAAGCCTGTACATAATCAGCCACAACCGTGGCAGTGCCAGACAAGGTCTGTAAGAAGTTTAAAGCGGTTCGCTCGCCGGTTAAAATCACCCGGGCGTTACCGCTAATCTGACACAATACAGTATCTGCTTTGACGTGCTGTGCATCCTCTACGTGCCAACTGATGTCGATACTGTCGTCTAACTGCCTGAATGTCGCATTCACCCATTCCTTACCCGCTATCACGCAATCTTCACGGGTGATAATATTCACCATGATTTGCTGGGGTTCAGGGATGAGGTTGGCAGTAATATCGCCCACGGTGCACTCTGGTCCGCCTAAATCTTCGAGTAATGCAGCCTTAACGGCCTCTTGAATTGCGTGTTGTAACATGTTGACTCTTTATTTATGAATAAGAAAATTTAACGATGAGCAAAGCGTTAATCGCTTCGCAGTATTAGTTGGTCGCCTCTTTGCGCGAATTCTACTTGTTTCAAGGCGCTCATCCCAAGCAATATCTCGTTGCCCATCATACCGGGATTCAAATGCGCCGTGACATTGCGCAAAACAATACCGCCAATTTGCAGTTCATCAATACTGGTTTGCGAGACGCGCAAACGCCCATTGGCTGTTTGCACCCAAGCTTGACGACCAGGCATTAACCCAAGGGACGGGCCCAGCGCGCTGGGGATTGAGACATTAGTCGCGCCTGTGTCCAGCATAAATACAACTGGCTGAGCATTGATTAAACCACTGGTAACGTAATGCCCGTACCGATTTTGCTGTAGTTGTACCTCGATACGCTCACCTCGGGTTTGGCTTTGCGGCATCGTATTAGGATTGAGTTGCTGGGCAAGTTGTTTATGAAACAACAAGGTCAAAAGCCCCAACCCTGCGGCCCAAGCCAGTATTAGCATCCATTTACCCATCGGGCTCTGTTCAGTCTGTGCGGCCTGCGATGGCCCATCTTTTGGCATATTCAATTCGACTTTTATCCTGTGACGTTAAATAATACCAACCTCACTGAGATTTAACAGGGTTGCTGTGTTGTCCTCATTACCACCATCTGATATTTCCACTCGATTAATCATCAAGCAGCATAGCGTCATGCAAGCGCGGCACATCACAACGACTCACAAAGATGAACGCCCTGACCCACAAGATATCTCCGTTTTGGTTATTCACAATATATCGCTGCCGCCAAATCAGTTCGACAATAGCTATATTGAAGACTTCTTTGTTGGCAAACTGAACCCAACTGCACACCCTTTCTTTAAAGAGATCCACCAAATACGCGTGTCAGCCCATTGCGTGATTAAGCGTGACGGTGAAGTCATACAATTTGTGCCCTTTAATGAACGAGCTTGGCACGCCGGCGTATCCAGTTTTCAAGGACGTGGGCGCTGCAATGACTATTCCATCGGCATTGAGCTTGAGGGAACTGACGATAGTGACTATACGACAAAGCAATACGACGCATTAGAGCAACTCGCCCAAGCTATCATGCTGGCTTACCCAAAAATCACACTTGGCCGAATAGTAGGGCATAATGATATTGCCCCAGGCCGAAAAACAGACCCAGGAAGCTCATTCAACTGGCAACGCTTAAGACAAGGTTTGTGCTTTTAATAAAATATAAAAATAACGATAAAAACGATAAAAATGAGGAATAAGACATGACCTTGATCAGTTTATTACTAGTGCTATTTGTGGAGCGCGTTACCACTAAGTCCAAATACTGGCAGGCCGATTTCTATAGCATTAAATACTTAGCCGCGTGGCAAAAGCGCGAACGGTTAACGAGTGACACCTCATTGCTATTTTTACTTATAGCGATTGTTATTCCCCCTGTGATTATTTTTTGTTTTATGGCATTTGCTGTTGGTCAGATTATCGCTTTTATCATAAGCACGACCATACTCATGGTGTGCATGGGCTGCCCTAGCGTTCGTGCAACCTATAAGTGTTATTTACAAGCTGCTAATCGCGGTGACATGGAAGCTTGTAGCTTATATGAAGACCAAATCTGTGAGAGCGAACACATCCCAGCCACATTCGGGCAAAATTTAGTTTGGCAAAATTATCGTCACTATGCCGCTGTCATTTTATTCTTTGTGCTACTTGGCGCACCGGGCGCGGTTTTTTACGTATTGGCGCGGGCGATGCAATCTCTAATGGCCTTTGAGAATAAAACCGCTAATAAACTCATGCATGTTCTTGATTGGCTGCCTGTACGCATTACGTCTTTAGGCTTTTTGCTTGTCGGGCATTTCTCTCGTGCACTACCCATTTGGCTGGGTCACTTTCTCACGCCGAGTATTTCCGCTAAGAAATTGCTGGTGGATGTGTCAAGAGCAGCAGAAGAAATTGAGCCTGATGAACGCAATTGCACTGAAGAACCTTGCACCCTCGTCAAGCTAGCAAAACGAAATATTCTGTTCTTAATGGCCGTTATCGCTGGATTAACCCTTGGAGGCTGGCTTAGTTAACACCTCAGACCAGTCGGACTAGATCCCCTTAATCTCCCGCGATTTGGGTTATCTGTTCACTTTTTTTTACTTTATTCAGCTCCTTTTAAACAATTAGACATTTACCCAATGGAGATACTGCTCTAAGCTATTGGGTTAATTGGTCTTACCAATTGTCCAATTTGCAGGTTTTGCGTCCCAAGCATGCAATTTTAAAAGACAGGAGTGGTTACACGACATGCAGCATGTTCGTACAAAAAAATTGTCCGATGAAATAATGGAGCGAATTGAATCCATGTTAATTGACGGCACTTTTCTTTCTGGACAAAAAATGCCGTCTGAACGTGAGTTGGCATTAAAGTTTGCGGTGTCACGCCCTTCCGTTCGTGAAGCAATACAAAAATTGGAAGCCAAAGGATTAGTTGAACGCAAGCAAGGCGGCGGAACATTTGTAAAACGTCGGATGAACACGTTGCTCACCGACCCGTTAATGGCCTTGTTAACTACCCGGCCTGAAACTCAATTTGATTTACTGGAATTTCGCCACGCACTCGAAGGAATGGCAGCTTATTACGCTGCGCTGCGAGGACAGCAGAGTGATTACGATGCCTTGCAAAATGCACTGTCAAATTTACCCAGTGCAACACAGCAAAGTGATCATAATAAAGAAGCCGAAGCATTGGTTGAATTTTATCTGACAATGGCTATTGCAGCCCATAACGTGGTGTTATTACATGTCATGCGCAGCTTCGAAGCCCTTTTGAAAGATAATATTTATCGAAATTTAGTTTTTTTATCTGCCTACCCTGACGCTCAGCTGATGATTAATTCACAACGTAAAAATATTGTACAGGCCATTATTAAACGCGACCCTGAATTGGCTCGCGAGGCAAGTAACGAACATCTTGGATACATAGAAAAAACCTTGTTAGATATTAATCGTCAAGACATGCGTATGCAAAGAGCGTTGCGAAGAATAGAAGTAAAAGAGTAGTCGTTTTAAGTAAACAATGAATCGCTTTTATAACCAGTATGCACTACATAAGTGCTACTGAAATAAAAGTAAATTTGATAAACAACTTTAAATATAGGAGAGCACCATGGCTGATATGATGCATCCGGATGTGGATCCACAAGAAACGCAAGAATGGTTAGATGCTTTAGACGCAGTATTAGAAGAAGAAGGCATTGACCGTGCGCATTATTTGCTAGAAAGCTTAGTAGAAAAAGCCCGTCGCAATGGTGCGTATTTGCCTTATGATGCGACCACAGCATATATCAATACGATCCCTGCAGGCCAAGAGCCAACTATGCCGGGTGACCAAACCATTGAAGCCAACATCCGCAGAGCCATTCGCTGGAATGCGATGATGATGGTGCTTCGCGGCTCTAAAAAAGACTTAGAGCTTGGCGGCCATATTTCAAGCTTCGCCTCTTCAGCTATGTTGTACGATGTCGGTTTTAACCATTTTTTCCGTGCACCTAACGAGAAAGATGGCGGTGATTACTTGTTCGTACAAGGTCACGTATCTCCTGGTATTTACTCACGTGCTTTCATTGAGGGGCGTTTGAGCGAAGACCAACTTGACGGCTTCCGTCAGGAAGTAGACGGTAAAGGTGTTTCATCTTACCCGCACCCCAAATTAATGCCTGATTTCTGGCAGTTCCCTACTGTATCTATGGGCTTAGGTCCGATGCAGGCGATTTACTTAGCACGTTTCTTGAAATACCTAACCAGCCGAGGCCTGAAAGACTGTTCAGACCAACGCGTATGGTGCTTTATGGGTGACGGTGAAGTAGACGAGCCAGAAAGCTTGGGCGCTATCGGTCTTGCATCACGCGAAGGCCTAGATAACCTAACGTTTGTTATCAACTGTAACCTACAGCGCCTAGATGGCCCGGTTCGTGGTAATGGCAAGATTATCCAGGAACTAGAAGGTACGTTCCGCGGCGCAGGCTGGGAAGTATTGAAAGTGATTTGGGGTCGCTATTGGGATCCACTATTGGCTCGCGATTCATCAGGCAAGTTGCTTGACGTTATGAATGAAACAGTTGATGGCGAATACCAGAACTACAAAGCGAAAGGCGGTGCTTACACTCGTGAGAACTTCTTTGGCAAATACCCTGAGCTAAAAGAAATGGTGTCAAACATGTCAGACGATGACATTTGGCGCTTGAACCGTGGTGGTCACGATCCGGTTAAAGTATACGCAGCATACAAGCGCGCAACTGAAACCAAAGGTCGCCCACAGGTTATTCTCGCCAAAACCGTGAAAGGTTACGGCATGGGCTCAGCAGGCGAAGGGAAAAATATCGCTCACAACGTGAAGAAAATGGACGTAGATTCAGTACGTGAATACCGTGACCGTTTTAATATTCCTGTCGCTGATGAAGATATTGCCAACTTGCCATATTTCAAGTTCGCTGAAGACAGCGAGGAAATGAAATACATGCGTGCTCGTCGTGAGTCACTCCATGGTTATATGCCAGTGCGCCTCGCAAAGAGCACTGAAGACTTGCCTGCTCCTCCTCTTAAAGCGTTTGAAGCTATTACTAAAGGATCCGGTGATCGTGAAATCTCGACAACTATGGCCTTCGTTCGCGTATTAACCGTTATGTTGAAAGATAAAAAGGTCGGTTCTCGCGTCGTGCCAATCATTCCTGATGAAGCGCGTACGTTTGGTATGGAAGGCTTATTCCGTCAAGTCGGCATTTACTCAAACGGCGGTCAAAAATACGTTCCTCAAGATAAAGACCAAGTGGCTTATTATCGTGAAGACGAAAAAGGCCAGGTACTACAAGAAGGTATTAACGAGCTAGGCGCAATGGCCTCGTTTGTTGCAGCTGGCACGTCATATTCGACCAACGATCTGCCTATGATCCCTGTTTATATCTACTACTCAATGTTCGGTTTCCAACGTGTTGGTGACATGGCGTGGGCAGCGGGTGACAGTCAAACACGTGGTTTCTTAGTGGGTGGTACTGCGGGTAGAACAACCCTTAACGGCGAAGGTTTACAACACCAAGATGGTCACAGCCATATTCAAGCGGGCTTAATTCCTAACTGTGTTTCTTATGACCCAACCTATGGTTACGAAATAGCCGTTATCGTTCAAGACGGTATGCGTCGCATGTTTGAAGAGCAAGAGAACGTGTTCTATTACCTGACCGTAATGAATGAAAACTACGTTCAACCAGCTATGCCTGAGAACGTTAGTGAAGGTATCGTCAAAGGTATTTACAAACTTGAGCATCAAGGTAACGCCAGCAACAAGACCAAGGTAAAACTGCTTGGCTCTGGCACTATCTTAGAGCAAGTGCGTGAAGCCGCTAAGATATTGCATGACAAATACTCTGTTGCATCAGAAGTTTATAGCGTGACCTCGTTCAATGAGTTAGGTCGTGACGGTATAGATTGCGAACACTTTAACTTGTTAAATCCAGAAAAAGAGCAACGCGTTCCTTACATCACAACAGTCTTAAAGGACGGCTTTGATGGCCCGACCATTGCAGCAACAGATTACATGAAGAGTTACGTAGACCAAGTACGTGCGTTTGTTCCTGGTCAATACAAAGTACTAGGCACAGATGGTTTTGGCCGCTCAGACAGCCGCGCTAACTTGCGTCATCATTTTGAAGTAGATGCTAAGTTCGTGGTCATTGCTGCCCTTCGTGAATTGGTTACAGCGGGTAACATCGATAAGAAAGTATTGGTAGATGCAATTTCAGAATATGGCATTGATCAAAATAAAATTAACCCGCTTTACGCATAACCATTGAGGATTAAATCAAAATGTCAGATATAAAAGATGTATTGGTACCCGATGTTGGTGGCGACGAAGTAGAAGTCATTGAAGTACTTGTTGCTGTTGGCGACGACGTTGACGCAGAAGCATCCCTTATCACGGTAGAAAGCGATAAAGCGAGCATGGATATCCCTGCCCCTTTCGCTGGTAAAATCAGTGATATTTCGGTCAAGGTCGGTGACAAAATCAGCCAAGACCAACTAATCATGAAAATGTCTAGTGGTGATAGCGCACCCGCAGCTGAAGAACCTCAAGAACAAGCCCCTGAGCCTGCTAAGACTGAAACTGCCAGCCCTGCGAAAGAAGAAGCACCAGCGGCTTCTTCAGCAGCACAAGTGATTGAAGTGACCGTACCCGACATCGGTGGTGACACCGATGTTGAGGTCATTGAAATTCTTGTCGCCGCCGGCGATAGCATCGAAGAAGAAACAGGCCTTGTCACCCTTGAAACAGACAAAGCCACCATGGACGTTCCTTCACCTAAAGCCGGTGTTGTGAAAGAAGTGAAGCTAAGTACTGGTGATAAAGTATCTGAAGGCTCGTTGGTGATTTTGCTAGAAGTCGCAAGCAGTGCGCCAGCGCAAGCTGACTCCGCTCCTCAAGCACAAGCAGCACCTGCCCAAGAGCAGACTCAAGCCGAAAGTGCCCCTGCAGCGCAAGAAGAACAAGCATCTGGCGAGCCTGAAACAATTGAAGTGACCGTACCGGATATCGGTGGCGACACCGACGTTGATGTCATTGAAGTCTTAGTTGCTGTGGGCGATAAAATCGAAGAAGAAACCGGTTTGATCACCCTTGAAACAGACAAAGCGACCATGGACGTCCCGGCCCCTAAAGCCGGTGTTGTAAAGGAGCTTAAGATCAATGTGGGCGATAAGGTTTCTGAAGGCTCAGTCGTGCTCTTGCTTGAAGTTGCTGGTAGCGCTGTGAAGGCAGCGCCAAAGGCTGCACCTGAGCCACAAGCAGCACAAACATCGGCGCCTGCGCAACAGGCCCCTAAATCAGCACCTGTGCCTCACCACCCGTCTGCGGGTGAGCGCGGCAAAGCAGGGAAAGTACATGCGTCACCTTCGGTACGTCGTGTTGCTCGTGAATTTGGAGTTGATTTAACTCAAGTCAAAGGCACTGGCCCTAAAAACCGTGTGTTAAAAGAAGATGTTCAATCTTACGTTAAGTATGAATTGTCTCGTCCTAAGATGACCTCAGGGTCTTCGGTTAACGCTGGCGGTGGCGGTTTACAAGTACTTGCGCCACCTAAAGTGGATTTCAGCAAATTCGGCGAAGTAGAAGAAATTCCATTGACCCGTATCCAGAAGATTTCTGGCCCGAACTTACATCGTAATTGGGTCACTATCCCACACGTCACCCAGTTTGAAGAAGCTGATATCACAGACTTAGAAGCATTCCGCAAACAACAAAATGTGGTTGCTGAAAAGAAAAAGCTTGGCTTTAAAATAACGCCGTTGGTTTTCATGATGAAAGCCGTAGCGGATGCTCTTCAAGCGTACCCTGTGTTTAATTCTTCTTTGTCTGAGTCAGGTGAGAGCTTGATCCAGAAGAAGTATTTCCACGTGGGTATTGCGGTGGAAACACCAAACGGTTTGGTGGTACCTGTGGTACGTGATGTTGATAAGAAAGGCATTTACGAGCTATCGAGAGAATTGATGGAAATCAGCATCAAGGCGCGAGACGGCAAACTTAAGGCGGCTGACATGCAAGGCAGTTGTTTCACCATTTCTAGCCTAGGCGGAATTGGCGGAACCGCGTTTACTCCTATTGTAAATGCGCCAGATGTCGCCATATTAGGTGTGTCTAAAAGTGAAATGAAGCCGAAATGGAACGGTAAAGACTTCGAACCAAGGCTAATGTTGCCTTTATCTTTGTCTTACGATCACCGAGTCATTGATGGCGCAGTTGCCGCACGCTTCGCTGTACACTTGGGCAAAGTCCTAGGTGACTTGCGCGAAATGTTACTGTAACGAACAGCTAGGCGATAATGTACAAAAAGTTATCGCCTTTTCTTTGCTAACCAGACATCGGCTAGGTAGAATTTCCCGGAGTCTGGAAGAAAATCAATAGATTGAGGTCAAAATGAGTGAAATTAAAACTCAGTTGGTAGTGCTTGGTGCGGGCCCTGGTGGTTATTCCGCAGCTTTCCGTGCTGCTGACTTAGGAATCGAAACAGTAATTGTTGACGTAAACAGCAAGCTGGGTGGTGTGTGCTTAAACGTAGGTTGCATCCCATCTAAGGCGTTACTGCATGTAGCAAAAGTAATCGAAGAAGCCAAAGCATTATCTGCTCATGGTGTCGATTTTGGCGCGCCAAAATTTGATTTAGACAAAATTCGTGACTGGAAAGACAGTGTAGTTGACAAACTCACTGGCGGTCTTGCTGGTATGTCTAAAATGCGTAAAGTCAAACACGTGCAAGGTTACGGCAAATTCACAGGCAGTAACACCCTTGAAGTGAAAGGCGAAGATGGCACGACCACAATTTCTTTTGATAACGCTATTATTGCAGCCGGCTCTGAGCCTGTTAGTTTGCCTTTTATCCCTCAAGATGACCCTCGGGTGATCGACTCAACTGGCGCCCTAGAGATGAAAGACATCCCTGGTAAAATGCTAGTTTTAGGCGGTGGTATCATCGGTCTTGAAATGGGTACGGTTTACAGTGCGTTAGGTTCACAAATTGACGTGGTTGAGTTCTTGGATCAATTGGTGCCAGCAGCTGATAAAGACATCGTTAAGATTTATCAAAAGACCGTTAAAGACAAATTCAACATCATGCTTGAAACCAAAGTGACTGCGGTTGAAGCAAAAGATGACGGTTTGTATGTCACGTTTGAAGGTAAACAAGCACCGGCAGAACCGGTTAAATACGACAAAGTATTGGTGGCTGTTGGTCGTCGTCCTAACGGTAAGTTAGTTGACGCTGACAAAGCTGGCGTAACCGTTGATGAGCGCGGGTTTATCAATGTTGATAAGCAAATGCGTACCAACGTTAGCAGCATTTTTGCTATCGGTGACCTAGTAGGTCAACCTATGCTTGCTCACAAAGCCGTACATGAAGGCCATGTAGCTGCAGAAGTTATCTCTGGTATGAAGCATTACTTTGACCCGAAATGCATTCCTTCTGTTGCCTACACTGAGCCAGAAATGGCTTGGGTTGGTTTAACTGAAAAAGAAGCAAAAGAGCAAGGCATAAGCTTTGAAACAGCTAACTTCCCTTGGGCAGCTTCTGGTCGAGCAATCGCTTCTGCTGCGACCAACGGAATGACTAAGCTTATTTTCGATAAAGACACTCACCGTATTATCGGTGGCGCCATTGTGGGTACCAACGCAGGGGAAATGCTAGGCGAAATCGGCCTTGCGATCGAGATGGGTGCAGATGCTGAAGATATCGCATTGACTATCCATGCTCACCCTACCTTGAATGAGTCTATTGGTCTGGCCGCTGAAATGTACGAAGGTAGCATTACAGATTTGCCTAACCCGAAAGCGAAAAAGAAAAAGTAAGTAACACTCAACCGCTTGCACGTTAAATTTTAAAAAGGGCCTCAGGGCCCTTTTTTATTTCTCCCAACATGCGGTCTGACCTCCAACGGCGAAGACTCGCCGAATAACCTTTATAGCGTGAAATGCGCTGAAATTACCTAAAATTCAGCTAAATATAGGATGTTACAAATTTTCACACTTATTATACGATTCTTGGAGTTAAGGATTTTGCACTTCTCGTTCGTTGACATTAGACTGCTCGCTGCCTAAACGACAGAATAAAAGTGAGTGCACTGCCCGTTCTCGTGACGTATCACGAACTTTAGGCATAATGGTGTAACATCACTTCACAAGGAAAAATATGAAAAAGCTATCTTTAGTGGCAATGAGCGTATGCATTGCATTGGGTTTGAGCGCCTGTAGTCCTAGCCCTGAAAAAGAGCCAGAAACAAAGCAAGACACCACAAAAGTCGCCGAGCAAAAGGCCCCTGAATTATCAGGTATAGACTTAACAGCAATTGATAAAACCGTTCGCCCTCAAGATGATTTATTTCGCCATGTGAATGGTGCATGGCTTGAAACCACAGAAATCCCTGGCGACAAGTCAAACTACGGTGTATTTAACGTGTTATACGATGATACCCAAGATCATCTTAAAACCATTATCCAAGAAGCTGCTGACAGCAACGCCGAGAAAGGCACAAATACGCAAAAATTAGGCGACATGTATAATAGTTACATGAACGTTGAATTAGCCAACTCGTTAGGCCTCTCACCACTTGAAGCTGAGCTTGACAGTATTAACGATATCAGTGATATGAAGCAAATATCGGCTAAATTTGGCGAGCTTTACACCAAAGGTATTGGCGGGATCTTCAATTTCTATGTGTCACCTGATGCCAAAAAGCCTGAAGTTGTTGGTATGTACTTAGTGCAAGGCGGCTTGACCTTGCCTGATCGTGACTATTACAGTAAAGACGAAGAAAAATTCGTTAACTTTCGTAATGCAACACAAACATACATGGCAGCTCTACTAGAAAAAGCTGGCGTAAGTAACCCTGTTCAAGCCGCTTCAGAGTTAATGGATTTAGAAAAAGACATTGCCTCCAAGCATATCTCGCGCGTAGAAAGCCGCGACGCAGAAAAAAATTACAACAAACGCAGCACGCAAGAAGTAATCAGCCTAATGGGCAGTAGCTTTGACTGGCAGGCTTATGCTGATGCAAGTGGTATCGGCAGTGTAGATGAAGTCATCGTGCGTAATATGCCTTATTTTGAAGCCGTAGGCGAAATATACACTAACCATGACGTACAAGTTTGGAAGAACTACCTCACTTACAATTTGATCGATGCCTATGCCACGCGTTTAGATGAAGAGTTGGTAAACCTGCATTTTGATTTTCACTCGAAAACTCTCAATGGTATACCAGAGCAGCAACCTCGTTGGAAACGCGCTGTCGCCGCAACCAGTGGTGTGTTAGGTGAAGTATTAGGCCAGCAATATGTTGAGCGTCACTTTACTCCTGAAGCGAAAGCAAAAATGGATGAGTTAGTTAAAAACTTGACCAAAGCATACGGAGAAAGCATTGATCAGCTCGAGTGGATGACGCCCGAGACTAAGAAAGCAGCACGTGAAAAACTCGCGAAATTTACGCCTAAAATCGGATATCCAGATAAATGGTTGAATTACGATGACTTAACCATTGCCGCAGACGACTTGGTGGGCAACTATCTGCGTTATTTCGAATTCGATCACGCCGTAGATGTAGCCAAAATTGGCAAACCTGTCGATAAAGCTGATTGGGGCATGACACCGCAAACAATTAACGCTTACTACAGCCCAGTGCGTAACGAGATCGTCTTTCCAGCGGGTATTTTGCAATCACCATTTTTTGATATGACCGCTGATGATGCCGTCAACTATGGCGCTATTGGTGCAGTCATAGGTCACGAAATCGGCCATGGCTTTGATGATCAAGGCTCAAAGTACGATGGCGAAGGCAATCTACGTAGTTGGTGGAGCGACGAAGATCGCGCCGCTTTCGATGTGCTTGGCAAAAAACTTGTTGCCCAATTTGATGCTTTTGAGCCAATCCCTGGTCAAAACGTTAACGGCGAGTTGACCCTAGGCGAAAACATTGGTGATTTAGCCGGTGTAACCATAGGTTATAAGGCATACCACATGTCATTAGGTGAAAAAGAGGGCAAGGTAATTGATGGCTTAACGGGCGATCAACGTTTCTTTATGGGTTACGCGCAAGTGTGGCGCAGCAAGATGCGTGAAGATGCTCTTCGCGCACGTTTGCTTAGTGACCCCCATTCACCTGGTGAGTACCGAGTAAACGGTATCGTTGGCAATGTGGATGCATTTTATAAAGCGTTTGACGTGAAAGAAGACGACAATATGTATCTGAAACCAGAAGATCGTGTGAAAATCTGGTAGAGCAAACACCACAGATTTAAACAATTTGCTTTAAAAAAGCCAACTAGGGTTTCGCACCCTAGTTGGCTTTCTAGTATCTTGCCAACCGGTATGTGTGACCTAAACAGTACCAATTGTCCCTCGCTCGACGTAAACTTTATGTTATCCCTCATATAGGAACACCCTGTTGCAGCAACTTGAAATATTCCACATTGAAAGTCCTTGTATTGGCGTTTGCCAAGCAGGCCCGCGTGGATATTGCTTAGGCTGTTATCGCTCCAGAGAAGAACGTTTGCATTGGGTGAACTTAGACGACCAGGTGAAAAGTAAAATTGTGAAGGCTTGTGCCTTGCGTAAAAAGCGTGCTTTTGCGCGTAAGCGTAACCAAGATGCGCAGCCCCCTGCTCCCCCTATCCAGGGCGACTTACTGGACTAAACCGCGGCCCGTAGTCGCTCGCAATCCTCGCTTAAATCTGCACGGTGCGCCATGTTTGCTATATCGCTGACGATAGACCGCCACAATTCAATGGGCAAGGTATGCCCCATTCCTGCATAAATTTTTAATATCGCGTTATCAATTGCGCTCGCGGTTGCGTGACCATTACTCACCGGAAGCAAGGGGTCATCCTCGCCGTGAATAACCAATGTTGGCACAGATAAACGATTCAGGCCGCTGGTGCGATCCTTAGCAGTCAAAATAGCGGCAAACTGGCGTAGTACCCCATCCGTGCTAACCCCTATTTCATAAGCTCGTCGCACTAGACTTTCAGTACGTAGTAAGTCGAAGGTATAAAAATGGCCATGCAGTGATCGCCAAAATTCAACACCACTTTCGATGCATTTTTCCCGCTTTTTAGACATCGGTTTCAGCAACTTAAGTAATACCATTTTGTCAGGCTTATACAGGTTTTTATTACCCGTACTAGACATAATAGAAGTCAAGCTCAGAACATTTTGCGGATGATGTATGGCTAATAGCTGAGCGATCATTCCTCCCATTGATGCGCCCACTATATGGGCTTTAGTGATCCCCAGTTGCGCCATCAAACTAACCACATCGTCTGCCATATCTTTTAATGAATATGGAGTAGAAACGGCTGCGTCAAACAATCCGCTTGCCGCCAACTGCAATAAATTTGGAGGCAACCTATCAGCTAGTACTGTGCTCTCACCCACATCTCGATTATCGAAACGGATCACCCAAAAGCCTTGTTCTGCGAGCATTTTACAAAATCCATCTTCCCAAAAAAACCGCTGAGCCCCTAGCCCCATAATCAACATGATGGGAGGATTTTCGCGCTCACCAAAAGCATCAAAAGCAAGGCGAACAGCGCCGGAGTGATTTCTCAATTCTACAGGTAGAGCATTGGACATAAAAAAAGACCTAAATGAAGACACTCCGTTTTGGCCTGTAAAAGCGCCTTTAGTTCAATATCAATATTGCAACAATGGGGGCTATACTGAGCAACTAATAATAAAAAAATCAAAGGGCTAGCTTATGTTTTCTGCTGATGAATACGCAACCCGTGCTACTGAGTCATTCGCCTTACCTAAAATTTGTGTACAAATTCGCACGCTGCTAGACAGCAACAATGCCAGCACGGACGATATCGCGAGACTTGTGTCTACCGACCCAGCCCTTAGCTCTAAGCTTCTGAAGTTGGCCAACAGTGCCTTATTCCGTTTTGAGTCTCAAGTGGATAACATGAATAAAGCCGTTAATGTAGTGGGCGGTGAAGCCCTGTACAATTTGGTGATGGCCGAGACGGCTGGGTCTGCGTTTGAACATTTCAGCAACGACGTAATTGATTTAAAGCGTTTCTGGTTACAAAGTATCTACGCTGCATTGGTGGCTAAACACTTAGCAAAAATGACGCAAACCCGCACCAGTGCTCGGTATTTTGTTATCGGCTTATTGCACAATATCGGAGAACTCATCGTTGCAGTGCAAACCCCTGAACTGGCAATTGCCTGTAACGATTACGACCAACATGTACCACCTTGGAAACGCCAAAAGTCGGTACTGGGGTTCTTTTATACGGATTGCACCTACGCTTTATTAAAACAATGGGGACTCCCTGCACATTTGTACCAAGTGTTGCCAGATGCCAACAATGAAACGGCAGCAAACTCGAGCCGCGAAGTAAGCCTAATGTTTACCATTTGCCGCGTAGCTGTGGCTATGGTTTCTCCTGATAAATTTAGTGCTTTGAGTTTGATTCACCCGATGATTTTACGCAAAGCGGGTTTAGAAGAACAAGACGTAACGGACGGTATAAAATTCGCACACATGGAAGCACAAACTATGATTGAACTTCTTAGCCCATGATGTTCTGGTGGTAGCCTAAAGTAGAAGGCTTCAGCCATGTTTATGGATGCATTTACTATCCCGTTTAGCTATACTGCACGGCATTGTCTTTTAGCCACCTAACATGTTTCGAAGAATAATGCTTAGATACCTCATCTTGCTGGCACTGTGTTTCCCCTGCCACGCTCAAATAAACATTATGCGCTCGCTCTACATGTCCGATAGCGGTGGTAACCTTCCAGCATCTGGAAGCAACATCACGGCCACCGGTGAATTAGGTTTACTGTATAACAAAGGCAACACCAACTCTTCCAGTATCAATGCTAAATTTAATATCAGTCACGAGCTCGAGAAATGGAGCTACCAAGCGATTGCCAATACTCGGTATAAAACCTCAAAAGAAGCAGACGATGGTGGGGATGAATATGACGTTACTACGGCTCAGAAGAACTTTATCTCCACCCAAATAGACTTTAAGCTCGCCTCGCCGGATGAACGGATCTTTATTTATGCCGAATATGAAAATGATCGGTTCGATATTTATGACTACCAAACTTTAGTCGCCAGCGGTTGGAGTGAACGCCTTTGGCGCGACGAATTTAGCGAGTTCAAATACAGTGTAGGACCGGGTTATGCTATTGCTGAAGCCAAAAACGACGAAGAAAATGATGACTTACAAGGCGTCATTCTTCGCACCGCTTTGGAATACACCTTAGAAATATCTAAGTCCGCGCAGTTTCGCCAGTTCATCAGTACTGAAACCGATCCTGAATACACCAGAACAAAATCAGAGACGTCACTTTCCACTAAAATCTTTGGCTCTTTGGCCATGAAGCTGTCTTTTATTATGGAACACAACAGCAACGCCGAAGTGGCCCAAGAGAGCCTAGACACGGAAACCGCTGTTACGCTCGTGTATCAATTTTTCTAATTCGCCATTGCCCTAACAAATTTTACTTTTCAACTTAAGGATATTTTTAAATGAAAAAAACGCTTATCGCCTCTGGATTACTCCTCGCGGGAAATGCCTTCGCCCAAGAAGAAGTTAAACCATTTACTATGGATGGCGAGCTAGGCTTTATCGCCACCTCGGGCAACACAGAGACCACGTCTTTAAATGCTAAGTTATCTGCTCATCAAGAATTAGAGCAATGGAGCAATGATTTCTTGTTCGAAGGGCTATATAAGAAAGATGATGTCACCCTCGATGATGATACCAGTGAAAGCCAAACTACAGCGCAGAAATTCTTTATCTCTGGTCAAGGTAACTACAAGTTAGCCAACCCTGATCACCGTTTATTCGCGTTCGGTTCATACGAAGATGACCGCTTCAGCAGCTTTAATTATCAGTCAACCGTTGCCGCGGGTTGGAGCCAAAAGTTGTGGGACAACGAAACCACCAAGTTTGAATACAGTATCGGTCCTGGTTACTCTTTTGCTGAAACCTCTGAAGGTGAAGACGCAGATAGTTTCATCGTTCGTGGCGCATTAGGCTTCAATTGGAAAATTTCTGATACGGCAACGTTCAAACAAACAATGAGTACGGAAGTGGGTGAAGATAACACCAAATCTAAGTCCATTAGCTCTATCTCAGCCAAAATAAACAGTTCATTGTCAATGAAACTAACCTTAACTTTCGATCACAACTCAAGTGTGTCTGAGGGAACAGAAAAACTAGATACGCAAACAGCAGCAACCATCGTTTACACTTTCTTCTAAACAACGGTCAAGCGTGAAAAAAACGGCAACCATGGGTTGCCGTTTTTGTATCTATATATTAGTGCTTCTAGCGCCATCTGTACTGGGCCACGGCAAGGGTTTGTTGCTGATTTTGTCTTTGTTGCTCGCCAAGCGTCGAACGAATATCAGCGCTATTACGATTAAAATGTTGCTCTAGCCCCACTTGCCAATTTTTATCAATGGTATAACGCCATGCGAAGGTCACAGCCTGCCCGTCGCTGTTGTTTGGATCGTCTGGGAATATGTCATCTTCCCCAACATTAAAGTCATCGTAGCGGGCGCTGAATCGATGTGAGCCGACTTTATGGCTATACATGACATAGTATGCGTCGAAATTGATGTATACAAATCGCTGCCCCATGTGGCTGCTGCCTGTTAACCATTGGGCAATGAATCGTCCATTTGGCGTGACGTCATGTGAGAGCGCCAACGAATGAAACTTAGTACGCCAAGCGTATAAACGCTGAGAATTCACGACGTTTGGATTGGCCTGATTGTCGTAAAAATAATAACGGACTTTACTGCTGTGATAGTAATTCAGGTGTGCACCTAGGTAATACCCTACTCTGCTATCAAGCTCATGAAATGGCTCCACATAAGACGGATGAAAGATTCCGTTAGGATCCACAACCGTAGGGTAATTAGCGAACACAACTCTATCATTGTGCAAGCTTTGTCTATCGTGCATTGCAAAGCCTCGCCAGCTAAGCACGGTACCCAAGGTATCGTTGCCTTTAAAAGCCCCAGCTGTTACTTCCCAAGTCAATGGACTGCGACGACTGCGCCCTGAACTAAATAACGATCCTTCGATACCTGCAATCCTGAGTTCTTCGCCAACCCAACTGTTGATAGCAGATTGCGTGTAGGTATAGGGCGATAGCCATCCTAAATCCACATTCTCAAGAGACAAACGCGGGTAAAAGAACCCTGCTCTCGATTTAAAACGGACCTGACGATGAGACAAAGGCTTATAGTGTATGGTTGCTTGTGAAATACCCAAGCGTTGCTCACCTAGCTGATACAGGTTAGCGCTGACATCATAGGAGAAACTCGATGATAACCGATCCGCTACTCTTAATACGCCTTGCTGTAAATGCACTGCATTATCTTGATACGCAAGAATACCGGTTCCTTTATCAAGCCACGGTGTATGATCACCACCGTGCACAATATTCACCTGAATGAGGCCGCTGAATTGCTGGGCACTTACAGGATTTTGCCAACCGACTATTATATAAAAACCAAGTAACATTGCAGGCCCAAAACGCGGCCACCTCATTGTGAGCACGAAGCTAATCCCTGTTCGGTAAACGTTTCATACCAAGCGATTAATTCATCAGCGCGCAATGCCTTAGTCATGTAATAGCCTTGTGCCTTGGTGCAACCGACTTCTATTAAAAACTCTAACGTTGCGAGGTCTTCAACCCCTTCAGCTACTGTTGTAAGCCCTAAATTTCGCGCTAGGCTGACTAGCGTTTTCACCATCACTCTGTCTTCTTGATTTGTGGCTAACGCAAGTACAAATGCCTTATCAATTTTGAGTTCATCTACAGGCATTTTTTTTAGTTGAGCCATCGAAGAATAGCCCGTACCAAAGTCATCAATAGACAAGGACACGCCCATATCTCGCAGTAAGTTTAATGCCTTGAGGGCATTTTCTGGATCGCCCATAACCGCACTTTCAGTCACTTCCATTGTCAATGAACTGGGAGGTAAATCGAACTCATTGAGCAAGGAATTAATGCTCGCTGGTAACGACAGATCAACTAAATCGATCGCTGAAATGTTCACTGCCACGGAAAAATATATGTTCTTATCGCGCCATTGTTTAAGTTGCTCGCACGCTGTTCTTAATGCCCATTGGGTAACGTGGCGAATAGCGCCTGTTTGCTCGGCTAATGGAATGAAGTCATCAGGGGGAACGAAACCATGTTCAGGGTGAAACCAGCGTATTAGGCATTCTAGCGTTTCTATTTTATCGTTCGCGATGGTTAATTTGGGTTGGTAATGTAGCTCTAATTGTCCCTCAGCTAACGCGCCTTTAAGCTGTGACATAAGACTTAATCGAACCACTGAATGTTTGTTAAGTGCATCATTATAAAGAGCGAATGGATTATGCTGCTCTTTACAACTGTACATCGCAATATCAGCACATTGCATAAGCCCTTGCAGCGACGAAGCGTGTTGTGGATAAAGGGCAATCCCCATTGAGCAGTCCACATCTAGCACTAGATTTTCTATCTTAAAGGGCTGCTCGAACACGCTTAGAAGATTTTGAGCCACATCTTGCGGGCGTGTATCAACCTCTTGAAGGCCGACCCAAGCATATTCATCTCCCCCTAATCGCGCACAAAAACCCTTGTTTTGCGTGTGGTTATGTAAGCGCTTGGCGATGGCAATAAGCAGTTCGTCGCCTAAATCATGACCTAGGGTATCGTTTATCTCTTTGAACCTGTCTACATCTATCATTAAAACGATCAACTCGCATTCTGGAGTTTGCCTGATCATGCCCCTGATATGGTTAGAAAATTGGATCCGGTTTGGGATATGGGTTAGCTCGTCAAAATAAGCCAGTTGGTGAATTTGTGCTTCACGATCTTGTATACCTAGTTGCATATCACTAAAGGCGCTGGAAAGCGTTTCTACTTCTCGGGTGTTTGCATTGGGAAAACTATCAACATTTTCACCTGCACGCATTCTGCGCGCGGCATCTATCAGTTTATGTAACGGCTTGGTAATTTCCCGTGATAGCAGTGTCGCACCTAATAAACCCAGCGCGGCAGCGGCCAACAAAATGAAGATTAACTGACCAATTAAACTTTCATTAGAAAGAAACGCATCATCTTCATCCATCGACAATACGATAAAAGCCGATTCACCTTGCCAAGTACCAAGCTCAAAAGCACTGTAAATTATGCTGGTAGAATTTACTGGTAAACTGTGAAGTCCTCGCGTTTCAGCGATTTCGCCTTGCCTTGAGCCCACAACGAAATGCGTTTCAGGGGTCGCTCCCAAAAGCACACTAGCATTGCCACCGAACAGTGTTATTTGCATATCGGTTAAATCCACCAGATGCGGTGTGAACAGTTTCTTTGCATCAATCCCCATCACGACCCAAGCATTGATTTGAGCCGAAGTTTCAACAAAGCGCACAGGAATTGAGCGCATAAGATAGTTACGCCCTTGGTAAGTAAACCAATGCAGAGTGGCTTTGGAAAATGCAGGAACAACTTGTTTGCTGTTTGCAAACGGCGATTGCGCTGCAATAAGTGGTGTGAAGTCCTTATCCAAAACCCAGTAGATATCTGCTCCTAAGCGGCTTTGGTAGTTAGACATAGCAGAGCCTAAAGAGCGTTGATCATTTTTAGCTGTTGCTATGAGTTGCTTCATGCTGAAATCTTTGGCGAGTGTAGCCATTCCGTTATCTAGCGCACTGGCTCGTCCCTCAACATTATCTTGCACAACGCCAGCAGAGGTTTGAATATGACTTAACAGTTGAGCTCTAGCGTGTTTGTAGGTGGCTTGCTGAACGAAATAAATGGTCACCACAACAATAATACCAAGCAAGAGCAAAAATATGAATGACATTCGCATTTGCAAAGAGGGTTTAATCAACACGCTTTTGCTACTCATATTCACCGAATTCATCTGCACTATCTTCAAAGGCATTTACATCAGGTAACAGAGCTGAAGGCACACTCATCTTAATCTGAGTATCACCTTTTACTGATAACATCATTTGGAATGACTCTGGGCTATCGCTGATACGTGGATGCCATGCATTAAGCGTATATTCACCGTCAGGCACGTTGATTGTCACCTCACCTGCGCTGCCCGATTTTTTAAAATACGGCGTATCCACTACATAAATATAACCCAGCATCCAGTCATGCACATTACACCCCATTTCCACCACACCAAGGTTGTCGAACAACAACGGATCCGCCCGCAACCCCTTGTATAGCTCTAACTCAAATACCTTAGCGCTAGAGAACGAGTATACGTGATGCTGAATCGAGTCAGAATTAGGAAAACTCACTTGAGTGTTACGCTGAACTGCAAGAATATGCGGGTAAAACTGGGTGTCGACTTGATCCATGATCGCCATGTTTTCAACGGGCTCTACAGATGCCGTTTTCGGTAAAAGATAAACCACAGCATTCACTAACGGTTTTTGCTGATTATCCAAAAGAGTAACCGCAATGTTGCCAGCATAACTGACTGAATTTGCCATGATTAGCAATAGAAAGAAAATGAACCTAGTCACAGCCGCCTCAATTTTTTGAATAATACTAACTTATTTTTTGTTGATGTATTAAATAAAGACGCTTTTTTACGACATTTAATCGGGTAGAGACAACGACATCACGTCGTCTTTGTCGTAATTTCTTACTTAGTCATTTTCGGATAGGCTAGCCAAGACACGCTTAGCTTCATCTGATTGCGGGGGATGTCCGTTTTCAATGATTTCTTCAAGTAGCTCTGTAGCTGATTCAGTCTCACCTATTTCGATATAGGCATGGGCTAAATCAAGCTTAGCGCCAAAGCCGTCATCACTGTCCACGTCGATATGATCAACGTCGCCTTGTGCCCCTGAGAATTCACCCATCACGGATTCTAAATCTAGTGCTTTTTCCGGTGAGGGATCCGCAGTGATACTGTCATTCAGCAAGTCGTCAACGTCTAGAAAATCGCGATCTTGCCCATGGGGATCGCTTTCTTCCAGTAACGTTGCTATGTCCACCGCGCCATCAATATCTTGCCCAGCTTGATTGGTGTTGCTGAGTGATGGCTCGCTTTCAGACGTTGCAGAAATGGCATCGCCTAAATCTTCATCTAAAGTCTGTAACATGTCATCGAATGAGGCTGATTCTAGGTTCTCAATAGCCCCTTTATCGTCTTCATTGACTTCGTTTAACCAATCCCCAAGTTCAGGAAATTCATCTAATTCTTCACTATCTTTCGCAGAAGAAGGTGTTAATGATTCGTTATCGGACAACGTCTCGCTATTGCCAGAATCATCGTCTAGAACAAAGTTCTCTAGCGCGTGCTCTAATTCATCATCATTGAAATCACCTAAGGCATCTATATCGTCTAAATCCATCGCATCAGATGGCAGAGCACTTTCCTTAGGCTGAGATGGCTCAACACTCGTTTTAGGCCCATCATCGTCAAAATCTGCTAGGGCTTTTTCTAATTCGCCATCATCGAAATCACCTAAGGCATCTATATCGTCCAAATTCATCGGATCAGATGACGTTTCGCTTTCATCCGCTTGAGAGGGCTCGTCATTCGCCTCAGACGTCGTTTCATCGAAATCAGCAAGTGCTTGCTCTAACGCATTATCTTCACTGATAACATCTGAGTCAGTATCTAATTCCAGCTCTTCACTTTCTGGCTCATCGACTGGTTCGTCAGTGATTGCCGTCTCAGGTGCGGTTTCCTCCGCTGACGGCTCTGATTCCTCTGTTGCAAGCTCGTCGGTTTGATCAACTATCGGCGTTGAATCTTCATGGTCTGCCCGAACCTCTTCAAGCGGCTCGTCCTCTGTCGCCGGGCTTTCATCTACTGAGTCGTCTAATGACTCGTTAGCCTCTGCTGCTTCTGGGGTTAAATCTTCTTCTAGAGACTGTGATTCCTCTGTTACAGACTCCTCGGTCTGTTCAGCTATCGGCGTTGATTCTTCATGGTCTGTCCCAGCCTCTTCAAGCGGCTCGTCTTCTGTCGCCGAATTTTGATCTACTGAGACTTCTAATAACTCGTTAGTCTCTGCTACTTCTGGAGTTAAATCTTCTTCTAGAGACTGTGATTCCTCTGTTACAAGCTCATCGGCCTGCTCAGCCGTCGGTGTTAATTCTTCATTTACAGATTCGTCAGTGTTTGCGGCCTCTGGGGGTAATTCCTCTTCTAAAGACTTTGATTCTTCTGCTTCAAACTCATTGGCCTGCCCAGCTATCGGCGTTGATTCTTCATGGTCTGTTGCAGCCTCTTCAAGCGGCACGTCCTCTGTCCCCGGGATTTCATCTACTGATTCGTCAGTGTTTGCGGCCTCTGGGGGTAATTCCTCTTCTAAAGACTTTGATTCTTCTGCTTCAAACTCATCGGCCTGCTCAGCTGTTAGCGCTGGCTCTTCAACTTCAGTTCCAATATCTTCATCTGCTGGCGTCAAATCTTCTACTGACAGATTTTCAACATCATGTTCAATTTTTTCAGTTCCATGGCTATCAGCTTCAGCAAAAATATCGCCTAAGCCTTCCGTAATCTTGTCTAGTTCCTGAATATCATGTTGCGGCGTACCGGTAAATTCTGGCTCGGATGCATCCTCTTCATCAGGGAGCATGTCCTGCATCATCTCGACTTGTTCAAGTTCATCAATCAAGTTGCTGGTGATGTTGTCTAGCTCTTCACTTTGCGATGCAATCTCTTTATCGAGTTGCTCGAGCATATCTTCATTGATGGGGTCATCTGCATTCACTTCAGATGATTCTGGCAACTCAGGTTTAGGCTCCACGAGTAAATCATCGATACTGATTTCAGGTTGCTCATCAGTGTCATCCACCTGGGAGACTGCCCCAGCGTCGCTTGATGTTTCCTGCAGTGGCTCGTTAGATGCATCATCAGTGGTTTCGACGTCGATGTCATCCAAATCGTTATCGTCTAAATCTAGGTCTTCATCCCCTAGCTCTTCGACAATTTCGGCTTCAGTTGCGCTTTCTACTTTCGCCGACTCGTCGAGATCTATATCAAAGTCAAAATTTTCGTCGTCTAGGGCGCTCGACTCCTCTGTGTTTTCAGCTTCAGAAGTTTCTGCTTGAGTTTCGTCTATTTCTACCTTCGCAGTTTCGGCTTCTTGCGCGTCTGCCTGGCTTTCTTCCTTATCTTCATCAGACAGGCTGATGTTATCCATTTCCTCATCGATTTCAGCCAACAGATCGTCTTCATCTTCGAATAGGTTGTCTAGATCATCTTGGTCAAGTTCGTCACTTCCTGCTTCGAACTCTTCTGTCGGATTGAGTTCGCTATCTGGCACCAACATATCATCGCCAAGATCATCGAATTCTTCTTTGCCATCAAGTTCTTGGGTGTCATCGAGCTCTTGCGCGTCGTCAAATGATTCCTTCAGCTCTTCTGCTAATACGTCGTCGGGAACATCTTGTTCGCCAAATAAATTATCGTCATCTAGTTCCGAGGTTAATTCTTCGCTTAAGGCATCAGACAGATCGTCCATCTCGCTGGCCACATAGGTATCAGCCGGCTCGTCTTTTGTTGCCAATAAGTCTAGATCCATCTCCTGCGGCTTTTTACGCTTCACCAGCCAGTAAGCAAAACCACCTAAGATCAGCAAAGAAACTAAGATTGAGGATATAATCAGGGTCAGTGGTTTCATCAACCAATCCGTGAAACCGCCTCGTTGCTGCTCTGCTAACGCTTTGGCCTCAGCGTCACGAGATTTAGCAAGAAGCTCTTCAATGCTCTTGCCCATTTGCGACATTTGTTCGTCTCGCATTTCTTCTTGATTGCGAATTTCTGCTAAGTCTTTGTTAACCGAATCAAGGCTTTCGAAAACGCGCTGGTTTTCATTGATAATAGTTTGAACGCTAAGAATAGACTCGGCAAATTGTTGCCGAATTTCTTGAAATTGACGATTTTGTTCCTCATCGATAGCACCTAAACGTTTTTCAATTATGTCTTTGGTTTCGTCTAAATCGTCTTTACTGGCTAATTTTTTATTGACGTTACCTGTTGCGCCAGCACCAAGAGTTTCACCACCTAAATTAAGTAGCTGGTTGTCGTAGCGCACTTTTGAAATCGCTTGGGCTTCGTTTACCCTTTTCACATACTTAGAAGCCGGAAGACGTAAAATGGCTCCGTCTCGCATCAGATTTATGTTATTGCGTTCAAACGCATCGGGGTTGAGCTCGTAGGTGGCGAGCATCACTTGATATATGGAGTGATTGGTATTCTGTCTTGCGTCACTTGCGATACGCCAAAGTGTGTCAGCGGCCGTTATTGGGCCATATGTTTGACCTGAGTAATCTGAATCGCTACTTTTGGGACCTTTAATACGGATTTGCTGAAAATCGGCTGAGTGTAAACCAATAGAAAAGGTTAAGGTGAGGCTCGCTACAAATAAGAGGGCTAGCGTTCGCAAATTCATTGATCCTTTATGCCTCGAAATTAGGGTAAATAAGCCGCCATCTGGTTATCTACAATATCATTTATTATTATCGATACGCGCACTTGCATACGACGAATCATAGCAAAGAATATTCCACAAATTCATAAACTAAGTGGATTACATCTTCACGACTTACTATAAACCAGAAGATTCAGATGATCTAGAATGGCATAATTGCCATTTTCCTATCAATTCGCCTAAGAACATAACAACTAAAACATCACACGATTTATGCTAAGGCTATGTCTTATTATCGGCACATGCAGTAAAAATATGAATATATAAGCCATTAAACTATAAGCAAATATTTAGAACTATTGACTGCACAAATAATTAACCCACGGCCGTGAAGTACGCACCGTGGGTTAAAGTTGAGCTATTCGTTGATCACATGTAATCGCGAATAAGCACCTCTGCAATTTGGATACTGTTAGTCGCTGCGCCCTTGCGCACGTTATCAGAAACAACCCACATATTTAGGCCATTGGGGTGACTGATATCGTTACGAACACGCCCTACGTGCACATCATCATTTCCGCTCGCATCACTTACTTGAGTAGGGAAGTCGGCTGGGTCCGCTTTTAGAACAATACCTGGCGCTTCAGCCAGTAAGTTTTTCGCATCTTGTGCATCAATCGGGGTACGCGTTTCTATGTGTATCGCTTCACCGTGACCATAAAATACCGGAACACGCACTGCTGTGGCGTTCACACGAATGCTTTCGTCACCCAAAATTTTCTGAGTTTCCCACACCATCTTCATTTCTTCTTTGGTGTAATCGTTGTCTAAAAACACATCTATTTGTGGAATAACGTTAAACGCGATTTGGCGACTAAAGGCTTCAGGCTTTGCTTCTTGCCCATTTAGTAGCGCGGCAGTTTGCTTCGCCAGTTCATCCATAGACTCTTTACCGCCCCCTGATACCGACTGGTAAGTGCACACGTTAATGCGATCAATACCCACTGCGTCGTGGATTGGCTTAAGTGCAACCATCATTTGAATGGTTGAACAGTTAGGGTTAGCGATGATGTTGCGATTACGAAAGTCAGCCAATGCATGGGCATTCACTTCCGGCACCACTAGTGGGATATCCGGTTCATAACGGTAGTGCGATGTATTATCGATAACCACGCAACCTGCTTCTGCAGCGATAGGAGCAAATTTCTCAGAAACACTGCCGCCCGCTGAAAAGAAACCTAATTGCACTAGGCTCCAATCGAAGGTATCTGCGTCTAGCACCGTCACTTCTTCACCCTTAAACGTCACCGTACCACCAGCTGAACGTGAGCTCGCTAATGGGTAAAGTTTATTGACTGGAAATCCTCTTTGTTCAAGAATTTCAATCATGTGTTGTCCTACTAAACCAGTAGCACCCAACACGGCGACATCAAAAGACCGAGACATGTAGCATAACTCCTAAAATGTGATTGTTTATTTAAGTAACTTATTTACGGTTGAATCCGAGTGCGTAGATTGCCTCTGATCCGGTATAATTTCCAGTATTTACGCTAAGTGCAGCGAATTCTCTTCGAATAGAATAGTTTTTTCGGATATATCTAAACTGATCCGGCTGTTCAATGGTCTCTTTAAACTGCTTTGAGTCCTTTCGAATGTCATACACACTGAGCACTAATGCACTTAGTTGCGCTTGCCCGCTTAAAGTTTCATCAAGAGTAATACTGTCTGGCTGTGGTGCTGGCAAATAATCGCTAAGCTTTTTCGTCGCATTAAAACCAAATTGTTCGCACACTTGCTGATAAAGCATTTCAGTACCGCGCGCTTTTCCCTCAACGGTGTGCCCAGCAATATGCGCTGTGGCTAATGCGATATAGGGTACAAGTGCTTGGTCGATATCTGGTTCGTTTTCCCACACATCTAACACAACATTTAGCTTGCGCCCTGATTCAAAGCTATCTAGCAACGCTTTATTATCAATGACTTCACCGCGACAAGCGTTAATCAAAAGCTGGTCTTCACCCAATTGCCCGATACGTTTAGCATCAAACATATGCCCTGTATTGTATTGACCGCCTTCAACTAAAGGCACATGCAAGCTAATGATATCGCACTGCATGATGGTATCCATATCGACAAAATCTCTGGTGTCGCCAGCATCTGCCAACGGGGGATCGCACAAATGGTAGCGAATACCCAGCGCTGTCAGTTTCTCAGTTAAGCGAGTGCCTACGTGGCCCGCTCCGACAATACCCACCGTTTTAGCGGTTAACTGCCAACCAAGTTTTTCAGCCATAACGAATAACGCACTAAGGACATATTCGGCAACCGCTATTGCATTGCAGCCTGCTGCAGAGTGAATATCTAATCCACGGCTGCGCAAGTAATCTTTATCGAGATGATTAATACCTGCGGTCGCTGTGCCCACATATTTGATGTTTTGATTGGCTTTAAGAAGCTCAGCATTGACCTTAGTCGTCGAGCGCACCAATAACACGTCAGCATCTGCGACGAGCGCGCCATTGACGTCTTTGTGGGAAAAAATCTGGCTGTCACCTAACCCTGCAAAAAATTCAGCAGCATAAGGCAGACTGTCTTCATAATAAATTTTCAACTGATGGGACCTCATAGCACGCCAGCGAATTGCCGCTACGCCCGAAAAAAAGAGCGCAAGTATGCCACGGTGAATCAATAAGCTAAATGCCCATAAGAGATTTTCTAGGGTGTTTAGGTAATGGTCTAATCACTTGCGCGACTGAATGTAGACAAAATCCGCAATTCAAAAGACGCAAACCATACAGGTTTATCAAAGCAACCCAGGGTTATCGCTCTATCAGCTGTGTAGCGCCACAAATGCTTGATATAATTCTGTGACTTGCTGGGGCGCTTCAAGTTGAGGATAGTGGCCAACGTCCAGCCCATGGGTTTGAGCACTAGGCAGTAGTTTTTCAAATTGACGTAACATATGCCGACCCGATATTGGATCGTGTATACCATTCACGAAACACTGAGCAACTGGTGTGCGCTGCATGGCAGTGATCCATCGTGCACCATGCACTTTGCGCTCATCTATGTAGCCCAGTAAGCTGGACAGTACTCGTTTTCCTTGCTTCCATTCAAGTAACTCATACAAAATTGCAACATGCGCTGCTTCAGGCTGGCTTCGTGGTCCAAAGATTTTCGCAAAACTGTTGTGCAAACTCCTCAAGCTCATACATTTTGCCACCAAAGGCCCCAAAGGGCTTTTAAGTAACTTTTGTGTTAGCAGCGGGCGATGGTGATCCGCAAACAACCCTCCATTTAGATAACAAAGGCTTTTGACGTTCAAGCCCATTCTTTTTTCATGTTGGCGAGCCAATAATTCTTGGGCGACTGAGTCTCCATAATCATGAGCAAGAATATGGCATTGCCCAATATCTAAATAGGCCATCAGCTTTTCAACGATATCCGCTTGCTCGAGCAAACTATAATCGTGTTTATGCGGCTTATCTGATAACCCTAATCCCAGTAAGTCCAGGCACACTAACCGGTATTGTTGGCGTAATATCTGCCACTGATAGTGCCAATCCCATGCTGCGCTGGGAAAGCCATGGATCAGTAAGATCCATGGTGCGTCATTTGCTACAGCTTCCTTGTCTTGTGCAGTCCAGTAGGCAATTTGGTACTCACCAATCTGGGCGTAACTCGCACTTGATTGATACTGCGCAAGAGTAGGAAAATCATGCATTATTCATCGTAGCCTGGGTTGGTACGGTCAAGTTTACGTAAAATACCCGGCCAAGCGAGAGCGCCACCAGCTGAGCGTGTCACTTGTTTTGCTTGCGCTCTGATACCAGCCAGAATATGCTCCGGAATGGGATTAAGCTCTTGTCCTGATGCTTGCGCTTGCAGCTGAATCTCACAAGAGCGCTGCAACAGAAACATCCCTAAAAATGCATCTGCGATAGACTCAGCGCAAGTGAGTAGTCCATGATTGCGTAAAATCATAAAGCTAGTGGTACCAAGGTCTGCCACCAAACGTTTTTTCTCATCCGGATTTAACGCAACCCCTTCATATTCGTGATATGAAATAGAGGATAACGCGAATAAAGACTGCTGACTTAGGGGCAACAATCCTTCTTTTTGCGTAGACACAGCGATACCTGCCGTAGTGTGTAAATGCATCACACATTGAGCATCTTCTCGCGCTTCGTGCACAGCACTATGGATAACAAAACCAGCTGGGTTTATGTCATATTCTGATTCCATTACCTTGTTGCCTTGTAAATCCACTTTCACCAAACTGGATGCAGTAACTTCGTCAAACATCATGCCGTATGGATTGATCAAAAAGTGATGCTCAGGCCCAGGCACTCGTGCTGAGATATGAGTAAAGACCAAATCATCCCAACCATAATGAGCAACCATACGGTAGGCTGCCGCTAGGTCGACTCTGGCTTTCCATTCTTGTTCACTGACATGTTGCTTTACTGATGACATTAATTTACTTCTTTTCGATTGTTAAATTTGTGCTCACAACTTAATCTACCGACACCATTCAAACTGTCGCCTATGCGACAATTAAAAATAAATCCCATGTTATTAGACTCTATCAGGCCCATTCTTAATCAAAGTTCTTGGTTCAAATCACTTCCTCAAGACGCGATTGAACAGCTTGTCACCGCGGCAAAATTGAAGCGCGTAGACACAGGTCAATTGGTTTATCAAAAGCATGATTTAGGCGACGGCTTGTATTGCGTAATGTCGGGTAAGGTACGTTTAAGTAATGTCACTCTGGAAGGAAAGGAGCTCATTTTAACTTGGATGCAACCCGGCAATTGGTTTGGGGAGATTTCACTGTTTGACGGATTACCACGGGCTCACGATGCTCATGCAGATGAGCCCTGTGAGTTACTGAAAATTTCCAGTCAGGACTTTAAAGCCTTGCTGATTGAGCGTCCCGCGCTTTACCCACATTTCATGCGTTTGCTATGTCAGCGCATTCGCACCACATTTTCGTTCATCGATGAAACCGGAAGCTTGTCTCTAAAAGGGAAATTATGCGGCCGTATTTTACTGCTCGCAGAGGGTTTAGAGCATCAAGCTCCTATCGAAAATGGGGCGAGCTTGTGCATTTCTCAAGAATCTCTCGCCTTGATGCTGCACAGTTCAAGGCAAACGGTGAATAAGCTATTGCAAGAATTACAGCAGCAAGGCGTTATTAAAGTTCACTATGGGAAAATAACCATTTTGCAGCACGCTATGCTTAAAACCCTATGTCAGATTTAATTTTCAGCGCAGCTCGACTAGAATGAATAACAGTTTCAGTCATCCTGATGTACCAATCAGGTATAGGTCTAATATGAAACGCTGTGATTCAAAGCTACCCTACTGCCTCTGATACATAAAGTAAATTAAGGAACGCTGCTGTTCATGAGATTCACCCTTGCACTTAATTATTTCATTCTGGCGATAGGTGCTTATCTAATCTCTTTTTTCGTTCAAGCCGCATCCCAAACATCCGGCTCATGGATTGATTCAAGCCGCTGGACAATCGACGCTTCCGCGCGGGGCAGTCGCAATACTGACACCGAAAAAAATGCACAAACCTATGCATTGGGATTGGATTTTCATAAAGTATTTAGCGATGACTCTCACGATATCGGCACCCTTACCTTTCAGCCTTACTTAGTGAAAATCAGTAATGTAGCTCGCCCCCCATTTACGTTTGATGATGGTGATGACACTGAACTGACCTGGCGAATTGCAAATTTTAACTACACCGCTTTAGCGCAAGGTAAATTCAATATTCGTCTAGGTCACTTTGAAATACCTTATGGTTTAGAGTATGCCGAAGACACCAATGGCACTTTAAGACAATTGACGGCCAGTGATCGTGGCATAAAAGCAGATTGGGGTATTTCTCTTAACGGCATTTTACCCTACCTAGAATATGAAGTGGCCCTTACGCGGGGCTCAGGGAACGAGATAAAGAGCACTGACAACCCTCATGTATTTTCAGGTCGGATTGGTTCACCGAGCCATCGTAACCTGATCACTGGTATTTCTTGGTTCAAAGGTGACGTACTTACAAGAAATGGCGTGGTAGAGCGAGAAAGATATGGCTTTGACGTATCGTACTTCTATTACCAGTGGCAGTTTATGCTTGAATCATCCTTGGGTGAAACACAAGGCAATGACACAAGTCACAGCTTTGCCGAGATCGCTTGGATGAGCCCTCAAGAGCATTGGAAAAGTTACCTTCAGTTGGTTTATCAAGATATTGACGTGGAACAAAGGAACGACTTTGCCAGCTATTGGATATTCGGACTGAGATGGCAAAATGACGATGGGTTTGATTTAAGTGCTCAGTTTAAACATGATCTTAATTCAGCGTCTACAATTGAGACAGCGCCAGATTTAAGCCTGCAAGTAAGGTATAGATTATAATGAAGAACAAATACCCACGTTTCATCGCCCCCACCATTCGCTTAGGCTTGCTCGTTTTAGCCTTAGCTGTACCCACCGCCAACGCGGCTTTTTGTTCGTTACGAGATCCTATTTCAGCCATTCAAACTTTGTTTGATGAAGATAATCAATTTCGCTCTGTGGTCACCGATGTGACACACGAAGACCGAGAGCAACTTAAGCAATTACTGCCCTTTACAATACATCAAAGTGAAGTGGCCAAGCACACCTTGTACGTCGTTTATAACGGCGAAACGCCTCAGGGATTCTTACAGGCCCGTTCTGAATGGGCAAAATGGGGATTGGTGGAAATTGCTTGGGGAATGAATCTAGATAGAAGTGTAAAAGGGTTTTATTTTCAGCGTTGCCGAAGCCCACAATGCAATGACTCCGTTGTAGCAAGCATTTCTAAGGCGTTGAAAGGCAAAAACTTTTCTGAACTAAAGGGCTTACTTAGTGAGGATGGAAACGCCTTGTCTGCTACCGGTGAAGCGGCCTTCCCTATCGCCCCTAATTTAGCTCTTCTGACCTTGCATTCAGCGTTAAAAACCCTGGCTATTACCGATATTAGTTGGCAGCACGAAATCCAGAATATCACTCAGCGAGACTAAGGAAGTTAATGAGAATACGCAGTTACTTAGCTTTACTTGTTTGCGCCTGCTTACTGGGTGCATATGTATTAGAGCAGGTGCTCGCTTATCGTTTTAACAATGTACAGGCCCTAGCGGAAGAGCATAGTAAAAGCCTACTTTGGGAGAAAGATTTACAGCGAATTGAAAGCACCGCCTCCCAGTTTTTAGTGTCCTGTGATTTAGTGATTGGCTCCGGCAATACCTACCTTATATTCGGCGCTAAAAACATGGGACAGTATCTCGTAGATGAGCTAGAGGTAATGCAATCCGATGTGCGTTTTCCTGAGCTCACCTCTAAGATATACGAATCTCGATCTTCGGTTAAAAATATTATCGGTACACTTGATATTGTTTCAGATCTCCCGCCGAGCAATTTACAACTGAGCTTGAGTAAATTGCTCAATCAATATGATCCCGTCAGTTTGACTCTATCTCGCAACATTCAGTTTTTAACCCAAAAAACCACCGAACTTATTAAGCTAGAGGCAGTAAAGTTAGAAAACGAAAAACAGCGCATGGTCGAAGTAAGCTGGATGACGCGTATTGGCTTTTTTATGTTAATAGTCGGTCTTTGGTGGTGGGCTAACAATCGGATCTGTAAGCCATTGAACGGCCTAGTTTATTCATCGCACCGCGCCCTTTCAGGTCATGATTTTGAAGCCTCTAAAAAGGCACCAACAGAAATTTTAGAGCTGAGCAACGACTTTAAGCATTTAACCGAGACGCTGTTTCATCAAGCATCTCACGACCCACTGACTGAGCTACAAAACCGAAGGGCGTTTGAGCGCAATCTCCATGAGATAATGGGTGACAGAAGGCTTAGCTACTTTTTGTGTTTTATAGACCTAGATTACTTTAAGACGATCAATGATACCTGTGGTCATGCTGCTGGGGACGAAATTCTGGTCAAGGTCGCGCGTATTTTAAAAGCCAATGTGAGAAGCAACGACGTAGTGGCTCGCTTAGGAGGCGATGAGTTTTCAATTTTAATTAAAGACTGTCCTTTTGATAACGCATTGCAAATCGCCAAAAATATAAAAGAGAATATTCGAGGCTTAACATATCATTGGGAAGGTGAAACCTTCCACCTCAGTGCCAGTATTGGCGTGGCACCTAAAGTACATGGTAGTACGACCACTGAGCTGCTTAATTCAGCTGACGTGGCTTGCGGGTTAGCAAAAAATGCTGGGCGTAATACGGTGCATTTATATGATGTGAGCAATGAAACGGGCGTCAACAAGCGTCAAGACATAATATCCGTACATCAAATCAATAACGCCCTTAAAAACGATCTCTTTGTCCTATATAGGCAAGATATTATATCGCTTCAACATACTCAGCCGGATCAGCACTTTGAGATATTGCTGCGCATGAAGGGACCAGATGACATCATTATTAGTCCCGCAAGTTTTTTCCCCATTGCCGAGCGTTACCGCCTTACCAGCAAGATAGATCGCTGGGTGATTAACGCTGTATTCAAGCATTACGCAGATAACAAAAAGCAGCTCGACAGTATCCAAATGATTTCAATTAATCTGTCAGGTCACTCAATGAATGACGTAGAGTTAGAGCAGTTTATTATTACTAAGGTACACACCGGGCTTATCCCAGCGACCAAAATATGTTTTGAAATAACCGAAACGGTCGCAATAACTAACGTTAAACGGGCAAGATTGTTTATGGATAACATCAAGACGCTTGGGTGCAGTTTTGCACTGGATGATTTCGGCAGCGAACACTCTTCTTATAGCTACATAAAGGAGCTTCCCACCGAAAAAATTAAAATCGACGGCTCTTTCGTTGCCAGCATGATGGAAAACCCTCTTGATTACACAGCGGTTAAATCTATTTGTGATATTGCTAAAGCGGCAAAGCAGGACGTTATCGCTGAATTTGTTGAAGATAAAAAAACGATGGAAGCACTAAAGAAGCTCGGTGTGGATTACGGACAAGGATATTATTTTTGCCAACCTTATGCCCTCGTCTAAGGGTTTTAACCTTGCTGCGCCATTGTGACGCCCATTAAAAAGCCGCAACATGAAACATGAAGCGGCCCAGGGATAATACGACAGTTCACTACGCTGTCATTAGGTTAGTCGCCAAATACAGGCAAAAAGTTTAATGAAGATAAAAATAAAAATTTCTTTTTTCCCTGTGTGTCTTATACCTTACGCTGTACGCGGTATTATTTTTACTCAAAAATATAACTAGTCACGTCGTCCTTAGACTAAATATCAATACTTATCAGAGATTTAGTTTTTGAATAATACTTTGTTACGTTTTAGACTCAATTAACACTCGGCGATAATAGTTAGTCTGATTTTTCATATTCAGAGCACTAAAAACGTTCAAGTTTCAATTCACAACCAAGAGAGCATTATGTCAAACAGTACTTTTCGACTTATCACCCGCAGCGACTTCGACGGCTTAGTCTGTGCAGCTTTGCTTAAGAACATGAACATGATTGACGACATTAAGTTTGTTCATCCTAAAGACATGCAAGACGGAAAAATTGAGGTAGGGCCGCAAGACATTTTAACCAACTTGCCTTATGTCGAAGGCTGTCATATGTGCTTCGACCATCATCACAGTGAAACCATGCGTAACAAAGCGCACGATAATCACGTTATCGACCCATCCGCCCCTTCTGCCGCGCGAGTGGTATACGACTATTATGGCGGTAAAAGTAAATTCCCTAAAATCTCTGACGAGCTAATGGACGCGGTTGATAAAGGGGATTCAGCCAACTTTAACCAGCAAGAAGTACTCGACCCACAAGGTTGGGATTTAATGAATTTCTTGATGGACGCACGCACTGGGTTAGGCCGTTTCCGTGAGTTTACTATCTCAAACTACAATTTGATGATGAAGCTTATCGATTGCTGTTTAGATCTCAGCGTAGATGAAATTATTCAACTTCCCGACGTACAAGAACGGATCAAAATCTATCAAGAGCACCGCCCGTTAGCGGTTGAACAAATTAAACGCTGCGCGACAATCAAAGACAACTTGGTGATTTTAGATTTAAAAGACGAAGATCCTATTTATGCCACCAATCGTTTTATGATTTATGCCTTGTTCCCACAATGCAATATCTCTATTCATAAAATGTGGGGCTTTCAGAAACAGAATGTGGTGCTTGCTATTGGTAAATCGATTCTGAATAAGTCGTCTAATACTAATATTGGTGAAGTGTGTTTGAAACACGGGGGCGGCGGTCATGAGAATGCCGGTACCTGTCAAATTGCCACCGAGCAAGCCGAAGCAGTATTGCAAGAAATCACCCGGAAGATTAATCAAGACGGCTAAACTCCATTAGCTTATTCCGAACGTTTAGGTTGATTTAGCGTTTATCAGGCCTGCATTTGCAGGCCTATTTCTTCCAGCAAATCAAAGATACCGGTTTCATCCACTTTAATTTCATTTGGCGATCCATTGAACCCCTCCGCTTCTTGGCTATGAGCAAAGTGTTGTGCATAGCGGCTTTGGGTATGTATATCGCAATTCTCGAAAATATCTTCATCAATATGAAAAGCATCATTGTGCAATGATAAAGGTTGTGGGTGCATTGCTAACCATAGCTGAGCACTGCGAATACCATCGCTGTGCAGTATTTGCGAGGTTGTATCCGCTAAAGGCCAGTCTTGGGCAATTGCTTGCAATGGGGCTTCGGGGTAATCAGATTGGACGTCATAAGCATGCTGCGTAACAGATTCGCTTGTGGGACCAATGCGAGGGCGAGCTAATACGTCTTGTTGCAGCATCGATAACAACAGGGCAAATTTCGCTCCTTGGTTCGACGCGCGATTAAGCGACCCGCCGAATTCAAGATCCTGAGAAGCCTTATTGACCGTTTGATTATGTTGTGCTGATTGAGTTTCCTGCAAGCCTAGCTCACCAATAAATATCGTTCGTAAAACGGCAGATAGTAAAATGATTGATTAACTAGGTTATCGCTCAAACCCTCAAGAGCTTGAGGGTAAATTCTCTGAAACGCATTGAGTATCTGAGCCAGCGTTATATTTGTGCTAAAACGCCAATATTCAACATGGTGCGCCTAACGACTTTGGGGGATTATCGCTTAGGCACTAATAAAGCGGGGTCGATTCGTACATTCATCCAATTCATCCGCCAATCTAAGTGCGCACCAGTCACACGTCCTGTGGCACCAATTTCAGCAACCAATTGACCTTGCTTCACTTCATCGCCCGCTTTAGCTAATCCCTTACTTAAGTGCAAGAACGTAGATGACACACCAAGCCCATGATCGATAATCATAGTGCCCCCGGAGTAATACATATCAGGGACAAATAGCGTGACCACACCATCAGCCGGCGCATAAACAGGAGTACCTGTAGGCGCTGCGACATCCACACCATAGTGAGGGCGTTTAGGCTGACCATTCAATACGCGCTGGCTACCGTAAACACCACTTATCGGGCCTTCTGCCGGCCATACAAAATCTTGAGCGAAGTCGGTGCGCTCATCACGACGTGCGCGAGCTGCAGCCACTTGCACATTATCTTGACGGATTTTATCTAGCACCTCTTGTGGAGGAGAGACCATTTTACTGGGCAGGCCTTCAATACGCTGAATGTCGTATTCTCGCGAGGTTAACGTGATGCGCTTTTCGTGCTTTTTACCTTCAGGGTCACGCCATGTTAGTTGATGTTCCAACGTATCATCTCTGCTAAAACCAAAAGCAAATTTGCCACCATTGCCCACTAAGATAGACTTGTCATCAAGCCAAATTTCACTGCCCGCTGGCACGCTGCCTCTTAGCAAACTGCCTTGGGTTAGCTCTCCTCGCAGCTCGAGCATCTCAGCGTGGGCTCCAACCATAAACAGTAAATTGATAAACGCCCCAAAAATAAGTTTATGCATAAGCGATAGCACCTTTGCCGACACCTTCAAAAGCAAATATTTTAAATTCGCTCTCAGGTACTAAGCGCTTTTGTTCGTCAGCGATGTACTGCGCTAGGCACTCTACTGTGGTATCTGTGTCAACCATTTCTGTTTCAGCCTTGGGAATGGCCAATTCAAACCACCCCTGTGACGATTCGTAGCCAAACAAATAATGTCCCGTGAAATCCGTTTGGTTTTTTACGAAGTTCACCTTATCAGCGCTCACTAGATCTTCGTTAGAGCCCACATAAATATCGCACCAGCGCTCGGCCCAATACTGCTGCCACTCTAGGCTTTCATGTTGGTTTTCAACAATGGTAATTTTCGAGCGATGCCCATGGGCGATACGCTGACAGTTGCCGTCGTGCTTTTTTAAACCATGGGTGTAGTGGTAGTAGGGGGTATTGATCACTTCAGCGCGCAGGTTTAGCTCTAGTCCTGCCACATTGTCAGGTAAATGCGTTGCGATCACCTGCTTTAAATACTGGCTAACCGATGACATGGTCACATGCTTAGAGTACACGAAAGCATACGCCTCAGAGGGGCAATTAAGATGGATAGAGCGACCTTCTGGGCGCATAAAGTCCACGCTTACTCTGTCGTTCTTTTCATCCCGCCATATATGGCTGTATTCATGTTCAACGGGGATCAGCAATTTATGGTCGACATACTCATCGATCAAATGCTTGAGCTGCTTTTTAACCTTAGAGAAGTCGAGCACCATGCTCTCTTCATTCAAATCGCCGTCTAATACGACGTCGACTATCCAACTTTCTCCCACCATGCCGCGCTTGGGGCACAAATACGAGAAATCCATAACGGTTAAATCGTTAACGAATAATTGCATAAAACAGACTGAATACCTTTGTTGAGAGCATAATTTTTGGGGCAATGGTTAGTATATTACGAGCGCAGTATATCGCGGGTATGAAACTTTATCATGTGTTTACACCAGCCTGAATCAACAGACTGGTGCGCTTTTTTCGCTATATCACCGTTACTTTTGAGCCTTGAGCAACTGATCTTTCAAATTCGGCGGAATGCCCTTGATCATCAGCGTGTCAGACCCTGCGTCATAATGCACCCGTTCACCGTACAAATTACGCTCAAAACTCAAGCTTATCCCACCACCTTGACCACTAAATTTTGCCAAGGTTTTCAAAGCGCTACGGTCTGCTTGAAAGTTTTCTTCAATAGGCGTTTCACTATTCGCTACGAATTGATAGAAGTCTTCGCCTTCAGGCTCTTTAGGTAGTTTATCCGCCAACTCTTTTAGCTGAATATCCTCGCCTGCATCGAGCTTTTCTTTGTAATACTCAGAAACAGTTTTACGGGTTGCTTGTTTCTCACTGGCATCCATTTGTTCTGACGCCAAATAATCATCAACTGAGCTGAGTAATTGCTTATTCTGCTGCTTGATATCGACCAATTCTTCGCAGCCCAAAAAGTGCATGAAGAAGTCAGATACCTTGCGACCCATTCTGCCTTTAATAAAGCTGATATAGCGATTCTGCTCAGGCGTAGTTGAAAGCTGAGTAATATCAATACGTACCGCAAGTTGCATTTTGGCTAAATCTAAGTGATCGCTGCTGCTTAGTTCTAACTCACGGTTAATTTCCACGTGCTGCTTGGTGTTCAATATCGCGATCATCAAATATTCAGTGGCCAAAAATTCATAATGGCTGAACACCACAAATCCCGTTTCAATGCTTGCCATGTCTGCCATGGTCTTTTTCAGCATCTCGCTGCTCTGAATACTGAAATCAACAAACTGTTCAGGATCGCTAAGCATGGCAGTCAGTTTGTCTTGGAACTGACTCACCGGTAGCTCTTCACCATCTTCATCTTGGGCTGACTCTGCGCCTTGCTCAACGAACCCGCCCACCCCTTTACCCGGCTTTGTATTAAACGCATGGTTAATCTGCTGGGCGAGATCTTTAATCTCGGGGGTAACTGAAAAACAGCTGTTGCGTGGAACAAGTGTCAGTTGTTGCTGATCATTTATCGCTAATTGATGTACTACAAAGTGACGAATGAGTGCGCTCACGTTGGCTCCTTTACTTGTGTTAACGGTTTGCGCTGTTACAGCACAAACCTAAAATGGATCTTGTTGGACGAATAACTAGACAACTAACGCCCTTTTCGCCGACTATTTATCTGCCTACAGTGCGCATTACTCGCATTTTGAGCAGACCATTGTTACTATCTCGCCATCACTATTGAGAGAAAAAACATGCCTCAAAATTCTAAATATTCGGATACCCAATTCGAAAACGTTATGCACGACATCATCATCGCACTGGAAAAGCATCAAGCCAGTCGAGATTTATCATTGATGGCGTTGGGTAATGTCATCACTAATATTTTTATGCAACAGGTCAACGAAAGTCAGCGAAGTGAAATGGCTGATAAGTTTACACAAGTACTTTTAAAAAGTATCAATGCTAAATAGATAAATTCATGATTTTAACAGAAACGCCTAGACGTAAATTAGTCACGCAGTTAGTTACTTGGGGCCATTGGTTTGCGCTTTCAAATATGATCCTGGCCATCGCGATTGCCAGTGTTTATATTTTTAGCTCACCCGCCCCTGAAACGCCATTGGGGATCACCTATTTACTGACTAACTGGGTCAGTCACATAGGCTTTCTGACTTTCTTCGGCTTCATCATTCTGATATTACCCTTGTGCTATCTAGTACCTAACGCGCGAACGGTCAAAGTCGTTAGCGCTGTTTTAGCCGCCGTGGCCCTAGCCATGCTCGGGTTCGATGCATTGCTGTATAACAAATACGGTGTGCATCTGAGTTTTTCAACCGCTGAAATGCTAAGAAGTGAGGCCAACACCAGTATGTCGTTGTTTGGTTGGCAGAGGTGGGCATTTTTCTTTCTCATCTTTATATTCTGGTTGTCTGCTCAATTAGTCATCGCGAATGCGCTTTGGAAGCGTGTTGCGCGCCTGCAAAAACGTAAACTGGCCTTGCCAATCAGCAGCTTTTTTGTGGTTTGTTTTGTATCTAGCCATGCTCTTCATATTTGGGCGGACGCGAACTTGTATCACCCTATTGTGCAGCAAGATGATTTATTTCCGTTGTCTTACCCTGCGACAGCGAAAACCTTGATGTCTCGTTATGACCTGCTGGACAGAGACAATTACGAGCAACGTCTTGAGCTACAATTCGATGATCGGATCAGCCAGATTAGTTACCCTTTATCGCCTTTGTATTGCTCCGTGTCTGCACAGAAGAAAGTGTTATTATTAGTCAATTCGGAAACACAGGCGCGCACGCTTGAAACAACCATAGCCCATAGCATTCCACTATACGCTGACCAATCATCAGCAAGCGACAGCCAGCGCAGTTACCTCTTTGGCCTACCTGAGCTATATCATTCAGCGCTTAGCAATAAAACGCCTATTTTGCTGGAGTTACCTGCCGCTTTAGGATTACAGGTCGGTATTTTTGCGAATAAACTTGAAGCTGGTAAACAAGCACAGAAATTCAGCCAGCAGTGGTCTGATTTTGAGCAAGGCGTTACCTCCGCCAAGACGAACCTTGCCATAGGTTTTGTAAGCAATGAGCAACTCAGTGACATACTCGCTACCTCGCAAGTTATGCAGGATTACCAAGTATTAGTTGTGAACAAAACCGAAGCTGGTGAGTATGCTCTGTATAGCACTAACACGCTTTTCGCCAACTTTGCCAGCAGTGAGGATTTAGCGCCTACCATACTGAATTTGTTAGGTTGTAACGCCCCAACGCAAAATTACAGCACCGGGCGGGACTTAAGCAAGCCAGGGCGTGACTGGTTAGTAACCACCCAAGAGCGTATGGTTATCGTGATGCAAGATGATAAGCGTATCGAAGTCTCTAGTAACGGTAACAGTAAGGTGTATAACTTATTGACTGCTAAAGAATTACCGGATGATGCTGATACACGCTTACTCAGCCAAGCAATTAAACGTCTCAGCAGTTTTGCCGCGCCACGTTAAATTTGAATATCGAAGGATCGAAAAGCCTGCTTCTGCAGGCTTTTTTGTGCCCGCTAATCAACTTTACGCAACAATCGTAATGAGAAATGCGCACTGACGTGAGTCAGTAGCTCTTTGATTCGCTGCGTGTTTTCCACCGATGTAGACCAATAATAGGGTGTCATCATTAGCAAGTTCATTCGCATCTCAGGCTCTGCTAGCTCAAAATCAAACGCCAATGTTTCCTCATGCGCCAATTCGAATCCCAGTGGTACGGGAGGTGACGGTTTATGTTCAGCAGGTGCCGCATATACACAGGCTTTTAGCTCAGCTAAGTGTTCAGGGGCCGGGTTCACTTGTAACCAGATCCCGGCTTTATCCAAAATACGCAAAATTTCTTGCTCGCTACTCGGCGCAAACACTTGGATAACGCCTTGCTGACTTGCATTGGGTACAGGAATAGCAAAGCTGCTAGCAACGCAAAATTCGCTCTCAGGGTACTTTTTAGCAGCCTTTTGCACTGCAATTTTTGAAATGTCTAAACCAGCGCCAATGACTTTAGAGCTCTGGGACTGCTCATTGATTGACGTTAGAATACGATGCAAATAGTAACCTTCACCACAGCCTGCATCGAATACATTTGAGCTTGCCGCGGCTTCGTCATTATGCTGCTGTGAACGAACATACTCACTTAACAATTCAGCCATTCTAGTGGCCAGTGGTTGGTAATACCCTTGCTCCAAAAAGGAGCGTCTAGCATTGACCATCTGTTTGTTGTCACCAGGCTCTTTACTGTTCTTATGATGAGCGAGCAGTAAATTAACGTAACCTTCTTTTGCCACATCATAAGTGTGCCCAGCAGCGCACTTATAGGTGCGTTCAGATGAAAGTAAAGGCGACTGACAGGCAGGGCAAGTCCACATGACGATTCCCGGATAATGAAAAAAACGCAGTGTAGCAGAGTTTTGTTTAGGTTTGCTTTAACCCTACAACGTTTTATAAATATCGTCAGTTGACCAAAGAATAAGGAATAGACGTTTAATGTATTGACGCGTGACCACTTCGTATACATGCTATTATCTGGCAACAAATCGCCCAGTGGTTAATATTACGAGGGAGAGCAACATGAATTATAAGATAATCCATGAGACCACCTATTTATTTGATGGCGACGTATTTTTAGAGCCCCATTACCTGAGGTTTCGCCCGAAACAAACCCCATTTATCGACGTTACCCATTTTTCTATATCCCTAAAATCAGCACCTCAAGGGCACAGCATTATTGAAGACGAAGAACATAATACGATAGACTTCTGCTGGTTTGAAACACTCACAAACCGCCTGACAATCCATGTGGAAAGTTATCTTGAAACAAAAGACCATAATCCATTCAATTTCATTATCCACCCAGATTCATTTAATACCTTACCTTTTACCTATTCTGAACATCAGTATCAGATACTATTTGCTTCATTACAGAAGCAAGCGCTAAATCAAGAACTGCTAGATTATGCCAACACGATACTCGACGCGGCGCAATGTAATACTGTCGCCTTTGTGACCAACCTTACCACCCAAATACATCAAGACTTTATCGTTGAGTATCGGGAAAGTGGTCCACCAATGTCACCTAATCAAACCTTTAAACTGAAGAGAGGCTCTTGCCGCGATTTGACTTGGATGCAAATCAATATTCTGCGAAATCACGGTATTGCCGCACGTTTTGTCAGCGGTTACTTCTATTTTGATATGGAAAAACCCATATATGAGTTACATGCCTGGGTAGAAGTGTTTATTCCTGGCACGGGATGGCTAGGTTTTGACCCGAGTCATGGAATGTTAACAGGAAACACGCATTTTTCGGTTGCCTCTAGTGCCATCGCTGAAAATACCATGCCAGTGTCGGGAGGTATTCGGGGCAGCGCAACATCACAACTGCTCACCCAGCTAACAATAGAGAAGCAATAGAGAGGCAATAAAAAAGCGGCAGCAAACTGTCGGTCAGGGGATTTATTAGCTTATCATGCAAATTCAGTCTCGACTGATGGTTCTAATTCCATCCACTATCAAAATTGATGGGGTAATTAATTACCGTCCGCTTTGTAGTAAGGGGCTCAGGCCAATTAAATCTGTCGTAACCGTTAAAGCAACAAAAAAATATCGCCTCATAAATGCACATTTAGGCACCCTATGTGCTCACTTCCAAGCGAGTTTATAGGTGCGCTTGATTATGTCTTTGCAGGTGCATATATAGGTGTAGCTTCAACGCTACTGACTGGCAATATGCTGTTTAACAAAGCGGCTATAAGCCCACGTCATGAACCAAAGCCAAGCACCTCCGATGGGTATGACCCAAAAAGCAGTGGTTAACGGGGCGAAATGGGCCCACAAGCCTGTGCTGAAAGACGCTACCTGCACGCCAATAGATGAACCAATAACGCACAACCCAGAGATAATCGGCCCTTTGTCGCTGTCCACATCCATCGCCGCTGAGAGCATTAGCGGAAATAAACCGCCTAAACCTAGTCCCAGCATGAAATTGCCCCACGACATCACAACAGGATCGACTGCGAGTTTAATCATAAAACTACCAGCAACCATGATTGTAGCCAAAATCAGCATCAATCTGTGTGAGGTTAACCACTTCAGTAACAGCGCAAATACAAGGCGACTTACCACCATACCCGCGGTAAAAAAGGCGAATACTAACCGAGATTGCTCACCGCTAAATCCGTGACCATTTTGGGCATAACTCACAAACCAGTTGGCGTTACCAAACTCAACCATGCCATAGCCAAATGCAGCGAGGGCCAGAAAAATAAAGACTGGGCGACGAATAATATCCCCATAAGATAGACTTTTTCGATTCTTTTTCGCTTCTTCGGGCGCAATTAATTTTTTGCCCTGATGTGCCACGCGCCATGTATAAACCGCTAGTACGAGTAAACCGATGGCTAAAATACGCAATGGCCAACGCCAATCATGTTCTATCAAGTACAGACCTGAGACATAAAATGGCGCTGCCAACGTGCCTAAACTAAACATAAAATCCATAAAACCCATCATTGCCGAGCGGCGCTCAGCATGTAGGCGGGCGATTACAGTGTGACCTATGGTAAATAAACTAGAGGCAAACATACCCAGCACAAGGGCCCCCGCGAGTAACCAGATCCAATGTTGAACAAACGAAATTGCAATCAACAACGTCAACACACACACTAGCAGCACCGCAAATAACGACATAAAGTCGAACTTTTGTGCATACTTACCGCCTAAAATGGCACCGAGGATCATACCAATTGATATCAATGTAAAAAACGCACCACTGATGACTTCGCTCATAGCGAGGCTTTCAGCTAAGTCCGGTAGCAATACGCCCCATAGAATGAACACCATGCCAAGAAAGAAAAATCCAGCAAAGATGACTGATGTAGCCGCGCGGCGATCCATAAATACTCCAGTTTAAAGCTGATGAATAACAAAAATGAAGATGAACTATCCCTCGAATCGGCGTTCAAGGTGCTCTATTTGTGCGCAAGGTAACCAACTTATGCCGTTACATGCAATGCTAATTTCTCATAATTTCGCGGATTTACGCTATTTGCGAAAGTTTATAAAACACCATTAACGACATACCTACAAATACCCCAATTAGCTAACAGCATCACAAAGCTGCAATGACTTTATATGTCGGTTATCACCGGGTTAACACCGTGTTGCAAAATAAACGGCTAAATTCAGTGCGTAAGTTATTCGGATAAACACACTAGCTTGCTACAATCGAATATCACCGCACATCTGCAGTGAATTATCAGGAGTGTTTGCTTGAAAACCTTTACTTGCCAGTGCACCAATACCTTGCATTTTGCCAACTCTCAATGCGTCTCCTGTGGATTAATGCTCGGCTTTATAGCAGATGAAGCAAAACTGAGCGCCTTTACCACCAATCAATATGGCAACTTACAAGCTTCATGTAACGGCAAGCTTTATCGTAAGTGCAAAAATTACGCAGACCATAATGTGTGTAACTGGATGGTTAGCTTTGACGATGACAACGAGTATTGCATCTCTTGCCGATTGAATGAAGTGATCCCGAATTTGGCTGAGCCTGAAAATTTGACGCTTTGGTTTCGCTTGGAGCAAGCTAAGCGACGCCTATTATATAATGTCATCAGGCTGGGTTTACCCATTGAAGGTAAGAGCTCAAGTAACCCAACTGGGTTAGGGTTTGCGTTTTTACAAGATGAAATTGAAGACCAATACGGTAATGAGCTTACGGTCAAAAATTTTGTCACCACTGGACACGCCAGTGGACTGATCACCATCAATATCAACGAGGCCGACCATAGCACACGTATTGATATGCGTGAGAAAATGGGTGAGCGATATCGCACGCTCGTCGGGCATTTCAGGCATGAATCAGGTCACTACTATTGGGACAGGTTAATTGCGCACAGTGACAAGATAACTGAATTCCGCCGCCTGTTCGGTGACGAACGTTCAAGTTATGTCGATTCGATGCAAAAATATTACAAGCACGGACCATCCAGCAATTGGCAAAATGTGTGGGTCAGCGCTTATGCGAGTATGCACCCATGGGAAGATTGGGCTGAGACTTGGGCGCATTATTTACACATGATAGACACACTAGAAACCGCCAACGATTTTGATTTTTCGCTTGCCGGAATTAAAATTGCTAATCCCATCCCTTCAAATGAAATTCACGATCAGGTTTTCATCGCTTCGAGCTTCACCCATTTATTTGATAACTGGTGCCAGCTAACGAAAGCGTTAAACGGGCTCAATCGCAGCATGGGTTTAGATGATGCTTACCCGTTTGTCATTTCTATTACAGCGCTGGACAAACTTCGCTTCGTGCATGAGGTTATATCCAGTAAGCTTAATAGCGATTATATTTGTCCCAATCCAGCTTTGGTAACTGATTAAAGGCTGATTTTATACCGTTGTTCCACTGGGCTTGAATCGATTGATAATCATCGCTGGTAGCACTTAAAACCAAATGTTCAGGTGGTTGAAATATATCTCGCTTGTGCAATGTAAGTTCTATTGGCGGCCCCACTGACACGTTGCTGCGCATGGTCGAATCAAGGGATATGACCGCACAGCGCGCAGCATCTGATAAAGAGATATCTGCACTGATGATCCTATCCAAAATCGGCTTACCATATTTGCTCTCACCAATTTGAAGATACGGCGTTTCAGCGGACGCAGAAATAAAATTTCCTTGCGGGTAAATAAGGTAAATCTCGCAAGGCTGTCCCTTTATTTGACCGCCTAGTATGAAGCTAGATTCGTTACTGCTATTTGATTTTTCAAACGCCTCACCATGTATTTGCTGTTCATGCTGGCTCAATTTTCCAATGTACTGAGCGACCTCATGCAAATATTTTCCTTGGCTAATATCAAACTCAGACTCAGGATCGTCCAAGTCTCGTTTAATTGCATTAACAACGGCTTGAGAAGTGGCCAAGCTACCGGAGGTAAGTAAAACCAACACGCGATTATCATCAAATACAAAGCGACTCATTTTACTGTACGTCGCGACGTAATCTACCCCTGCATTGGTACGAGAATCAGACGCGAAAACTAGGCCGTCATCCACACTTATCGCTAAACAATATGTCATATTTATTTACCTAAACTATTCGCTAACGTAGCCACAGAAAATCCACCGTATTATGGCTCTCGATTTGAAATGAAGCCAATATAAACGTCAAGACGTTTTTGTATCAAATCCATCCTAAAGTCGTATACTAAACAAGCAGCTAACAAGATGGAGAGCTCAGTATGCCGATTAATTGGAATAAATACGACACGGGTCCGTTTCACGACGAGTTAGTAAAAAGCCCCGGAAAACCAAGGGCTTACGCCAAAGGATTATGTGAATTCATTCAAAACCTATCTGATGTAGAACTACAAGAATACAAAGCTGGTGCAGATTCCGCTATAAAAGTCATGGGGATCACGTTTCGCGTTTACAATGATGAAGAAGGCTCCATAGACAGAGCATGGCCGTTTGACATTGTTCCGCGTTTAATTGAACTCAAAGAGTGGCAACAAATAGAAAAAGGGTTGAAGCAGCGAGTCAAAGCATTAAACCTGTTCATCAACGATCTGTATAACGAGCAAAACATTATTAAAGATGGCATCTTTCCCAAAGAGCTATTAACCCACTCGAAAAACTTTCTACCCCAGTGCAAAGGCGTTACTCCTCCAATGGGAATTTGGGCGCATATCTGTGGCTCTGATTTAGTCCGCGACCAGCATGGCACTGTTTATGTTTTAGAGGACAATTTGCGTGTTCCTTCAGGGGTGTCTTATATGCTTGAAAACCGACAAGTGATGAAGCGAGTATTCCCAGAGATGTTTAGACAGTATGACATTTTACCTGTCGACAATTACCCCTCAGATTTGTACGACATGCTGGCGGCGCTTTCTCCTCGGGAAATTCCTGAACCAGAAATCGTTGTGCTTACGCCAGGAATCTATAATTCGGCGTATTTTGAACATGCTTATTTAGCCCAACAAATGGGTGCAGAGTTGGTAGTGGGCGATGATTTAGTGGTCGAAGACGATAACTGCGTTTACATGCGAACCATTAATGGACTGAGTCGTGTGGATGTTATTTATCGGCGCATCGATGACGACTTTATCGACCCGGAGGTATTCAACCCTGAATCAACTTTAGGGGTGCCTGGTCTCATGCGCGCTTGGAAAGCGGGTAATGTCGCCCTCGCCAATGCACCAGGCTCAGGAGTGGCTGACGACAAAGTGGTATACAGCTACGTACCGCAAATTATTGAGTATTATTTGAAGGAGGAGCCACTTTTATCAAACGTGCCGACTTATCGCTGCGTCAACCCAGATGAAAAAGAATATGTCCTAGCAAACATTGAGAAAATGGTGGTTAAACCAGCTAACGAATCTGGCGGTTACGGCATGCTAATTGGTCCCCATGCAAGTACCAAAGAGCACGATGAGTTTCGCCAATTGATCAAAGATGACCCACGAAATTATGTGGCTCAACCCATGCTATTGCTCTCTACAGCACCCACTATGGTGGGCAATACAGTAGAGGGGCGGCACCTTGATTTACGGCCATTTATTCTCAGTAGCCAAGACGTGTGCGTAACAATGGGAGGCCTTACTCGCGTGGCGATGACCAAAGGCTCAACAGTGGTTAATTCTTCGCAAGGTGGTGGTAGTAAAGATACCTGGATTGTTGATATGGAGGGTAATTAATATGTTATCTAGAGTTGCTAATAATCTGTGTTGGTTAGGCCGCTATTTAGAGCGCGCAGAAAATACCGCCAGGCTAATAAACGTCAATTCCAATTTATTGCTCGATTTGCCTAAGAGCATCGTCCTTGGCTGGGAACCACTCGTGGATATCGTCTCCGACAGAACTGCTTTTTATACCGCCTATGATGTTGCAGATGAACAAAGTGTATTAAGCTTTTTACTATTCGGGCCTAACGATCCCTCTTCTATTGTTAGCTCTTTGGAATTTGCACGAGAAAATGCCAGAACAATCCGTGAAATCATACCGAGAGAAGTATGGGAACAAATCAATGAGTTGTATATTTATGGCCATGAAAATTATTCAAAAGCGCTTATCCGACGATCTCGCTATGAATTTTTGACTGAGGTCATTGAGTCAGTACAAAAGATCACAGGTATATTGGCTGGCACCATGACGCACGATGAAGGCTATCACTTTTTAAAAATTGGCCGCAATTTGGAGCGCGCTGACATGACCACACGGATCATTGATGTTCGCTCTGCATCCTTGTTACAAGAAACAGAAACCGAACAGTCAGCGTTTGAAAACTTGCAATGGATGAGTGTGCTTAAATCTCTTACTGCCTATCAAATGTATCGAAGAGAAATGCGCCTTAGAATCCGCAGGCCTGATGTATTAAAGTTTTTACTGCTTGAAGAGCGCTTCCCTCGTTCATTGCTGCACACACTGCAAGAAGTCGATAAATGTGTGCAAACACTGCCACACTTCGATGCAACTAAATCTGAAATAGAGCAAGTAGAGAAACTGTTGATGAGCGCGAATCCTCAATCTTTGATTCAAGACAAACTGCATCAATTTATCGACGACGTGCAGCTTGGCATAAATCAGGTGTTTGTTAAACTCGAAGAAACCTACTTTTAAGTGGTAACCATTTAAAACGTTGTACCAACGTCATTAAATAATTAGCCACTCAGCGAAAATTTATTGGAATTGTTATTGAAACACTAAATTTTAAAACATAAAAAAGCCCGCTAAATAGCGGGCTTTTTCATCATTGATGCGCTGGACTACTAGCCTTTGTAGCGCTGCATCACCAAAGTACAGTTTGTACCGCCAAAACCGAAGCTATTTGACATCACCGTGTTTAGCTTAGCGTCACGGGTTTGAGTGACTACATCCATCCCTTTCGCCGCTTCATCTAATGTTTCAATGTTGATAGAAGGCGCAATAAAGTCATTTTCCATCATCAATAGACTATAAATCGCTTCGTTTACACCTGCCGCACCAAGCGCATGACCGGTCATTGCTTTTGTGGCGCTCAGCGGTGGAACGTTATCGCCGAACACTTCACCGATAGCCCATAGCTCTTTAACATCGCCCACTGGGGTAGAGGTACCATGAGTATTAATATAATCAATTGGCTCATCAATACCGTTCATCGCTTGCTGCATGCAGCGAATAGCACCTTCGCCTGATGGCGCTACCATGTCTGCACCGTCTGATGTGGCACCGTAACCCACGATTTCGCCATAGATTTTAGCGCCGCGCGCCAGTGCGTGCTCTAGCTCTTCAACTACAACCATACCGCCGCCACCAGCACCAACAAAACCATCACGGTTCGCGTCATAGGTACGTGACGCCTTGCTTGGCTCATCGTTATATTTAGTAGAAAGTGCGCCCATGGCGTCAAATTCCATTGATAGCGTCCAGTGCAGCTCTTCACCACCACCAGCAAAAATAATATCTTGCTTGCCTAACTGAATTTGCTCTAAAGCGTTACCAATACAGTGCGCACTGGTTGAACATGCTGAGCTAATCGAATAGTTAACACCTTTAATTTTAAAGGGAGTAGCCAAGCAGGCTGATACGGTACTGCCCATGCAGCGCGTTACCATGTATGGCCCTACGCGGCGTAAGCCTTTTTCGCGCAATATGTCTACCGCTTCCACTTGATGTTGAGAAGACGCACCGCCAGATCCCGCAATAATACCTGTGCGAACGTTTGATACCATCTCTGGGGTCAAACCTGAATCTTCAACAGCTTGTTGCATCGCAATATAGGCGTAACCTGCGGCATCCCCCATAAAACGCAACGTTTTACGGTCAATGTGATCAGCTAAGTTAATATCAACTTTGCCCCAAACATGACTGCGCATGCCATTTTCGGCAAATTGTTCAGAATAAGTGATGCCAGAACGCCCTTCTCTAAGAGATTTCGTGACTTCAGTTTTGTTGTTACCAATACTAGAAACAATGCCTAATCCGGTGATAACCGCTCTTCTCATGATAAACCCTTCAAGCAAAAAATTGCTGCTTTTAAAATTGCCGCATATGGTAACGATTTTCGCGATGCAACTGGTCTGCTCTTTAGCGTATATAAATCACGCATCCCAGCCTGCGTACTACAAATCATTACCGGTTATAAATAGCATCCCTATTTACTTAACACTGTTTGGCCTATTTACTTAACACTGCTTGGTTTGTATAGACCGTTTGGATTGTCCAAGCAGTTACCTTAAACTATCGTGCTTTTGAAGACTAGCCCAAGCATACTCGGAGACCCAAACGATTGACCATTAAAACAGCAGATATTCAGTTTAACGCTGATGGCACTCCAATCGCCACGAATTTTGATGACGTGTATTTTTCATCCTGCGACGGCGCCTCAGAAACCGAATATGTCTTTTTACACAATAATCTGTTGCCTCAGCGTTGGCAGCAATGGTCAAAACCTAGCTTTGTTATTGCTGAAACAGGCTTCGGAACTGGGCTTAACCTGTTAGTGACACTAGCTGCGTTTAAACAACATTTAGCCCAAAACCCTGCCAGTAAAATTAGCTTGCACTTTATCAGCACGGAAAAATTCCCCCTTACCCATACAGACCTAGTCCAAGCTCTCGGTGCTTTTGTTCAATTTGAAGATGACGCTAAGGCATTAATTGACCAATACCCTATGCCACTCGATGGTTGCCATCGTATGTCTTTTGTAAATAACCGCGTTATTGTCGATTTATGGCTAGGTGATATCCATGACTCATTACCCCAATGGCATACCAATGAAGACGGCTTAGTAAACGCGTGGTATTTAGATGGGTTTGCCCCCAGTAAAAACCCACAAATGTGGTCACCCCAGTTATTTGAACAAATGGCACGCTTAGCCAGTAAAGACTGCACGTTCGCTACCTTTACCGCGGCTGGTTTTGTAAAGCGCGGATTACGTGATGCAGGCTTTGTAGTAGAGAAACGCAAAGGGCACGGCCGCAAGCGTGAAATGCTTGCCGGATGCATAGCCAGTGAGTCTGAGATTCAAATTAATCGCCAACAAGCCAGATATTATCAGCGCGCCGCTTATGTGAATCTTGCTACTGTAATTACTAGTAATGCAGAAAGTCACGCGCAAACGGCGTTAGCGAGTAAACCCAAAGTCGCGATTATCGGGGCTGGAATTGCAGGGGCCAGCATGGCCTATGCCATGGCGAAAAAAGGCTATGACTGCGATATTTATTTTAACGATGCGACCCCTGCACAAGGTGCGTCGGGTAATCCCCAAGCCGGGTTCTATCCGCAACTCAATGTGGATGCAAGTCATGCCAGCCAGATTAACGCCCACAGCTTTGTGTATGCCGCCAACCAGTATCGACAGCTCCAGTCTCAAGGTTTCCAATTCGCCCACCAGTGGTGCGGCGTGTTGCAATTGGGTTTCAAGCCTGCGCTGGCAGAACGTTATGCAAAACTGACTGAAAGCCAATTGTGGCCTTTCGAGCTAGTACGTTATGTTGAGCCCAGCGAAGCAGCACAGTTAGCCAATTGTGACATGCCATACGGTGGTTTGTTTATGCCGCTGGGCGGTTGGATAGATCCTGCACAATTGGTCGATGCCTTATTCGCTGCAGCAGCGAAATTGAGTCAGGTGAGGTTATATAGCCATCATGCACTCAAACGCATAGAGCAAAAAAATGTCTCCAATACCGCGCAAGAGAACACACGTTGGCAATTACATTTTGACGATTCAATGGGCACATCTAAAAAGAATGAAAATACTAGCTTAGCGCTAGCTGACATTGTGATTTATGCCACTGGTGCACAAAGTCATGGTATATCAGAGCTCGCTAATTTCCCTTTGCGCATGGTTCGTGGCCAAGTTGAAGCGGTTCCGGCTCAAGCGGCTCTAAGTAAATTGAAAACCGTGCTATGTCATAAAGGTTATTTAACCCCTGAGTATAACGGCCAGCATGCACTAGGCTCAACCTATGTGAAAAATGATTTGAGCACTGATTACCGCCTAAGCGAGCAAGTCAAAAATTTAGCCACCCATTATCAATCGCTGTCAGACTGTCATTGGGCACAAGAAGTAGTGGGTAACGCACAAGGCCGAGCAGCAGTGCGTTGCAGCTCTCCGGACCACTTGCCTTTGATGGGTGCATTGGCAGATATTGACAAGCAAAAGGAGGAATTAAGCGATTTGTACAAAGCCCTGCCCTTAGGCTATTACCCAAAAGGAAGTGATATTACTAATGTGTTTATGCTCACAGGGCTTGGCTCACGTGGGTTGACTACGGCACCGTTAATGGCTGAAGTACTCGCCAGTCAAATCAGCGGGCAACCACTGCCTATGGCAAATGATTTATTGAATACCCTAAACCCAAATCGTTTTTTAATCCGTCAGTTGATCCGCCGGGAAGTGTAATCCCGTCGTTTCAGGAGGTAGTAGTGGCCACGAGTTAGCCTTTACCATCCCTTGAATCACCACGACTAAGGCGTTGCCTTAGCAAAAAGTGTGTTCCATAGCGCCGAAACTTGGGTTTGGTCTTGGCCTTCGACTTCATTGTTGGCATAGGCTTTTTCTAAACTAGTTTGCATATAGGTATCAATCGCTTTTAGCGAATAATCATCTAATGCCAATGCATTACTCGTTACTAGGGAAAAGTGCCCCGTTAAGTAACTGGCTATAAACAATTCTTGGTCGCTGCCATCAACGACCACACCATCAAGGTACATTTGCGTTGAGTCGACAAATTCATCGAATCTTTGTTTTGCTTCATCGCTGTTTACTGATCCACTCATATAATCTGTTCAAGTCCTGTCGTTAGCTAGTCATTAAAATTTAGCGATGGGGTACAACACCTGATCTTTGTACCCTGTGGTTACGCAGATCATTCCCGCTAGATGAGCATCAAGCGCAATATCCCCAGTGTCTGCGATTAAAGGCTTACCCTTTAAGCCTTGTAATTTGCTTTTGGTAGCCACAAGCAACAGGTTGTCACGACCAATTTTTTTGAGCACCTCAGGGCTAATCTGCTGATTGCCTCGGCCGAAGATATGCCCTTGGCCACCAATTAAGGTGATAACTAAAGTAACGGGTACATTTGAAACGTATTCGAGCAAGGAACTGGCCATCACATCATGGGCAACAACCTGCCGGTTTTGCACAATATCTACGCCAAGTAAGGTGTTCTCTAAACCTAGCTCCTGCATAATGAAGCCTACGGTTGAGCCTGAGCCCATCACAAATAGACGCTCAGGGTGCTCGTCCATGAATTCAATCACATGCGCGGCGATATCACTCAGTACCAACTCCTCAGATTCCTTGCCGCCCATTTTCACCGCTTGGATATAGCGAAGTTCACTGGGCACACGCATTTCACCATACTGACGGGCATTGACTCTGCCTTGGCGAAAGAGGGTTTCGTCTATGTCCATGACATCAGCTTCTTGCAAGGTGACAATTTCGCCGTTGACCATCATAGCCACCACGCGCCCCGCCGCCTGCGGCGTAACAGCGTATACCCCTGAGTGAATTTTGCAGCCTGCAGGCACACCCAACACAGGTAATGATTCACCGACAATACGGCAAACATTGCGCGCTGTGCCATCGCCTCCCGCAAAGAGGAGCAAGTCTACTCCCTGTTGCTGTAGTATGTGTACGCAGCGCTCAGTATCTTCCGGTTCGCTTTGAACAGCTTCTTGTTGATACACCACTGTGTGCTCAAACCCCATTTCGGCCACGAGCGCTTCGCCCATTTCACCGCCGGCGGTATAGATATGCACACTATCTTTAACCCCCAGCAATTCTTGTAGTGCCAATCGAGTGCGGCTATTTGCCAATTTGGTCGCACCTAGGGCGAGTGCTTTATCTCGAGTTTGCCTACCGTCGCTACCTTTTAATGCGACGCTGCCGCCAATGCCAGCAAAGGGGTTAATCACTAAGCCAAGTATAAAATGCGTCATTGTCATTACACCCCAGCCTTAGTCATAGCGACACGCCATTCTTCGGGCAAACTAAACTTAGCTGGCGATAATGCCTCTGTGGCATAGAATGCTGCAAGCGCATCAATAAACAAGGCCGCCCGCGGGGGGAATCCATCTCGTAAATAGTTTAATACTTGTTGATGCACATTTAAGGTAAATGCTTTGGTATCGGGCTCGGTACCATTTAGGTTATCAGTACTAACACGAAACGCTTTATTAGCTGCCACAGAAAACGCCCATTCGATTGCTTGAGGTTTAATTTCTACTTGCTCGAATTTTTTCTGCTCGGCTTCTGTTCTCCCATCTGGGCAATACCAGTAACCATAATCGTTTAACATACGACGCCTTTTTCCGGCAATACACCAATGGGCAATTTCGTGCAGTGCGCTGGCGAAATACCCATGGGCGAAAATCACTTGATGGAAATCACACAGCTCATTGGCTGGGATATATTCAGGCTCGCCAGCGCCTTTAATCAAGCGGGTATTCTCGCTTTGATTGAAGGCAGCATCAAATAGCGCAATCACATCTTGGTATTGATGTATTTCTGCGCTGGTGTGACGACGACCCTGCTCACTGAAGTCGTTCGAATGTATAGAGGCGTTAGCGATATTCATAGGGGGCGCATTCTACCTAACCCAGACCTATAAACTCAAGCTGCGAAACGCCCTATTGTGTTAACTCGGACTTTGCGTCAAGCTAACCTAAGCATATGTTTAATGTTTTCTATTTTCTTTTTTTTCATCTCTCTAACAAGGACTTACCATGTTTTCACGCCTAGCAAAATCGCTGCTGATGGTCTCAACAATCAGTGGACTATCGCTTTCAGCCCACGCATTCGACGTAAAGTACACCGCACAAGCGCCTATTATTGATGGTTATTCAGAGAATGTTTGGCAACAAGCACAATGGCACGACATGCCTTATTTAATGGACGGAACCTTGCCAGAAAAAGCAGATTTTTCCGGCCGCTATCGTTTGCTATGGGATGAAAATTACTTGTACCTACAAGCCGAAATTACCGATGACCTGCTGATTGATACCCATGCTGATCCCCTGGTGCGATATTGGGATGATGACGCATTGGAAATTTTCGTTGATGGTGACGCATCTGGCGGTATTCACCAGTTTAATCACAGCGCATTGGCGTATCACATCGGTCTTGATAACCAAGCAGCAGATATTGGCGATGATGAAAAAGCGCATTTGTATAACGAGCATGTAAACAGCAACTGGAAGCGCCAACTAGATGCGCCCAATACGATACTGTGGGAAGTCGCCATCAAACGTTATCCCAACAACTACACTGACGCCAACCCTAAGGCGGCGATCCCCCTGAAAAGCGGTGATGTCATGGGCTTTATGTTGGCCTATTGTGACAATGATGGCAGCGAGGTACGTGAACACTTCATGGGGTCTCATGATTTTGCTGCACAAAACGGCAGCAAAAACTTGGGTTTTATCACCGCTGACGTCTTCGGTAAAATTACATTGAAAAAATAATGTCTTCTTGCAATACAGTGCATCTTGATAAGAGGCGCGTCAACTTTGCCTCAGTGATGGTGTCATCGAATGTCTGATTTAGTGGCTCAGGTTTCTCGTCATTTGCGCGCAGTGCAAACACTGCAGGAAATGGCGTTAGACGCGAAGTTGTTACCCCTAATTCAAGGGGTACAGGCATGGCAAACTCTGCGCATGCAAAGCACTCATCAAGCGCAAATGAACAACTCGTATACGGCGCCTGCAATGGTTTTTTTTACTGAGCAAATATATGGCCCAAAAGATTTCAGTCAGCGCGATGCTCAGATAAAACGCGTAGTACCGAAAATGCACAGATACTTGCCCAGCAAAGCGTTGCTCTCATTGGAAAGCGCATTGCGTTTACACGCGTTATCTTATGAGCTGGATTACGTCTTAGCGTTGGAACTCAAAAAGCATGCAACAACCGCGAATCAGCAGTTATCTATATCCCATCGAACTGACGCCAATAAGCGCGTCATTATTAATCAGCAAACGTATGCGGCAGCTTTTGTCAGCGGCCACAATGGGCATTTACGCCAAGAGCAAATCAGTTTGCTCCAAGAGCTTGGCAACAACCTCAGTGACGCGGTAGCGATCAAAGGCGTCGCAATGATGCTGGCACTGTCAAAGCACCCTGCTCGTATGAAAGGCTTACAAACCTTGCATTTATTTTTGCAAGACGGCTACAAAGCGTTTAAAAAGATCCCTAACAGCCAGTCCTTTATGAGCGAAATCGTCAGCAGAGAAGCGCATCTTGTTGCGTCGTTGTTTACCGAGCAGGTGTTTTCCCAACAAGGTACTAACCCATTACCTTGTATTCCCAGTGTTGAAATTTTACTTGAGAGCTAATCAATAATGCCAGACTCCCTAGAGCTGCTTCCATGGCAATACCCAAAGCCTTTCGTTTGCCAGTGGCAGATAACCCCTGAACAAATTGACCATTACAACCATGTCAATAATGTGGCCTACGTTGGTCAATTAGAGCGCACCGCATGGGCCCATTCAAATGCCTTAGGATTAAGCATTGAGCAATACCAAGAACTAGACAGAGGCATGGCTATTAGCCGCCATGAAATTGATTATTTGGCGGCAGCCGTGTTGGGCGATACGCTGGGTTGCGCCACATGGATTGTTGCTTGTGATAACAAGTTAAAACTCGCTAGGCAATTTCAGTTTATTCGCCTAAGTGACGGTTTAACTATGCTCAAAGCACGCACCGAATTTGTGTGTATCGCGCTAAGCTCCGGTAAGCCAAAGCGCATGCCCAAGGTATTCTGTGATAGTTATTTTAACGCCTTGCTGACGCCTTTAACAAAGTAAAGGCATCAATGTCATGACTAAATTCAATAGCGTACTGATCTTGGCTTTATTGGCTTCAATTTTTGCTAACGTATATCAGTATCTCAATGGCCATAAACAAGTATCCGTGCCTCAGTCAGAACAGAGTCAAATTGAATCACGCCGAACTGATGGGCTAGCTCAACAGCAAAGTAAAGACACTCAGCAGCTAAATCAAGAGACCCAACCTAACTTTCCCCAGACTCCCGACGTACATGAACCAGCCGTTGAAACAGACTCAGAAGTAGCAGAGAAATTAAACACACAAGCGAGCACAGACACGCAACGAGGAGTCCCAAACACGACACGCTTCAAACCTGATAGGCGAGCAGCCTATTTGGCCCAAACTCGGCGCTGGCTTGCAGCGCAGGAATACGCCAAATTGGATGCCTTTTTCCCACTATATCTACGCCAATACCCGCAAGATGTTGAGTTTTTGCTTCTAGAAGCCGAATATATTGCGCATACGCATCTGCTCAGTGACGCCATTATTCATTATCACAGCATGCTCAGTTTACCATTGAACAATGCACAGCAAGACCAAGTGCAAAATACCATTGCGCGCTTAACCAGTAGAACCATTACCCAGCTAAAACAAGCGAATTCTTGGGACATTTTGGCGCAATTCGTTGAACCCCTATTACAAGTGAGCCCCACCAGCCGCGAGTTGATTTTAGCGTTAGCCACTGCATATGCTCGCCAGCAGCAAGCGGGATTAATGGAAAACACCTTGGCCTCAATTCGCTATGACGATCCACAAGCAATGAAAATACGCGGGATTATTCAGCAATACGATGACGAGGTGAACGCGCAAAGCGATAGAGCCACCAAAACAACTAACGACAATCTACGCAAGAATGTCTCCACTGGTGTCACGTCCATCGGATTACAAAAATATGGCGATCAGTACGTGGTTGAAAGTAGCTTAAGCGGCAATCAAGTCTATTTTTTAATTGATACTGGTGCGTCCACCACCGCGATTTCAAGACAGAAATTCAAAGTACTGTTCAAATCAGTCGACACTAAATTTGTTGGTCAATTTAACGTGCAAACAGCCAATGGCACCGTGCGCTCCCCCATGTACCAGTTTGCTAGCCTAGAAATTGCAAAGGCGAAAGTAAAAAACATCAACGTGATGGTATTACCCTTAGATGAGCTAGGGCACAGCGATGGCTTACTCGGGATGAATTTTTTACGAGAGTTTGATTTTAGAATTGATCAACAAAATGCTTTATTACATCTGCAGTAGGCGTGTAGTTTGTGTCTAGCTGGACTGATTCGATTTAGTTTAAACGCTAAGTAACTTGCAGTAAAAGCAACCTAGCATTTGTCATGTTCAGCCCTAGTCTTCGTCACTAGGGCCTGCAATACGTGCTTTTCGTTCTTGTTCTTCTTCAAAAGCCGCTTTGATTTCTTCTAAAACAGTATCTACATCCGCTTCGTCATCAGGGAAATCAAAATGCCCAGTGAGTTGGGTATCCGCTTCAAGCTCACCAGATTCGAACAAGGCCCACATTTCTTCAGCGTAATGGCTATTTTTAAGCTCGGGGGCGAATTGTGCGTAGTACTCGGTCATATTGCGCACATCCCGTTGCAGCATGCTAAACGCATTGTTATTGGCAGCTGCATCAACCACTTGGGGCAAATCGATGATCACGGGACCATATGCATCGACCAAAACGTTGAATTCTGACAAATCACCGTGCACCAAACCGGCTAATAACATACGCATCACATACACCATCACAATGGCGTGATCTTCAATAGCTTGTTCAGCAGGCATGGTCACATCGTTTAAACGCGGTGCCACGTCACCTTCATCATCGGTGATCAACTCCATCAGCAATACACCGTCATAACAGCCATAAGGCTCGGGCACACGAACCCCGGCTTTTGCCAACGTAAACAAGGCATCTACCTCGGTGTTCTGCCATGCATCTTCTTGCTGCTTACGACCGAATTTCGAACCCTTTTCCATGGCGCGCGCACGGCGGGTGTTGCGAACTTTACGACCTTCTTGATATTGCGCCGCTTTTTTAAAACTGCGCTTCATAGCTTCTTTATACACTTTGGCGCAGCGGATTTCGTTACCACAGCGCACCGCATAGACTGTAGCTTCTTTGCCGCTCATTAGCTGATAAAGCACCTCATCAACGAGGCCGTCATCAACCAGAGGTTGTATTCTTTTAGGTATTTTCATGGCGCCGTTATACAGCAGTTAAGGCTTGCATGGAATAGCAGCAAAAATTTGACATACATTTACTCAATGAAACACCTTAGAAGAAATTTGATATGGGTTGCGAACGGATGTTCGACGACGCTCAACACTGAGTTTTACCGCGCTTTTTTCATCGCAATCTGCGCGTGAAAGCAACATAAAACACAACTTACGACGGATAGATTAATCTGCTAATGTTGCAAATTCAAGTGCTTAAGTAATCTGCTTGATAAAATGCGGGGCAGCTGATTAACAACCTGTTTTTGTTAACACATTAGACTTATTACACAAGGTTAGGGTTTGGCATTGAACAATCTTTTAGCACCTACGCCAGTGATTGTTGCCAGCAAGCACTAAGTGCTATGCTGCATACTCGGCTCAGTTGTTTACGCCATTAGGAACCCAATGAAATTACCCTGGTTACGTCGTTTTATGTTTGTCAGTAGTGTGTCATTTGCTTGTTTTAGTTTGGCACAAGTCCCCTCCCCTCATGTATTAGAACACACCACAGGTCTTAAGCGCTTCGACGCGTCGCACCGTCTATCTGGAGCGGATAGCCGCAGCACTGTTGATATAAAACAGATGCATATAGGTGACAACGCTCTTGCCAGCGCAATATCTCTTTACGACCAGGGCGCTAAATTACATCACATCGCCGGCAGTAGCCGCAGTGACAAAGTACGTTTAAGTTTTTACCAGCCCTATCAAAACTCCCGTTTAGAACAGCGCCTGGCGTTGCATTTTAATAAATTCAATGGCTTTGTTACTCAAATTAATAGCGTGTATACCGTTGAAAGTGCTTATGTGGGTATTAAAGACGTACTCAAAGACGTGTTGGTCTCAGCGGTTGCTAAGTATGGTGAGCCTATTAGCATTGCCGATGCACTCAAGCAAACCAACCTGACCCAAGATGATGTGCCGCTTAGCAGCTTTATTAAGACTCTCTCCCCTAGGGAAGACGTAAAAAACGACGTCATCGCATTCTTTGAAGAATTACGGGTATCACGCAGTGCCAAATTTGTGGCTGACGACGCTGGCCGCGCACTATTGCACACGGGTTTTAATCGTTGTTACGTGTGGCAAAAAGACAGCTACAACGAAGTACTTACTTTGTGTTTCTTCCCACCTAATGCGGCCAACTCGGCCAACCGAGGGGTTGAATTACAATTGGTCGATTTTGCCGTGCAGAAAAAAATTGCCGCAACAGAGAAAATCAAAAACGAACTATCACTTAGTTTGTAAGCTATGACTGGTCTACGCTGGGCAAAATTTCCTGTAAATTATAATTTATAAGCAAAAGGGGGCTGTCAATTACGTCGTTTCACGCCATAATTCGCCCTCAATTTTTTAAACTATCGACACTAGGAAAGATAAATGACTGTAAAACGTATTGGTCATCGCTACATTGATGCCACCAGTGGTAAAACGTTAGATGTGTGGTTTCCCCGCGCGAACACCCAAATTGCGCGTAGCTGTCTTGCGCAGAAAGTGGGCGTGATCAACAGCGATTTTGTTGAAGTTGAGCTTGAAATCGACGGCGCACCACAGAACATCGAAGACGCTTACCTGCGTTTGCACTTATTGTCTGAAGGTGCGGTGACGCCTAACAACATTAATCTTGAAGGCATTTTTGGTTTACTTACCAATGTCGCTTGGACGTCTGCAGGCCCTGTTCTGCCAACCAAGGTAGACGAGTTACGTGCCGCTATTGCCAGTGAACATCATCATTTAACCGTCAGCTCTATTGATAAATTCCCACGTATGACCGACTACGTCATTCCTGAAGGTGTGCGTATTGGTGATGCTGATCGTGTTCGTTTAGGAGCACATTTAGCGTCTGGCTCAACGGTCATGCATGAAGGGTTTGTTAACTTCAACGCTGGTACCTTGGGCAGCTCTATGGTTGAAGGGCGTATTTCACAAGGCGTGGTGGTCGGCGATGGCTCTGACATCGGCGGCGGCGCATCGACTATGGGTACACTTTCAGGCGGCGGTAAAACTATCAATGCAATTGGTAAAAACAGCATGGTTGGGGCGAACGCTGGTATCGGTATTTCACTAGGTGATGACTGTATCGTTGAAGCTGGCTTATATATTACTGCTGGCACGAAGGTCACTACACCTGATGGCGAAGTCGTGGCAGCTCGTGAGTTATCCGGTATGAACAGTTTATTATTCCGTCGTAACAGCCAAAGTGGCGCTGTTGAAGCCATTGTTGCTGATTCGTCTAAATGGGGCGGCTTAAACGCCAGCTTGCACAGCAACGACTAATTACTAGCGTTCAAAAAGCGCATGGCCAAGGTGCATTTCTATGGCCATGCTTATTACGTGTTATGCCTGTTGAGCTGGAAACCACGCCTTTGTGCGGTTTGCAAAATATACTAACGAAAGCATGACCGGCACTTCTACCAGTACCCCTACCACAGTCGCTAACGCCGCCCCTGAATGTAAGCCAAATAGCGATATTGCCACCGCCACTGCCAATTCAAAAAAGTTAGACGAGCCAATCATACTCGCTGGTGCAGCCACGTTGTGAGGTAAACGCATACGCTTTGCTACGTAATAGGTAATGGCAAAAATGCCATAGGTTTGTAGCAATAACGGGATAGCAATCAAAACGATCATTTGCGGCTTATCTAATATGGTTTGCGCTTGAAAACCAAACAGCAATACCACAGTCGCTAACAAACCAATGATAGACCAAGGCTTAAGCGCAGCAACAAAACGCGCTATTCTCACTTCCCCATTGTCAGCGCTGCTGTCTAGATTATTCGCTGTATTGTCATGGCGCTTATTCAGCCAAGAACGCGTCATCGCACCAGCCACTAGCGGTAGTAATACATACAAAACGACCGATATGATCAGGGTTTCCCATGGCACTTGAATATCGCTCATGCCTAACAGCAATGCGCTGATTGGGGCAAACGCGAAAATCATAATAATATCGTTCACCGACACCTGAACCAAGGTGTAGTTTGCATCCCCTTTAGTCAATTGGCTCCACACAAATACCATGGCAGTGCACGGCGCAACGCCCAGTAAAATCATGCCAGCTATGTATTCATTTGCGGTTTGAGGGTCAACCCAATCGGCAAACAAACCTTTAAAAAATAGCCAACCTAACGCGGCCATGGTGAATGGCTTAACCAACCAATTGATCACCAGAGTTAACGCTAGCCCTTTGGGTTTGCGCCCTACATCTTTAATCGAAGAAAAATCGATTTGAATCATCATGGGGTAGATCATCAACCAAATAAGGACCGCCACTACTAAGTTAACGTGTGCATACTCAAATCCAGCAACTAAGGCAAATACATCCGGGAAAAAGCTGCCTAAAATAACACCAGCAGCAATACTCACCGCTACCCAAACCGATAAATAACGCTCAAATAAACCCATTAGATTGACCTCCTTAAATAGAGCGTTGATTAACGCGTTGGCTTAACTGCTCAGCAGATTCAACACGCTCAGAATAACGATCAACCAAGTAATCTTTATTGTCGCGCGTCAGCAAAGTGAACTTCATTAGCTCTTCAAGCACGTCAACAATACGGTTGTAGTAAGAAGAAGGCTTCATGCGGTTGTCATCATCAAATTCCATGAACGCTTTTGCCACAGAAGATTGATTCGGTATGGTCAGCATGCGCATCCAGCGACCTAATACCCGCATTTGATTCACTGCATTAAATGATTGAGAGCCGCCGCTCACTTGCATAACCGCTAAGGTTTTCCCTTGAGTTGGCCGAACTGCGCCCACCGACAGTGGAACCCAATCAATTTGGCTTTTTAAAATACCTGTCATCGAACCGTGACGCTCAGGAGAGCACCATACCTGACCTTCTGACCACATCATCAACTCGCGCAATTCCGCCACTTTAGGGTTTGATGCGTCATCCCCATCTGGTAGAGGCAATCCTTGTGGGTTAAAAATGCGCGTTTCTGCGCCCATTGCTTGCAAAATCCTTGCGCTTTCTTCCACCACTAATCGGCTAAATGAACGCTCGCGTAATGAACCGTACAACAACAAAATGCGTGGCTTGTGGGCAGACGCCTCTGTATTAAATAGTGCAAAATTCGGGGCACTGAATGCCTCGGCTTGCACGTTTTCAGGTAAGGTATCTGAGTTTACTATTTTAATATCAGTCATTACTGAGCTCCTAACGCTTGAAATGCCTCGCGCAATGCTTGTTGGTCTTGGGTGTTTACATTTATGCTCAGCATGGCATTAACGCGCTGGGTAATTTCATCAATAGTGGTGCGAAATGCCTGCGCTATTTCCTCTTCACTACCGGTTAATTTTGAAGGGTCAGCTAAGCCCCAGTGCACTTTGACACTTTGACCAAACCAAAGTGGGCAGCTCTCTCCGGCCGCACTGTCGCATACTGTGATCACTACATCGGGGGCGAAATCTTCAAACTCGTTCCACGATTGGCTAATTAAACCGTCGGTGCTAATACCGGCTTCTTGCAAATATTTAATCGACAGTGGATGTACTTCGCCAACAGGTTGGCTGCCAGCGCTTTGCGCCTCAATCTTGCCTTGACCAACATGATTCGTAATCGCTTCGGATAAAATGCTACGACAACGGTTGTGGGTACATATAAATAAGACTTTCAAGGTGATCCTCGCTTTGCTTTTAAGGTGATGCACATAGTGCAAACAAATAAAATGCTGTGGTCGGCACTGCTATTTTTTAAGCACCGCCGTTCTTTTTATGAACAACATTCGTTATGGACAGCACTCGCTTTGCTTGGCCATATTCAAATTGGTGATATTGTCATTCAAATAGGCTTCTGTGTTGTGCGCGGTCAGTTCGAGTACTTTCATCGCCCATTCTGGCAATTTAGGGTTAACCGAGTAGTACACCCACTTCCCTCGACGTTCATCCAGCAAGATATGACACTTGCGTAAATCAGCTAAATGCCGAGATACTTTAGGTTGGCTCAACTCTAGCGCGGTTATCAGGTCACAGACACACAATTCTTTTTCAAGATAAATCAACATCAATGCTTTTAGGCGCGTGTCATCTGACAAACATTTGTAAAACGAAAGAGGTGACAAAATAGGGGTAGACATAAAAACGCTCCGCTTTTTAATATTCGACAAATCATATATATGTTTTTTCGAATGTCAATCAGCTATTCTTTGATTTAACCCAAAAAAAGCCACGGCAATATTGAAGTGATTCGGGGCGTCTGCGTAAGTTGGTGATAACTTGATAGCACGTTAAAAGTGAATCCACTGGAAATCAGCTGTAAAATCAAGGTATAACAAGATACGAACTTTAGATAACTCAGATTATTTCGGACTCGCCATGCCTTTAAGTGACACTTTCATCAGCGATTGGCTTCCAGTTGTATTGACCTTAATTTTCTTTGGTTTGCTGACCTGGCTCGCTCAAGTATTCCTGTTCAATAAACTCAAACACACTGGAGACGAAAATATTTTCGCCCGTCAGCTTGGTATGTTAATGCTGATGTTGATTGGCCTAGTCACCGTCGTGATTATGCTTCCCATATCTGAAAGCTTAGAACTACAGATTTTAAGCTTAATCGGCTTATTGCTTTCTGGTTTGCTCGCCTTTTCCTCTACCACCTTGTTCAGCAATTTAATGGCGGGGGCGTTATTGCGCTTCACTCAACCGTTTCGCACTGGGGATTTTATCAGTTTTGACAGTAATTTTGGCCGAGTGACTGAGCTGGGTTTGTTTGATTGCGAGATTCAAACGCAAAACCGAGAGTTGGTATCGATTCCAAACAGCTTGCTGATCAATAAACCCGTTAGCGTGATCCGTCGCTCAGGCACCATCATAAGTGTTGAATTGTCATTGGGTTACGATCTGCATCACAGCAAAATTGATGAGCTACTATTGCAAGCCGCAAAACAAGCCGGACTAGAAGACCCATTTGTGCATGTCACTCAATTGGGTGATTTCTCGGTCAGTTATCGTGTCAGCGGCCTATTAGTAGAAGTGAAAAACCTACTGACGGCTCGCTCAAACTTACACCGCCATGTACTAGATTGCCTTCACGATAATGACATTGAAATTATGTCGCCAAACTTTGTTAGCCAACATGCGGGCCCAGATGTTCAGCGAAAAATCGCCCACTCACCCGCATTTAACCAAGTTCATACAGAGTCCACCGCAGAAGACATCGCATTCGATAAAGCCGAGCAAGCTCAGCAACAAGCCAATGATAAAATTGAGACATTAGCGCAAATAAAGAGTTTAGAAGAGCAACTCACTCATGCCGAGAAAGACCAGCGTCAAGCGATAGAAAAGAGCATTGACCAACTTAAACAGAAATTGGCCGAAATCAAAGATGTCGTAGACGTCCCTGAGGATGAATAATCCACCACTAACGAAGCGCTTCTCGCAGTGAACGCCTAGCGGCCTTATCGACTAAGGTAAAACGCTGAGCGATTTCGTCTTTATCACGAGAAGGCTGATGTCCAGCCACTTTTACGAAATCACATTTAATGTTGTCCGTGAGCCGATATAACGCTTGGTAGAGTGGGTAGTGAGATAAACGTTTATTTTTACTCGAATAATAATCGTTCTTTTCAAGGCGCGTGCGACGTTTAGGTAAACCTATGATGTTCTGTGAATCCGTATACACAGTTAACTCTATGTCTTTGGTGCAACCAAGTTCAGTGATTTCACCGAGCGCCCATAATAAGGTTTGTAACTCTAGTTGAGTCGAACTGGTCTGCTCGAAACGCCGAAGCTTTATCTGCTTTTGTAATTCTTTTAGGGGGGAATGATCAAGTGAGATAAGAAGATATGCACCATAACCCACCCCAGTTTGGGTATTCACACTACCATCGGTAAATAGACTGAAGGGTTGCATATTGGATCCTGTATAGAGCGCATATATGTATTCGTTTGCCTTTCAGTGTGAAAGCCAATGAAAACAAGTATCAAGGTAAGTCACATCCCGATACACTACTTTTTTAGATTGATTTATAAAAGCCAATGACTGCGCCCTTTAGTTACTCAACAAGCTACGTATTAGACAAAAGCCACTACATAGAAACTTACGATGCATCAGCCCCGTCGGTCTCCTCAAAAAAAGCCTACACCATCGCGGTTTTATTAGGCTTAGCAGGGCTAATGCTGCTTATGCTTACTCCGATAGACCCATTCGTCGCTTGGTTTATTGTCGCCTTAGGCGGCCTTGAAGCATTCAGTGTGCGCTATAAAAAAGCTTGGTGGCTGGGAAGGCAACTCATCAGTAAAGCCGCCAACACCGAGCTTACACTAACGGTAAACGAAGAAGGCATCAGTAGCGAATCAATACATATTAAAAGCACGCTACTGTGGGCTGATATCACCAAAATTGAAGCCACCGGCAGCGGTTGGTTGCTGCACCACAAAGGTGGCAAAAATTATCTTTCCGCCAGAGCCTTATCAGAAGAAGCTAACGCATTTGTGGTAGCAAAAGCTGAAATGATTAACCCCGGCGAAAAGTAAAATAAACGCTGCTTAGTCTTTAATAAACAACCTATTGCGCTTGGCATACATCCAAGTTAACACGAGAAATACTAAGGTGACTGCGCCACACACTAACTCAAACTGATCACCCAATACTTCGCGATATTTTTTCGACCAGAACAAAGCGAATAAACCGTGAGACGTAAGCAAAAAGCCACACCAAAAGTTTACTCTTTTAGCCCAATTCGTTTGCGTTAACCCATAAAAAGCCAAGTTACCTAGAAGTACAGTGACCACCAATAACACGCTAGGGATGATGTAATGCTTTCCAATCACAAATGTTTGCAGTACCGCCAACCCCGCTAATAAAGCCAATAGCGCCAAAAACCAATCTAAAGAATTTGCCCAACTAAGTGATTTTTTCATGCCGTTTGCCTTTTATTTTTATTGTTCGCTTTATCCTACTGTAAAATCCAATAACAAAACCAGTAGATAAAACCGATATAAAGACAAATGTGGATAAGACATATAAATTTGAGTCACTTAAACTCATGAGTATCGGTTCAAGAGCATGAATAGCTCTCAACATCTATCATTCTCGGGCTAACCCCTATTATTGCTTCACCAACATCACTTCTGCGCTCTCGTCACTTTCAATTTTTAACCTACAGCCATCTCGTATGTCACTGATTTTGTCCTCGACTTTTGAGTCAAACGCACCGGTAGCAATGGCTGCGCGACTGGTGAACTCCCCCAAAATCACGTTTAGTAAAATGGAGGTTGGCAGTACAGACGCCACCCCATTGACTAGTTTTTCACTAGCGGTTGTTTTATGGGATTCAAGTGAGGCGATATGCCCGTGTGCTTCCTCGCAATCTACTGCTTTATTTAAATGCTCTGCAGCCAATTCATGGCGCTTAACTGCTGAAGCACAACCAGACAATACAAACGCGGAAATAGGGATTATGAGTAATGCTTTCATAGAAGTTAGTCGCCTGTTTAGTAATGGATAAAGTCAGTCTAAACAGGTTATTTTTCAAACAAAAGGGCATGACAGCCATTGTTAATCAATAGTGATAAGCCACATACTTTTGTGATAATTGCCTGTGTATCGTCATGGGAAAGGTAGATGTTTGTGACAGAAATCGAGTGTTAGAAAGAAACAAGTTAGTGAAATCAGTTGAGAGGCATCAGTAAAGAGACATTGGCTAAGTTTCATATCGTCGCTTAGTCAAAGGCGATTAATCCTCAGGTGCTGAGTACTCGGATTAACAGCTTTGACTCGCCGCTCAAAAACACACGACCACCTTTTTTTGGCAAGATTTAAGGGCTGCACTTAACAAAGCTTCCACTGCAAAGTCACTTGAGCTGGCGCTATTCGTTGGGACATGCCGGGAGCTATCCCTGCGATAGTACCCCCTACACAGTGGGGTAAGCTATACGTTTACGGTGTTCAACCTTTGAGACACGGCTGCTCAGAACTTATATAGATAAGCGAACATCACTCTATTTTCAGTGGAGCTGTCCACTAACGGGCTGTCTTTAATTTCATCACCAAGACTGATAATACTGGCATCGATGAAAATCGAACTTTGTCTGTTAAACAAGTATGCCGTGCGTAGGCCCAGTTCAATGTTTATCGTTGAATCGCCACTATACGCTTGCCGGTCTGCTGTCGCTTCGTTGGCAAGAACACCGTACTGGTAATCCACGTAGCTTTCATCTAGCCAGGTGGCAACAATTCTCGGTGATAACATGACTTGCTGGCCGAGCATCCATCTTTTATCCAGCCCCAAGCTAAAGGTGCTACCGTCTCGATCACCTGAAATGTCACCTGTCCATTTGGCGCTAACATTAACAACTGGGGTTTGCCACTGGGCTCTGGCACCGATAACAAAACCACCGTCACGTTCGTTCATGCCCAGCAAGACTGGCGTATCTTTAATATCGTCATCATCATATCCGCTAAAGTCATACCCAACTGATAAGGTAAAAGCGATGCGTTGCGCATTATTTATTTGCAGGCTAGGTAGCTTTACGTCGAGGTTCGGGCCAAACCAACGGATATAGCGATTTTCATAGCTGATAAATGGAAAAACATTGGTGTTTCTGTCGATGTCTTTTATGCCCAATTGTTGGCTTATCGCGCCGATCCCTATCCCCCATTCAGACGCAGAGGATTCTGGTTGTAGACCAGTGCGCTCGCTTGGGGGAGTTTGCGCAGAAACAGGCGCGCACAATCCCAAAGCAAGAGCGCACACAAAAACGCAGCGCAAGCTTTGCTTAGATAAGCTAGAAACAGGTAAAAATGCCAATGACATTGATGATTCTCCAGTAGATTTTAACATTCGTTGTACGCTTAACAGCCAACGCTATGCGCATAGGTAAACTGACTATGCATGTGTTCGAATGATGACAACACTGCCGCTGTGCATTAAAAAGCGCTTAGAGTGATAATCAGCTTTTTGTCCTTCACCTCTAGTGACTCTAACGTCGCTTTGGCTAGTTTCTGTTTTAAATCGCCGTCATCCAGCACATAAATGGGCCGAGATTCTAAGATGGTACCGACCACAGATTGCAGTAATTTTCTAATGTCGTTTTGCTGCTTGTCTGACACTTTGTTTAGGTTTAGCTCCACCAATTTGGCGTTGGTAAAATACAGTGCGCCTTGCTCCTGATTATACGCCAGACTACCGGTAATATATGAGCTGCCTGAGCCGCTATACGTGCCCAAGGCACTGGCTTTAATATTCGCCCCAAGACCAATTTCATTGGTCTCCTCAAGCAAGTTCAGGCGCGGCTCTGATAAGGTCATAGTGACGAAAAACTTAGTTCTGGTCATCGGCATAATAGAGCTGACCATCTCTTGCAGCTCAGCCTCGGTAAACTCATGCGTATAAGCCTGCGCTTGAGTGCAGCTCACACTAAGAAACAGGATTAAACTAATAATAAACTTCAAATTTCACCTCGTGTTGACGCTTGTTATTTAGCGTTGCTCTTGAGTTAGGACTTTAGGGATAGACGTATGGGGTACTTCTTATCCCGAACAATAACCCAGTTTTACATCATTCGATGACGTTAGGAACAACAATCACTATCGCGGTTCTAATTTAGCGCAGAAAATTCTGATAAAGGTGTCATTTTTGGAGAAACATTTGGTAATGTGAATGAATTGATAACGTAATTCAGCAAGCGACTTTAGAAGAGGAGATTGAGCATGAAAAAGGAAACTATCTGTATCCACGAAGGGTACGAAACCGATCCCACCACAAAAGCCTGTGCGGTACCCATTTATCAAACCGTTGCCTATGAGTTTGATAATGCCCAACACGGCGCAGACTTATTCGATTTGGCCGTGCCTGGCAATATCTATACGCGCATTATGAACCCCACATGGGACGTGCTTGAAAAACGCGTTGCTGCGCTCGAAGGTGGCGTTGCAGCGCTGGTCGTTTCAGCAGGCAGCGCTGCCATTAACTACGCTATTTTAACCATCGCCGAAGCAGGCGACAACATAGTTGCCACGCCGCAGCTTTACGGTGGTACATATACGTTATTCGCTCATTTACTGCCCAAGCAAGGCATTGAAGTGCGTTTTGCTGAATCTGATAAAGCCGAAGATTTAGCTAAATTAATGGACGACAAAACCAAAGCGGTATTTTGCGAAACCATAGGTAACCCAGCGGGCAATATTGTCGATATCGAACCTATTGCCAAGATGGCACATGAGCACGGCGTTCCTTTGATGGTGGATAACACCGTCGCCACCCCAGCTTTGCTTAACCCCATTGAATATGGCGCTGATATTGTGTTGCATTCTTTGACGAAATATATGGGCGGCCACGGCAATTCGCTGGGCGGGATCATTGTTGACTCAGGTAAATTTCCATGGGCTGAGCACAAAGAGCGCTTTCCTATGCTTAATGAGCCTGAGCCTGCATATCATGGCGTAGTGTATACCCGCGAATTTGGTGCTGCGGCATTTGTGGCGCGCGCGCGTACTGTGCCCCTTCGCAATACAGGCGCGGCTCTATCTCCGATGAATGCATTTATGTTAATGCAAGGTATGGAAACACTGCCCCTTCGTATGGAGCGACACTGCGACAACGCAATGGCAGTTGCCGAGTACTTAAAAGCACACCCAAAAGTAGAATGGGTTAGTTATGCAGGCCTTGAAGGTGATAAGTATTATCCGATGGCACAAAAGTATTTTAACGGCCGTCCTTCATCGTTAATGACCTTTGGTATTAAAGGCGGCTTCGAAGCTGGCGTTAAATTTTATGATGCCCTTAAATTAATTAAGCGTTTAGTGAATATCGGCGACACAAAAACACTGGCTTGTCACCCTGCCTCAACCACTCATCGTCAATTAAATGAAGGTGAGCTGAAAAGCGCCGGCGTGAGCCCAGAAATGCTGCGTCTGTGTATCGGCATTGAGCATATTGATGATATTCAAGCAGACTTAAAGCAGGCGTTCGACGCGGTTTAACGCCAACTATTTAAGCACTAGCCCATTGTTTTTAATCATAAAACAGTGGGCTTTTTGTATTTAGGCTTTTGTTTTCAAGTAGATGTCATTATGATCCTGCTTCTAATTAGCCCACCTAGAAAGCACACTCATTATCCAAGGAATAGGAACAACATGACATATTTACAACTTGCCTACTTTCACCTCGCCACTGTGGTACCGGCTTTTTTAATCGGCACATACTTATTGGCCAATCGCAAGGGGACACCAACGCATCGCCTGTTGGGTAAAATATATATGAGCCTGATGCTCATTACTGCCATTATCACGCTTTTTATGGCCGCCGTGGTGGGCCCCGTGCTGATTGGCCACTTTGGATACGTACACCTGTTTAGCCTGCTAGTACTTTACGTCGTACCCAGTGCCTATTTCGCTGTGCGAAAAGGGAATATTGCGAAGCATAAACGCAGTATGATCCTGCTTTATGTGGGTGCAATTTTGATTGCTGGGGGATTTACCTTTACCCCCGGCAGAATGATGTATGACTGGTTTCTAGCTTAGTATTTTAGCCAACATATTAGGCTGACCAATTCCATTAACACAGCAATTTCCACTGGCTCAGTTATCCCAAAGAGCCATCGAGCTAACAAAATCAAATGTGGCCTTTGGCTAATGCAGTGACAGCGCCTGCTGCATTTTCACTTCGCCAGTGTCGTCTTTTACAATCATGGTGACGCGCACTCCCTTTTCCTCAAATTGGATGTCCAATACGCCGTAGTTTGCTTTTGAAAAGCTGTTACCCACGCGGTGTTTATTCGGACTAACTTGTTTCCACTCTTCAGTTAAGCCTGACGAGGTCATCTCCCATAACGATGCGCCATTTTTTCGCTTAACTTGGCTCAGTTCGCTCCAGTGAGTATCCCCACTGACAATGACCAAGTTGGTAATGTTAAGTGAGTCGATTACATCGAGTAAGCGCTGGCGCTCTTGGGGGAAGTTAGCCCAGGACTCCCAGCCACTAAATTCGGGTAAAAGCTGCAAGCTTGAAGCTAAAATGCGTACATCAGCTGGCTTTTGTAATTCCTTCTCTAGCCATGCCCATTGTTTATCACCGAGCATTTTGTGGCTAGGTTCAGTATGCGGCACATATGGGCCTTGATTGTTTGGTTTCTTTTTCAGCGCATATTCCAAACGAGTCACGTGCTTTAAATCGTCTCGATTCCAGCGTAAATCCGGCAGGATGATTTGAACACGATGGGGTGATTCACCATAAAAATAACTGGTGTAAATACCATCATCTCGGCGGCGCCTAATACTGTCTTTTGGCTCATTAAAGTAATCTAGCATAATCTGACGAGAGGCTTCTTTTTGCGGATATGCCTTACCAGCATCATTCTCACCAAAATCATGATCATCCCATATACCAATGGTTGGTGTGCTCGCCAGCATTTTTTGCATGCCGGGAGTTGACCACTGTTTGTGGTATTTCTGCTCAAGCTCACCCATATCTTCGGTATCACCGTAAATATTGTCACCGAGGAGCATAAATAGGTCAGCATGTTCTTGTAGCATGGGTTGCCAAATTGGCTGAGCTTTGTCTTGATGCAAGCATGAGCCAACGACCACTTTAAACCTCTGAGGACTAAGGTCCATTTGCGTTGACATTTGTTGCTCAGCTGCCGCACTTAGGCTGACTAGGGCGAGCGTAGCAATAAGTGACATAAGAGGTATCATCTGAATTCGGCTTTTCATATATTTATCATCAATTTTTAATCGTTTCATTGTGAGCTTGCTTTGGTTTCAAAATAGGTAAGGCTTTACCTATTGGTTTGCCGTTGATCTTGGCATATTCATCAGGGTTTTGGCCTAACAATATTAACGCCGTCGCCGCGATTTGATTTAGCCCGTAGGTTTCACTGTTGCTCACCTCCCCCGCTGGCTGGATATCAGGCCCCAAAGCGGCCATCCACACTTGATTCGAACCTTCTATGCCATTTTTATGCTTGGCTAAATCGCTCAAATACCCCCGAGTTGCTTTCGGGCTTGCATGGTGCTGCCACGTTTCGATGCTATTCCCACGGCCGTGATCAACGGTGATCAGCAAATTGGTGTTACCTCTGTAATTAGGCATGGCTTGCAACGTATCCCATAATCGTTCAATAAACCCATCGCTTTGATGTGCCGAGCGCAAATACGCAGGGTAATCTCCATCGTGGGCGAAGTCGTCTGTTTCACCCAGAGCAATGTAAATCACCTTAGGCTGTTTGGCCTGAATATACTCTTGGGCAAAGCCCACAGTGAATGCATCAAGGCGCACATTATGCCAAGGACTGGGAATGTCTTTTTGTAGCGCATTCAACCATTTCGCTTTGGCTGTTAGCCCGCTCCAGTCGGCTGGCATAAATCCGGCATTCATTGGCAGTGTGCTACGTTCTTGGTTAATAATGGCTGGAAATACATCCCAACTGCCAAATGCAGCCACATTGTTTTGGTAGTTTTTTTGCTGATTAAGCCACTCTAGAATAGTGACATTTGGGTTCGCTACAGGTTTATTTGAATCAACCCGCTCATCCGCTTTGCCGGTCAGTATTTCATTGTAACCTGGGTACGAAAACCACCACGTGTTACTCACCTCCATAGCCGATTGATTATCCCTATTACCTATCATCACACCTTGCTTTGCCATAACTCGCCATAAAAAAGGCATTAACTTGTGTCGTTTCTCCTCTACTGTTTTTGCACCTAAATCATGGAGAATAGACTTCTGGTGCTTTTCGAATTCAGGCTCGGCTAACACGTTAGCATCATAACCGCGAAAAACTTCTTGCCAACGCAAACCGTCAATGCTGATGATAAGCAGATTATCAGCAGCCCGAACAGGTGCGCTAATCGTTAACATAAACAAAGCCTGGCATAAAAATGCTATTTTCATGACGGACTTAGCAGGTGTAATGGATAACATAGGGGCTCCTTAAAGCAGTGCTAAAGCACTGTATACTCGTTGTTTGTTTCTGCGAGTTCATTTCAAAATACGAAAAAGGCGAGCCGAAGCTCGCCATTTTCTATTGGTTATACCAATACAACCTACTTGTGCACTTAGAAACGCGCTTGTGCGTTAAATGCTGCGGTGCGCGGTGCGCCGATCCAAGCTGATTGACCTGCAATACCGCCCAAGTAACTTTCGTCAAACATGTTGTTCACAGTAAAACGTAAATCAATTGAGTCGATACCTTGAACAGGTGCATCAAGGCTCACACCAACATAAAAGTCAGTGACTAAATACGCTTCTGCTACTTGGGTATTGGCGGCATCTATGAAACGGTCATCAACCCATTTAGTTGACGAGCCAATGAAGTAATTTCCCCGTGTCCAGTCAAGTGATACAACCGCCATGTTTTCAGGCGAGCCAAACACAGTGTTACCTTCAGGGAAGTCGATTGAACCATCTGTGTACTCTGAATCGTTGAAAGTATATGAACTATAAACTGACAATTCATCGGTCACGTTGAATGACAATGACGCTTCAAAACCTGAAGACTCGATGCCCCCAACGTTAACGTAGCTACCGTTAGTACCTATTAAGTAATCGATACCATCTGGCGAATCAGGGGCGATAAAGGTTAAGCGGTTATCAAACTTGATGCTGTAGTAGGTTAAGCTCGCGTTGATATTTTGCGATACGTAACGTAACCCCACATCCACATTTTCAGCGGTTTCAGGTTCAACTTGAGTCAAGGTAGAAGCATCGCGCTCAAGTACTGTGTCTTTAATCGCGGCAAAATTCTCAGCGTAACCGGCGAAGACTTCTAAGCCATCAATCGGCGTTTGCGCCACAATACCACCAGAAAATAGCGTATCTGAGTCAGAATTTAACTCAGCTTTGTTAGCGGCATCAAAATTATCTTGGCGCTCAAGATCAACGAAGAAACGCTTCATGCCTAAGCGAATACTGGCCCAGCCCATGTCTAACTCATCTTCAGCATAAACCATTAAGGTTTCTACTGGGAATTCACGTTCGTACTGTACCCAGTATGGCGTGTGGTCAAATTCAAAGCCAGAGCGCGAATCTAGAATTTTGTGCCAATCACGTGATTCTTTACGATTGTAATCTTCGTACCAAATACCACCACGCAAGGTGTTATCCATGTCATTTATTTGCGTATACCACGCAAAATCTGCGTCAAAACCGAAACGCTCTTTCTCGTAATGGGTGTGGCGGTATGAACCAACAGGAATTGCACCTTGCGCATAACATCCTGGGTCATACTCTGGGCCTGCACCGCCATACGGCGCCGTGATCGTGCTTTCACACCCGGCAATCGGGCTAACGGCTAAACCGCTGGCATTAACAAACAAAAGTTGACCAAGTGCACTACCACCGTAGACGGTATTCCCCGATGAGAGCTCTGAATGCGCCACACCGTCACCGTCCGCTTTTACATCAACAATGTACTGAGGAACCCAATCACCTCGGCCTTCGTTGTCGTGATAATAAACATTGCCTGATACTTCAAAGTTATCAGCTTTGTAATCAGCACTTAAATAGGCAAACATGTTTTCACGTAAGCTTGACCATGCTTGACGAAAAACCTGATCCACATAAGGGATACCCACCCACTCGCCTGACAAACCATCTGACTCTGGGTTTTGTTCAAACTGGGCTACACTAACGCGCTGGTAGTTATCTTCATGCACGTCATCCCAAGAGAAATACCCTTTGATATCTACGTCGCTCACCACTGTCATAAACTTAGCCGCTAAATGATCGCGCTTGTTTTCAGCAGTCTGGGTTACCCAGTCAGTGTTTTCACTGGTAGACGCACTAAACCATGCATAGGTATCAGGTGCGATTTCACCTGTTTCGTAGCGCACGAAGTACTTCTGAGCATCAAAACTACCACCAGAAATACTCACCACCATGGACTCTTCCATGCCTGGGTCGATGGTAGTAAAGTTAAGAGTACCGCCTAAGGCCTCGTTTGAACGCGATGCAATGTCACCCGTTCCTTGAGATACCTCAACACGGCCTAAATTTTCAGTGTCGATGTAACGGTTAGCCTTCGCACCGCCGCCATAATTTGAGTTACCGTTGGCAATGCCATCAATAGTGATACCGATTTGCTGCTCATCTAGGCTTAATTGAAAGCCACGAATAGACACAGTTGTTGACCAATCATCAGAGCCAAACGTATCCCCTTCATTGATCAATACGCCGGGTAAATTATCGATAACAGCCAATGCACTGGTTAATGAACTTTGCTGTTTCGCCATCTCATCAGACGTTTGGTTGTTTGCGTAAGAAACGCTTTTACCCACCACTGTGATTTCTTCAATTGCGGCATCGTCTGGCGCCTCTTGAGCAACGGCTGAACTGATTAGAGATTGGCTACCTATGGCCATAGCAACGCAAAGTGCTAAGTGTGTTTTAGCGGTCGTTTTCATGTGTGTGTATTCTCTTAGGATTATAAAGACCGCAACAATGTGACCGCTTCTCGTTACAATTTGAGTGCAAAAATATGACGATATTGTGACGGGTCAACCCACTGAATTACTTAATTTTACTCAGAAAAAGCCGCGTAAATTTGGCTATAAAGCGCTGGCGACAAGTCGTACATAAGATTGGTTATTGGTCAACTTGGAGGGTATTTTTGCCTAAGCAGGCAAAGCTATAGCATGATTAAACTTGAAAACAAGAATGATTATCAATAACATCTATTAAATCAGCCATTACTTTGTAAACTGCTATGTCCTGCCCACGTATTTTAATCATTGAAGACGACACCACCTTGAGTAGCCAAGTTGCACGGTTGCTTGAAGAAAAGGGATTTAGCATCCAGCAATGTCTTGACGGACAAAAGGGGTTGCTTTGTGCCCTCCAAGAAAGCTTCGACCTGATTTTGTTGGACGTACTGCTACCTTCCCTCAATGGCTTCTCTGTGTTAAATCAAATAAGACGCGTTAAGCAGACTCCCATCATGATGATCACCGCCTGCGGTGCAGAACAAGAGCGGATTGAGGGCTACCGTAAAGGTGCCGATGATTACTTACCCAAGCCATTTAATTTTACCGAAATGATGCTGCGCATTGAAGCCCTGCTGCGCCGAAGCCAACAAAGAATAGAGCCTGTTACAAAAACCTCTGAACTGAAAGTCGATAAACTTCTCCTTAATCGGGCAAAACAGCAGGTTTTCTTTGCAGATTGCGAGGTTGAACTGACACCGATCCAATTTCGATTACTGTGGGTGCTAATCGAAAACAGAAATGAAATCATGAGCAAGGCATTTCTCTATCACAGTGTGTTAGATAGGCCCTTTAGTCGTTACGACAGGAGTTTGGACATGCACTTAAGCCGAGTGCGTAAAAAGTTGGTTGAAGCAGGCATGTCGCCTGAACGCTTACTAACGATGCACGGTAAGGGTTATCGATTTACATGAAGAACACCCTTTTTTGGCGTCTTTGCGCATTTATCGCTTTGGGCACAGTGTTACTTTTTTGGGCATTGAGCTGGCTAACAAATCACACTGAAACGAGCATGAGTTACATCGCACCTGAGCATCAACAACAGCTGCTTAAATATGGTAAACAGGCTGAAGATATTTTACACCGCGAAGGTGAAGCAGCCCTTGCAAGTTGGCTACAAGCGCTGCAGCAAAAAGAGCATACCTGGGCTGCGGTAGTGCGAACAAATATAACTCCTTTTGCAGGTTCAACCATAGAAAACCAGTACCTAGAACGATTTCAAATGGGGAGAAGCGTTGAGTGGAAAATCCACCTGTATTTTGAAGATAACCCCACCATGGAAATCCCCTTTTCAGATGCGACGAGCCATTTTTTGATCCGTCTCCCACAGCGCATGCGCCCTGGGGAATTTCTGATGTACGCAAAAGTTATTTTACAAATAGCTTTACCATTAATACTGCTGAGTATTTTAAGCTTTGTGCTTTATCAACATGTCATGTCGCCGCTACGAAAATTAGAAAATGCTACTAAGGCATTTAGTGAAGGCAAATTAGATGTGAGAGTTGCGCCGTATTTGCCTGAAAGAAACGACGAGTTAGCGCGCCTAGCGGCCACGTTCGATCATATGGCTGAGCGAATAAGTAAGCTTATTTATAATCAAAGGCAGCTGCTCGCTGACTTATCCCATGAATTGCGCACGCCGCTAACTCGAATTGATATGGCTGTAGATTTTGTAGAGCAAAACATAAACCCCAAACAAGCCCTAGAACGCTTAAGATATGAAGCCGCCACTATGCGCAATTTGGTTGAAGACACACTCACATTAGCTTGGCTTAATAATGAATCACCTCGGCTGAATACCGACGACTTCGACTTGGTCGAGTTACTCGATGTTATTTGCGAAGATGCTCGCTTTGAGTATCCAGATCGCCTGTTAACAACAGTCTTACCGGCAAATGCTGGAATAACCCAAAGTAGCCAAACGGCCTTAGGCCAAGCGCTAGAAAACATAATACGCAATGCTTTGCGCTACACGCCAAAAGGCAGCGAGGTAAAGGTGTCGTTAACCGAGCGGGGTAGCGGCTATATCTTGGTCGTTAGGGATCAAGGCCCAGGTGTACCCCAAAGCATGTTGTCAGATATATTTAAACCCTTTTTCCGGGTAGACAAAGCGAGAGCAGCTGATACCTCTTTGGATAGAACCGCCAGTCCTAGTGGCTTTGGCCTAGGACTGGCGTTAGCCCACAGGCAAATTGCAGCGGTAGGCGGTAGCATAAAAGCCTTAAACTATTTCAGTAAAAAGGACGGTAACGACCAGAGCTCGCCACAGGGTTTAGAAATAAACGTTGAGCTTCCTCGCTCATGCCCTTCTAACGGGTCATTTTGATCTATGTGGGTGTATTTCTTTGTCGAGGGACAATAATCAATCGTCGCCAAGCCAATAAAACACCTGTGTAAACTAAAATGCAGGCCACCAAAGACACCGCGCCAGCAATAGTTTGCCCAATCACCCCGAAGTATTCTCCTGTGTGTAAAAATCGAGCTGTGCCCCACGCTTGCCCCGCGCGGGACCAATCTGATTTTCGCAGCATCTTGCTGATGTCGCCGCTGCGGGTATCAAAGTACAACGAATACGCCAGCTCTTGCCTGTGACCAATGCTTTTGTCGATGTAAAAACGTGCTTCGTTTTCATCCTCTTTGACCTCTAACCACATGGAATACCAATCAGCGTAATTATTGCTATTCGCATGATCTATTGCGGATTGAAATAGCGACTCGTAAGGTACAATATCTGCTTGCAAATCTGCGGGTGCTTGGTGTGTTTCCCTTTGCGGCACACTCTCACCAAACGCACCATAGAGCGCTTCATTTGCCCATGTGAAATGAAAAAGGGTGGCTGTTAGCGCAATAATAAACAATGGCAGTAAGCACCAAATGCCAAAGACTAGGTGCCATTGTCGATGACGATGCTGGGGGTTTTGATAGCGCTTAGGTAACCGAAACGCGTGTTTGAGTGCGGTGCGATTGAAGCGTTTTGGTAGCCATAAGTACAGACCGCTTAGCAGCAGAAATAAAAAGACTAGGTTTGCATAAGCGGTGATGTTTTTGCCGATGGCCCGTGAATCGCCCGCAAGCAATAAATAGCGATGCAAATTAGTCACTTGATGGAAAAACGCAGCCGCCGCGCCCTCACCCTGTCGCCTAACCTCCCCCGAATACGGGTGAAGCAAATAATTATTTTTTCCCGACCAGGCAGGTATAGCGGCACCCTCTTTGTTCACCCAGCGTATAAATATATGGTGCTCATTGGGATGGAGTTGGTGCAGGATATCAACAACCTCATCGGTGCTAATACGCCTAGCTGATGCATTAGGCTCTACGGCATATTGCATTTCGCTGAGTTCAATAATTTGCCGCTCGTAGGTCAATAACACACCAGTAAATGACATACAAAAGACAAACAGACCTGTCACCAGCCCCGTCACTAGGTGAGCCCAAAAGACCCACCTCTTTATTATCTTGACGTTCATCGCCATAAATTACTTAAGGCTAAAAGTCGTACGACACAGACAAACGAATATCACGTCCTGCTTCATACGGGCCAATAACCGTGGCAAACACCTCGCTATAGTCGCCAACGCTTGAGTGATCGATATACAACTTATCAAATAAATTGCTGACCGCTAGATTGAGCATCAGATTATTCGTGACATACCATTTACCGTAAATATCCACAGTGGTGTAACTCGGTTTGTTGAGTCGATATAATGTGTCCGTCCAACCTAGGTCGACGGCTTGATGCAGGGTGTCAATATCAATGGAATCAACTTTAGCCACACTCACTCCAACGCTCATATCTGGGTTGATGTCGTAATCTGCACCGGCGACCCAAGTATTTCCTCGGCTGTTCCCTAAACCGACAAATTCATAGCCGTTAATATCAATTGATGAGTAACTGACATTATATAAGTCGTCTCGTGGCTTTAATTCAGTATCAGCACTGGAGAATCCAAGGAATAAATCGATTCCATTTAAATGATATGCCACATCAAACTCAACACCACTTGTATCGAGTGTGCCGATATTATTGAATACCGCATTTCCTTCGTACCCTTCTAAAATAACGTCATCCAAAGACGAGCGATAAACACTAAGCTTAGCGTTCAGATTATTAGTATTGTATTCAACAGACGCTTCGATATTTTCTACGGTTTCAGACACTAGATCCTCTGCCACAACGGGTATATCTGAGCCATCATACAAATAACCGTCAATGGTAAACCCATCACCAATTTGCTTACCTCTAGCTGCCTGTGCAAAGCCTAATCCGAGTGTCCAATTTCGGCTGAGTTCATATGCTAGACCTACATTAAAACTAAGCTCTGAGTCATCAATTGACGCCGCGACGTCCGTTACCGGTTCGCCATAATATTCATCTACCAAGATGTTTTGCTGAAAGTCATAGTCATCATAGCGAACACCATAACTGAGGAGTAGTTCAGGGGTTAAGTCACTGTAACCTTGCACATAAATACCGAGCACGCTCCCTTCTTCCGCGTTTTCAACAGCACCTTGAGCAGGCCCACTAGTCACTTCATCGTTACGATAGTCAACACCGTAAACGAATTTATGCAGCCCTGTTTCACTGGTATTGCGCAGATCAAAGCCATAGGTATCGATTTCAGCTAGCCAATCAAAGCGACCACCGCGAAAAGAAGAGTCGGTTTGATAGGCTGTTGCTTCAATATTAACTAAGGCACTATGAGTAAAGCGATAGTTCGCCACATAGGTATCACGTTCGGCCTCACTTGAGTAAAGCGCATCACCTTCTTGTACCGCCCAATTCGGGCGTGCTGAGAACTCACCTTCTTCGTCACGTTGCTCAACACTGAATGACAGGAATTGATTTTCTGAGATATCACCACTGATCTTTAAAAATGCCATGTCTTGGTCGGCTGCGGTGCCGTATATTTCATCGCCATTCCCATCTTCCATGTTGTCTCGGTCGATCGAGCTGTAATAGCCGAGCACACCCCAAGAATCGCTTAGTTTGCCGTAAAGGCTACCGCTGTAGCGAGTCCCATCGTTTGAAAAATAGTTTGCTTTTAGGCGACCGCCGAACCGCTCATCGGGTTTGAGCATGTCTTGTGCATCTTTTGTTTTAAAGCGAATTGAGCCGCCAATCGCCCCAGGGCCACTTGTTGCTTCGCCTGCCCCGGCTTGCACATCAATTTGTTGTAAAAGGTCTGGGTCAATTGTCACACGACCAATATGATGAAATAAGGTAGACGTCTGTTGTGCCCCGTCTACCGTGACATTCAAAAACGCATCTTCTAAGCCGCGAACATAGATTTTTTGTGCGACCCCCACTGAGCCACCCACACTGACAGAAGGTGAATAACGAAAGATATCCGCGAGATCACTCGCTTGATATTGCTCTATATCTTCAGCGGTAATGCTTAGATTAGTGGCGGCCCCTACAACTGATATTTTCTCAACAGCCGACGCACTTTCAGTTTCGGTTGTGTCTGCATATGCTTGTGCACTCGTTAATGCACTCGCACTGGTTAATGAGCATAATGCACCGATAAATACTCGTTTTTTCAAGAAAAGCTCCCTATTGATTGTTGTTATTTCAAATAAGAAGCATTCTCATTAAGTTTATTGCAAAAACCTAGCACTTTTACATTTGTTACATTTGAGGCGCTTCATGCCGCTTAGCGTAGAGCGTGGGGTTTATTGAAATTCTCGAACATATTAAAAACAATACATTTAGAATAATATGCGATAGGCAAAAACGGCGGCTTTGACAACAGGATAATAGCCGCCCATGAGTCATAAGGAGTTGAGGGTAAAGTTGATGATCAGCGCATGCCGCGCTTTTCTTTGATCATTTCATAAGCAGCTTGAATATCTTGCGCTTTGTTTTTAGCCAGCTCTAGCGCCTGCTTCGGCAAGCCTTTGGAAACCAACTTATCGGGGTGGTGCTCACTCATGAGTTTGCGATACGCTTTTTTGACCGCTTTATCATCATCTGACTCACTCACGCCCAGTATTTGATAAGCATCATTCAATGATTGCTGGGTTGAATAAGTAGACTGGCTGCCCTGGTGTGTTCTGTGTGACGATTGCCCATTTCGCTGACCACCGCGCTGACGAAAACGTATTTCCGCTTCGTAAACAGAGAGTAAATACAGTAGCTCGTTTTGTTTAAACCCAAGATGCAGAGCTGCAGTTTCAAGGACTTTTTGTTCTGCTTTGTCTAACTTACCGTCAACATAGGCTGCTTGAATCAAAATCTCTAAAAAGACCTGCAGTATGTCTCTGCGCCCATGGCAAGACTCTTTTAATTCGACAATGATGTCTTTTAGTGCAAAGTCTGCTTCTTTACCTTCACGAAATGCCTGCTGAGCTTCTTTACGGGTATCTCCCTCTAGCCCCATTTGATCCATTAAGGCGCTAGCCATTTTAATCTCTACATCGCTGACTTTACCGTCCGCTTTAGCAATGTGTCCCATGACTGAAAATAAGGCATGAAAGAAGATTGCCTGCTTTTTAAAGTCATCTTGACTAGTAAAAAAGCCACTGAAGCCGCCCATTTGATTGAAGTCTTGGCTATAGCCTTTGTCAAACATATGCCCGACAATAAAACCCAATATGGCACCGGGGATCCGCCCAAACATAAAACCAAAAATGGTACCTAAAATCTTGCCAATCATCATTTACCCTGTCATAAAATTATTTTCTTGAACTCAGTCGTTCAATCTTGTGCATTTAATTGTGCCAAACGCTCAGGCGTGCCTATATCAATCCACAGGCCATCAAACAAGGTCCCGCTGACTAGCTCATTGGCCATCGCATCGACCAAAACCGGCGCTAAACGCAAACTCGTTGGCGTGAGGCTGTCAAACAACGCCTTGCGGTATACTCCAATACCGCTAAAAGTGTATTTACCCCAATGGCCGTCGCTGTTTGGTGTTTCATCTACCGAACCTTGCGATAGCACTTTGCTCACGCGACTACCCTGTAAGTAAAAATCGCCATCTGGATTGTGTGGGGGGTTTGGTACTAATATCAAGTGCGCCAATGGCAACTCATTGTCAACCAGTGCAGATTTTTCCGAAAATTTATTAAGCATGTTCACAAAAGAAAAGTCAGTGAAAACGTCACCATTTACCACTAAAAAAGCATCTGATGCATCACCTTGACTAAGCAATGGCAATGCTTGCTTTATGCCACCTGCTGTTTCAAGTGCCGTCTCTTCTTTTGAATACACTATTTCTACATTAAAGCGCGAGCCGTCACCTAGCCGTTGTACTATTTTGTCACCCAACCAAGCGTGATTGATCACAACACGCTTGATACCCGCTGTGGCTAAACGTTCAAGATGGTATTCAATCAAGGGTTTGCCGTGCACTTCTAACAAGGGTTTTGGGAGGGTATCTGTTAATGGACGCATGCGTTCACCGCGCCCTGCCGCCAAAATCATCGCGGTATTTATCTTTTTATTCATTTATTAGTGACAACCACTGTTCGTCATAACCACGCGTTATCTTATTCAAGCTTTTTAACGTTCGACTTTACTTAGCCTTTACTGCGAGCGAGTGAGACCACTTTACCTTTCCCTGCGTCTTTTATTGCCAAAACACTGGGTAATACTTCATCTTCCACAAACTTAGCAAACCCGTGAAGCTCTGGATAACCTTTTCCGATATCAACTAAGTAGCCCAAGGTACGGGGTATATCCCCTAAATAATCACTTTTGCCATCTCTGTGGTGAAGGCGTGCGAATATACCGCTGGCTTTTACGTGACGTTGCATACCCGTTAAATCAAACCAACGGGTAAATTTAGCAAGGGAGTATTGCGGATAAAACTGCTGCTGAAATGCACCTAACCAATTGCTGACCCATTCATCCGGCCAGCGCCGGTAACAGTCACGCAGCAACGACACCGCGTCATAAGTAATGGGGCCAATCACTGCATCTTGAAAATCAATCACGCCGATGTCACCGCTTTCAAGCATCATCAGGTTGCGCGAATGGAAGTCTCGATGTACGCCAACTTTTGGTTGCTCAAAAAAACTATCCGCTAACACGTTGAACGTATCGTTCAACATAGTCTGTTGCTCGGTCGTGGTTTGGTAACCCAAATGCACATCTAATAACCACTGGGTGAATATTTCAAACTCACGAGAAAAAAGTTTGTGATCATAGGCAGGTAAAGATGCTTGAGTAGTCGTTATACATTGCTGTACCTTTGGCAGCAGCGCTAACGCCTTGGGATATAGTTGATGGCAACTTTGATCGTTTAATTGATGCGCCAATTGCTCATCACCAAAATCATTGAGACAATAGAAACCTAAGTCATGGTCGGCGGCCAATATATCGGGCACGCACAATCCGTTAGCAGCAAAGAGCTCAGCGACTAATGCAAATTTACGACTATCTTCAAATTTAGGTGGGGCATCAACAGCAATAATGCTGCGACCATCAAAGGTGAAGCGAAAATAACGCCTAAAGCTGGCATCACCGTAAACCATGTGTAATTGTTGACACAAATAAGGTGTGGAATGATTAATCCAATCCATCAGTTGTGCTTGTCTTTGTGCCAATGGGCTCACTTAGGACCTCTTGTTGGGGTAAAAATTGACAGCGAAGAATGGCGAAATATCGCTTTTTTTGCAAGTTTACTAGCAAATCTGCGTGAAACCCTTAAAATTGGAGCTTAACCCCCGTGACTTTAACCATTATCAGGCTGCCTTTTTACCCTACCGTATGAAAATCAAGCAACCTCTTCACGTGCTCTGTTTCTCTGTGTGCTCGCTTAGCGCTGTAGCCCAAGAAACCTGTCCAGCACCTGCAAATACTTTCGTGGTAGAGAAGCGTCTGCCAAACGGACAAATTCAAGTTATATCTAATATGACCTCTATTCAGCAAGATAATTTCGCAGAATTTGAGGGAGACGTAGAAATAACCAACAAAGATTCGCAAATTATTGCCAATAAGGCGCAAATTAATCGTACTACTCAGCAATTAATTGCCACTGGGGATGTGAGTTATCAAAACCCTCAATTGAGCGTGACCAGCCAAAAGGTGCTTCTCAATACCCAGAACAACCGCATGGAAATTGCCGATACGCAATATGAATTGACCACCCTCAATGCTCGTGGTCAAGCAGAGTTGTTAGTGGTGGACCAATCCCAAGGCTTGGAGTTAAACGGCGTCACGTTTTCCACTTGCCCCACCGGTCAAGAAGATTGGTTGGTACACGCGGATAGTATCACAGTGAAACCGGATGAAACCCGCGGTGTCGCGCGCAATGCATTCTTTTATGTGCAAGATATTCCGATTTTCTACTTGCCTTACTATTCCTTTCCTGTGACCGATGCTCGTGAAACTGGTTTATTGTTCCCCCAAATCGGCAGCAGTAGTAGTACGGGTTTTGCTTACGAACAGCCTTATTATTTGAATTTAGACCCCCAGTACGATGCGACGATTACCCCTAGATACATGACTAAGCGTGGTTTGCAGTTAAAGACGGAATTTCGATATTTGACTGAGAACAACAGCGGCCAGATTGATATTGAATACTTGCCTAACGATTCTGATTCAACAACCAATGAGGATCGCTACTTTTATCGCTTCACCCATAAGGGTGCGTTATCAGAAGATTGGGAAGTGAATGTTGATTTTAATGGTTTAAGTGATGACAACTATATTGTCGATTTGGGCTCTGATTATTACAACTCTGCGGATACTCACCTGTTTAGAACCCTAGGTTTGCATTATTACTCCGATGCACTGAATGTCAGTTTGCAACTTAGAGATTTTGAAATTTTAGGTGATCACGATGATACCTACCGCGCATTGCCCGAATTAAAACTCGATTATGTTACCGATTTACCCGCTGGCTTTAAATTTGATATCCACTCGGAGTTAGCCCGGTTCGACAATGCTAATGGTACTAGCCCTAAGGCCACCCGAGCCCATATTGCCCCGACTCTTAGCTTGCCTTTAGAAAATAGCTGGGGGGAATTCTTAGCGGAGACCTCAGTTATGCATACGGTGTATCGCCAAGAGGATATCGAGGGCACTGACTTGTCTCGTGACGTGTCACGCACCTTAGGCCAAGCAAAGCTATACGGTGCTTTAGTCTTTGAGCGTCAGGCAAATTGGTTTGGGGGGAACGTCACCCAGACGCTAGAACCCAGAGCCCAGTACCTTTACACCAGCTATGAAGACCAATCTGATATTGGTTTGTATGACACAACACGATTATTTAACGATTTCGCCGGATTGTTCCGAGGCCAGGAATTTACTGGCCTAGATCGCATCAGCGATAAGAATCAAGTTACCCTTGGAATAACCTCTCGCATAATTGATGAAGATAATAGGGAACAATTTAAACTTAGCTTAGGTCAGATTTTCTATCTTGAAGACAACAAGGTCACCGCAGCGAGTAAAGAAGATGACCGCTCAGCCTTAGCAGCAGAGTTGGACTGGCGCATCGGCAGCAAGTGGTTAGCCCATAGTGAAGTGCAAGTATCAACCCAAACTGACAAAGTTGAACGAAGTAGTATTGGCCTCGAGTATCGACTTGCTAGAGACAAAATGCTGCAAATCAACCATCGATTTGTGCGTGATTTATCTGGCGAACAGATAAGTCAACTAGGCTTAACCGCCAGTTGGCCCATCGCCCAAGACTGGTATTGGGTTGGGCGTTGGTATCGAGATATCGATCGTCACCGTACCATCGAAAGCTACACAGGATTACAATACGAATCATGTTGCTGGGCATTGCGCATCGTAGCCCAACGTCAGTTAACCAGTCGTTTTGATGATAACGGGCTACAAAGTACAGATGAATTTGATTCAGGTATCGCGATTCAATTCCTATTTAAAGGGATTGGCGGTGATAGCTCCGGGCGCGATATGTTAAGAGATGGATTGTTCGGCTATCGACAGCCTTATCTGTTAGATTAGCTCCAAGTACAATAAAAAATAACCCATACACTCAGGTGTAAATTTTAATTAATAAGTAACCAAAAATATGAAATTAACTGTAGTCACTTTTGCCCTTTTGGCATTTATCTCGTTTAACACGTTCGCCAAGCAAGTCCGCTTGGACAACGTAGCAGTCATTGTCGATCAAGGCGTGGTTCTTGAAAGCCAAATTGAAGAATTAGTAAATACCGTAAAACGTAACGCATTAACCAACGATCAAACCTTGCCCTCAGATCGCGTGCTGCGCACCCAAGCGATTGAACGCTTGATTGTGGATAGTCTGCAAAACCAGATGGCTGAGCGTATGGGCATACAAATCAGCGATCCTCAATTAGACCAAACCATAGACAACATCGCCAGAGAAGACGGCACGACAGTAGAAGACCTGCGGAAAAACCTTGCCTCTGAAGGGGTTAGCTTTGAGGTATATCGTGAGCAAGTGCGCAAAGAATTGGTCACTGGTGAAGTGCGCCGCGCGAACGTGCGTCGCCGTATATACATTACGCCTCAAGAAATAAGCAACTTAGTGACGCTTATCGATGAACAAGGCGGACAACAAGCTGAGTATCATTTAGGACATATTCTGATTGGTTTCCCTCCTGAGCCAACCGACGAAGACGTCAGCAAAGCCAAAGACACGGCAGAGAAAGTACTAGAATTACTGAACAACGGCTCTGAATTTGCCAAAATAGCCACGGCTTCTTCTTCAGGTTCAAAAGCCCTTGAAGGCGGTGATTTAGGTTGGATGAACATTAACTCTATGCCAACACTCTTTGCAGAGGCCGTACAAGGCACCAGTAAAGACGACTTAATCGGCCCTATTCGCAGTGGTGCTGGTTTTCACGTATTGAAAATTCTTGATATTCGCGGCATTGAAAAAGTCGAAGTTGCAGAGCTCAAGTCTCGTCATATTTTGATCAAACCATCGGTTATTTTAAGCGATGAGAAAGCAGAAAAGATGCTAACCGAATTTAGAAAAGAACTTTTGGCAGGTGAAGCAGACTTTGCTGAATTAGCCAAAGAGCACTCAGCCGATCCTGGTTCAGCGTTACGCGGTGGTGACTTAGGTTGGGCTGACCCTAACGTTTATGTGCCTGCTTTTAGAGATACGTTGCAGAAATTAGAAGTAGGCGAAATCAGCCAACCTGTGCGCTCTACCCACGGCTGGCATTTAATGCAGTTGATGGACAAACGAGTACAAGACGCTACTGAAAAACGTAAAGAAGACAAAGCGTATCAGTTGTTGTTCCAGCGTAAGTTTGCTGAAGAAACCGAAGCATGGTTGAAAGAAATGCGTGATAGCGCTTATGTTGAATTGCTTGATAAAAAAGATAATAGCTAATTCATGACCATTAAGCTTGCCATAACACCGGGTGAACCTGCTGGGGTTGGCCCAGATTTAATTATCACCTTAGCGCAGCAGCAATGGCAGGCCATGTTAGTGGTATTTGCCAATGCTGCGCTAATGCGTACCCGCGCAAATGCACTGAATATCCCACTGACGTTATTACCATACGATGCAAGCTGCACGGACATTCAACCTGCTGGGTCGCTGTATATTGTTGATATACCGTTGCAGGATGAAGTCATTGCTGGGCAGCTAAATCCAACGAACAGCCAATACGTATTAGATACACTGCACCAAGCTTGCCAAATGAACCTAAATGGCGAATTTCAGGCACTTGTGACAGGCCCGGTACATAAAGGCGTGATCAACGAGGCAGGCATTCCTTTTAGCGGCCACACTGAATTTTTTGCCCAGCAGTCGCACACCCCTGAAGTTGTAATGATGCTGGCCACCGAAGGCTTGCGCGTAACACTCGCTACGACACACATTCCGGTAACAGCGGTATCTGCTGCCATTACGCAGCCTAAACTGGATAAAGTGGTCCGAATCATAGATCATGACCTAAGAACCAAGTTCGGAATTGCTCAGCCGCATATCTTTGTATGTGGGCTCAACCCTCATGCAGGTGAAGACGGGCATATTGGCCGTGAAGAGATAGACACGATCATTCCAGCCCTTAATGCTTTGCGCCAAGACGGCATCAAGCTTACTGGGCCATTACCGGCTGACACCATTTTTAACCCAAAGTATTTGCAACAAGCCGATACCGTGCTTGCTATGTATCACGATCAAGGGTTACCTGTGTTAAAATACAAGGGCTTTGGTCAAGCGGTAAACATCACGTTGGGATTACCCTTTATTCGCACCTCCGTGGACCACGGAACCGCGCTCGATTTAGCCGCTACCGGCCAAGCCGATGTTGGCAGTTTTAGCATCGCTATCAAGGAAGCCATTTCATTGGCAAAAAGTACACAATGAGCAAACAACATTTAGGCCACACAGCCAGAAAACGTTTCGGTCAGAACTTTCTTCACGACCCTTATATTATCGATCAGATCGTATCTGCCATTAATCCCCAAGTGGGAGAAAATGTGGTAGAAATAGGCCCGGGTTTAGGTGCACTTACCGAACCGGTTTGCGAACTTATTGATAAACTAACCGTGGTTGAATTAGATCGCGACCTTGCCCAGCGTTTGCGCACGCATCCGTTTATTGCTAGCAAACTAAACATTGTGGAAAAGGACGCTCTAAAATTCGATTTTTCTGAATTGTTTAGTGAAGAACACCCGTTAAGAGTATTCGGTAACTTACCGTACAATATTTCTACACCTCTGATGTTCCATTTGTTTTCATTCGCGCACAAAGTGCAAGACATGCATTTTATGCTGCAAAAAGAAGTGGTAAACAGGCTTGCCGCATCTCCTGGCAATAAAAACTATGGCCGTTTATCAGTGATGGCTCAATACCATTGCCATATTACACCGGTCATTCACGTACCACCTGAAGCGTTTAACCCACCACCTAAAGTAGATTCAGCGATAGTCCGTCTTATTCCGCACAAAGTGAGACCCGTGGTAGTTAAAAGCGAAGAGTCGCTCAATCGAGTATGTGCTCAAGCGTTTAATCAACGCCGTAAAACCATTCGAAATAGTTTGAAAGAAAGCCTTAGCGAAGCGCAACTTATCTCGCTGGACATTAATCCTGAATTAAGAGCGGAAAACTTATCACTGGCTCAATTTGGACAGATTGCCGATCTTGCGTTTAGTACTCAGGAGGATTAAATGACAAGTTCGTTAAGTACTGGTCACGAATTAAGTGATAAAATTAAGGTTGATGTGCATACCCAACATTTACCAGAGCATACCGCCAATGAGGCGGACAAATACGCTTTTGCTTATGAAATTAACATAGCCAATAACAGTGACGAAAGCGTACAGCTCATCAACCGTTATTGGCTCATCATTGACGGCAATGGTAAACAATCTGAAGTAGAAGGCGCTGGTGTTGTTGGTCAGCAACCGCACATCGAAAGTGGCGATAGCTTTCAATATACTAGTGGCGCGGTACTTGATACCCCCGTAGGCTCAATGCAAGGTTATTACGAAATGCAGGATAAAGATGGCGCACTCTTTCGCGTACCCATTGATATTTTCCGCCTAGCCGTTCCTCATCAAATCAACTAGTTCAGAGTTTACACATGGCTGATTATATCGTGGGTGATATACAGGGCTGCTTGAGTGGCCTTAAAGTCGTTTTAAACAAAGTGGACTTTTCGCCAGGCAAAGACACGCTCTATGCGGTAGGCGATCTTATTGGTCGTGGCCCTGAATCTTTAGATACCCTCGCTTATTTGCACGGATTAGGTGATAGTTTTCACACCGTGTTAGGCAACCATGACTTAAATTTGTTAGCGATATTCTGCGGTGTCAGGCGTGCAAAAAAAGGTGACAAGCTTGATAGCGTCATTGCTTCTACCAACTTTGCAAAATATTGCCATTGGCTACGCCAAAAGCCACTTGCTCTATGCCTCGGAGAAAATACGTTGTTGACCCATGCGGGCTTATACCCAAAGTGGGGCTTCGAGAAAGCATTAGCTTTAAGCTGTGAAATCAGCACGGCCCTACAAGGTCCTCACTGGCAACAATTAGTGCAAATCATGTACGGTGACAAACCCAATCGCTGGGCCGATGACTTGGCAGGCGAGGCAAGGCAGCGTTTTATCATTAATGCGTTTACTAGAATGCGTTTTTTGGAAAAAGACCAACGCCTTGAGTTTGAATGTAAAACCCCACCGCAAGATGCGCCTAAGTCCCTCACCCCCTGGTTTTGCATCGAGAACTTAGAGTTAACACCCCAGCAAAAAGTCGTTTTTGGGCATTGGGCGGCTCTAAACGGTGAAACCAAAAGCAGTAATTTTATTGCCTTGGATACAGGGTTTGTCTGGGGAGGCCACATGACCTTGCTTCGTGCAGATGACGGGTTACAAGTGCAAAGCTAAAACTAAACCATAGTCAATCACTTCCCTATTCATAATTTGCGCATATTGTCATAAAACGTCTTCGGTTTTGTATTATATTAACTAATGCTGAATGCGAAGCATTTCGTTTTTGTCTTAAGTAAAATTAAAAAGTTAGCTAATGTTAACCACTTTTAAGTCGATACTACTTTAGTAGGGTAAGTCTAGGCAGGTTGTGGTGGTTATCGAATTCGATAAGCATTGTGCTAGAGACATAAGTAACATAGGTGTAATCACCTTCAGTACTGTGTAACACTGCCAAGCGAAAGATTAACGTATGCGGCGCGGCAACATGACAGTGCGCATTCAGTTAACGGTAAAATAATCGCCCTAACACCTATAATAAATAGATTTATTCGGAGAGCACACATGAAATTGACTGTAGCAATGCGCGTTGTAGGCGGGTTCGCCATTATTACTTCGCTGCTTATCGTCATGGGAATATTTTCACTCGCCACCTTAGATGATATTGATGACGCTACCGAAGAAGTGAGTAACCTCGCTTTTCCAACGGTCAGTGGCAGTAGTCAACTTAAAGTGTCGTTCTTAAATATGGGGCGCCTGACGGCAGAAGCCTACTACGGTGACGGTTTAAACAGCCTTGATGAAAAAAGCGAGGCTTTTAATAATAGCCAAAGTAATTTTGAAAACGAGTTTAATACCCTCAAGCAGGTAGTCAGCCAAGAGTCCGATTTGAAAGCCTCTTTAGCTGAGGTAGACAGCATTTACGAAGACTACAAAGTCAATGTATTAAAGCTGTTCGATAGCCGTAAAGCTGACCTTGCTATGCGCGATACATTGCGTGGTCAAATTAGCGACATTGAAGATAACGCCGATGACACTTCCTCCTTGATCCTAGATTTCTCTGACCTTGACGAAGTTCAAAATAGTGCCCAACTTGCCAAGGCTTCAGAATTAGCCAATCGCCTTGAAACCAATTTAATGTCACTTATCACAGTGAGTTCAGAGTATATAAAAACCCAAAATTTGGTCAGGGCTGACACCCTAGGCAACGAAGTAGAACTGGTTGTAAACCAAATTCGTGAATCTTTGAATGGCATTCAAAACGCTGCGGGTGGCAACGACCCAAGTGGTACTCTGTCTGAAATCTATCAAATGACGGGTGCTGTCCTAGATTTGGTGAGCTCGTCAACGGGTGTGCTGCAAAACCAAGTGAAGAAGATCAACAAACAGAACGAAGCCACTGCCGCTTACAGAGCTTCTGATGCCAATATCGAACTGGCCATTGCCAAACTTAATACCCTGTCTAAACTTGCTGATGATAAAGCATCGATAGCTAATGAATCAGTTAAAAGCTCAATTAGCTCTGGCAACTTACGAACCACATTTATTGTTATTATCTCGGTCTTAATTGCCAGCGTTATTGCCTTCTTTGGTGTGCGAGCGATTATCAAGCCGCTTAACAGAGTCAATGAGATGCTGAATATTGTTTCATCTGGGGATCTTACTCAACGTTTAGACGACTCTTCCGATGATGAATTTGGCACCTTAGCGAAAAACTGTAATAACTTGGTTAACAGCTTAAAGTCATTAATTTCAGGTATAGGCTCTCGCTCTGCTCAGTTAGCTGCCGCATCAGAAGAAACCTCTGCGGTGACCATGCAAACCACTACATCGATTCAAGAGCAAAAATCACAGATTGCACAAGTTGCTACCGCAACAACAGAAATGCACAGTACGTCCTTGGTTGTCAGTCAAAGCGCTGAAGATACGCTGCGCCAAATTCAACATGCTGATGAAGAAGCCGAGAAGGTTAAAGCTATCTCGGAAGAGAATATTCGCACCATTGAAGTATTAGCTCGTGACGTTGAAGAAGCTGCTGAGGTTATTAACAAGCTTCATCAAGACAGTGCCAGTATTGGCGGCATTTTGGACGTTATCCGCGGCGTAGCTGACCAAACTAACCTACTTGCATTGAACGCGGCCATAGAAGCGGCGCGCGCCGGTGAACATGGTAGAGGCTTTGCCGTTGTAGCAGATGAAGTACGTACTCTTGCCAGTCGCACACAAAAATCGACTCAAGAAATTAACTCGATGATTGAAGTGCTTCAAGCGGGCGCTGAAAAAGCTGTAGCGGTAATGAACCAAGGCAAAGAGCAAACAACCGTTTGTGTTGAGAAAACCGAAGCCTCAACCAAAGCCTTGCAGCTCATTTCTGATGCTGTACACAAAGCGTACGATGTTAGTTCACAAATTGCTCAAGCAGCGAAAGAACAAAACGTGGTGTCACAGGAAATCAGCGAGAAGCTAGAAAACATCGTGAATATCGCCGAAGAAACCTCCGTAGGCGCGCACCAAACGTCTGAATCAAGTCACGAGGTGGCCAAGCTGGCTGAAGAGCTACAAAGTTCTGTACAGCAGTTTAAGGTTTAGTTAGCCTATACTGCTCATTCATTTGGGCACAAAAAAACCGCTACTTTTCAGGTAGCGGTTTTTTTATGCGTAGCTGTTTCATATACCAGCCACTAGTTTTGAAACTTACGCTTCAAATAGATTCTTATGCAGTGCTTTGACGACATTCGTGCTGTCTTGCTCGCTCACGAGCATAGACATATTATGCACGTTGGCACCGAAACAAATCATCCTCAAGTTAAAGTCAGACACGGCAGCGAAGATACGGCTCGATACGCCAGCTGCACTGTGCATGTTATTGCCTACCACCGTGACCAAATCAAAATGCTCTTCAAGCTCTACTTCACAAATCTGGCTAAGCTCTTCGATTGTCTCACGGTTTAACCGTTGCAATACTGAGTTTGGCGGGTTATCCAAAGTGAATGAGACACAAATTTCAGATGTCGTGACCAAATCAACACTTAGGTTGTGCTTGGCGATAATGGTAAATACATTCTGCAAGAACCCCTGAGCGTACATCATCTTAGGCGTTTTCACTGTCACCATAACTTGGTCTTTACGGCGCGTAATAGCGCGATAAGAAGGTTCATGTTCACAATCACGAACAATCCAAGTACCGCCTTTTTCAGGCTCCTTACTTGAACCAACAAATACCTTTATATTTTGACGAAGCGCAGGCTCCATGGTCGCTGGGTGTAACACCTTAGCACCAAAGGTAGCCATTTCTGCCGCTTCTTCGAAACTTAGCTCAGGCAAAGGCCTTGCTGCATTAGTAATGCGTGGGTCCGTGGTATAAACGCCAATCACATCCGTCCAGATTTCACAGCTTTGTGCGCCTAAGGCTTCAGCTAATAAAGCGGCGGTAAAGTCAGAGCCACCACGCCCAAGCGTAGTGGTATTCCCTGCTTCGTCAGAGCCAATAAATCCTTGAGTAACTAGAACTGTTTTAGCTATTTCAGGAGCCATTAGCTTTGCCGCACGCTGCTTTATGCCATCGAGTTGCGGAGCTGCTTGACCAAACTCGCTGTCGGTCAATAGGACATTACGCACATCAAAGTTGTCTGCTGGTAGACCTTGTTGTGTCAACACCTCGGAAAACAGCAGCGATGCCATGCGTTCACCGTGAGACAACAAGCTGTCTTTTAAATCAGGGCGGTGGAGTATTTCTTCATGAAACGCCAATTGTTTCAATGACTCAAGTAACTCCAATAACTTATCTGCCACCAAAGTCGGCGCGCCTAAGTCATTTAATATAGCGAATTCAATGGCTTGTATTTGCTCAATGTAAGCCGAAATTTCATCTTTGGTCAGGGCCTTGTGTGCCAGCTCTACCAGAATATTGGTTACCCCAGCTGATGCACTCACCACCACCACTTTGGTAGCAGGGTTGTCTTTTACCACCTTGGCGCAATTAAGCATGGTGGCGTAGGTTGCGACACTGGTTCCGCCAAATTTAGCTACGTTTATCGAAGACTCACTCAATGTTTTTCCTAATTAGAATATGTACAAAAAAGATGCCATAAATTACCAGTTTTTTTGCGCAGATAAAGCACATTTTGCCTCTTTCTGTACACTTTTTGGAATAGCCTATGCGATAGTGACACCAGCCGTGCTATTTGAGTATTTCAAAGCACGTCTTGCCTTCTATCATTTAGTAATAAAAATCGCCAAATCCAGTCGAATTAATGGCGCAAATACAGTCAGTTAAGGAAACACAAACATGCTCCGATGTAAAACCATCAGCAATTCATTAATGAGCGGGATCGTCATTGCTTTGGTCGCCACCAATAGTTTTGCTGCACGAGCCAGTGAAGCCATTTCTAAGCAACTACATGAACTCACCCTCAATGAAACACAAACCTTATTGCGTGATAACACCATCACCGTCACCCAATTAAGCAATTACTATTTACAGCGAATCGAAACATTCGACGATAACGGCCCGAAACTCAATGCTGTCGTCACGCTTAATCAGCAGCTTGCTGAACAGGTTGCCGCGTTAGATAAGAAACTTATGAGTGACGCGCCGCTGGGCAAGCTATTTGGCGCCATGGTGCTACTTAAAGACAATATTGACGCCATAGGTATGCCAAACACCGCAGGGTCTTGGTTAATGCGAGAACACGTTCCTAGCAAAGATGCCTACCTAGTCGAAAAGTTGAAAGCGCAGGACGCGATTATTTTGGGTAAAACCAACTTGTCTGAATGGGCAAACTTTCGCTCTACTATGTCCTCAAGCGGTTGGAGTAGTTTGCACGGGCAAACCCTCAATCCGCATGATGTAACCCGCTCTCCGTGTGGCTCTAGCTCGGGCTCAGGTGTCGCCGTTGCCGCTGATTTCACATTATTGGCCGTAGGCACCGAAACAGACGGCTCGGTCACCTGCCCTGCCGCAGTGAACGGTATCGTGGGCATCAAACCTACACTGGGCTTTATCAGTCGCAGCGGTATCATCCCTATCGCCCACTCACAAGACACAGCTGGCCCAATGGCACGCTCGGTAGCTGATGCTGTCGTTATGCTTGAAGCCATGATGGGTGAAGACAAGAACGATGCGAGCAGCATTGCCCCTGTCCCCTTAGTTGAACATTTAAAAGCTGACGGACTAAAAGGCAAGCGGATAGGCGTAGTGCGCAACATGATGGGCTATCATCCACAACTTGATGTCGTCTTTGAAGCTCAGTTATCTATATTGGAAAAAGCAGGCGCTATCATCATAGACAATGCCAATATCGTGGATAAAGGTAGCTGGAATGAAGACGAGTACAGTGTGTTGCTGACTGAGTTTAAAGCGGATTTAAATCACTATTTAACGAAGAGCAATGCACCCATAAAAAGCTTACAAGAGGCGATAGACAAAAACCAAGAAGCGAAAGAGCGCACTATGCCTATCTTTGGTCAGGAAATATTCATCAGCGCCCAAGCAGCGCCTGAATTGACAGATGAACGTTACCTCGATGCGTTACACAGCGCCAAACAAAAAGCAGGTAAAGATGGCATAGACGCCACACTCGCAAAATACAACGTAGATCTACTGATTGCCCCTACTACGGCACCTGCATGGAAAATAGACCATATTGATGGTGATCACTTTCTTGGCTCAGCTAGCGGCGCCGCAGCAGTCGCTGGCTACCCGCACATTACCGTTCCTATGGGAGAAGTGCACGGCATGCCTGTCAATATGAGCTTTATTGGTGACGCAAAAAGTGAAGGTCTGCTGATTGAGGCGGCTTATGGGTTTGAGCAAGCAACTAATGCGCGTATCACTCCGCTACTTTTCTAGCGTATAAAAACCGTTGGCTGTAAGACCAGTGCCTATCGGCACTAAAGCACGCCGCAGCGAAAATGATAAAGGCGGCTAAAATGCCGCCTTTATCATCCAATTCAATTGGTTAATCTTTTATAACTAACCTGTCACCTACTTTTATATCATTTTTTGCAAACCAACCTTGATTCATCTCAAGTGCGTAAAGTACCGCTTGAGATGCCCCAACTGAGGTTAAGTCGTGGGGTTGCATCGCTTTAATATCGGTGATCACACCGTCACTGGTGATAAAGGCGACGTCGAGCGCTAAAAATGTGTTCTGCATCCACATACTGGCTTTTTTGACACCTGAGAACTTAAATAACATTCCACATTGGTTACACAGCGTTTTACGAAACATTAAGCCTTTTGCTCTTTGCTCAAACGTATAAGCATATTCCACCTCAAGAGGCTGTTTACCGATAGTAATGCTAACCAAAGGTAACGTCTGATATGACTCGTTCTCTTGGGCATTTGCCCCTAGCATCACACTCAAACTAAAAAAGCCTGCTAGCAAAACAGACGTGAACAAGCGAAGTGGTTTAATCAACATGTGTATTCCAATGATTTAGATAAAACCCTCGCAGCTAGCTGGCACGTAGCGTGTAAGCAATAACGGAGTTTTATTATTAATTCGGTTAAAACAAACTTAAAAACAATGGGTTAGTTTATTTATCAGACTAAAGTCTACTTTACCAGAAAACAGAAAGGAATAGCTCGAGAACACAGATTGTATCAAATACGGGTTTACCAATAAAAAAAGCCGAACTAGGCATTCACCTGTTCGGCTTACACTATTTTATTCTGATTTAGTTATATAAATCAGTGATTAAGCAATGTTAAGAGCAGGAATAATCTTCTCTTTCGCAGCAGCTTCTGCTTGCTTGAACTCTTCGATACGGTCGAAGTTCAAGTAACGGAAAACATCACCAGACATAGACTCAATCTTGTTCGCATATTCCATGTACTCAGCAGTCGTAGGAATACGACCAACAATCGCGCCAACAGCCGCAAGTTCAGCAGAACACAAGTAAACATCAGCACCATCACCTAAACGGTTAGGGAAGTTACGAGTAGAAGTAGACAATACTGTTGAGTTAGCTAATACGCGTGCTTGGTTACCCATACACAACGAACAGCCAGGCATTTCAGTACGCACACCCACACGACCGTAGATGTTGTAGTAGCCTTCTTCCATCAATACGGCTTTGTCCATCTTAGTCGGTGGAGAGATCCACAAACGAGTTGGTAAGGTTTTGTTGTATTGCTCAAGTAGTTTACCTGCAGCACGGAAGTGACCAATATTCGTCATACAAGAACCGATGAACACTTCATCAATTTTCTCGCCTGCAACGTCAGACAAGGTTTTCGCATCATCTGGATCGTTCGGGCAACAAAGAATAGGTTCGTTGATATCAGCAAGGTCGATCTCGATGGTTTCAACGTACTCAGCGTCTTTATCCGCTTCCATTAGTTCTGGGTTAGCCAACCACTCTTCCATCTTACGAGCACGACGCTCAAGGGTACGAGGGTCGCCGTAACCTTCGTTGATCATCCAACGTAACATGGTGATGTTAGACGTTAGGTACTCAGCGATAGATGCTTCAGACAACTTGATAGTACAGCCTGCAGCTGAACGCTCTGCAGAGGCATCTGACAATTCGAACGCTTGCTCAACGGTCAAGTCGTTTAAACCTTCTATTTCAAGAATACGACCGGAGAAAGCGTTTACTTTACCTTTTTTAGCAACAGTCAATAAACCTTGTTTGATGCCGTACAAAGGAATGGCGTGAACCAAATCACGCAAGGTGATACCCGGCTTCATTTTACCTTTAAAGCGCACCAATACAGACTCAGGCATATCAAGCGGCATTACGCCTGTTGCAGCTGCGAATGCAACCAAACCAGAACCTGCAGGGAATGAAATACCCATAGGGAAACGCGTATGCGAGTCACCGCCAGTACCAACGGTATCAGGCAATAACATACGGTTTAACCAAGAGTGAATAATACCGTCACCTGGGCGAAGTGAAACACCACCACGATTCATAATGAAATCAGGCAATGTATGCTGAGTATCAATATCAACCGGCTTAGGGTACGCCGCTGTGTGACAGAAAGACTGCATGGTTAAATCAGCTGAGAAGCCTAAACATGCCAGATCTTTAAGCTCATCACGGGTCATAGGGCCAGTAGTATCTTGTGAACCAACAGTGGTCATTTTAGGCTCGCAGTAAGTGCCTGGGCGAATACCCTCAACACCACATGCTTTACCTACCATCTTCTGAGCAAGGGTATACCCTTTGCCAGTATCAACAGGTTGGTCTGGCTTGCGGAATAAATCTGAAGCACCAAGGCCTAAAGACTCGCGCGCTTTTTCAGTCAAACCACGACCGATAATTAAGTTGATACGACCACCAGCGCGTACTTCGTCTAACAATACCTCAGACTTATACTCATATTTAGCCAGTTCAGCGCCTGTTTCAGCGTTAGTAATACGACCTTCAAGTGGGAAGATGTCAATTACATCGCCCATGTTCATGTTGTCTACTTCAGCTTCAAATACCAACGCACCAGCATCTTCCATGGTGTTGTAGAAAATTGGCGCAACTTTACCGCCGATACATACACCGCCGCCACGTTTGTTTGGTACGCCAGGTAAATCTTCGCCGAAGAACCAAAGTACCGAGTTAGTCGCTGACTTACGTGATGAACCTGTGCCTACAACGTCACCAACGAAAGCAACAGGGTGACCTTTCGCTTTAATTTCATCGATTTGTTTAAGTGGCCCAATTTCCCCATGCACCTCTGGCGTTAAGCCGTCACGGGTCATTTTATAAGCAGCGCGAGCGTGCAATGGAATGTCAGGACGTGACCATGCATCAGGTGCAGGTGATAAGTCATCAGTGTTTGTTTCACCGGTCACTTTGAATACTGAGTAAGTGATTTTCTCAGGCATCTCAGGGCGTGAAGTGAACCACTCTGCGTCAGCCCAAGATTGCAATACGTCTTTGGCGAATGCGTTTCCAGCGCGGGCTTTTTCTTCTACGTCATGGAAGGCATCAAACATCAGCAAAGTATGCTTCAATTCTTCAGCAGCAAGCTCAGCCAAATCATTGTTATCAAGTGCATCAACTAGCGTCACGATGTTATAACCACCGTGCATGTTACCCAATAATTGGATAGCAGCGTCTTTGCTGATCAAAGGAGATGATGCTTCACCGATAACGATAGCATTTAAGAAACCAGCTTTAACATAAGCCGCTTCATCTACGCCCGGTGGAACACGCTCTGATAACAACTCAAGTAAAAAGTCACCTTCCCCTGCAGGCGGCGCTTTTAACAACTCAACCAAACCAGCAACTTGCTCGGCATTTAATGGTTTAGGTGGGATACCTTCGGCAGAACGTTCTTCAACATGTTTACGATATGCTTCTAACACAATTAGGACCTCTTGGTTGACTCAAAGAACACCGGACGTTCTTGAGTATGTATATAAAACCGAGCAAGTATAAGGCTTATACGGTCAAAATAAAAATAACCTGTATGTTTATAGCCTTATACTGGCTATTCCCTACAAAAATAGGGGTTAATAGGATGTTAAGTGACGCGATAATCGTTTTTTATGACGTTAAAATACTCTTTTTTATTATTTCTGTTTTTATCTAGGGGCAAGTCTAATATTACAGAATACACTTGCTACTTCCCTAAAACTTACAGCGCCTCAATTGCACTTCAATGACAAGCTCGCTTTATAATCAGGTTAATAAATACACCTAGATAACTAATCATAATTTAACCTAACAATATCATCATGCTATATCTTGTTGGAATTTTTATCCCTTACATATCAGGAAGATATCATGAAATTGGTTAAATTCACGCTACTCGCCATTTTTGCCCTTGGCGCGTATTTACTACTATGGCCTGTCGCTATTGACCCAGTCGCTTGGCAAGCCCCCAAAGCCACAGGTTATGTTGGTCCATGGGCATCAAACAATGCATTAGCCGACTTAGATCTATTGTCGTTAGGTGGCCATCATGGGCCAGAAGATTTTGCCCTTCGAGATGACGGTGTTATCGCCACAGCTACCCATTCGGGTGACATTATGCTGCTGGCACCCAAAAGCAACGAATTTAAAACTTGGGTCAGTACAGGCGGTCGCCCACTGGGAATCGAGTATGACCTACAAGGGAATCTATTGGTTGCCGACGCGATGAAAGGATTACTATCCATATCCCCCAATGGCGATATTAGCCTTGTAACAAATCAGGTAGACGATGCTGACATTGTATACGCGGACGATGTAGACGTCGCACAAAACGGTATGGTCTATTTCAGCGATGCCACCAGCAAGTTTTCTGCCTCGCAATTCGGCGGAACATTACCCGCGAGTTTGCTAGAAATAATGGAACATAAAGGCAACGGACGTCTCTTGCAATACAATCCAAACACCGCTGAAACCAGAGTACTACTGGAGGGCTTAGTCTTCGCCAATGGCGTCGCGGTGAGTCACGATCAACGCTCGGTGCTAATCAATGAAACCGGTAGTTACCGTGTATTACGTTATTGGTTAAAGGGCCCAAAGGCCGGTAAAGTTGACACGCTTATTGATAACCTACCGGGATTCCCTGATAACATCGCCCGCTCTCCTAGCGGTGGGTATTGGCTCGGCTTTGCCTCCCCTCGCGCCAAGAGCATAGATGACTTATCTCAATCCCCCTTTTTAAGAAAAATGATTCAGCGCCTGCCCAGCTTTCTGCAACCAACAGGGAAAGATTATGGCCATGTCATTAAAATTGCCGAGAACGGTGAGGTGCTGATGGACTTGCAAGACCCTAGTGGTGCGTACCCCTTCACCACTGGCGTGCTAGAAACGGTTGACGCTTTGTATATCAGTAGCCTAACTGCTAACGCTGTCGGAAGAAGGCCGCTTTAGGGAAGGTAACCTACTAATCTGGATACTCACTGGTAATAAGCGTATCTCAACCTGCAAAGGTTACAGAAATTGCGTTTTAGCTTTTAGCTTTTTACGGTGTCCTTCACCCGCTCAGATGACGTGAATAGTTGCGTCGGTGCAAGCTGACACTGGCCTCTGTAAAAATTTCGCTTGTCTCTAAAATTTTGTCTGGCTCAGGGTGTGATAGAAAACCTCCCCTTTACAGTTAAATTTAAAACGTTCATACCTGACGGGACTTTGCGGCAAATTTAGGCATAAGGGTACTGTGGCACGGCATTAGCATTTCATCATTCACATTCTTGAGCTTGAAAGATGAAGGAAAAATTATGACTACGTCACTAGCACATAAACGTGTTGCCATTTTGGCCACTAATGGCTTTGAACAAAGCGAGTTATTTCACCCACTAAATGCCTTAAAAGAAGCCAACGTAAAGGTGGATATCATTTCTCTTGAGAAAGGGTCGATTAAGGGTTGGGATGAAGATAATTGGGGGGAGTCGATTAAGGTCGATTTGACACTTCAAGAAGCGAAAAGCGAAAATTATGACGCTCTTGTTCTACCTGGCGGATTATTCAACCCCGACACATTGCGTACCAGCAATGCTGCCATCGCGTTCATTAAAGATTTCTTTGCAGATGAAAAACAACGTCCCGTCGCAGCGGTGTGCCACGGCCCTTGGTTACTCATTGAAGCGGGAATAGTGAAAGGGCGTAATTTAACTTCTTACCCCAGCATTCAAACTGATTTACGTAACGCGGGGGCAAATTGGCAAGATGCACAGGTGCTGATTGATGGCCAGATCATTACCAGCCGCAATCCAGATGACTTGCCCGCATTTAGTGAACAAATCATCAAAGCGTTAAGCGCCTAACCCTCAAGCACAATAAAGTTGAGTTTTAGACATTGAATTTAAATAGTAAAAAGCCACATTAATGTGGCTTTCTTTTTTTATTACTGCTGTTTTTACGGCGGTTATCAGTGTTTGTACCGGCCGTGTTCCCGGTGCCACCGGCCTCATTATGCGGCTGATTGTCACTGAATCGAGTTAAGCCCTGTTGGGCTTTTTTACCCTTCGCTGTTTGCTGACCTTGACCATTCCCTTTGCCTTTCGCATACGCCTTATTTGCAGAGCGCTTCGCATACTCTTTTTGCTCACGTCCTTTTAACTCATTTCGGCTCTCAGCTGGTATCAAGCATTTAGCGCCATTGCCAATAAGATAGCCTTTACCCATGTCAGTTAATGCTTTACGTAACATTGGCCAGTTAGCCGGATCGTGATAACGCAAAAAGGCACGATGCAAACGACGACGAATTTCGCCCTTGGCCACGGTCACAGCTTCACTTTTGTGATTCACTTTATGTATTGGGTTTTTCCCCGTGTGATACATAGTCGTGGCGTTCGCCATGGGTGACGGATAAAAGTTCTGTACTTGGTCGAGTTTAAAATTGCGCTCTTTTAGCCACAGCGCCAAGTTCAGCATGTCTTCGTCTTCAGTCCCTGGGTGAGCAGAGATAAAATACGGTATCAAATACTGCTCTTTGCCCGCTTCCATGGTGTACTTGTCGAACAACTCTTTAAATCTATCGTAGGTGCCCATCCCCGGTTTCATCATTTTATCCAACGGGGCTTTCTCAGTATGCTCAGGCGCAATCTTCAAATAGCCGCCTACATGATGGGTGACCAACTCGCGTACATAATTTGGATCTTCAATCGCCAAATCGTAACGTACACCCGATGCAATAAGGACTTTCTTCACGCCTTCCACATTACGCGCTTTGCGATATAACTCGACAGTCGGCGTTTGGTCAGTGTCTAAATGCCCACAAATTTCTGGCCATACGCAGGATAAACGACGACATGCTTGTTCTGCTTTCGGACTCTTGCAACGCAATTTATACATGTTGGCGGTTGGGCCACCTAAATCAGAGATCACACCAGTAAAACCCGGAACCTTGTCGCGGATCTGTTCAATTTCGCGAATAATCGATTCTTCAGAGCGGCTTTGAATAACCCGCCCTTCATGTTCAGTGATTGAACAGAACGTACAGCCGCCAAAACAACCGCGCATGATATTCACCGAGGTTTTAATCATGTCGTAAGCAGGTATTTTTGCTTTGCCGTAGCTAGGATGCGGAACGCGTGCATAAGGTAAATCAAACACGGCATCCATTTCTTCAGTTTCAAGCGGGTAAGCAGGTGGATTAATCCAAATGATTCTATCGCCATGGCGCTGCGCGAGTGCGCGAGCACACCCAGGGTTGGTTTCTTTGTGCAAGATACGCGAGGTATGAGCGTAATGAGTTTTCTCGGCACGCACCACATCGTAAGCTGGTAGCATCACATAGGTTTTATCCCAAGGCTTGCGACGTTTAGTTTTTGAGGTAAAAGGCTGCACCACAATCGGCTGGGCTTTTTGTTCTTCAATGGCCGCTTGTTTATCCGCCTCAGAAGATACCGCACATTTATCTTCGATGATTTCGTAGGGGCTAATAACAGGGTCAATTTTACCTATGGTATCTAGATGAGTTGAATCGACACCTTGCCAACCAGGCAACGGTTCTTTGCGGATAACTGCCGTTCCGCGAATATCTTGCATTTGCTCAATGCTCTCACCCGCAGCAAATCGATGGGCCATTTCTAATAGCGGACGTTCAGCATTACCGAACATCAACATGTCAGCTTTTGAATCAAACAGCACAGAGCGGCGCACTTTATCTGACCAGTAATCATAGTGGGCAATGCGGCGCAAACTGGCTTCGATACCACCAATCACTACTGGTTTCTTGTAGGCTTCTTTACAACGCTGAGTGTATACGGTAACTGCTCGGTCTGGGCGCTTGCCCCCTTCATTATTAGCAGTGTAGGCATCATCGTGACGCAATTTTCGCTCAGCAGTATAACGATTGATCATGGAGTCCATGTTACCTGCGGTCACGCCGAAGAATAAATTCGGCTCACCTAACTGCATAAAATCGTTTTTGTTAGTCCAATCTGGCTGAGAAATAATCCCGACGCGAAAACCTTGTGACTCAAGCACACGGCCAATCACCGCCATACCAAAACTCGGGTGATCCACGTAGGCATCCCCGGTAACAATAATGATGTCGCAACTATCCCAACCTAAGATTTCCATTTCTTTGCGTGACATGGGTAAAAATGGCGCAGGGCCAAAACACTCAGCCCAATACTTGGGATAAGAAAAAAGACCGCGCTCGGCTTTCATACGCTCAGCAGACTGGCGTTTAACAGGCGATTTAGCGACAGGTTGACTCAGGTTGGACATACAACTCCACAAAAATAAAAAGTATTAAAAAAGCGCTCGAGAAGGAAATGCGAAAAAACGCTTAAAATTTGACCGCGGGAGTATATACCTAAAGTGCTTTTTAGCCCAGTAAAGACCGCAAAAAAGGCAAATATTTACCGTGAGGAATAATAGACACTGCCCATAAGATTAATGGGCAGTTTAACGCTGTAACAAAACAATATATTGCACAGTGCTTATGAGTTGCTTGGCAGAGGCTGCTCCATTAAGGCATCGAACACGTCCCGTGCTGGGTAACCATCTGCAATCATGTCTTTTGATAATTGAAATTGGCGAATACCACTTCGTGTACCCGGTCCCAAAATACCGTCGGCCTTGCCCACATCAAAACCTAAACCATTAAGCTTATCCTGTAGCTGACGCATTTCATCTACCGTGTAATCCGGCAGCTCAGGCAGGGTTTTAGACAAGGTACTCAAACCAGCAATACGGTCCGCCAAGTGCCCCACAGCGATACCGTAATACTCTGAGTTGTTCCAGCGCAATATCACATTAAAGTTCTTATAGGCTAAGAACGACGGCCCTGCATGACCAGCTGGCACCAGAAGCGCACCTTTGATATCGGCGTTACCAATAGCATGGCCATCAGTACGGGTGACGCCAGCGCCGTTCCATACAGAAAGCGCTTTGGGTTCATTTTTGCCGGTTAAGGTATAATCGAATGAATCAGGCAGACTCACCTCACGTCCCCATTTGTAGCCCGATTGCCAACCTAAATTTTTCAAAAAGTTAGCGGCCGAAGCCAGTGCATCTTGCTCGCTGTCCCAAAGATTAATTTGGCCGTCTTTATCTCCGTCAACTGCGTATTTCATATAAGCAGAGGGCATAAATTGTGTATGCCCCATGGCACCGGCCCAAGAGCCAACCATTTTTTTATCGTCTAGTTTTTCACGATCGATGAGTAACAAGGCTTGCATTAATTCACTGGAAAAATAACGGCTACGGCGATTGTCACATGCCAAAGTGACTAGCGAATCAATAACTGGGCTTTTTCCCTTGTAAGAGCCAAAATTCGTTTCTAAGCCCCAAAAGGCTAATAGATACTGAGCTGGTACACCATATTCTTTATTTAACTCCCCAAGAAAAGCACGGTGCTTGGCCATCATTTGTTGGCCTTTTTCAATGCGCCATGTGTTAACCCGTTTTTCAAAGTAATCTGTAAAGGTTTGTACAAACTCAGGTTGATTTCTATCCAGCGAGATGATCTTTTCTTTGTATCTGGCGCCGCCAAGCACTTCTTCGGTGACACGCTTAGAGACACCGGCTGTTTTAGCTTGCCCCTGTAGGTCGACAACACATTGTGCAAACATGGCCTGTGGGCTCGCCACCACTTGGGCCTTACTTGCAATCTCCTGTTCACCTGACGCATTTACGTCACTGGCATCTGGTTGAGCAGCCACACTGATGCCGCTTAGCAATGAGCAACATACTATGGCAGATAATTTCTTTAACACAGTTTGCAACGGATATCCTTACTGATAAAAATGGGCATTCACATAAGTTTTCTTACGCTATACCACTGGTAATAAATCATAGCTTTGAGTGGGTATCGCTTATTTTAGCCTTCGCCCGTCAAAAAATTATTCAAATACGCCTATTCATTTGTTGATATAAGCACATGCCGGAATGAGCGGCTCTTAGCAGTGCTCGACGTAACACCGCTTAACGATTATCGTCGTTTTTGATTTCGCTCTTTGGTTCATCAATGCCTGCTATTTCTTTGCGCCATACGGATTCAGCCATAATATCGGTGTTAAGCTCAATATGGTCAAGCCACGTTTTACCAATTAGATGATCAAATTCGTGTAGGAAAATGCGTGCCACAAACCCATCTAAGCGCTGAGTGGCCGGCGTTCCATCGCGTTGCAGATACTCTATCTCAACCCAAGTCGCCCGGCGAATAAAACCACGTAAACCAGGCACAGACAAACACCCTTCCCAGTCCTTTACTGTATCCTCGCTACTTTGTATCACTTTGGGGTTAATTAACACCAAAGGTTCCATGTCAGGTGCATTTGGGTATCTAGGGCCGGGCCGTGATGCAATGATCATGACTGCGCGCTCATCAAATACTTGCGGTGCTGCAATACCGACCCCATTGGCCTCTTCCATCGTCCCGAGTAAGGCATCTACGAATTCTTGAAACGCAGCGGTTTCAATATCTGTCTGGGAGACTGATTTGGCTGGCGTACGTAAGACAACTTCACCCACTTGGGCAATTTTCATCATGTTATTTTTCTCATTCTTTTCGTGAATTAACTGACCAACTGCAACTCGGCGAATTCCCGATAAAGCGCATTGCTAGCGAGTAATTCTTGGTGATTACCTATTGCCACTACCTGGCCTTTGTCCATCACGACTATGCGATCCGCATTAATTACAGTAGCTAATCTGTGGGCAATAATTAAGGTGGTCTTTTCGCGCATGAGTTCATCCAAAGCCAGCTTGATGAACTGCTCATTAGCAGCGTCCAGTGAGCTGGTTGCTTCGTCCAGCAACAAAATAGGCCTATCAGCGAGGATCGCCCTAGCGATAGAAATTCGCTGTTTTTGCCCACCAGATAAACGGACACCTCGCTCGCCCAAATAAGTTTGGTAGCCTTCGGGCAACTGCTCAATAAACTCATCAGCCCTGGCCGCTTTAGCTGCTGCTTGCACGTCTTCATCGCTGGCGTCCGGTCGTCCGTAGCGAATATTCTCGGCAACACTACTAGCAAAAATCACTGAATCTTGGGGGACAAGGGCATATTGTTGGCGTAAAGCCTCTAGCTCAAGTTCTGCTATGTTCACCCCTTCTAAGCTAATTTGCCCCGACTGAATATCATAAAACCGCAGCAACAGTTGAAATAAACTCGATTTGCCAGCTCCACTTGGCCCAACTAACGCAATACGCTCGCCCGCTTTTATGTCGAGGGAGATATGCTGTAATGCTGGACTACCTTCGCCGCTTGGATAACTAAAAGTCACATCTGATAGGGTTAAATTGCCTTGCACCTTTTTTGCTAATAATTGTGGGGTTTCTGGCTCAAGCACTTCACTTTCGGTATGCAATAATTCCATTAAGCGTTCGCTAGCTCCGGCTGCTTTTTGGACTTCCCCTATGACCTCACTTAATGTCGCGACCGCACCGCCTGCCATAACGGCATAGAACATAAATGCGGTAAGCTCACCAGCGCTAATACTGGCGCTTAGCACCTGCTGTGCCCCTAACCAAGCGACTAAGGTAATGGCGGTCATGCTGATGCCCATAATGGTGGCCATCATCAAAGCACGAAAGCGAATGCGGCTATTGGCCGCTGTCATAACATCCTCTACCCGACCGGCAAACATACTTCTATCTAGATGCTCATGTGAGTAGGCTTGAACGGTATGAATTTCATGCAGTGATTCATCCACGTAAGCACCTAAATCTGCAACTCGGTCTTGACTGTTTCTGGCATGCAAACGCACTCTGGCGCCAAAGAAGCGAATTGGCAATAATACAATCGGCACTGCAATCAATACGTACAAGGTCAGCATGGGGCTGGTGACTAACATCAGCAATAATGCACCAATAAAGGTAATGCCTGCGCGCAGTGCCATTGACAGCCCCATACCCACCACCGACTGCAGTACAGTGGTGTCACTGGTGAAACGTGAAATCACTTCACCCGTGCGGGTTTTTTCAAAAAAAGCGGGGGGAAGCGTCAGCAGGTGAGAGTACACAGATTGGCGAATATCTGCACTGACGCGCTCTCCTAGCCAAATCATCAGGTAAAAGCGAAAGTAGGCGGCAATACTGCCCAGTAAAGCAATCCCCACCACCACCAGCATCATTTGATTAAGCATGGCAGCGTTATTGGCAACAAAGCCTTCATCAACCACAATCTTTACGCCTTGCCCCAGTAACAACCAAGAGCCAGAGCCCACGATAAGTGCACCGATAGCACATATCACCTTTGTTTTATACGGAGCGAGTTGGCCAAATAACCAGCGCATTAAGGTAAGAGTTTTTACAGCTTTCACAGGTGTCCTAAAAATATTACCAACGCAAAATAAGAGTGACTCAACAATATATTTCACATTCGACTTAAAACAGATTATTAGAATGTTGGGGCACTTTGCTGCATTTTAAATCAGTTATTTACATCGGGTAATAAATCAGGTGTTTAGCTTCAATCTTTAATACACTGGTACTCCACTCTTCACAAGGTGAGCTGTAATTGTTTAGCAACAAGCAAACTCTATATGGATATACTCCCCCCTGTCCGTTCCACGAAATGATCAAGCCGAAACGGTATGCCCCCATATGCCCCCAGAGAGGTGTCTCACTACCCTATTTGCTTACCATGATGCTCGCTACATTCTTACCACTGCCCCTAGAAGTATGGCGTTTTTGCAATGGTAATGAGTTGGATAAATATTAACAGCTTCACACTGGTGATAATTAAGCCTGCAATTTAGATGCTGACAACATGAACTGAACGCTTTAGCGCTTTGCTAAGTGTCAGACTTTTTTGCAATTTTATGTTTTATTCATCCAGAAATAGCTTAAGCCTTTGATTTTATTGGAAGGCTTGAATTATGCATTGCAAATTTCTAGCATGAAAAACATCTGCGTGCATTATGGGTGTTCTGTGCTGATGCTTGTCCTTAATTGGATACTAACAACAATAAATTCTAATTGGCGTTGTGCAGTATAGAAGCGCCCTGAGGTGAAATAATGAATAAACTGACCATGCCACTGTCCAGTGGCCTCAAATATTTGCTTAATACAACTAAAAGAACCTTGTGTGTAACGGGAGCATCATTGCTGATGTTTGTCAGTTCAACCGCGTCCGCCACGCCGATCAGTGATATGTATGTGTTCGGTGATTCGCTTTCTGACACAGGCGCGTTTACAGCACTGGCTCCTGGTTTTTGTCCTGATCCACCTTATGCTGATTGTCGGTTCTCAAATGGCCCTGTGTGGGTTGAGCACTTAGCAACTGATTTAGGCGTGTCAGCCACTACCGCTTATGCAGGTGGCACAAATTGGGCAATAGGAGGCCAGCGTACGGACAATTTATTTGCTGACTCCAACTTTGGTGGCCAACTTTTTAACTACTTAGGCAGCGCAGGTGGCATGGCAGATGCCGATGCACTCTATGTTATCTGGGCAGGAGGCAATGACTTTTTGCAAAATGATCCCGACGGTACCTATACCCCAGGCGATGCAGCACAGAACATTGTCGACAGCGTGGCTACTTTAGCTTTAGCGGGGGCGATGAACTTTCTAGTGCCGAATTTGCCGATTGCAGCACCTTGGGCGATCGAATTTAACATGGCGTTGGCAAATGGCCTAAATGGCATCAGTAGCGGCCTAAACATCACCCAACTTGATGTCTTCAGTACCTTTGTAGACATCACGTTAAACCCAGGTGATTACAACCTAACAAATGTGACGGAGCCCTGTTTAGATGTGGCGAATGCGACTTTGTGTACTAATCCTGATGAGTATTTACTTTGGGACCAAGTTCACCCTACCGCTGTTGGCCACCAGCTTATTGCCTCTGCCGCACTCGCTGCTTTAGCGGTGCCTGAACCCGCCTTACTGGTACTTTTTGGTTTTGGCATGTTGGCGCTTGTACGCACAAGACGAAAAATGTTCCTTTAACTCCACTGCACGTTAATAAATGATCCCTTACTTATTAAAGCAGATTGGTATAACAGACTGTTCGAGCATAAGCCCTCATCAGAGGGCTTTCTAATGAGGCTGGAAAATTGTCATTTTAGTGCCTATATCACGGCTCATCTATTGCCAATACTGCGCTCTTCTACTCACCTGAATCGACGCGATCGCATTAGGTTATTTCATTACAAAAAAATGTTTAGCTTGCTGGAAATCTATAATCTATTAATGCTTGGGCTGGTATGGGTTTACTAAAATAGTAGCCTTGAACTAAGTCGCAACCGAGTTTATCTAGCAACATAAGTTGCTCATGGGTTTCAACACCCTCAGCGACCACCTGTAGGTCTAAACTATGTGCCATTGCGATGGTTGCTTTAACTAAATCAAAGTCTTCCTTGTTCACAGTGATGCCATCAATAAAGCTTCGGTCTATCTTTAAAATATCAAATGAATAGCGACGCAAATAACTCAGTGAAGAGTAGCCTGTACCAAAATCGTCCATCGATAATTTCACACCTAACTGATGAAGCTCTTCAAGTGCCTCATCTACATAGGCATTACCAACCATTAATACTCCCTCAGTAATTTCAAACTCCAAGTTTTCGGGCGCGATTTCTTCTTTGCGCAATGCCGATAAAATAAAGTTAATTAGCTCTTTATCCCTAAATTGGCGCGGCGATAAATTGACCGCAATAGTATAGTTTTTGTTATGAATACACGCCCACTCCCGCAAAAACTCTAGAGCTTGTTCAATAACATATTTACCAATGGGCACAATTAAGCCGGTATGTTCAGCGATGGGGATAAATTCGTCAGGCGGCACATTACCCAATGCCGGATTGCGCCAACGAATTAATGCTTCAGCACCAATGACATTTCTATTTTGCACATCAAATTTCGGTTGGTAGAAGACCTCAAATTCGTTGCGCTGCAGGGCTAGATTGAGCTGCTCTTCAATCTCAAAACGGCGCAACATGATTGCATTCATTTCTTTAGTAAAAAATGAATACGTATTGCGCCCAGACAATTTTGATTGATACATAGCCGCGTCAGCGTTACGCAATAAATCTGAAGCGCTACTACCATTTTCCGGATAGGCCACAATACCGATACTTAACGTTAAAATAAGCTCTTTACCGTCAATTTGAAAAGGCTCTCTAAAAACCCGGAGTAGATTTTCAGCCACCTCTTTAGCATCATTATCATCGGCTAGCGCGCGCAATAATACGATAAACTCATCACCCCCTAAACGCCCTACCGTATCGGCTTTACGTAAGGCTAAGGTTAGCCTGTTGGCCGCCTCTAATAGGAGTTTGTCACCTACTTCGTGGCCTAATGAGTCATTCACCTTCTTAAAGTCGTCTAGATCTAGAAATAGCAGAGCGGCTTTTTCTTTGTTTCTTTGCGCCTCTTTAAGCATTTGCGATAAACGATCCAGGGACAAGAAACGATTTGGCAGCAAGGTTAAACTATCGTAATAGGCGTGATGGCGTATCGTTTCCGCCGCTTTGTGCTGTTCAGTAATATCGCGAACGATCACAACAATTTGTTTGTACGCCTTAACATGACTTAGCCTAGCTTCAAAGTAGCAAACACCTTCAGGCAGTGTTAGCTCATACTCAAAGGTTGAAATGCCCTCCTGCTCAATCACCCTTTTATTGAATAGCGTATACTTGCGTGCCACCCTGCGTGGAAACAAATCTGTGATAGTGCGTCCGACGCATTCACTTGGCGACGCACCGAGATATTTGCCATCTCCCCCATGGGTATCAATTATGGTGCCGTCTTCTTCCATCAAGAAGAACAAATCTGGGGTGGCCTCAAAGACAGCTTCCAACATGTTGTCTTTAAATTTAGCTTGCGCTTGGGCTTGTCTTACTTCGGCAAGATTAATGTCAATACAGTACATTTCGTGCTTGTCATGTTCATTAGTGAACAAAACATGACTTGAAAAGACAATTACATCGCCACCATTTTTATGGCGCAATGTCAGTTCTTCAGCAGGAATTTTAATGCCGTTATTGATCCAATCAGTGTGGGCGGCAATAACGGGTTCACGCATAAAGTCGGGGAAAATGAGGTCTTCGAGTTTCTGACCTAAGGCTTCTTCTTCGCTATAGCCATACAGCAACTCACTGCCTAAATTCCAGTAAATTACATTCCGCTCTTCATCGTATCCTTGAACAGAAAGAGCATCTACCTCGTCAAACAACTGATATACAGCGTCTTTTATGGCTTCTTGATGGACTATCATAGTACTAAATTGACTGCCTCTTGGTTAGTGTAGATAAGCTTTGCCTATCTTTAGTAATCAATATCGCGCCTATGAGTAACAGTATGGGCATGAAGATAGCGCCTGTACTCTTATACAAAGAATAAACGCTAACGTTGAAGTGCGCAATTTTCGAAAGATTGGCCGTTGATCCTTGATCTTTAATCTACACGAAAACAGCACCACAGCAATGGTAAGAATATTATACTGGTAAACCAGTTTATCGAGAAGCTCCAAGTAACAGTTATTGCCTTTTTAATATAGCCACAATACTCAAAGTGATACAGATTGCTTCTGTAATGACCACGTACATGACTGCAGTGTGCTGCACTTCAAGCTAGAGAATAAAAATTTACTTAACGGCATTCCGCCGGTTAGTACGTGTTTGCAAGACGGTAAAGTACAATTACTAGATAAATCACAAATATCAGATAAAGAATAAGAAACAGTTTGAAAATCGCTTAACAGAACCGCTACCTTAATTATTAGCAGTCATTCACAGACAAGGTGCATCAGGAACTTATTAACCCATTTAAGGCGCCGAATTATTAGCGAGGCTCACCTGAGTCGGACACACAAGAGGATTTAGTAGAAGTTGTAATAGAAGGTGCACGAGAGGGTTCACTATTCAAAATAGCAAGCACCAATACAAAGAAGCACAGCACTAGGTTAAACAGCGGTAGTTGCAACGCTGGCGGCATCAAATAAATCAGCAAAACTGAAGGGATCCACACCAACCAATTGGTTACTATCGTAGTGGGTAAATAGACTAATAACAGTCGTTTATCCAATAGCTGCATAGTATGACGTACATTGAAATGCGCGTCTTTAAATTGATAACAAATCGTCAGTAGTGGACATGTGAACAAAGCACTAAACACAAACTGGTCAAAAGCGATTTTCTGGATCAGGGTGACGGCATCAGTACCGTTGCCAAACAAGGTAATTTGCAAACCATAGAATGCATCTACCAACCAACCCATAAAGGCCCAAAGTAAACAGTAAAATAATAACTGCCCCGAAGGCTTAAAATGAATTTGACCGGATAAGCGTAAGTACAAAAAAGGCAGTAAGCCGCCGAACACCGCGGTAGATATTACAGCGTAAACCACACCATAGTGCGATTTAAGATCCGCGAAAAAATTAAACACGGGTTGGCTTGCAGGCCAATGGAAAAAGCTTAATCCAATGCCTAATGCAATCAGCTGTAAACACACGGCAGGAATGAAGTTTAGTTTTAATGCTCGGCGGATGTTCGAAACCAAAAGAGAATGACTCATAAAGGATAAATGTCTCAAGTAAGCATGTTTACCATAGAGAAAAATGCGGATGCTAGCGTCATCGATTCCAGCAGAACGTACTAATGCAAATTCACGAAGTTCAATACTGTAATGATTAGCCCTAGGGTACAATCTTAATCATCAATTCCGTAAGCCTGTTACTGTAAAAAGCAAAATTAAGCCATATAGCGAGGTAATAGCGAATAGTTCGGCTACGTCAATATAGCAAAAATAGCGGATCGTGCGGCTGCTCACAGAACGCTATTCAATACCTTTGCCGTCTGCCCTTGCATAAATTCGTTTATTTTCACATGCTCTGGACTCCAGCCGAGTAAAAAACGATGAAAATCAGCCCATGCAAAAGGTATTAATCCTCGCCACTCTTCCTCTAGCTGTGCGACCCAAGGCTGATTATTCTCATGTGAGTGCCTAGAAATTAGCGTTTTATTCAACTGCGCAAAATAATAATTAATATAGATATCGTGTCTTTCGAACAGCACAGGGGCAGACAAGCAACTGCCTAAGAAATACATGACATCTTTGACGCCTATCCCCCTGCCTACGTACTGAAAGTCCACCGCGGCGACTTTTTCACCCGCGCTAAAACAAAAATTCGCTAGTTTTGCATCGCCGTGTAACAGTGTTTGAAAACGCGCATTATTCAGTGCCTCGTCAATACGCTGAGCATTGTTTTTGAGCACGCCTTGGGGCATCGCATCAAACTCTGCTTGGCGAGTAGCCAAATACCAGTAACAACCAACGGGCCATAATGTCGATGTGTCTATATTGATAAAACGTGCGTGAAAATGCGCTAACCAACTCAGTACTGTTTTAATCTGCGTGTCTGTAACGCCAGTGTATAGCAAATCAAAACCGCTACTTTTTAAGTCCTCCATGATTAAGGTTAGTTGCTCTGGGTGGTTTGGCTCTTTGATTAGCCCGATAAACTGCGGCACATAACACGTCTCATCACAACGCCCGGCGAAAGACTGGTAAAACTCCGCTTCCACTTGATAGGAGCGCACTTTACGTTGGTGCCCCACGTCACTGTGCCAACCTCGAGGATGATGCACCTTGGAGGGAGGTGAAACATGCTTCACAATCACGCTCTTGCCCAGCTTAGGGCTATCGTAACGAGCAATCTCACCGTACTCGCTCCACAAGCTTTGCAATAGCTCACGCTTAATAAGTCGAGGGTCGTTAAAAAAATCTCGTAGTGCCAAAAGTAACTGAGTTTGCATACTTGCCTAATAAAGCGAATGTAACGGCCATTGGAGGAGTCGGGCTATTTTGCCTTAAGGTTACTTTGGCAATCAAGGCTTTAGGCTGTCACAATGGCGAGCTGTTAACGCCCTACAGTTGTTAGGCGTCAATTTCGTACACAGGACCAGAACAAAATGACCACTTACCAAGGTAATATTCGCAAAATGCGCGTATCCACCGATGCCGAGCATCGTGCCCAATATCAATTGCCCATAGGTGAGCAGTTTATCGATATGAACCCGCTGATCGGTAAAACGCTCAAAGTCAGTTTCGATAACCAGATAAACTGCGTGCATTGCCAAGCAAAAACCAAAAAGAGCTTTAATCAAGGTTATTGTTACCGCTGCCTAACGACGTTAGCACAGTGTGACACCTGTATTATCAAGCCTGAACTTTGTCATTATGATGCTGGAACCTGCCGTGAACCAAGCTGGGGCGAAGCAAATTGCCTTTCAGATCATTATGTATACCTAGCCAATACGGGTACGATTAAAGTGGGGATTACTCGTCATGTGAGTGATGCGGTTTCAAGTCGCTGGCTCGACCAAGGTGCCACTCAGGCGATGGCCATCATGAGGGTACAAAATCGCTTAACAAGTGGTTTAGTCGAAACAGCCATGAAAGAGTTTATTGCGGATAAAACCAATTGGCGCACCATGCTCAAAAGCCAACCTGACAGTGCCGATTTGCAGCAGTTAAAAGAAGATCTCATTACCGAGATAGAAGATCAGCTAGACGAAATCACCGAAGAATATGGTTTTCAAGCCATCGATATTCTTGATTTACCCGCGGTTGATATTCATTACCCGGTGGACCAATATCCAGAAAAAGTAAAATCCATCAATCTAGACAAAGAACTGTCTTTTAGTGGTGTATTGCAAGGTATTAAAGGCCAATACTGGATGCTAGACGGGGATCGTGTGATCAACATGCGTAAGTATTCTGGTTATCACCTAAGTGTTGAAACCCCTGAATAGAATAAAGCCCATAAAAAAGCGGGCTCAGTTTTCACTGCGCCCGCTGCAAATAGTCTACTTCATTATTGCTTGCCCTAAATGCTTGTTTCCAAGCTAAGGGCGCTTATACAGCGCAACATTAGAACGTGACAGATACCTTACCGTAGACAAAACGCCCTGAGAAACCAAACGGCGAAAACCCTGAATAGGGGAATAAGCGTGAGAACGTGCCCACATCTTCCACCAATTCGCGGGTAGTATCAGGGTAAACATCAAATAAGTTATTCGCCCCTAACGTTAGCGTTACGTTTTCTGTTACGTCATAACCAACGTCCAAGTCTGTGACCCATTTTTCAGGCAACACTTCATTGGTAGCGGGGTCACTTGATGGCTCTTGGGTTTCACCGTAGCGCGTCGTACGCAACGTTGCATGCCATTCATCCATGGTCCACACCGCACTCAAGTTAAGCTTGGTTTTTGGTGAGCCCACTTCAAATCGGCGCAATTCAACATCCGAGAACAAGTTACCTTGATCAACCCCAGCACCGGCAAGTACTGCAGGTGGGTCAATGATGTCAGTCACTTCATTTTTGTTGTAGTTAAAGCCTGCATTAAAGGCCACATCGCCCCAGTTTTGAATGTCCGTATTGTATGACGCCACCACATCAACCCCTGATGTTTCGCTATCAATGGCATTCAAGAAGAAGCGCGCACGGTTTGCCCCTGTACCTGCTAATAAGGTTTCAATCCCCTCACCCGACAAGTTATTAGACAGCACAATGCGATCGTCAATTTTGATGTTGTAATAATCCACTGAGAGACTGAAGTTTGAATCTGGCGACCAGGTAATACCCGCACCGTAGTTCACCGCTTCTTCTGCATCCAAACCGGGAGAACCAAGGGCTTGCGCAACATCACTGTTGGGTGAAAAAGTACCGGTTTCAGTTGGTTCGCCATCCACAAATACCGTCGCAATAGAGGTGAAGTATTGTTGCTGCAACGATGGTGCTCTAAAGCCTGTTGATACTGACGCCCGCAGAGCAATCTCTTCAGTCAGCGTATAACGGGTGGCAAACTTACCATTTACCGTTGAGCCAAAGTCAGAGTAATCTTCATAACGAGCGGCTACGGTCACGTTCCAGTTGTCAGTGATATACGCTTCTAAATCTATGTATAAGCTGACGTTGTGACGGCTGTTGTCGCCAGCTGATTCAGGGGTAAAACCAGGAAATACCTGGGAGCCTGCAGAGCCACCAAAGGTACCTTGAACATAAGATGCTTCTTCACCGGCTTCAATTTCGTAGCCTTCACGGCGATATTCAGCACCTACCGCCACGTTCACACCACTGGCTAGGCCAGACACATCAATTTCGCGGCTAAGGTCGAGGTTAATCGTCAGTTGGTCGTAAATCAACGTACCGGCATCAAACACCGTTTGACTCGTTGGCCCGAGTGAGGTGTTTAAGCTATTTTTTACCCCGAACTCGAACTCATCTTCACCGTATACAGCAGAGAGATCGTAGTTCCAATCACTCATAAAGCCTTTTACGCCAGTGGCAAATGAATAATCATTAATGTCAGAGGTAATAATAGGCAAGAAGCCATCAGGGTAAATCGCTTCGATGTTACGGCTGTCTTGGGCACGGCGATAAAATCCGCCGCCTTCCCCTTCACGGGTGCTGTAGGAACCAAATGAATATAGTTCTGCGTTCTCGTTTAGCTCAAAGCCAGCGTTATAAAACACTGCCACGTCTTCAACGTCGCCGTTACCAAAGTTATGGTTGTAACGATCCCATGTGAGTTCGCGGGGATCTAACGAGCCATCTTCTAAACGTGAGTAGTTTTCCCGTTGGTCGTAATCAGAACGATTGCTAGCACTGCGATCACGAAATTCAGCTGACAAGTTAAAGAAACCATTATCCCCTAATGCAAAACCCATGTTGGCGCGCATGGTAGCGGTTTGACCATCGGTTAATTCACGATCGCCACCTTCGGTAAACGCAAGGTCGCCGTTGTCGTCAATGCCGACGTCTTTTAAATCAGGTACACCGTCCATAGTCGTAACGTTCGCACCGTACGTGACTGATGCCGAGCCACCGCTGCTGGCACTTTTCAGTACAATGTTGATAACGCCAGCAATCGCATCAGATCCATATTGTGCCGCGGCACCATCGCGCAGCACTTCAATACGCTCAATGGCGTTAGCAGGGATCGCATTTAAATCGACCGCGGACGAACCACGCCCCGTTGAGCCATTGAGGTTAAGCAAAGCATTTGAGTGACGTCGCTTACCGTTGACTAATACGAGCGTGTGATCCGGCGCTAAGCCGCGCAACTGCGCTGGGCGCACATGGTCGGTACCATCGGTTAATGATGGCTGAGGAAAATTAAAACTGGGCAACAAGTTACCCAGAATCATGTTAGTTTCAGTTTGCCCTGTAGTGCTAAGTGAGTCAGCACCAATGATATCGATAGGCACAGGGCTATCTTCAACCGTACGCCCTAAACGGCGTGAGCCGATAACACTGATTGTTTCTAGATCATCTGCGGCTGCAGCCGTTTGCTCTTGAGCGTAAACATTAGCTGTACTCAAAATTGCTGACGATGCGCTCATCATCAATGCGACTTTTAACCACTGATCTTTGGCTTTAAAGGTATGTGTTTTTTTCATTGTGTTGCATGTCCCAATGTCAATGTGGAGTAATCAACACTGCACCGTCTTCTGTTATTGCTTTCTGTCCGGCCAGAAGTACGATTTATTATTGTTCTTATAACAGCTGATGTGGTTGCCCAGTTAACTGAGCTACATCACTATTACCACGAAAAACACCCAGCGGCGCAGCCCCACATATTTGGTTACAATTCTCACGCTAAACAAGTCATAAAAATCAAGAAGTTAACTGCCTCGAAAAGCGATAACTTGGGTTTGATTTCAAGCTAATTTCGGCAAAATAGTTCAATCAGGCACGAAGCGCACTGAACGATAAGAATTTCAGCGACGGACTCAGATACGCCCTCAGGAAGTCACAAAAACATCAAAGAATATAAGGCAAACTCCACGCCTTCAACTTACAGTAACAGCCATCTGGGTAGCGATAGGCCTTAACTTTCGCCCCTAACCTTTGCGCTGAATCGTCTCAGGGCATGAACGTGAGGGGCTTACTCTTTCTCTTCATAAGCTAAACATAAGCGCCCAAATAAGCTAAACATAAGTCGCCAAACTGGCTATTAGAGTGGCTGAATTTTTTGTATCACCTACTTTGCGTACTGGTGATGCAGTACACTGGCACCCTGCAACATATTATTTGTAAAACCACTAAGGACTTGGCGTATCAAAATTCTACACACCTCTGATTGGCATCTAGGGCAAAACTTTTTCACAAAAAGCCGCAAAGACGAACACCAAGCCTTTTTAGACTTGTTGCTTGACGTGATTCAAGCACAAAAAATTGATGCTGTTATTGTCGCGGGGGATATTTTTGATACAGGCACGCCACCCAGTTACGCTCGGCAGATGTACAATCAGTTTGTGGTTGAACTAAGCAAGCTCACATGCACCTTAGTGGTGTTAGGGGGCAATCATGATTCTGTATCGACCCTAAATGAGTCTAAGCAGTTGCTAGCCTGCTTGCACACCCATGTTATTGCCAACACCACTGATGATATGGAACAGCAAGTCATTGAACTAACAGACACCACTGGCGGTGTAGGCGCTATCTTATGCGCGATTCCGTTTATTCGCCCGCGGGACGTGCTGCAAAGCCGAGCAGGTGAAACCAGCGAAGACAAAAAGATTGCCCTAAGTGATGCCATAAAAGCCCATTACGCCAGCATTTATCAGCTCGCCGTTGAACGTCGTAGCCGAATTGCCCATAGCAGCACTGGCAAAGCGGCCCAAGGTAATAACAATGATGACAGCAGCCACGCCTCTATTCCTATTATCGCCACAGGTCACTTAACCGCCTTAGGCGTCAGTCAATCCGAATCCGTGCGAGAGATTTACATCGGTACGTTAGACGGCTTTGCGGCTGATGGTTTCCCCCCAGCGGATTATATTGCTCTTGGGCATATTCACCGGCCACAAATGGTCGCTAAATCTGAGCACATTCGTTACAGTGGCTCGCCTATACCACTGAGTTTTGATGAGCTTAAATCGCAAAAACAAGTGGTGATCGTAGAGTTTGATCAGCAAGGTCAGCGCAGCATTGTCCCTATGAATATCCCCATGTTTCAGCCTATGGCTATGCTCAAAGGGGATTTGCAAAGCATAAAAGCACAACTCACACAGTTTCCGCTTCTCAACGATGACAAGAAATGCGACATAAATCGTACAGTGAATGGTGGCGCAGTCGACGGCAAAACTGACGATGCCAATAAACCGCCAGAGCCAACCTCAGTAAAGCCCACTTGGCTGTGCATTCATGTTGATGCGCAAGACTACTTAAGTGATTTGCAGCAAAGCATTCAAACCTTGACCGAGGGGCGAAATGTGGAAGTGTTGCAATTACGTCGCACTCGCGCCAGAGCAAGCCAAAGTCTAAACCAAGTTAACAATGAAACACTGGCAGAGCTCACCCCCTTCGACGTGTTTGAAAAGCGACTCGCCCTTGAAAATTTTGAAGGGGAACAGGAGCAACAACGCTTAACGAAAATTCGCCATACCTTTAATGAAATAGTCGAAGAAGTGCACCAGCAGGAGGCTAAATAATGAAAATCCTTAGCCTGCAATTTAGCAACCTCAACTCATTAAAAGGCCAATGGAAAATAGACTTTCGCCAAGCACCTTTTGCCGATAACGGTGTATTCGCCATCACCGGCCCCACTGGGGCAGGCAAAACCACTTTGCTCGATGCCATCTGCTTAGCGCTCTACCATGAAACCCCGCGCTTAGGAGCACTGTCGGCCAACAACAATGAGATCATGACGCGAGGTACAGCCGAGTGTAGCGCCGAAGTGGAATTTGAAGTAAAAGGCGTGGCCTATCGTGCCTTCTGGAGCATGCGCCGCTCTCGTGGCAACCCAGATGGCAACTTGCAAGCGGCAGTGGTGGAGCTAGGGGAAGTTGCCTCAGAAAAAGTGCTTGCTAGCCAAATTAAGAAAAAGTCTGAGCTAATAGAGCAGATCACCGGCCTCGATTTTGGTCGTTTTACTAAATCCATGATGCTCTCTCAAGGGGAGTTTGCCGCATTTTTAAATGCTGATGAAAAGCAGCGCGCCGAGCTATTAGAAGAACTAACAGGCACTGAAATTTATGGCCTGATATCAGAAAAAGTACACCAACATTACAGCCAAGCGAAACAACAGTTAGCCGAGCTTGAAGCCCAAGCCAAAGGTGTGCAATTGCTCAGTGAAGAGCAAAAGCAAACACTCATGGATGAACAGCAAAGCCTGCATACAGAGCAAAAAGAACGTCAAGTACAGATAACCGCCACCCAAGATCATATGAACTGGTGGCAACAACTTAACACAGCTCAAAGCGCACAAGAGCAAGCTAAGCTGCAACTGACCCAAGCCCAAGAGCAAAAAACACAGCAAAAAGAGGCCTTACAACGACTGGCCAATAGCCACCCAAGCGAAGCCCTACGGGCCCCGTTTGAGCTATTAACCGACACTCAAGCCCAGTGCATTAACGACGAAAATGCCTTGAATCAAAGTCAGCAGCAACTGCAAACAAGTGACGCTAGCTTAGCGCAAAGTAAAACTCTAAGTGTGGCAGTAAACATTGAGTTTCAAGCAATCAAGGCGGCATATCACGCACAGGAAACCTTACTTAATGATGAGGTTATTCCCCTAGATAACAAAATACGCCAACACCGAGAGCAGCTCACCCAAGTAAGCGAGCAACACGCTCAGTTAAGTACTAAACATGCACAGCTTGTGCAAGATGTTGAAAACACTCAGTCTGGGATTAACAGCCAGCAGCAATTGTTAAAACAAGCTAATGATTACTTAACCGCCCATCCGTCTGATGAAGCACTAAAACAGTATTTAGGCCAATGGCAGCTGCAAGCCCAACAGATCAAAAAAGAACAAGCGAGTTATCAGCATCTGGCTGAAAAGTTAAAACAAGAACAAAGCCAATTACACCTTGCCCATCAAGACGCTCAGCTTAACCAGCAACAACATGAAAAAATTAATCAACAAACCCGCGAATTGGAGAACGAATATCAGCAACAAGCCGAGCTACTAACCAAGCTTGAAGAGCACGGCACGCTCGACATCCAGGAGCGGCGGCTCAATACTTTACAAGGCTTAACACCGCCACTATTGGCGTTAAAAAACACCCATCAACAGTGGCAACAGCAAAACCAAGAGTTAGCCCAAAAGCAGGCTCAACACGCTGATAACGTTGCTCAGCAGAAAACCCTGACCGATGAGCGGGAAGCTATAAAACGTCAGTATTTAGCGAAAAGCCAGCAAGTGAAACTGCTCAGCCAACTTATCAGCCAAGAAGAGCAATTGATTCACTTTCGTGCAGCCCTTCAAGATGAACAGCCCTGTCCCTTGTGCGGCGCCAAAGAGCACCCGCTTGCCTCTGCAGCAGCGGTGGATATTCCTGATACCGTCACGCAAAAACAACAACAGGAAAGCGAACTTGCGCAGTTAGAAGAGCACGGCAAAGAAATACGCGCAAAACTGGATGCATTCTTGCGCGGTGAAACCGAGCTGAAGCAACGTATCGATTGGCTCAGCACACAACAAGCACAATTAAGCCAAGCATGGCCTGAGATGTGCCAAGCCCTAAGCCCGTTATCTGACCAACACACTAACCAACAACTTACTATTGATAATGCTGACGCGCTTATTGCCATTGAAAGTCGAATCAACCAGCAAATTCAGCAGTTACAAAAGCAGATAAATCAGCTAAAAACGCAAGCTCGCACTTTGTTAGTCAGCAAGGAAAAATGGCAACACAGTCAAAGTCAGAGCCAAAGCGCCAGTTCAGCTTCGTTACTGGCACAACAGTCAGCGAAAAGCCTAGAAAGCAGTGTGCACAATCGTAGCAACGACATGCAACTGGTCAATGAGACCGTAACTTCATTGAGCCAAAGCCTGTTAGCGCATATTCACCAACACGGCTATACCCCGCCCGAAGCGGATGATCTGCTTCAATGGCTAACGAGCAAAGAACAAGACGCCAAACAGTGGGAGCACCACGCAAATCAGCACAATGAAGCGGTGGTAGAAATAGACAAGCTCACTAGCGCCCAGAAACATCAGCTCAGTCTATCAAGCGACATCAAGAGTCAGCTAACCGCTATTGAGCAGCAAAGCCAAACGTTAAGCGCACAACTTGAAATCTTAAATGCCAAACGTTTTAGTCTGTTTGCTGATAAATCAGTAAAAACAGAGCGCGAGATTTTAAGCGAAAAGCTGCGCACATTAGAAGCGCGCCATGAACAAGCTCAGCAGCAATTACGTCAGAAAGAGCAGGAACATAATACGCATTTGGCTAACGTACAAAACGCCCAAACTCAACTGCAACAAAGCCAAACTCGCTTGCAAACTCGGCAAAACGAATGGCAAACCAAGCTTCAAGCCAGCCCCTTTGCCGCTCAGCAAGCCTTTGAAGCCGCTTTACTTGATGAAGCCACCCGTGTGCAATTACAAACACTCAAGCAGACGTTGGATGACAACCTAGCCAAATCCCAGGCGCTGCTTGAGCAAGCGAACAGCCAAGTCAGCACGCTGTTAGCACATCACAATGCTGCTCAGTGGCAACAACAAACGCGCGATGAGGTTAGTGAGGCCCTTAATGCCCTTACCGAAGAGCAACACGAGGCGAACAAGCGTGAAGGGGAAATCAGCCAAGCACTGAATTTCGACAAACAGCGCAGCAGCGAGCAACAAAGCCTGTTTAGTCAGATTGAGCATCAGCGCAGTGAATTTGAACATATCCATTATCTGCATTCGTTGATTGGCTCCCAAAAAGGCGACAAGTTCCGCACGTTCGCCCAAGGCCTCACCCTTGATAACTTAATGTACTTGGCCAATAAACAATTAGAGCGCTTACACGGCCGATATTTACTCAAGCGTAAAGCCGATGCCAGTTTAGCCCTTAGCGTAATTGATACCTGGCAAGGGGATATTCAGCGCGACACCAAGACCCTCAGCGGCGGCGAAAGCTTCTTGGTCAGCCTAGCACTGGCACTGGCGCTATCAGAACTGGTCAGTCACAAGACCAGCATCGACTCGCTGTTTTTAGACGAAGGCTTTGGCACGCTAGACAGCGAAACCCTAGATATCGCCTTGGATGCACTGGATAACTTGCACGCCTCAGGCAAGATGATTGGGGTTATCAGTCATGTTGAAGCCATGAAAGAGCGCATAGTAGCGCAATTGGCAGTGACCAAGAAAAGTGGATTAGGGGTGAGTGAGTTGGATCAGCGGTATGCTGTGCGTTAAGCAAACGCGTTACTTGTTTATGCCCTGCGGGCACAGGGCACAGCTTCGCTGCGTTGCGCACTGCGTGCGCCAAGCAATCGCTTTGCTCACCATACGCTTCACTTACCGCAATCCATTGCGTTTTTGATACGGCATCCCTGCCGCACCAGTTACTCTTTCTTCAACAGCTAAGAAAGAGTAACCAGACAAAGTTGTAGGGAACAACTTTGAACATCCGCAGGATGGTGCGCAGCACGAAGGGCATGGATAGCCCGAAGTAAAGAAGCCGCCTCCGGCAAGTCACTTATCCCTGCGCGTTTCGCCTAACACTGGCCGTGAAAACGCGTTCCCGACGCGGCTTTCACTCAGATTGCTCCCGGCAATCTCACCAGCGTTAGCCTTCGATGCTCGGGGTGACTTGAGTCGGTGAACAAAGCAAAGCATGCGCTTCGCTTACCGGCATCCTTGCCTTTTTTCAAACGAAATCCATGAGCGGCCGCCGCGCGGTCCAACTGACTTTTCTTCAACAGCTAAGAAAAGTAAGCACAAATTCATCGGGAATGAATTTGAACATCCTAAGGATAGCCTAAGCGTCTTCAATGCCAGAACAGCGAAAGGTAACATCCCTGTAAAGCACTTCGCTGACTAAGCTCTTCGAAAACTTATAATTCAAAACGGTGTTTAAACCCGTCCTTGGTGTCTCACCCAGCTTCGCCATCCATGGCGAATCGTTCACCCGATAGGAGCGTTGCTCGTAAAAGCCACGGGCTTACCCCCGTCTGGACATCTGACAAGCCAATTAAAAAGATGGAAAATTGGAGTCGTGAAAAAGCCAAAGCATGCGCTGCGCGCACTAAGAATTCGAGATCATCGGGGTGACTTGAGTCGGTAGAAAAAGAAAAAAGCAGCGACTGCGTCGCCAAGAGAATCGGCTACGCCGCTGACTTGGGTGTACTGTTAATTCTTTGGTTTTCATTACGCCATTTGATTTAGTTTTTGTATTGTTTGTTTTTATCTACAGGTGTACATTGTACACTTAATGCTTTAGCAATGGGGTATCCTGTGAGTCATGCTATTGAATTTATTGAGACTTCGATATTTACCAAGCAGATCAGCGCTATTGCTACCGACGATGAACTTAAAGATCTTCAAGTAGAGCTTATTGCCCAGCCCGAAAAAGGCGATTTGATTCGAGATACTGGTGGCCTGCGCAAAATACGAATGGCTGTGGGCAATCAAGGAAAAAGTGGCGGTGCTAGAGTTATTTACTTTTTGGCTCATGTTGAAAAGATCTATTTGATTTTAGCGTATCCCAAGAGCGTTAAAGACTCCTTGAGCCAAAATGAGAAGGCTGAATTAAAGAGCCTTGTAAAATTATTGAAAGGGGAAGATAAATGAGTGTTTTTGATGAATTGAAAGCGTCTCTCGAAGAGGCTGTTGTTATCAAGCAAGGGCAAAAGAAAGCTGCTCGTGTGACCTCTTATGAGGTTGCTGATGTTAAAGCTATTCGAGCCCAACTAAATGTTTCTCAAATAGAATTTGCCGCAGTACTAGGCACGAGTGTTGATACCATCAAAAGCTGGGAAAAAAGACGTCGTAACCCAACAGGACTAGCAGCGAAGGTGCTAGCAACAATTAAAGACAACCCGGCGGTATATCAGGAATTAGCAAGACATTAGGCATGCGCTTCGCTTGTTTATGACCTTCGGCCACAGATCACAGCTTCGCTGCGTTACGCACTGCGTGCGCCAAGCAATCGCTTCGCTTATTTATGTGCTGCGCACACTGAGATTACGCTTCGCGCTGAGAGTATGTGCTTCGCACACCAAGCAATCGCTTTGCTAACTATGCGCTTCGCTTATCGCAATCCATTGCGTTTTTGATCCGGCATCCCTGCCGCACCAGTTACTCTTTCTTCAACAGCTAAGAAAGAGTAACCAGACAAAGTTGTAGGGAATAACTTTGAACATCCGCAGGATGGTGCGCAGCACGAAGGGCATGGATAGCCCGAAGTAAAGAAGCCGCCTCCAGCAAGTCACTTATCTCGGCAACTGGCACGCCAGCCCGGTACTCCCTGCGTTGCTCTACCTTCCAACATCCATGTTGGTCGCCTGCGCGTCTCGCCTAACACTGGTCGTGAAAACGCGCTCCCGACGTGGCTTTCACTTGAATGACATCCATGTCATTAATCCAGTATGAGCCTTCGATGCTCGGGGTGACTTGAGTCGGTAACAAAAGAAAAAAGCAGCGACTACGTCGCCAGAATCAATATCTACACCTCAGATCTAGTGGCGTTTTCAAATATTAGTTTCTGAGAAAATAATATTTGAGTGCTATACACCTGCCAGGTGAAAGAATTAAATAACTTCCCCTGTCTTATGCTATCCAATATGAAAACTATTTCTTAGAACGCTTTACCGATTTGATGTATTCAGAGCGACTGCACCCGTAACGTACTTTTTTAGAGCGTTATGTCACGATAATAGCTCTGTATGTAACTTTGATTTAGTCGGTTTTATATTGGAAATGAAGCATGTAACTTCAAAAATAGCCGCGCCGTTTAAAGCATCAAACAATGTTAGCAATTTGCTCGCTGAGAAAAGCTTCGATACGTTCTCTATTGGGCAAGTAGCAACATACAGTGGGTTGCTAATTATTTGTGCTGAGCCATATCAGCTAGGGCTAATCTAGTAAAATAGAACTACATGAAAACGTTAAAATTAAAATTAAAATTATTAGAGGTACACAATGGAGTTTACGAACAAACGCACCATGCTAATTACAGCATCTTTAGTATTATTGGTGGCGATAACACAGATTATTTATACTGCCCTTTATGTTGCTGAAGTCAGCTTTTCAAGGCAAGTTTTATGGGGGCTAGAAGCATTAATATTTACTCTTCTTGTTGCTTTTGCCGGTGCATCTATGGTGCAGGCAAAAAACTGCCAACTAGGATGGTCGGCTATAGCGTTTTGTGCCGCTATTAACATTGTACAGGTGAGTATTGGCCTGACTTTATTTTCGTCGTTTGGAAAAGTTGCAGGTGCCGTTGAAGGGGCTCAACCGTTAATTGGTGGCGTGGTTGCTTTATCTTTTATGATTTACTATGCCGCCAAAATGCTATTGGGGTTAGCAGCACTTGTCTTTGGAATGGCAAGTATCGCTAAAGGCGGCAAAGTGATAGGCGGCGTTACAGCGTTAGCGGGTCTGGTTGCTATGTTTGCTAATGGAATTTTAATCACCTTTGGCCGCGACGGATTTCTTCCCTCTGGCGTTGCAGGCGGCTCAGGCGTGATTGCAACGTTACTTTTAGCGATATGTTTGATAAGTCTTTACCGTAAGGAAGATTAAGGCTTAACGGATAGCTCTTTAAATAAGAAGGAGCATAGTGCATGTGCAGCGCGCACTGAGATTACGCTGCGCGTAGGGCATGCGCTATGCGCACCAAGCATTCGCGTTGCTCACTATGCGCTTCGCTTACCTTATGAGCTGCGCTCACTTATGTGCTGCGCACACTGAGATTACGCTGCGCGAGGGCATGCGCTATGCGCACCAAGCATTCGCGGTGCTCACCTATGCGCTTCGCTTATTTATGGCCTTCAGCCACTAATCATGTGCTGCGCACATCAAGCAATCGCTTCGCTCACTATATGCTTCGCACACGGCATCCATGCCTTTTTTCAAACGAAATCCATTTCGTCCAACTGACTTTTCTTCAACAGCTAAGAAAAGTAAGCAAAAGAAGCCGCCCTCCAGCAAGTCACTTATCCCTGTGCGTCTCGACTAACACTGGTCGTGAAAACGCGTTCCCGACGCGGCTTTCCCTCAGATTGCTCCCGGCAATCTGACCAGCGTTAGCCTTCGATGCTCGGGGTGACTTGAGTCGGTGAACAAAGCAAAGCATGCGCTTCGCTTACCGGCATCCATGTCTTTTTTCAAACGAAATCTATGAGCGGCCGCCGCGCGGTCCAACTGACTTTTCTTCAACAGCTAAGAAAAGTAAGCACAAATTCATCGGGAGTGAATTTGAACATCCGAAGGATGGCCTAAGCGTCGTCTGCGCAAGGTGAAATGCATGGACGCATTTCATAAAAGAAGCCGATCTCCAACCAATTTTTTAATCCATATTTTTAATTGTCTTCAATGCCAGAACGGCGAAAGATAACATCCCTGTAAAGCACTTCGCTGACTAAGCTCTTCGAAAACTTATAATTCAAAACGGTGTTTAAACCCGTCCTTGGTGTCTCTCCCAGCTTCGCCATCCATGGCGAATCGTTCACCCGATAGGAGCATTGCTCCTAAAAGCCACGGGCTTACCCCTGTCTGGACATCTGACAAGCCAATTAAAAAGATGGAAAATTGGAGTCGTGAACCAAAGCAGCGACTACGTCGCTAAAAAAGCGGTATTTTCAAGTGCGGATTTAATATGAATTATCATGGGTTTCCTGTTAATTCCCCGCACCGATGATTATTCTTTGCATTTCATCCTTATAGTATTCAATGTAGACAGGATAAACCCCGTCAGCGCCTATAGAAATAGAAATACCCGCGCCCAGACGACCATTAATAAATGATAAGTGTCGTATTTTTTTATACTCCGGATCACTCATATCACCTCCGATATAGCTAGAGTTTATGGCGGGCATATTTCCGTTGTATTCAATTTTCTTTATTAAACCGCTCCCAACCATATCCTTCACTGTTAATTCTTCCTCGAAACCAAGAAGCTCTGACGAAAATGAATCACCTTCATCATCAGTGCAAAACAATTCTCCAGAGTTTATGACTTGATACATATGTGTTTGCGACTGAAACTCCTCTGCTTCCCTTTCTGAGGACATCTTTGGGTACCAAGGATCACAGATCATTAAACTCGCGGTGTCCACACATACTGACCCGATGTACCTTTGCTCCAAGTTGCTATCAGAAACTTCCACAAAATCTTTTTCTTCACTATCCCACACCGTGATACTTTTTCGATATTCCGTTGCTTTTTCAATGGAATCTCGAAGTGATCTTATTTCTCTGTTTTTCAGTTCAATCTGCTCTACATGAAACTCACTATCTTTGGCTAATCTGGAAAGCTCTTCTTCTCTTATTTTTATTCTTTCGCTGAGCTGCTTTTCAATAAACTCAGGGGCTCTTCGTTCGAGCTCCAGTGCTTTGTCCTTCCAGAGCTTCAGATTTTGCTCTGCTACTTTAAGCTGAGAATCCTTAAGCTGATTCACTGACCGAAGATTTTTTATATACGCGGCGTATATGAACGCAATAACTGCTAAAGCAGTAAGGTTTGTAGCCGCAGCAATTATTTCATACACAATAATTTCTCAATCTCTATATTCGTGACGATTTAGACCAACTTATAACGCTTCAAACAGCGGCGGGGTTAGCCGCCCGACTGCTTTGACTTGTTACATGTTGAACCCACTCAAGTTGCTTTGCATAGACTCTTGGTAATGGGTGATAGTACGAGTATCTAGTATTTGGTTTTAAAATTCCGAAAGGGTTGCTAATACACAAGGTGTCTATAGCCTGTTTGGCCAAAGGAATTAAAGCTTGGTTTACGCCCCAGCCAAAAATAACCGGTACACCATTAACGAATAGCTGTGCCAATTCAAATTTACGATCGGGCGAAAAAATAGAATGCTCTACTGTACTGCTTTCTTCGGACTTCAAGAAACGATACAGCTCATTTGAATCCGGTGTACGGAGATCAGACAAATTTAAAATTCTGGCGTAGTTAAACGCTGACGCATCCATGACTTTCATAATTTGTTGTTGTGTAGTGTCTGGCTCCGCCACTGATGGTACGGAGTTGTTGTCGATACCGTCCAATGGATAAGAAGAGCCAGGATTCATCATTACAACCATGAGATCAGGTTCATTGAGTTCTACGTCAGCTCGCGTGATGTCTAGATACTTACGTAACTTATATCCATTGGACTCGTAAAAGAGGCCTTTAACTTCGAATTTAGTGCTCAACTCGATTCCTTTGAGGCATGTAACAATATTAAAAACTTGCAAAATGCCGTGATTGCATCCGCGTATTAAACACGGCATTTTTCCACCTTTCCCTATATGTCGTTTTTAGCATACACCGTAACTTTTTGTACAGGTTAAATTTTTTCCATTTTTTAAACACGCTTTTGTAGAAACACGGAAAACTTCCAAGATCTTGCTGTTTACCGGAATAGCCGAAGGTAACGAGTATTTTTCTGTGCTCATAAATAAGCGCAGCGCATGCTTTGGCTTTTCCACGACTCCAATTTTCCATCTTTTTAAATGGCTTGTCAGATGTCCAGACATGGACGTCTGGACAAGGCGAAGTGCTTTACATGGATGTTTCCTTTCGCCGCTCTGACATTAAAGTCGATTAAAAATATGGATCAGAAAATTGGTTGGAGATCGGCCTTTCTTGGTGACTTCTTTTGGCTGTTGAAAAGAAGTTACTGGCTCGTAGGGACGAGAGTCATACTCGTCATGCGACCGCCATGGATGGCGGAAGGTAGAGTAACGCAGGAGCAGTTACCGAGATGACGATAAGCGAAGCGCATGCTTTGCTTTGTTCACCGACTCAAGTCACCCCGAGCATCGAAGGCTAACGCTGGTGAGATTGCCGGGAGCAATCTGAGTGAAAGCCGCGTCGGGAACGCGTTTTCACGACCAGTGTTAGACGAGAAGCGCAGGCGACCAACATGGATGTTGGAAGGTAGAGCAACGCAGGGAGCAGTTGCCGAGATAAGTGACTTGCTGGAGGCGGCTTCTTTACTTCGGGCTATCCATGCCCTTCGTGCTGCGCACCATCCTGCGGATGTTCAAAGTTGTTCCCTACAACTTTGTCTGGTTACTCTTTCTTAGCTGTTGAAGAAAGAGTTACTGGTGCGGCAGGGATGCCGTATCAAAAACGCAATGGATTGCGGTAAGCGAAGCGCATGGTGAGCGAAGCGAATGCCCTACGCGCAGCGTAATCTTAGTAAGCGAAGCGCATGCTTTATTCACCGACTCAAGTCACCCCGAGCATCGAAGGCTAACGCTGGATTAATGACATGGATGTCATTCAAGTGAAAGCCGCGTCGGGAACGCGTTTTCACGACCAGTGTTAGTCGAGAAGCACAGGGATAAGTGACTTGCCGGAGGGCGGCCTTTCTTGGTGACTTCTTTTGGCTGTTGAAAAGAAGTCACTGGCTCGTAGGGACGAGAGTCATACTCGTCATGGATGACGATAAGCTAAGCGCATAGGTGAGCAACGCGAATGCCCTACGCGCAGCGTAATCTCAGTGTGCGCAGCACATGATAAACGAAGTGCATGCTCTGTGGCCGAAGGCCATAAATAAGCGAAGCGCATAAGTGAGCAACGCGCATGCCCTACGCGAAGCGTAATCTCAGTGCGCGAAGCGCATAAATAAGCACCGCCCATGCCCCTCAAGATCACAACCCAACAGGTATAATTGTTCATTCATAATAAAAATAGATGCGTCACCTGCAAGTTGTAACCACCCAGTAACCGCATTGTTACTGACTTGTAAACGCATTTGCATTTTGCGTGTGCCCAGTGAGCACTCTCACGCCCATTTGTGATGCTTGAGTGGATAATATTTAGTCGGCATACTCGATTTTCCTATCAGCCAATACTCTTTTGAGAATGTTCTATGAATGCGGAAACACGCAGTTATCGACGCTATGTCCTGTTTATTCTTACCTTGGTTTATATCTTCAATTTTGTTGATCGCCAAATTTTGGTCATCCTGCAAGAACCGATTAAAGCGGAGCTGGGGTTATCTGATACCCAGCTAGGTTTATTAACTGGTTTTGCTTTTGCTTTGTTCTATGTGGTGGTGGGTATCCCTATCGCTCGATGGGCAGATGTGGGTAATCGGCGCAATATTGTCAGCTTAGCCTTAGTCATATGGAGCGGCATGACCGCTGTGTCAGGCTTGGCGCAAAACTATACCCAATTGCTACTGGCTAGAATTGGTGTGGGTATCGGCGAAGCTGGCGCGAGCCCTCCTTCCCATTCTATGATTTCAGATTACTACGCCCCTGAAGAGCGCGGTGCGGCCATGTCTATTTACAGCATGGGCTTGTATCTGGGTATTTTGGTTGGCTTGCTGCTAGGCGGCTGGTTGGCCGACAAAATTGGTTGGCGGATGGCGTTTTTCGCTGTGGGTTTACCCGGTATTTTGATGGCTGTGGTAGTGCGCTTAACTTTGAAAGAGCCGCCTAGAGGTGGCTCAGGTATGGTCTCTGACCCGAACGAAGGCGAGAAATACACTTTCAAGCAAACATTGAGTTTCTTGTGGAAGTCTAAGCCGTTTCGCAAAGCAGCCTTTGCTGCCGGTTTTTGTGCCTTTACCGGTTACTCCACTTTAACTTTTATCCCGTCTTTCTTAATTCGTAGCCATGGTATGAGCATCTCAGAAGTGGGCGTTTCTCTTGGCCTTATCATTGGTTTCTCTGGTGTCATTGGCGCTCTCAGCGGCGGCTTTCTGGCTGACAAATTCGGTAAGATGAATTTGCGTTGGTACATGTGGGTGCCTGCCATTGGCGTGCTGCTTTCTGTGCCCTTTAGTTTACTGGCATTGAGCTTAGACTCGTTGACCTTGGTGTTGGTGTGCATCTTTATCAGCAATGTATTTGGCTCTTGTTACCTTGGACCAACGATTGCGATCTCCCATCATTTGGTCAAACCGTCGATGCGTGCGACAACCTCGGCGATTTTGTTCTTTATTCTTAACATTGTCGGTTTGGGTTGTGGCCCTGTTGCCACCGGTGTGGTCAGTGATTATTTCGCCCCTGAATACGGTAGTGAATCACTGCGTTATGCTTTGATATTCTCTAGCTTGGTGATTTTGCTGGCGGTAGTGCAATACATTCGCAGCGGCTCAGCGTTATCAGCCATTGAGGAGTCAAAACAATCGCCGAAGGAACCCGCTTCTGCATAGCGCCTGCGGCGAATAAAGAGCGCCTGCGGCGAATAAAGAGCACCGCGGCGATAAGCCCTAAGCTCCTGGGTATATCAAGTGCTAGCGCAAAAGGTGCGCTAGCCAAGCGCATTGGCCTTTCGGTAAGGCCCTTGGTAATCAAATAATCGTTCGGTGACTTGCCAGTGGTGTTTTTGCTTTTTGGCTATTACGAAGTCGGGCGTTGGCAGATAGGGCAAAAACGGTTGTAGCTCTTCAATGGATTCGAAATGAATCGACTGGGTACCGCTAGCTAATCTTCGTGCGAATAAATCGTTAAAGCGTTGTCTGGCTTTTTTATAATTGAAACGAAAAGTCTCTGATAATGTCAGGCCATCTTCATCGTGATAGGTGATTTTTATACTCTTTTCTGCTGAGTTGATCACAGGGGTAATGGCAGCGCAGCGCAGTACTTTATTACTATTTAAATTTAACGCTTTTCTTAATATGTCGTCAGGGTCGATGAGCTTCTCATTGCAGTGCTGGCACTGTCTGGCAGCAATGTCGTTTTCTTGATTGCAATAGGGGCAGTGTTTAAAGCGAAAACGATAGCTGCATTGGGTTTCACCATCTGGGGTGTCGACCAAGCCTTGGCAGCGGCGACCAAAATGTTCAAGAATATGACCTTGTGCGTCTTTTCGCCCCCAAAATGCATTAGCAAAACCACATCGAGGGCAATGTACTTGTACGGCAACGGAATCTGGTGTGGGCTTTTTTTCGCCAATTTCAGGTTGAAAAATATCGTAACCATTATTGGTGTAATCCAATACTAAGCAGTCTTTTTTGCCAGGGCTGAGGCGCAAGCCGCGCCCGACAATTTGTTGAAACAAACTGATAGATTGGGTGGGGCGTAAAATGGCAATCACGTCTACGTGGGGCGCATCAAAGCCCGTGGTTAGTACCGATACATTCACTAAATACTTAATTTTCTTGGCTTTAAAGGCGGCGATGAGGCTGTCACGTTGTTTTATTTTTGTGGTACCGGTAATTAAGGCTGTTTGCTGTGCAGGTAAATAAGCGCAGATCTCTTTTGCGTGGTCGACAGTGGCGGCAAAAATCATGACGCCTTGGCGGTCTTGACTAAGCTGCAGTATTTGTTCGGTCACAGCCTTAGTCACTCTTGGGTGTTTGTGAATAAGTTCATTTAAGGCGATATCATCGGTGTTTTGCTCACCGTCTAAGCTTTCTGTTAGCAAACTAAAGTCATAATGAGCAACAGCCGCATCATAATGTATGGGCGGTGTTAAATATTGATTTTTGACCATGTACTGCAAAGGCAGCTCAAAAATACATTTTTTAAAAAAAGTTTGGCCCGAGGGCCGTGTATAACCATGATAATGATGCTGATAAATCCAGCCACTGCCTAACCGGTAAGGGGTAGCAGTTAACCCAAGTATTTTTACTTTTGGATTCAAGCTGCGAAAATGTGCCAAGGTTTTATTGTATTGAGCGCCGTCCTCTAGCCCTACTCGGTGACATTCATCAATAATAATTAGACTGGCAGGGGTATTAAAAGTATCTAGGTTTCCAGACAGTGACTGAATACTGGCGAAGGTGGTTTTTAGGTTGCTGTCTTTTTGGCCTAAGCCCGCGGAAAATAGCCCCGCTGCTGAGCCAGTAGCCAGAAACTTAGCGTGATTTTGCTCCACTAACTCTTTGACATGTGCAAGGCAGATAACACGGCCTTTTGCCAGTCGACTCAACTCGGCAATGACCAAGCTTTTACCAGCGCCTGTGGGCAATACAATCACAGCGGGGTCATCGCTTTGCCGAAAATGCGCTAGTGCGGCGTCAACCGCTTGCGTTTGGTAATCTCGTAGTATGAATGCTTGGCTCATTGAATTTAGTCTGGTTACCGATAGATCCTATCAACAATAAAGAAGGTGATGTGCATGGTTTATCTTTTGTAATTATCAGTGGCTTAAGCAGCCAGACGCCATCCAGCGACATACCGGCGGAGTCGCCATATCAGCTAAGCAGTTTTCGATTTCACACAGCACTGCGCCTCGTGTCCAGCTCACGTCATTTTTAGTGGTTTGAGCCGGGGAAATATTTAGGGTCTGTAAATATTTATCTAAATAAATAGGAACAAAGCATGAGGTTTGCGTGTGATAGCACCCATGACCTTCATTGAAACAACATTCTTTAATGTCTGTTTCTTTTTTATAGTTAAATGCGCCGGTTAACGTCCATTTAGGAATGTTTTTCTGGGGTGTGGGTAAGGTATTCGTTGTCCCTTTTGCCCCTTTCCTCCCTTTTTCTTCGGCCAATGAGTAATTATATGGGTCTTTTATCTCTGAGCTATTACCTTGAATAGTGAGTAGAATATCATCGGCACAATCGGCAACACGCCAATCTTTTTGCCTCCCCCCTATTCCATAAGCACACGTTTTTGGCACCGGATAAATAACTGGAAAGGTCAACGTTTTCGGCGCTGCATCTTGCCCTAAACCCAAGTAAGAATAACTGTAAATCTGTAGTGATTTGCCATTTAACCTCACCTTCTTGACCGCATCATTGGCAGGTGAGCACTCTGGGCAGGCAAACGTCACTTGTGAGGATACGCCGCCCATTTCAACAATCCCAAAATCGCTTGTACTATGTGTATCTCGCACACTTAACCAAGCATACAAGCCCTCTTCAAATCCGGTGATTGTTTTCGTTTCAATTAACACCTTAGGGCCAACTTTTTCGGCTAACGTTGACTTTAGGGCACGCCACATGGCTAGGCTAGCCTCGGGATTGGTTTGCTGCGCAATACGCATACCGGCCGTGGCATATATTTTTGCTGATACCATATTGCATTGATTAACCCAGTCGAACCCTATCCACTTGGGGTATCCGTTATCTAGGGCTCCGTCACGTCTAATTAAATCTAATGTGCTGATCACGTCATTAACCGTGTTATCGATACTCGTCATTTGGCTAGGGTTATTAACGTACAATGGCGTGGCAAGCGCCTCGATTTTTGGGCCACTATGGGCGATTAGCCTTGTACCAGATTGTTCATATATAAATAAACGTGTACCGCTACTTCCAGCATCATAAATGATGTGGCACATATTTTTTGGGGTGGCCATTGGCGTATTGACCCTGAAACAGCTACTCAAAACCAAAATACTTAGAACGAACAGCGCTATCTTGAATTTAACGTGGTGCAAAAAATAATCCTCTTACCCATAAGGTTTTTTATAAAGTGTCAGTAGCGCTTAACTACATACGGTATTGGCTTTGTTGGTGATTCGCATTATTGCGACCTATTATTGCGCGGCATCGTAAAATAGAGGAATGTCACAGGTTGTTGAAAAGTAATCCAGATAAACGCTTATTTTTGCCGGTATTGTCAGCCCTTTGATTAAGGTGATGCCCCGTAATCGGCCAAACAGAGTGATATCATCAAAAGAAAGCTGCTCATTCACACTTGTCTCACTGTGCAATATCGTCGCGAGCTTCTCCAACTGGATTTCCAGCGCTTTTATGAGTTGCTCACTATTGGCCAATGCATCGGTAAAAGAGCCAAGTTCTTTGCTTTTTTTGTGAGTGAAATAATCAATCGCATTTTGAGTTTGAAACTCCTTTACCGGCGAGGTGATCCACCGAGGGTAAAGTAGTTGCTTCATTAATAAGTTAACGTCCTTAAACCAAGCCGATAAATCAGCTCGATTCGCTGAGGGTGAAAATATCGGGTTATTGTCAAGTTGGTCAATATAGCTGACTATTTCCATGCTTTCGGGCATAAAGCTACCATCAGGCTTTTTCAAAATGGGGCATGCTTTTACGCCTATCATTGATATAGGCGTTGTTTCATCGTCGTTAGGTAACACGGTTAGTTCAACAGGTATGTTTTTCATAGCAAAAGGCATACGCGCCATAACGCAGTATGGGCAGTGATCATAAATATATAAGTGCATGGTCGACATAATAAAAGCTATCCCTTAAGTCTAAATGAGGTGACATTATTTTTATCCCCCCAGCATAAGGCAAAACGATGAGAATCGATAATATGAACGAAATTTTTGCTGAGCAAGTCTAAATTAAAACCCTTATTTGTATGTTCAAGAGTCAATTAGGTGTGATTTTTGTAAGCCTACTGTCAGCCAGGGCTTTTTTGTGATAGAAAAATAGCGGGTGATACATCTTAGTGTCACCTTTTGGGTGTACTGCGCATTTTGAAACGTTTCAAAAGTGATTCTCGCCTCTTTAATTTCACTATCATTTGTTTATCAAATTTTAACTATCGGGAACAATCAATGAAGTTTCATTTACTCGCCTTCGGGGTGTTATCCGTCAGCCTTTGGGGCTGTAGTTCAGCGGAGAACCAAACAGAATTAAAAGCAACACTACCCAAACAACAAGCTATGGTTGTCACTGCCAACCCACACGCTACTGCCGCAGGGTTAGAAATATTGCGCGCAGGTGGTTCAGCGGTCGACGCAGCCATCGCCATTGAATCGGTATTAAGTCTTGTAGAGCCCCAGAGTTCAGGGTTAGCTGGTGGTGCGTTTATGGTGCATTACGACAACGAGACTAAATCACTGGCGGTTTATGATGGCCGTGAAAGTGCACCCAGTGGTGCCAAGCCCGATATGTTCATGCTAGAAAATGGCGATTCAATGTCGTATATCGATGCAAAAACCAGTGGCTTGTCCACCGGCGTACCCGGCATAGTTTCTATGTTGTCTATGGCCCACAAAGATCAAGGTACGCTAGAATGGAGTAGCTTGTTTAGCTATGCCAGTAAACTGGCTACCGATGGCTTTGAAATATCTCCTCGTTTACACGGCATGTTAGAGCGTTTTGGTAAATATATCCCTAGCACCCGTGACCAAGGCCCGTTAGATGCGCATAATTACTTTTTTGATGAGGCAGGCCAACCTCATCCAACGGGTTACATTTTAAAGAACCCTGAGTACGCGAAAACACTACAGATAATTGCTAACGACCCCAGCGAGTTTTACCACGGCGATATTGCTAAAAAGATTGCTGCCATGGTGCAGCAGCAGCCTAGAGCGGGCTCGTTAACGGCTGAAGACATCGCAGCTTATCAGGCTGTTAAGCGCACTGCACTGTGTCAGGACTACCGAGATACGCAAATTTGTGGCGCACCACCACCTTCTTCATGGCTGGCTGTAGGCATGATCATGGGGATTTTAGAAAATGGTCCTCGCCCGAGTGCTGCTGGCCCTGATGATCCCAACAACTGGGCTGTTTTGGCGCAAGCGCAACAGTTGGCTTACGCCGACAGAGACCAATTTATTGCCGACCCTAACTTTATTGATATGCCCATTACCGGCATGTTGAATAAAGAGTACCTTGCCAAGCGCGCCACGCTTATCTCAGATAAAGCGACACCTGAAACCTATGCCGTTGGCGACCCTTGGGCTTATAACGGTACGCAAAGTAGCGAAACGGCAGGTATTGACGCGACCCGGGATGTGCACGGCACGACCCACTTTGTAATTGTCGACACAAAAGGCGATGTGGTGTCTATGACTGCCACCGTTGAAAGTATTTTCGGTACCACACGCATGGTAGGCGGAATGTTCTTAAACAACCAGCTAACTGATTTCTCGTTTCAGCACCATGACAAAAATGGCAACGCTATCGTCAATGCAGTAGCGGCAAATAAACGCCCGCGCTCATCTATGTCACCTTCCATTGTGTTAGACAAAGACGGCGAGTTTTTATTGGCAACCGGCTCTCCTGGTGGCAATAATATTATCGCTTACACAGTAAAAACTTTGGTTGGCGTATTCGAATGGGATTTAAACCCGCAAGCGGCGGTTGACTTACCGAACATGGTTGCCAGAGGCAAAACCGTCCGTTTGGAAAAAGACGTTGCACCTGAATCACTTATATCAGCCATGAAAGATATGGGTTTTGATGTTGATGCTTCAAAAGGTGAAAACTCAGGTTTAAGCGTAATTATGCGCCAGCCTGATGGCAGCCTTGAAGGTGCAGCAGACAAACGCCGAGAAGGCGTCATCGGCACGCTCTAAAACGAGTAAGCAAAACTTTTACACAAAAAACGGCGGCCAACTTGAGCCGCCGTTTTTATTTGTGCGTTCATATGGCTCAATGCCAGCCTTATATAAGCTTATAGCGAAACGACTCGCTGAATTTATCTAACAAAGACAGTTGCATAGATAAGATCTAGTGCTTACTCTTTGTTGCATACACGCTCTGATCTAATCTGTTAGTCACAGCGCAAAGTGCGTGAATAAAAAAGTCGGTATGCTGCGCGTTTTTTGATCGCTTTTAATCTAAGCGCATAAAAACGAGATTGGAGATTGAAGGAACTCGTATTCAGGAATGAGCCTCGAAATAATTTATGCACACATCATCAATATTAAGCATTATTTTTCTATTACTCTTTTCATTCTGTTCGAGTAAATGCGCCTTTGCACAAGACGCCTCTGACGAAAGTGAAGCACAATTATTAGCTAAAATTGATGTACTTAAAACTGAAAATGCCAACTCCCCTATTGATAAGCTCAACAAGCTACTACCTATTATTGAAAGCTGCGAGCAGAAAAGCTGGTTAGTGGCGTGCCTATATGCCTATACGTTAAAAGCGGAAGTTCTACTAGCTTCCTCTAAAATCAATGAAGCAGAAGCCTTGCTTCCTCGGTTAATGACCTCAGCCAATGCACTTAATGAGCCGATTATATTAATACGCTTAGAATTGGTTGACTTAAATATTCGTGATTCTAAAGGACTGTTTGCCGGCATCACCGAGCAACATACCAGATTATTGGTGAAAGCCAATAACATTGAGTCGCCTAGATTAGCAGGAGAGATTTATCATGACGTGGGTGACAGTCAGTATCAATTTTTAGACTACACAGGTGCGCTAGTATCCCTCAATAAAGCCTATGAATCGTACCAACTAGCGAATGATTTATCTGCAGTCGGCTCAGTGCTGAATACCCTAGCCAATCTTAATAACACGCTAGAAAATACCGATATTGCTCTTGATTATTTGCGCAAAGCCCTCGCGGTTTCCTATCAATTAAAGAATAAATTCGCTACATCCATCGTCCTTTACAATATGAGCGTTTCCTATTCACTCAGTGAGAATTTGGAAGAAGCTAGAAATTACATGCAGCAAGCCATGCAAATGAGCGCGGAGTTAGACGATGAAGTTGGCGTCGCTTGGGCGAAAAAGGAATTGGCTCGATACGATATTGACAGCCAAAATTGGCATACCGCTCTGGCGAGGTTTAATGAAATAGAGCCTATCTTAATGCAAAGTGGCTCTGCATTATCTTTATTCGAGACACGCATAGGCCAAGCGCAAGCGTATTTAGGACTAAATGAGTTGGATCTCGCAGCTAAAAAATCTGAGCAAAGCCACCTACTACTGGAAAACTTAAAAGACCCTACGTACACGATAAAGCTAGGCAAGCTTGATGCTGATATTGCCTACGCGAACAAGAACTTTCAGCGCGCTTTCGATATTCTGGCTCAGAACTACGCATTCGCGGATAAAGTACGTGTAGAGGAAAAACAAAAAGAGATTGAAAAGCAGCTCATCCGCTTTAACAGCGCATTAAAAGAAAAGGAAAACCAAGCGCTTATCACCGAAAATAAGCTCAAGAACCTACAAATTGAACAGCAAGAGGCTCAGCAGGCCGCGCAGCAAAGAATTTGGTGGCTAGTGATTGGGTTTAGCGCGCTTATATTAGTTTTCATCGGTTTTATGCTGTTTATCCAGATTAAAAACCGCAATCACTTCAAAGCCATGGCGTTGAATGATCATCTAACCAAGGCTCCGAACCGCCGGGCAATATTAGACTACGCGGAAATACGTTTTCAGGAATCATCTCGCACCCAACAACCATTGATGGTTGGCATCATTGACATCGATAATTTTAAGAAGCTGAACGACACCCATGGCCACGATGTGGGCGATGATGTGCTTGTCGCATTTGCCATGGCATGCAAGAACGTCATTCGCCAATACGATAGATTTGGGCGCTACGGCGGAGAAGAATGGTTATTTGTATTTGCTAACACCACGGCACAAGACATCTCGGTGATTTTTGTGCGGATCCGTGAAGAATTTAATAAAATTATACAACAGCGACACCAAAATTTTAATTACGTCACTTTCTCTATGGGGGTGGCGTCATATTCCAAAGATGTTGATCATACTCTGCAACAGCTTATCAACTGCGCCGACAAGCTGTTGTATCAAGCAAAGGCTCAGGGCAAGGATCAAGTGTGCTTCTAAGGCACCTGCTCAATCACCTATAAAAAGTCATTGAGTTCGCTCAGGGAGTAAAGAAGAAATATTACGCTCAAATAGTCTTAATGCTGATTTGATTGGCTATCTGAGAGCCAGCCTACTTATCACTTTAGATGGCAGGCCAGCTCTCATAAGGTATAAAAAAGGAGTCACCGAAAAGCGGCAGAGGAATATTGCCTTAGGTGAGTTGAGTGACTCCTAAAAAACTGTTTTAAGCCAGATTAACCAGGCTCACGATGCGCATTATAAGTGGCACCGATGCAGGTTTAGAGCCTTTCAAGCCCACTGCAGCACCCGCGGCAAACGCCCCTACGGGTGTTAATGGTAATCTACAAAATTCTTTGGTCGCACTAGCAACCTGTTCTTTTCGCGCTAAAATCATCTGCTGATTTTCATACGCATTTGATGTTGCTCTTTCAACATCGGTTAACCTTCGACCCAATAAGAGTCGGCTGATAGAGTGGCCAAAATTACTGTCAGTTGACATTACTTGCCTCCTTGAGCGCCCCTACCCAGGTCGCGATTAATGCTGAAAATGTTGCTCGGTATTCAGTTTGTTGGCCGCTTTGCTATCATCTGGTTTGTCTTTCACGGCCTCGCTGCTTGAGAGTGTCAGTGCATCCCACGCTCTGGATAAACTTACGTGCTTAAGCAATGCTTTAATCGTTATGACTATCCCCAAAGCGACTGCAGCATTCAGTAAAATGACTCCGCTGCCTACCCACACCCAATGCACATTAAGCTGAATAAGCCCTAGTGCTAACATAGCGTTGAGGGTAATCCATAAGGTTGCACTCACCGCTGTTAATAGCAGCACCCCAATAAGCACCAGTACCATGGCTCGGGCAGAGAGCTTACACTCTCGCCCGGCTAAGGTTTTGGCTAGGGAAAGCTGCCGTTGATAACGTTTGCCTGCGTCCGTAGCGGCCCCGATGATTTCCTTTATAAGTTCGACATGCTGTTGGCTATCTTCTTCAGCACTGCGAGGCTTATCCGGGTTAGGCATGTCCATTATCTTAACGCTTACGCAACAGCGAAGTGATTAACATGCCAGCCGTGAACGCAATACCTACGGTAGCAATGGGGTTTTCAGTAGCGAACTTACGCACTTGTGAACCGTTCCACTGTTTGACCATTTTCTCTTGCGCTTCGCCTAGAGATTCAGCAGAGCGCTGGGCAGTGTCGCGCACTGAGCGTTCCGCTTGAGAGGCTTTATCTGCCACTGCATCTACTGAGTCGTGCAATGCTTCTTGGGCTTTTTTCGAAACTGGCGAATCCGTTTTTGAGTTGGTATTCGCGTTAGTTGTTTTTGCATTTTCCATGATTTTCCCCTTACGTTGTTAGGTCGTTTAACCAAGTGGCTAAGTTCACACCTTTGGGTTCAGGTTAGCGTTCAACGCTTTGCCTAAAGCCAATGAGAAGGTTCTCGCAAATGCATAGGTGTTTATTTGCATCCTTGCTTAAGTAAAAGCAATGGCTGTGCCAGCGCGGCCAAGAAAGAGAAAAACCTTGTATGGCAATGAGTTACAAGCAATCATGAATTTACAGAGCAGCTAAGCCGTTCAGAGCAATGGGAATTTATTGCATCGGGTGTGCAATTCTTACGAGCTGAGACAAAAGAGAGTATTATTTACCTAAAAATAGCTCACTTTGACGCAATAATGCAGGTTTTTACAGACACTTAGCTAACAGCCCAAGCCTTTGGTACAAAAAACACCCAGCGAGAGTGTAATTACTGAGGGGGTTTTTGCTTTTTAAATCCGTTTTCGTTCTTAGATTGGCTACCACCTGTGAGCGCAATACGCATAGCAGTCTCTACGTCTATATCCAGTGAGGTGACTTTGGCTTTGTCTATATACAAGGTATAGCCACCTATTTGATAACTAAGAGGAATGTAAACGCCGATTTTTTGCGCATCGTTAAATAACGTTTTTCCACCTTCGGCATTCGTCACAAAGCCAATTAAATCAATACTGTCGCTAATTTGAACCGATACTACGCTTTGCACCTTTTGTTGCTTGCCCACATTGATCAGATTTACGGCATCTTGAATGGCGCCATAAAAGGTTTTCACCAATGGAATACGTTCAAAAACGCGCTCGCCCCAATGCAGTAGTACTTTGACCACATAAGCGTTGACCAATAACCCCGCGAAAAACAACAAAACAATGCCTGTGACTAACCCCATGCCCGGGAAGTACCATTGAGCAGGTATGATCGGTGTTAACGCCAATTCCACAGTTGTTACCAGCCAATACAATGCATAGACAGTCAACGTAATAGGCACCACAGCTAGCAAGCCTTGGACGACCAGTAGCATAATTTTTTTGAGCATAAGTGGGTCTCGAGATGATAATGAAACAGCCTAGGATAATATAGAAGCTGCGTGCGTTATTTGAATTACTTAAATTTTATCACGTTTTCAAAGCGGATAGAGGGTCAACCACCATTTACGTTTCGAGGTAATAATAGCAATCCGCATTAATAAGTGCCCCCTTAGAATGCGTCCAGCGGTTATTGGTTAAGGCGCCACTATGTAGGAATGGTTGTTCCCTTTTAAATAGTGACAACTCAGAGCAAAAGCCGCTGTCATTCCCTCGCGGTTTATCTGCTCAAGGCTGTTTTTAAGCTCAGGGCTGTTTATTGGCTCAGGGCTATTTCTAAGCTCAGGGCTGCTTTTGAGCTTAGGGCTATTGCACGAATTTTTTGATGATGCCTGCCATGCGATCTTTGACATCCATCAAGGTCAGGTTATCTTCGTCGCACGATTGGGCATGCTCACCGTTGAGTTTCGCTATTTGGCTTAGCTCACTCAAATGACGCAGTATGTCTTGAGTCACGTTGTTTTGCTGGGCAATCGCTTCAACGATATGTTGATTCACGGCTGCGATATCTTCAATTGCGTTGGTGACCCCTTTCAAATTACCATCGGCTTCAAGCACCTTATCGACACTGAATTTTGTTTGGTCTTGCCCTTGGCTAATCGCATTTACCGCATCACTGGTGCCTTGCTGCACATTTGCGATCATCTGTTTGATTTCTTCTGTAGATTGCTGGGTCTTGGCCGCAAGCGTACGGACTTCATCCGCCACCACAGCGAAGCCTCTACCATGCTCACCGGCTCGGGCGGCTTCTATGGCAGCATTAAGTGCTAGTAAGTTGGTTTGTTCTGCAATGCCTTGAATGACGTCCAATACGGTGCCGATTTTTCGCGCGTCTTCGTTTAACGCTGAAATAACTTTTGCCGTGTCTTCTATTTGCTTAGACGAGCCAGAAATGGTCTCAATAGTTTGCTGCATAACTTCAATACTGGTGACCGCTGAGCGACTGGCTGTCGTCGCCGAATCTGCAGCGTGATGCACATGCTGCTCAATAATTTGCGCAACTTGCGACAGTTGATCCACCGCTTCCTGCACGCTGGCCGTGCCGTGATTTTGCTCTGTAACACCTTGGCTGATGGCCCCTGCGCTATCGACTAAACTAAAGCACACTCTGTCTAAATCTTGTTGGGTTGAGCCAAGCCCTGAATGGATCTCTAACAGATCTACGCGCAAAGTCTCTACAGACTGAGCCATTTGACCAATTTCATCCTGACGTTCAAACATCAAAGGAGATGCAAGTCGACCTTGGCTAACAGCGTGAATATGCTCACTTAACTTATGTAAAGGCGAAGTCACTAGTGCCTTTAAGCACCACAATAATAGGGCAAAGCCAAGCACTATAGTTGAGATTAAACTGACACTTCCCCACCACAATGAGCTGCTAACTTGGCTATTCTTGGACTCGTTTTGCGCTATCACTTGGCTGCTGATTTGCGCACTAAGGGTTTCGAGCAGCTTGGTAGGTGCACGGTCAATACCCGCCACAGCTTCATCACCAATGTATGGGTCATAACCTGAATTGATAAAGGCTTGATAGCCCAGCTGGTATTTGTCGTACAAGGTCGAATGCACTGAGGCAAAGTCGTTTAACTGCTCGCGCACTTGTGCGCTCACGTCTATGCTTTTCAAAACAGTTAGTTGCTGCTCAATTTCTTTGTGGCGTGCGCTGAAGCTATTCCAATATTTTTCACGTTTTTGGCTATCTTTGCCCCTCAAAAGTACGTTCTTCCATTCTTGCACTTGGCGCTTAAAAGTAAGATTAACCGTATCGATTAATAATGCAGCTTTGACTTCTCGCTCTAATAAGTCGCTGTATTGATCAACATGAGAACTAAGGTTGTTGATAGTTAATGCAGCAATGAGGCCTAGTGCAGCCACAAAAACCATTAACACACCTAATACTTTTGAACTGAGTTTTTTTATATTAACCAACGTCTTGCCCTGTTTTTATAGCCTAAGGTTATTCCACTTACCTTATGCTTGTTCAATATTATTATTGCTTGCGCTGAGTTTACCCCAGTACAAACTATTTTCACCTTTCACTATATATCGTCATTATTAACGATTTAATGAATCCGTAAAGTAATGAACTTATACATTCCATCACACATTTTTCGCGTGTTTTACCAATTAAAAACCTTACTCGACTAAAGGCAGCCCTTATCCACTGTTAACAACGCACTGAAAAAATTGCATGACATATTAAAAAACTGCAGAGCATGTGTTGGTAAGTTAGCTAAGCTGTACACGCTCCCACTAAAACTCTGGGCTTTCGTCAATCCATTTAAGGTGCGCCAGCGGATACCCCAAAAACCACTTAGCTCTGTCTAATACGATGCGTGTTTTAATGTGTTTAATCGACAAATCAGGGTTATCACTTAATTCAGTGCACGCTGCGTTGAGCGCTTTAATATCCGGGAAGCAACTCAAGGAAATATAATCCACGTCGCCGCTAAGCTGCATGCAATCCATAATGTGAGGCATGTGCTCGATGACGGCGGCAAAGCGCCTGCTAGTGGCAGCGGTGTTATTGTCAAAGGTAAATTCAATATAGGCCAACACATGCTCACATAACTGATCTAAGTTCACGTCAGCATGCGCAGCTCTGAAATAGCCGGCATCTTTGAGCGTCTTTACCCTTTGAAAACAGGCGCTTGGCGATAAGTTAACGATTTCTGATAACTCTATATTGGTTAAATCAGCTTGCAGGTGCAGTGTTGCTAGAATTTTTCGGTTGTAACTATCGATTTTAATCGTTTTTTTCATTTCACTACCTGATGTTTGCCTCTCATCCTGGCTGATAAAGCCTGTTCAAACAAAATCCAGCGTTCACGGGCTAGGGTTCAAAAAATAATGCCTGAAACGGGCACGCACAACAAAATAATATTTTGTTCCAATTATGGAAACTTAAACGACACAAAATTTGAGCAGCGTTGGAACTGCTCAATATAAAAAATAAACTCCCACTGAGGCGTTAATATGTTCAATAAAATAAAGTCGTTCAACCAATCTACCCTTGCCCTATGCGTTAGTCTATCGCTTATTCCCCATGCTTACGCACAAGGTACTGACACACGCGCCTCGGAACAGGCTCAAACAAATGATCTAGAAATTATCTCTATTTCTGCTCGTGGTCGAACAGAGTCCATTCAATCAGTGCCTGATTCAGTCACCGCATTTTCATCGGATATGATAGAAAGCGCACGAATTGCTAATTTCAGAGATGTAGCAAACCTGACACCTAACCTAACGCAGTTAGATAACTTCCGCCCTGGTCTATCGCGCATTACTATTCGTGGCTTGATCACACCTCAAGTGGGCGATCCTCCCCTTGCTTTTGTGGTAGATGGCGTCACCGCATCTGATATTGAATTTATCAACCAAGATTTAGTAGACGTTGAGCGCATTGAAGTGATGCGCGGCGCCCAAGGTGCTTTATATGGCCGCGGAGCAGTGGGCGGTGCAGTATTAATCACCACCAAACAACCCATAGAAGACTTAGAAGGAAGTGTAAAAGGGTTCTACAGCAATGGTAATGCCTATCATCTAAGTGGTGTACTATCAGGCTCGTTAAACGAAGAAGACAGCGCCTACTTTAGAGTAGGCGGTTACACAAAAAGCAGTGACGGTTTAATCGATAACACATTTTTAAACGATGAAGCCGATGCCTTAGATGAAGACTCAGTCTTTGCCCAATTGCAATTTGATATGTTTGACGACACCAGCTTAAACATTAAAAGCAGGTATACCACCAGCACGGCTGGATTTGCGTATTATCAAGGTGTGACCGCTGACACCATCGAAGATTTTTCTATCGACACCTCGCAAAACATAGCAAACCGTGACGAGCGCGATGTGTTCGAGATAAGTGCCAAACTGTCACAGGATTACGCATTTGGAACCTTTGATTTCATCACAGCTTATAGTCAATCCGAGAACGAGCATTTCTACGATGGTGACTACTCTGCTGATGCCACTTTCATCGATGAAGCAGACTTATTTCGCGCTCCTTTTGGTACTGCGGGTGAGTCAGACGTAGAATCGTTTACGGTTGAGAGTCGTTTCACCTCGCAAAGTGAGCAACCTTTACGCTGGGCGGTGTCTTTATTCTATCAAGATAGGCAACGAGACACAGTGGTAAGCTTTTTTGATGATTTTGCGGGCGACACTCCCCGTAATCACAGCGACTTTACTGACCAAGAGAAGTACTTAGTTATTGCCGACAACAACAGCAGCCAAGCGTGGGCTATTTCTGGCCAAGTAAACTATGACATTACCGACAAACTAGAATTAACCACTGCTTTACGTTTTGATCAAGATAAACGGGAGTCGTTTGATCCTAATTTTGCTGATAACACCTTCGCGCAGAAAACCTTTAGCCAGTCACAGCCAAAGGTCACCCTTGCCTACCAAGCAATGCCAAACTTTTTGGTTTATTCAAGTTACTCTAAAGGCTTTCGCAGCGGTGGATTCAATGAGCCAGCAGAAGGCATAAGCCGCACATTCAACAAAGAAGTATCAGACAGCGTTGAAGCAGGCTTTAAAGCCACCTTGTTTGATAACTCGGTGACCTTAAACGGTGCCGCGTTTGCTATCGATCAAGATGATGCGCAAGTCACACAATTCAACGTACGCACCTTTACTCTTGAAAACCTCGCCATTGAACGTGTTGAAACCCGCGGGGTAGAACTTGAACTTGCCGTAGCAGCATCACAGAACATAGATATTCGCTTCAGCGCAGGCCTGCTTGATTCTGAAATTAAAGCATTCTCTCGCCAGCCTTCGCTTGAGGGAGAAACCATGGTGTGGGTGCCTGATTACAACTTAGCATTGTCAGCCAACTACCTGACTGAGCTAAATGATACTTGGTCACTCACCTCAAGCGCGTCGCTGCAAGTGGAAGGACCTAAATCATTCGATATTACCCAGCCACAAATTCGTTCGTCTCAGTACCGCTTTATCAATGCCAACCTAGGATTACGAAGCGAACAATGGACAATTCAACTGTTTGTGAATAACTTAACCGATGAACGTGCGATCGAGGACATTTTTATATTAGACGATGGTGTAACAGAGTTTGCGCGTCAGCCTAATAAACCTCGCACTTACGGGATTGAAGCTGCATACCGCTTTTAGCGCAAACCTGTATAGCATCCCTAGGGCCACAGCTAAACATTTTTAACAGCCCCAAGGGGCTGTCTTTTATAGGTTACCCACACATGACAGATAAACACAGCGCTGCAACTGCAACCTCTTTGAACGATTATGCTACAACTCCAGTGCCCCAAAGCGAGACTGTCAATGGCATTGGGATTGGCATGATAAACGGCGGGCTAGCGTTTGCCGTACCGGGTTTGATCACCGGTATCCAACTTGGCGATGCTCTTGGGCTAGAGCAATCGATTTTTGCCTTTCTGCTGGGTGGTTTAACACTGGCTATTTTAGGCACAGTCACTGGGCTTGTTGGCATGCATAATCGTTTTTCATCCTGCATGACGATTAAATTTGTGTTTGGTACATCCGGGGCAAACGTCATTAACCTTGCGTTTGTGGTTTCTTTGCTCGGTTGGTATGGCATTAACGTCGATTTATTCAGCCAAGTTAGCCAGCAGCTTTTACTTAAATACACTGATTCTGCCCCAGAGGCATGGCAGCTTGAAATGTTATTTGGTGTACTCATCACAGTGATAACCATATGGGGTTTTAAAACCATAGAGCGCATAACCAATCTATTAGTGCCTATCCTGTTTGCCATTGTGGTGTATTTATTGGTACAGAGTTTTGGCTATGCTCAAAGCGACCCTACATCCGAAATAATGAGCGGCTCAATGACCTTTGGCGAAGGGGTTTCAGCGGTCGTCGGTAGCTTTATTGTGAGTGTGGTATTAATGCCAGATTTTAGCCGCTATGCCGCTAAACCCGTTGATACGGTTTACGCTTCTTTTCTGCCCTTCTTGCTGATCAACTCTTTTGTATACGTTGTTGCGGCTTTCGCGGGCATTGTTGTGGCCGATAGCGACATTCTATCTGTGATGCTGGTGCTGGGTTTAGGCGGTTTGGCATTCTTTTTATTACTTATTTCTTGCTGCGTCACCAATGTGATCAACCTTTACAGTTGTGGCCTAGGCATTATTGCCGTGTTCCCTAAATGTAAAGAGTGGCAATGCATAGTCGCTGCAGGCGTCTTGGGCACCGTGGTCGCGTCATTTGATCTATTGGACAACTTCACCAATTTCTTGTTTAGTTTATCCATTATATTCACCCCAGTCGCCGCCATTTACGTGGTGGATTTTTTTATCGTTAGACGCTGTGAAAAATATACCCTGCAACACCTTGCCCACAACCAAAGCTTGAATATACGTGCCATCATCGCTTGGGTCATTGGAGTCTCTACCTCAATGGCGTCTAATCAGGGCTGGATCACTATCACCACGATTGAGGTTTTTGATGCTGTGTTACTCACGCTGCCTGCCTACTACTTGTTGTCACGTAGCAAAATCAAAGCTCGCAGCAAGTTGACTGAATCACACCCTCAATAAACGAAATATTATTTTGTTTATCCGCACACATTCAAACAAGTTGTGCGGGTAAAGCAACCATTTGCCAACAAATACATTGCGCTACATCGCTAACATTTACGCAGCTAAAAACAAATTGCTTTGGGCAAGTGCTTCCCCAGCGCAAAATAGGAGTAAACATGAAACAGTTAACCCGTTTAGACATATCAGACATATTACATGGCTGCGCAGTACTTGGCACTGGTGGCGGTGGTGAGCTAAGCGAAGGTTTTCGCTATATTGAAGCCGCCTTTGCTGAGGGTAAAACCTTCACTTTGGTAGACATAGATAAAGTCCCCGCCGGTGAGAACCTATGCACACCTTATATGTTAGGTGCGCTAACCCCTATTTCTGCCGAAGAAGAGCAAGAATATGCAGCTCTACCAAGAGCAAGCGGTATTCCCATGTTAACAGCCTATGAGCGCCTAAAAGCCCTGACGGGTGATAATTATTACGGTACTATTTGCTGTGAGCTCGGAGGCTCCAATACTGCTATTTCCTTTTATCTAGCCGCCATGACAGACGGCTACATTATCGATGCCGACCCAGCTGGGCGCGCCGTACCTGAAATCACTCACTCAACCTATTATTTCAATGGTTTACCTGCGGCGCCTATCGTTACGGCGAATGAGTTTGGTGAATGCTTTATCTGTGAAAACGTTGCAGATGATCAACGCGCTGAGCGTGTTGTGCGCGCCCTTGCTATGGTTAGTCGCAATGACATTGCAGCTATCGACCATGCTCTACCTGTAGAACAGCTTCGCGGTGCAGTGATTCCTGGCACCATCAGCAAAGCCTTAAGCGTCGGTCAAGCTATTCGCTTTGCGGCTCAAGAACAACGTGATATTGCCGATGCCATCGCCGATTGTGCCGGTGGCTATGTGGCGTTTCGCGGCAATGTTAGTCAGTTTCATTTTGAAACCAAAGATGGATTTACCTTAGGCACTATCGACATTCAAGGCCACAGCCAATACCAAGGCTCGACGTATTCTATTGATGTAAAAAATGAAAACATGGCGGCGCGATTAAATGACGTAGTAGATGTGACCATTCCTGATCTGATTTGTGTACTGGACTTGGATAACAACGTACCTGTGACTAACCCGCATCACAAGGTCGGTGCTAATTTGGCAGTAGTGATTTTACCCGCACCGAAGGAATTTACTGGCGAAAAAGGGCTTTCGGTATTCGGCCCTGCCTACGCAGGAATTGACCAAGCTTACGAATGTGCTGTAAGTAAGCATTTCGCTAAAAAGCGCGAAGTGTAAAAAAATAGAAATAGCGTTAATTTGTATGCAAAAATAAAAAGTACGATAAGAGGCTTAAGTCGCTCAATAACGCATTATAGAACCCCAATAAAGTGATTTGTCTTAAACGAATAAAGGGCGTGCGAAGTGCAGCCCTATTTATCCGATGCGTTTTTTAGCAACACGCATTCAACTAAGGGCATTAGCTCTTAAAGTACTAATCGACATTGCGGATATAGTTAACATTCGAAAATGTCAGCTTACTGACAGTGATGCCTTGGTCGGCATAAAAATCGGCCCAATCACTTGAGTCGTCAACGTCTTCACGGGTAATCGGATCCTGAGCTTGAAGATAATTGCCAAACTTTAAGTAGGAGGCGGAGCTATCTTCAATGTCCAAGTTAAACGATTTACCAAACGCACTAACAGTCACATTACCGTGATCGTTGATAACCTGAAAATCAAAGTTATCGCCGGACTGAATCGTGCCTAGAGCTTTCTTCTCTTCGCCAGAGCCGTCCGCTTTTGCAAGTCTGACGTAAACGTCGAATATACCGTTATTTGCAGTGCTGTCGATAAAACCAGACTCACTGTTGTCAGATACGTACAACTTCATAATAGTACCAGTGTCGCTGGCATGATGTTGAGCCACAATGGCTTTGGAGCCATCTGACATTTCCACCTTGATATTTGCGCTAAAGTTTTCGTACACTTTAGTCATCGCGACCCTAAGTTCCTCTTTTATCTTCAACTCATGTCGCCAGCCATTGCCGTTAGGTGTGACATATTTCTCTTCAAGTGCCTTGAAAACAAAAGTGTTACCAACAGTTGGATCGCTTCCCTCTTGGTCCCAAAGACTCATATCAAAGGTATTATCTGTTTCATCTGGGATGTCTGGTGTTGGCTCAGCGATTTCACCACCACAACCAATAATATTACTTTCTACTATGCTGTTCCAATTATTGACTGAGTTGCCCAGCCCGGTGATACGTAAATAGCGGGCTTGGGTATCGGTGAAATCTACAGTTTGATATCCACCGATTGACGTACTGGATGAGCCGTTTGCAACAAGCGAGGTCCAGATGCTATTGTCGTCAGATACGTCGATGTCAAAATATGAGTTTCGCTCAGTAGCCTTATACCAATAGACATCTAAAGCCTTCATTAGCACTGTACTACCAACATCATAAGTTATAACTTTACCCACGCCATTTGATGACCATCTGGATTCGTCAGCAAGATTGTTGTCAAGGGTGTTCAATGGTCCATGCCCATCATTTGTACCATTATCAGATGCAGAGGTTATAACCAGACTATCAGTCCCGCTACAGGTATTATCTGTGGGGCTATCGGTGGAGGTACCAGTTTGTAAACTGAAATCATCAAATCGTCCCTCATCACCATTAAAATGTGCATAAAGTGTGATTGAAGAAGCTGAACTACTGTTAAACGTGACGGAAACTGGCGTGAACTCTTCATTGTCAGTAGTCGCTGAATAGCTGACCCCATTCACAAGCGCCCCTATTTTTCCTTTGCCTTTTACATACACGACCAAGGTGTAGTTCGTATTTGGTTGCACGGAAACATTCTGCTCTACTTTTCCGCCGGAACCAGTAATTTTTAATGCGTTATTTCCACTGTACGCAACACTCGAAATAGCCGTGGGCTCTACGTTTGTCCAACCTGCGTAGCTATTCTCAAACCCCCCATTGTTTACGCTTACTGTTGCCGCTAACACAATATTACTCACGCCTATGCCAAGCGCTCCTGTAGCGATAAAAATTCCCCACCATTTTGTAGTTTTCAATGTCATACTTTTTTGCCTTGATGTTTAAGTTAATGGTTATATTTATTGCACGATGAAACGAGACCGAATTAAGTTTCCTGCAACATCAAAATACCAATTAGCTACAATTGGTTAACAACATACTTAACCAAATTAAAAACAGTTACAAGCAAAAAAGGTAAATTATTTACCCTTTATATTTATATGCGTGCAGTTTAGCCACTGAAAATGAAATCAGAAATAACATTATTAATCAATAAAGAACAAAGAGTTACATCATGTGAAAACTAAAATTCATAGCGGGCTTGATTATACTGAAAGGAAAGATAACGAAAAAATTTAGGAAAGAAGAATCAAGCTCGGATATAAAAGGCGCGGAACATTTTTCAAAAAGTGACGAATCAGCCGCGCGAACATATTAAAAAGAATTATTGGTCTTACCAATAATTAAGTCCAACGCTTAACGTCAAAACATGAAGAAAATCGCTACAGATTCAGAATAATTCCTGTACTCAAAGTGAAATACTGGGTTTGTCAAAGCGTTAAATTACACAAATAAGTTGCGCCACTCGCCTTGGGCTAAATCTTGCAGCTTGTATTCCCCGAACTGACTACGATGCAACGCTTCAACGTGGTAGCCGCAAGCGGCAAACATCCGCCTCACTTGGTGGTATTTACCTTCATTTAGCGTCACGTTAGCTACATTATCGCTGATTATTTCCATTTTTGCGGGCAAGCACTTCTCAGCCCCTTCCCCCAATACCACGCCTTTGGCAAATGCGTCGATGATGTCAGCTTGCAATGGGCTATCCACTGTCACTTGATAAACCTTGTCTACGTGATGCTTGGGCGACGTGAGTTGATGTACAAGCTTGGTGTCATCAGTAACCAAAATAAGTCCGCTGGTGTCTTTATCCAATCGGCCGACGCTAACTATTTTTGGGTTTCGAAACTCCCAGCGCTCAGGCAGCAAATCGTAAATACGCATGCCCTCGTTATTGTCGTGACTACACACATAACCTAAGGGCTTATTCAGCATCACTAAAATACCATCAGGAGAATCAAGAGCTTCGCCGTCTACCCGCACGGTGGCAGGATCAACTTTTAACGCGGGAGATTTAGCGAATTCACCTTTGATGGTAACGCGTTTGTCTTTGAGTAAGTATCGGGCTTCTTTGCGGCTGCAATAGCCTAAATTACTCAGTAGTTGGTCAAGACGTTTAAGGGCGGGCATAAGGCTCCAAGGATGTAATACAAAAATTGATAGATTCACCGCACACGCGCTTGCATGCTCAGCGGCGCGAAGTATGTCATATAAGGCAAGTCCCCAAAAGTACGGTGGCTAAAACAGGGGCGATTTAGGATTCAAATGGGATTTGCTGTTGCTTAAAGAAGGTTTCAAGCGCCTGAGTGTGTTGTCGATAATGCGTCCAGCGGCCGATTGAGGATTGATTGATCGGTTGTCGCACTTGGACTTTGCTGGCTGTAGACACAGGTGCTTGATTGCGCTCTACATGTAAACACTCTTGTTGCCAAGATAAACCACAAAACGTCAGTAAATCACGAATATTCGCCTCAGGATTGCGCACCAAACCTTGATAATTAAGTAGCTTGAAATTATCCATTCCTGTGGCCTGCCATTGGTGTACTAGTGTGTGAAACCGATTATAGAAACGGCCGATATTCTGCAAATTATAAGCGTAAGCATAGTACGGGCTGTTCAGTGAAAATAACTGGCGATAATTACCGACACAGGTATCCATTGGGTCTCGTAGTAAACAAATAATTTTTGCATTGGGTAAAGCGCGTCGAATAAGACCAATGTAGAAAAAGTTAAACGGTAGTTTATCCACGAAATGGGGAGAATCTCCCACTATGGCTTGTGTTCGCTGAATATACCGCTGGCCTATTTTTGCCGGCTCAAGCTGCATGGCTTTGCGCAATGTTTCTACGTCTAACACCCTGGGTGATGGGGTTTGTGCTAGCTCCTTCACCGCCACGCCAAAATCTTGCAGTTCTCCCGCTGATAACACCTCACTATGATTACTTAAGATACGTTCGACTAACGTGGTGCCCGAACGGGGCATGCCCATCACAAAAATTGGCTGGTGCGAGCTATCACCCGCTTTAGCAAAATCATCTGCTTGAGAAGAACCGTTGCCTAAATCCTTGAGCTGGGTTTGCTCTACGCAATCGAAAAATGCGGCATCGTCGGCAAATTCATAACCAATACTCGCCAGCTTCGCGCTTTTGGCATTTTCGAGGACATCAAATGCACTAGTGTAATCTTTTAGCCCTTCGTATTCTTTAGCCAATGCGTGCGCAATATGCATATCAGCATCAACCGTTTTGGTGCGTTTCGCTGCAGCTTGAAGGCGTGAAATATGATTATTTTCTGCGCTAACTCCGCCCAAGTCTGCCAAAGCAAAGTGCGCTTGATGATAATCTGGTGCGATACGAATGGCATGCTCAAAGTGCGCTCTAGCATCCTCGAACTTACCTGCGAATTTACTCGATACCCCAGAGTTATAGTAAAAATGCGCATTATGCTTATCTAGCGACAACGCCTTACTGAAATACGCCAGCGCTTTTTCATGCTGTCCTACTCGGCTAAGTGCTACGCCTAGGGTATCAAGCGCAAGAGGCTTGTTGATCTGTTCGATAGGCGCATTATTTGTTGCATCAAGCACTGATTGTGATTCACCGCGCAATGAATGGCACTTGGCTAAATAAGCAAAGTATTCAGCTTGCGGCGCGATGTCGTTAGCTTTTTCAATTAACTTAATCGCCTTAGCAATTTGACCTACTTCGAGGTTGATCATGGCCAATAAAAAATATCCATCGTGATCGAATGGATCCTGTTTCACGATCTGTACACATAGGCTATGGGCATCAGCGAAATCTCGCTGATTCAGCGCATGAATGGCTTGTTGATGCAGTTGCTTAATGTCTGGCATAGGTTTCTTGTCACTGTAAATGGAACTGGGCTGCTTTCTTCACTTATAAAAAAGGGCACTCAGTGCCCTTTTTATTCATTAAGAATTTTAACCTAGACTACATCTCAAATTGGTAATTAAATTTAAGTCCGACCGTACGTGGTCTTTCTAAGTAATGACCATAGTAACGCAATATATCACCTCGGTTCGAGTTAGTATCGGGGGCAACCGCCAAACCAATATCACCCAAATCATTTCGTGACGAGCTCACTGCGTATTTGTCAAAAAGGTTGTCAACATAAAGGGTGACCGACCAATCTTCGTCAGACAAAGACGCGCTTAAATTACTTAGCGCATATCCCGAAATAACTTCGCCAGATTCGTGTAAGCCTATTTTAGAGTAAATGTCGCTTTGCGCAGTTAGGCCGTAGGTCACATCTAATAATTTATCGCCGAACACTTCTGTGGAGTACTTAACCCCAAGGGAGAACTGGTGCTCCGGCGAGCCTGGTAGGCGATCGCCATCAAGCGCATCAGAGTCATCGAACAACTCAGCTACATCTTCGGTCAATTCAGCTTTGGTGTAAGCATAAGTGGCATAGGCACTGAATTCATCGCTAAAAATTGCCCGTGACATCATCTCAACACCTTTTGAATTGGCTTTACCGGCATTGACCAAAATAGTCTGCTGACCATTTTCTGTGGTACCCGTGACTTGAGCGTCATCCCAATCCACGTTGAACAAGGCCATATTGAAATGGAACCTGTTTTTTAGCCAAGTACTTTTTAGGCCCAGCTCATAGTTGGTGGTAGTGTCAGGCGCGTAAATTTGTTCGTTAGGCAAAGCGCAGACTTCTTGTGTATCGCCCGATAGGTCGGGAGGACAAGCACCCACACCGTTTGAGCCACCAATACGAAAGCCTTCACTGACCGTCACGTACCCCATCACATCAGACGTAATTTGATAACTGGCGTTAAACTTGAACAAACTCCCACTGTCGTCTGCTTCGTTTTCAAGGGGGATCAAGATAATTTCATCCCCTTGCCTAAAGTCATCAGCACCTTCTTCAACTGAAATAGAGGTATACAACAAAGGTAAATCAACGTCAGACGCGGTTTCTAAATCGTACTGATAAAAGCGAGCCCCTAGGGTAATATCTAATCGCTCGGTAACCGCGTAGCTTACTTCCCCATACAGGGCTTTTTCAGTTACTTCTGTTTCATCAAACGATATGTATTCGAGATCATCAGTACGCAAATTTCCGCCAGTTTCCCATGTATTTATCGCATACTCATCGAAATTAGGCGTAAATTCTAAACTTCTGCCGTCACTTTCTATTTTGTTGTAAAAGACACCTGCTATCCAACTTAGGTCTGAATCGCTTTTAGAAACCAATCGCAACTCTTGAGTGAATATATCGCGATTGTCTTCTTCTCTGGTGTAACTTGAAAACGCAGGAAATTCTTCATAGCTATAAGCAAGGCGGATCAATAAATCGGTTTGATCTCGCTGACCAACCGCTTCGAACGTGGATTTGCCCGTTGCAGACACTAGCTCAGCAAAGCCTAAATCAACGGTAAGCTCTAAACTGAGTAAGTCGTCTTCTTTTTCACGAGGCTCCTCGTAGCGATAGGCAGATTCGTACTTGCCGATGATGTCATTCAAGCCATTATCTGGTGATAACCCGTTGTAGTGAACAATAGAGCGCCCTTCCACTTCTTGCTTTTGATACATATAAGTCAGCGTGGCGTCAATATCTTCAGTGGGAGTCCAGCGCAAGGCCACGCGCCCTGAAAGGGTGTCTTCACCGTTAGCGTCTTTTTTCGAACGCAGATTACTGTCAACATCGCTTGCGTCTGTCCAATCAGGGTCGGCTATAGAGACCCCACCTTCACGCACTAGGTAGTTATAATCAACAAAACCAGGATCATGGAATTTATTTAGCGACATACGTACGCCAAGCACATCCTCAATCAAGGGGGTATTGAAGACGAAACCACCCTCTGCACCGACACTATCACTTTCATTTACGCTAAAAACATTGCCTGTAACTTCACCCGAGGTAACATCAAGCTCTACTTTATTGGGTAAGTAACGAATGGCACCGCCGAGCGTACCTGCACCGTACAAAGTACCTTGCGGCCCAATCAGGACTTCTACGCGCTGAATATCATTCAAACGCATATTAATAAAAAGGGGAATTTCACCCACGTAAGTCGATACAGTACCGCCGTCCGAGCTTGGCCCAGAAGAATTAGTGTTCAAACCACGCACTATAATAGGCGAGTCATTACGCCCGCCCTGATCAGTAATGGTTAAACCTGGAACCCAGCGGGCTACGTCGTCTAAGTCGGCGATATTTTGCTCAGCCAAGGTATCAGAAGTAAGGGCGGTAATGTTCAATGGTGCTTCCTGCAATGAACCAGCGCGGCGTGTCGCTGTGACTTCGATAGTTTCAATTCCATTATCCGCGCTTTGCGCCAAAACCGATGGGATTGGTGCAAACGTGGCTGAAACTGCCAATGCAATTGATGTGTGTTTTGTTAGGAAGCGTTTAGTGATCGCCATGTATGTGTTTCTCTTTTTATAGTGAACGTTTTAATAGTGAACGGTTGCGTAATTGCGTGTTAATCCCAGCTAGCCCAGCAGGTTTCATGCCTGCTTTTCTGGTACTTTAGTGCATAGTCCGAGTGAAAAAAGTGCCAAAAATCTGCGTTATGCAGATATTTATGCACTAATTGTGGTTTTCTATTGCGATAAATGTAAAGCGCACCTTAATGATGCATTGTGCAGAGAAACTCAACTAATCTTTGCAGACATTGAGGTTTAGCTACCAATAAAGTGGATTAAACTGGAATACGCACCAAATAGAAGTGGTTGATCGTGCATAACTATTCACCTTTCACTAAGCAATTCCCTGTTGCACCACTATTTCCAGCACCGAATTGCGTGATCGAGCGCATAATAGAGCGCGCTACCTCGTCAGCAAAGTACACGAAGATAGTTGAACGCGTTTTTCAGACGTAAATCACAGGATAGAATTGATAGAAAACGATCGATTAGGGGTCAGAGGCTTACCATGGGCTGGTAAGCCTTAAAAAGTAGTAAGTTTACTTAATCACTTGAAGCTCGGCTGCCAACGCTTTCTCTAATTGGGCTTGATATAGCGTTTGGTAAAATTCTGCACGGCGCATTATGTAAGGCTCATTTTGCAGTAATATATTTTGTTGGTTGTGCTTGTTCCATTCATTCCATAGCGTCGCAAGCTCGGACTGTTCTTTGGGCATAGCACCATTTAGGTTGTGCGATTCGTATGGGTCAGTCTGCATATCAAAGAAGCTCTTTCCGACTCCTGGCAATGGTTGATTCAAGTACTTGAATTCAGGGGTACGCACAGCCCACAAATCACTGGCTTCTTCTAAGCGCCAAAACAACGCGGGATGCGGTGATGCGGGGTTTTCACCGTTAATGTGGGGCAGTAAATTTACTCCGTCTAACTTCGCCTGACTCACGTCCGCTCTCGCTAAGGCCAACGAAGTTGCAGCAATATCCAGAGACGAAACCAATCCGGCATATTCGGATTTTAAGCTAAAACCGGCTGGCCAGTGGGCAATAAATGGCACATGCACGCCGCCTTCGGTTAGGCTCACTTTACCACGGCGAAAGGGGGCATTATTCGCCCAATCTGAATCTGGCATCCACTCTTCTGGATACACGCCACCGTTGTCTGACAAAAAGAAAATTAAGGTGTTATGCAGCTTTTCGCTTTGTTTAAGGGCGGCAACGATACGCCCAACGCCTTGATCCATAGAATCAATCATGGCGGCATAGGTTCTGCGATCCAAATCGGCGATATGCTGGTATTTGGCCAAATCTTGCTCGGTAGCCTGTAAAGGAGAATGCGGAGCGTTATAGGCCACGTACATCATAAATGGCTGCTCAGTAGCCGATACAAAGCGTGCAGCTTCTTTGCTAATGGCCGTTGTAAGATACTCGTTTAACTGAGCGGGCTTACCATTGCGTGACAAAGCAATACTGTACTCAGCACTACTCACTTTAACCGACTCCGGAAAGTAATCATGCCCACCACCTAAAAAGCCAAAGAACTCGTCAAAGCCACGATTGTTAGGATGAAAATTAGGATGTGAGCCCATGTGCCACTTACCCATGACCGCTGTTTTGTAGCCTGCTTGTTGCATGCGCTTGGCGAATGTTAGTTCTTCGACCGGTAAGCCCATATACGGATCGTCAGGAGAGTGGGCTGCGTTTACTTCCATGCCGAAGCGCGCCTGATAACGCCCTGTTAGTAGTCCTGCTCGCGAGGGGCCACAATATGGATGGGTTACATAGCCATTTTTAAACACCACACCATTGTTAGCCAAGGCATCAATATTCGGGGTAAAGATTTCTTTCGAACCGGTAAAACCTAAATCTGCGTAGCCTAAATCATCGGCTAAAATCACCACGATATTTGGCCGCTCCTTTGCTACTAACTTGTGAGTTTTCTTAGTTTGCGCCGCAAGGTCGCTACTAAATACAATACCCGCTAAGCACAAAGCCACAAACAATAATGAAAAGAGATTAAACCGTAGCATCGAATTCGATGTTTGGCGGATCGGTAAAATAGGTAAGTAGTTCTGCATGCTAGTGCTTGTCCTGTAAGATGGGTTGACGGAAGTTGTCCATACGAGTCATCGCTGCGCCTTCGTATTCACGCTTTAGCTGCCAAAGTGGGCGTTCTAGCGAGAGCTCCCACGTAAATAGTCGCCGATATAAATCCTTCACGATCTCAGGGTTGGTTGCAGAAAGATCATGACGTTCAGAAATATCCTGACTCAGATCGTAAAGCTCTGCCGGACGGTCAGGGAAACGAAGTAGCTTCCAATTTCCGTGACGAATCGCGCCTCGGTTTTCTTTCTTCCAATACAAGGTCTGATGTGGAGGTATCGTGATTTCACCGCGCACATAAGGGAGTAAATTAGTGCCGTCTAGATCCGCTACCGCACTTTTTTTACCGCCCGCTGCCGCGAAAAAAGTGGGTAGCAAATCTAGAGTACTGATAGGTTCGTGATAGGTATTAGGCCCAATATTGCCTGCTGGCCAACGCATCAAAAAGGGAACGCGAATGCCCCCTTCAAGATGGTTGGCTTTGGTGCCACTTAGAGGGGTATTGTCGGAAGCATTCGTGTCAGAGGGACCGCCGTTATCGTTTGTAAACACCAGCAAGGTATTTTCGCTTAATCCCAATTCATCAAGACTAGCGAGCACTTTGCCGATTTCGCGATCCATCGACAACGTCATTGCAGCAACTCGTTGACGCTTTCCGCTTAACTGGGGGAATTGTGCAAGATCTTCTTTGTTGGCATCCATAGGTGTATGCACCGCATTGAATGACAAGAATAAGAAAAACGGCTCCCTCTGGTTTTGCTTAATAAATTTAATCGCCTCATCTGCCAACGCTTGGGTTAAGTAATGGGGTGATTCTTTATAATGAGCAAAACCTCTCTCCAAACGATCCTCAGGGTAAGAAACTGGGTTATTTGGCCCAAATTCAAAGTAGCTGCGTGCTCCGCCTCGAAATCCATAAAAATGCTCGAACCCACGCTTTGTAGGGTGGAATTTATCAGCATTACCTTGATGCCACTTGCCAATCAACGCGGTCGAATAGCCAAAGTGAGTCAAGTAATCGCCGATGGTGCGCTGGTTTAATGGCAACCCCATGTCATCCCCTGTTAGGCCCGAATCACTCATGTAACCTGGAACATTGTTCTCCTCAAAACCAAACCGTTGTTGGTATTTACCTGTTAGTATGCCAGCCCTTGATGGCCCACACACTGCTGCGCTAACGTAAGCCTGAGTAAACACCGTGCTTTGGACGGCTAAGTTGTCCAAATTTGGTGTACGGATTTGGCTGCTACCTTGAAAGCCAAAATCCCCGTATCCTGCATCATCAGACAGAATCAGAACGATGTTCGGTGCATCCTTATTGCTGCCTCTAGGATTTGGGTTAGCACTTTCTAACCTATTACCATCCCCAGCCGCCTCGGCATTCACATCGAGTAACAATAATAAAAGGATGCTAATTATGACACTGCCCCCTTGTCTACTCCTCAACTTAAAGCTGCGCATATTAATTTGATGACTGAATACCATCCGCTGTTGGCTCCCTTCTCTATTTTGACAATTCTTACTTTATTTGACGGTCTTTAATTTGATTAACAACGAATTTGTCTTTCGATAACAACCGTATTGATTATCATTTTGTTAACAGTATACAATAAACCTAACCTACATTTACATCGGAAAACAAATTTTTTCGAATTGAATATTTCTGTTCCCCTTACTTACATAAGCAAAGGATTGATCATGCTTAAAACGCTTCTTGTTTCAGTACTAATGTTCACCTGCCACTTGGTAGGTGCTGCACAGATAAACCATGTAAAGCAACAGATATGGTTTAACCCCGAACTCAGTTTTGAAACGCGCGCCCAAGCGCTCGTTAACGCAATGACAATAGATGAAAAAATAACTCAATTGTCACATTCCACTCCAGCGATACCGCGCTTAGAGGTGCCTCAATACAATTGGTGGAATGAAGCGCTGCATGGTATCGCTCGTAACGGCAAAGCAACTATCTTCCCTCAAGCGATTGGGCTCGGGGCCACCTTTGATCCTGAATTAGCACAAGAAGTAGCCAATGCGATATCGGACGAAGCGCGGGCCAAGTACGCCATAGCTCAGTCGATAGGCAATCAAGGGCAATATGCCGGGCTAACATTTTGGACACCAAACGTGAACATTTTTCGCGATCCTCGCTGGGGACGCGGTCAAGAAACTTACGGTGAAGATCCCTTATTAACCTCACAAATGGGCACTGCGTTCGTAAAAGGTCTGCAAGGGGACGACCCCAAATATTTGAAGTCTGCCGGTGTAGCCAAACACTTCGCAGTGCATTCAGGACCGGAGTCTTTGCGCCATCAATTTGATGTAGAGCCTAGCAAAAAGGATTTGTACGAGACCTATTTACCCGCTTTTGAAGCGCTAGTGACCCAAGCAAAAGTCGCAGGTGTGATGTGTGCGTACAATGGGGTGTATGGTCAGCCATCCTGTGCAAGTGAGTTCTTGCTGGGGGAAATGTTAAAGAAAAAGTGGCAATTTAATGGCTATGTTGTGTCAGATTGCGGCGCATTGCACGACTTTCATAGCGGACACAAAGTCACCCATAATCGCGTTGAGTCAGCGGCACTCGCATTGCGCGCGGGGGTCGATTTAAATTGCGGTTTTACCTATGAAAAATCCCTGAAAGCTGCATTTGAAGAAGGCCTTATTACCCAATCATTAATTGACCAGCGTCTGAAAAACTTGCTTATGATCCGCTTTCGTTTGGGTTTATTCGACCCTAGTGAGTTAAACCCGCACAATGCCATAGGCCAAGAAGTCATTCACAGCCTTGAACATATTGAGCTAGCGCGTAAAGTGGCGGCGAAATCGATTGTTTTATTAAAAAATGAAAAACAAGTATTACCCCTATCAAAAGATATTAAAGTGCCTTATGTCACCGGCCCATTTGCGGCTTCCTCCGATATGTTGATGGGCAACTATTACGGTATCTCAGATAGCTTGGTAACTGTTCTTGAAGGCATTGCAGGAAAAGTATCATTAGGCTCGTCACTAAATTACCGCGCAGGCGCTTTGCCTTTTCACAGTAACATTAACCCCCTTAATTGGGCGCCAGAAGTAGCTAAAACAGCCGATGCTGTGATTGCTGTAGTAGGCATATCTGCCGATATGGAGGGCGAAGAAGTTGACGCAATAGCCTCTGCCGATCGAGGAGATAGGGTTGCTATCACCTTGCCCCAAAATCAAGTCGATTATGTAAAGCAACTTGCGGAAAACAAAAAAGGTCCGTTGATATTGGTTGTTGCTGCGGGAAGCCCAGTGGATATCAGCGAATTAGACCCATTGGCGGATGCCATACTATGGATATGGTATCCAGGTGAGCAAGGTGGCAATGCGGTGGCAGATGTGATTTTTGGAGATACTAACCCATCAGGTCATTTGCCACTCACCTTCGTAAAAACAATTGATGATCTCCCTCCCTTTGATGATTACACGATGACAGGCAGAACCTATAAATTCCTTAAGAAATTGCCTCTGTATCCATTCGGCTTTGGCTTGTCTTACACTCAATTTAAGTTTGGTAAGCTCAGCTTATCGAAGCGCGCTCCTCAAGAAGGGGAAAATATAAACATCAGTGTTGAAGTTGAAAACAGCACAGCCCTAGATGGTGAAACGGTAGTGCAAGTGTATCTTTCCCCTCAGGTACCGTTGAAAAATGAAGCGATAACAAATTTAAAAGCGTTTAAGCGCGTCCACATTGGCGCATATGAGAAGCGCTTAATTGAATTTACTATTGAAGGAAAAAATCTTTACAGAGTTAACGATGCCGGTGAAAATGTTTGGCCTAGCGGTGCATACACCTTGGCCGTTGGCGATTCATTGCCAAGCAAGCGCAGCATCGAGTTAGGGGCAGCGCCTCATGGTTCTCAACAAATACACTTTTAAAATTCACTTTTAAGATGCAGCAGGCTTCAGGGATGACGAAGTACTCACACTGCTGCCTGCCGTGTAAACTATAGGTCGCTATGTGGACCAAATACTTCATAGTGGATCTGTGCGTCTTTAACACCGAGCTCAAGTAATTGTTTTTTAATAAATGCCATAAAGCCTGTCGGGCCGCAGATATAGAAATTACCACTACTTATGGGCAGAGCGTCACCAAGCGACGCTAGTGACATTAAGCCTGCAGATACGCTATCCGCCTTTGGTGCTTGGCTTGCATACCAAGTATGCGTGCTAAGTTGTGGCGTATTCTTTTCAAGTTCAGCAACTCGCTTGATGAAGGAGTGTTGCGCTGGGTTTTCACACGCATGTAAAAAATGTATCTCTGTGGTTGGGTGACTCTCGACTGTCGCTTCGAGCATCGACATCATAGGCGTTAAACCTACGCCTGCGGAAATAAGTACAGTAGGCAAGTGTTGGTTCTGCTGAAAAAAGTCGCCTGCTGGTGGCAATATATCGATCACATCACCTTGCTCAACAGACTCATGCAAATGATTCGACACTAAACCGTTAACCTCCCCCTGCTCGCGCTTAACACTGATACGATACGTCACGCCGTTAGGTTTATCTGACAAAGAATATTGGCGCATTTCCACGTAGTCGCAATGCGCCGGATGTACTTTAACCCCTAAATACTGGCCTGGTTTGTAGTCAATCGCTGGTTGGCCATCCATAGGGGTGAGCACAAAACTGGTCACTAAAGCGGACTCAGGCGTTTTACTCAACACACGAAATTGACGCGGGCCTAACCAGCCTCCTTGGGCTGTTTCAGATTGATTGTATAAGTCACCCTCTCGGTTGATAAAAATTTTTGCTAATGCGCCATATGCCTCAACCCACGCTTGCTCTACGTCAGGGGTAAATGCCTCTGGGGCCAGTTCTCGCAGTGTTTCAATTAAGTGATGACCCACAATATCGTAGTGCTCAGGTTGAATAAAAAAGCTGGTGTGTTTATGCGCCACCCGCTCAACAACCTCACTTAAGGCGCCCAAGTTATCGAAATTTTTTGCGTAAGCGGCAATCGCATTAAATAACGCAAACTGCTGACGGCCATTGGCCTGATTCGCCATATTGAATATGTTTTTCAGCTCGGGATTCAAACGGAACATACGTTGGTAAAAATGATCGGTAATGGCTACGCCGGCAGACTCTAGAAGGGGAACAGTACTTTTAACCGTGGCGATGGTTTGAGCGGATAACATATAAAACCTCTTGCTGTGTATGATGTTGATGTTAGTAAAAAATATAAAATGTGGTGGTCAGTTAAATTTGTTGAATACTGGTCTAGATAGCCTTTTTAGCCTGGTTTCCCATCGACTCTCGCCTTGGTTAACACGGCCCAGTAATACACAAAAAACAGAATAAAGGCTGCTGACCATAACCAAGCACTGAGCTGCCAAAAAAGAAGTACCTGCTCACTAAGTGATGCCAATGCACGTAGCAAACCTGCTAATAAAAGTAAGGCAAATGCTGCACTTATACCGCGAGATACGGCTAATGCTCTCCCTGTATGTCCCAGTGACACTCGTGACATCATGCTTAAGATCATGGCCGAAATAGCGCTGATACTGATCAAGTGCAAGCTGTCTTTTAAGGGTAAGCAAGAAGTCAGTAAGCTCATCCCCACCAGCAACAAACCGATAGCCAAGGCAAGGTACGCCAAGTGCAGTGACCATAATAGTGAGACTGCCCAAATACCCTGGGCAAACCATTGTCCCAAGCGCCAAAGATGCGCGACACCAAGCACAATCAAAACGATTGCAGCGAGATTAGAAACAGGAACAAAAAATTGGATTATAAAAAGTGCAACCGCCAGCAGAGAAAAAATCAGCAGCACTAAATCGAATCTGGGGTGTTTTACCTGAGGTCGGTTTAAAGCTCTTCCGGTAAAAAAGGGGATCACTCGGCCACCAATAACCGTGATTAGCACACAGAATAAGAGCACCGCGCTTTGCAGCAACTGCGACGCCAGTACGTAGGCTTGCTCGTTCACTAGCGCGAAAAAGACAAGATTTAGGCTAAACAGACCGCACAATAAGGCGATGAGTATGTAGTTAGAGGTATTTCTTGCTTTAATAACCTGATAACTGAAGCATCCAATCACACCCAGCCACCATAGAAAGTGACTGCATATGAAAAGGCCTAGGCCCCACGGCTCGGCGCTGGATACCCCACTTATACGTGCAACAATCCACAGTCCACTTAGCATGATTAGCCATACACCATGAGCACTACGAAACCCTGTCCAGGTTTGCACAGCCGTCAGTAGAAAGCCTGCAGCAATCATTGCGGCAAAGCCAAATATCATCTCGTGGGCATGCCATAAAGAAGGAGGCAATACGAAAGAGTGTGGCCAATGCCCGCTGAACCACAATGCCCAAACTATCAAGGCGATGACAGCCCAAAGCGCCCCTAATAAAAAGAATGGTCGAAAGGCGAGTGACCAAACCGCGGCGTGATGGATCCCCCGTGAAGTTGCGTGATCGCCCAAGGGCTCAGCGGGTTGGGCAAAATGAATGCCCGATTGAGTCGATGCGCGCTTCTTCGATGCTGTAGTTTTCATCATCTACAGCACCCGCTTATGTTGTTTATGTTGTTCATATTGCGCAATACACCGCACTACATAAGCGACTTTCAGTACACTCGCACTGACGATAATCATAAGATGACTCGCCACCTGAGTAGCATTGAAAATAAGTGCGACAAGGGGTAACTCACCGCAATACATATAATGAGCAATGTGAGGGACACAGATAAGATTATATTCGCAAACTTGAATAACGCGCCAAAGCGCTTCGATACGCTCTCGTTATTGGTAATGTCTATGCAAGAAGTGGTTAAGTTGGTCATGCCTATGTTGGTCATTTGAGTATTAATCATGTCATTCACGAAAACCTTGCCCATTAGTGCCCCCTAAGTGCGCTGTTCAAAACCTGTTTTGGTGTTGCATCAGCAGAGATACACTTTAGATAGCACCTTTGATGCCAATTTTAAAATTGCATAATTATCAGTGAGATAGAAATAAATCCCACCCGAAAGAGTCATATTGACTCAATTCAGTTAGAGTCGTAAAGACTCGTAAAAGTCTTTATGACACAATGCATTCTATGGCATCATTATCACATCAGCATTGACCATTGGAGCCCCCTATCATGGAACTCAATTCAACCCTTCTGTTAGAAGTGGCGTTAGATCTCGCCAACAGCATCACCAATGAAGATAGGTTCGACAGATTGCTATCCTCTATCAGAAAAGCCATCAATTGCGATGCGGTTGTATTGTTGATACATCAAGGAGAACAATTAAAACCATTGGCAATACAAGGTCTTGCAGCCGACACCCTTGGGCGGCGTTTTAATCTCAGCGACCACCCTCGTCTTTCGCTCATTTGTGCTGGGACACAGCCGGTGCGTTTTGCATCAGACTCGCCATTACCGGATCCTTATGATGGCTTATTGCTCGCAAAAGAAGGCGACTTGCCCGTGCATTCGTGTATGGGTCTGCCCTTGTATAGCGATAATCAACTTATGGGCGTCGTGACCCTTGATAGTCTGAGCCCTGAAGCCTTTTCAGAGATCCCCGAGCGCACATTGCAGCTAATCACTGCCCTGTCCGCCGCCACCTTGAAAACGGCTATCCAACTGAGCGGGTTGGAACAGCGCGCACAACAAGCACACGATTTAGTGCAAGAGCTAACGAACGAAGCGCTAACACGAGATGGCGGCGAGCTAATAGGTAATAGCCCCAGTATGCTTGCCCTTAAAAGCGATATTCAATTGGTTTCTGGCTCTGACTACACAGTGCTGATATGGGGAAAAACAGGCGTAGGTAAAGAGTTGGTTGCCCGAACATTACATCAACGTTCTAATCGAGGCACTCAGCCTTTGGTGCACGTTAACTGTGCCTCAATACCAGAAACCTTGGCGGAAAGTGAATTGTTTGGTCACGGGAAAGGTGCGTTCAGCGGCGCCGAGAAAGAGCGCGCCGGCAAATTCCAGCTAGCCGATGGAGGCACGATATTTTTAGATGAAATTGGTGAATTGCCATTAAGCGTGCAAAGTAAATTATTACGCGTGTTACAAAGTGGCGAGATTCAGCCTGTGGGAAAGGATCAAGTATCGACAGTCAATGTACGCGTGGTAGCCGCAACTAATCGTGACCTAGCACAAGAAGTTAAAACTGGGCGTTTCAGAGCAGACCTTTATCATCGCCTCTCCGTGTACCCTATCAAAGTCCCGGAACTAAAAGAGCGCGGGAATGATGTATTGCTACTCGCGGGTTATTTCTTGGAAGTGACCGCTCGCAAGCTAGGGATCCGCCAACTAAAAATACCAAACGACGTACAACAAGCACTTCTTGCCTACTCATGGCCTGGTAATGTAAGGGAATTAGAGCACGTCATCAGCCGTGCTTCTCTGAAGGCAACGCGCAGTGCGAATCAACACGATATTATCTCACTTAACACAGCAGATTTAGATTTTGAACGCGCCTTACTGCCAAAAGAGATTCATGTTCAGCCAACACCACAAAGCAGCCTATGTGGAAATGCCGAACCACAAAATCTCAAAACTATGACCGAAGCCTTTCAAGCTAATATGATCAGTCGCGCTCTGGCTGATTGCCAAGGCAATTGGACTTTGGCGGCCAAACAATTAGACATGGACAGAGCCAACCTCGCTAGATTAGCAAGGCGGCTTGGCGTACAGGTACATAAAAGCATTAAAAACGAAACGTTTTAGTCTGCTAGTCAAACCGACTTACAGACCTTTGTAATAATGTCAGCAAAGGTCAATAATTCCTAGCGTAAGCGACTGTAATTCGCAGGTACCCATTCAAATCCGCTTTTCGTTTCGCGCAGATGGCCCAAGCCAGGAAATTGTAAATGTGCCCCCGCCATCAGCGCTTTACTCTTAGCGACGTGAGAAAAAATACGTTCACGCTGTTTTTTGGCCTGTTGTGGAGCCGAGTCAAAATCAATGGTTATCTGTGGATGTGAGAATTGCACTGCCCCTGCATGAATAAGATCGCCAATAACCCACATTTCCTCACCGTCACTTTGCACAATATAAGATGTATGCCCTGGCGTGTGACCATGGGTAGCATCAGTATTAATCCCCTTTACAATTTGCTCATTTGCGTTAAATGCGCTGATTTTATTGGCTTTCACATAAGGGTTTAAAGACGCCATCGCGCCTTGGAAAAAACCTTTGTTCGCCTCTGGCGCTTTACTCATTTCTTTATCGCTTAACCAGAAATCCAGATCCCGTTGGTTCGCATGCACCGTGGCATTAACAAATACGCGATTACCCTCTTTTGTTAGACCACCGACGTGATCTGGATGTAGATGAGTGATCAATATGTGATCAACATCGCTCGGTGAATAGCCCGCTGCGTTTAGGCTTTTTATGATATTGCCTAATGTGGGGCCAAATAAATTACCTGCTCCTGTATCGATTAGTACAAGTTCACCATCCGTATCAATTAAGTAACCATTGACGGAGGTCTCCGTTGGTACCGATAAAAATGACTCTTCTAATTGTTGCTTTGTCGTTTCGCTGTCTTGGTGCAGCAATTTATCCATGGGTAAATCCACAGTGCCATCGCTCAGGGCGATAACATCGAACTGACCAAGCTGAGTGCGATAGAAACCTGGAGCAAATTTATCAATCGAATCTTGTTGTGCAACTGCTTGATTAAAAGCACTAAAAGGTAATAGCAAGCTAGAGGCTAAAACTAGATAACGGGTAAATTTCACAATTTTCATGATGTATACATCCTTCACTTGATGAGTTTTTTACACATTATCAGCTTTATTTCCGCTCTAGAAGAGGGAAATCTGGTGTATTAATGGGCTAAATCCGTGGCAAAACCTCTGAAATGAGCGTTCTATAAGTATAAAAACTGCACAAACCTTGGAAACTAGTGAAAATAACCAAAATCGGTTTACCTCCCCGTTTTATCAGTATTTAGGTGAAATACACGCGCTAAAAGTAGGCGTATTAATATACTATAACATTTAGCATCACCAGTAGTGATGGGTAAGTATTTTTCCATAACATTTAATGATGTAATAGAGGTTGGTGACTATGTTTTTTTCCCGTTCAACAGCAAAAGCAGACACTCCCATTCCAGAGAGTTTCGAATCTTGTTTTATCCATTCTTTAGAGCGCCATTGCGCCACAATTTCGTTTAATACTGATGGCATGATCCTAGATGCAAATTCGCTTTTTCTAAGCACGGTTGGGTATTCTTTGGCCGAAATTAAAGGGCAACATCACCGCATGTTTTGCAGCGCTATGGAATCAGGCTCTCCTGGGTATCGTTCATTTTGGGCAAACCTTGCACAGGGCGAAAGTTCAAGCGGTACATTTTTACGCAAGCGCAAGAGTGGCGACGATTTATGGCTAGAGGCTACGTATTTCCCTGTAGAACAAAACGGTAAAATAGTGCGTATTGTAAAAATAGCCAATGACATCACGGTTGAAAAAGAGCGCTTAAACAGCCAAACCGCTATTTTTGAAGCCCTCAACCGCTCCAGTGCCTTAATAGAGTTTACGCCACATGGCGAGATCATCAGCGCGAATGAAAACTTTATTCAAACTATGGGCTATGCAAGTGTTAAAGACATAGTAGGTAAACATCACCGCATGTTTTGTACAGAAGACTTTTACCAAGACAACCCCAACTTTTGGCGCGAGCTAGAACAAGGGGAATTCAAAGGTGGGCAGTTTAATCGCCTCACTCGTGATGGCAGTACCATATGGCTTGAGGCAACGTACAACCCTGTATTGAATGAACAAGGGCAAGTCATTAAGGTGGTTAAGATTGCATCCAATATCACTTCTCGCATTCAAAAGCAGTTGGCGACACAAGAGGCCGCAGAGATTGCCTACAGCACATCCATGCAGACAGCTAAGATATCCAAAGACGGCGCGGTTATCTTGCAACGCACAGTTGACACATCTAACGCTATTGTGACCAGTACATTAACCTCGACTGATTTAATTGATCAATTGAATAAACGCTCAGAAGAAATATCAAAGATAGTCACCACGATCAGCTCAATCGCTGATCAAACCAACCTACTGGCCCTTAACGCGGCGATAGAAGCAGCCAGAGCAGGCGAATATGGTAGAGGTTTTGCGGTAGTGGCAGATGAAGTACGCACGTTGGCAGCACGCACTGTGAGTTCAACTGCGGGTATTGAGCAACTGGTGACAAACAACAGTGCGCTGACCCAACAAGCCAAAGACAGCATCGGCGAAATTCATCAGCAGTCTTTGCAAAGCGCGAAGCAAGTAGAAGAAGCAGCGACGATCATCGAAGAAGTGCTGACAGGAGCGAAATACGTCAGTGAAACAGTCGATCAGTTACGAAGTGAGAGCTAAGTATGTGCCCTTGGGTGTGTTATGCACCCAAGGGGCTGTTTCATTTAGTAAGATTTATAGGGCAGAAACTTACCTGACAGGCCAATGCTGACTCTGTCACCAGCGCTATTTTCTTCACGCTGAATATCCATCGAGAAGTCTATTGCACTCATAATGCCATCGCCGAATTCTTCGTGGATTAGGGATTTTATGGTCGAACCATATACGTTGATCATCTCGTATAACCGATAAAGCAACGGATCACTAGGCACCGCCTCCGTGAAAGAACCTTTGTAAGGGACTACCTGTAACCACGCCTCAGCGTTTTCATCTAAATCAAACAACTTGGCCACTACGCCTGCTTGCTCTGAATTAAAAGTCATTTGCCCTAAGCAACCTGCGGTGGTCCACTCTTTTGACTGCCCTACCGCTTCGGATACTTCTTGCCACGTAATACCTTTTTGTACTTTTGCGACCAATATAGCTTGGGTAACTTGCTCTCTGCTTTGCATTGTTTCTCTCCTAGGTAAGAATCTATGTTGTTGATAAAATCATTGGTTAAGTCATTGATTAAACTATCTGTTAAACAATGGCTTACTGTAAATACAGATAAATAAAGTAAAGGTTACTGATAAGTAGCGCACATGCCGCAGCTTGCCAGAATGCCACAGGGTTTCGCTGCATAATGGGCGGCTTAGATAGGCGCACAAAATCGGCGTTGGGGTGACGTAAATCGTGTATAAACTCAGAAAGCTCGGCATATCGTTTGAAAGGGTCCACTTTTAACGCTTTAGCGAGCGTTGCATCCAACCATGCCGGTACCGGGCTGTTTTCGTCACGTACAGATTGATAAATAAGGCGGTTTTGCTGTGCCCGAGTGCGGGTTTTGGCAACATGAGTAGCATAAGGAAAACGCCCACTTAACATGTGATAAGCCAATACCGCCAACGAAAAAATATCTGAACGTGGTGTACCTACGTCACCTAAAAAATATTCAGGGGCCATGTAAAGTGCGGTGCCAAGTAATTCACTGTTACCGCACCCTTGACCGACTTCCTGCAAGCCTGCAACGGTGGTTGAGCCAAAGTCGATAATTTTCACCGTGCCTTTTCGGTCGATCATGATATTTTCAGGTCGAATATCTTGATGCAGCATGTCCAACCGATGAAATGCCTGTAGTCCTTTGGCCACCTGCTCAATAATACCTCTCACGACTTCTAAATCAGGTTTAGGGTTGTCCGTTAACCATTGGCTCAGAGACTGGCCCTCAACATATTCAGCTACGCAGTAAATATACTGTTTAGGGTGTTCTGCAGGAGGCACATGCAACACATGAGAGTTATGAAGACGCCTACCTATCCACTCTTCAAGGCAAAAGCGCTCTAAGTAATCATCACTATCTGACAAATCGACAGAGGGTGTTTTTAAAACCCACTGCTCAAGTGTCTTTTCATCTTCAACTAAATACACGTGACTACGGGCAGACACATGCATCGAACGCAATACCCTATAGCCATCAATCTGCTCACCTACTTGCAGAATAGGCGGTAAGGGCAAGGCGAGCATCCCTGCGGTTATTGGCTTGTCTTGGATTTGGCTCAACTCACTGATATAGGCAAGTTGCAAAGAAAGGTTGTCGTCGCTGCCATTATCGAGCGCTGTTTGTACCAAAGCGCCTGCTAATGGATCAATGGACTCTGGATCAGTGAGCGTTTGAATTGATGAAAGAGAGGTTAATAAATCTTGTGGGGGAAGAAATTCATGTACTCCGTCAGTACATAGGATGAATACATCCTCTTGGCAAAGTGCCACACTCGTATAATCGATGTCTAACTGGCTGTGCATGCCCAGTGCTCGACTCAAATAACTTTGCCCTTGAGCAGCGTATTGACGGTGGTCATTCGACAGTTGTTCCAGTACGCCTTTACGTAACAAATAGACGCGGGCATCACCCACATGAAAAATATGTGCCGTGCGCTCTTTAAAGATGACGGCACTGAAGGTGCAAACATACCCCTTCTCCATATCGTAGCGAAATTCGCTTTGCTTGGTGTAACCGTGCAGCCAAGCGTTAATAGATTGTAAGACGCGCTTGGCAGACGTTTCAACTGACCAGGCTTCTGAGGTGGCATAGTAGTCTTGCAAAAAACTGTTCACTGCGGCTTTACTCGCCACTTGACTAACGCTGCTGCTACCTATGCCATCGGCCATGGCTAATACTTGGCCTTTTAATCGGCCTTGGGCATCGCTCGCACTGTGACTACCACAGTAATCTTGATTAACAGATTTAAGGCCAGCAATAGACTGCTGGCCGACTGTTATCTTAGCGAGATGCATGCTCAGCGACTGAGCTTGCAGCTACGTCAGAGGTTTTGCTATAAGGCAAATCACGTTTTTTACCCGTACGTACGTGCGTGCTATACAAGGTCAAACCGGTAAAGGCTAAACCACCGACTAAGTTACCAAGGGCCGTTGGAATTTCATTCCATACTAGGTAATCCATCACCGAGAAATCGCCGCCTAAGATGATGCTGAACGGGAATAAGAACATGTTAACCACTGAATGCTCAAAGCCCATAAAGAAGAATAAGAAGATAGGCATCCACATTGCGATAACTTTACCGCTTACGTGAGTTGAGATCATGGCACCTACCACGCCTAATGACACCATCCAGTTGCACAGCATCCCGCGAATAAAAATGGTGAACCAACCAGCAGTGCCAAACTCAGCGTAACCTAAAGTACGCGCTTCACCGATTGATGCGACTTTCTTACCAATAGCACCTGGGTCAGTGTTAAAACCATAGGTAAAAATAAACGCCATCATAATGGCGACCGTTAACGCACCGCAGAAGTTACCGACAAACACTAAACCCCAGTTGCGCAATACGCCTTGAATGGTAACGCCGGGTCGTTTGTCAATCAGTGCCAACGGCGTCAAGACAAACACACCGGTTAGTAAGTCAAAGCCCATAAGATAAAGCATACAAAAACCAACCGGGAACAAGATTGCACCGATCAAGAACACCCCTGTTTGTACCGCGATAGTGATGGCAAATACCGCTGCCAATGCCAATATAGCACCCGCCATGTATGCACGAATGATAGTATCTCGTGTTGACATGAATATCTTTGCTTCCCCTGCGTCCACCATTTTGGTGGCAAACTCTGATGGTAATAAATAAGCCATTTTGAACCCCGTTTAAGTGTGTTTAGCCAATGTTTAAGGTGGTTCGGGTATTTCGTTAATTTTGACCTTTCAAACAAACAAAAAAAACGGCGTCAGTTTTCCCACTAAAAAGTAGAAACACTAGACGCCGTCGTCAGAATTAATTTGTTTGAGAGGGCAAAATCACCCGAACACGCAATGCTTAGTACAAATCTTATGCCAGAATATTAAAGATAATACTTTCAGTGAGTTATATCGTCTCCCTTGGGTATACGTGATTCACCATGGTGCACAGATAACCCAAAAGAGACAGCCAACGCCACATTTTGGCGCACGGTATTTTGAAGCGCGGCTTTTTGTGGGCTCAGGTTGTTGAAGCGCACATATTTGTGCGTTCAGCTATTTACGCGTGCAGTTTCCTCAGGGAAATGAGTAACAGGCAAAACTAGAAAGACGCTGAAGAAATCTTAGTTTTGAGTAACCGCGTTAAGGCAACTGCGTTGCGGCAACCGAGTTGCGGTCGACGCTCGATCGCGGCCCCTTGGGGTTGCGAGCTAAGCAACAATGCCGCATTACTATTAAAGCTTTGAAATTTGGAGCGGGAAACGAGATTCGTTACGGCAACTGCGTTGCGGTCGACGCTCGATCGTGACCCTTGGGGTTGCGAGCTAAGCAACAATGCCGCATTACTATTAAAGCTTTGAAATTTGGAGCGGGAAACGAGATTCGAACTCGCGACCCCAACCTTGGCAAGGTTGTGCTCTACCACTGAGCTATTCCCGCATATGGTATGTTGATGTTGTCATTTGGAGCGGGAAACGAGATTCGCATCCGCCAACCGAGTTGTTGTGACCCCTTGGGGTCGCATACTAAGTAACAATTTTCCGTTACTTTTAACACTTTCAAATTTGGAGCGGGAAACGAGATTCGCATCCGCCAACCGAGTTGTCGTGACCTCTTGGGGTCGCATACTAAGTAACAATTTTCCGTTACTTTTAACACTTTCAAATTTGGAGCGGGAAACGAGATTCGAACTCGCGACCCCAACCTTGGCAAGGTTGTGCTCTACCACTGAGCTATTCCCGCATCGCATCATGATTTATGACAAAATCATCCGCTGTCATCAACAGCGGGTGCGCATTTTACAAAAACTAGCGGGGGACGCAAGCCCTAAATTGCATTTATACGAAATTGTTTAGCTTGAGTGCTCAGATTATCGGCATTGCGCTGAAGAAAAGCGCAAACAGCGCATTTTCACTTTAAATATTGAATATGTGTTGACGATAAAACACGAGCTCTGCAATCGACTCTCGAATGTCATCTAAGGCTAAATGCACCCCTTTCTTGCTGAAACCTTCAAGTACTTCTGGTTTCCAGCGCTTAACCAACTCTTTCAGGGTGCTTACGTCAATATTGCGATAGTGAAAATAGTCTTCAAGTTCCGGCATGTATTTCACCATAAAGCGGCGGTCTTGACCTATGGTATTACCGCATAATGGCGAAGCGCCTTTAGGCACGTATTTTTCGAGGAAGCGGATGGTTTCGGCTACTGCGGTTTGTTCATCTACCGTACTTTTACGGCAACGCTCAGTTAATCCCGATTTACCGTGGGTGTCGATACACCATTGGTTCATGTTGTTAAGCACGTCGTCAGATTGGTGGATCGCAAGTACCGGCCCTTCAGCTAATATATTTAAGTTGGCGTCCGTCACGATTGTGGCTATTTCCAGCACCACATCTACTTCAGGATGCAATCCCGTCATTTCCATATCAATCCAAACAAGGTTTTGTGCATCCACCGCCATGGTTTCTCCTAAAATCGCGCTAAATTAAGTTGTTGTGCGGAATTGCTATAATTCCGATCGAGCTAACGTTACCATAATACTAGATATTAGAAGCAAATGCAGATATTCACCTGTGGCGAAAAAACCAAAACTTACCCATAAACAACGTCGACAAGTCTCACATAATCGCACAAAGCGGTTGGCTGAGCCGGCAAGCACCCCCACCGACGATCAGTTAGAAGATCAGGAATCCGGTCGAGTGATCGGCCGTTTCGGTAAGCATGCCGACGTGGAAGACAAGGACGGCAATATTCATCGCTGTCACATTCGCCGCACCGTGCTAAGTGTAGTGTGTGGCGACGACGTGCTATTTCGCCCAGGCAAAGATGGCACCGAAAGCATCAGTGGCGTGATTGAAATAGTGCAAGATCGTAAATCTGTGCTCACACGCCCAGATTTTTACGACGGCGTAAAACCCGTGGCCGCCAATATTGATCAAATCATAATCGTAAGCTCGGTTATACCGGCACTGTCATTAAACATTATTGATCGCTACTTAGTGGCCTCAGAAGACGTTGGAATAGAACCCGTTATCTTGCTCAACAAAGTAGAACTGCTAAGTGAAACTGAACGAGCAAATGTTGAAGAACAGTTACAAATTTATCGTAATATTGGCTACCGCGTGGTGTACACAAGTTGTAAAACCCGTACTGGGATCAGTGACCTAGCCCTATGTTTGAAAGACAAGGTTAGCGTGTTCGTCGGTCAATCAGGCGTTGGCAAATCAAGCTTGGTCAATGAGCTACTACCTGAAGCCGAAGAGATTACCAATGAAGTATCGGATAACTCTGGCTTAGGCCAACACACCACGACCACAGCCAAATTACTGCACTTCCCACAAGGCGGTGATTTAATTGATTCACCTGGTGTGCGCGAGTTTGCCTTATGGCACATGCCCATGGAACGCCTAACTTGGGGCTTCAAGGAATTCAGAGATTACATAGGTGGGTGTAAATTCCGCGATTGTACTCATGCTGACGACCCAGGTTGTATCATTCGCGCCGCGGCTGAAAACGGCGACATCAGCATGTTACGCTATGAGAGCTACCATAAAATACTGTCAAATTTAGATGAGCAGCGTCCTTCGCACAGTAAGGTGTAGTTAATAAGATGTATTAACATGGTGAGAGTCTATCAGCACCACAGCGGCTGACAAAATTTCTCACCATTATTAACTAGCATATAGCAGTTCGTGCTTATCATCCTTCCCACTCAATAAAATATTGCTGTACAATCGTTGGCGGTAAAAAACTTTTCGTTTTAGGATTCTCATTTTGTTCGATTCGATAAAAATTGCATTTCAATACATTGCACCTAAGCATCTGATTTCGCGCTTAGTAGGTAAACTCGCCGCCGCTAAAGCGGGTGGCTTAACCACTGGGTTAATTAAGCTATTTATTAAACAATATAAGGTGAACATGGCCGAAGCAGAGCGTGAAAATCCCGCCGATTACGCTTCGTTCAATGAGTTCTTCACCCGCGCTTTAAAAGATGACGCCCGGGTTATTTGTCCTAACGAACAAGACTTAGCTATGCCAGTAGACGGCGCGGTAAGTCAGTTAGGCGATATCAAGCACGACAGTATATTTCAAGCAAAAGGCCATGATTACAGCCTCACTACTTTGTTAGGCGGTAAGCCTGAATTAGCGGCTGCTTTCAAAAACGGTAAATTTGCCACTGTATATTTGTCGCCAAAAGATTATCACCGCATTCATATGCCCATGGATGGTCAGCTAACTGACATGGTATATGTGCCCGGTGAACTGTTTTCGGTTAGTCCGTTAACCGCAGAGCGCGTACCAGGTTTATTCGCCCGTAATGAGCGAGTCGTGGCTATTTTTAATACCCCTAGAGGTAAGATGGCCATGGTATTAGTGGGTGCCACCATTGTTGCCAGCATTGAAACCGTTTGGGCAGGCACAGTGTCACCACCGGTAGGTAAAAATGTTGTTCATTGGCAATACCCAAGCGAAGGTGAAGACGCCGTTTTCCTTAAAAAAGGTGACGAGCTTGGTCGCTTTAAATTAGGTTCAACCATAGTGGCGTGTTTCGAGCCTGACATGGTGGAGTTCGCAGACTATAGCGCTGGAGATGACACTCGCCTTGGTGATGTTTTCGCTACTCTGACTCAATAGTCGTGGATCCGGTTAAAAAGAGCCTGTGGTCTCTACACCTCACTGTTATCTTGTTGGGGGCAACGGCACTTTTCTCAAAAGTGATCCCCCTTTCAGCGACTGATATCACCTTCGGTCGCTCCATAATTGCTTGCTTCATGTTGTTTTCGTTAGTCAAAATGACTGGCGGTAAACTCTCCCTTGCCCGCAAAAAAGATTACTTTATCGGCATAGGTTTGGGTATTTTGATGGCTGCCCACTGGGTAAGCTATTTTGCCGCCATGCAGTATTCGAGTGTGTCTGTTGGCATGATAGCCTTGTTCACTTTCCCTGTTATAACGGTTTTAATTGAGCCCTTCTTCGAGGGTATTCGCCTAGTCTGGCAAGATATATTAAGCGCGTTAGTAGTGTTGATTGGCATATTTTTGATTGTGCCTGAGGTGTCTTTAGAGAACGATGTCACTTTAGGTATTTTAGTTGGTATCATGTCAGCCGTGCTATATGCCTTTCGCAATTTATGTCACAGAAAATACTTTTCTCACTACAGTGGTTCGCTGGCTATGGCGTACCAAACCTTAGTGATCTTCTTTTGTTTAAGCTTTTTTATTACTCCAGAATTGTTAAACGCGAGCGGCCAAACGTATATTTATTTGGCATTGTTAGGTACGTTTTTCACTGCTGTACCTCACGCACTAATTGCCACCAGCTTACAGCATTTACGCGCAAAAACATTTTCGTTGGTGGCGTGTATGCAGCCCCTTTACGGCGTTATTTTGGCCATATTAGTGCTCGACGAGCAGCCCAACTGGCAAACTTATGTAGGTGGATTATTGGTGATATCTGCTGCTTTGTACGAAACTGTTAACACTCAGAAATTACACAAGAAATAGGCCGATTCTATGCTTGTTTTTGCTCATCGCGGCGCCAGCGCCGATGCTCCAGAAAACACCTTGCTTGCTATCAACAAAGCGCTTGAACAAGGCTGCGACGGCATTGAAATAGACGTTCATCAACATGGCGATAAGCTGCTGCTTATCCATGATCATTGGTTGCATCGCACTACAAATGGCACAGGCCAGCTTAGTGAGCATAGTTTTGAAGCCCTGCAACAGCTTGATGCAGGGTTAGGCGAGCGCATCCCTACACTTTGGCAAGCCATGGCGCTGATCGCGGGGCGCTGCATACTGAACATTGAAATAAAAGGCGTAAGCGATGTTCAACTGGTTTTGGATAATATTGAAAAAGCCATTCACGAGCTGAATTTCACCTTGGAGCATTTCATTGTTTCATCTTTTGATCATCATTTACTACGCAGTATTAAACAACATAACCCTGATTTAAAGATTGGTGCGTTGACAGCAAGTAAACCTATCGATTATGCAGGTTTTGCACAAGCACTAGGGGCATATTCGGTCAATGCTGATGTTACCTTCGTGGATGAAGCATTCGTATTGGACGCCAAACGCAGAGGATTGAAATTTTTTGTGTATACGGTTGATCAACCAGCAGATTTAGCACAACTGGCAAGCTGGCAAGTGGATGGCGTATTTAGTAACGGTCCAGGTAAAGCGAAGATGGTTATTACTGATTAAGTCACACTTGATGGGGGCGGCCGCTAAATCATAACAGGGCGTTACAGTAACTTAGCGGTTTATATTAACGCTGCATTCATTGCAGCGTTAAAGAAGATACTAGTCGGCGGAGCAGCTGCTTTCAGACTCGCAGCTATGACAACTTTGACATAATTTCAGGTTCACCACATGAGCACCAACAATCAACATTGCGCCAATGGCAATGGTAAATGGCTCATAGGCTTCGCCAAACATGTCTTTATTCCAATAAATAATCCCGCCAAGCATTAAGCTATACAAAGGATATATTTGGCGGTGATAGCGATAGAATCCGGACAATAATGCCCAAAATCCTACGATCATAGACAAAGACAAAATAGTACGCTCAAACCAATCTTGCGCAAAAAAACTCGCGCCAATCAAAGGCAGCAAAGGGATAAGAATCGGCAAGGCTAAACAATGCACCGCACATAAACTAGAGGCCCATATGCCTAATCTGTCTAATAGCGATTTGTTTTCTGTTGCTTGCATTTCTGGTCAATCCTCAATAAGTTGAACGTTATAATATAACATCAATGGGATTATGCCAAACATTTTCAAGCTGATTTGCAATAAATATTGAGCAAAATTGCGCTAACTTATACTGATTTTTGTAGCTTAATTCTTCATATAAACTGAAATCACTGAGTCCTGGGTTTTTGTTTACGGGTAGCCCGCAGCATAAAATTACGCGGGGTTAATTGCCCAGAGCAAAATGTGCCTACTTCTACTTGATAACCCTGCTCGTGCATAAAGAGCGCTCGGTCGAGCACTAACCACAGCTCCATCGCGCGGCGAAAGCAGCTGCGCACCGCTTCAAGTCGGGCAAGTAATACGCGGCGCTGTTCGCCTATTGCTAAGTAATGCGCTATTTGCTCAGCATTGGCGTCGAATGTCTGCTTTTTATGCTGTGCAGCCCAGTGACAAAACGCTTCAAACCCTTGGTTCAGCTGGCTCTTTTTCACGGATGGAAGGGGAATGTAATTATCGGCGTTTAGTGTCTCTCGTAACCATGTGTCAAAACCAAGCCGATAAGTCAGTTCAAGCTCTCGTAAGTCTTGTTCTCTTGCGCCAGCTGTCGCGACTTGTTTAACTGCGAGCTTTAAATCGTCTTTGTCTATTTTAAGCCCATATTGAATCAAGTTAGCTTGGCAGAATTGGGAAAGCCCAAGGTAGCGAGCATCTCGGGTCAGGTGGTAACAACAAGGTGAAATAACCACGTGGGGCGTTTTAACCTCTCCTGCCGCTCGCAACAAAGCGGTATGTAGATCTCCGCATGCGTGTAAGGCCACTGCGCAGTTTTTGCCTGCTAAATAGGTAGCACTTTGAGCACGAAGCGCATCATCGCACACAAAATATTGTTGCACATTCGCCTTTTCGGCAAGCGTGCTACCTTTATCACACAAAGCCTGTTGCCATTCTAAACTGAGTACACTGGAAGCCGTTTTAAGCGCGACCAAGCGCCCTAGATGCCCCATACCCGCGCACCATTCAAGATAGCTTCCAGCCTGTTGCGCAGGCCCAAGAGCAGCAAAAAAAGCGTTAATTTGCTGCCATTTTCGCCCGCCAATACCATGACCAAAATGCACCGGAGCGGAGGTAAATACAGCGCTATCATTGTTTTCGCTGGGTGTTGAACAATCAAGCGTAAAATCATCAAGCTGAGTCAGTGCCTCTATCTGTGAAACAAATGGTAAAAATTGGCCAATTCGCGTTTGGCTATCCTCAGATAAAAGGTCAGTCACAGATTGGGAATCTAGCCAATTACACAACTCAGGGTAGCCTTCACGCCATGGCAAATCAGCTTGATTAAAAGTCGCAAATTGCCATAGGGTTTTGTGTTCAGATAAAAAATGGGTTAACTGCTCAAACCTGCGGGCATAATTGAAATCGTCTCGGGCGTTATTTAGCATGTATTGGTATGGCTTGTTGGGTTAAAAGAAACCTTAGAAAGGGAAATTACGTATGGCGCAAAACGCCTCATTCTCCCACGAATTGCCAAGGAATCGAAATATTTTCCACGCAATTGGCAGCCCGCAACTGGGTTAAATTCCTTACACCGCACAGTGTTGAATTTTATGTCTTGGCTATAACTCTTTTACGTTTTGTAATAATGTTGTGGGCAAGTGTCATATGGAATGAACCTGATGAAAATAACCAAAAGAGCTTTTATCAAAGCCAGCGCAGCAGCCGTTGCCACCCTTCCCCTTTCACAATCGGTATTTGCAGCAAATAATTCTGCCTCTCTAACCACAGATAAAGCAGCAACATTATCCGATATCACGGCATCTAGCCGTCCTATCACAGTCAATGAACGCAAAGCGCGTATCAAAAAAGCGCAATCATTAATGGCGAAAGCAAACATAGCCGCCATGATCCTAGAGCCCGGTGCAGCGATGGATTATTTTACCGGCATTCAGTGGTGGCGCAGCGAACGCTTAACCGCTGTGGTTATCCCCAGAGAAGGCAACATTGCCGTGCTTTGCCCATTTTTTGAAGAGCCGAGTATCCGTGAATCCCTTAAAGTGGGTGACGATGTGCGCGTCTGGCAAGAGCATGAAAGTCCATTCGCGTTAGTTAAACAGATTTTGCTCGATCGCGGCGTAGAAAAAGGCCAACTAGCCTTTGAGCACTCAGTGCGTTACTTCGTGCTCGATGGAGTAATGAGCCTAATGGGTGATATGCAGCATACCTCGGCAGACCCCATTACTCAGGGCTGTCGCATGTTTAAAAGCGACCACGAAATCGCCCTTATGCATAAAGCAAATGAAATCACCCTTAGGGCGTATCAACATGTATACGCCAATCTAGCCTTGGGCATGAGCCAACAAGACGTCAACCAACTAATGAGCAGCGCTCAGGCCCAGTTGGGTGGCAGCGGTATTTGGACTATGGCCTTGTTCAACGAAGCCAGTGCCTATCCTCACGGCAGCAAACAGGCTCAAACCATTAACAATGGCTCTGTTGTTTTAATGGATTGTGGCTGCGCGGTGCAGGGTTATCAGTCTGATATCAGCCGCACATTTGTATTTGGTGAGCCAAGTAAAAAACAGCAAAAAATTTGGCAAACAGTACGCAAGGGCCAGCAAATTGCTTTCGAAAAAGCCCAGATTGGCGTACCCGCCGGTGCAGTCGATGACGCGGTGCGTGCTTATTATCAAAGCCAAGGCTTAGGCCCTGAATACCAATTACCTGGGCTTTCCCATCGTACCGGCCACGGCATTGGTATGGAAGGTCATGAACCGGTTAACTTCGTGCATCAAGAACAAACGCTACTGCAGGCGGGCATGTGCTTTTCTGATGAACCAGGTATTTATTTACCTGGGGAATTTGGGGTACGTTTAGAAGACTGCATTTACATGACCGACAAAGGGCCGCGCTGGTTCACCACACCGCCTGATAGCCTAGAATCCCCGATTGGCGCTCTAGCCGTGCTTTAAACACCCTTTTATTAAAATAAGAATCAAATTAATGAAAATCAGCATTATCAAAAACACACTATCTCATGCAATCGGCAAACCCCTTGGTATGCTCACATTACTGGCTATGTCAGGGAACACATGGGCGGATGCCAGCGAAGAATTTAACGATTTACTCAATAGCCACTGGCAAGAAGCACAAAAAGAGAAAATATTCTTTCGCACTGACCCAGATGCATGGAAGCCCCAAGGGAAATTAGCAGATTTCAGCACACAGGGGTTCGAGCGCCGTGAAGACTTTAATCAGAAAATGCTTGAACAATTAGCGCAAATTGACGTTAAACAACTGAGTGTAGACGAACAAGTTAGCTACCGCTTATTCAAGTATGAGCGTGAAACCGAAGCCAAAAGCTATCAATTTCAAGACCGCTACTTCCCCATTAACTTTTTAAGCGGCTGGCATACCTATTTTGCACAGGCCCCTGCCAATATGGCGTTTTTAACGGCACAAGATTACGACCAATACTTGGTTAGCCTTGAAGACTACCCACGCTTTAACCAAGAAAATATCGATTTGCTTGCACAAGGCGTAGAAAAGGGCTTTGTACAGCACTGTGAAACCTTCAAAAATTACCGGCAGTCTATCACTGACCATATCGTTGAAAATCCACAAGACAGCGCACTTTACGACCCGTTCACTCGCTTCCCTAGTCAGTTTAGCGAAACGCAAAAAGCACAGTATGCCGCTAAGGGTGCCGCTCTTATCAAAGATTCAGTTGTACCTGCCTATGCGCATTTCAACGATTACTTTGTGAATGATTACATGACTCACTGTCGCAAAGAACCGGGTATTTCTAGTGTTAAAGGCGGTGCCGATTATTACGCGTACACAGCGAATTATTACACCACCACAGACTTAACACCCCAGCAGATCCACCAGCTTGGTTTAGACGAAGTTGCTCGCATCAGCAAAGAAATGGAAGCCATTATTCAACAAGTGGGCTTTGAAGGAAGTTACGCAGAGTTTCTCCAGTTTTTAGCCACAGATCCGCGCTTTTATGCCCAAGACCGTCAAGATGTGATGGAGAAAACCGCCTTTATCACGCAAAAAATGTACGGCAAATTACCCAGCTTTTTCGCTACCTTGCCACGTAACACCTTCACGATTAAAGGCTCAGCTACACGCGGCGCGTTTTACATGCCACCACCAGATAACCGCACACCCGGTACTTACTTTTTAACGTCTGAGCCCGCCCAGCAACCACTGTACAACTTAGAAGCCCTGAGCCTACATGAAGCTGTACCTGGTCATCATTTGCAAAATGCTATTGCTATGGAATTACAGGTGCCTGAGTTTCGTCGCACACTGAGCCATTCAGCATTTTCTGAAGGTTGGGGTTTGTACTCTGAGCGTTTAGGTAAAGAAGCCGGTTTCTACCAAGACCCTTATTCTGATTTTGGCCGCCTAGGCTACGAGATGTGGCGCGCAGTGCGACTGGTAGTTGATACAGGCATACACGCCTTTGGCTGGAGCCGCCAACAAGCCATCGATTATTTGGGCTCGCGCACCGCCCTGACTGAAAAAGCCACTGCAGATCAAATTGATCGTTATATCTCTTGGCCTGGTCAAGCGCTGTCTTACAAAATTGGCGAGCTTAAAATCCGCGAATTACGCAGCAAAGCAGAAGCCAGCTTGAAAGAAAAATTCGACATTCGCCAATTTCACGACGTGATTATCGGCCAAGGCTCGTTGCCCATGGCCGTACTTGAAGACAGCGTGAACCAATGGATTGAAACACAGCTAAAACGCGATGAGTAACCGCTCGTCACGATTTGTTACGCTTTAATGGCTTTGAGCTTACAAATAAGTAACGAATGCGTACCCCACTCTATTGAGAGGTTTACGTATTCCCCTAAACTAAGCGCTCACGTTATCGCTGAGCCTAATCGGTATATAAACAGGTAAATGCAAAAAGACTTCTTAGAAAGTTTAAAAATATAACCAATACAACACCTAAATCAGGGGACAGAGCAAATGGAAAGACGCGACTTTATTAAATTAGGTAGTGCCGGAATGGGCACCCTTATGCTACCCATATCGGGGGTGGCTATTTCAGCTGACCAACTACTCGATAAACCGATGGACGTAGCCTATAAAAAGAAGCTTGCTGATATCGCTTTAAATGCCGCCAAAGCAAAAGGCGCCACATACGCCGATGCCCGCATTGGCCGTTATTTAAATCAATTCGTCACTACCCGCGAAAGCCGCGTCGATAATATCGTTAACACAGAATCAGCTGGTATAGGTGTACGTGTTATTGCGAACGGCACATGGGGCTTTGCGTCGACGTCAAACATGACACCAGACAGCGTGGCTAAAACCGCTGAACAAGCGGTCGCCGTTGCCATGGCTAACTCTAAATTTCAAACCACACCTGTGCAACTCGCTCCTGTGAAAGGAGTTGGTGAAGTCAGCTGGCAAACACCTATCAAAAAGAATGCCATGGAAGTCCCAATTCAAGAAAAGGTCGATTTATTATTGTCAGTGAATGATGCCGCTATGCAAAACGGCGCAAGCTTTATTAGCTCACGCTTGTTCTTAGTGAATGAACAAAAGTACTTTGCATCTACTGATGGCTCGTACATCGACCAAGATATTCATCGCTTATGGGCACCTTTCACTGCCACAGCAGTAGGCAAAGATGGCTTCAAACAACGCTCAGCATTAGGTAACCCTGTCGGCATGGGGTATGAATACCTAGATGGTTTAGAAAAAGACAAAGTGCGCATTCAAGGCGCAAACACCGGTTACCATAATTCCTACGATATGGTTGAAGACGCCGCAGCCGCCGGTAAACAGCTGCAAGCCAAATTAAAAGCCAAATCTGTAGAGCCTGGCAAGTATGACCTAGTACTAGACCCTGCTCACTTGATGCTAACCATTCATGAATCCGTTGGTCACCCGTTAGAGCTTGACCGCGTACTAGGCTATGAAGCGAACTACGCAGGTACTAGCTTCGCGACCTTGGATAAATGGAAAAGCGGTAACTTCCAGTACGGGTCAGACATCGTTAATTTATATGCAGATAAGAACCAACCGCACACCTTAGGTAATGTGGCGTTTGATGATGAAGGGGTTAAAACCAAAGAATGGGAATTGATCAAAAATGGCGTGTTAGTGAATTATCAAGCCACCCGCGACCAAGTACATATGCTTGGGCAAAAAGAGTCCCACGGTTGCAGTTACTCACAAAGCTGGCGCGATGTGCAGTTCCAACGTATGTCGAATGTATCGCTGCGTCCGAATGAGAAAGACTTATCTGCCGATGACGTAATCAAAGACGTTGAAAAAGGCATTTATATTGCCGGGCGTGGCTCTTATTCTATCGATCAGCAACGCTATAACTTCCAGTTTGGCGGCCAGTTATTTTATGAAATTAAAGACGGCAAAATTGTCGATCAAATTGAAGATGTGGCGTATCAATCTAACACCCAAGAGTTTTGGAATAGCTGTAGTCAGTTAGCTGGCAAATCAGATTACAGAGTGGGCGGTTCGTTCTTTGATGGCAAAGGCCAGCCTTCACAAGTGAGCGCGGTTTCTCATGGTTGCCCCACCACGAGATTCGACAACATTAACGTGATTAACACAGCGCGCAACGTTTAAGCAGCTCACTTAGAAGGAAGAAGATTATGACTATTATTACCCAACAACACGCAAAAGAGCTGCTGAGCAAGGTTCTTAAATTCTCAAAAGCCGATGAATGCGAATGCAACTTAGAAAGCAAAGTGGGCGGCAACATTCGCTATGCCCGTAATACGGTATCTACCTCAGGTCAAGAAAGCGACCTTATTCTTATCGTGCAATCTACCTTTGGTAAGCGCACAGGCACGGCCACTATCAATGAGTTTGACAACGCCTCCCTTGAAAAAGTCGTCCGTCGTTCTGAAGAACTGGCCAAACTGGCACCGGAAAACGAAGAATTTATGCCGGTATTTGCCCCACAAAAATATACCAAAGCCAATACCTATTTTGAATCTACGGCAGCTGTCACTCCTGAGGATCGTGCTCAAGCCGCCTTTGATAGCATCGCCCCCTCAAAAAAGAACAAGCTTATCGCAGCTGGCTTTTTAGAAGATGCTGTAGAGATGAGCGCCATTATGAACAGCAAAGGCCTGTTCGCTTATAACACCTCTACCAATGTCGATTTTTCGGTGACTATTCGTACCGAAGATGGCAAAGGTTCAGGCTGGGCATCAGGCAACTACAGCGATGTAAAATTGCTAGATACGGCTAAGTTATCGTCTATTGCGATTCAAAAATCGAAAGGCTCAGCGGATGCCAAGGAAATGGAACCAGGCAAATACACGGTTATTCTTGAGCCAGCCGCGAGCGTCGATTTATTGCAAAATATGATGCGTGCGTTTGATCAACGTTCAGCCGATGAAGGACGCAGCTTTTTGAGTAACAAGGCTGCAGAAGGTGAAGACGCCCCGAAAAACAAATTGGCTCAAAAGATGTTCGACGAGCGCGTGCATATTTATTCTGACCCTCAACATGCTATTGCTCCTAGTGCTCCCTTTGCTGGTAACGGTTACCCACTCAATAAGATTGATTGGATAAAAGACGGCACCATCAAAAACATGCCTAATTCCCCCTACTGGGCGAAACACACCAAGCGTGAATATATCCCATCGAATCGCAATATTATTATGAGCGGTGGCGACCAATCACTTGAAGACATGATCAAAAGCACACGCCGTGGTGTGCTCGTTACGCGATTGTGGTACATACGCGCCCTTGACCCGCAAACCTTGCTGTATACCGGTTTAACGCGAGACGGCACGTTTTACATTGAAAACGGCAAGATCAAATATCCGATCAAGAACTTCCGTTTCAATGAAAGCCCGATCATTATGCTTAACAATATTGAAGCGCTGGGTGAACCACAGCGAATTGAAGGCAGCATGATACCGCCGATGAAAATTCGCGACTTCACCTTCAGCAGCTTGTCTGACGCGGTATAAGTCAGCTGCTCTTAGGCCCATTCGGGCCTAAGACGTTCACTAACGATTTTCTACTTTGCGTGGTAATTCATGAATATGCATCGTCGACAATTTATTAAAAATGCTTGCGTGGCTTTTACTACACAGGCTTTTTTGAGTGGGCGTTATTCATGGGCGCAAAGCACAGAATTTGACTTCTATTTTACCCGTTTAAGCTACGAGTCAGGTGATTGGGAAGTTGACGAGCGTATGCCCGCCAATGTACTCAATTCATTGATTGAATACACGAGTTTGCGAGTGGATATTAAAGAGCGAATTGTGCCGTTGTCCGACCCTGAGATGCTAAAAGCGCCCTTTTGCTATATGGCGGGCCACAGGCTAGTGCAATTTAGTGACGCTGAAGCACAAAACTTTAAACAGTACGTGGAAAACGGTGGCTTCGTATTCGTAGATGATTGCAATCACGATATAGACGGCATGTTCGCTAAAACCTTTGAAGCGCAAATGAGCAGTCTGTTTGGGGAAGATGCATTACAAAAAATTCCTAACGATCACCCAATTTACAGCGCATTTTTTACCTTTGATGGCCCACCGCGCACCTCTATTGAGCTCAATGGCTGGGGTGATGACTTGGTTCACAACTACCTCAAAGCCATTATCGTTAACGGTAAAATAGCCGTGCTATACAGCAACAAAGACTTAGGCTGCGAATGGGATTACGATTTTCGTAACAAGCGCTGGCTTAAAGAAGACAACACGAAATTTGCGGTGAATATCGTGGTGTACGCTATGACAGCGTAAACCATCAAGACAATAAAGCGCCCGAACTATCCATAAGAATAAAGGCAATATGACCATGAGCACCACAAACAGTTTCCCGTTTCAGGAACGTGAGCTATCTGAGAAAGAGGTTTTACAGTTACTGAGCAAGCTTGCTGATGTCACCGATGAGCTCGCCCGGGTGATTGTCGGTCAGCGAGAAGTCGTGCAGCAATTGCTGGTCGCCATGTTAGCCGGTGGCCATTGCTTGCTCGAAGGCGCGCCTGGTTTAGCCAAAACGCTGATGGTCAGTTCATTAGCGAAAACCTTAGAGCTAGATTACAAACGTATTCAATTCACACCGGACTTAATGCCCAGCGACATCATAGGCACAGAAATACTGGAAACAGACCACGACAGCGGCGAGCGTTTTTTTAAGTTTAAGCAAGGTCCCGTATTTACCAATATTTTATTGGCAGATGAAATTAACCGTACACCGCCTAAAACCCAAGCTGCATTACTTGAAGCCATGCAAGAGCGCACCATCAGCTACGCGGGGAGTATTTACCCGCTGCCGAAGCCCTTTTTCGTATTGGCCACGCAAAATCCAGTAGAACAGTCTGGCACGTATGCTTTGCCGGAAGCTCAGCTTGATCGTTTCTTAATGTTTGTGCGAGTAGGCTACCCTAGCGCTGAAGAAGAAATCGAAATTTTAGCGCGCACCACTGGCACTCAACAGGTCACGTTAAATGAGGTACTGCATACCCAAGATATTATGACCTTACAGGGCTTAGTGCGCCAAGTGGATATCTCTGGCGAATTATTAGCATACATCAGTGAGCTTACGCGCAATACCCGCCCAGACAGCACGAGCAACCAAAGTGTTAAAGACTTTGTGCGTTGGGGTGCTGGGCCCCGTGCGGGTCAAGCTTTGGTGTTGTGCGCCAAAGCGAATGCTTTGCTCAATGAGCGATTTGCCGTGACCTTAGACGATATTCAAAAGGTTGCCCATGGCGTTCTGCGTCATCGCATATTGCTTAACTTCCAAGCTCAGGCGCAAAATATGGACACTGACGGGGTCATAGACAGTTTGCTCAAAAATACCCCGCTCCCTAACAGCCCGCTGACATCGAATGCTTCTTCAAGTCGCGTGGGTTAAACATGCAACAATGGATTGACCCGCTAACGCTTTCTCGCGTGAAAGACATGCCCTTAGTCGCAAAAACCGTGGCCGATGGCGTACTTCATGGTCAGCATACCAGTGTACAAAAAGGCTCGGGCATCGAGTTTAGTCAATATCGCAGCTATGAGCCCGGGGATGAACTAGGCAAAGTGGATTGGAAACTGTTTGCCCGCTCAGACAAATATTTTGTCCGTGAAGCTGAACGTGAAAGTGATACCCAAATTTGGCTAGTGCTGGATGCCAGCCTGTCCATGCTGCAACAATCTGCCGTCAGCAAAGCGAAAAATGGCTGGCACAAGCTAGATTACGCCCGCTATTTTCTGGCCACCATTGCTTATATTGCACAGCAACAAGGGGACTCTGTAGGGGTTATTGGGTTATCAGATCAACACATCGACTTTCTGCCCTGTGGTACAGGTCAGCAACATTGGCATAAATTGATGCTAACCCTAAGCCAATTAACTGTTGGTAAGCAATTCCCCAGCAAAGCGAGTCTTGAGCGCCAGCTAGGCAAGGTGCACCCACAGGGTTTAATCTTCGTGCTCAGTGATTTCATACAGCACAACCAAGAAATTTTAGAATTTATTCAACCATTAAATTACGGCCACAATGAAGTTGTAGCCATGCAAATCGTCTGCGATGATGAGCTTAACTTCCCTTATAAAGGAGCTATAAGAGTCGAAAACCCAGAAACGAAAGAGCAGCGACTGGTATCAAGCTCAGAAGTAAAGACGCAATATTTAGCAGCGTATAAGCAACATCAATCTGATTTGAAAGAGCGACTAACGCAGCAAAACATTACGCTTTTTAGGGCTAATATCGACGAGCCTCTCGACAAAAGCGTGCACGCCTACCTAGCGTCTCGCGCACGGGTTAAATGATCATGACGGGCATGTTTGGCGCACTGAGCAATATGCTGCTATCCCCTTTGTGGTTATTGGGCATGCTAGCCGTGGCGATCCCTATCGGTATTCACTTTTTCAGCAAAAGCAAAGCGCCGTTGATCTCTTTTGCCCAATACGCACTTATTCCTTTCAGGCAAAGCACCGTGCCCAATGCCCTGCGCCTCAGCCAATGGCTATTGCTGTTGTTACGGATCCTCATTCTATTGCTACTGAGTTTGTTGTTAGCTCAGTGCATCAAGCAAACAGCAGATGACAGTGAAACGCACTACTTTTTAGTCAGTCAAGATTGGCTACAATCAGCTCAAAACAATGATAAACGAACCTTATTAGACGCCTTTAACCAAGCGCAAAGTGATACCTCAAGTCGATTAATCCTATTGAGTCAAAGACAAAACGAGGCGTTAGACGACAAAATCCTGTTAACAGCCGGTTTACTAAACAAACTCGTTTCAGCAAATGGCAACGGCACAAAAAAAGACACGGAAGCAAAAGCCCCTTTATCGATTTGGCAAAAAGTGGCTGACTTCATGTTTTTACATCCATCGATAACGCCGAATAACGTGCATGTATTTACCACTGACCGATTATCCCAATTTAATGGTGATAAACCTGCCATGCATGACACAGTGAATTGGCACATTGTACAGATTAAAAACAGCGCGAATACGCTACTAAAATCCAGAACATTAGTGCTATCTTCCGCAAAAAACCACATACAGTCGCGGTATTTAATAGCGGCATTTGACGCCTTAAGCACTGAAAAAAGCCGTGATATTGCAGTAGATACATCATTAACAACATCCGCTATTAAAGCGGCTCAACTTAAACCGTATGCTTGGGTATTTTACCTAGGTGACACAGCCCCAAGTGCGGATTTATCAAAAGCGATGGAGCAATATGTTCAAGCAGGTGGTCAGCTGTTTGTAACTGCTACAGAGCAGTTAGTAAGCGGGGGACGCTATCTTTTACCTCGCTCTGAAGGCGACAACGTGTTTATCAATAAAATAGGTCAGCCTGCATTTCTAGCCAGCAAAATGAAAAACATTAAAACTAAGATATTATGGCAAACAGCTGATAAGCAACCTTTCTTAACAAAAGCCGAAACACGGCAAAAAGACACCTTAAATAATGAAGATAAAGCCGGTCAAATTTTGACATTTCATAGTCGCTTGGAACCAAGCTGGACGAATTGGGTAACGCAACCGGACTTCCCCTACACTTTGGATAACGTGTTGAATCAGGCACTTTATCAGCAACAATACATTATCCAAGCAACAGTGAGTAAAGCTCAAATAGCCTCATCTTATATGTTAAGCATGCCCAGCCAACGCTTAACCGGCCAGCAGTTAGCTTCACAGCTGAACCCTCAACGAGACCAGCAAATACACTATTGGTTGCTGAGCTTTCTTATTTGCGCTTTTTGTCTTGAGCGCGTTTTGAGCGAATACCGAGGGAAGTCGTTACCCAGAGGTGCAACCAGCTGATGGCGCAGTTAAAAGACGTATTCGACCAAGAAAAACCAGTACAGGTGAAAAACAGGCTGCAAGCGCTTTTGAATAAGAGCAAAAGGCGGCAACTCATTCAACATCTGTTGCAATGCTTCCCTCTTATCATATTGGTAGCAGTCGCCTTAGCCCTTATATTTTCCGTGCAACCTGCGATAGCCATTTTGATTTTATTAATGACTGTAGGTGCATGCGCGGTATTCGCTTTCTATCGCCCCTCATATCGCGCAATTACCCTGAGCAATTTGGCTAAGGATCTCAACCGCCGATTCCCTTCACTCGAAGAAAGCTGCGAGCTTTTACTAGAAAGCACACAGGAACCCCCTACAGTGCTGCAACGATTACAATATCAGCGTACTGCTCACGCATTGAGTCAATTGCATGAAGATACGCAGGTAGATTTAGTGCCCCGCTATCCTTTGAAACCCACCTTGATGGCTAATTTGATCACAGCTCTGTTTTGCTTATCTATTTGGTACTTTTTGTGGGATGTTAAACAAATGCAAAACGCGCCAAACGCCAGCGTCCCGAGCACAGAGAATAAAAACGAGGAAGATAGCCCGACCGCTGCGGTCCAACTCATAGATGCAACCATTACAGTGGACCCACCTGCCTATGCACTTGGTATTCATGGTTACCAAAGCAATCAACCTCAGCCCTTAGATGCGCAGATACTTGCAGGAAGCGAAGTGCATTGGCAATTGACGTTTTCGTCTCAAAATCCCCCTCAAAGTCAGCATTATTCACTGCAAATGAGCGACGAGAATTTACCTTTAACCCGTTTGCCTGATGGCCGGTACACGCTTAGCAAAGTGGTTCACCGCTCATCGATTTATCAAGTTTTGGATCACCAGCAACGTAATATTGCACTGCACAGCATTAAGGTGATTGCAGATACGCCCCCAAAAATCACCTTTTTAAGGCCTCAAGCAACCATTACTGAAATTCAAACAAAAAGCGAAAGCATTGAGCCGACGCTTAGCACCCAGGTTCAAATCAGTGATGATTTTGGGTTGAGTAAAGTGAAGATTTTGGCTTCGGTGGCGAAAGGCTCAGGGGAGGCAGTTAAATTTCGCGATAGCGTGTTTACCTTTGATACGGTCAGCACTGTGAATAACACTGATAATGATGATGGTATGCAGCTGCATAGTAAAGAGTGGAATTTGACTGCGCTGGGCATGGAGCCAGGTGACGAGCTGTATTTCAGTGTTAAAGCGTGGGACAACCGCGAAACCCAGCCCCAACTCACACAATCCTCAACAAAAATCATTCGCTGGCTAGATGAAGATGTTGAATCGGTTTTCAGCGAAGGTGCTGTGATTGATAACATGCCCGCCTACTTTAAAAGCCAGCGGCAAATCATTATCGACACCAAAGCGCTTATTGCTCGTCGTAACCAATCAAGCCAGCGCGACAAACTAGGCTCGGGCGAAAAACTAGACTCAGGCGATAAATACCATCAGCACTCGGCATTATCCGAACAAGAGTTCAACCAGACCTCGCAAGCATTAGGTGTGGCACAGGCTGATTTGAAACACAAATACGGCCAGTTTGTTGGGGATGAAGTCAGTGGGATCACGCGCTCAATGGAAGACGGTGACAGCCAACATCAAGATGAAAAGCACGACGAGCACGCTTCAAATGAAGAACATGAGCAACATGACGAGGATGATGAACACGCTGCAGAAGGTCATGCTCCACATCAACACGAAGGTGAGCATGACAGCACGCAAGATAAATCAGGCTATCAAACCGCTATTGAGCAATTTGGCCATGCTCATGGTGAAACCGATGTCGCCATTTTTAAAACCCAAGGGGGAATTGAGCAAAATCCGAGAGTGATGATGAAACGTGCTATCGGGTATATGTGGCAAGCAGAAAGTCAGTTACGCTTAAACCGCCCTCTAGATGCGTTACCCTATGAAGAACAAGCTCTAATTTGGCTAAATCGCGCCAAAAAAGCTGAGCGTATTTATGTAAAACGTCTTGGGTTTGAGCCACCTCCAGTGACTGAAAAGCGCCGCTACCAAGGTGAGCTAGCAGACATCAAAAATAATGTATTGCGCATGCCTATCGTTGAAAATGAAACGGACATTCGCACATTAAACCAAGCAATTTTAATACTAAACGCTGCTTTAAAACCCAATATTGCATTCACTCCAGAGGAGCAAAATGCACTGCACAAAGTTGATGCTTTGCTCAATACCCTGCTAGAGAGCAACCCAGAAGTGATTGAAGCGCTTGGTGCTTTGGCGCAAATACAGAGCAGTAACCAACGAGTGCCTCGTCAATGCCGCTCATGTGTAGATAACTTAATCGCACAGCTCTGGCATTTATTGCCACCAGCTCGTTATCAAGCACAGCAGCCAGCTAGGCGATACACAAACACACAGCCTGGGATAAAACAATTCACTCAGTTTAGATTGGAGCAACAAACCCAATGAGCTGGACATTAGCCCAAGTAGGCACCTACACCCTTGCCACACCTCAGGGTATGCCCTTGCTTTTATGTATTGTGCTCGGTGTTGCGTTTCTCACGGCTTGGCTAACCAGTAGCGTTTTGATGCTACGGGGGTCCCTAAGATTAAATAAACAAGCAGCTAGTATCAGCGCACCTTTGGCAATAGGTTTAGTTTGTATCAATACCTTGGCATTTGTGGCGTTGCTTGCCACAGTGCTTGATATAAAAAACAGCACCACGCACATTGAGCGTGCGGTTTTAGTGACAAAGGGCACCACCCCAGAGATGCTTGCAACGTTTGAAAACCAGATTCAGCTGCATTCAAATAAAAAATATACCCAGCGCTGGTTTGATTTAAAAAGTGAGCTACAGCTTGATGATGCTCAGAATATACCCTCCCCTTCCTTATTAGCGCATGCCATCGGAGATATGAGTGAGCTGGTCGTACTCGGAGACGGGCTTAGCCCAGCGCAGTGGCAAACATTATTTTTAGCAACGAATAACTGGGGTACTCCTGAAAACAGCAAGATGGGAGTCACGTTTATGCCAAGCCCTGAAACCTTGGGCATTGTGAATATATCTTGGCAGAAACAGCTACAAATTGGGCAGGCATTACACATTAGCGGCGCGCTATCTGGTAGAAGCGATAGCGAGGCAAGTGAGGATGATGCAGCGCCAAGCGGTGTAAAACCATATATTTTGCAATTAGTCAGTCCAAGCGGCGAAATTGAACAAGAAATTTCATTAAAACGTGGCGAAGTTTTTAGCTTGGTAACTCACCCTAAAGCTGCTGGACAGTGGCGCTACCCTTTAAGGTTACGTGACAAAACCACTGACACCTTGTTAGAAGAGAATTATATTACCGTATCGGTCACGCAGAATGACTCACTGGGCGCACCATTGAGCACTGCACAAATCAACACATCTCCGCGCTCAGCTATTTGGCAATCAGCTCCTTCTTTTGAAACCAAGTATATTAAAGATTGGATTAGCGCATCTGGTAGCGCAGTTACTATCACCACTCAAATAAGCCAAGACGCTTACCTACGCCAATACATTAATCAACCTACCCCAGACGCTAATTCAACTGGCCAGACTCAACAGGATGACCATTTTTATTCAGCAGAGACGTTAGCTGGTATTGATATCCTGTTTATGGATGGCCGCAGTTTGGTCAATTTGTCAAAAGACCAAGCGCTACGTTTACAGCAAGCGGTAGAAAGCGGCCTAGGCCTCTTCTTGTTCGCTGATAGTAATTTGGTTTTAGAAGAGACTAAAGACATAACAAAGCGCTTGAAATTGCCAGCACTGCGCGAAGATAAACAAGCCGCCGATGAATTTTCGATTGTTTACCCCAAGCAGTTTGCACCGCGAGCAACACAAGCCGTGCCCGCATCGACTGATTTAACCTTGAGCATTGGGGCGTTCAGATTTGATGATGAAGAGGCTGAAACATTATTGAAAGCACCAAATGGGCGAGCGCTAGTCAAGCAGCATTCCCTGGGGCTAGGCCAAGTTGCTATTACGTTATTACCCCGCACCTATGAGTGGAAGTTGAACCAAACAAACGGTGAGTATGAACGGCTGTGGCATTATCTCATAAAGCACATTGCGCGCAATTCAGATGCGATTTATTGGCTAAAAGAGAACGCTTCACGACTGGTATTTGAACGAAACCAAGTCGACGCCTGTTTGCGTATCGGTATTAGGCATAAAGACGTTCAAGTCTCAATTGAATATGCCCAAGGGCAAAGTAACGAGCTAACGCAGCAACCTTTGATGTTAAATCAACGTAAAGATCAACCTAACATTGCGTGTGCTCATTACTGGCCAGAATCGACAGGCTGGTATCGCATATTGGCTTCAACACAGCAGGATAGTCTACCTAATAGCACTAAGATTGAGAGAGGGGTAAGTAATGCTATTACCGCACAAGAGTACCGATATGTGTATTCGCCAAACTCGTGGTTGGCGGCCCAGCAAGCAGTTAAACACTGGGCGAGTCATGCGGTAGCAAACTCCTCGGCAAAAACCAATTCGAGGCCCCGTGACGTCACACCGAATAAAGGCGCACCGTTCGCTATGTTTGTGCTTATGCTCAGTGCATTATGGTTAATACGCCGCTTACGTTAATCTAACTAAAAGTCATCTAGGCAAACGACTGAACACGTCATTTAGCTAAAATGAAGTGAGTGACAAGACTACAAAGAGAAGTACGTCTTGATACCTTCTAAGATACTAGCCGTTGCCAGCGATGCCAAAATGAGTCCCATAACGCGGCTAACGATATTCGCGCCACCATTACCTATAACACGGTGAATAGGCGCTGCTGCTAACAGTAAAATTAAGGTAATTACGAGTACGGTGAGCATCACCCCTGTGGTCGTTGCTTGTTCAGCCAAGGAGTATCGATCATTCTCAGTCAACATTACCGCTGCTAACATAGCACCTGGGCTTGCGATAGACGGCACCGCCAGCGGAAAAATCGCTGTCTCAGTCTTTGACTTGGCCATGCGTAATTCATTGCTTGCTTTACCTTCACCGAAAATCATCGTCAGGGCGAACAAGAACAACACAATCCCTCCGGCAATTTCAAATGCTGAGAGTGGGATCCCCATAGCTGACAAAATGTACTCACCGGCCACGATAAAAAAGAGCAATATCCCTGTCGCTGCAATGATCGCCTTATAAGCAATATGGCGTTTGGCTTTGGCATCAAAACCTGTAGTAGTTGCAATAAAAACGGGAACACTACCAATGGGATCGATAACGGCAAAAAAGAAAATAAAAACTGGGATTAATTCGCTCATATGGCTCCTACAAAAGAAAAGTCATGGAGTTTGGGTCAAATATTAACCCAACACGTTTTGGGAGTGTTACTAAAAAATGGGAGGCGAATCTGTACTCCTTATAAAAATGGATGCCACTGACTTATAACTTACAGCCTTAAAGATAGCACGCGATGGAGTTGGTACGCGAGTGAAAAAGTGTGAGTTAATGTATCTAGCTGCACTGAAGTATCGGCTATAAGCGATGAAAAGAAGTGAACGTCGAGTAAATAAAAAGTGAGTTTTATTCCTCAGGCAATTAAGCGCTAATCATTTTGCTTAGTTAACGTCTTACTGAAGCAAATTTTACTCTTATTTTCATCCCCCCTATCTTCGTAGCCGGTAATTCGATATCCACTACTGATCAATAGTTGCAGCATCGCTGGGTATCGATTCATGGATTTAACCTCAACGTGTTCATAACCTGACTTCTGTGCCCAGTCTTCTTGCTGCTGGGATAATGAAGACGCAATACCCATTTGACGGTAGGCGGGTATAACACCCCCTAACCAGCTATAAAACACGCTTGAAGATAATGCATAACCGAGTTTGTAACCCACCGCACCACCATTAATTTTTGCCACAAGAAGCAAATGCGTCTTCTTATTCAGCCTCAGCTGTAAGTCGGCCCGGGTGATACGCCTATCAAACTCTGGGATTTGAGTATTAACGAGCAAAATGTCACTTAGACAGCCTTCAACGTATTCTATTTTTGTATTTTTCACTTGGTGATTTACTGACATAGTGGAGCAATCTACTGACTAAGCGAAACAGACTACTGACATAATGGAGCGAAGCGAGCGGATAGTAGTTGGATAAGCGCTTGAGGCGCTAAGTTAATTTCTAACCCGCGTTTACCCGCACTGACGTACATATTCGTTAACTTTTGGGCTGATTCGTCGATTACCGTCATCAAGCGCTTTTTTTGTCCTAACGGGCTCACGCCGCCAAGCACATATCCGGTCACACGTTCCACTTCTGCTTTGTCAGCCATTTGTGCTTTTTTGGCCCCAGCGGCTTTGGCCAGTAGCTTCATACTTAACATTCGCTCCACAGGTAAAATGGCGACGCACAATGTTTGCGAGTCTAGCTTTACAACAAGTGTTTTGTAGACCAAATTGGACGCAAGGTTGAGCTTTTCTGCTGCTTCTAAACCGAAGGACTCTGCACTTGCGTCATGTTCATATTGCAACACTTCATGGGCCACTTTTTGCTTTATGAGTAAGTTAATTGCTGGGGTCATAGATGCACTCTCCTTGTTAGTTAGTATTAGTCCTAAGACGCTTCCCTTGTCAGTTTATTCTGCGCTAAGTGGGGTAGTTCACCACCAAGTCCAACGGCTTGCTGAACAATTTTCTGTTTTGCTTTGGGTAAGTGGTTCATGGTGCTAAGGCCAATGTCGCGCACTAACTTTTGCACTGGGTTAGCCCCATCAAATAAGCGTTTAAACGACTCCATGGTGGCAATCATTTTCACTGCTTCAGTTTTGCGCCAGCGCTCATATGCACGTAAGTTTTTGGTTAAGCCAATATCCTTACCTTGCTCAGCTATTTTAATAACCTGTTCGGCTAGGGCCACACCATCCATAATTCCTAGGTTTGCACCTTGGCCCGCCAAGGGGTGAATAGTGTGCGCAGCATCGCCAACCAACGCCACTCTATCTGTTACCCATTGGCGCGCGTAGCGCATTTTTAACGGGAAGCTCTTGCGCTCACTGACCAACTCACATATGCCTAAACGCATATCAAACGCAGCCATCAGCGCTTTTACAAAAGCGGCATCATCTAAAGCGAGTAATGCTGTGGCGGCAGGCTCCTGCTGAGACCAAACAATTGAGCAATGATGCGCATCCCACAGGGGTAAAAAGGCTAATGGTCCTTTCGGGGTAAACACCTGCCTAGCAGTATTATCGTGAGGCATTTCGGTTTTAATCGTGGCAACAATCGAATGATGCTCGTAATCCCAAAATGTTAACGGTAAGTTGGCTTTTTGCCGCACCATGGAGTTAGCACCGTCAGCACCAACCACCAGCCTAGCCGTTAACATGGTGTCATCATCGAGTGTTAAGAAGCTCTCTTGCTGGCCAAACACCATTTTACTGACTTTGTTCGGAGCCAAAACAGTAATGTGAGGGCTTTGCTCTGCCTTTTCCCACAGCGCAAGCGCTAGATTTTGATTTTCTACTACATGACCAAGATAATCTTGTTTTATCTCGGTATGGGAAAAACCTATATGGGCGAAACTGTCTTGGTCCCACACCGACATGTGCTCATATGCGCATAGCCGCTGTTGCGCAAGTAAAGGCCAAACCCCTAAATTTTGCATTACGGTTTGGGTCGCTAAGGTAAAAGTGCTGACTCGTAGCTCAGGTTTATCGCCAAGTGCCGTGTCACTTGACTGCGCATCAATAATCGCTACGTCCAGCTCACCACTCGCCAATGTTAGCGCAACGGTTAAACCAACTATTCCGCCACCGACGATAACCACATCATAACTTTGCATTTATTGCTGTCCTAAAAAGTGAACGTAACGCTAATAGGATTAGCTAACAGACTTAGCCGCCATTAACGTTTCTATTTCTGAGATTTCTTTGGGCACACCTTTGGTTAATATCTCATGCCCTGTAGCGGTGATCAGTACATTATCTTCAATTCTAATACCTATCCCGCGCCAACAATCGGCTACAGGCGCATCACTTGCTACATAAATGCCTGGCTCTACCGTTAGCACCATCCCAGCTTCAAAAGGCCTATCTCTATCAGCAACTTTGTAATTACCTACGTCGTGCACATCAAGCCCAAGCCAATGACTTAAACCGTGCATAAAAAAGGCGCGGTAATGTTGGCCCATTATATTGTCTGCCACACTGCCTTTGAGTAAACCCAAGTCGATTAATCCAGCTGTTATGACTTCTATTGCCGCCGCACTTGCTGCGCTGATAGTGCGCCCAGGTTTTATATATTCAAGGGCAGCTAACTGAGCGTCTAGCACCAGTTGATATAATTGGCGCTGCGCCTGTGAAAAACTCCCTGACACAGGAAAGGTACGCGTGATATCAGCGGCATACCCGTTTAATTCACAGCCTGCATCAATCAGTACGAGCTGACCTTCTTTAAGTTCAGCGCTGTTTTCGGTGTAATGTAGAATACAGGCGTTTTCGCCACTGCCCACTATGGTGCTATAGGCTGGGTGCTTAGCCCCCTGCATAGCAAATTCGTGGTGCAGTTCAGCTTCTAATTGGTATTCAAAGCGCTCGGGTTTAGCAAACTCCATGGCGCGAATATGTGCTTGAGCGCTAATTTGCCCAGCCGTGCGCATAATGTTTTGCTCGTATGGGGACTTAAACAAACGCATCTCGTCTAAAAGCGCGCGGGGGTCAACAATACTCGAAGGCGCTGCTTGGCTTTGCTTTGGTGCACTACGAAGCTGTTCAACACAATCTAATACACGCTCTTCACATTCTTGATTGGCACCTAAGGCAAAATACAACTGTTCTTGGCCATTCATTAATTCAATTAGGCGCTCATCGAACTCTTCGTTGTCAAAAGCGATATCAAAACCAAAATCGCGCTTGGCTTTTCGCGGCCCAATACGTTTGCCCTGCCACATTTCTACGCTGGGATCTTTGCCTTGGCAAAAAAGTACACTTAAGCCGTTCGGATAATCACAGGAGTTGGTGAGTACCAAATAGGCTTCAGGCTCGGGGAAGCCGCTCAAATACTCGAAGTAACTGTCTTGGCGAAACGGGAACTCAGTGTCACGACTTCGCGTCACTAACGCACTACTTGGCACGACACAAATACTATTGGGCAGCATCTTATTAAGCAGTTTCTGTCGGCGCTGGGCAAACTCGTTTTTATCGAACTCTATCATAAGGCAAGTAAGCTTAATGCACCGTCTTGGGTTGGCTTTGCTGCTCTTCAGGTGACTTACCTAATTCGTTAAAGCACAACATTGCGCTGACACGCACATATTCAACCACTTCAAATAAAGCTTGCTCAAACTCTTCACCTTCGGCCATTTCTTCGTCCATACGCGCGATTTCGGCGAAATCTTCTAAGGCTTCTTTCACGTCCGGTGAGCATTTAGTTAAATCGTCTTGATGTAAACCAAAGCCGAGCATAAACCCTTGAACCCACTCTAATAGTGCCTGACCACGTTCATTAATGGGGGCAGCATCATCAGGTAAACACAGCACCAAAGAAAAGTCGCTTTCTACCAATTGCTGACAGGTCTCGTTGTACAACTCGTTTAATAATGACTGTACTTCTTTTGCCAAAGGCTCACCTTGATTGACAAAGTCGGCAATGGCTTCAACCCAATCTTGAGATTCTAAGGGCATTCCACCGCCTAGCATGCCGCAAAACACGCCTTGTACTTCTGCGGCGCTGGCCAGAATATTATTGCGCTGAAGCGCGGCGGTAATCTGTTCGTATTTTTGTTCTTCAGTATTCAAAGCGTTATCTCATTTGGTTAATGGTGTAATTCTAACATCATGGGCAAATCAGGTCATGTTAAGCACAGGAGTAATTCAGCATTTGCTGAAATGAAATTGGACAACTGCCCCCCGTCCCATACTATAATGGCTCTGAAATCGCGGTTACTACTGCTTTTGCGGTAAAAGCCAACGATTTTGGTTCAAAACATGCTCAACAATGAGTATGTGCTATGTCTCCTGGAATGTTTGCCAGTTCAGTAATGTCCCTGGCCGATGCTTTTTACCTAGGAAGTTGATTCCATCGCTATTGTGCAAGCTCGGCTCGTATCGAGACGCCTACGGCAATGATGATACTTCCGCCCTGAACTTTCGGTTCACGGGCGAACACCGAACAGCGGCATTTTGGGAGACACCCTTCCCTGCACACTTTTTTATGAATATTTTTTAATGAATATTTATTTTCATTACCCTAATGCATTTTGAATTCAAGGATGAAAAAATATGCACATTATTACGTGTAACATTAATCGCGATTATAAGTGGCTCTCATGAATCAAGAATCAGTAATACGCCAACGGGGTGCCGTTATCGTTGATGCACTTAATGGCGTGGTGAAATGGAAATACGATGACTTCAATCGTGCCCTTTTGGCTGAGTTTTCCGCGGATAAAGCAGCTCAAGTCAATGCAATCGTCAAAAAACATTATGCGGTTGAGTGGCATGCGAAGAATATCAAACAAGCGCCAATGCTAATGAAACACTTAGCGGGTAAGTACGCTGTTTTAAGCAAAAAGCAGAGGCTGTATTACTCTGAAGAAACTGAGCGTCCGGACGTGATGCTCGCTTGGTGGCCTTGGGGGCACGGGGCGACGGTGTCGGTTCGTTTATTTATGGTTAGCCAAGAACCATTTGTTTCAAAGAGGCCGCTACTGAAACGAATATTTGCCTTCCGAAAGTAAAAAAGGCTGGTATTTTGTTACTTATTTAGGACATATACGCGATTTCTCGGTTAGAATACCGCCAAAATGATATTAACTTTCGGAATTACGCTATATGGCTGTTATTAACTTTGGTTCTATTAATGTGGACCATGTTTATCAGGTCGAGCACTTTGTGCAACCTGGTGAAACTCTAGCCTCAACGCATTACCAATGCTTGCTGGGCGGCAAAGGTGCGAATCAATCTATTGCATTAGCAAAGGCTGGAGCAGAAGTGCGCCACGTTGGCCGCATCAATGAAGCGGATGCCAACTTCAAGCAAATCATGATCAAGCACAACATCAACTGCAAGTATGTTGCGTGCACAGAAGCCCCTTCAGGCCATGCCATCATCCAAGTTACCCCATCAGGGGAAAACGCAATCGTATTGTTCGGCGGAGCAAATCATGAAATTACCGCAAAAGATGTGATGGTCGCGCTTGATGGCGCCAAATCAAGCGATTGGGTGCTAACGCAAAATGAAACCAGCTCAATTGACGAAGTACTTAAACAAGCCAAAGAAGCGGGCTTAAAAGTGGCGTTCAACCCAGCCCCTATGACAGAATCTGTCAAACAGTTACCTGTTAACTGTATCGATTTACTTATCGTTAATGAAGTAGAAGCCCAAGAAATTACCGGTCATAGTGACATTGATGCTATGGAGCAGTATTTCGCCGCCAATTGGCCTGACTGTGAAGTGATTATTACATTAGGTAAAGCGGGCGTATGCATGCTCAAAAACGGCCGCAGAATCGAAGTTGATGCGTTTGTGGTTGACGCAGTTGACACCACGGCCGCTGGAGATACCTTTATTGGTTTCTTTCTTTCTGCGTACAGTGAACATACTGAAGCGAAAGTCGCATTGACCAGAGCTTGTGCAGCATCAGCCATAGCAGTAACCCAAGTTGGGGCGGCGCAATCCATACCGGACGAAGACCAAGTTAATCGTTTTCTTGCCAAACATCATAGTTAAATTATATTCAACGAGGACTGTATGAGTCATAAAATTATTCTTGATACCGATCCGGGTATCGACGATGCAATGGCGATCTTTTTCGCTTTTCAATCTCCAGATATTGACGTACTTGGTTTAACGACCGTTTATGGCAATGTACCCGTTGAAATGGCTGCACAAAACGCGCTTACTTTGTGCGAAATGGCCGGAGTAGATATTCCAGTATGTAAAGGTGTGGGTATGCCATGGGTTGGCCCTCAGTCTACTTATGCGCATTTTGTTCATGGCGATGATGGCTTCGGTAACGTTTGCCCTGAACCATCAAAACGAGCGTTAGATCCTCGTAGCTCAGCGCAATTTATTGTTGATATGGCGCGCCAGCACCCTGGTGAAATCACCGTTGTTGCCATTGGCCCTCTGGGTAACTTGGCATTAGCCCTTCGTTTAGAGCCTGAACTGCCTAAGCTGTTAAAAGGCGTGTCTATTATGGGTGGTGCTGCTTTTGTACCTGGAAATGTTACACCGGTTGCGGAAGCCAACATTTGGAACGATGCTTACGCGGCAGAGATCGTATTTGCTGCTGACTGGAATCTCACCATGTTCGGTTTAGATGTGACAATGACACTGCCCTTTGAACCTGCATTTTTAGAAGGTTTACGTGATAACAATGCCAAATTAGGTGGGTTTGTTCACGACGCGGCGCAGTTCTACATGGACTTTTATTCGCAAAACCGTGAAGAGCGTGTGTGTTTCTTCCATGATGCTATGCCTATTGCACATTTGGTTGACCCAAGCTTATTCGAAATTGTTCGTGGTCACGCGCGTGTATCTACCGACCCGTTGAACATAGGGCAAACTACCGTTGCTCCTGAAAACACGACTGCAAGCCCTCATTGGCTTGAGGCGCAGCAGATTGATGTGGCAGTCAAAGTAGATAAAGAGCGTCTAACCAAGCTTTATTTAGACACCTACTAAGCCTTAGGCTGTTTTATTGAGACTGCACACACAGGTGCAGTCTCTTTGCCAGTAACAAACGCCATGCAAAATCCAATAAAACAGCAAAAACTCTGACAAAAAAAACGATGATTGAATATGATGTTCTCCACTCGTCACCTCAGTTTTTATTAGCATGCCAGTACCTGATAAACGCAATGAATTGCGACGACACTTTCGCCACGAGCGAAATAACTTAAGCCAAGCTCAGCAGACTTTTGCTAGCGAGCAACTTTTGATGCAGTGCTGCGCTTTGACTGAATATCAAAATGCCCGCGTTGTGGCCTGTTATTTAGCGCAAGATGGCGAAATCGTATTGAACCCATTAATCAACGATGCTTGGTTGAAGGGCAAAACCGTTTGCTTGCCCGTGTTGCACCCTTTTTGCAAAGGGCATCTCATTTTCGTGCACTACCGACAAAACAGTAAAATGCAGACAAATCGCTTTGGCATACTCGAACCAAAGCTTAACGCCTGTGACATTGTCCCCGTTGCAAAACTTGATGTTATTTTTACTCCGTTAGTTGCTTTCGATGATAGCGCCCAACGATTAGGCATGGGAGGCGGTTTCTACGATCGTACGCTGGCTCCGGTGACACGCCATGAAATACCTTTGCAGATATACGGGGTGGCCCACGACTGCCAGAAAGTAAGCAGCGGTTTAAAAAATGAAAAGTGGGATATCCCCATGCACAAAATTATCACTCCATCGCATATCTATAGCCACACCTAACCGTGTATCGCGCTTAGCCTTTGTCTTTTTCAATGCTTAACGGTCAGCCTGTACATTTCAGTTCTTAATGCTCATTGGGTTCTGGCTTCTAACATTACCTTGGGTATACTTTACGCATCAAATGACCCAAAGAAGAACATGATGAATCAAGACGATAAGAAAAAAGCAGTCGCCCAAGCAGCAGTACGATATGTAGAGCAAGACTCCATAATAGGCGTTGGTACAGGCTCTACTGTCAATTACTTCATTGAGGCCTTAGCGCCAATAAAAAATAATATAATCGGTGCGGTATCCAGTTCAGATGCATCAACAGAGCGTTTAAAAGCGTTAGGCATAGAAGTGTTTGATTTGAACTCGGTTGACCAATTGTCAGTGTACGTTGATGGAGCGGATGAAATCACTGAGCACCGCCATATGATCAAAGGTGGGGGCGCGGCTTTAACTCGTGAGAAAATTGTTGCAGCGGTAGCACAGAAGTTCGTTTGTATCATCGACGATACCAAAAATGTCGGCGTATTAGGCACCTTCCCATTGCCTGTTGAGGTTATTCCTATGGCGCGCTCATACGTTGCTAGGGAGATTGTAAAACTAGGAGGTGATCCAGTGTATCGTCAAGGTGTGGTGACCGACAATGGCAACGTCATTCTCGACGTGCATAATCTGAAAATACTGAATCCTGTTGAGCTAGAACGACAGTTGAATAACATTGTTGGTGTTGTCACCAATGGCTTGTTTGCAATGCGCGGGGCCGATGTAGTGCTCACAGGCAGTGAAAACGGTGTTCAAGTAAACGAGTAACGCTTAATTTATCAAACTCAAGTAGAGCCGCTTTTTAGCGGCTCGCATACTTTAAATTGACAGCCTAGTGTACACAAAATCGTCATATAACAATGGCAAACTGTCCGGATAATTCAGTCAACTGTAGTATCTCGTTGTGTCCATTCATTTAGATTCGATAAAAACTCGCCTCGTGTTAATTATTACAGTGTGTGTATTAGGCATGCTGCTATTGGTAGGGAGTCAAATTTACTACACACAAAAACTCGTTGATTTAAATGAGAAAAATAAGTCTCTTCTACGCTTAGGCCAAGATTTTTTACAATTAAGAAGATACGAAAAAGACTTTTTACTGCGCCTCGATCGTACCTATGTGGATAAATTTAATCAGCAAGCGGATCAATTCCTCACTAAGTTAGTCGCGATACAGACAGCAGATGAGCAATCTGCGGCGAATCAAGCCATCTTTACCCAATTACAAACTAGCCTACCTTTGTATCAGCAACAATTTAACACCCTAGTAGAAATGCGAGTGGCTATGGGGCTTGATGAAAACAACGGATACCAAGGCGCCTTTAGAGAAGCTACTCACGCCTTAGAAGCCGAAATAGACCAAGCAAATTTGCACTACATGCACCAATTGCTGTTACAAATACGCAGAGCTGAAAAAGATTTTCTGCTGCGCAAAGACATGGGCTATGTAGATAAAGAACTGAACCTTTACTCTTCCCTAAGGCAACGAATCGAAACCCAGCCCGCAACCATGTACGCCCAGCTTATGCCTCTGCTGACTCGATATCAGCAACAATTCATGCAATTAGTGGATGCCTATCGCCATATAGGGCTAGATCATAACAGCGGGCTTCAGGGGCGCTTTCGTAATCAAGCGCATTTAGTAGAGCAAAATTTTAATAGCTTAGATCAGCAGCTACAGCAGCAAGTAGATGAGGCTCAGCAGCGTGTAGAAATGACGAGCATTATGATCATGCTTAGCACCTCTGTGGTGTTACTCGTTCTGCTGGTGCGTAGCTTTTTGACGTTGCAACGGGCGTTTAGTAATTTTGTGATGTTTTTCTATCGTTGTAAGCGCGAATACCAGCATATGGATGAGAAAAACATGGGCTTCTCAGAGTTTAAATATCTCGCCACCATCGCCAATGAAATGATCGATTCTCGCCGGCAAATGGAGCGGGAACTACGATCAGCGCAAGATGAAATCAGTCGCTTAAAGCAGGAACACAGAGCAACTATGATTAGCTAAATAAAACACGCTACAGGAATTCCTGCTGCAGCTTGGCAACGATAGCGACATTAGCAGCGGGAAAGTCAAAATCGGTCAATTGGGCAATGTTCACCCAGCGACTTATTTGCCCTTCTAAATGTGTTGGCTCGCCGCTAAATTTATCGACGAGTTGAATATGTAGGCGAACGCATTTGTCACCATAATCGTGCTCTATTAACATGTAGTCTTGTATATGGATAACTTGAATACCGACTTCTTCTTTTAGCTCTCGGGTTAGCGCTTGAGCTGAGGTCTCACCACTTTCTTGCTTGCCACCAGGGAATTCCCATTTACCACCTTGATGCAGGTCGGCCGCTCGCTTGCTGATATATATCTCTTGTTCGCGTTTTATTACCCCAACCGCTACATCAATCACTTTCACCGTTATACCTCATTTTTATTTAAAAAAAACGGGCTGCTCCTGAAGGAATAGCCCGCTCTTACTGCTTATGACATTAAGCTAAAAACCTAGTAACTAACTTAATTTACCATGGCATTGTTTATATTTAAGACCTGAACCACATGGGCACGGATCATTGCGACCTACCTTGGGGCCATCGCGCAGTGCATTCCCCGGACGTGCAGTAGGTGCTGCTTCTGGTGCTTCTTCAGGCGCCTGTGTCGCACTCGCAGTTTCATGTTCGTACTGCTTAGGTTGTTCGTCCGCTTGGCGACGCTGTTCTTCAACGGCTTCCACATCAGATTCTGCTTTCACTTGCACTTTACTTAACACTGTAACCACTTCTACTTTTAATGCTTCTAGCATTTCAGTGAACAGTTCGAAAGATTCGCGCTTATATTCTTGCTTCGGATTCTTTTGAGCATAGCCGCGCAAATGAATACCTTGGCGTAAGTGATCCATTGCCGCCAAATGCTCTTTCCAATGGCTGTCCAAGTTTTGCAACATCACCGCTTTTTCAAACTGGCGGAGCACGTCTGGGCCAACGATTTCTTCTTTCGCTTTATAAGCGTTATTCACTTCTTCTAAAATGCGCTCGCGAATTTTCTCTTCGTATAGTTTGTCGTCTTCATCGATCCATTTTTGTAATGGAATATCCAATAAAAACTCACTTTTGAAGTGCTCTTCTAATCCGCTGACATTCCACATTTCACTCAGTGATTGCGGCGGAATGTATTGGCTGATAATACTATCGACTACATCGATGCGAATGGCTTCGATGGTTGAATAAATATCGCCTTCATCAAGTAACTCATTACGCTGCTCGTAGATGACTTTACGTTGATCGTTTGCTACATCATCAAACTCGAGTAACTGCTTACGCATGTCGAAGTTACGACCTTCCACTTTGCGTTGCGCGTTTTCGATTGCGCGGGTTACCCAAGGATGCTCAATGGCTTCACCGCGCTCCATCCCTAAACGCTTCATCATATTGCCCATTTTTTCAGAGGCAAAGATACGCATTAAGGCATCATCAAGTGACAAGTAAAAACGCGAAGAGCCCGCATCGCCTTGACGGCCTGAACGACCACGAAGTTGGTTATCGATACGGCGAGATTCGTGACGCTCTGTGCCAATGATGTGTAAACCACCGGCCTCAATTACTGCATCGTGATCTTTCTGCCATTGCTCTTTGATTTTTTCCACAGTGCCAGGCTTAGGATCGTTAATGCCCTCCACGGCTACCTGCCAGTTACCGCCAAGGACGATATCCGTACCACGACCAGCCATGTTAGTAGCAATCGTCACGGCACTGGGTTTACCCGCTTGAGCAACGATGTCAGCTTCCTGCTCATGGAATTTCGCGTTCAATACCTTGTGAGGAATTTTTGCTTTTTTCAATATATTGGAAATAAGCTCAGAGTTTTCGATAGATACGGTACCGACTAACGTCGGCTGACCACGCTTAACGCAATCTTTAATATCTTCAACTATCGCTTCGTATTTCTCTTGGGCGGTTAAGTATATTAAATCGGCTTTGTCTTTACGGACCATAGGTTTGTTCGTTGGAATAACCACGGTATCTAAGCCGTAAATGCTTTGGAATTCAAACGCTTCAGTATCCGCTGTACCTGTCATACCGGCAAGCTTGTCGTACAAACGAAAGTAATTTTGGAATGTGATTGATGCGAGTGTTTGGTTCTCGTTCTGAATATTTACACCTTCTTTGGCTTCTACTGCCTGGTGTAAACCTTCAGACCAACGACGACCTTCCATTGTGCGGCCAGTGTGCTCATCAACGATAACCACGTCATCACCTTTGACGATGTAATCAACGTCACGGCTAAACAATTTATGCGCACGTAATGCCGCATTCACATGGTGCAGTAAAGAAATATTGGCCGCAGCAAAGAGAGATTCATCTTCCCCGAGAATACCGCTGGTTTTAAGGATTTCCTCAACATGAATCTGACCTTTTTCGGTCAAATGTACCTGCTTACCTTTTTCATCGATGGTGTAGTCACCGTCGCCGTTTTTCCCTTCTTCGTCTTCTTTTTCTTGCTGTTCAAGCTGAGGAATAATGGTATTAATTTTACGATACAGCTCAGAGCTGTCTTCCGCTTGACCGGAAATAATCAGCGGCGTTCTGGCTTCATCGATAAGGATTGAATCTACTTCATCAATGATCGCATAATGCAGTTCGCGCTGAACACGGTCACCAGGGCTAAAGGCCATGTTGTCACGCAGGTAATCAAAACCGAATTCATTATTGGTACCGTAGGTAATATCAGCAGCGTACGCTTCTTTTTTCTGAGCATGGTTCATGCCAGGGATATTACAGCCAACGCTTAACCCTAAGAATTCAAATAAAGGGCGACTGCCCTCAGCATCGCGACTCGCCAAGTAATCGTTAACGGTAATCACGTGCACACCTTTACCACTTAACGCGTTTAAGTAGGCAGGTAGCGTAGAGGTAAGAGTTTTACCTTCACCGGTACGCATTTCAGCGATTTGACCTGTGTGCAACACTTGACCACCAAGCATTTGCACATCGAAATGACGCATTGAAAACACGCGCTTACTGGCTTCACGTACAACAGCGAACGCTTCAGGCAGTAAATTGTCTGTGTCTTCACCGTCTTGCAAACGCTTTTGAAACTCGCCTGTCTTAGCTTTGAGTTGCTCATCACTGAGCGCCTCATACTCTGCTTCTAACTGGTTAACTTGCTCAGTAATTTTATTTAATTTTTTTAAAGTTCGGTCATTACGGCTACCAAAAACCTTGGTCAGAATACTCGAAAACATGGATTTACAGCTTCCAATCTAATAAATGAATGACCTTACAGCCTCAAAGGCATAAAAATCATGACTAAAGTAAGACAAATCGCTTTTAAAGAGCCGATTGCCAATAAATAACGAAAAATGTTTCGTTGGGCGATATCAAACAGACTACCCTTGCTTAAGCAGACGCTTTAACAGCTAGTTGCGATATACAAAGGGTAATGGATCTTGTGGTTGCCCTTGTTTTATAACTTCATAATGTACATGAGCACCGGTAGAACGACCAGTATTACCCATCAAAGCGATTGATTGACCTTTGGTCACTACATCACCCATTTTTACCTTTACGGACTTATTGTGCCCGTATCGTGTGACCAAGCCATTACCATGGTCAATTTCTACTAATTCACCGTAACCATATCGCGTTGCCGCCCACGTTACTATGCCTGCGCCCGTTGCTATTACAGGCTCTCCTTCTGCACCGGCGAAATCTAACCCTTTGTGCATGGTAGGTTTACCGGAAAATGGGTCGGTTCTGATACCGTAATAAGACGATAACCAACCTGCTTCAATCGGGCGGCCTGCCAACGCGCTTTCTTCGGTTATATGGTGACTCATGAAGATAGATTCAAGCGCGCCCAATTGCTTCTCTTTATCTGCTAACTCATCCAGCATGATTTCGATACGGGAAACCATATTATATTGGCTCAGATTAACTGGCGTATCAGGTAATACTTGCGCTTCTTCGCCGCTCACTGAAAAACTAAATTCATCAGGGTTTAACTGAGCCTGCTCTACTAGCCTTGCACCTAATGCATTCACTTTAACTAAGCGGCTTTCCGCTTCAGCTAATTTTTGCAGCACAGCCGCTAAGCGTTGCTCAGTGCTGGCTTTAAGGTCGTCTAGCTGAGTCTGTTGTTGTTGCAACCCAGATTGCGCTAACGACAACCGTGCCAAATTTTCATTGGGTAAATCTGTAGAGCGACTGGAAATAAGAAATAAACCGCATATGGCAATAAAGCACGGCAATATCTGGCGCTTAGTAGGCCGATAAATAAAACGTGATTTTTTACTGCGATACAGTAGTGTCAGACTCATTATTGAACGATTTCCCAAAAGTTTGGATGCTTTACATCTCTTATGAGATGCAGTTTAACAAAGGGTTCTTGATATACAAAATCAATTCGTCTTAAACAAAAAATGCCGCTTAAAGCGGCATTTTAGTCGTAATACAATTTAGTTCGCTAGAATAGGTGATGCGAATCTAATAGGTAACTCTTCGCTATTATCATAGCTGACAAATTCCCAGCAAGCTTGGTTCTGTAACAATGCATTAAGCAATTTGTTATTCAGGCCATGCCCCGTTTTATAGGCAACTAACTCACCGATAATACTGTGACCACCTAAATATAAATCACCAATAGCATCTAGAATTTTATGCTTTAAGAACTCATCGCTGTAACGCAACCCTTCTGGGTTAAGCACGCGGTATTCATCTAAAGCCACGGCGTTCGCCATGCTGCCACCAAGCGCAAGGTTGTTGGCGTTCATGTATTCTAGATCTTTCATAAAACCAAACGTGCGAGCACGACTCACTTCATCAACATAAGAAGATGAGTCAAAGTCTAACACCATGTGTTGACGAGTCTGACTGATCGCAGGGTGATCAAAGTCAATGCGAAAATCTACACGGAAACCATCGTGAGGGCGCAACTCAGCCCACTTGTCGCCGTCTTTGACTTTGATCGATTTTTTGATCTTAATGAATTGCTTAGGTGCGTTAAGCTCCTCAATACCAACAGATTGCAATAAGAAAATGAACGGGCTAGCGCTACCGTCCATGATTGGCAATTCGTCACTATCAACTTCAACAATAATATTGTCGATACCTAAGCCAGCAAGCGCTGAAGCCAAGTGCTCAACGGTGGAAATAGACACACCGTCAGCGTTGGTTATACACGTACACAACATCGTGTCACCCACCGCTTCGGCGCGAGCTGGAATATCCGCATGAGGCTCAAGGTCAACGCGGCGAAATACAATACCTGTATTCGCCGGCGCAGGCCGGAGAGTCATAGTGACCTTGTCACCTTTGTGCAGACCAATTCCAGTCTCTTGAACAGATTGTTTAATGGTACGTTGTTTAATCATTTTATTTCTTGGCTCTAGTTAACCTAATAAAAAGCGGCACGTATTATATGAATTAATGCGTCTATTGTCAAAATAGTGTCATATTCACTCTTTTCAAGACCATACAACAGGATAATCTGTCGTTTGATCTGAAGTGATAAGACAACGCATTAGTCTAATAATTCATAGACCCGTTTTTAATCAGCTTGCTTGCGTAAAAACGCAGGAATATCTAAATATTCAAGATCATTACCTGAGTCAGTTCTTTCTTCATTAACCACAGTACGGCTACTTTCAGTGGTCACACTGGTTTGCACATTGTCAGTACCGTTAGCTTGAATGCGAACTTCTTGCTGCTCACTCGGTACGCGCGCTGAAGTGCGGTTTGATACCAAAGAGATGTCAGGCTTACGCTCTGCACCAATACCTGTGGCAACAACAGTTACGCGCAGCTCATCAGACATTTCCATGTCGATAACCGTGCCCACAACCACAGTGGCGTTTTCAGATGCGAACGCCTTAACAGCATTACCCACGATTTCGAATTCATCAATTGAGAAGTCAGGGCCAGCCGTGATGTTAACCAAAATACCACGGGCGCCAGACAAATCGATGTCTTCTAGTAATGGACAAGCAATTGCACCTTCTGAAGCTTCCTCAGCGCGATCTTCACCAGAAGCACTGCCACTACCCATCATGGCCGTACCCATTTCTGACATAACGGTTCTTACGTCGGCGAAATCCACGTTGATCAAACCAGGGCGCGTAATAAGCTCAGCAATACCTTGTACCGCCCCACTTAAAATGTCATTCGCAGCACTGAACGCTTGCAGCAAAGGAGTACCTTTACCCATAACTTTCAGTAATTTTTCGTTCGGGATTGTGATCAGCGAATCAACGTATTTAGATAACTCTTCAATACCTTGTTCAGCGAAATCAGTACGCTTACGGCCTTCAAAAGGAAAAGGCTTAGTGACAACCGCTACAGTCAAAATACCTAACTCTTTAGCGATTTTAGCCACTTCAGGTGCGGCACCAGTACCGGTACCACCACCCATACCCGCGGTGATGAATACCATATCGGCACCTTCAAGCGCTTGGCGAATAGTTTCGCGGTCTTCTTCGGCCGCTTCGCGGCCTATGTTAGGGTTCGCACCTGCACCTAACCCTTTGGTAACACCAGAACCGATTTGCAGAGTCACGTTAGCCGCTGAGCTACGTAAAACTTGCGCGTCGGTGTTGATGGCGATGAATTCAACACCTTCAATACACTGTGCAACCATGTGTTCGATAGCGTTACCGCCACCCCCACCGACACCAATAACTTTAATGACGGCTTCTTCGCTATGACTATCCATTAATTCAAACATATTTACTCTCCGGTTTTTGCGCTAAGACATGCAAACAAAATAGTTTGCGGCCTATAGTTTTTTAAGTTCATTTAAAAGCAGGTTTAAAACTCGCCCTTAAACCAACTTTGAATTCGTTCCCAAACGCCTTCTGACGCTTTCGTTTTGGCCGCTGTTTTGGCCGTAATGTGTTCTTTTCCGTACTGAAGCAACCCAATCGCTGTAGCAAATGTTGGGTCTTCCACGTATTCCGACAAACCTTTAATAGATAACGGCTCACCCACACGTACAGGCATTTGAAAAATTTCTTCGGCGAACTCAATGGCCCCTTCCATCTTGGCAGTACCGCCTGTTAACACGATCCCTGCGGCTATCTGCTCTTCAAAGCCACTATTACGTATTTCTTTCTGCACCAATTCGAACAGCTCTTGATACCTTGGTTCAATAACCTCTGCCAAGGTATGGCGAGACATAGCGCGAGACGGCCTACCACCTACGCTATGTACTTCAATGTTCTCTTCCATGCTGACCATGTCTTTTAGGGCGCAGGCATAGTTAATTTTAATATCTTCTGCATGACTGATAGGCGTGCGGAATATTTTCGCAATATCACTGGTAATTTGATTACCTGCAGCAGGAACGACAGCGGTATGCCTGATGGCGCCATCTGTGTAAATCACAATATCGATGGTGCCACCACCGATATCAACCACGCACACCCCTAACTCTTTTTCATCATCGGTTAGTACTGCGTAACTCGAAGCTAGCGATGAAAAAATCAACTGGTCTGTCGTCAAGTCACAACGCTCTACACATTTCACTAAGTTTTTAGCCATGTCGTCAGCGCAAGTAATAATGTGCGCTTGAGCTTCCATGCGTACCCCTGACATGCCAATTGGATTTTTTATCCCTTCTTGTACGTCAATCGTAAATTCTTGTGGCAATACGTGAAGCAAACGACGCTCAGCGGCGATAGGCACCGAGCGGGCGGCATGGATCACATTATCAACGTCTTCTTGGGTCACTTCTTTGTTATTAATGGGGACCATGCCACTTTCATTTTGGCACTGCACATGACGCCCAGAGATCGACATAAACACTGACGACACCCGGCAATCAGCCATTAATTCCATTTCGCTCATGGCACGCTGTACCGACTGAACCACTAAGTTCAAATCGTTTACGCCACCTTTATCCATCCCTTTTGATGGATGACTACCGACACCAATAACGCTGATCCCACCATCGTCAAGTAGCTCACCGACGACGGCTTTTACCATGCTGGTACCAATGTCTAAGCCTACAATTAGCTTTCTATCTGTAACTTTAGACATATCGTGCTGCTCTCACTTTCATTAGCTCTCTTGTGTAGGTTGCTCAGGGGACTTCCATCCCACGGCTAAACCTGTGTCATAGCGTAAATCAACATAATCTACGGCTCTTTCATTCTTCTTTAGCAAGGGATACAAGTCGATAAAACGTTGTAATCTCGCTATGTATTCGTTGCGTCCTAAATTCAGGTTGATGCCATTGACTAAGCGCAAATGCCAAGCGAAACGCTCACTTAAAAACAATTCATCAATGCTCATACCTGCACTTGCCAATAACGCTTGCATAGAGTTGTACCCTTCAAGGGCGGTATGTTCGCTGCCGCCTGGCCCAAATAAACTTGGTAGCTGAGGCGGCGTCACGCCCTTGGCGAGATCCCCAGCAAATACGTCACCATATTGATTCAACACCAAATCGTTGTTCCATTTCGCTGCTGGGGTTTGTTCCAGCACGTAAATTTTCAAACTATTTGGCCAGCGTTTACGAATTGATGCGCGGTAAACCCATGGCAAATTTTCAATATCTTGGTGCGCTTGCTCTACGTCTAGTTCAAAAAAACTGCCCGGCTGTGTTTTACGTATTAGGCTCTGGATCTCGCTTTGCTTAACAAAGCGTAAATCACCCGACAAGGCAATATCGCGCACCGGCGCTTTTTGCTCATCCTCGGCCCATACTTTTATGGCCCAAGCGCCGTATACAATGCCAGCTAGCAATAACAGCAAGAACATCATTCCCCCGATAAATCGGTAGTTGGGTTGCTCCGCTGTGACGTTCGCTTCGCTGGTCATATCAATTAACCCGCCGTTGCCAATACAGCTAAGGAAAGTTGCGCAAAGCTCAACCCTGCTTGCTTGGCCGCTAAAGGCACTAAACTCTTTTCCGTCATCCCCGGTACTGTATTCGCTTCTAACAGATAAAATTGACCCAGCATATCTTGCATAAAATCTATTCTTCCCCAACCAGAGCCTGCGACCGCATCGAACGCGTCCAAAGCAAGACGCGCTAACGCGCTTTCTTGTTCCTCAGACAAACCGCTAGGACAAAAATACTCAGTCGTATTGGACTGGTACTTAGCCTCATAGTCATAAAAGTCTCGTGGGGTCGACATACTGATCGAAGGCAGCGCTTCGCCATTTAATAGGCTAACGGTGTACTCTGAACCTTGGATGAATTGCTCCAACAACACTTTATCGTCATATTCAAAAGCCTGTTGGATCGCTGCGGCGAGTTGTTGCGCATTTGACACTTTGGCCATACCGATACTCGAACCTTCCTGAGCAGGCTTGACCATAACCAGATCTCCTAAGCGGGACATTATATCGCTGCAGTTCGCGGCATTAAAGTCTCTTTTATCAGCAATTTCATAATTGGCTGTTGGGAGCCCCAGACTCTGCCACACCTGTTTACTGCGTATTTTATCCATGCATAAGGCAGAACCTAAGACGCCCGTACCGGTATAAGGCATGTTCATTTGCTGTAACGCACCTTGGAGCGAGCCGTCTTCACCGCCACGGCCATGAAGCATGATCAACACGCGATCAAATTTCTGCTCCACAAGTTGATGTAGCTCAGACTCGGCAGGATCAAAGCCATGGGCGTTTACACCTGCGCTGAGCAATGCGCTAAGCACAGCTTGCCCCGAGCGCAGGGATACTTCACGCTCAGCAGAGCGCCCGCCAAACATCACAGCTACCTTTCCAAAGCGTGCAACGTCTATAGCGCTAGTGTGTGTTGCGTTCGCTAATGTCACTTTGACCACCCGGCACGCAGCGCGCCCATGTCTAGTTTCATTTCTTGTAGCTCTTTCGCAATTTGGCCAATATTGCCTGCCCCTTGGGTCAACAAAATATCTTGGTCTTTTAGGTTGTCTGCCAATAACTTAGGTAATTCGTTTTTGTCTGCTACATAAATGGGTTCAAGCTGGCCACGTTGACGCATAGAACGGCATAGGGATTTACTGTCCGCCCCCTCTATTTTTTCTTCACCAGCGGAATACACATCAAGGAGCAACAACACGTCTACTTGTGATAGTACGCGCACAAAATCTTCGTACAGATCACGGGTACGTGAATATCGATGAGGCTGATAAGCCATAACGAGCCGTCTGTCAGGCCAATTATTACGTGCTACCGCTATAGTCGCTTCAACTTCCGTAGGGTGATGACCGTAATCATCAACCAGCAGCACGTCGCCCTCACCTGTGGCAAACTCACCCAACATTTCAAAACGACGGCCAATGCCTGAGAAATTAGCTAACGCGGCTGTGATCGCAGCATCTTCAATATTTTCATCAGTCGCCACGGCAATAGCAGCAAGAGCGTTAAGTACGTTGTGCTTACCTGGTGCATTGACCACAACTTGTATGTCTTGATGATCTTTGCGCTTTAAAGTGAATTCACTTTGATTAAATGTGTGCTTAACATTAGTCGCACGCACATCCGCTACTTCGCTGTAGCCATAGGTCAGGTATTTACGTTTTATGCGGGGGAGCAATTGCGTGATCACCGGATCGTCAATACACAACACGGCTAAACCGTAAAAAGGTAGATTGTGAAGAAAGTCAATGTAGGTGTCTTGCATCTTCTGGAAATCACCTTGGTAAGTTTCCATGTGGTCAGGCTCAATATTCGTGACCACAGACACCATAGGTTGAAGATGCACGAAGGAAGCATCACTTTCGTCTGCCTCGGCAATCAGGTACTGACTCGAGCCTAATCTAGCATTGGTACCTGCACTATTAAGCAGGCCACCAATAACAAAGGTGGGGTCAAGTTCTGCTTGAGCAAAGATGGTCGCTATCAAGCTAGTAGTCGTTGTCTTGCCGTGCGTTCCCGCGATGGCAATGCCGTGTCTAAAACGCATTAATTCCGCCAGCATTTCTGCTCGGCGAATAACCGGAATACGCATTTCGTTGGCGGCGTTTACCTCTGGGTTAGTTGGGTCGATAGCACTGGACACCACTACCACATTGGCACTCTCAACATTACTCGCTTGATGACCAAAGAAAATAGTCGCGCCAAGGCCTGACAAGCGATCAGTCATTCCATTGGCTTGACGGTCCGAGCCGGATACCTGGTAACCTTCGTTCAATAACACTTCGGCGATACCACCCATACCAGCACCGCCTATACCCACAAAGTGAATATTTTTAATTCGGCGCATCTCTGGCACATGGTAATGAACTTTATCGGGTGCGATCATTGCGCTTTCTCCACTAACAACTGGCAGCAATGAGTGACTCGTTGTACTGCATCTAATTTCGCTAACTTGCGGGCCTTATGACCCATTTCCACTAGCATGTTTGGTTTTGCAAGACAGGCTTCTAACAATGAGTTTAACCCGCCTTGTACTAATTCATTTTGCGCCAACAAATAGCCTGCTTCATGCTCGACTAATGTTTGCGCATTTTTGGTTTGATGATCGTCCACAGCGTGGGGCAAAGGCACGAAAATAGCTGCCACACCGGATGCCGCTACTTCAGCCACGGTCAAAGCGCCGGCACGGCATATCACCAAATCAGCCCATTGGTAGGCCTGTGGCATATCCTCTACAAATTCATCCACCTGCCAATCACCGTTGTTGCCTAACTGATTTTGGTACAACTGGGTTACTGAGTCTAAATGGCCTTTGCCGCATTGGTGACGTACTTTGATTTCATTCTGCTTCGCTAACGCTAGAGGTACATTCTCATTCAACGCTTTAGCCCCTAAGCTTCCACCGAGAATAAGGATATTTGTAGCGCGGCTAGTACCGGATACTTGCTTAGGCGTAATAGCGGCAAAGCCCGCGCGCACTGGATTCCCTACCCACTGGTATTTTGCGGAATCACTCACGTCATGCCCCTGACTCTCTGCTGCTTTTTGCGCATCGAATGTGCCAGCAAATCCCGTCAGTACTTTATTGGCAATCCGGGCGAGTAATCTATTGGTCATACCCGGCGCAGCGTTTTGCTCATGCAATACTAAGGGTTTGCCCATTAACCAAGCGGCTAAGCCGCCAGGACCACTTGCAAAACCGCCCATACCGATGACGACATCGGGCTTAACCTCTTTGATAACGCGCCTTGCTTGAATAACCGCTTTGATGATTTTGAAAGGCGCAGTTAGCAAGCGCACCACCCCATTGCCACGCACACCGGCGATATCAATAAAACTGATTTCAAAGCCAGCCTTGGGTACTAACTCTGCTTCCATTCGCTGTGCGGTGCCAAGCCAATGGATATGCCAGTTCTGTTCTTTGAGAGCCTGTGCCACAGCTAAACCAGGAAACACATGACCGCCTGTGCCACCAGCCATCACAAGCAAGGTATTCGCCATAGCAGAATCAGATACAATAGGATTAGACATAGCCACCCTCCTGCTCTTCGTCGTTGCCACGGGGGGGGTTACTAGTGCTTTTGCTAGCACGTTTGGTTTGATGACTTGGTGTTTGCGTAGATTCGTCTTGGGCAAAGTCATCCATTATAGAGTCGATATCTTGTTCTGCGTCTTGCACGTCATCGACCACGGCGTAAGCCACATCGTCGAGCACAGTCGAGACTTTTTTCTTACCTGCACTACTGGCTGTTTTCGGTTTGTTTTTTCTACTACTCGATTTAGCCGCTTTCGCTTTGCCACCTCGATCGATGGCTTGAATACCTTCAACCCGCATTTCAAAATCGATACGCACCAATAAACCCACTGCTGCGGCCATAATAATCAAACTAGAGCCGCCATAACTCAATAGCGGGAACGTGAGCCCTTTAGTGGGCAGAATACCTGCACTCGCGCCAACGTTAACAGCGGTTTGAAAGCTAAACCAAATACCAATGGAGTACGCAAGATAGGCATCAAACGGACGTTCATTTTGCAGTGCTTTGCTACCCATTTTCATGGCTTTGAGCACTATGCATAACATAAGTGCCAGCACCGTTAACACCCCAGCAAAACCAAGCTCTTCTGCTAAGATAGCCATAATAAAATCGGTGTGTGCTTCAGGTAGATATTCTAACTTTTGTAAACTGTTACCTAGGCCTTGGCCAAATACATCGCCGCGTCCATACGCCATCAGGGACTGGGTTAACTGATAACCGCTACCAAATGGGTCGGCCCAAGGATCTAAAAACGAGGTAATTCGCTTCATGCGATATTCTTCGAACATGATCAAGAAGGTCACTGCTGCGCCGCCGGTAAACGCCAAGCCAAAGAACTGCCACAGTTTAGCACCCGCCAAAAACAGCAACCCAATGGTGGTGCATAGCATGACCACCACGGTACCTAAATCAGGTTGAAGTAGTAACAATACGGCAAAGGCAAAGAACACCACTAATGGCTTGGCAAAGCCCTTGATGTTTTCAGTCACCTCTTCGTAACGTCTGACCAAATAGCCCGCTAAATAACAGAAAAAGAACAGCTTGGCGGGCTCAGCAGCTTGAATAGTAATTGGGCCTATCACTAACCATCGGGTGCTGCCATTAACACTGCGCCCAACTAATAAGACGGCAATCAATAACACCAGACCTAACAGCAATAACCAAGCATTGCTGGTACGCCACCACTGCATCGGGATCTGCATCACGGTCAAGGCCGCACCAATCGCCAATACGATATAGATGCCATGGCGGATAGCAAAATGAAAAGGATTGTCAAACAAGCGAGACGCCACCGGCATAGATGCAGACGTCACAATAACCAAGCCAATCGCCATTAACGACAGCGCCAATAAAATTAAACTCACATCGTAAGGACGCACCACAGCTGGGGCAGCATCATGACGCTGAGCAAACATAGCGCGAAGAGGCGTCGCGAAAGTCGATGTGTTCATCGCTGGCCTCCTTGCTTTGCCACAAGGGTGTTTACCGCTTTTACGAATAAGTCCCCGCGTTGCTGATAGTTTTTAAACATATCCAAGCTAGCACAAGCTGGTGACAGCAACACAGTTGCGTCACCTTTTGCTAACGTAGCAGCTAATTGCACGGCATCGTCTAAGGTTGCTACCTGATGGCTGTTTGCTTTTAATTCAGCCAACTTAGGGCCATCTTTGCCTAGGGTAATTAACTCACTGACTTGCGTGTTAAAGCGCTCCTCAAGTGGTGAGAAATCAGCCCCTTTACCGTCGCCACCCGCGATAAGGATCAATTTGCCTGTACAGGTCGGTGCTAGGCCATCAATGGCGGCAATAGTGGCGCCAACGTTGGTCGCTTTGGAGTCATTTATCCAACGCACATGATTACTCACCGCCACGGTTTGACAGCGATGTGCCAAACCGGCAAAGGTGGTTGCTGCACGCTTAATTGCACTATGGTCTATACCCGCCAACATCGTCATGGCAGTGGCTGCTTGAATATTGAGCATATTGTGCTCGCCTACCAACATGCAGGCATGGCTATCAAGGAAGTATTTGCCGTCCAGTAAGATATGCGCGCTGTCTTTATTCCAGCTCAGGCCACGTTCGCTGCTACTCAAACCAAACATAACATCAGGATTAATCGTCATAGGCCATGTAGCAGCGTCGTCACGGTTGCACACGCTGAAACGTGCATCGCGATAAATCCGCAGTTTTGCGCGCTGATAGCTCAGCATATCTCCGTGGCGGTCCAAATGATCATCGCTGAGGTTTAACATACAAGCCACGTGAGGGCGCAAGGTATAGGTGGTTTCCAGCTGAAAGCTAGACAACTCTAAAACAATAATGTCTGCGTCTTTTTCCAACAACTCCAGGGCAGGAATACCAATATTCCCCCCTAATAGCGCTTTCTTACTTGCCGCTAAACACATCTCATAGGCAAGTGTTGCCACCGTGGATTTACCATTTGAGCCGGTAACCGCTAACACCGGTGTATTGTTGAACATGGCGAACAGTTCGATATCACCAATCACCTGAACGCCCGCGTCAATGGCAGCATTTATGGCCGGTGTTTTCAAACTCAAACCTGGGCTGACCACCAGCATGTCTGCTGCGCACAAACGGGCGCTATCCAGTTCACCGAGAAACACGGGAACAGATACGCTGACACCCAAATCTTCACGGGTATCCACTGCGCTCACATTGGCACCTTTAGCAACTAAAAACGTCACGCAGGACAAACCGGTCAAACCGAGTCCAACAACGATGATATTTTTATTTGCTAATGGATTAGCAGCCATTTAACGCAATATCCTTTAACGTAATTTCAAGGTGGCTAGGCCAACCAAGACTAAAATGATGGAGATGATCCAGAATCGCACGATAACGCGAGGCTCTGGCCAGCCTTTTAATTCATAGTGGTGGTGAATTGGCGCCATTCTGAAAATCCTTTGGCCGCGCAATTTAAATGAGCCCACCTGCAAAATAACCGAGAGCGTTTCCACCACAAATACGCCGCCCATGATCACCAGCACGATTTCTTGACGCACTAACACAGCGATGATCCCTAGCGTGCCGCCAAGTGCCAGTGAGCCAACATCGCCCATGAACACCATGGCTGGGTAAGTGTTGAACCACAAAAAGCCAAGGCCTGCACCGACAATGGCTGTGCATACAATCACCAGTTCACTGGTTAAGGGTAAATACGGAATATTCAGGTAAGCGGAAAAGTTAATGTTGCCTGTGGTGTAAGCAAAAATCGCGAATGCACCAGCCACTAGAACAGTAGGCACGATAGCTAAGCCATCTAAACCGTCAGTTAGATTGACCGCATTACTGGTGCCGACAATCACAAAATAAGTCATTACAATGAAGAACAAGCCCATTTGCGGCATCACATCTTTGAAAAAAGGTACGAGCAAGGCGGTTTCAGCCGGGTCTTGCTGGCTGGCGTATAAATACAAGGCGACACCAATAGCAATAACGGATTGCCAAAAATACTTCCAGCGCGCAATCAAGCCTTTTGGGTCTTTACGCACGACCTTTCGATAGTCATCAATAAAGCCGATAATACCGTAACCGACGACGACACTTAAGGTCACCCAAACATAGCGATTGGTTAAGTCAGCCCATAACAAAACACTGACCACAATCGCCGCCAAAATCAGTAAGCCGCCCATAGTAGGCGTGCCTGATTTGGCCAGATGGGATTGAGGGCCGTCATCACGCACCGTTTGGCCAATTTGCATGGTTTGCAACCAACGGATCATGCGCGGCCCAATTAACACGGCAATCAACAGGGCCGTTAGCGTGCTCAAAATGGCACGAAGCGTCAGATACGAGAAGACCCTAAAGCTTGGCTCAAACTGTTGTAGCCAATCGGCCAGTAACATCAGCATGCCATTAGCTCCCTAAAGCGTTCAAACTTTCCCACGGGGGATGCCTCCAAAGCTTCCACTACCAACTCCATACGCGCACTACGGGAGCCCTTTACTAGAATGCTGATATCTCGTTTCTCCGTTGCTAAATGCTCGGCTAATGCCGCGACTAATTTGTCTTTATCACTAAAATGGTATCCGCTTTTGTGATACACATCGCTGGCGCTTTGACTGAGTACGCCAAGGGTATACAGGTCGTCTATGCCCTTTTCCTTGGCATATTCCCCTACTTGTTGATGATAAAAGCGTGCCCGCTCCCCTAGCTCAGCCATATCGCCTAGCACTAAAATTTTGCGCCCAGCGAAGCTGCCAAGTAAGTCAATGGCTGCGTTTACAGAGGCCACGTTGGCGTTGTATGTGTCATCAAGTACTTTGACCTGACCAGTTAGCTGCTTAACTTGTAAGCGGCCACTAACTTGCGCCATATACTGCAGACCTGCTTGCACGTCCTGTAAGTTAGCGCCTACCTCTATCGCTAATGCGGCAGAGACAAGGGTATTACTAACGTTATGAATACCCGGCAAAGGCAAAGTGATAGACACCTTACCGATCGGCGTAACCATGAGAAAATCTGCACAACCGTTTAAACCAAGAACAACATCCTGAGCGTAATAATCGGCTTCACCTTTGGTCGAGAAACGCTGATTACGTAGATGTTCATACTTACCGTGCCAGAACGCATAGAATTGGCTGTCGGCGTTGAAAATGGCTAAACCATCTTTGCCCAGGCCTTTGAAAATCTCACTTTTGGCGCGTGCCACACCTAATAAGCTACCAAATCCTTCAAGGTGGGCGGCAGCAGCATTAACGATCGTAGCCACATCAGGTTTGACTAACTCAGTGGTGTAAGCAATTTCCCCAAGATGGTTAGCACCTAACTCCACCACAGCAAACTCATGCTGAGCTTCAAGACGCAACAAGGTAAGAGGCACTCCAATATCGTTGTTGAAGTTGCCCTTAGTGGCGAGTACTTTGCCGCGCCGAGATAAAATAGCAGCAACCATTTCTTTGACTGTGGTTTTACCACTGCTACCTGTTATAGCCACCGTTTTTGGTGCTACCTCACGCTTTACTGCCTGTCCTAATAGACCCAGAGCCGCTTTGGTATCGCTAACCAATATTTGGGCTAACGGTGTATCAACTTGACGGCTAACAACTACCGCTATTGCCCCACTTGTCTGGGCCTGTTCGATGAATTTATGGCCATCGAAATTGGGCCCGCTTAAGGCAATAAATAAATCATCTGAATTTATATGACGCGTGTCAGTGCTGACACCCTGAATTATGGCGTCTTCAGCAATACTCTTTTCGCTGCGAATAATTTCGCCCTGCACTTGCTGCGCAATCCACGCCAATGAAACCGGGATCATGTGATGTTCCTCTCAAACATTTGTTGTACGTATTCACGCTCGTCGTAAGCAACCTTTTGGTTGCCAATAATTTGGTAATCTTCGTGACCTTTACCTGCCACTAAAATGATGTCATTCGCTGTAGCGTTCGATACAGCCTGTGCAATAGCTGCCTTGCGATCGAGTACCACCTGAATTTTCTCAGGGTGTACACAGCCACTTAAAATATCGTCTGCAATCGCTGTAGGCTCTTCTGAACGACTGTTGTCATTGGTAATGATCACTTCATCTGCGTAAGTTTCAGCAACCTCTCCCATTAGAGAGCGTTTACCTTTGTCTCTGTCGCCACCGCAACCAAAAATAACCAACAAACGCCCTTCACTATGTTGACGAAGCGCCGCTAAGGCTTGCTTTAAGGCATCTGGTGTATGGGCGTAATCTACCACCACGGTAGGCGAGTTATCCCCACCAAAACGCTCCATGCGACCGGTGACCGGCACCAACAAATGCGCAAGCTTAGCAATATCATTTAGCGATTCACCTAGGCATAACTGACTCGCTATTGCAGCCAGTGCGTTAAAAATATTAAAGCGCCCTAGTAGAGATAATTGAATCTCACATTCCCCCCATGAGCTCAGCAATCTAAACCGGCACCCTTGGTTCGAATACACTACATCCTTGGCTAGACATTGATGCTCAGAGTCAGTCAACATTAAGCTTTCGTCAGCGACCCCGTAAATAACAGGCGTTACCGTTGAAGGTAACTGCGCCAGCCAGTGCTTGCTCTCAATTTCATTTCCGTTGAGTACCGCATATCTAAGCTCAGGTTGCTTCAACAACTCGCGTTTTGCTTGCGCATAGGCTTGCATAGTGCCGTGATAATCAAGGTGGTCTCGTGTTAGGTTCGTAAACACAGCCACATCTGTTTTAAGCGCAGCAACGCGTTGTTGTACTAATGCATGAGAAGACACTTCAAGGGCGACTTGTTTAACCTGGTCTTGTGCAAATTGCGCCATCAATTTGTGCATGCTAATGGCGTCTGGCGTGGTGTTCGCAGTGTCATTATGTGATGCGCATGTCCCTGCTTGGTCAATCACACCTGAGCCCAATGTGCCAATTGACGCGGCGCGCTTATTCAGTAGCGCTGCCAATTGACTGGTTAATTGTACTGTTGATGTTTTGCCGTTGGTGCCCGTAACACCAATCACTTGTAAGGACTGGGCTGGGTAATCATAAAATGCAGCCGCAAGTGCTGATAACTGAGCGGATAAGTCATAGAAGCTGATGATTAACGATTGTTCGCGCATGCTCGTATGCCCATGCTCTGCTTGGGTTTCACACTCGGCAATAATGACTTTTGCGCCTAGGCTAATCGCTTGGGGAATAAAATCTCGCCCGTCACGCACATGACCTTTTAGCGCAATAAATGCACTGTGAATAGCCACATCACGGCTATCTAGCACCAAAGATTCAATCGTGATATCTGCAGTTTGAATACCAAATTCTAACAATAGCGGTTGTATGCTCCGCGCCGTCTTTACTTGAGCTTGCTCTAATTGAGCTTGGTTAGTTTGCACTTGTTTGCTATCCAGCATTAGACGCCCCCGTAATTGAGGCCAATGAGGACACTGATTTGTCATCAGGGGGTACGTTTAACATTTGCAAGCTATTAGACATGATTTTTGAGAACACCGGCGCTGCGGTATCACCCGCATAATATAAATCACCGCGAGGTTCGTTGATCAGCACCACTACCGCAAGCTGCGGGTCAGATACAGGCGCTACACCCGCAAAAATACTCACATACTCTTCGCCGTAACCACCGGCGACCGCTTTGCGACTGGTGCCCGTTTTGCCTGCTACGCGATAACCAGGAACACGGGCTTTCGTGCCTGAGCCGCCTTCATTGACAACGCTTTCCATCATGGTCAGTACTTCATGGGCGATATCTTCGCTGAGTACTCGCTCTTCAGGCGCTTTTTGCTCACTCTTTATCATGCTAAGTGGGCGTTTAATGCCGCCACTGCCCAATACGCTATACATTCTGGCTAATTGAGCCGTGGTCACGGACAGGCCATAGCCAAATGATAACGTCGATAATTCAAACTCTGACCAACGGCTGCGATCGTGAAATATACCGCTACTTTCACCAATAAGGTTCGAGCCGGTATCGCTCATTAACCCCATGTTGTAATACTGATCTATCAAGAATTGCTTTGGCACAGATAAAGCCAACTTTGAGGTGCCCATATTACTCGATTTACGAATAATCCCGGTTAAATCCAATTCGCCGTAGTTGCGAGAATCTCGCACCATGCTGCCGCCTACGCGCATCCAACCGGGAGAGGTATCAATAACACTGTCCATTTCTACTGAGCCAAATTCCAATGCGCTAAGTACCGCTATAGGCTTAATTGATGAACCCGGCTCGAAGGCATCTGTAATCGCGCGATTACGAATTCTGTGGCCAGAAACGCCGCTACGGTTATTCGGGTTATAAGACGGGTTATTAACCATGGCCAATATTTCGCCTGTTTGCACATCAACCACTACAGCTGAAGCGGAAGTGGCTTTGTAATACTGCACGGCTTTTTTCAATTCTTTATAGGCAAAAGCCTGAATGCGCTGGTCAATTGTTAGCTGAATATCTTTTGGCTCTTCACCGGCTTCTTGCTCTAAAATTTCCACCTGACGGCCTTTGCCATCACGACGAATTTTACGACTGCCGGGTGACCCCTTCAGCCATTCGTTATATAACTTTTCAATGCCCTCGATGCCCTGATCGTCAACATTGGTGAATCCAATCAACTGCGCCGACACTTCCCCTGTTGGGTAATAACGGCGAGACTCATCTCGCAAATACACACCACTTATGGAAAGCTGGTCCACATAATCAGCCATCGCAGGCGAAACTTGACGTTGAATGTACACAAAGCGTTTTTTCGGATTTTTCACTCGTGAAACGAGCTTGGTGTAATCCTGCCCTAACACGTCTGCTAAAGCCTGCCAGCGGCGCTTGTCATTCAATGAGCCGTTTTCAACGATAGTTTTCGGGTCTGCCCAAATGGCCCTTACTGGCACACTTACCGCTAAATTTTGGCCGTTTCTATCGGTTATTAAACCTCGGTGTACCGGCATATTTTGAGTGCGTAATGTGCGGTTGTCCCCTTGCTGAATAAGCAAGTCAGGGTCAATAACTTGGATATATACTGCCCGAGCTGATAAGCCAACAAACACCAACATAATCACGCCAATTACGAGCAAATAGCGCCACTGCAAAGCAGTAGGTGCGACATTTTGCTTCGCTTGTTGATTACGTTTTTTGTTGGTGCTGACTCGGCTCATTTTATTCTCACCACCACTTCTTCATCGGCTTGCGGGCGGCGCATGCCTAATTGCTTAGACACCAAGTTCTCAATACGATTATGTTCAGTTAACGCACTTTGCTCCAAGATCAGATTTCGCCATTCAACATCTAGCTGATCTTTGTTTTGCATCAAGCGCTCAAGCGCAATCGACGCTTGGCGATTATGATGTGCACTTAAGATAACGGCACCGGCGCTAACTAACAGTGACAAAAACAACAAAACCCGCACGGGATGGCGGGCTAGGTCAGCAAGCAAAAAGCCGACGAGTTTGAAGTTAGTTTCTTGGGTACTCATAGTTTTTCGGCAACCCTGAGAACCGAACTACGGGCACGGACATTTCGAGACAATTCTTCACTTGAGGGTTTTATCGCTTTGCCAATGGCTTTCATGGCTTTATGAGAATCTATTTCAGCCTGCATAATGGGTAAACCATGGGGAACTTGAAGACCGCGGCTTTGCTCTCGAATAAAACGTTTTACTAATCTGTCTTCCAACGAGTGAAAGCTGATCACAGACAAGCGGCCACCAGAATTCAGGCTATTTAACGCGGCTTTCAAGCCCGTGCGAATTTCATCTAATTCACTGTTGATATAGATACGAATACCTTGAAAACTGCGGGTCGCCGGATGCTTAAACTTGTCTTTAACGGGTACCGCCAAATCAATAATTTCAGCCAATTGCGCAGTGGTGGTTATTGGTGTTTCTTGACGTGCGTTAACAATACCGTGGGCAATACGCTTACCGAATTTTTCTTCACCGAATTCTTTGATGACTTGTGCAATGTCTTGCTCTTCAGCATGGGCTAACCACTGGGCAGCACTTTGCCCTTTGGTCGGATTCATACGCATGTCTAATGGCCCTTCACGCATAAAACTAAAGCCCCGCTCTGGCTCATCTAGCTGAGGCGAAGACACGCCCAAGTCCATCAATATTCCGTCTACCTTACCGTGCAGTTCTAGGGAAGTAAGTACGTCTTCCATTTCTGAAAAGTTACAATGATGAATACTAAAACGTGCGTCATTCGCCAGCACTTTTGCCGCTTCTATCGCTGACGGGTCACGGTCAAGTGCAATCACGCGACCGTTTGACGATAACTGAGACAAGATCTGCTTAGTGTGACCACCGCGCCCGAATGTGGCATCCAGGTAAATGCCATCAGGTTTAATTGCTAAACCGTCAATGGATTCTTGCAGTAGTACAGATAGGTGTGATGGTTGCGTAGTCATTAGAGTGAGAAATCCTGCAAGCGCTCAGTTAATTCAAAGGCTGCTTCTTGCTCAGTCGCAACATCTTGTTGTATTTGTTGTTGCCAAACACTGTGATCCCAAATTTCGAATTTGTTCAATTGGCCTACCAACATAATTTGTTTATCTAAATGGGCATGCTCTCGCAGCGGCGCCGTCAATAAAAAGCGACCGCTCTTATCCATTTCCCCTTCGGTTGCATAACCGAGCAGTAAACGCTGTAATCTGCGCTCGTGAGGATTCATACTGGACAGGCGCGAAAGTTTCAGCTCAATTTCTTCCCATTCAGGAAGTGGGTAAAGCAGCAAGCAAGGTTGCTGGGTGTCAATCGTACACACCAGTTGCCCCTGACAATCATCCAGCAAAGACTGACGATACTTCGTTGGTATCGTTACCCGTCCTTTTACATCAAGATTGATTGCGTTAGCGCCGCGGAACATTTCCCTAGCCTTTTATAATTTGTTACTGATTTAGAACCATTTCTCACTAAAAATGAGTTTTTGATCCACTTTTTGCCACTTTTACCCACGATGCACAGTTTAGGTACCTCACGTCCATCATGTCAAGGGATAAAACAGGCAATTTGACGTTGCCCCAAGCCAGAGAAATCAAGGCGTTGGTTGAAGTGACTGATATGTGAAAGGATTTACTAAAAGTGACGCTTTTTGGCATCACCAAAGGCAAATAAATCTCGCTACCAGCATGCAAAGGCAGATAAAACGGGGGATTTTTAATCAGTCAAGCAAGGAAGCCACACATAAAAAGGGGGAAATATGTAAATAAAATGAGTTAAATTTGAAAATAAATAATATTATAATATATATGTACACAAGAAACTGTTCTGCGTTGGCGATTGAACCACGTGTTTGCTTATAATGACAGCCCTATCAATATCAATGAGTTAGTTATGTCCAATTACGCAACTTACCCAAGCCTGAAAGGCAAAGTTATTCTGATAACCGGCGGTGCTACAGGTATCGGCGCGGTTATGGTAGAAGCGTTTATGCGCCAACAAGCCCGAGTTCTTTTCGTTGATGTGCAAGAAGAGGCCGCTCAAGCACTGTGCAGCAAATTGCATGAAGAGCTGGGTGCAGCCCCTATTTTTAAAAAGTTAGATACAACGCATATAGATGAACTACAAGCCTTTATAAACTCAATTGGACACAGTCACGGGCGGTTAGACGTGTTAATTAACAATGTCGCCAATGACACACGCCACTCCCCCCTTGATATTGATCAGCAGGGTTGGCGCGACTGTATGGCCGTTAACCTCGACTCGACATTTTTTGCTTGTCAAAGTGCTATTCGCTTAATGCGCGACAAACGTAATGGCAATATTATCAATATGAGCTCTATTAATGTGCTGATTGGACCAAAACAAATGCCCGGCTACGTCGCGGCTAAATCGGCGTTAAATGGTTTGAGTAAATCCTTGGCGAATCAATATGGCGAATATGGTATCCGGGTCAACACTATTTTACCTGGCTGGGTTGCCACTGACCGTCAGCTCGCTCTTTGGTTGACGCCAGAAGCAGATAAAGAATGGCAAAAATCCGTCGCCCTGCGCGGCAGTCTAGAACCCATACATGTGGCGAATATGGCGCTGTTTTTAGCAGCAGAGGACAGCGCAATGATTACTGGCCAGCAGTTTATTATTGACGCAGGGCGAACGTGATGAATATGCAGTCTGATATTATTATTTTGGGTGATTGGGGCACAAGCGTGTGCCGTCTTTACCTGTGCCGCTTTCATCAACAAGAACTCACCGTTTTGGCGCGCACCAAGGGCATGGGAATTAAATACATTAATAACCCTGAGTCTCGTTTTTTTGAGCTATGCCAACCTTGGATAGAATTATACGGAAATGTACCGGTATTTTTGATTGGTGCCGTAGGCTCTGACACAGGCTGGAAACAAACCAGTTATGTTCCTTGTCCCACAGATAAAAATAACCTACTGGCGTTGAGTAAAAATTTTTCAGCTCGCGGTTTAAACATCACCATTTTACCTGGTGTGTCTTGTCAGAACCGCCATCACCTGCCTGATATTATGCGCGGTGAAGAAACCCAAGTATTCGGCTTTTTGTCTCAGTTACCTAGCACTACCGATAAACGCTTAATTTGTTTGCCCGGTACCCATACCAAATGGGCATTATGTGAAGATGAAAGCATCACTTCTTTTGTGACCAGTCCAGTGGGAGAACTCTATGAAGTGCTGAGTCAACACAGTGTGTTGCTTAGCCCTGCTTCTGTGCCCAGCTGGTGCAAAAGCAGTTTTACCAATGGATTACGGGTTGGCATGCATCAATCGAGTAACTTGCTGCATACCTTGTTTGCTACTCGGGCGTATCAAATTATCGATAAACGCACCAACGCAGAAGCTGCCGGCTATTTGTCAGGCTTACTGATTGGGTCAGATGTAAAAGCGGCGATGCAAGATTTTGATATTTTCTCGCATGTAGCCGTCATTGGCTCGGATCATATCTGTGCTTTGTATGTCGAAGCGCTAGAGTATATAGGGATCAGCACTGAACATTTTAGTAATGAAGATGCGACCTTATTAGGCTTGCAAACCTTAGCTTCAGTAAAATGGCGCGACCTCGCCGCTGATACTTCAAGCGAGCAAACGTAACGTGAAACAAGTAAATCGGTCAAAAGACGTGAGCTTATATCGCTGCTTAGCTGTGAAAAACGAATTGGGCGAAGGCGTCATTTGGGACACCAGACAACAATGTGCGTTTTGGACAGATATACTAGGCAAACAATTCTATCGCTGGGATTTTGACAACAAGGTTACTCAATACCCCTGCCCTGAAAGGTTATGTTCTTTTGGCTTAACGCCAGAACCAGATTGGTTCATAGCTGCGTTTGAAACGGGTTTTGCATTTTTTAATCCGTTTAAACAAGAGCTCCAATGGCTTAGCAAAGTGGAAACTGATTTACCTTACACACGTATGAATGATGGCAAAGTTGACCGCCAAGGGCGTTTTTGGGCCGGCTCAGTAATCGAAGATGACAATGTGGATGTCTCCACACTTCCAAGGGACCAACAAGCCAAACTTTACCGCCTAGACACCAATGGCCAAGCGCGCATTATGTTGGAAGGCATTTCCATCGCCAATGGGCTGGCATTCAGCCCCGACAGTAACACAATGTATTTCGCTGATTCAGCTAAGCAACAAGTGTGGCGCAGTGATTTTGAGCATATACAGGGCACGCCAAGTCAATTGGAGAATTTTTTTGCTACGACAGGTAACGCATTTCCAGATGGCTCGTGCATTGACAATCAGGGTTACCTTTGGAATGCTCAGTGGGGAAGCGCTTGTGTAAAACGATACTCCCCATCAGGAAAATTAGATTTCACCCTACCCGTTGATTGCCAACAGCCGTCATGCGTAAGCTTTGGCGGCCCAGACCTTGATCATCTAATTATTACATCCGCACGTGAGGGGCTGTCCCGTGAGGATGATGAAATCTATAGAAACAATGGGGCGGTAATGATTTATCACACACCGTTTAAGGGAATAGCGGAGCCAATATGTACAGTGCCTCGGCGGCAATAACACCACCTCGGCGAAACTGGCACTGTCAGCTCATTAATTAAAATAACAATGAAACGCGGAAAAAATAATGGCAAGTAGAATGTTTAGCGGGAATTTTACCCGTCACATAGTGCAATCGTTGGGCAAGGCAATTGCTTTAGGTGAGTACCCCCAAGGCGAGCCTCTTATGGCAGAAGCTGCGCTGTGCGAATCGTTTGATGCAAGTCGCACCGTATTGCGTGAAGCCGTTAAAATGCTGACCGCAAAAGGCATGCTGGATGCCCGTCCTCGACGCGGTACCATAGTGTTACCAGAGTCACAGTGGAACTTGTCAGACCCTGATATTTTGAATTGGCTACTGGATCGAAAAGGCTCATTGCCGATTATTTCAGAATTCGCCGATATGCGCTTAGCCATTGAGCCTGCAGCTGCAGGGTTGGCGGCGCAAAACTTAACGGATGAAAACCGTCAAACCCTGAAAGCAGCCATTGAGCGTATGGAAGCAGCAGCAAGGGGAGAAGACGATCACCTCGATGCTGATATTGCTTTTCATGTTGGCATTTTAGAAGCCAGCGGAAATCGCTTTTTCTGGAATATGCGCCATACCATTGAGGTTGCGCTACGTTTCAGTATTCGTATTACCAACCGCCACAAAGGTGTAGACCGTGCAAGTGTGGAGGATCATCAAGAGATCCTAGATTATATTTTAGCGGGTGATCATCAGTCCGCTGAGAACCAAATGCGTAGCCTCTTGTTAGAAGCAAAAACTCTTCTCAATAAAGCGCTAGACGATGAAAAGAACAGAAAATCTCAACAAAGTTAACCTGTAAAAGGACCGGAATTGCGATGCGGATCAAAGATTGTATATTAGCTATTGACCAAGGCACTACTTCAACACGAGCCATTATTTTTGCGCCCGACTCAAGCATTATTGCCGTAGCCCAACAAGAATTTACTCAGCATTACCCAAATGATGGGTGGGTGGAACATAATCCAGAAGATATCTGGACATCCACTATTGTGGTATGTCGCCAGGCTATTTCAGAAGCAATAGCAAAAGGGGCTCGTATTGCTGCCATTGGTGTAACGAACCAGCGCGAAACCACCGTTGTGTGGGATAGAAACACCGGCCAAGCTATTTACAATGCCATCGTCTGGCAGGACAGACGCACCGCAAAAACCTGTCGAGAAATGCAGGATAAAGGCCTATTCGACGTAGTCAACTCACGCACGGGCCTATTGCTCGACCCTTATTTTTCTGCCTCGAAAGTCGCATGGATTTTGGACAACGTCGAAGGGGCACGTGAAAAGGCTGATGCTGGAGATTTGGCCTTTGGCACGATTGATTCTTTTTTGATCTGGCGTTTAACAGATGGGCAAATGCACGCCACAGATGTCACCAACGCCAGTCGCACCAACTTATTCAATATTCATGACATGGCGTGGGATCCGAAACTACTAGAAGTGTTTAACGTCCCTAAATCAGTGCTACCCGAGGTCAAAGAATGCGCAGATGACTTTGGCCATACTACCGAAGATTTATTCGGTTTTTCTTTGCCGATCCTAGGTGTTGCAGGCGACCAACAGGCCGCCAGCATAGGTCAATGTTGCTTCAATGAAGGCGCGATTAAGAGCACCTATGGTACGGGTTGCTTTGTGATGCTAAACACTGGTACCAAAGCCTTTAACTCTAAAAACAAACTTCTTACGACCGTGGCTTACACCATAAAAGGTGAAACCCATTACGCCCTTGAAGGCTCAATTTTTATCGCTGGCGCTGCCATTCAGTGGTTGCGTGATGGTCTAGGGGTAATTAAAAGTGCATCAGAAACCGAAGCTTTAGCAAAATCACTGGATGACGATCACGGTGTGTATATGGTGCCCGCTTTTGCAGGTTTAGGCGCGCCGCACTGGGCACCAGACGCTCGCGGGGCAGTATTCGGCCTGACTCGTGGTACCACTAATGCTCACTTTGTTCGCGCGGCCCTTGAGTCAGTGTGTTATCAAACATCTGACTTACTGCATGCCATGGCAGAAGATGGCGTATCGCTGGATAAAATTCGCGTTGATGGCGGTATGGTTGGCAACAATTGGCTATGTCAGTTCTTGGCTGGCATTTTAGATGTCACAGTAGAGCGCCCCAAAATTATGGAAACCACGGCCCTAGGGGCGGCTTACCTTGCCGGGCTTAAAGCGGGTATTTACGAGTCATGTGAACAGCTAGCCAGTATGAACGAAGTAGAAAACAGCTTTGACGCTAAAATGCCATCTTCTCAGCGCAGAAAATTAATCGCAGGCTGGGAAAACGCAGTGCAAAGTACCTTAGGTTATACGAAATGATCAAACATCGCCTTTTTGGAACGCTGCCTGACGGACAGAAAGTCACTGAGTACAGTCTGCGTAACAACGCTGGGATGCAAGTGGACATTCTTGATTTAGGCGGCATTATTCGTCGCTGGTTAGTGCCCGCAGTAGATACACCCTTAGCAGGTGAGTCTCAGGCACCAGTGGATATCGTGCTTGGCTTCGATACTCTGGAAGATTATATCGCTGACCAAGCTTACGTAGGTGCACTCGTTGGGCGCTACGCGAATCGTATCGCCAAAGGCCACTTCTCGTTGAATGATGTTAATTATCAGTTAGATGTGAATCAAGGTGGTAACAGCTTACACGGTGGATTTGACGGGTTTAATCGCCGAGTTTGGCAAGCGCAAACGCTAGATAATGACGCTGAGGCCTCCTTGATGCTAACGCTTGTCAGTGAAGATGGCGATCAAGGCTTTCCCGGTCGATTAGAAATCTATGTGACTTACACTTTGGGTGAAACGGGTTTGAAAATAACCTACCGCGCAAAAGCATCGCAAGACACGGTGTTCAATCCCACCCAACATAGTTATTTTAACTTAGCGGGTCATAACAGCGGCTCCATTGAAGATCATCAAGTACAAATTTTGGCCAGTCATTACACTCCAACCGATGAGCACGCTATCCCCACGGGGGAGTTGGCTGATGTTAATAACACGCCGTTTGACTTACGTGAAATGACGACACTTAAGAGCCCATTGCAGTCCAGCCATGAGCAGATAAAACTTGGTAATGGCTTTGATCACAACTGGTGCTTAGATGCTTATCAAGCCAAGATGAATGCGCCAGAGCTGGTCGCTAAGGCTTTCGAGCCAAAAAGTGGACGTACTATGAGTGTTCTGACCACTATGCCTGGCATGCAGCTGTACACCGCAAATTACGTTGGCTCAGAGCCCATTGGAAAAGGCGCAACAGAGTATCAAGGTAAACAAGCATATTGCTTTGAAACTCAGTTCTACCCAGATTCACCTAATCAAAGTCATTTCCCCAGCGCCACGCTTAAGGCCAATGAAGAACATTATTCTGTGACCGAATATCGTTTGTCTTTTTCGTAGAGAATTTACCAAGATTTTTTACCCACAAAGGTATAAACGAAAAACGCTGCCAAATGGCAGCGTTTTTGTTTGTTGCTCTTCTATTAGCAATATTGGCAGTTCATGTTCCACTGCTGTCTGGGGCCTTGGTTTTTCTACCCTTGTAAAGTTTTCGAGCAAAAGCGCCTATCGCCAGAACGATGATCACTCCAAACTTTTTCAAAAATATCAATGCTGCTGCAATTAGCCCCGTTTTCGCAAGCACTTTGCCAGCAACCAGCGCACCAATCCCATATGCTGCTACATCGTCTATATCTGGGTTAAAGTCAGCGTATTTCGACCCCTCTTTAAAGTCAGCGATAGCCAGCACACTATTCAGGTTTTGATTAATCAGCGGTAATTGATCCATGCCCGCAATAAAATTCAGTACTAGAACTCCCTTTCGGCCTAATACCCGAATATTGTAATTAAGCGTATTAACCGGCGCATCACCAAATTTAATCTCTTTTGCCCAGTGCAACTTATTCGACGCTTTATCGTAGTAGGGCTTCGCAGCCCAGCCTACCGATGATATAGCGTCGTAACCTTGTGCAACGCGCTCTTCACTGTTGAGTGAGGTATCTTCTTTCATTTGAGTCAGCAAGTCATCGTAATTGATGTCGTCGGCATCGTCGTCGGTAACATAGCCGTCTTGCTCATATTCAACAGTGACCCCCCAAGAGCTGGTTTCAAACGGAGTCGCGCCTGCCGGAAAAAGCATCCCTAACATGGTCTCAGCACTGCCTGGTGGATTTCCCCATATGTCTTCTAATACTCTACGTGAATCAGCGGCGTTTAAAAAATAAAACTCATCTGGCACGTTTAGCTCTGCGACATCGCCAGGTAACGATATATTACCTGTTTGCGGCTCCATAGAGTCCCATAACTCATTGGCCCACTTTACATATTCTCGTTGTTCTATTTCTTGGGGTGTTAGCGCTTGTTGATCTAGCTCTTGTTGAGCCTGTTCGGTTAAAACCTGAGACTCGCTTGATTGTTGACTTGGTGAAGCATCTTGGGCGTGGGCATTCAATATGCCCAAAAATACCAAGGCAACCACAATTCGCGTTTGTAAGTGCATAATATCCCTATTTAAATAATCGGCTTTGCATGATCCCTAGCCTACCCATCGCAGGTACCTAGCTCACTGATCCGTAAGCTTTTTATATCAGAGCCCGAAGGCCTAGTCCAATTTTCATGGTATAAAAATCAAGCACAAAAAAGACCATAGAGAGTTAAATAACTCGGCTATGGCCAATAGGAAGTCACACACAATTTTGCAAATTTGTCAGAGATTTACGTCTATAGCAGTTGACTTAAAACTCGTTGACGAAGTTCATGTACTGTTTCATGTCGCCCACTATTGCTTGCTCTAACACTTTGCCCGTTTCAATGGCATAGGGCTGATGAAAATGAATGTCCCACAGGTCAGACTCAGTGCGCCAATGCTCATAAATTACCAGCGTATCGTCTTGCCCTTCGACGGTGTATAAGTCAAACACAAGATTACCCGGCTCTTCGCTTCGGGTGCACTGAACATGCGACGTGAATTGCTGTAGCAATTGAGCGCGAAACTCTTGTTTAATTTTAAAGATGAAGAAAATACTGAATACCTCATCTTGTGGTTGCACTTGCTTGGGGTTGTTTTCATGCAACGGAGCTGCTGCGGTATCCTTTAGGTTCATTACCTCAAGAGGAGAAGCCAGAGCCGTTTCAGCTAGTTGCAATAAGGTTTTGGCGTATGGCTGATTCACATGCGCTTGGTGCGCTTCAGCACTTGCCCAACGCTCATAGGCGAAAATAGTCGTTGGTGAATCCTTGCCCTCGAAGAAGCGCATTTCCAGCATACCCGGTTCATTCACTGAACCTAGTTTATTGTCGTTTAAAACCTGTTTGAACGTTTCAAGTTGTTCGGGCTTTACTTCAAATTTTACGATCAAAGTGAGCATGGGCATGTCCTTTATATTCAATTATTTCATTGGTTTTAAAGGCAGCGTCTGTCACTTCAAATTGTCGCAACAGGCCCGCCTAAGTCAGTGATGAAATACTATCTTTCATTGCTAAATTGAAAAACCCGCTACAAAGAGAAAGACTTTCAATGAAAACTTGATAAAGCTCAAGTATCGGTGATGCATCTCTTGCTCTCGTAAGAGCTTGAGGAATTAGAAGTGTTGTTTGAGGCGAAACACAACCAAAGGGGAATTGAGCCATAAGCGCCGACGATGTCTTCCTGCGATGATCAAAATGGCACTTTAGTTGAGGTATAACTCAGTTTATTCACCCGCTTGAAATATGCTCCAGTTGCTTGATAGTTCTAGGTTGAATTGGTCAATACTGAGGTTAAAGCGAGCAGATTTTCCAATAAACTGAGTGTTGTCCCATTGTTGGTGTGACACCAAGGCGATGACATTGTCGCCTGAGCGAAATAGCTCACTGGGCACGGCAATCTTCAGTGGGTTGTATTGCCAATCTTGGTTATTTAAGGCCTGCCCATTGATGTAAATTTGCTTGATTTGATTTGCCTTTCCAACACTTAAGCTCACCACTTCAGGGTCAATCGCGAAGTGCACGTGCTTTCGCGCAATAAGGGTTTCACCTTTAGCAGCCCCTTCCATAGACGCTAGATTCATGAGCGGCCACTGGGAATCATCAAACTGAGGTTGCAGCCATTCACTTTTCACAGGTGAAGTTGAAGGCGGAGTTGAACGTGAGGTTGAAGGTGAAGCAGGTTGGGCTTTTTCTTTACCCCTTTCTACTGATTGAATTGGCTCTACTGGGCGCTTGGGTTCTTTCACTAATGCCACATCTGGCACGGTTGCAGTGGGTGCCCGTTTGGGACTTGCATTGGCTAGCGACACATTTTCAATCGCCTGAGTTGGCTCTTTATCTATCATAGCTTTTGGAATAGCTCTTGAAATAGCTTTGTTTTTCGCACTTGCCTTGGCCACGGCAACGTCTGGCTTAACAGGAGTGGCTTTCTTTACATCTGCATGACCAATAATAATACCATTTACTGTCTTAAAGTGTGTGCTATCAGTAACAGTCAACTTAAATGGGCCGCCAGCTTTCTGCCCCGGCATAGTCACATGCCACAGACCAGTACTGCCTGCTTGCACTCTAGCCATCGTGTAGGTCTCTTGCTCCTTAATCAGCTTTATATCAACGGTTCGCCCTGGCTCGGCAAGGCCACCAACGCTAATTTTTTCACCGGGTTGAAGCAACATATCATCGTTTAAGCGAGTGGAGAGAATAATGTCCCCCTTTGGATTTCGCATATTAGGCTCAGCATTACCCACGTATATGTCATGCAAATAATGGGTCTGCTCACCGTCGCTAATAAGAAACTGATAAGGCCCCCCAGGAGGTTGCTGAGCTAGTGATACTTGCCACTGACCTTGGGAGGTTATTTGCGCTCTGGCCATAGTAACGGTCGTACCGTTTTTGAGCAGTTTAACATCGACTGTGCCACCTTCAGGCCCCTGACCTTTCACAGCAATGGCTTTATAAGCAGACAAACTTTCACCGTCGATTAGTTGGGCAGTTAATCTTGCTGTCGACGCCTCGCTAGAGCTTTGCGCTGCCTGAGCTGCTGTAGTCACAGCCGTAAACAACAAAATCGCAGCAAACGCACTTAAGCAGCCGCTAACTAAAAATTTGATCTCCCGCAGGCTGATCATGCTTTTCACTCCTCTTGAGCGTGTAGCCAAGCAGATACACTCGGCATTCCATTTAAGGATGTTAAGTAGGTATTGTGTGTATTGACCGAGCATAGAATGAACATCGACGGGGTGCTGGCACGCACTAAATAGCGTGTAGCGACTAACGAATGTCAGAATACGATCCCCTAAGCAACTCTACGTGGCTGTCTGTTATTCGTTAGCTGGTTTTCAATAAGAAGTGCTTAGCAAATTTCACGCCGAGAATTATTTGAAAGGCCTGATGTAGTAAGTTCACGGCGCCTAGCCATACTATATGCACGTGACCGATGAGCATGTGCGAGCGCTTTGTTATAAAAGCGCAATGCCCATAGGTATGCCATGGTTGCACTTCGCTTCCATTTCAGATCACTTCACTTAAGATCACACAGCCGTTTGGATTTGCTGAATGATTTTGCGTAACGTGGGCTGAGTGACGTCTAGCAGTTTAGCTTTGTGTTGTTGACTCAAATCTTGCTGTAACACCAATTGCTGCAGTGAAGATTCAATTGCTGGCCACGATGCACTGTGTGGCTTATGTTCAAGTATCTCGGTAAAAACTCGACTGCACTGCAGAGTTAACTCAGCGAGATCGAGATGAGCAAAATCCTGTTTGTTCAGCTTGGCATAGCGCCGCCTGATGGTAGATTCTGATTGTTCAAGCTGCAAAGCGACCTGATAAAGACTGCCCCACTTCACCACGCATTGATTTAACCACTGCTTTTCCAACCAACCACTGATTGAGAACAGCTGATTTTGTTGACATGCAATGGCAATTGCTTGCGTCAGGAGCGCCGAAACCCGCTCTAATTTTACCCTATTAGGTTTAGTCCCCGCTGTGAGTAAATCTGGCATCTGCGCAGGTGAACTAGCACTGCTTTTTAACGAGACGTCGTCACCCTGTTCCTGCAAAATTAAATGCTCAGCCTCAACGTAATCACCGGCGCAAAGTATGACAGCACGCATCATACAATTACGTAACTCTCGCACGTTGCCTGGCCATGTATATGCATTAAGCTTATCTATTGCAGCAGCAGAGAAATCCAAAATATCTTTATTGTATTGTTGGCTGAATTTCCGCAAAAAATGTCGACACAAGAGCAGAGGATCATCCCCTCTGTCGTTTAGTGTTGGCAAGTTAAGGGTAAATACATTAATACGATAATAAAGGTCTGCTCTAAAGCGCCCTTGCGCTACTTCGTCTGGCAAATTGCGATTTGTGGCCAATACTAAGCGCACATCAACCTTTCTAATGCGTTGGTCACCTACCGCAACAAAGGTTTTTTCCTGAACAAAACGCAGTAATTTTGATTGAATGTCCAGAGGTAGCTCACCCACTTCGTCCAAGAAAAGGGTACCGCCATCCGCTTGGGCAATCTTGCCAGGTTGGTCAGTTGTCGCCCCAGTGAAGGCACCTTTTCTGTGACCAAACAGCTCACTTTCAATTAAGTGCTCAACTATGGTTGAGCAATCTACCGTGATAAACGGCTTATCAGGGTGCAGGCTGTGATTGTGCAACTGCTGTGCAATCACCTCTTTGCCTGTTCCAGACTCCCCGATGATTAGTACGGACGCGTCAGTGGGAGCGACGAGTTGTACTTGTTGCATTAGGGTACGCATTGCTGCTGATTCAAACAGCAATTCGTGCTCTGGGGATGGTTCTTTACCTGCTACAGAGCGGCGATTTTGATCTTGCTCAAGTAGCATAATACGGTCAATAGCAGCCGCCAAGTTAGGAGTCACTTGTTCTAACTGCTCAGCGCATTTTTGTGCGTTGTCCTTCCCTTGGGGCGACCAGCACACCACTAAAAATCCTAAGCATTGGTCTCTGGTTTCTAATGGAATAATCGTACAGTGAAAATCAGATAATTCAGTGATTGGTTGCGCTAATCGTGTGCCTGAAGAGGTGCTCGTTACGTTGCGATTAACCCATTGGTGTATACGCTTAACCTCAATGTCTGCAATGGTTGTGCTACTGGCCAAACACGATAATGCATCGCCTTGCTGCGTGTACAAGCCTGCAAATTTGCTTTGTAAACCTCCGGCTAGCAATTGGCACACTTGGGTAGAGAAAGCCTGTAAGGAATGAGTACTACCGATAAGATGAATAATATCCCATTGCAAGTTCATCAATCTGAAATCGTCATTGGGTGCTTGTGAAAATTTGCCGCTCATGCGGTCAAGATTAGCCAAAATATTCGCATCAAATTGAGGCTGCCAACTCACAAGCTTGCCGCCCCCTATGCTACGCGCCGCTTGCAGCGCAGCATTCGCTCGGCGAAACAATTCAAGCGGTGATTGCTCACCTAGTTGTTCTTCTGAATCAAGTGAAGCAAGGCCTAAACTAAATTCCAGTTTCAGCTTTTTACTTGTGAATGACGTAGAGCGCAGCGTTTGAAGCATACGGGTGGCGAGGATCTGGCCCTGTTTCTCGTTTGTTTCTGGTAAATGCGCGGCAAACACTGCCCCACTGTAACGGCTGGCAAAATCATTGCCTCTTAATACTACCGAGATACATTGCATTACCTCTTTAAGCACCTGATCACCCACGTCACGACCGTGTGTGCGGTTAAGCTGGGCAAATTCATCAGGGTTAATCAACAACAAGGTCACTGGGGTACTCTGCTCACTGAGCTGAGCAACCCATTCTTGGCTTTGCCACTGCGCTACTTGGCGTAAAATGAGTAGCGTTTCGTTATCAGGTAGCGGCCCTACAAATCCATCAACCATCAATACCGTTTTATCTAACTGAATGGGAAAAGGCGGTAAACGCGTCATGGAGTGCGTAAGCCCTAAGTCAGACAATATATGCTGCATGCGCTTTTTCGCAGTACTAGAGGGGATATGTAAACTGCTAAGCCAGTTTTGCCCTATGGCTGATAGTCCTTTGGTTCCCAGCATCGACAGTAACTCAGGGTTGATGTCTTTGATTTCCCCCTTGGCATTCAAGGTTAGCGACAGGTCCCCCAAACAATCTGACAACAAATTCAATTTATGTTCAACATACACCTTATCTTGGCTAATACTGGACTGCTGCCTCAATAATGAGAGCATCATGGCTAATACACCGCTTGCTCGCCAATCTACGAATTTATGCCCAGGAATGGGTTGGTTATCTCGCAAGGCAGATGTGTCGCCAGTCAACCAATAGACTTGTTGTTCAAGCAGCTCGTATTTGTCGGTTAATGCGATTGCATGTTCTTCACTATCGCACGCAACTAGCAAGGGTGCCTGTTGAGAACCCTTAATCGCATTCACCGCTTGGCTCAGGGGCGCAACATCAAACATAAATTCACTGTTGGCGGTGTGTTTTTCCAGCTCTCTAATGTGGGCTGTATTCGGCTTATCCACATACAATAGAATACGCTCAAATTCGTCCGCTAAATGGGCAAAGGCAGGAGACATTTTAATCATAATTCTGCCATCAGATGCGTAAAGTTTTGGCTGAGCAGTGGCCCAATATATTCTGCCGCCACAGGCCGTGAAAATAGATACCCCTGTAGCAGTAATTCGTTGCTACTTTTAAGAATGGCAATTTGGCTCGTGTACTCAATCCCTTCGGCGATAACCCCGAGCTTTAAGCTCTCAGCCAAGGCTAAAATGGCCTCGACTATAGCGACATCATCTGGGGCGGAATTCACATCACACATAAAAGAGCGATCAATTTTTAGAATATCGATCGGAAAACGCTTGAGGTAACTTAACGACGAATATCCTGTTCCGAAGTCGTCTACAGCGAGAGAAACTCCAAGGGATTTAAGCTCAACCAATCGGGCAATGTTTTCCTCGGCATCACTCATGATCACCGATTCTGTCAACTCCAATTCCAATAATGAAGGCGGAAGCTGACTCTGCTCTAAAACCTGCGCCACTGTTTGAGTAAAATCGTGCTGCCTAAATTGATGCGCAGACACGTTGATGGCCATGCGCACTGAATGACCTGAATCTAGCCACTGCTTGGCTTGATAACAACCCTGCTCAAGCACTAATCTGCCCAGTTCATTGATAAGCCCTGTTTCCTCAGCAATAGGAATAAACTCATCTGGCGGAATAATCCCCCCCTTTAATGGTAACCAACGAACAAGCGCCTCTACCCCGACAATGCGCCCGCTTTTGGCACACACTTGCGGCTGATAAAAGGGTACGATTTCGTTACTTTTTAGCGCTTGGCGCAGGTCTTGTTCAAGTTGCAAACGCGCCGCAGCTTTGGAATTCATGGAGTCTTGATAAAACTTATAACAACAGCGACCAGACTGCTTAGCAAAGTACATGGCGGTATCGGCATTTTTCAGCAGCATTTCGGCATCTTCGCCGTCATTGGGAAACATGGAAATACCAATGCTGGGCGTAACCACCACTTCGTATTGCTCTAACTGAAACGGTGTGCTGAAACTGCGAATAACGCGCTCCGCCACCAGCATCGCTTCGTTTGGATCATTTAAGCGACTAAGAAAAATAGTAAATTCGTCACCGCCAAAGCTAGATAATTGAGGGGCTTCAATGGTTTGCTCAGTGGAGACGCGCGCAAAGGTATCACTGTCCCGTAAATTGGCTTGTAAGCGATGTGCGACCTTGCGTAACAGCTTGTCACCGTAACTGTGACCCATAGTGTCGTTGATGCGTTTAAATCGGTCTAAATCGATGAACAACATAGCGGCTTGATAATCGTTGCGCTTAGCCATAGCTAAAAAGCGTTTTAAATCTTGCATCAAATATTGACGATTCGGTAAACCGGTCAAAGAGTCATAAAACGCTAACTGATGGAGTTCTTGTTGCTGAGTGACTAAGTCTGCGAACGCTTGACTCGCTCGTAAAATATACTTAACTCGCTCTCCTAAAATGGGCCATTTAATCGGTTTTGCTATAAAGTCTGTGGCGCCCACTGCATAAGATTTATGGATTGAATCAATATCATCTGAGCCCGTCACCATAATGATGGGAATATGCTTACCATTTTTATGCTTACGAATGTAATCACAGACTTCAAAACCGTTCATTTTAGGCATGGAAACATCGAGTAACAGCAAGGCAGGGTTATGTTGTTCGAATTGCTCTATCGCGCGCTCACCATTTTCGGCTTCCAGCACTTCTATGCTGTCACTGGCGAGTGTTTCCTTCATTAAGATCCGTGCCGTGAGATCATCGTCACTGACTAAAATCTTAACTTTTCCTTCAATCGACATGTCTAAACGTCTCCAATTTTTCGCAGCTGATGATAAAGGTAGCTTGAATACGCTCAGCTAACGAAAGCACTTCCTGTACTTCATTATTCTTTACTTTCTCCTCTAACTCCCTACACAATTCGTATAAGGCTTTTGCGCCAGAGTTACCTGACATCGATTTAAGGGCATGGGCAATTTCCCCAGTAGCGGCTAAATCTATCGGCGTCGCTTGCGATACGTGCGTTAACTGCTTGACCAGTTTTTCAGCCTCTTGGGTAAATGCATCAAGTACTTTCGCAAATACGGGATTACCTGTATCTCGAGAGATATTGAGTAAGGTATCCACTGTCGACATATCCAAAAGCGTCAGCTGCGCTTGGGTATCATCGGTTTCTTTTTGTGCTTCGCGAGGTGAGTCTTCATTCGGGGTTAGCCCTTTTTTAGCAGTAGGCGATACCAAGAAGCGCGATAGGGTTTGCTCTAATTCTTGTAACGAATACGGTTTCGGCATGACATCGTTCATGCCTGAGTCCAAGCACTGTTGCTTAAGGTTGTCCCCCATGCCTGCAGTCAGCGCGATAATAGGAATATCTGGCCAGTCCTGGCGAATAGCCCTAGTCGCAGCGTAACCGTCCATCACCGGCATTTGGCAATCCATCAACACCAAATCAGGTTGTTGCAACTTCACTTGCTCTACTGCTTCTGCGCCATTGTCAGCTAACCAGGCTTCACAGCCCAATAGCCCTAGCATACTTTTAGCGACTTCTTGATTGGTCAAACTGTCTTCTGCCACTAAAATATTAGCGGAAAAATGCTGATGATTACGATGCCCTTCATCAGCTCGACTTGACGGGATGTTCTCAATGCCCAGCGCTCTATTTAAACTCTTATGCAAGCCTCTAAAATGCACCGGAAGGGGCAAAACGTTGCGCTCGTCGTTCTCCTGCCACTGGGAAGTGGGTACTAAGCAAATCCAATTATTCAAAGGTATACCCGCTTCTTGGATAGACGACTGGTATTCACTTTGGCTGATCCATAAGCCCTGCTTGGCGGAGGCAAGTTCAGATTTAACCCGTTGCACATGTACCAAGTTAATATCTAATTTAGTTAACATGGTTTCTATCGCATGCCCCAACCCACTGTTTAAATTAACCAAATACACAGTCGGGCACGCTATTATCGGTGTAGGTTGGTTTAGCGAGGTGCCAGTAAGCGGCAAATCAATTGCAACACTGAAGCGACTGCCTTCACCTATATTGGATTGAACGCCTATTTGCCCTCCCATAAGTGCAGTAAGTTGCTTACAGATGGCCAAACCTAGGCCTGTTCCCCCATACTTACGCGTGGTAGACGCATCTGCTTGCGTGAACATTTCAAAAACTTTTTGCTGACGATCAGGCGCCATGCCAATGCCGGTATCCTGCACACAAAAGACAAATCCACTGTGCTCGTTATCGCTCTCTTCATGTTCGGTATCATGGCAGGCCACTCGCCTAACACTGACATTGACTTCGCCCCTTTCGGTAAACTTAATCGCGTTACTGGTTAAATTGGCGATGATCTGGCGCAAGCGCGCAGGATCCCCGTAAACTTGTGGCAATGGCTCAGGAGATAAAATGGCGTTAATATTGAGGCCTTTGTTGTACGCGGCCTCACTAAATAAGTCGCACACTTCCTCTATTAGGGCTTCTAAGTCAATTGGCACTGATTCCAACGTGGCTTTACCTGCCTCTAACTTTGAAAAGTCCAAAATGTTATTAAGTAAATCTAATAATAATCTGCCAGAGCGGTACACCAATTGAGCAAAGTGTTGCTGCTTAGGTTTTAAATCTGAGCTCAACAAGACCTCGGTCATGCCTAATACCCCATTCATGGGTGTACGTATTTCGTGACTCATGATGGCTAAAAAGTCACTCTTCTCTTTACTGGCTTGTTCAGCGAGTCTGCGAGCTTTTTCAGTTTCAATTACTGCTTGCTCAAGCTGGGTATTTGCATGACTCAATTCTTTGGTGCGCTCGGCAACTTTTTCTTCTAGCTCTATGAGTTGCTGTATTTCCATCTGGCGTTTTCTACGATAGCGCCAGATAACATTAAGAATAATCATCAACGCTATTAAGCAATACACACTATAAGCCCATAGTGTTTTCCACGGGGGAGGTAAAACGGATATGGGCAGTTCAACCCCTTGGGTATTCCACAAGCCTTGGTTGTTGCTCGCCTGTACTTTTAAAACGTATTCACCTGGGGGCAAATTGGTAAAGGTCGCCAAGCGCCTGTGCTCAAGCTCAATCCAACTAGGATCGAGGCCCTCTAACTTGTATCTATATTGGTTTAGGCCAGGCGCGTTGTAATCTAAAGCGGCAAATTCGAATGAAATGAAATAGTCAGTGTAGTCTAACTCCAAATTCTGAAGACGCTGGTAAGGCACATCGAACCAGACTTGTTCATTGAGCTTTTTAATGCGCACCAATACCACAGGCGGCACAACATCGTTGTCTTTTATATCATCAGGGTGAAAACGCACTACGCCTTCATTACCGCCAAAGTACATTACGCCTTGGCTGTCTTTAAATCCTGCGCCGAAATTAAACTCGCTATTTTTGAGCCCTTGTGAGGTGTCGAAATGGCGAACCTTGCCACTTTCTGGGTTCAACCGCGTTAAACCCGCCGTGCTGCTCAACCACAAGTTGTCATTTTTATCATTCAAAATGGCGTAAATATGACTACTTGGTAATCCACTAAAACCGTCAAAACGGGTAAAGTGGTTTCGCAACTGAGCGATATCACTCGCCGACCACTTGTTTAAGCCGCCGCCTTGAGTTCCGACCCAAAGTTGTGCTTTTGAATCCTGGTAAAAAGCCCACGCCATAGGTGCAGATAAACTATCGAAATCGTCCGGTTGGTGCTCGATATGGTCAAAATTCAGCGAGATCGGATCAAGCATATTTATGCCAGCTACGGTGCCGACGACTATGGTTCCGTCCAAAAGTTGATAAATGGCAAGAACACGATCGCTGTTCAGGCTGCGAGGGTTATTTTCGTCGTAGCGATAGTGCACGAATTCTGAACTGCCCGCCGCTAAGTAATTAAGCCCGCCGCCAAACGTCCCGACCCAAATATTGCCCGCGCTGTCTGGAAAAACACTGGTAACACCATTGAAACTCAGGCTTTTCTTGTTTTGAGGGTCGTGCATATAGTAATCGATTTTCTGAGTATCGACATTGAGGCGTCCTAGCCCTCCACCTCGGGTACCAAACCACAGCATGTTGTTATCACCACGCACTGTCATCACTCTGGCATCAAGTAACGCTGGCGTACTGTCTTTATTGATAACTTCTTGTACTTCACCCTGGGCATTTAACCGTGTTAAACCACCATAAGTCGCCACCCAAATGGCGCGCTCGCCTTTTGATGACTGCGTCTCAGCAAATCCCAGTACCACATTGTTGGCTAAGCCTTTGGTAATATGTTCAAAGGGAACTTCTATATTTTTGCTGATTCCGTTGAACGTTCCAAACCACATTAATCCTGAAGGGTCTTGCAATATCGACAGAACCTTATTGTCGTTCAGTCCGTTTTCGGTGGTGTAGGTAGTAAATTTGTCACGCCCATTCCACAAGCTTGCACCAGACTCTGTGCCCAGCCACACTCGCTGACGCTTATCCTGATAAATACTGTGTACTAAATTTGCCGCAAGGCTACTTGCCTGCTCGTTTTCGTGCTGCCATGTTGTAAATTGTGTGCGCTGAGGGTCCAACATGCTCACCCCAGCATCGTGACTGGCTATCCACAGGCGCTGCTGAACATCGATGAAAACCTGCGTTAATTTGTCGCTGAACAACGGGTCGCTTGAGCCTGTATGAACACGCGTTAGGGTTCTGGTCTTTTTGTCTAGTTTGAGCAGGCCATTGCCGTCGGTGGCCAACCAAATGCAGTTACCATCTTCTACTAGCGACGTGACCGCGGCATCTTTGTCTAATTCAGGCAACAGAGCACGGGTGTCAAAATGTTCAAATGTCATATCTTGGGGGTTAAAGCGACTAAAGTTACCGTTGCGATAACCTATCCAGATATAATTTTCTGCGTCGTGATAAAGAGATTGCTGTCTATTTGATAATGGTGACGAATCAGAACCTTCAGTATCTTGCCAAATGGTGAAGGTCTGTTTGGCAGAATCAAAAAGATTCAGCCCCCCGCCATCAGTGGCAATCCATAGTCTTTGCTGCTCATCTTCTAAGATTGCGCGTACATTATCTGAACTGAGGGATTTCGGTTGCCTAGGGTCATGCACAAAGCTAATGAGTTGGTAACCATCGTATCGACTGAGGCCTTCTTGCGTCACGATCCACAGATACCCAGTACTGTCCTGGTAAATTTGGCGTACGGTTTTTTGCGTTAGTTCTTGGTTTAATTCAGCCGATGTAAAGCTGAAATTAGGGTTTTCAGCAGCGTGAATACCCATGGCGAACGTGAGGAGAAACAGAACGCCAAATACCTTACTCATGACCATATGTGTGCAGCGACTTATTATTTTTTATTAAAACAGACTACCCCATCGCAGTAGAATTGCCAACAGATACAGCAACTTGGCAACCTCCCATAACTTCATAACTTCATAACCAGCTATTATCCCTCTAATTAAGCTCTGGAAATTTCCTTTGTTCAGAAAGATGTTTAATCACTAAAAATAAAAAAGCCCCTTGTCGCTACGAACCTAGGCAGGCAGTGACAAGGGGCTAAATGGGTACCTTTAGGGTATTAATTCGTTATTCTTGCAACATAAAGTTCTCTTGGTTCATATGCGCTTCTTCCCACATGAAGGCTTCTTCCCACATGAAGGCCTCTTCCCACATGAAGGCTTCCTCCCACATGAAGGCTTCTTCCCACATGAAGGCTTCTTCCCACATGAAGGCTTCTTCCCACATGAAGGCTTCTTCCCACATGAAGGCCTCTTCCCACATGAAGGCTTCTTCCCACACTTCAAACTCGAAACCTTGAATGTAGTAGTTGCCCTCATCATCTTTTCGAGCTGCTCCCATATAATGTTGCTCACCGCTCAAATCTGCCGCTATGTCCATGCCATTATTGGCACAACCTGACTCATTCGACTCAACAGCTTTAATCGCATTTACGCTGCCTGAGCCTTGTTGGAATGGGCTGTAAGCCAGCTTGCCATTCACTTGGGCCATAGTGGTGCTAGTCATCAAACGACATTTCACATCATTCGCACTGAGACTTGGATCGTTTTGCAACATCAACGCGACTACGCCACTGACCACACCTGAAGCTTGAGACGTACCCGACATGATGAAGCGGTCTTTACCCACCATATATTGCGGATATTTAGCAGGCACATACATGTCTTCATTCGCCAGGCTAAACATATGTCCGCCAGGTGCCACCATATCAGGTTTTATAAATGCCTCATGCGTTGGGCCCTGTGAAGAGAATGACAATAGAGTGTCATCATTGGCATTGTCTTGAGTGTAATTATCACTGATTGCACCGACACTTATCACGTAAGGCACATTAGCGGGTACGCCTATGGTCATTGCACTTGGACCAGTATTGCCCGCTGATGTCACCACAATAACGTCTTTTTCCCATAACGCCATCACCGCTTGGTTAATGGGGTCATCCCAATAATTTGAGCGAGGCGGCGCACCAAAAGAAAGGTTTACCACGCGAATATTCAATGCTTCGTGGTTATCCGCTATGTATTGAAGGCCGCGTAATGCGTCTAAATACGTGCTATGGCCATCTTCGTAAAAGGCTTTTACCACCACGAGGTTTGCATCTGGTGCAACACCTTGATAGTAACTACGCATTTGGCCGTCCACCACTGCACGGTCACTATTGGCAATAATACCGGTAATATGGGTGCCGTGACTGTTTTCATCAGTGAGGTTACTCAGGCTCACTTCGGTATCTTCTAATGCATCATATGCCGCTTTGATACGGGTATTGTTCGCCGTATCATTTCCTAATGCACTATGGGCGCCCCACAAACCACTATCAATCACAGCTACTGTTACGTCCTTACCAGTAATACCGCGATCATGTAGCTCGTCAGCGCCAATGTTATTAACATAATAACTATTGCTGTCGCCTTCATTTGCTTGGGTGTCATACCCTTTTACTAGGCTGCGATCGCAACCTTCTTTGAATTGAACATCTAAAGAAAAATCTCGTTGTTGATAACTTTGCACGCCTTTATTGGCGAAAGACACTTCGACCGTCACACCTTCAAACGAATCTAGTTTAGCGAAACGTTTTAGTCGTTTAATATTTATCGACAATTCACCAGTCTGTTTGCTGTACAACCGCCAATAAACAGTGGCCCCGTTCACTTTAACTGAGTAGATATGCCCTAGCTCTTCAGGCCATTTAAAAGACATGCTTTGCATATTCGCTTCCATGTCACGGGCGTTGTACAAGTTCCAGCGAATACTTCTATTGGTTAGCTCTGCGACGTGACTTCCATACACCAAACAGTGATCTAATGCACTAGATGTATAGACGGCTTCGTTCTTTTTGATAGTGATAATGTCAGTCAACTGATTAAGCAAAACAAGCTGTGCGTCGCTTACTCGAACGCCAATGCCGTTAATGAGTGGTAGCTCATGGGTTATTACACCACCAAGGGTGTTAATCACGTCAATTAAGACACTCACTTCAGCCCCTTGAATAATCACTTCATTATTCAGGCCCACTAAGCTATCCACTGTGTTAACGAGCTCTGAGACACCTAACGAACCAGGCACGACGGTAGATTTGATGTCTTTAACTAAGCTACTGACTTCCAGGCCTGCACTCGAGACAGAACTAAAACAGACTAGACCCGCTAGAAGTAATGCTCTCTGCTTGTTGAATTTTGGTTTCATTATATATTCCTTTTCAAATCCACTCGTCGAATTTGAAGTCAATTTAGTTAGCACTATCGCTGCAACTATGTGATTGCAACCTGCGTGCCATTTTATATATAACTGATATTGTTGACTTTTATTTTTAAATGAAAATTATGAATGCATTAGAGTGAAATTAATGAATGAATAAAATGATAGCAATTAGACTTATGGTTGCATTCACTTATTTCAAATCAACTTGAAGCTACGGGAAAGATAGTTGGCTGGCAGTCAATATCACTAAATTAAAAAGCCGAGTAAAGGTTGTGTAAGCAAGTAATAGGGACGAAAAGAAACGGAAGTGAGTTTACACTTTGCACCACTAAGGGATATATGGCATTTACTATACCCCCAAAATTGAGGAAAAAAGCGGGAGAATATTTATGAAATAATTAGGTTCATCGCCACTGAATTTTATCCACTTCATCAATAGAACTCGCTAGCATTAGTTGCCCCGAACTGATCAACGATTCAGTCTTATCGATTACAGCACTAAACACGTCCTGTTCATCGCACGTCAAGTCAGTAAAGCCTATCCACGTGTTTCTGTTTGACTTTTTAGCGGCATATAAACACACGTCAGCTACATCAATCGTGCGCTCCCAATTAAGTGAAGTAGGATTGCTCGACAGCAATGGAAACACGCTGAAACCAATTGAACAGGTGACATTTAGTACAATGTCTTTTTCGACCTTGAATGAGTGCTCTTGAATCGAACGACGTAAACGTTCGGCCAGTATGACCGCCCTGCTTCGGTTGACAAAGCGCGCAACAATAAGAAATTCCTCACCACCCCAGCGCAGCAAATAGTCAGTCTCGCGAAATACACTTTCTAAAATTGATTTCACTTCGACCAAAACGCTATCACCAGCACTGTGACCATATTGATCGTTGACGTGTTTAAAGTGATCTAAGTCGACTAAAAAGAAGACTAAGTCAGTATCTTTCATCGCTTGTGCTGCACCGGTAGCCAGATGTTCTTCATATCTTGCGAGCACGAAATCTATATCTGCGGTTAGGTTTTGGCTCAAGTAACGGCGGTTTTTAAGTCCAGTAAGCGGGTCGGTGAAACTAATCTGCTCCAATTTATCATTGGCTAATCTAAGATCAGCGGTACGCTCTTTCACTTTATCCTCTAAATCAATAAGATGCTGAGCTCGTCGTAATCGTTTCAAACGGTATCTGCGCATGGCGTTTAATAAAATAACAATGCATAAGAATGTATAAAAACAGTAGGCCCACGTTGTCTTCCAAGGTGGTGGTAACACTGTGATTGGCAAAGACACTCCGTGTGAATTCCACAAACCTAAATGGTTACTGGCTTGTACTTTAAGCTCGTACTGACCGGCTGGTAAATTAGTAAAGGTTGCTTGGCGGCTATGATCTAATTCGACCCATTTAGGATCTAAGCCCTCTAACTTATAGCGATATTGGTTGAGCTCAGGCGCATTAAAATCTAACGCAGCAAATTCGAAAGAAATATAGTAATCCAGATAATGTAAAACGATTTCATTCTGCTCTTGGTACCTTACATCAACGCCTATTTTTTCATTCAGCTTCTTTATTCTAACTAACACCACCGGGGGCACTTTTTTACTTTCCTTTATTTCATTTGGATGAAAGCGGACGAGACCCGAGTTACCACCAAAATACATGATGCCCTGACTATCGGTAAAACCTGCGCCAAAATTAAACTCGCTGTCCTCTATACCTTGGGATGAATCGAAGTGACGCATAGTGCCGTTGTTTGGATTAAAACGCGTAATACCGGCGGTACTGCTTAGCCATAACGATCCACTTTCATCACCTTGAATCGAATAAATGTGACTACTTGGTAGACCGCTGCGCTTATCAAAATGAGTAAAGCGATTTTTTAATGCACTGACATCCTCTTTGCGCCATTGATTTAAGCCGCCTCCTTGGCTACCAACCCAGAGGTTTTCATCATGGTCTTGATAAAAAGCCCACGCCGTTGGAGCAGATAAGCTTTCCAGCTTATCTTGTTGATGTTCAATACGCTTAAAAGTAGATGTAACAGGGTCAAACACATTCAAACCGGACACTGTGCCTACAACTAACATACCGTCTTGTAGTCGCCAGAGCGCTACCACGCGATCGCTATTTAGAGTATTTGAATTGTTAGCTTCATAGCGAAAATGTTTAAATCCCTTACTATTGGCGGGCAAAAAATTCAACCCACCGCCAAATGTACCAACCCACAGGTTCCCCTGTTTATCAGGTAATATACTCGAGATACCATCAAAACTGATGCTATTCGGATCTTTCGGATCATGTTGAAAATATTCTAATTTTTGAGTATCAACATTAAGCCGTCCCAAACCACTGCCACGGGTGCCAAACCACAAAATATTGTTATCGCCCCTAACTGTCATTATGCGAGGGTCTTTAAGGGGTGGTGAGCTTTCAGTATTAAGCACTTGCATAACGACCCCATCACTATTTAATTGTGATAATCCTTTATAACTCGCAACCCATATAGATCTAATGCCGGAAGATGAATGCGTTTCAGCAAATCCCAGAACGGTATTACTCGCTAAACCTTTATCGATTAACTCGAATGGTACTTCGATACCTTTGGTTATCCCACCATATGTGCCAATCCACATCAAACCTGAGGGATCCTGCAAAATGGACAGTACCTTGTTATTGCTGACCCCACTTTTTTCACTGAAATTAGTAAATTTATTTTGAGCATTCCATAAGCTAAGGCCCTCCTCTGTTCCTAACCAAATCCGATGTTGCTGATCTTGAAATATGGTGTGGACTAAATTAGAGGCGATGCTACTTTCTCTGCTATCGTCGTGGTGCCAGGATATGTATGTATTCCTTACGAAATCTAATTGACTAACACCTGCGTCATAACTCGCAAGCCAGAGACGTTGCGCAGAATCAACGTATGCATTTGTCAGCCGATTACTAAAGAGAGGCTTTTCACTTTCTGAGTGAATATGAGAAAGTAAGTAGTCACTTTTCCCCAATATTAACAAGCCATTTCCATCAGTCGCTAAATAAATATTTCCAGCATCTTCTGTAATTGATGTAATAAATGCATCTTGTTTTATGCTAGAAAGTAAACTGCGGGTTTCAAAATGCGTGAATTTATTATTCTCAGGATCAAACCGACTGAAGTTACCGTTATTGTAACCAAGCCAAATATCTCCTCCTTGGGCTAGATATAGACTTCGAATTTTATCAGACATGGGCGATTCAAGCCTATTACCTCCTTCTCGCAATAGCGTAAAAGTATGGTCTGCTGGATTAAATAAATTCAACCCGCCACCATCTGTCGCAATCCATAGGCGCTTTTGTTTGTCTTCAACAATCGTTCGAACGTTATCAGAACTTATGGAGTTTGATTGACTTGGATCATGAGAGAAATTAAGCAACTGATAGCCGTCGTATCGACTTAAGCCTTCTTGTGTAACGAACCACAAATAACCAGTGCTGTCTTGATACACTTGGCGAACTGTTTTCTGAGATAGCTGCTTGCTAAAATCTGCAGCGGTAAAACTAAAAAATGGCTTTTCACTTCCCTGCAGCCCAGCACTAAACAAGACGGATAGTACAACCCAGATCATTCCGTTTTTGAACATAAATACATCAATACTACTAAGATAATACTTTAGACTAACTCAAGCGGGTGAACTTTCCAACAAATTGATAGGTAACAACAAGTTATAATTATAAATAAGGATATACTTGGTCAGATAAAGACACTGAAAAATGCGCTAAACGTTTTTTAAAAAATCAAAGCGTGTTTATCTTATTTGCGCTATATCTGATACTGCTGAGCCAGAAATACATCTGTTTTAGTGGCGTCCATTGGCATGCCCAGCAAGTATCCTTGTAACCTGTCTAATTCGAATTTTTGGCATAAACTCATTTGGCTCTTTGTTTCTACTCCCTCAGCAACCACAATAAAATCCAAGGTTTTAAGCATCAGTGCCAACGCCTCGAATACTCTTAAGCGCTTATCTGAAACTTGCGTCGTCGCCTGCATGCTCTTATCCAATTTGACGATATCAATTGGGTAGTCCATTAAGTGCGCTACCGACGAGAATCCCATTCCGAAATCATCCAGTGCGATTTTGAAGCCGTATTTGGACAACACACGCAAAGAGTGCGTAACCATACTGTTATCTTTAATCAATGCAGTTTCAGTTATCTCTAATATGATTTTACTTGCTGACACATTATTGGCGTCAAGGGCGCGCTGACACTCGCTGAGTAGTCTCTCATTTTGCAATTGTACCGGTGAGATATTGATAGACATGGTCAGGTTAGCATCGAACTGTTGGTGCCACAGTGCAAGTTGGTTCATAGCCGTCTCGATGACCCATTGGCCAATTCCATCAATCAATTTACTTTGCTCTGCAACCGGGATGAACACATCTGGGGTGTAAAAAACTTCTGCTTCTGGCCAGCGAATAAGCGCTTCAAAGCCTAAGAGTTTGCCGTTTTTTGCACAGAAAATGGGTTGATAGAATAGTCTAAATGAGTCGTTTTTAAGCACATTGTTCAAAGCGTTATGGATGATGAAACGCTGATTAAATTCAGTTTGATAGTGTGGCTCGTAAAAACTAATGCCGTTTTTGCCATTTTGTTTCGCTCGGTACATCGCAATATCGGCACATCTTAATAGTGCTTGTGAATCACTCGAATCTACCGGGCATAGCGCAACGCCTATGCTTACACCGCAGATAACCTCTTTTCCCTGAATATTAAACGGCAACTTGAACGAATTGAGCACGCGATTACAGACACTGCTTGCATCCGCCACATGGGTTATATTTCCTAAAATGATGGCAAACTCATCCCCCCCTAAGCGCGCGAATCCTTCATTATTGCGTAAGCAACTGCGGATTCTCTTTACAGACTGCTTAAGGACACTGTCACCAGCTTCGTGCCCCATGGTGTCGTTTACGTGTTTAAAATTATCCAAGTCCAATGCTAAAAGGGCTACATTGCTGCCATCGCGCTTATTATTGGCGATCATGACTTTCAACATTTCTTCAAAATGGTAGCGATTTGATAGGCCTGTCAGGGGGTCCATTTCGGCCATTTTTTTTACTTCTAAATAACTCATGTGCATGCGCTGTTCGATCTCGAAGCGCTTATTTGCATGCAGAATGGCCCGTTCTAACTTGGCTAACGTGATCTCATTTTTAGGTATGAAGTCTTGAGCGCCAGCCTCGATGCACCGCAGCGCTAAATTAGTGTCGTCTGAGGCGCTTATCATGACTACCGCGGTGTTACCCATATCTGGCTTAGCATGCATGTCAGTCACCATTTCAATACCATCCACGTCAGGCATACGACAATCAAGCAAGATGACATCAAACTGATTGCCATCAAGTAGCTCAAGCCCTTCGGCAACAGAACTCGCTTCTTGAACTTCATGATAAGAGTCACCGGACGCGCCAAGCGTTCTTCTTACCACACGCCTATCTACAGCATCATCGTCAACAATGAGCACCTTCATACGCCGCCCTCAAAGGATGCATCAAGTCTTGCATTACTGAAAAATGTGCTCATCCCTGCTGTGCTCCATGTTTAGGTTTAGGCCAATACACAGTAAATGTAGTTCCATTTTCGCCATCAGAGTCAACTTCTATTCTGCCACCATATTGATTTAGGTGCTTAAGTACAACAGAGAGTCCTATCCCACTGCCTTCAACTTCATCTCTGGATTTCAGTGTTTGAAACAACTGAAAGATGCGCTCAAAGTTTTTTGGATCTATTCCTGGGCCATTATCTTCAATACTTATCACGTAGAAATATTGTATTTCGCGAAAGCCAACATTGATTTGTGGGCTGGTTTTGTCGTTGTGCTTTACCGCGTTGCCTAGCAAATTTAGCATGATCGTTTTAAAGGGAACGAGCGCGACTGTTAGTTCTGCAGGCGCCACATTGATAGTGAACTCTTTTGGGGCGTCTAGTAGTGGTGTTAAATCCCCTACCAGAGTTTTCAATACAATGCGTTTTGTCGTGGTATCTTTACGACCAATTTTGGCAAATGAAAGTAAATCTTCTAATAACTGGTACATTCTATTCGCACGATGGACGACTAGGCGAAGATTCTCTTGCGATTCAGTTGGCAAAATGTTGTGGCAATCTTCCTCAATCCATCCTAGAAGTCGACGAATGGCATTTAAAGGCGCTTTTAAGTCATGAGAAGCGATATGGGTGAAATCGTCTAAATCGTCATTTGCATGTTTTAACTGCCGAATCAGGTTTTCCCGCTCAGTGATATCTCTGCAAATGCATAATATATGGGGTTTGCCGCTGGTGTTGTAAAATCGTCTCTTTACTGTTTCATATACCATCCTTTGGCCTGCTGATGTGTACACGTCTTGGGTACTAACGTATTGGCCATCTTTGAACGCTGCTTCATCCTGCGCAAGCAGTTCTTGGGCCTCTTGGCCACTAGGCTCTTTTACATTGGTATTGCCGATAACATCTTGCTGCTTATCTTTAGGGAAAAGTGACATGAACGCCTGATTAGCGTAAATGAACCTAAACTTGGCATCCTTGACGTAGATCCAATCTTTATTATATTCAGAAACAAGCTGGTCAAGTTCGCGTGCTTGGTCAAGTTTAATAGTATGCTGGTGCTGCTCTAGATGACTCGTAATGTCTCGCACTAACACATTTAGGGTCGATATATCTTTGGGCAGAAATTCATGTTTTTGGCTGTAATAAAGCTCTAAATAACCAAAGGGTACTTCGCCACCACGAGCGTCACTAAGAACAATAGGTATACTTACGCGATGATAATCGTCGCCTATACACACCCAATTCGCATCTGTTATTTCTATGGTGCTTAACTGACCACGATAATACAGTGATTGACGAAAAGAATGAGTATCCGCGAGCATTTGCGCTGTGGCAATTCCGCTTTTGGCGACTGAGATATTGATATTCTGATAATGACATGCCAATCGGCAATAGCGTGGCTCAAGTGTGAGTAAAACAAGTTCGCAAATATTGTTGAGGTTGACTTGCAAGGAGGGGGCTAAATTCAGCTGCCATTCACCATCTTCTGCAGCCAAACTAGGTCTTCCTATGTAGTGTTCAATCTCTAACATTTGCCTTCCTTCTCAGCTATTTGGCATCATTAGCCGAGCGCTTGAATGGTTTCATCAAGCACCTCTTCGTTTAATTCTCCCTTGACTAAATAACGTTGCACGAACTCATATTTTAACGCCCGCTCTTTGTCTTCTCGGCGCTCGGAAGATGAATACATCACGACTACACAAGACAATATCGCTAACTGTGTACGAAGAATGGCAAACTCTTTCAAAAAATCGAACCCGTTTACTTTAGGCATATTTATATCTAAAAAGATTACAATGGGCGGATATTTGTCGGGGTGTAACCTTATATTCCTTTCGTAATCTCGCAGGTAATCCAAAGCAGTTGAGCCATCATCTTTTTCTTCCACTTTATCAACACCTAGCACCTTTAACTGACGGCGCAAAATATACCTGTCTAGTTCACTGTCATCTACGATAAGTACTTTAACTGATTTCATATCTACACCTGTTTTGGCAATGTGATCATAAAAGAAGTACCACGGGGCGATGAATCTACGACTATGGTGCCTTTTAAAATATCCACATGTTTCTTAACAATCGCTAAACCCAAGCCCGAACCGGAACTTACCTTGGGGTGAAAACGTTTAAACATCTGAAAGGTTTCATCTTTTCGATCATTTGGAATACCTAAGCCGTTATCTTCAACGCTCAATTGAAATGCGTCATGTAATTCTATAGCAGAGACCTTTACATACGGCGTGGTCGCTTTAGATTCATCTCGATACTTCCAAGCATTTGTTATCAAATTTTCTAATATTTGCGTAATACGCACTTCGTCACTGATTAGTGGCTGAGTCGTGGCATCAGTTAATTGAATAAATCCCCTTGAGATATTTTCAGGCCCAAAAAGTCTCTGTTCTATTGATTCGATAATCGCATCCAATGAGATATCAGAGAAGTGACCATTCTCTGCATCGGCTGACGTCAACGATAAAATACCTATTACCAAGGTCTCGAGGCGCTCCATTTGATCATGAATTTTATTGGTATCTATGATGGCATTGGCATAGTTGCCGTTCTCTATGTCTTCGACAATAAACTGGGTCAGCATCTTTGAGGAGGTTAATGGCGCTTTGAGATCGTGGGAAGCCCGATAGGCAAATTGCGCTAACTCTTCATTTGCTCTTAGCAGGCTGGTGGTGCGCTCTTCTACTAGGCGTTCGAGCTTCTGATTAATCTGGGCAGTCAGCATTTCATTAGCGATACGTTTTTTAGCGACCTTTAATAGCGTTTTTAGCTCTCCGGTTGTGCGTTTTTCAATCTGCTCAAACAGTATTTGCGTATCGTCAGAGCGTCTTAGCAGTTTGATCGTATTTCGAATAGACGAAGAAATCGTTTTCGACATATAGGTGATAAAAAGGATATTAAACAAGGAAAGACAGATTACAAAAGGGACCATGGTGCGCATAATAAACGAAACGGTATCTGCAACAGGCTTCTCAAAATCAGAAGAGTTTTGATTAAATCTCTGGCTAACTTCTTTTAAATCAGCAATAAACCTCTCTCGGTCAATCGAACCTTGAGCGTAATTATCTATAACGCTCAATGCAAAATTGGCGTCATTGATGTCTTTTTCACATATTTTTACTGCGTGGAAGGTACCTATTTGACGCATTATGAAACCATTAACAAAGTCCACGGTATCTAAGCACTCAATGGGTTGCTGCCGAACGTTTTTGACTGCAATACGTAACTGCTCAATGTCACTTTCTTTTTCTTCAATTTGGTCTTTTTCCAACTTCGAAATATGCGTTGAAAATTGAACTGTATACTTGAGATGCAAGGAGTTGAGCTGGTGAAACTTTGCCCCTTTGGAGATCTCAAGTATCGAAAACAACGTGAGCGTGATTTCGAAAATGGTCAACATAACGATAAGCATGAGTTTGCTTGAGATTTTCATTGGTATCTCTATGGGTGCGGTTTTAAAGGTTTTAACTTCTTATTATCAATGATTTACAGTCATTCACCCTTAAACTTTAGTCAAGTAATTCAAAATGTGTTGGTTATATCTTTATTTTTTAAAAAGTCGACGCTGTCAAGGCTCCCAGCATCATCACCAAATACTTAGAAGCCAGAGTATTTCGTGCAAAGTATTACCTTTTACTTGTCATTTCCGATGGTTATCGTACGCATATTATCGCCTAATTCATCCCTTTCTTTTCAGAAGCACCTTTCGACGTGTTCAGCTTATCGCGCGAAATTTATGAGTAAAACCAGTGGGATAACGCAATGCAATATACCAATGTGATGTTTGTAAAGCTTTCTTGAATTAAGTGGCTCGATAATAAATTTTGTACCGTGAGCCATGCTGTAACGAAGAGAATGAAAACTCACGGTAAGACCAATACAACAAACCAATTACCTATAATTGGAAAGCACAACATTGACTTACCCACAACATTTTGTTCACATTAAGAATAATTGCAATGGCGATTTTGCATAGGTGTTTGACATAGAATTAACCGAATCAGACCTGAAAAGTTGAGCGGAACAACCTACTTTATCGCTGAGTCAATATAATCTATTCGAGACAATTTACTTGAAACAATTGACTAATAAAATCCGACGAGAAGAGATATGAGATCAACCCTAAAAAGTATTTTATACACAATTCAACTTCTCTTACTCATCACTGTTGTCATTTGTTCGGCAACAGCCATGGCTGAGGTGAGCGATTCTCCGAGTACGTTACCTGAATCACATAGCTCACTCCCCGATGGCATGTTATTAGGTGAGGCAAACCGTCTCGGCGCAGACAAGCCTCCCAGCGATAATTTTGACTTGTTAGATTGGAGCTTAACCCTACCGACAGATCTAAATAAAGACCTAAAAGCAGACACCATCTATGAGAAACCTCTAAGTAGTGGTTTCGAATTAAAACCCCTTTTCTACACCGCAGATGATGGCGGCATGGTATTCGCCTGCCCCAATGTGGGAGCAAAAACGTCCAAAAATACCAAGTACGCTCGCACCGAACTTCGCGAAATGCTTAGGCGTGGCAACATGCGCGTTAAAACCCAAGGCATTACCAAGAACAATTGGGTTTTTGCCGGTGCTCACGGCTCTGTTAAAGGAAAAGCAGCTGCCGTTGAAGGCAATTTAGAAGCAACATTAGCGGTTAATCGTGTTTCGATTACGGGTGATGAAAAGATGGTAGGCCGGGTCATTATAGGTCAAATACATGCTACTGATGATGAGCCTATTAGACTGTATTATCGCAAGTTACCTAACAATCAATTCGGCTCAATTTACTTCGCTCACGAAGAGAATGATGGTGATGACACTTGGGTAAACCTTATTGGCTCTCGCTCACATACATTGCCAGACCCTACTGATGGCATCAGATTGAACGAAAAATTTAGCTATAAAATCAGTGTCGAGAATAATGTGCTGTTTGTCACGCTGATACGCCAATCAAAGCCGAATATAACGAAGACGTTTGATATGACTGACAGTGGTTATGGTAAAAGTAATCAATATATGTATTTCAAAGCCGGTGTTTACAATCAAAACAACGGTGGCGATCCAAGAGACTATGTTCAAGCCACATTTTATCATCTCAAAAATCAACATCCTGGCTATCGAGATTAATCTTCAGTAGAAATGGTGGCCCTACGCGCCACGAATCCGTCAATTATCAACGCTTCTGGTGTTTATTTTTAATATCAGACCTACAGCCTCATCGTCTGACATCTCTGTTATATCTTCCATTGAGAGCGCTTCACTAGCCGTCGTAAATACTGCTCATTTTTGAGCTGAGAAATCACGTCTCACATTTTCAATAAGGCGTCACTTACCGTGACAAAAAATACTCGAAAGCAATTCGACCTAAAATGTAAATTAAATGTAAATAATTATCATCTAACCATTGAAAGATGTTTCATGAATGTGTTTATATAACCAACAGGTTAACAATTTGGTATTAATAAAATAACTTTTGGTAATCCAATGAACCACTCTTTGGTAACTACAAAGGCACAACTAAAAACCAATAACACGGAGAATAGAGCCATCATGAAGCTTAAAACATTTGCACTTTGTGCGATTGCAGCGGCGATAACAGGCTGTGGTACAGACTCGAACAATAACCCCAACACGTTGGGCTCTATTTCACTGTCAGGCACAGCCTTATCTGGTGAAACCTTAAGTGCATCTGTAAATGATCCCGACGGGATCTCAAGCGCAATCACTTATTATTGGTATGCTGACGGCGTAGCCATTGCGGACGCGAACTCATCAACATTGACACTCACTGATGAACAAATTGGTTTTCCAATAACGGTTCAAGCGCTTTACACAGACGATGGTAATATCAACGAATCTCACATTAGTGCCCCTACCTCGCATGTATCGGCTATTGCCTTTCCTGCATCAGTCAGCATAAGTGGTGATGCTTTGGTGGGCTCTACGCTAAGCGCTTCGGTGACAGACCAAAACGGTATCGAAGGCGCAACGATTATCTATACCTGGTTTGCAGATGATGCAGTCATCGACGGTGAAGTAACATCAGAGTTAACCCTAGGTGAAAATGAGTTCGGAACGGTCATTACTGTTACTGCAGCGTTTGAAGATGACCGAGGCTTTAGCGAGTCTCCTACTTCAAGTGGAACGAATAGCGTATCTCGAGTCAATTCGGTTGGTGCAGTTGTTATTCAGGGAGCCCCAACAGTCGATAATACCTTGATGATAGAAATAACTGACCTTGACGGTGTTTCAGGTACGGTAAGTTATCAATGGTACGCTGACGATAACGCCATTGCTGGCGCGACTAATAGTAGCTATGTTGTTGATGCTTCTATCGTAGGCAGTGTCATTACAGTCGAGCTAATGTATGTCGACGATAACGGCTTTGATGAAAACTACACTTCAGAGCCAACTATTGCTGTCACTATCGTAGCGGTGGACCAAGCAGGTAGTATCGAGATAGTGGGCACGTCACCTTATCTCGCCAGCGCTACCCTGAGCGCAGAAATTACTGACAATAACGGCGTTGATGAAAACAATGTGGTTTATACCTGGTCTGCCGACGGTATTGAAATTACTGATAGCAGCAGCAAAACATTCACCCCAACAACCCAAGCCGGGTCAATCATATCCGTTAGCGCTTCATACACGGATAACGATATGTTTTCAGCGACCGTCACTGACGCGCTCGAAACATTGGTTTACACCCAAGTTGTTGCTGATGCTACAGCACTTGAAGCTGCCATTGGCAGTTTGGCAGACGGCGATGTATTAGGACTCAGCACCAACAACTACACAGGAATGGCCGAGTTAGCATTTACCAGTGCCATTACCTTACGAGCGCTAGAAGGCCAATCACCAACAATTACCGGTGAGTTTTGCATACACGTAGCAAGTGGCGTCGAGGGCGCTGCGGTCACTGGGTTAACGTTCAACGACGTAGATACGCTTTCCGGCTCTACGTGCGACAGTGGCGAAGAAGCGATTATTTACTCTGAAGGGGATAACTTTGTCTTTTCCCACAATATTATGGATGGTGAAGACACAGTCCTGAATTATCCAGATGATGCCTACCATTGGCTTATGCTTAAAGGTGACAGTGCATTAATTGAACGCAATACCTTTAAAGGCCGTGAAATCACGCAAGAAGGCTCTGTAATCAAATTAGCATCATCTAGTGCTAATCACGTCATTCAGTACAATTTGTTCAGCGACAGCAACAACCCTAATTTTGACAACTCTAGCCTGTTGCTCCTCAATCTTGGAAGCACAACGGGAAGTGATGCAGCTGACGATGCCAACTTCACCATACAGTACAACCGAGTTGAAAACTTCGTCACCGGTCGGCGTTTAATGCGGGTGCAAACCTCCGGCGCCACGATAAAGGGTAATACCATTATCAATGCCAACGGCGGTATCTCATTAGAGGACGGTGGCTTCAATACGGTTAGCGAAAACATCATTTTGCGCACCACAGATATAGCGGGCTCTGACGACCGACCTAGTGGCGTATTGGTTACGCCATTAGGCCATACCATCAGCAATAACTATATCGCAGGTATTCGCTCCACCAACAAAGAAGCGGGCGGCATTGTATTCACCGCCAACCCGTTTTCACAAGCCGATGGCGGCGTGCCAAATTCAGGCAACCAAGCCGTGCTTGACGGCACAGGTGACTTAACGCTGACAGTGGCTAACAATACGGTACTCAACGCAATACAACCTATTGTCTTTAGTACCGAGATTGGCTCCAAAGCCCCCGTGGGTGATTGTGATGAACTTACCGCAGTAAACAGTCCAGTCCTTTATGCGATTACCAAAAATTTCTTCGTGATTAACTTTGACGCCAATTTAATTGCCAATGGTTTAAACGACAATGCGAATACACAAGGGCTCTTTCTCGCTTTCGACGATAGCAGCAGTGACCATTCGTTTGAATATGATTGCGACATAATTAACCACGACGAATCCCTATTTTCCAATAACTTTGGTTTTAGCGACAGCTATGCCTCGGGTGATGTGGAAGACGATGACTGGGTTGATATCCGAGGCTTAAACGGTAATGGCGAATTTGATGCAGATGGTGCAATTGACCAAAACCCAGCAGATAACGGCAAAGAAGCACCTGAATTAGTTACGGCTGCCAACACGCTTACTGAAACCGACCCTGCTGGCGCACAAGCAATAGCTGGCGCTAAAGGGCTTCACTACATATTAGCGACGGAAGTAGGCGTTGGTTCAACGTGGGTGGCAAGCGATGAATAATCAACGCCGAGCGCCTTTACACTCTGAAACCACCATTCGCCGCGAAAAAAGCATGAAAGAAAGCATGAAAAGACACAACGGAGATCTCGAAATGTCGTTGAACACACAACAAAAGAACACCGCGCATCCGCGTAGCATGGAGAATAGAAGATTTAGACTGAGCCCAACTGCTAAATGGATAAAAACAGCCATTTTAGTAAGTTTAGCCAGCACAACGGCCCTAACATTACACGCGCAAGAAGCACAGCAATTAACTGACGAAAGTGATGCTGAATTGGAAATCATTGATGTGGTCGGCACCCGCCGTACAATTCAAGATCAAATTGCCATCAAGCGAGAGTCCACCACGGTAGTGGATGGACTTTCTTCTGAAGATATTGGCGATTTGCCTGCCCTTTCTATTGGTGAAGCGCTGGAATCTATTACTGGCGCAGCATCACACCGTGAGAACGGCGGCGCGACGGAGATTACCATTCGTGGTCTAGGCCCGTTTTTAAGTGCGACTCACATTAACGGACGTCAAGCGACGAATGGCAGTGGTGACCGCTCGGTTAACTTCTCACAGTTTCCGTCAGAACTGGTTAAGAAAGTCGCTATCTATAAAACCCAAGATGCTTCCATGATTGAAGGCGGTGTGGCTGGAGTGATTTCTTTAGAAACGGTTCAGCCGCTAGACTTTGGCAAGCAACGCTTTCAAGGTGAAGTCAAAGCCAATTACAACCCTGAGGAAGGCAATGTAGACAACTCTTTGCAAGGGGATTTAGGGTTTCGCGGCACCTTTAGTTATGTTGACCAATTTGAGTTCGATAATGGCCAAGCACTTGGGGTGTCTTTTGGGGTGCAGCGCCAAGACATTAGCCAACCAGAAGCTGAGTACAGAAGCTCAAGTCCAACGGGCTCGTCTTTATGGGCCTGCCTGAACGACCCGACGAATACTAACGAAGGCTTTTACCGTAGCAGCGCAGGTGACTGTGAAGACCAAGTCAGTGGTAGCAGCAACCAAGGTTATCAAGCCAATATTGACCCAGAAACAGGCGTAGCCGAAAGTGATGGAATCCCTTATGCGTGGACTGGCAGTAGCCGTAGCTACCGCCAAAATGAGACCTCGGATGAACGAGACGCTCTGTTCCTAGCATTGCAATTTCAACCATCCGATGCGTGGGATATCAACTTCGATGCACAAGTATCTGACCGCACCCAACAAGAATCCCGTCATGACTTAATCTTTTTACAAAAACGCGCCATACCAGGTTTAACCGGTCCAACGCTAGTAACCAATAGTGTGGGCGGTATATTGCACTGGGAAGGTCAAGATCGCATAGAATCAGCAGGTGAGCAGTTTTCTCGGGAAGAAAAATACCGCGGCTATGGATTGAACGTAGAGCATTACGCGACAGACGCGCTAACCATTAATGTGGATGTGTCTTATTCAAAAACCGAGCGTGAAGAGCTGCAGGTGTCGAACAGAGGACGCACCCCAGACAGACAATTCTTTAGCTGGGATATGGGTGATAATATCCCGCACTTTACGGTGACAGATATAGATTTGACTGACATCAGTAATTTTACTGACAGCTTACGTACCCGCATCGATAAAGAAAATACTCGGGACAATGAAATTAAATCCGCGCGGATAGATTTTGATTACCAGTTAGATGGCGATGTTTTTACCAGTGTACAAGCTGGCCTTCGAACGTCTGAATTGAGCTTTATTCAGTACGGCGGCAGTCAAGGTAACGGCTCAAGAAATGAATACACCTTAGACACGGGTAACACCTCTGCCATTGAAGTACTTGAGAGTTGCCAAAAAGACTTCCCAGAAAGTGGCTTTTTGTCTGAAGTGTCTGACGGGAATTTAGTCACCCATGTAGATGGTGACGGCAACGTAGTTGATAGCGGAACAGGATCGTCTTGGGCAACCTATGATAACTTGTGTTTTTCTGAGGCGGTTGCTGCATCTCAAGGTGCTGAGTTTGGTTACCCTGAACTAGAGTACGAAAATAGCGGCACCATAGATGTGACAGAAAAAACCAACTCTGCTTACGTTATGACAAGTTATGACACCGAAATGTTTGGTAAATTGATCCGCGGTAACTTTGGTGTTCGCCTAGTTGATACAGACGTCACCTCAATCGGTTTTAGAAACACCTTTGAGGTAGTCACAGACGAACTCGGTGTGCTCAGTCTTGTGCCAGGCGACTCATTAGAAAGAATTGAAGGGGGCGGCGATTACACTGAAGTGCTCCCCAGCTTCAACTTAGTGGTTAATTACAGCGATGACATTTTAATTCGTGGTGGTGTTTACCGTGGCATGTCCCGCGCTGACCCGTCTGATATGGGCTACAGCCGCACATTCCAAACAGATGATGATATCGCTCCTACGTCTCTGTCAGACTTACTGGTCGGTGTAAACGGCTCTGGTAACCCAAATACCCAGCCCTTAATGTCGTGGAACTACGATGTGGCGTTTGAATGGTACCCGAATGAAGATTCTATCTTTGCATTTGGCTTTTACTACAAACAATTCCAAGGTGGCTTTCAGCAAAGAACAGTACTCGAAAACTTTGAAATCGACGGTGAAACTTTTGCATTACCAGTCACCAATTCGGTTACCACTGACGACGAAGCTGATTTATTTGGTATTGAAACGTCAATCGCCTATCGGTGGGACAGCGGAATTGGTATCAAAATTGGCTACAATTATGCGGATACCGACTTCGAATTCGAAGACAGTTTGTACGGTGATACCTTTATTACCGATTTAGACGGTAACACCACTCAACTTAAAGCCGGCATTGTACCACCTGGCTCAGTGCCTGGTTTTTCCGAACACGTGTTTAGCAGCCAGCTGTACTATCAAATTGGTGATTTAGACACGGCGATTATTTATAAGTACCGTAGCGAATATTTCCAACCTTATACCAGCAACGGCACCCGTCTGCGTTATGTTGATGAAGTTGGTGTGTGGGAAGCTCGCGCGTCGTATAAAATCAATAGTAATATACGGGTGAAAGTAGAAGCGATTAACCTGTTTAGCGCACCAAAATCGCAGGACTACTACGTGCAAGGCAACCTGGGTGAAGTAAACGACTACGGCCCTCGTCTATTCGCTGGCGTTAGCGTTAAATACTAACCGCAAGGCGTTAATTACTAAGCACATAGCAATAAACGTCAAAACAAGACAATGCCGCCCAGTTCTTTTAAGTAAAAGACTTGAGCGGCATTTTTGTTTTTATCACCTAACATGATTGCGTGCTCGTCTGCGTATCAATTTGCTTCTAGGGTGAGCGTTACACCACTCTTATCACGCTGTAGATGCTGGCGACTATTGAGCAAAAATAGGCGATTGGTATCAACATTAGCTGAGTTAACCAAGAAGGTTTTAACCACTTTGGCCCGTGTATCAGCGAGTTTACCTAAGGCACGCGGGGGAATATTAATACTGCTTCTCACCTGATTGTACATGGCAATCACCAGGGCCTGGTCTAGCTGCTCTGGGGTGGTAGTGCTCTGGCCATCATCTGCATCGGGCTGGCCTTGTAACAGTTGCGCTTTTACTGTCAGCCGTTCTTCATCCACTTGTTTATTCGTCGCGGAAGCAAACAATGTTGTTAATGCACGTCCAAAAGGACTTGCTAGTACTAGCGTGCTTGAGGATAAATCAGCAGGAAGAGCCGCTTCCCCTGACAGCTCAAGTAACTGTTGCTGCAATTTTTGTTCGGCCAGTTCGTACGCATCTGGCACCTCGTTCACTGTACCTTCAATGTTAACTCTTAGACCTGGGCGCTTAGCCAAGGCTTCGGCTAATGTATTCAGTTTTTCAGATATATCGCCGTTTAACTCTGCAGAGCCAGAGGAAAACGCGACTTCACTTAACTCATCGTCACTGCCAACTAGATTGGCCAACAAGGAAAACGGCGCGGTAACGGCTTTAGTGATCAAATTACCTAATGCCTTTAAAATGATCGAGCCAAAACCAAAGCTAGGGTTATTTAAATCACCTGACACTTCCATGCCTAAGTCAATCACACCATCTGAGTCTTGTAATAACGCAATAGCGAGGCCTAGTGGTAGGCTAAGCGCCTGATCAGAATCTGTTTTTCTACCCAAGGTTAGCTGGTCAATCACCACATGGTTATCACCGCGTAACTGATTGTCTTGCAGGGAATATTTCACATCGAGAGACAACAGCCCTTTGTCAATAAAGTGCCCCATATACGTGCCCGAATAGGGGTTAACCGATGTCAGCTCTGCGCCACTCACCGAAAAATTCAAATCAAGAAACATGTCCTCAAGCAGCGGGTTAATGGCCCCATTTAATGCAACAGGCGCATAGCCATCTATCTTGCCAGCAATATCCACTTTCGCAGGTTGATCAGCACTGGACGACAAGCCTGCAATACTGCCATTAAGCGCCTCAATACTGGATGCAAAACGTGGCCTAAGTGAGTTATCTTCAAAGTAAGCGCTGCCATTGAGCAGGCTGATTTCGCCGATATCAATCGCCATTGCAGATGCCGTTTCTGGTGAAGTTTGCTGGTCAGATTGTCGTGCTGTATCACTATCCTCGTCAGTTGCCTGTGGTTGCTCAGTGTTCGCATCATTTGCTGTTTGCGGTATAACCAAGTCACTGATATTCGTGTGTTTGTCTTTATCAATCACTAGTTTGGCAAAAGGCTTATTAAAGGCGATTTTTTGTAATGAGAATGCGCGTTTGTGTGAGTCGTATTGAATGCCATCCACTTGCATATATTGCCATTTAAGCAGCGGCTCTTGTTTGGGCCCATCGGTGACCACAAGCGCACTCACGCCAGCCTGGCCAGAAAAGCTAATAGGGCTATTAACGCCAGCAGAAAATGTACCCGATATGCCAGCGTCCCCCTCTTGCATATTGACGTTCAAATACTGTGAGATATAAGGCTGTAATTGCGACAAAGCGAACTGGCTAAAATCTACCGAGCCGGACAGTTGTTGCTCTTTCACCATGACCTTACCGTTAGTCGTAAACTTGCCTGATGCACTCGTTGGGCGCTTAGTGGCATCGCTTGCTATCCCGAGCTGTAATGCATAGTCGATAGGGCTTCCAAAACGGGTATCGACTACCCCTGTTGAGGCATTAATATCAAACACGCGCCAATGCACATCGTCCGCCATCATGCTTTCATTTACGTCAACTCCACCATTGTTTAACGCAAATGATTGCAGGATGACTCGCCATTTAGATTCAGTGGCGGTAACCGAAGTGGGTGCTGTCTGGGCCGAATTAGCATTATCATCCGAAGAGTCAGCGGCCTGACTCGAAGGTAAATCGTGGGCGGATGAGTCGGCATGTGATGCACTCGCGGTTTGGGTAACAGCTGAATCTTGTGAGACTCGTTGTGAATCGGCTTGAGACTCGTTTGGTGGCTTTGTTCCCTGCGCGGTTTCAGGCTCTGATTGTGGCCTTGTTTTAAATTCGGTATCAGATTCAGTTTTAGATTCAGTAGTAGAAGCAGCTTCTCCCTGTGCTTTTGGGGTCAGCATAGCAACCAGATCCACACCGCTTTTATCGAGGTTCGCTTCAAACCACGGTGCATCGATACGAATATTGTTAATATCCACTTGCTGCGAAACGCTATCAAGTTCAACGCCCGTAATGTGTATACCTGCGATATTAATTTTAGGTTGGCTAGTAGCATCACTAATCGTCAAGTCCGAAACGCTCAGTTGCGCACGGTTAACTTGTACATGCATGTCGCTATCACTCTGTGTCATGGCATAGTTCAAATTGAGGTCTAACAATCCACTTGTGAGTTTTGCTTCCATTAGTTCATTCGACAATGGCCACAAAGGTGGCAGGGCAATACTCTCTAGTTTGATACTCCCTTTCACCTCAAGGGGCGACAATTGAAATTGCCCGTCAAGGTGAACCGCCCCGCCCTCATCGGTAAGTAAGGTGAACGCATAGTGATTTTCAGGTAAAAGCGCATCCCTCTTTGTGGCGGGAACTGCGATTGAAGCAAGTGTATCTAGGTCGGTTAACTCGAATGCCAATTCAGGATAGTTAATATCAGTGCCTGTTACCTTATCTGACAACATCACATGACCATCTGAAAGCCGAAATAATCCAAGGCGAATATGCGGGATTTCGCTAGTCGCTTCATCTTCCTGCGGTTGCTCATCCCCATTTTGTGAGAGCGTTTCAATAACATCAGTGAAGTTAAAACGAGTGTTATCGCCACCAGCTGTGCGTGCTACGTGCGCAAATGGCTTTTCTATGTACACATGCTCAACCGCCGGTGTCAGGTGCAATAAACTTTGCCAAAATCCTGTATCTAGCTCTAATAGCGCAACGTGCACAAAAGGCTCATTGCTATCTTGTTCATTAATTTGAAAATTCGTTACCCGAACGCGCAGTAAAAAGGGATTAATGCGTATTTTTTCGATGCTAACAGCGCGCCCTGTCTTTTCACTTAGCGCACTGGGGAGCTTTGATTGCAACACCAGAGGCGTTATAACACCTAAAACCAGCGCATAAAGGAGATAAGTAACGACCAGATAAGTGGCAATACGCACCCACTTTGCTTGGTTACTGAATGTCAAAGCTAAATTTTTGAATGGCATGGCAGGCTTGATTTTAGAACGAGAAGAGTATTATAGGCTGGCGAGCTCACCACCGATAGACAATAAGCTCGCCAAACGATGATTAAAGTAAAGAGGTTAACTTACCTAACCCAGATTGAAGCAATGCTTGGGTATCGCTGTCACCGCTTAAGTAAGCGTTGATTTGGGTAACAAAACTGCTGATCATGTCAGAATCCAAACCTAGGGCTTCAAACTGTTTCTTCAATTCGTTTATGCTACTTAACGAAGAGCTATATTCAGAAGCCTTGTCTAACAAGCCCGACATGGAAGAGCTTTTTGACGATGAATCAGAGGACACGTCTGGAACGTAATCCATCAGGCTGTCTAAACCAGGAATACTGGACGCAAGCTGGGTGTAATCGCCACCCGAAAGATTTTCTTTGGCATAGTCAAAAATAGAAGCAACACCGCCTTGCGATTGCTCTTCAGTCACCCCTAGGTTGTCAGACACCATGCTGACTAAGCTTGCAATGTCCAAGGATTCAGATGCTTGTGTAGACTGAGTTAATTGCGTTGATTCTGTACTGCTAGATTTACCCAGCAAGCCTTTTAATTTATCTACCGTGTCGTTGGCAAATGCCTGTGATGACAAAGTCAAAGTGGTGATGAGTAAAACAGAAGATATTTTCATGCTGCTTTTCATATAAAAGTCCTTAGATTATTCAGTAGATTGGATATTTGGGTTTTAACACTGCACGTATTCAATTAATCACACCATGAAAACGACATCGCGCTTCCCTCATGCTCGCTTTAGAATGCAATAGGTGTATAAAGTTCGAATGCAGTAATAATGTATATCAGAACACGATATGCTAACTCAGATATCAGCACTTTACTCCAACAAAAGTGTAAAGGTTGCCTTTACACTTTCTGAACTAAGCGCTGAATGCGCTGAAAGACAAAAAAGCCCTGAGCTCAGGGCTTTTAGCGTCGAGTTAACACTAACTGACTTTCCTACTGTGTTGCCGCTATTAAGACCCTCAGCACAACTTAAGTTTCCTGTGAAAGGGCAAAAGGCGTTAGTTTACGATACAAAAGGCATTGAGCTTATTGCCATCTAGGTCCCTAAAATACCCTGCATAAAAGCCTGATTTGGCATCCGCGGGGCGAAAGCCAACATCCCCTTCAGTAGTTGCGCCTAGCTCAAGTGCTTTGTGGTAAAACGCATCCACTTGCTCTGGGGTTTCTAGCGCAATCGCCACCATAGTGCCATTACCCGCAGTGGCGGGTTCTTTATTAAACGGCAATGCCACCCCAAGAGATGGCTCACCCTGCGCTTTCGCCCAAGCAATAAAGTAATTGGGCTCTTCCATAAACCGCGTCGCCCCTATCGTTCCTAATAAAGCATCATAAAATGCACCTGACTTCGCCAAGTCTGCTGTTCCAACCGTTACATAACCAATCATTGCGCTCTCCTGTAAGTTGTTATTTAACGCAACTTCATAGTAGCCATTGACTACTGACAGCTAATGTCAGTAGTGTTTGAATAACATAACGTCAGGTGTTCACAACGCTAGAGCAATCAAATATGCGCAAAGCCGAAAGACTCAACGATATTGTTCATCACTTACGCAGAATGCACCAAGCCGTTACAGCACAAACATTAGCTGAAACATTAGAAGTAAGTCACAGAACAATTTATCGAGATATTCAAGACCTAATTTATTCGGGTGTACCGATTTTGGGTGAAGCTGGTGTGGGGTATGTGATTGATAAAAAATACCATTTGCCACCCATCATGTTTGATGCAGACGAATTAGAAGCGATAGCGTTAGGTATTGGTATGGTGAGTAACTGGACCGACAAAAAATTTGCTGAAAAAGCGCAAAGCGCCTATAAAAAAATTCAAGCCACCTTGCCTGCTCCCTTGATTAATGAACTTCACCAAATCAGTACATTCTCAGCCCCCAGCCGCTATAAGATCCCATGGGTGGTAAACTTCACCGAAGTGCGAGAATGCATTAGGCGCAAGCACCTTGTGAGCTTTACTTATACAGATTTAAGCGAACAGCAAAGTCAGCGCACCATCCGGCCTTTAGCGTTGATTTCGTTTAGCCCTATTTGGCTACTGGCCGGCTGGTGCGAACTGCGCGGCGCTTTTAGAAACTTTCGCCTCGACCGAATATCCGAGTTCGCAAAACTCAATACTCGCTACCAAGACGAAAAAGATAAGAGCCTGGCAACCTACTTGAAGATGGTAAAAGAAGAGGAAGACGCAAACAACGGCACACATTGCGACAGTGCTGGTTAACGTGGATGAATAACAGCAAATATTGAAAAAATCTTAGGCTTCAAAAGACTGGCTGGACATACCTTCATAGGACAGTAGATAGGTATCCTGCCCTTTATTAACCTCGCTGTACCCGTGATTTGGCTGCGGTGTTATTTTAGCACTATAAGATTCTGCGCAGCCTTGTACTGTTGATGCGAAAATATCGCGAAAAAAATGATGCCAGAGCATAGCAGAAAGGGAGAACTATCCTGCTCAAATCGATTTTCTCTTGACCCAATAAACCTAGGTTCAAACAAAAATTTTATATACCCAAAAAACAATATAGATAACGCCGATAAAAATATATTAATGTCACTTAATCTACTTTTCATCCTCTATATTCTTAGCTTTATTATCAGCTTGAATTAAACCACCAAAATTCCTTCAACTTGGGACAGAGCATGTATTACAGCTTTAACTTTGTTTGTAGATATTACTTTACAATAGTTACGAGTTATAGCCGTTGTATCTGTTAGTGCGGATGCAGTACCAGAGGTTGTACTGTCATAACGTCATTTACAAACGCATCTGCACCTGCCAAAACAAGCGACTCGATCCGGGTATTAATCCTGTAGCAGTGCTCTCTAGGTAGTTGACGAGCCTGTCTCTCAGTATTTTTTAAAAAATCAGTTAAAGGTTTAAATACCTCACTTAGATCTCCATTACCAGGATCAGTATCCTTGTGGGGATTGTTGTCGCATAAATATACTGCCACAAACCGCGTGTTGGGTTATCTCGCTCCACGTGTCCAATAATATCAACCGGATCATTTAAGTAAAAACGCCCAATCACCGGATCGTAGTAGCGGGCTTGCATATAAAGTAATTGCAAACACGATCCTCCTATTTAGGCAGAGTAAATTAGTTAGTGGATGTTATGCGAATGCGGCAGCAACGCCCTTAAGACTGTTAATGAGCTGAGTTTTGGGATGAACGAAGACGTCATCATTGATTTTCAGTACTACCGCTTTAAGCACATCAGTAGTGCTGCCAATACTCGTTTTAAATTTGATGTTATCAATTTCCTTAGAGACTTGTCTTCCTTTCAGCGAAATACGTTTTTGAGCCACGCCTTTTGCAAGATCGCTTTCAAGATATTTAATAAGGCCTTTGACGGATGTTTTTTGTTCTGACAGGTTGTGCAGATAATACTTAATTAACGCATTAGAAAAGTCTGTACTACCACCTAGCTCCATACTGGCTAAGTTGAGCATGTCAACCATGTGAGCGGGAACTCTAGTCTCCACAGCTTTCTTATGAGTATCTAATTGCTTTTTAATGGCAGGTGTTGACTGGTGAGGAATTAACACAACCTCGTTACAACTATCACATACACCCGCTAATGCATTTTTGACGGTGCCACTGCCATCACTAAAAGGAACATCACGTAACATAAAGGTCGCGTCAGTCAGCGATTGACATGACTCGCATACCGCCTTTTGTTTGTCGCCTACTTTATAAATCTTCATGACCTTACCCTAGTGATGAACACTGATAAATACACTATCAGGCTCAATAAAATACCATTTGATGTACCAACTTTGACCTTGGTAACGTGTCTTTAAAATATGTACATCGATTTTTGAGACAACATGATGCTTGCTCAGCGCGTATTCATTGCCCTTTGCTCTAGCAATAATACTACTGACATCATCTTCAGAAACTTGCCCCGTCACCAATAGGTTTTTGACATCAATCGCCTGTCGTTGCTCATGTTGGATGTTGCCAGATGCTAAACAAGCTAGCACCTGACCTTTCACATCTTTGAATCCCATAATACAAACCATAGTGTACGCAAATTTACGTACACTTCAAGTATTTTCATCTTCACTCCATTATCCTTTGTTCGCTTGAAGCTGATGGGTGACTGTTATTGTAGACCTTGTTTAATACTTTCTTGGTAACATGAGTATATATCTGAGTGGTTGATATATCTGCATGACTGTTCTGGACAGCTCCAACGGGACACTCTCTTTTGAAATATTTCATATTTAATCGGTGACATATTGCCATTTAAAGTTGTTATTAGTAATCCAAGTTCAGCTAAACCTGTGGCGAACTCAAATGCAATAAAGCTAAACGGCACAATCGAACTACCAAAAGAAAAGTGATTAAAAATACCAATCATGCATAAATAACAAAAAGGAAATCAACATGGCTGATCACGATAGATTATCGGAACATCCTCCCTAATATATTCTTTTAAATACGAAAAAGCCCCGCGAGGGCGAGGCTTTGGATTCAAAAGGCAATTATTGTTTTTTGCTAACCTTCTGTTCGAGTGAGCGAGGAGAGATTCAATGCGGCTATCTCATTACAATCTTTTACTTGATTTCCAAATTGAATATAAACCGAAAAATATGAATAAAAAAGCAACCGCAGCTACTTCTTTTTTTCTGCTAGTAACTTTCCAATTTTTTACTATCTCGCTGTAGGACATTATAGTCTCCCCTCTCGAACTTATTCCAAAAACCAGACGGAATACATCATTGGAAGAATATGGAATATAATCACCGTTAGATTTCACAGATATTACAACTTCTTTTTCTTTCAAATTATGCAATAAACTTGATATTTGTCTTAAGTTACCAGTCCTATGAGATAGAAAAAACACATCTTCAAAACCGTCAAGTTTTATTAATATTCCATCTGTTTTCTCGACAATAGATTCAATATTTCCTCTAATCTCCAATATAGATTCTGGTGATGGCACGTCAATATCAGCTAACACAACTTTATATATCAGCAAAAAAAAACCAAACAAAATACTTAAGGCGGAGCCTAGTTTTTTTAAAATTGGTTTACGATTCATTTACAAACTCTCGTCAAATAAAAGCATTTATTTTAATTCATTTTTGATTTCTACTGCTGTCGTACTTATTGCAGTAGCTGTTGCGGTCGAAGTAACTGTTGCTACCCCCGCACTTAAAGGAACTGACGAACCTACACCAGCAATAAAACCTTCGACTGTAGCAGATGCGACTCTATCAACAGTACCTTCAGTTGGAGAGCTTGTGATGCCTTCAGTAACGATTTGAGATGCGCCACCTGATATAGCACCAGTTAGTCCACCTTCAGCTAACGTAGCTGCTGCTTTTAATGTACCTGGCGCTTTACTACTAATTTTCACTGCTGCCTCAGTAATTGTGCCTGTAGCTTTCCCTCCCGTAAACAAACCTATGCCCACACCAGCCAGAACCGACAACCCTACATCTAACTTAGATGACCCTTCAATACTAGTCGCAGCCTTATATGCAGTATACCCACCGATACCAGCCCCAATTGCATTCAAAATCCATTGCCCATTTGGATCTGTATACTTATACGGATTGTTAACAGCATACGAATATCGGTTAAACCCTCTAATGCCTTCTTCGTTACTTAGATGAGAAATAGCATCAACAGGATCATTCGAATAAAACCGCCCGATAACTGGAGCATAGTATCGTGCCTGCATATACATTTGTCGACACGACCAATCATAGTAACAATCAATAAAATATAGTTAACACAGTAAGTTAAGAGTATAGGTTAATCTATGAATGTGAAATGATGGAAAATAACAAAAGCCCTGAGAGTGCGAGGCTTTTGATTCAAATTAACATGAAAGTCTGACTAATTAATTTTGTGTATGTCCATTTTATTTTTCATCGACATCTTCTTTTCCAAAAAAAATCAAATAAAGAAGATAACATGCAACACCTGCAACAAAAATGATGCCAGACCAGAACAAAAAGGGAGAACCATCCTGCTCGAATCGACTTCCTCTTAACCCAATAAACCCACGTTCAAACGAAAATTTTATGTACCAAAAACACAATATAGATAACGCCGATAAAAATATATTAATGCCACTTAATCTACTTTTCATCCTTTTCCACCTCTATATTCTTAGCTTCATTATCAGCTTGAATCGAACCACCAAAAATTCCTACAACTTGGGACACAACATATATTGCAGCTTTAACTTTGTTTGTAGGCATTACTTTACCAGAGTTACTAGTTATATCCGTAGCCGCTGTATCTGTTAGTGCGGATGCAGTAGCAGAGGTTGTACTTGTCATAGTGTCATTTAAAAATGCATCTGCACCTGCCAAAACAAGCGAAGCGACTTGGCCCCCTGGTATTAATCCTGTAACAGTGCTTGCTGTCCCAAGACTTTCCGCTGTTGCCTCTCCTGCGATACGACCACCTTCAACCAAACCGTCACCCACAACTTTAGATGTTGCCTTTAGAGCATTAGGTAATTGACGAGCCTGTTTCTCAGTATTTTCAAAAAAATCAGTTAAAGGTTTAAATGCCTCACTTGGATCTCGACCATCAGGATCGGTATATTTATAGGGGTTATTGTTGGCATAAGCATAGCGATTAAAGCTATGCACACCACGGAATCCAATAGGATCATTCGAATAAAACCGCCCGATAACTGGATCATAGTATCGTGCCTGCATATAGGTTAAGCCAATATCTGTATCATGCTTGTGCCCTGTATAACCAATTTCATTTTCTCCGGTTTCTGCATTGGAGTGCCCCCACTGAAGTCCAAACGGGGCATATCTAATCCGCTTAGTCACACTGCCCGCCGAATTAGTCTTAGCAGCACTCGTTCCGAGTAAATCACCGTGGATGTATGTTAGGCTCCCTGCGCCGGTCTGAGCGACTAATTGACTGTTTAAATAGTAGTATTCCCGATTAGCACCGTTGATGTTTTCCTGCACCAACTTTCCATTCAGCATAGAATACATAGAATATCGAATACCATTACTATCGTTAGCCTTTACCCGCTTATTATGCCCATCGTACACATATTGATTGCCACCCGCCTCAGTCATTTGGCTAGCTAAATTGTAGTGAAATCGGTGGAAGCCGTTATCAGTAACCGCCCCTCTATGGTCATAATTAAAATCATAATTTCGACTACCACTGGTAGATTGCAATTGCTTTTTACTGTTGTAGCTATAGTGGATTGTCCCAACGATAGAGTCGAACTTTGTAATATTCCCCATTGAGTCATAATTCATATCACCTATGAGGGCGCTGTTAGATTTTCGAATGTTATCAAGTCGATCTAGTTGATCGTAGCCAAATCGTAAATCATAAACACTAGATTGTTTATCGTCCCAAAAGGTTAGATTACCATTCGCGTCGTACGAGTATTGGTTGTATAGCACATTCGTACCTCCGCACTGAGTACGTTGAGTATAGGGTAAGCCACTACTGCGGAGAGATTTGCTATTCACACACCCATTCGACTGCTTATAACTTTTGTACTGGCCGTCTGGGTGGAATAAAACGCTGTTGGCGAAAGCACCAACATATCTAGGTTGACCTAATGCATTAGGGTGATAATCTACCTTTCGTCCGGATGGATAAGTGGTTCTATGTAAATTTCCTGTACTGTTGTAAAGATAATTGAATGACCAATCGATATTGTCGACACGCAGGCGCTCTATCAAAAGATTTCCAAGGTCATCATAAGTGTAATTTTGGGTAGCATTGCCAAAACTTAATCGCGTAAGCCTTTTGTTTTTATCGTACTCGTACACCTTACTAGGTGTGCCGTCACCGTATGATACTCGTTTCACCTTGCCTAAATTATCATAGCTAACCGTCGTTTTGTCTGAAGAGCTAACGGAGTAATCACAGCTATTGGTGCTACTATTTATCGAGCTTCCGCGTGAAGACCATTCTGTTTTGCCCAGCGCATTTTTGAAAAAAGCTACGTTGCCAATATCAGGGCGGATCGTTTTACACAGTTGTTGATATGAATCATAAACCCGAGATTCAGTCACTCCACCTTGTCTGATAGACGTAACATTTCCGTATACGTTGTACGCCAAAGTTGTGCTCACTCCGTGAGGAGAAGAAATAGTAAGGAGTCGCTTTAGTTCAGGCGTGCCATAAGCTAAAAGTTTGCTAGTGGTTTTGTAACCTCTGTTGTTAGTTACTTGGACCCTATTACTTGAAAGGTAACTGTAAGTTATGGCACCAGCGGTCGTATTGTCCTCTTCTTTTAGAGCTCGTCCAAGTGCATCATATCTAATAGATACACCATAAGGAGTGGCGTTGAGGCTATATGGTTTGCTCTGATATGTAGGCCGATTAAATGAATCATAATTCGTTCGGGTGAAACGTTTAGTTTCACTCTCTCTAGAAGTGTCCGACTCTTTGGTCATTCTAGGCCGAAGTAAATTATCATAAAAAGTCAGGTAGCTATAATTTCCCCTTTTTATCGTCCTTTTTAACATGCCGCGCCTGACGTGGGTGTATCCCTCACTATTCGCTGTGGTGTTATAACTAATAGAGGTACTAAGCCACTTACTATTACACGGATCGATTAAAGTAAGGCGTCCAATTGAATCATAACGATAATTAACGCAGTTCCCGATAAAATCTGTGTGTTTAGTCACCCAACCGTTGGCATCGACCTGCTTATATGCATACTGACTAGACGTGCTAAGGCTTGAGGGAGTCCTAATTGTTTGAGCTACTCCTCGCTTATAGTTAGACAATGCCACCCAGCGGTTCGTGCCGTTATAGTGAATTTGGTTTGGTAACCCTGCGTTCACTCCCGAAGTATGGTAACTGGTATTTCGTGTATGCCAGCGCCCATAAGAATAGTAATAGTTAGGTAGAGATTTATAGCTACCCGATGAACTGTGATAAGACGTCTGACTAGTCGTTTTGTAGTTCGAGCCATTCGCAGAAATTGCTGTTTTAGCGTGTAACCCCAACAGCCAGTGCCGTGTATCGTGGAAATAGTTCGTTTTAGTATACCGCTTTTGACTTCCAGTCGAATTGTATTCGTATTTAAGACTAGGTAAGTCATAACTATCAAAACTCGAAAATTGAGTTACATAATTATCACTGTCATTGAAGCTTGATATTTGTGTGATTATGCTTTTTGTTAACCTCTGAATCTGCTCAGCCGAATAGCCATTTTTAATATCGTTAGCTGAAAAAGGATCTTGTGATCCTGTAACATTGAGGTACATTTTAGCAGTGCCGTGGAATGCACCATTTGCATACGTCATAGACTTACGCTGCAGTAAACTGCCGGAGCTACTATAGGTTTCAACATAGCGCAAATTGCCCTGACTCGAACCATGCTTTCTGTCAAAATAGTGTATTTCTTTGGAGCCATCATGATGCTCCAATGTTGTAGAAGATAGATGGGCTGTTTCCACTCCGCTGACACCAAAACTAAGGCGATGTCTCGCTCTAATCGTCTCACCTCTAAATAAGCCTTCGTTACTTGAGTATGTATAATTCCACTTATATTGCTCGCCTGACGTCAGTATTATAGATTTATCTCTCAGTGCAAAAGTGGCATATGCTTTAGGAAACCAGAAACTGTCAACCCCACTTCTAGATGGATCAACTTTTCTTAGTTTGGGAATATTAGATTGTCCGTGACAAACCTCATCGACGACGAAACTTCCTCGTGCCCCTTCGGGGTGAGTAATATCAACGAAGTCCCTAGCACCTCCTTCTATGCAATCTATCCCTCTCGTGGGTATTTGACTATGTTTTGCAATATTAACGTGCCACCAAAAAGTGTTCGACGACGACTTATCATGAGCAAATCTCCAACGCTTTCCATCTGGACGCTCTACCTCTTTTAACGTACTTAACCGATAGTCATCGTAGCGATATCTCCATTGTCTGCCATTTGCAGTAATGCTCTCAATTCGACCGTTCCTGCTACTAATTGTGATATTTCGGCCGTCATTTGCATATATCCGAGTTACAAGCCCCTTAGAATCATATGCATACTTAACCCAATTCCCAAAGCGGTCTTGTATTTTGGTAGCCAGCATAAAATAATGATATTGCGGATATCGAGATAGTCTTGGCGCGTCTCCTAGAGGAGCTAACGTTGGCAATGGGCAATTGCTTCTACATTGGTGAACTTGAGGCTGAAGATTTAAGTCTTTGATTGAACGTACTATTTTTTTCTGAGTGAAATAATAAGTTAATCCATCCTTCGTTATTACTTTAAACCCTTCGTGACCAGTACCTGTGTTTGTTACGCAGTCTACTTTCCAGTTCAGGTTGTTGTATCGCTTGTGTGAAGAATCCCCAGATTTGGTAGTTAACTTCACCGTCCCTTTTCCAGGAATATATATGGAATCTCCATTCCAATACCCATTAGAATGAATATAGTACGAAGTGCCACCTGTACTTGTAGAAAAAGACGGATTAGCGTTAAGTGGGCTAGTACACGCTTTTCCTTTAGGCCAATAGGCCGTTTTATAATTACCGCTTCTATCCGTTATATAAGTGGAGCGGACATGTGGTATTGCTAAGCTCCAATTTTCAAACTCAAGCGACTCTTTAAACCAAGAATCTGGATTTGAAAGTGTCCTAGTTATAGCTACAGGAATTGCCGAGTTTCCAGGTAAAGAGATATCGACTTGCTCAAATCGAATATCACCTGTGAACATACTTATCTTATCGCCAAACAACCCAGTGGTAAGTGACGCTAATTCCGGGGTATCGTTGATATTTTCGAAAATATTATAGCCATAATCTTTTACTTCAAATGCACCGGAGAATCCATCACCGCCATCATCGGGTGGGCCAAAAGAAGACAGAGCTTCTGCGGCATCTTTAGTGTGGAGCGAGTCTGGTGAAGGAATTTCTACTACGACTTCAACTTGTCCAATTATTGGAAGTGAAATCAATATAAGTATTGCTGCGATAGGGTATAACTTTAGTGAAAAAAATAGTGAAACCATGCTCATCATAGTCCTCTTGCATATAAAAAACGAATGTGTAATTGGTTTATTACTACCCATGCGCAACGTATATTTTTGAATGACTATGACCTATAGCGTTAAAACTGATCTAAAACAGGTTGAAAAATCACACCAAGCATTTACTAACTAAACCTTCATTCTGGGTTAGTGGATAGAATACAGAGTAGAACATCTAGGTAAAAAAACAACTCGACACAGCGAAAACGCTTCACCTTTAAGTAGGCCTTCAACCAACTCAAGGGTGAAGGGGGATTTTTAGCTGCGCAGCAGCGCCCTGCTGAACGACCAGACATGGATGTCTGGGCTGGGTGCCGATCATCAGGGGTGAAGAGGGATTTTTTAGCTGCGCAGCAGCGCCCCGATGAACGACCAGACATGGATGTCTGGGCTGGGGGAATTTCATCAGGGACGTGTTAACACTGAACCCAAACCTCAGATACAAAAAAACCAACTAAAAAGTTCGTTTGAATGTTTGGTACCAGTGGGTGAAGCGGGATTTTTAGCTGCGCAGCAGCGCCCTGCTGAACGACCAGACATGGATGTCTGGGCTGGGGGAGTTTCATCAGGGGCGTGTTAACTCTGTACTCAATACATCCAAGAACCCAAATCCCAGTCACAAAAAAACCGACATAAGTCGGTTTATTGCTATCTCTTTCATTGGTAGAAAGAGATGGTACCAGTGCGGGCTCGATGGGACCGACCTTCGGCCGACGCGCATGCGTGGTGACTTTGTGAATTTCAGGCACAAAAAAACCAACTAAAAAGTTGGTTTAAATGTTTGGTACCAGTGGGCGGACTCGAACCGCCACGCTTATTCAGCAACGGATTTTGAATCCGTCATGTCTACCAATTCCATCACACTGGCAAAGGTGCTTTCAGGTTGCGTGCAACCTTTAAGAGCGCCGCATTATAGCGATTTACATCACGCGCGCAAGTGATTTTTTGCGTTGCTGTTTTAATTGCTCAACTTATCGTCAACTTTACCATTTTTGCTATCGTCCCTACCCTAACCCTCACTAACTATGCGAAACTGTTAGCATGAAAATATCGCCATTAAACGCTTACACTTTTGTATGCTGAATTTCGCTTCACCTGAGAGAACGCCCTTTTGACTTCTGAGCATTATTACCGCGCTGGTTTTTTTCGTCGCTTAGCCGCGATTATTTACGATATTTTAGTCGCTGTTGCTGTTGGGATGTGCGCCGCCATGGTGATGTTGGTGGCTATGTTGTTGCTAGTTGAAAATAACGTGCTGAATAACCAGGGTTATGAGCATTTCAGCGACTTAATTCAACATGCATCTATTTATCAATACGTATTACAAGGTTGGGTTGGCACTTGGGTTATCGCGTTCTTTTTGTGGTTTTGGCGCAACGGCGGCCAAACAATCGGTATGCGCGCGTGGCGCTTACGTATTGTAAGTACCAGTGACAACCCTTTAACTTATACCCGCGCATTTGTACGTATGGTGACGTCATTCTTGGGTTTAGGTACCTTGTTGGTATTATTGGATTATAAGCATAAGCAATCGCTGCAAGATCGCATTGCGGGTACCGAAGTGATTTGCTTAACGAAAGAAGCCAACCACCATCGCAGTTGGCGTAATCTGAATTAGCTGGTTAGTGATACTGACTGAAAGCGCCTTTAACGGCGCAGCAGATGTATGGAAATCCCAGTAAAAACAACACTCGGTAAAATAGCACCTATAAACGGCGGTATATGGTAAACCGTACTTAACGAGCCAAACACTTCATTACTGACAAAAAAGCCGAACCCTGTCAGCACGCCCATGATCACTCGCGCGCCCATAGTAACACTGCGCAGTGGGCCAAAAATAAACGATAAAGCCATTAACAACATCACGCCAACGGACACTGGTTGCAATACTTTGCGCCACAGCGCCAAACGATAACGCTCCGAATTTTGGCTGTTATTCTCTAGGTAATTCACATAATCAATCAGGCCGCGGATCGACAAAGCTTCCGGTTTAATGGTCACTACACCTAGCTTGTCAGGCGTTAACGATGATTCCCAAGCGCCATCGGCAGCGTCTTGTACTTGGATGCGGTTATCAGAAAACTCCGTAGATTGAACATGGCTCAACTCCCATGATTTATCTTGATACGTTGCGCTTTCTGCAGTGGTAATTTGGCGCAAATACAATTCGTTATCGAACTCGTAAATACTCACGTCCCGCAGAGTATCTTTATCGACTACTTCGCCGATACTCACGAAGTTATCACCGTCTTTGGCCCACACTAATCTGTCAGATGAGAACAAACTGCCGCCCGATATCGCTTGGGTTCGAATTTCTTTGGCTTTGGTTTCACTAACTGGTGCAACCCACTCGCCAATGACCATCACAAACAACACCATTAAAATAGCGGATTTCATGGCTGATATAATAATGTTCCAGCGGCTTTGCCCGGCAGATTGCATCACCACCAATTCACTATTACTGGCGAGAATACCCATGCCAATTAAGCCACCAATCAAGGTCGCCATAGGGAAAAACTGCTCAAGCTCACGGGGCAAACTTAAAAATACGTATACGGCTGCCACCGTCATGTCATAACTACCCCGGCCCACGCTTTTCATTTGCTCAATAAATTTAATGAGTGCGCTTAAGCCAACGAGTACGCCTAAGCTCATGGCTGTGGTGCTTAATAACGTGCGAGCGATGTACCAGTCGAGGATTTTAATCATGCTTTGCCCCCTCGCAAACGTGCTCTTATTCGCACGCCCACAGGCCGCCCTTTAAATATCAATGTCATACCGATAATGCCAATCACAGCATGTACCCACCACAAGCCAAGCATAGGCGGTATTTTGCCGTCTTCGAGCACTTTACGCCCGGCAAGCAACAACAAAAAGTAGCCAAGATACAGCATAAGCGCAGGGAACATTTTACCGAAGCGCCCCTGTCGTGGGTCAGCTGCGCTTAAGGGCACAGCAATAATTACCAAGAAGAATAAGGATAATGGAATAGCAAAACGCCATTGCAATTCGGCTATTGCATCAATGGATGAGTCTTCAAACAATTGCATTGTGGTATAGGCTGATAATTTGCGGCGCTTTTGCTCTGCTTCTTGCTCAGCAATTTGAATTTGATACTCGCCAAATTCGACCACGCGGTAGTCCTTTTCACCGAGTGTACCTTCGTACTGAATACCATCGCCTAACACTAACGTTTCAGACCCGTCAGGCAGTTCACGCAAGCCGCCTTGTTTGGCGTAAACTAAGTGCACATTTTGGCTGTCGGTGGTGGTGTCGTGTTGTGCCATAAACACGCGTTTGAGCGGTTCACTGTCGTTACCGATTTCATGCACAAAAATAACTGCTTTTTCATTGGCCGTTTGTTGAAAACGCCCAGGAATTAACGTGGTTAAACCGGTATCTGCCCCCGCTTGTTCTTCAAGTTGATATTCTCGCTCTACTGACAGGGGCGCAATCCATAATGTCATGGCACCTGTTATCAACGCCATGATCACAGCTAGCACAAGCATAACGCGAGTCACGTACCATTCGCTGATGCCACACGCCCGCATCACAGTCATTTCGCTGTCTACGTACAAGCGACCATGAGCAAGCATGATCCCTAAAAATAAGCTCAGAGGTAAAATAAGCGAGGCCAATACAGGCATACTCAAGGCCAAAAAACCCAGGACCAAGCTAGCAGGAATGTCACCATTAGAGGCTTCAGAAAGCACTCTAACAAATTTATTGGTAATAAAAATGGCCATCAAAACCAGAAAAACGGCAGTTTGGGATTTGACAGTTTCTTTGACTAAATAACGAAATATCAGCACGCAATATCCAACACAAAAGTGGTAATTTTAGTGGCAAGCTACAAAATTTTAAGTAAACTTAACGTTTTCACACGTTTCATTTGCAATGTGTGCCATTTTAAAGCGCTTGCCCGCACGTAATTTACAGATTATGTCTGGCTTGAGCTCTTCTTGCAATTGCAATGAAACGCTGTTTATAAAGATAACGCCGTAGCGCTTTGCACAACATCATAATAACAAAATTAAAAAGCTCAGTGTTACAACCAGTATGTAATGACAGATTAACAGTTTCGTGACGAGGATGCCCCGTGGAATTTAGTGTAAAAAGTGGAAGCCCAGAAAAACAACGTAGTGCCTGTATCGTGGTCGGTGTATTTGAACCACGCCGCTTAACCTCAGTGGCCGAACAATTAGACGAAATCAGTGGTGGCTATCTAAGCAACCTATTACGCCGCGGTGACTTAGAAGGTAAACCGGGTCAAATGCTATTGCTACACCATGTACCAAATGTACTGAGCGAGCGCGTATTGTTGGTCGGTTGTGGTAAAGAGCGCGAGCTAGACGAGCGCCAGTACAAGCAAATCATCTCAAAAACCATTAAAACCTTAAATGAAACGGGTTCAATGGAAGCCGTCTGTTTCTTATCAGAACTACATGTAAAAGGCCGAGATACATACTGGCGCGTGCGCCAAGCGGTAGAAGCTACCCAAGACTCCTTGTATACCTTCTTGCAATTGAAAACCAAAAAAGGTGAACCTCGCAGACCACTGCGTAAAATGGTATTCAATGTGCCAACGCGCCGCGAGTTAACGATTGGTGAGCGCGCAGTGGAGCACGGCTTAGCCGTATCACTAGGCAGCAAAACTACGCGTGACGTAGCCAACATGCCACCCAACATCTGTAACCCTATGTACCTTTTCGAACAAGCCAAAGCCCTTGAAGCTGAGTACGAAAATTTGCACGTTGACTCTGTTAACGAAAAGCAAATGGATGCCCTAGGCATGCATTCTTACCTTGCGGTAGGTCGTGGCTCTGTGAATGAATCCATTATGACCATAATGGAGCATAAAGGCGGACCTGCTGATCAAGCGCCTATCGTACTGGTCGGTAAAGGCTTAACCTTCGACTCAGGCGGTATTTCCATTAAGCCTGGCGAAGCCATGGATGAAATGAAATACGACATGGGCGGCGCAGCGGGCGTATTGGGTGCCATGCATACCATCAGCGCACTTAATTTGCCTATTAATGTTGTGGGCATATTAGCTGGCTGTGAAAACATGCCGGATGCCAACGCCTATCGCCCTGGTGACATTTTAACTACCATGTCAGGTCAGACCGTTGAAGTGCTAAATACTGATGCCGAAGGCCGTTTGGTATTGTGCGATGCATTGACTTACGTTGAACGCTTCGACCCAGAATTGGTTATCGATGTAGCCACCTTAACCGGTGCCTGCGTTATCGCTCTTGGTCACCACGCAACGGGTGTATTCAGTAACCATAACCCTCTTGCCCATGAGTTAGTAAATGCGTCAGAGCAAAGTGGCGACAAAGCATGGCGCATGCCGCTGTGGGATGAATACCAAGATCAATTGGAAAGCCCATTCGCTGACATGACCAACCTAGGTGGTCGCCCGGCAGGCTCAATCACCGCAGCGTGTTTCTTATCTCGCTTTACCCGTAAATATAACTGGGCGCACATGGACATCGCTGGTACAGCTTGGGTTGGCGGTAAAGAAAAAGGCTCTACTGGTCGCCCTGTACCTATGCTATCTCAGTTCTTAATGAACCGAGCAGGCATTGAGTCAGAAGATTAGTCAGCAATTAATAAACGGAAAACCTGATGTCAAAGGTCACGTTTTACCTGCTTGAACAAGAAGCAGAAGCAACCAGCCAACAGCCAGCGCACCTTGCGCTGGCTTGTCAATTGGCGGCCCAGTGTTTTAGCAATAAACAGCGCTGTGTGGTGATGTGCCAAAGTCAAGCACAAGCAGAACAGTTCGACGAGCTATTATGGCAACTGCCTAACGATCGTTTTGTGCCCCACAACCTCACTGGCGAAGGGCCTCAAGCGGGTACCCCTGTTGAGATTTGCTGGCAACGCCCAAGCCAATTTAACAAGCCGGTACTGATTAATTTGGCTGACAACATGCCTGATTTTCATAGCAAATTCAGTCGAATTTTTGATTTCGTGCCCGCCGCAGATGCCCTCAAGCAACAAGCACGTGAGCGCTATAAGCATTATCGAGCCGCCGGCCACCAACTAGATACGTTACCCAGCACTGAGTTACTCAACTCCCTCGCTGGTCATTAGTCATCGCAATAACGAGACCAAACACAATGGATAAAACATTTAGCCCACAAAACATTGAACAGCAATGCTACCAAGCGTGGGAAGATAAAGGCTATTTTAAAGCCAGCGGCGAAGGCCAACCTTACTGCATATTACTACCGCCCCCCAACGTGACTGGCAGCTTACACATGGGCCATGGTTTTCAACAAACCATCATGGATACGCTAACTCGTTATCACCGTATGAAGGGTGACAACACCTTATGGCAATGTGGTACCGACCACGCGGGTATCGCTACGCAAATGGTGGTGGAACGTCAGCTGAACGCCCAAGGTAAAACCCGTCACGACTTAGGCCGTGAAGCGTTCGTTGAAAAAATCTGGGACTGGAAGAAAGAGTCTGGTGGCAACATTACCCAGCAAATGCGTCGCTTAGGTACTTCACCCGATTGGGATCGTGAAGTATTCACCATGGATGACGACTTATCTGAAGCGGTGAATGAAGTCTTTGTGCGCTTACACGAAGAAGGCTTAATTTACCGTGGTAAACGCCTCGTCAACTGGGATCCGGTATTACATACCGCAGTATCTGATTTAGAAGTACTCAGCGAAGAAGAAAATGGCTTCATGTGGCATATGCGCTACCCATTAGCCGATGGCACAGGTGAGCTGATTGTCGCCACCACGCGCCCAGAAACCATGCTGGGTGACACAGCTGTTGCGGTTCATCCTGATGACGAACGGTATCAAGCCTTTATCGGTAAGCAAATCAGACTGCCGATTACCGGGCGTCTGATTCCGATCATTGCTGATGATTACGTTGAGCAGGACTTTGGTACTGGCTGCGTAAAAATCACCCCAGCTCATGATTTTAACGATTACGATATGGGTAAACGTCATGATCTTGAGATGATCAATATTCTCACCGATGACGCTAAAATTAACGACGAAGCACCTGAGCAATACCGCGGTCTTGACCGTTTTGATGCGCGCAAACAAATCGTTGCTGATTTAGACGCCGCTGGCGTATTGGTTAAAATCGAAGATCACAAATTGAAAGTGCCCCGAGGCGATCGCTCAGGCTCTGTTATCGAACCCTACCTAACTGACCAGTGGTATGTAGCCGTTCAAGAGCTAGCCAAGCCAGCGATTGACGCAGTGAAAAGTGGTGAGATTAAATTCGTTCCTGAAAACTGGGACAAAACCTATTACCAGTGGATGAACAACATTCAAGACTGGTGTATTTCTCGTCAACTTTGGTGGGGTCATCGCATTCCCGCTTGGTATGACGAAAATGGCAAAATCTACGTTGGCCGCACCGAAGCCGAAGTACGTGAAAAAAACGCCCTTGATGCCAACGTTGCATTACGCCAAGACGAAGACGTGCTAGATACGTGGTTCTCTTCTGCCCTATGGCCATTTGCTACTATGGGCTGGCCAAAGAAAACCCCTGAGCTTGATACCTTTGTACCTAGCGCCGTATTAGTCACCGGTTTTGACATTATCTTCTTCTGGGTAGCCAGAATGATCATGATGACCAAGAAATTCACTGGGCAAATTCCGTTCAAAGAGATTTACATCACCGGCCTTATCCGTGATGAGCAAGGCGATAAAATGTCTAAATCGAAAGGCAATGTTATTGACCCTATCGATTTGATTGATGGCATCAGCATTGATGACTTAGTCGCCAAGCGCACCTCAGGCATGATGCAACCAAAACTTGCGGCCAAAATTGAAAAGAACACCCGCAAGAGCTACCCAGAAGGCTTTGCTGCTTATGGCACCGATGCATTGCGCTTTACGTTTGCTGCCATGGCGTCCACCAGCCGCGATATCAGCTTTGATGTGAAACGCGTTGAAGGCTATCGCAACTTCTGCAACAAGTTATGGAACGCATCGCGCTTTGTGATGATGAACGCTGAAGACCAAGACACTGGCGCAAATGGCGGCGACATGGAGCTTAGCCTAGCGGACAAGTGGATTTTGGCGCGCTTCCAGCAAACTTTGAAGGACTTTGAAGATGCCTTAACGGGTTATCGTTTCGATATTGCAGCAAACTTGGTGTACGAGTTCACTTGGAATCAATTCTGTGATTGGTACTTAGAGCTATCAAAGCCGGTACTTAACTCTGAAGTGAGCACTGACGCACAAAAACGCGGTACCCGCCATACCTTGGTTAACGTACTTGAAAGCATTTTGCGCTTAGCCCATCCGATTATGTCGTTTATCACAGAAGAGATATGGCAGCGATTGGCGCCGCTATGTGGCATTCAAGCTGACAGCATCATGACTCAACCTTTCCCTGCACAAAGCGAAGCGCTGCGCGACGAAGACACACTGGCAGAAATGGAGTGGATCAAAAGCGTGATCGTAGGCATTCGCAATATTCGCGGCGAAATGGATATCTCGCCTAATAAACCGTTAAATGTGTTGCTACGTAACGCCAGTGCTCAAGATTGGCAACGTTTGCAAAGCAGCCGTGAGTTTTTAGGTGCGCTAGCCAAACTTGAAAGCGTTGAATTGTTGCAGCCAGAAGAAGAAGCCCCAGCAAGTGCAACTGCTTTGGTGGGTGAAATGGAAATTCTTATTCCTATGGCTGGCCTAATAGACAAAGACGCCGAATTAGCGCGTATTAACCGTGCATTGGCAAAAATTGAAGCTGACTTTGGCCGCACTCAAGGTAAATTGAGTAACGAAAAATTCGTTAGCAATGCGCCGCCCGCGGTTATTGATAAAGAAAAAGCCAAGCTTGATGACTTCACCATGCAAATGAAGAAGTTAAAAGAGCAAAAACAGACTATCGAGAATTTGTAAGAATGTAGTCACTCTTGCGCAGGCGCACTTGCCTGCGCAGCTTATTGCCAGCAATATATTTACGAACAATACATACACCACATAACTTACACAGGTTATAGAAACAGCACAGGTTGAATGTGTGAGAAAAGCGGTTTGAGAAAAAGGATTTAAAAAAAATAACGAAATCATTTCGTGCAAATTAGACTAAAAGCTGATTATTGAATAACGTCAATATGTAATACTTGTTTGATACGTTTCAGCTAGTTACACGCTTTTTTGATCTAGAGGACCGCAACATCAAACGGATACAATTTGTACTTTTCTGCATCAGCATGCTGACTTGTTTTTCTTTTAAAGTCACAGCTGACGAGCTTGAAAGTGAGAATGTGACAATCATTTACGCATCTGACATGCCGGTTGTAGGCTTAAAAAATGTCGGAGGTTATCCTGAGCTCTCTAGCGCACTGCAACTGTATCGCAATCGAAGAGATACCAGCACGTTCTTTTTATTCGGTGGTAACAGTCTAGCGCCTAGTCCGCTTTCATCCCTCGACCGCGGAACACACATAATTGATATTCTTAATAGCCTAGAGCCCGACGTAATGTCTGTTACTAAGCGTGAATTTAGCTATTTTGAAGACGAATTGTCCTTACGCTCTTACGAGGCGGCTTTTCCGCTTATATCCAGTAATGTTTATGACAAACGCAGTAAAGCGAATGTAGATGGATTACTCGATTACGTCATAGTCGAGCAAAAAGGGTTAAAGCTCGGCGTTATTTCTGTGCTAGATGACAGCGCAATCACCGACTACCTACTAAAACAGATTGTTATTCGCGACCCACAACAAATCATCACTGAAACGTCCAGAACGTTGCGAGAAAAAGGGGCTGATATTATCATCTTGATGTATTCCTACAGCTTTCCTTTTATCGATCAACTACTGAACAAGCGGGTTATCGACATCTCGGTAACAACAACACCTGAATCCACGATCTTACCCGATGAGGTATTGCCTCAACATCCTCACGCCGTTGTGTTGAATTACCTAAATCATCTGGCTGAAATAAACTTAAAAGTGCATATAGGCAAGCAGCCTAAGCTCGAAATGAGCTGGGTCGACAAAAGCCTATCTGAATTTACCAAAGAGCCCATAGTAGCAGGGCAAGTAAAAGGCTATACGTCTCGCTTAAACCGCCTACTTGATCAACCCATAGCTAACGTTACACGAGCTTTTCAAACCAAAAGGGTCAGTGTGCGCACCGAAGAAAATGCCTTTGCTAATGCTGTGGCTGACTCATTGAAATCATTTGCTAATGCCGATATGGCGCTGCTTAACGGTGGCATAATTCGCGGAAATCGATCATATACCAAGGGACAACAACTCACACGACGTGAAATAGCTGAAGAATTGCCATTTCGCAGTAAACTGGCTGTATTAACAGTGACAGGTTTACAGTTAAGAGGTGCGATTGAAAATGGTTTAAGTGAAATTGAAACTGTACGCGGCCGTTTCCCTCAGATTTCAGGTATTGAGGTTAAATACGATTCAAGTCAAAAAGCAGGGGAACGGGTCGTATCTATCACCCTTGATGGCAAAGCAATTGTGCCAACCCGAGCGTACAAACTAGCCACCACAGACTACATGGCTCAAGGCGGGGATGGCTATCAAGTACTCAGTGCATGCCCTCAAATTACGTTGGGGTATATGGAGCCGCCAATGGTGGTTGACGTATTTATGGAAAGCATGAGAAATAACAAAGAGCTAGGTCCAAAACTGGATGCGCGACTGGTAGATATCCATGAGTAAACAGCTCCCTGAAACCAGCAAAGCGCTTAATACATCAAAGGCGCGCCTCTCATTGAGCAGCGTGTTTGCAATAGCGTTTGTCAGCGTGTTCGTTATCTTTATCAGTGTGACTATATTGGCCCATTCACGCCTAAGTGATTTTCGTGAAATCCTCGATAACCTTGCGAATAAATCGTTACCCAACGTGGTATTTTCAGAGCAAATAAACAACCATATTACTGCCCTTTCAGCCATCAGTGATGGCCTAAGTTATGCCAACTCTGAGGCGGCACTGCGTATTGCTGAGCGGCAAGTCAATGATAAGATGGAACAGATTCGAACTGTTGCTGAGCGTCACGGAGAGACCCAGTACCTCGATTTTCATTTGAATGCGATTGAAAGTGAAATTCTTGAATTAAAAACCATCGCGCTACACAGGATCAAACTTGCCAAGCAACTGGCTTTGCAACAAAAAGCCTTATATGCGCTCAATAATGAAGTGGTTAAAATCACTACCGCCCCATCATTGTCAAAGCAGGATATTCAAGCTTTACAGAATTGGCAAGCCGCATTGTACGAAGCTGTTGCCCTATCAAGCAATGCAGTAAACATGTCGCGGTTACAAGCTATCCGCCAGTCATCATTTGCGGCTAAAACTATCACTGATACCTTGTATAAAAACGCCGACGAATTGCCCATTTCCTTACGCCCCAGATTAATAAAAATTGTCGATGAATTCACCCAAGTAGCAATCCATGAACAAGGAATATTTCCACTGCAAATCAACCTGTTGCGTATATCAGGCCGGGTGACTGGGCGTGGTAACTTTGTGCATAGTTTGATCACCGATTATGCGCGTTTACTTAACTTTAAGTCTTATCAGTTGAGTGATTCTCTCATCACCCAAACCAGCAGAACTTCTACCCGAATCAAAGAACAAATAGACAATGTGGGGTTGTACGTCATTGGCGCACTCATTTTACTGTTAGTGATTATTTTCTTTATTCAAAACCGCGTGGTAAGACGACTAGTTCAGCTCAATATGGTGGTTCAAGACCGGGCCAATGGCTTGAGCAATACTACGCATATCTCAGGCAATGATGAAATATCTGACATTGCCGATACCATCGACTATTTCGCCACTACCATTGAGCAGCAAAAACTGGCCCTACAAGAACTATCATTGCTAGATGGATTAACTGGCATTCCCAATCGCAGAGCGTTAGATGAGCGATTAGAGCATGAACTAAAACTAGCAAATCGCGAAAAATGGTCTCTGTCGTTACTCATGATTGATGTGGATTATTTCAAACTTTACAATGACAATTATGGTCACGCCTCTGGCGACACAGCCCTGGTAGCGATTGCACAGCTGCTCGAAGGCTTCGCCCAGCGCAGTGGCGACTTTGCCGCTAGGTACGGTGGTGAGGAATTCGTATTTATTTTACCCAACACTGATAAAGATGGGGCGATACGTGTTGCCACAGCGTTACTTGAAGCAGTGCGCGATGCTAACCTTGAGCATAAATACAGTCCCAAGGAAGACCATTTGACCATCAGTATCGGTGCATCAACCTGCCAACAGCAAGATCCGAAAGATGCAGACTATGTTCAACGTTTAGCGGATCATGCACTCTACTCAGCCAAACAAAGTGGCCGTGACCGAATGGTACATTATTCGGATATTATCACCTCATAGTAATGCGCAAAAAAACGTCGCAAATAATGCGACGTTCTAAATTAGTGAGTATTCTTTTTTGCCACTTCCTGCGGAAATTGCTCGTCGAACCACATTCGTATCATGTTTTTCTCGTACCTTAGATTCTCAGACGCAAAAAACGGATTGTGGCGGTTTTGAAAAGACATGTCTTTCAAGTTTTGCTCTCCTTGCTGAATGACAGCGCCATCGGCCCCAAGTAACTCAAAGCTAAAGGCGATACGCGGAATATCAATACTTTTGATCAGGCGCACGTCATTAGCGCCGCTGCCCATACCAACAAACGAAGCAGGCCAAACCTGCCCTGCTAAGTCTAGATTGGTCACGTTCATCTTAAGCGTTTGCCCTTCAGGCAAAGTTTCAGCTAGTTCTACAATATATTCATCTAATTGTTTAAACGTGCGCTCTTTAAAACGCGTACGTGACTCATTTGACGGGCGCACATCGGTGTACTTCTCTGGCTTCTCCCATGTCACGTCCACTTTGGCCTGACTGTAGGCCTGCCCAGATAACATTAACGTTACGCCCGTTAACAGAACGACAGCTAAATTTTTCATATTCATCCACCTCTTTTAGTGCGAATTTAAGATGCGCTTGAGCCTTGTAACATATCGCATTTAATCAAAGCGTACTGCAAACGCGCTGAATACTGCCTGAACATTATCTAATACCTTTTAGCGCTACTTATAACGGCTATTAATAAGAACGACTTATGAGAGCGCTTTCTCTAATATGAGTCCTTAAAAGTAACATGCATTGACTATAACATCGGGGCCAAAAACAGTATTTCATCTCTGCTTATTTTAAATAGACCGGATAGCGGCGAATAAATTCGCAATGCATTAGCCGCACGCTATCAGAATGCTTATATCGAGCGTTATTGTCGCTCTTGTAACTCTGCCACCACTATCAGAAGGCCTAGCTTCACTAGCAAATAGCGCTAATGCCTCACCCACGCTTACGCATTAGTGCAGTAACACGATTTTATAGCCGCTGGGTGATAATGCTGATGCTTGCAGGCTAACAATGTAATTAACGTCTTGATCAATCTCCAGCATTTCACTTCGAGCGAGTAACAACGGGCTGTTGTTCTCATCGTTGTGCACCATCACAATTTCATACTGACCACTTTTTATGGTTAAGCGTGCTGAGTGCTCAAACGCTAAATTTTGGGTGCGGTACTTCGCCGTACTAATGGTTTCATTTTGGCGTACGAAAAAGATATCAAGGTCATCATAATCTGGATTCACATTAACTACCTGAATGTCGTGTTCGACACTTTGTGGCAAGTTACTTTCTTCAAAGTTAAGCGAGACTAAGTTTTGCTCCTCATCTTGGTATATCACGATTGCATTACTTCTGCCTTGGCTCAAGGTTAGCAAGCGATTTGAGAACGCAAGATTGTCATCGTCACTGACCTTGCCTGACAATTGATAATCACCGAAAACAATAGCACGAAAATCACTTATAGCGTTGGCAGGCACAGTCACCTGTTGCTGGTTATCCTGGCCACCATTTACATCTACAATCACGTCTCTTTCTTCAAGACTATTGTAAATGCGATATTGCGCCGCCTCATCAGTTGACGTGTATTTGTTCACGGAAGAGGAATTGATGACTAAGTCCACCTCAAGATTATTTTTGATAGCGCCAGAGCTAGCACGAATGATCATTGTGTATTCAGTGGCATAGTTAAAGGCAATCGCCGAGCTTTCGAACACAGGGGTAGCTTCACCGGGCAAGGTCAAATACACCTGGTATTCTCCCTGACTAAACGAACTCGTATCTTCGGTTTGCCATGAGTCAAATTGCTCAAGATGGTTTGCTGATACAGTCGCCAGCAAATGAGCATTCGCAAAAGAGCTGCCACTCTCACCTAAGTACACATCATAGTCTTGATCGCTTGTCAGTACTGATGTGGCAAATAAGCGAAAACGTTTATCCAGTTCTGTACGTTCAATTTCATAAGTATTGAACGTGGTTGCGCTGTCTTGTCCGCTGAGCACCACCAGCATTTTATGACCCGTAGCTACTTTTACAGATAATTCTTCCAGTGTATGCGTAACGCCATCGTTGTCTTTTTCAGTGAAGGTCAAATCAACGTCATTACCATCAAGTGTGAGTACGCTAGTCGCATCGCCGTATACGGCAGAGCCTGCACTACTGCCCTCATCAACACTGAGGAAAACAGAACCACTTCCCCCAGAGCCGTTATAAAACTGCAGGTAGGGCTTATCATATTTTTTGCTGTCTTCTTTATCGTCAGAACCCCCACATGCGCTGAGTTGCCAAGTGAGAATCAAAATGAATAAGCCGCGTAAACCAGTACCTAACATGGTGTGTTTCCTTGATGTTATGAGTCAATTTTGCCCGTGTTAATACAGGCTTAACGTGTAGGCTATTATCCTAATGACACTGCATTGAGTGTCTCGATCATAATTGCGAGGATTTGTGAATAATTGTAACCCTGTGGTGAGCTTTACCCGCGGGTTTGATAGGATGCATTAATAGAAAAGTACGCAGTTTTTATTCATGTTTATCAATCGTCTTATAACCAAGGTCATTTCGAAGTGCAGGTGTCGCAAATGGGTACAAGCAGCATAAAAAAACTAGGCGTTATATCTATTTTGCTGTGCTTTTTCACCCTCGTTAAGCACGCCTACGCAGACTGCAACCCGTCTCAGTGCATTGAAATTGAGAAATGGCGCGTGGGCATTGCCTTAGGCGCTGGTGCGAAGACCAATCCACTCGTTGGTGGCGACGCTATCCCTTTGGTGATCATTCCTGATATTGCCTATTACGGAGATAATCTTTATCTCGATAACGCTGAAATCGGTTATCAATGGATGCAAGCCCCTACATCTGCGTTGGACACTTTTTTCAGCGTGAACACAGAAAAAGCATTTTTCACCTTTTGGCATCCCAGCAATGTACTTGGCTCGTCTGGCAATTTTCTCAGTAATGCCATTGGGCCTTCGAATGCATCTCCTTTCGATGATCGAAGAGTCTCAATCGACGAGGTCAAAAGCAGAAAATGGGCAATAGATGCAGGTGTGCGTTGGCATAAACGCAGCGCCCACTCACAGTGGCGCATTACGGCTAAAACAGATGCGACTAACGTTCATCATGGCCATCAATTAGATATTGGCTATGAGCATTATTGGTCATTAAACGAGTGGCAAGTCAGCTTAGCATCAACCTTAATTTGGAAAAGTAGCAAGTTAGTGGATTATTACTACGGCATTGATCAGCAAGATAATGTACTTAGAGAGCTTTACTATGACGCTTCAGCGGGCTGGCAACCTAGTTTGGCTCTTAGCGCTAACAAAAAAATCAATCAGCAATGGCAGTGGTTGATCCGCACCAGCGTAACCTGGCTACATTCAGGTATGACCCACAGCCCTCTGGTAGACAAAGAATATACCAGTACTGTGTTTATCGGCCTTGGATATGTATTCAGATGATGCAGATGGTTTTAACTCAATCGTTGGAGCACGCATAATTTGAGAGTGCTGCTGGCCTGTTTGAGCATGGTGTTATGGAACGAAGTATGCGCTGAGGAGCTTGAGTTTAGTTGGCAAATTCAACCCACGGTGTGCGTTAACCAGCACGTTGGTGCGCAGTGCCATTTTACGCTGTCGGTACAGGTACAAAATCAACGCCAGCAAGAATACTGTGTTTATGTTGTAACGCTGTCGCCACAGCAGTTGTTTTGCTCTAGCGAGGCCCTACTGCAAAAAGACTTAACACTGACGATAGATGACAATACAAGCTTATTGCTAAAAAACGTGCAGGGCGAAACTTTTCTTCAACAACCGCTAAGCGTTAAATCTACTCAGCGCAGCACCCGTTTTCGGGTCAACAACCCTTGGAGCCTATTCTAATGCCACACATTTTACTTGTTGAAGATGACGCACGACTCAGCCTGCTCGTCAGTGAATATTTGCAGCAGCATAATTTCACTGTGAGCTGTTTGCATGACGGTAAAGGCTTGCTTGCTGAAATTAAGCAGAACCCGCCAGATTTGGTCGTGTTAGACGTAATGCTACCAGGAGATAACGGCTTTACCCTGTGCAAGAAAATACGGCCCGACTATCAAGGTCCATTATTATTTATGACAGCAAAAAACAGCGATTTTGATCATGTACTCGGCCTAGAGATTGGCGCAGATGATTACGTTATGAAACCTGTCGAACCACGGGTGCTGTTAGCGCGTATTCAGGCCCTACTGAGGAGAAGTAATGCAGTTCAGCCCCCACTTGAGAGAGCCAGCCAACTGCGTTTTTGCCAGCTAACGCTTGATTATTTAGCACGCCAGGTAACTCTGCAAAAAGAAGATGTGCCCCTGACGAGTCATGAATTCGATATGCTCTGGAAGTTGGCCTCAAATGCGTCTCAACTGGTCGATCGCAACACGCTTTATCGTGAACTTATCGGCAGAGAATACGACGGTTTAGACCGCTCAGCGGATGTGCGCATTTCACGTTTGCGTAAAAAGCTGCAGGATGACCCGCGCCACCCCTACCGTATTAAAACCATCTGGGGAAAAGGATTTTACTTCGTCGCTGACGCATGGGAATAACCTTTCAACATGGCTAGATTGTTTGTCAGTTTGTACCTTTTTATTGTGCTAGCCATGATTGGCCTAAGTGCGGGGTTAGAGCGACTTTTCAGCCATACATCCCAAGAGCCAACAGGTCATGTTGCAACAATAATGACCTTGTTTGATGCGGCCAAAAATAATCATGATAACTTACTTGCGTTAGCCCAAAGCACCGCACTGCCCCACACGGTCTTGCCGTTCCACAGTATTGGTTGGAACGCCCAAAGTGCAGAACAGCTTAAAGACGGCAAAAGTGTTTTATTGTACGACAAGCAATTTGGCGAACAATTATACATCGCTCTTAACGAGAACGACTTACTCGAGCTAAACATCACCCGTCCACAAAACAACAGTCAAACGTTCATGCTCTACAGTGGCATCTTTTTTGTGTGCCTTGGGGGACTAATCGCCCTTTGGCTTTGGCCATTGTGGCGTGATTTAAGCGCTCTTAAACGCAGTGTTAGTCACGTTCAAGATGACGGCAGCCTAGTAGATAACCACATTCCTAATACATCACTCATCGCTCCTATTGCCCAAGCACTCAACAACATGAGCCTAAAGGTGAAGAGTTTACTGCAATCCCAGCGAGAGCTATCTGGGGCTGTGGCGCATGAGTTTCGCACTCCGCTAGCGCGTTTAAAATTCGCGCTTGAAGCACGACCCGCCAGCGATTCTGTAAAATGGAATGCCATGTCTCTGGATGTGGAAGAGCTGGAAAGGCTCGTCCAAGAAATGCTTGATTACGCGGGTAGTGATGTACTTTATCCTGAACTTAACTTAGCTGAAATTCCCATCAAAGAACTCGTAGAGCAAGTGGTTTCGCATTTGCAAACACCGCATTTAGCCAATCATGACATCTCTATCACAGGTGAAAATTTACTGCTTCTTGGGGATGACCATTTTGTACAAAGGGCGCTAGAAAACCTATTGGTTAACGCCAGTCGATATGCAAAATCACGTATTTTAATCAATATCACTCAAGACGATGACTACGTGGTGCTAAGTGTAGAAGACGATGGGCCTGGTATTCCAAAAGACGTTCAAGAAAGAATATTTGATGCTTTTTATCGTCCCGATGAAGGGCGCACGCGCGCTTACGGTGGTGCGGGACTAGGCTTAGCCATTGTCCGACGAATACAGCAGTGGCATGAGGGAGACTGCCAAGTGCAAGATTCAGTGTTAGGTGGTGTTAAGTTTACCTTGAGATACCCCCGTCACGACCGCTAACCCTATTCTTGTGTTGCTACTCACATTTAGTAAAAAGCCAACAGGCTGATCTGTATCAACCTTTAACATAATCGATAACGCAAACTAGCGTAATGACAGCAAAAAAATGCTAATATGCGCCGCGTTAAAGTGCCCTATGTATCTCGGTTCAGTCAAGGAGCAGCAATGAGTGACCGCATTCCCGTAAAAGATATTTCTCCAGTTCAGGTTCATCGCCCTGACAAAAGCAAACACAATGATCAGTACACACCTCGCAATCGCATCTATGTGAGAGCCGTTAAAGGCGCCCTAGAAAACTTCAGGCGCTTTTTTGGTTTAGTGTTTCTATCTATTTTTGCCATTCTTCCGTGGTTGCAATTTGAAGGCAGCCAAGCCATTTTGCTGGATATCGGCGCTCAACGTTTTCAAATATTCGGCTTAACCTTATGGCCACAAGACTTAACACTGCTAGCGTGGATATTCATCGTTGCCGCATTCGCCTTGTTTTTCGTGACGACCTTTGCTGGTCGTGTTTGGTGCGGCTTTATGTGCCCGCAAACCACATGGACCTTCATCTATATTTGGTTTGAAGAGAAGATTGAAGGCAGCCGTAACAAGCGCATCAAATTAGATGAACGCAAGATGGACACAGACAAGTTCATCCGCAAAACCTTGAAGCATATCGCTTGGGTGAGTGTGGCATTGCTCACATCACTCACTTTCGTGGGCTATTTTACGCCTATCGACGCCTTATTCGTCGACTTCTTTACCTTTTCATCAAGCTTTTGGGCAACCGTATGTGTGCTGTTTTTTGCGGTTTGTACTTACGGTAATGCCGCCTACATGCGTGAAATTATGTGTACCCACATATGCCCTTACGCACGTTTTCAAAGTGCTATGTTCGACAAAGACACTTTTACCGTGGCGTATGATGCACAGCGCGGCGAACAACGCGGGCCACGTTCGCGCAAAGCAACTCGAGAGCAAAATGCTGCCAAAGGTTTAGGTGACTGTGTTGATTGCAACTTATGTGTGCAAGTGTGCCCAACGGGTATCGATATCCGCAACGGTTTACAATACGAGTGCATAAACTGTGGCGCCTGTGTCGATGCCTGTAATGGCGTGATGGACAAAATGAATTACCCCAAAGGGCTTATCAGTTTTACATCTGAAACCCAGTTAGCCGGTGGCCAAACCAAAATATTTCGCCCGAAACTCATGGGCTATGCCGTTGTTTTGGTCTTAATGAGTGCTTTGCTGGTCTTTGAATTGTTAAGCCGAGTCCCATTAGAAGTCGATATTATTCGAGATCGTAACGCGCTTTATCGCGAAACCAACGACGGCTTAATAGAAAACGTATATACGCTTAAGATACTGAATAAATCACAGCATACTCAGCATTTTGATATTGAAGTAAATGGACTTGAAGGCCACAGATACATAGGTGAAAAAAGTGTCACGGTAATGGGCGGCGAGGTATATAACCTGCCAATTAGTATCGCAATCGACCCGTACCAATTAGAAGATCCGGTGACGGCCTTCAGCTTTACCATTCGTGCTCAAGAAGACGAGGACGCCGTTATCGAGCAAACCTCTAAATTCTTGTACCGTTAATGAGTACATTTAATTTTAGCGAGCTAACCCCGGACCTTATCTTAGATGCCATCGAATCTGAAGGCGTGTTGGTAGAATCCGGCTTACTCGCCCTAAACAGCTATGAAAATCGCGTTTATCAGTTTGTTGGCCAAGATAGTAAGCGTTATGTGGCAAAGTTTTATCGGCCCCAGCGCTGGAGCGAAGCGCAACTAAACGAAGAGCACAGCTTCTCGTTAGAACTCGCTGAACATGAGGTGCCTGTCGTCGCGCCCCTCGTGATCAACGGTAAGAGCCTGCATTTATATCAAGACTATCATTTTGCGCTTTTTCCCTCAGTGGGTGGGCGTCAATTTGAAGTTGATAACTTGGATCAACTTGAGTGGATGGGCCGTTTTATCGGACGTATTCACCAAGTAGCTAAGACACGTTTATTCACCCACAGGCCAACCATTAATATTGAAGACTATCTGGTAAAGTCAGTGGCTGAGTTACAAAATAGTCAGCTTATTCCTTCAAGCTTACACGAAGCGTTTTTCACTATCTTAGAGCAAGTGGTCACGCTAACCCGTGAGCGCTACCACACAAGCGACATTATGCGTTTACATGGAGATTGCCATCCAGGTAATATCTTGTGGCGTGATGGGCCAACGTTTGTGGATTTAGACGATTGCCGCAATGGCCCAGCCGTGCAAGATTTATGGATGATGCTCTCTGGCGAGCGCCAAGCTCAATCGCTTCAGCTAAGCACCATAGTTGAAGCCTATGATGAGTTTTGTGAGTTTAACCCCGCACAATTAAGTCTAATTGAGCCTCTTCGTGCTATGCGTATGGTGCATTATATGGCGTGGTTGCATAGACGTTGGCAAGACCCTGCCTTTCCTCAGGCGTTTGCCTGGTTTGCCGAGCCCAAGTATTGGGAGCAGCAAATACTGGCTCTAAAAGAGCAGTTCTCCGCTTTGCACGAAACTGAACTGCGAATTTAAGCTTATTCAGATTCTGTTAATGCGTGCCCCATAAGATATATTTTCTTATAACTGGTTACAAAGTGCAGTCGGCATTTTATGTTAGCTATGCTAATCTGCCCCGAGTTATTTTTACTAAAGAGATGAATTAACAATGAAAAAAATCATACTTGCTTTTTTTATTGCGGTGTTAGTACCGCTTCAAGCATGCGCCCAAGAAACATGGAAAGAAGGTGAGCATTACACCATCATTAACGAAACCGCCACTGACAAACCTGTCATTAATGAATTCTTCTCTTATTGGTGTCCACATTGTTTTCAGTTCGAACCCATCGCTAAAAAGATCCAAGAAAAAATGGGCGATGACGTAAAATTCGAAAAAGTACACGTGAACTTCATGGGCTTTACCAGTGGTGAAACCCAAGACGATGCCAGTCGTGCCCTTATGGTTGCCCGCGCATTAAAGAAAGAAGATTCTTTAAGCACCGCTATTTTCCGTTACATTCATGTACAGAAATCACCTATCACCAACATCAAAGATTTAAAAAATATCTTTATGGTTAATGGTGTAGAAGAAGCGGATTTCGATAAACTTGTGAGTAGCTTTGGCGTCAACAGCATGTTGAAAAAGAACAATAAGCTAGTTCAGGAATACCGCAGTCACCTGCGTGGTGTACCTAACTTCATTGTTAACGGTAAATACCAAGCTAAGTTTACCCGTGACATGAACAACGACGACATTGTTAATTTGATTGTTTGGTTATCTAAACAAAAATAAATTGCTTGGTTGCCTTACAAAATAGTCAGGGACCAATGTTGTCTAACGACCTTGTTTAACGACTCTGTCTAATGACTTTGATGCTTAGTGACTGACAAAAGAACGCTTTATTAAGCCCAATATATTCTGTGCATATATTGGGCTTTTTTGTACCCTTAACGATTGCTCGGCACTTCATCTACTTGCCAGCTCAAAAGGTTGAAAATCTCTCCAACCGTTATACCGTAAGGTATTGTGCCTGTCGATAAAGACGTTATGAGGTGTGACAAAATGAAATATGTGTCAATATGATACAACTCGTGCATATGAGTTTATCGATTGACGACAAGCAGCCGGTCTGCGCGTTGAGTCAGTCATCATGATTAATAGCTTAAGTTTGTCCATGATGTTCGTGCTGTTCAATTGAGGAGTGTATAAATCTTGTCAGCCGATACCAGCCCAGTATCAATAACGCAAAAGATTAGTCATGCACTAATGTTTATACTTTTGTGGCTAGGTGTGTGGTCCATTGCTCAGCTGATGGAATATACCGCCCACGCAAGTGTTTGGTTCCCAGCTTCCGGTTTAACATATGCAGCGCTTCTTGTGGCTGGCACAGCGGCATTAGTCCCGATTCTGTTTTGCGCTGTTGTTGTCACCGTCATCACCTGTATGCAATACAACTTACCCCTAGATTTTGCACAAAGTATTCAGGCAGGTTTGTTTTTTGGCTGCGCACATATCATTCCTTATTGGCTTGGGTCGCAAGTGTTTTTATGGGCTGCCCGTTCTGAACGATTGAGCATACCCGGGTTAACCATCATGTATATCATTAACACAGGCGTGGCATCTTTAGGCACAACTCTGTTAGTTATCTACAGCTTAATCATTAGCAATATGATGCAGCCTGAAGAATTCGAACAAACATGGTTAGCTTTTTGGATTGGTGACTACGCAGGATTGTTAATCTTAGCGCCTATTTTTGCAGCCGTATTGAGTAACAAATTAGCCGACAGCCGTTTTGACCTAAAAAGATACCTTAGCCCTAATCAAACCCAGCCCAACTCTTTTTTTCTCACTAAGCTGTTAGTAGTCACGTTATTAGTGCTCTTCACGGTGACCTTGAATCGATTTACCCAACAGCCAGAAAGTGCATTTGTTATCTTTCTGTTAGTTATTCCGCACATGTGGATAGCGTGCACTGAGAGTGCTTTATTCAACATGCTCAGCCTCACCTACAGCTGTATGATGATTGCATTATGCACTAATCTATTTGGTCTGAATGAGTTCGTGTTAATTTACCAATTTGGCATTATTGTCATCGCCGCTAACGCGCTGTTTGGCATAGCGGTGCCTGCTTTAATGGCCGACAACGAAAAGCTGCAAGCCATCATCACAATTGACGCTCTCACCCAAACGGCGTCACGCCAGCATTTCATGCAACAAGCTGAGCGAGCCGTTAACCGCAGTTTGAAAGACAGCGACCCGCTTTGTCTCATCGTCTTTGACATGGACAACTTCAAAAAAATTAATGATACCTTCGGTCACAGTGTCGGTGATAAAGCGCTGCAACGTGTTTGTAAGGTCGCTCAGCTCTCGTTGCGTCCCACCGATTTACTAGGGCGTTTCGGTGGCGATGAGTTCGTGGCGTTACTGCCAGACTCGACCATTATCGATGCCCAGCAGGTTGCTCAGCGTATTTTATATAGTGTGAACAAAGCTGAGGTCGCTCCTGGTCAGCCCATACAATGTAGTTTTGGTGTGGCACAGCTTAAGCGCAATCAGAACTTCACAGAGCTATTTAACGTAGCCGATAGCGCGCTTTATAAAGCCAAACAAAGAGGTCGCAATACAGTCGTTAGTGAACATGGGATTAATGCCGCTTAAATCTGCCAGTTAATAGGCGTGCGACCGCTATCTATTAATATTTGATTGGTCTGAGCAAAATGCCCACATTCAAAAAAACCGCGATAAGCAGATAATGGGGATGGGTGCGCAGCGGTTAAAATATGGTGCTTTGATGTATCAATCAACCCTGCCTTTTTCTGGGCATGACTGCCCCATAACAAAAACACCACGTCTTGTGCATGCTCGTTGATAAGTGCAATCACTTTATCCGAGAATCTCTCCCAGCCAATCTTGGCATGCGAATGGGCTTTACCTTGCTCAACGGTGAGCACGGTATTAAGCAAAAACACACCCTGTTCAGCCCACGATTGCAAACAGCCATGCTCAGGCAAGATATAATCCGGAAAATCGTGTTGCAGTGCTTTGTACATGTTTTTCAAAGAAGGGGGTGTTTTCACACCTTTTTGTACTGAAAAGCTCAAACCATGGGCCTGATTAGGCCCGTGGTAAGGGTCTTGCCCAAGAATAACCACTTTAATTTGATTAAACTCGGTGCAACTAAATGCATTAAATACGTCTTCAGCGGCGGGATAAATCACTTTACCGCTCGCGCGCTCGCTAGCGATAAAGTCCATCATATGGGTGAAGTAAGCTTGCCGCTTTTCTTCTCCGAGTAGGGTTTGCCACGTTGCGGCTTGCGTCATTTACCCAGCCTTAAAAACGGTAAAAAATCGCTTAGCCTAGTAGGCTAAACAAGTGCTTTTTCAACACTTCATAATCGCTTGGCAAATCCACAGCGAAGCTTTCTTTGGTAGAACAGTCAACCAAAGGTTGAGGTAAACTAATCGGTTGGCCCAATACGTTTTCGACCGTTTCGCGGAACTTAGCTGGGTGCGCTGTTCCAAGGAATATCCCCGTATCGCCTTCATCCATATGGCGCAGCAATGCTTTGTATGCAATCGCCGCGTGCGGCTCTGAAACGTAGCCTAATTGCGCAAGTTGACGCATAGCCACTTGGGTGTAGTCTTCATCAATCATATCACCTGATAGTATTTCACGTGACAAGTACCCTTGTTCGATTATGGCTTCAATGCGCGGCCAGTTATTAGGTTGGCTAACATCCATCGCGTTAGATATGGTTGCTATTGTATCTTTTGGATCCCATTCACCGGTTTTCAAGTAACGTGGCACGGTATCATTCAAGTTAGTAGCAGCCACAAAGTGCTTAACAGGCAAGCCCATGGTTTTTGCAATCATGCCTGCGGTTAAGTTACCAAAGTTGCCACTAGGCACTGAGATAACCACGTCATCACGCTGCTCTTTGCTTAGCTGTGAAACGGCTTCAAAATAGTAGCAAACCTGCGCTACTAAACGGCTAATGTTAATAGAGTTAGCTGAATTAAGGTGCAAGCCTTCACGTACTTCAACATCATCAAACGCGCTTTTCACCATTTGCTGACACGCATCGAAGTCATCTTCAATCGAGACCGTGTGAATGTTGTCACCCAAGGTGGTGAACAGCTTCTCTTGCAGTGGGCTAATTTTGCCCTTCGGGAATAAGATAACCACATTGATGTTATCTAAACCATGGAATGCATGAGCAACCGCAGCGCCAGTATCACCTGAGGTAGCAGTCAAAATGGTGATTTTTTCGCCAGCGGCGATTTCAGTTAAACACTGAGCCATAAAACGGCCACCGAAATCTTTAAACGCCAACGTTGGGCCGTGGAATAACTCAAGGCTGTAAACGTTGTCGGTTACTTTCGCTAACGGGGCTTCAAAAGCGAAGGCACGCTCTACGATGCCCTGCAAACGGTCTCTAGGGATCTCATCACCAATTAGCTGGCTTAAAATTTCAACTGAACGCTCAACAAATGGCATATCAAGAATGGCATCGATATCATCAAATTTTGGCAAACTAGTAGGGAAATATAACCCTTGGTTTTTGCCTAACCCTTTTTTAACCGCTTGTGCAAAGCTGACTTTGTCCGAGGGGTCTTTTAAATTAACTAGTTCCACGTTTCTTACCTTTTGTGCTTATTCAACTAAGCGTATTTTAATATTATGCTAAGCGCTGATGTCTTTTGCCACAGCGCCTTGTTCATCAAGCTGACACACATGACTAAAGCCGGTGTCATTTTGGATATAATTCTCTTGCAACCACGTGCTGATGGTTTGCGCCTGTTCAAGGTTGTCGCACACCGCAAATACGGTTGGCCCAGATCCTGAAATACCAAACGCCATAGCGCCATTTTGCATCGCAAACTCACGAGACTCATCAAAGTGTGGCAATAATGATTTTCGATACGGTTCTGCGATAACATCCGTCATCATATTCACCGCGAGCTTCTCGTCCTGGCGATAAAGCGCATCCACAAAAACAGCCAACTGACGGCCAAATTTTAACGTATTTGGCATAGACACCTGCTTCGGCAGAATATCTCTGGCCGCCGCGGTTGATACCGTAATACCTGAATAACACGCCACCCAATACCAATGTTTGAACGTTGGCAATTGTAAGGCTAGCGTATCAGCTTGTTCCGCCATTAAGGTCAAGCCACCTAAGTAACAAGGTGCGACATTATCATAATGTACACTGCCACTGATCTGACCTTCCAATTCGCCCATGATCAACAACAATTCGTGCTGGTTAAATGGCACGTCACCTAGCAGTTGACCGTAAAATTCATTTAAACCATGCAGCGCAGCCACAACCGATGCCGCACTAGACCCTAAACCACTGCCAATAGGCAAATGTTTATGTAAGGTCATTTTGACTGGCGGGAGTTCAACACCCTTTTCACTCATCACTTTTACAAAATGCTGATAACAACGAGTCACTATGTTGGTGTCAGGATCTGCCGGTAATTTATGCGCAAAGGCACCTTCGACAGCAAGGCTAAACTCGTCAGCCAATTCAAGGTCAACTTCATCCCCAAGTACTGTGCCATCAATGGGCTTTAACGCAGCGCCTAGCAAATCAAAGCCTAAACTAACATTACCTGTTGAAGCCGGGGCAAAAGCGCGAAGCGTTTTACCCGTCATGTCATTTAATTCGCTCATTACACGTCTTGCTTCCATGGCATGGTTCTAAGTACATCAGCAAAAACACCCGCAGCAGTTACCGCAGCGCCCGCACCATAACCACGTATTACGTAAGGAATAGGCTGATAGTAATTACTGTGGATAGCCAGGGCATTTTCGCCTTCTTTAATCACAAACAAAGGGTGATCTTCGCCAACAGCCTGAATCGACACGACGCACTTACCTTTGCTGATAGAGCCTACATAACGCAGTACTTTGCCTTCCTCTTTGGCCGCGTTAACTTTATCTGAATACAGGGCATCTAACTCAGGTAGCTTCGCCATAAATTCGTCGATGCTGCCGCTATCGTCAAAATGCGATGGCAACACGGGCTCAATTTGAATATCGTCAAGTTCAAGCTGTAAGTCCGCTTCTCGAGCCATAATTAATAGCTTACGGGCCACATCAGTGCCGCTTAAGTCATCTCGTGGGTCTGGCTCAGTAAAGCCGTTCTTTTTAGCAATTTCAGTGGCTTGAGAAAGCGTTAAGCCCTCATCTAACTTGCCAAATACGAATGATAATGAACCTGACAATATCCCTTCGAAACGTTGCAGCTCATCCCCGGCATAAATCAATTTTTGCAAGTTATCGATTACCGGTAAGCCCGCGCCTACTGTGGTTTCATACAAGAACTGGCGATTGGTATTTTGTGCCGTTTCGCGCAACTGCTGATAATAAGCATAAGTCGCTGTATTGGCTTTTTTGTTTGGGGTAACCACATGGAAGCCGCTGTTCATTAGCTCAACGTACAGCTCAGCAATCACCGTGCTACTGGTGCAATCAATTACCACCGGGTTAACCAAGCTGTTGCGCATCACAAAATTTTGCAAAGCATCAACAGAAAGCGACTGGTCGCTGTCATTCAATTGGCTTGCCCAATCGTAGTTTAAATCCACACCGCCTGAGGCCAACAAAAGCTTACGGCTATTGGCAATACCGTAAATTTTTAAGCTTATACCACGTTCAAGTAACACCGCTTGCTGGCGAGAGATTTGCCCAAGCAACTCTTTGCCGACCGTACCGCAGCCCACTAAGAACACATCGATAGCGTGTAAATTTGAAAAGAAATTCTGGTGAACCACTTTCACTGCTTTTTTCGCTTTGCTGCTTTCAATTACCGTTGAAATTGAACGCTCAGAAGAGCCCTGAGCAATCGCTACGTTATTCACGCGTGCTTGCGCTAATGAACTAAAGAACTTAGCCGCCAAGCCTTGTGAATGGCGCATACCGTCACCGACCAAAGTCACTATCGCTAAATCGTGACGCACTTCGATAGGGTCAAGCAGGTTATTGGCCAACTCAAGGGCAAACGAGTCTTCTAACAAGTCTTGAGCGCGGGTGGCATCTTTACTGTGAATACAAAAACTAATGCTGTATTCAGACGATGACTGCGTAATTAAGCTAATAGAGATGTTGGCATTCGACATCACTTCAAATACACGGCTGGCCATGCCAACCATGCCTTTCATACCTGGGCCTGCCACGTTAAACATGGTCATGTCGTCAAGGTGTGAGATGCCTTTAACACTGGTCCACTTAGTGCTTTTTTCATTGCTGATAAGCGTGCCTGGGGCAGCTGGGTTTAAGGTATTACGAATAAGGCAAGGTATATGATGCTGAGCAATTGGCCCAATGGTTTTCGGGTGAAGTACTTTAGCCCCGAAATAAGACAGCTCCATAGCTTCTTGATAGGTTAATTTATCAAGCAACACTGCGCCATCAACTTGGTTAGGATCGGCATTATAAACACCGTCTACATCAGTCCAAATTTCACAGCACTCAGCATCGATACATGCAGCTAAAATAGCGGCTGAATAGTCAGAGCCATTGCGCCCCAACGTGACCTTTTCACCTTCAGCGTTAACCGCTACGAAACCTGGCATAATCAATACCACGTCGCCAGAGCTATCTACGTCACTGAAACGCGCTTTACTCACAGCTACATCAGCGATGCTATCAAGGTAATCGCCTTCGGCAAGAATCAGTTCAGCAGGGTCAATAATTTGGTTTTTAGTACCAAGCGTAGTCAATATTTGACTGAAAATGTTCACGCTCATGTACTCGCCGATGCTTAAAATCTTAGCCACCACGGATTCAGGTGCACAGCGAAGTAGCGCGAAACCTTCAAGGTGTTGATTTAACTCATTCAATACATTTTGAATGTAAGGGGCAAGCTTGCTGTCATCGAATTCAGGTAGGGTATCTTTTAAATCATCTAGAATACCGAAAAGCACCATGTTCAGTTTAGCGAACAACTCGCCGTAATCTTTACCATTACCCGCTTCTTCACATAACAGAGATAACGCATTGGTTACGCCTTTAGGGGCTGATAACACAACTGCTGCGCCGTTAGTTGCGTGGGTATCCAAACAGATATCTTTAACCCGTAAATAACGCTCTGCATCAGCTAATGACGAACCGCCAAACTTCAACACCTTCATTTATTTTGCTCCTCTGGTGGTTGTTTACGCAGGGCTTTCACCGCGTCGAAACAACCATTAATTAACTTTTTGCTGCGCTAAATAACAAAAAAGCCCGCTATATTTGCGGGCTTTATGTCTGTTTAATGTGCACAAGCCAGCGATCACCTCAAAGAGGTAATAATCATAATCATGCCGGTGGTGCTTGTTATTATTTTCGAATCTACGTTCATGGAGCTCAATTTGCCGTATAGACGTCTATATGTCAACCGTCTAGACGTCTTGTTTTGAAATATATTATTAGCTAAATAAGTTAAAGAAAAACCATAGCCCTCAAACTTAATCACTAAAAATCAGTTACTTAGCTACAATCGAAGATAAGCAATCGAATGAAAACACCCTGTTTTGGTTAAATTAACTACCGCTAATTGGTTACGTTATTCTATGAAATCGATATCAAAATGTTATGAATTGAGCCTGAAGCGTTTTTTTGAGGGAAGTAATGTAGGTATTGGCTGCGTTTTTCACCCTGACTCGTTACCGATTAAGCGTTAGCGAAAACGCCCTATTTTGTGAGCCATTATTTTAAGCCCCCCCTAAGGCAATCAATTTCTATATCTCTTAGGGGTGGCGTTTTATCTAAGCTTAGTAACAGCCGCGTTTCGTGCCGTTAAAGTCTAGGTGTACATGCAAACGACGCTAACTTGCTCCCTGAACTTGCGTTAACGCTGAGATGCTGTGTGACGGGCCCTTACCTTTTCATTTGCTGTAGCGTTGGCTTGGTTAATCCTTGACGTTTCCGTTTTTGATTCTCTTCTATCGACTAATTCCCTGTCCCTTTCGCTTCCTTTTAACCTTCTTGTATCATGTTCAGTTTCGCTCTCGCTCGCGCCGACGGTAAGCCATTCGTCACCGCACAGTTTCAGTACGTGCGTGGGCATCACGTCTTCTTGCTGGGCATCTATCACAGCATCCAGTACCTTTTGTGTTATTAATACAATACCTTTTGGCGTCACGGTAAAACCTTGTTGATTAGCTATGTCTTTGTCGTTCACAACAAATTCAGCCGGTACATTTACCCCCTTATCGATAATCACGTTTGCTAATTTAGCACCAAAGCCGACTGCGACATCCGGTAACAACACGCACCTTTCTAAGACCGCGCACGGGTCAATTTTGCAATTAGTAGACAATACCGACTGTTTAACACTACAGCTATCTAGACGACAACCCGAACCTATTAGCACTTGCTCGATATCGCACTTGCCCAAGTCAGAGCTGTTCGTGATCTCCACTGGCGAATTTGAAAATGCACTGCCCCATATCGGCCAGTCAGGGTCGGTAAAATTCAGCATGTCACGGTTGTTGAGTATATCTAAATGGGCACGCCAATAGCTGTCTAATGTGCCAACATCTCGCCAATAAGGTATTTGGTCGCCGCTGGCATCGCGAAAACGATGAGCGAAAACGCGATGTTGTTGAATAATGCTAGGGATCACATTCTTACCAAAGTCATGAGCAGAATCAGCGATTTGCGCGTCATTCTCTAAAAGCGCATACAAGACATCGGCATTCACAACATAATTACCCATGGACGCTAAGCAGTAATCCGGCGCATCAATTAAAGCGTGAGGCGAGTCTGGTTTTTCAGCAAACGCTGTAATACGCCCGTCGCGCGCTGCACTGAGTACACCGAGTTGTTTGGCAGCATTTTTTGTGGGTACTTCAATGCAAGATACCGTCATATCTGCGTTATTGTTCACATGGGTAGCTAACAGTTTGCGGTAGTCCATTTGATAAACGTGATCGCCAGAGAGGATCATCACATACTTCGGCGCTTTTGCTTTAATGTAAGCGATATTTTGAAAACAAGCATCAGCGGTACCTTGATACCAGCTCTGGTCATTCTGCTGGGACGCAGGCAGCACATCGAAACAACCGCCAACGTTGCTGTTTAAGCGCCCCCAATGCTGCATTAAATGACGTATTAAGCATTGCGACTTGTATTGTGTCAGCACGGCAATTTGGTTCAGCCCCGAATTCACACAATTAGACAGAGGAAAGTCAATAATTCGACAATGGCTGCCAAATTCTAATACGGGTTTAGCGCGCATCTCCGTTAGCCCATCAAGGCGTGAGCCCTGACCGCCAGCAAGCACTAATACTAAGGTGTCTTTTACTACCGTTTGCATATCTGCTTCCACATTCATAACAAGCTCCGATAAAGGTCTTCCCTGACCAAGTGTTTTACTATTCGTTAAGCGCTAACGCTTAATAAACTGCTAACCCAGTTAACCTTAACCAGAAATTTCGATTTTTCGCTGTAGCTCTTGAGCTTTTACCGATTTAGGTAAAGTCACCTGGAGTAAGCCTTTTTTAAACTCAGCTTTTATCGCATCCTGATCAACGCTTACCGGTAGGCTAAAGCTACGTTGAAAGCTACCGTAGCTGCGCTCCATAATGTGTATGTTGTCGTCCTTGTCAGCTTCATTTTCGTAGTTTTTCTGACCGCTCAAGGTCAATATTCCGTCGGATAAATCCAAGGTAATGTCGTCATTATCAAGGCCGGGCAACTCGGCGGTTAAGGTGTACGCTTTTTTGTTCTCAGTGATATCAACCTTTGGATCCACAAAATCTAGTTTGCTGTCGCCCTTTGCTGGTGTCTCTCGTACGAACGGAAAATGCGAACTGAAGTTTTGTACAAAATCATCCAAAAAATGCTGGCCAAACAAATGAGGAAACTGGCCGGAAGGTTTTTTGTCAGTAGAACGATTCGTTAAGTTGATATTACTCATCATCAATCTCCTATCAAAAATTTGAATTGGGTTGGCTGATAAGCTTGCTAACACAACATCGCCTATCAGCTAATAAAATTAAACTCGATTTCATTGATCATCATCTTGATCCAGATCAACATTAATTGTTGTTTTATTGAGCGCTTGTAAATCAATGAAAAATGTCAGAGTGAAAGGAAAAAGTGGTAAGAAGAGAGGGCAAATATTTAGTGGAATTGGTATGACTAAAATGACTGGATTTATAAACGCTAAATTACAGATTCAGCAATTTAGCCTTTCAGGGATCGACTTGAGGCCAAGTAAACGGTTTAATGGCATTTAAGAAGTCACTCGGTTTTGCTATATATTCCACCGAATTGACTTAACGATTAAACCGCCAACATTTATAACAAAAATCCCCAGTGATTTATCGACCATGGAATGGCAATATATACAGGTCGTAAACGGTTATAAGCCATAAGATCGCAAAGTAAAGAGTACCTAATGAACGCGTTAATTGAGAAAGATATTCAGACTATTCAGTCTATTGAAGCTGTGCCACACATCATGCAGATGTTGTCAGATGCCACCGGATTGCGCTTCATTTGTATTGCCCGGGTAACAGATGAAAAGTGGACCACATGCGCGGTACTCGATCAGGTTAATTTCAACCTTCTTCCAGGGGATGAACTTGATATATCAACCACCTTTTGCATTCAGGTTAAAAGGTCGACTCAACCTATTGTTATTGAGCATGCTTTAAAAGATGAGCACTACAGTAAAAGTGAAATTCCCATTATGTATGGGTTTGAAAGTTACTTTTCCTTTCCCATATACAGCAAAAATGGTGATTTCTTCGGCACGTTATGCGGTTTAGACCCTCTACCGGTAAAATTAAAAACGGTTGAGATTCAACAGCAAATCAAGTCATTCTCTGAATTACTCTCTAGACAGATTGAAGTTGACGAACAGCTCATCACTGCCCAATCTGAGCTATTCAATGAGAAGGCTGCAACCAAACTGCAAGAGCAATACATTGCCATTCTAGGGCACGATTTGAGAACACCATAATCAGCACTGACAATGGGTGTAGACTTTTTAAAAGACCACGTAACAGACGCCACCTCCCAAAAAATACTTGCGCGCATGGACAGCAGCGCAACAAGAATGAAACGTTTAATTAGCGATGTGATGGACTTAACCCGAGGTAAAATGGGTAACGGCATGCAATTAAACGTCAAGACGGTGAACAACCTGCAAGATATGTTAATCCATACGATTGATGAACTCTCTGGGCTGCATCCACAGCGAGAAATTCAAACTCACATTGATATCCAGGGCTCGGTTAATTGCGACCCTGAGCGAATTGCCCAGTTGCTGTCGAACCTGCTGATAAACGCCATTGTGCATGGCGACCCGCAACAAGCCATTGAGGTTAACGCAAGCATTGAAAACGGCGTATTCGCATTAAGCGTTACCAATGGCGGTGAGCCCATAAGACCAGAGGTGGTTGATAAACTCTTTCAACCTTTTTGGCGCAATGAAAGCAACAAACAAACCGGCGGCCTAGGTTTAGGTTTGTTCATAGCCTCACAAATTACCTCTGCCCATGATGGAAGCCTAACCGTAAGTTCAGATGAAAACAGAACGATTTTCACCTTTCAGGCAACCCTCGGCTTAAATGCGATAGAAGGCTAGTGCTTTTGTCATAGTACACCTGTTGTTTTACCTGCTTTCTTTTAAATCGCTTCTAAGAGCGAGTAACAAATCTTGAACGGGGCTGTCATCAGCCCTACCCAATGCCACTCAATAAAGTCACTAGGTGATAATGTGCCCTCCCCTATTTTTGAAACTAACAGAGCATAGCCAAAGAGGTATAACGCAGCTATAAAGCGTGGTTAAAGCACTTCTAACGAACACATTCCATACATATCCTGTGACTTAGGCTCCTGCCTGAAAACTGACCTTAAACGCCATCTCCTCCCTCAACCCTCAACCATTAAGAGCCCAGTACAAATCATCAATCGGCCTGACTTAAAGTACTTCAACTCTTCTAGTAGGAAACTCCTTATTGAAACTAGAGATGACCATTTCGTCATTCTAATTATGGGTATCTTTTTAGGTTCATCCAGCTGTAAAAGGTGGTGAAAAGAATGTGTATAAAACACTCGCTGAGTTAAGGGCTGTGATGGGGTAGGCAGGTATGAGGTAAGAGAACTTTTTGCGCCAACAGTCCCCCTTATTTAAAAGCACTCGACTCCCTTCATTATTGATGGCCCTTTTATTCTAGAATGTAAATTGTACTGTATATTTATACATGATATAAACCCTAGGAAAATTTGAAAACTAAATAACCGATACACCCGTGTCTTTTCATTATTTATGACTGAATCGACCGCCTTTGTGTATTTATTAAGAGAAAGTAATAATCTGCGATGCATGACAAACTGATTCAAAAACTCGAAATTCTCTCAGATGCAGCCAAGTATGACGCTTCATGTGCAAGCGGTACGGCAGGTAAACGTAAGGCTGGCAAAACTGATAAAACTGGCATAGGTTCGCTTACTGGCGGTACAGGAATATGCCACAGTTTTACCCCTGATGGGCGGTGTGTCTCTTTACTAAAGATACTAATGACGAACTACTGTATTTACGATTGTCACTATTGCATCAATAGGGTATCAAGTAGTGTTCAACGCGCCCGTTTCACTGTGAAAGAAACAGTAGAGCTAACACTGAATTTTTATAAGCGTAACTATATCGAAGGCTTATTTCTTAGTTCAGGCATCGTCGGTTCCCCAGACCTTACAATGGAAAGCATGGTACGTATTGCAAAATCCTTACGTATCGATCACGGGTTCAAGGGGTATATACACCTTAAGACAATTCCCAATGCCTCGCCTGAACTTCAGGCTGAAGCTGGTTTATATGCCGACCGGCTAAGCATTAATGTAGAAATGCCAACCCAGCTTTCATTAAATAAGTACGCGCCAGAAAAAGACCTGGGCGCTATTCATAGCTCGATGAATACTCTGAAAGACAAAATAGCCGAGCATAAAGTAGATAAAACGCATACAGGTAAACGTCCTCCTCGCTTTGCCCCTGGCGGACAGTCAACCCAGATGATCATAGGGGCCGATGGCTCAAACGATAAAGTCATATTGGGAGCGAGCGTTCAGCTTTATAGCCAACAAAAGCTACGCCGAGTTTATTACTCTGCGTTCTCACCAATACCCGATGCATCAGAAGTTTTGCCGCTTAAGCCTGCGCCTTTGGTGCGAGAGCATCGTCTTTATCAGGCTGATTGGCTACTGCGTTTCTATGGATTCACGCTTGACGAAATCGTGCACGACGACATGCTTGATATGGACCATGACCCCAAGCTCGCATGGGCATTACGCAATCGTCATGTATTTCCAATTGATTTAAATAAAGCCGACAAACTCATGTTGTTAAGAGTACCTGGTCTTGGTGCTCGCACCGTACAAAAAATTCTGGCGATCCGCCGTTATACAAAGCTTAGTTGGATGGATCTCACTAAAATGCGTCTGCCATTACAAAAGCTAAAACCTTTCATTACTGTGAGTGACTACTCACCTGCTATTCATTTACTCGATGGCAATAATTTTGAATTGCAGTTCAAACAGCCGAAACAGTTTGAGCTCTTCGGCGCCTAAATGAAGTAGCATCAAGATGAGAACAATTACTATCACTTCAGTGCCTGGATACAACGAGTGGCGCATAGCATCAAGAGAATGTTTAGCGCAATCTATCCCCCCTGAAAACATTATTTGGCAAAGTTCAGAGTCTATACAAGACGACCTGTTTGGCCATACTGAAGAGGTTATGCCCGCCCCTAAAGAGCAAGTGAAACACTCGATTCCCAAGTCTGTCTTAATGCTTTTTAAATATGCGTTGTGTCATCAAGATGCTAGCCGCTTCGCACTGTGTTATCGGGTTTTATGGCGCGTTATTTTCGAGAACAAAAACCTTATTCAGTTAAAAACTGACGAAGATATACTGCAACTCAATACATTAGCCAAAGCGGTAAAACGCGATGCGTACAAAATGAGTGCTTTTTTGAGATTTAGAGAGGTTGCACTTGACGGACAAGAGCACTTTATCGCTTGGTATGAACCAGAGCATTTCAGCTTGGAGGTTAAACTCGACTTCTTCCAAACCCGCTTTAAAAATATGCGTTGGTCGATACTGACGCCTTATCGTGCTGCTCATTGGGATACTGAAAAATTAGTGTTAGAAGATAATCCCGATCCGAGTGTGTGTCCTGATGAAGACCGTATAGAAAAATATTGGCTCACTTATTACACTAATATATTTAATCCCGCCCGTATCAAAAAGAGCGCGATGTTAAGCTCAATGCCCAAAAAGTATTGGAAGAACATGCCTGAAACAGCACTGATTGACGATATGATTCGAAATTCGGATGCGAGAGCCCGCAAAATGATTACAGATGGGAATAAACGCTAAGTTCGATATATGTATAACGATCGGCGTTCTTCGATGGCGTTAGATTTTGGACGATATAACGAGGCGATATAAAGAGAGGTGATATAAAGATGCCCATGATAAGGATGGTCAATTTTAAGGTTAAACGACACTCGATTTATGTCTCATAACAAACACATTCCCTACATATCTTGTAGTCTACTCCCTTGCCTAACAACTGACCTTAAACACCGTTGCCTTCCTCAGCGCTCAAGATTCCAGTGAAAATCATCAATCGGTCTGATCTTAAGAAAGTCAACTCAATGATTTATCGCGGCCGTTGCAGGAAGCAATAAACGACAAAACAATCGAAGCTGCGTTGTATAAAAATGGCCAAGTTCAACGTTATAAACGGCTACCTGACATTATGGGTATGCGCAAATGCTTTCACAGAAGATAAGAAAGCCCTTTATTTGAGAAATATTTACAATTGTACCCGTAAGATAGTTAACGAATTTTACTACTGGGATTGTTATGGCGCAAAAGCACACTTCTCTTTTTCGTTGTGATCAGCCTACAAGCTGCATTACGACTACAACTCGAACAATAACGTAAGAAACTGACAGAGTAGGTCTATGGTTTGCACTGAGATATTAACTAATAATCTGGAGGGGTACATTATGAGCAGTAAACAACTCATTACGAACGTAGGTATTGGACTTGCCGCCGCATCGGCAGGCATTCTAGCAAGAAAAACGCTACAAAAATCGTGGGAAAAGGTGACTAACGAACCCGCACCGAAAGACAAGGAAAGTGAAAACACTGACCTTAAAGAGGCTGTAACGTGGGCAGTAGTGTCGGGCATTGGTGCTGGTCTCGCTAGAATGGCCGTTCAATATGTAATTGATAAACGCCAGTCAAAATAACACCTTAAAATTGATAGCTTTTGAGGTACAGGCACTCATAAGAGGCATCTAACCAAGACAGGCATGTTTCTTTGCTCAGATGAAAGACGATATAAAGACACCCAATTTGGGTTTCATTCTGTGAGGTGGATGGGCTGTGCCTTAACCTCGAAACAGCCGAATTAGCCAAAAGACTATTGTGAGTTTGTCGATATCACAGGCCGCTGCATTCGTGATGATAATAAGGGCCATATCGACAACACTCACAGCTCTATACTAGAACGACTAAACTTAGATTCTGCTCAACGGCTTCGAGGAATGACCAAAGCGAAGCAGTTGTTGCAGCTGTTAAAACACGCCTGAAATAACCTTAACGAACACATGCCAAGCATATCTTGTAGCCTATTCCCCTACGTAAAAACTGACCTTAAACGCCATCTCTTTCCTCAACCATCAACCGTCAACCGTCAAGAGCCCAGTAAAAATCCTCAATCGATTTGAATTAAAGTACAACGGCTCTTTTTGTAGGAAACCCCACCTCTAAATAGGAGTGAATTATGATCTTCCCCTAACTTTGTAGACACTTTTTACTTAGAAACCGAAGTAAGGTAAAAAGCGTTATGAATAAAAAATATCCAGACGAGTTTAAACAAGAGGCCGTGCGCCAAGTAATCGAAAAAGGT
>NZ_BAEP01000076.1 GCF_000315015.1 Paraglaciecola mesophila KMM 241 | reverse complement strand
CAATTTTTTTAATTTAATTTCAAACTAAGCAATTTGCTGCATCCCGCTAACTACAACGCCCTTAGAGCATCGCAGTGACACGATTTACACTAAGAAAATCCTGTCGCGGTGAGCCGTTTTAAGTGGCCTCCCCGAAGCGAGATGCGCATTATAGAGATCCCTTTTTTGATCGCAAGTGTTTATTTCAAAAAAATGTTTAACTGCTCAACTTATAACCATTAAGCTCGCAGAAGGTACAATTTGGTCGGGTTTTGCACGTTTTGGCCATCTGTAGCAGGATCGCTAACTTGTAATCCACCTTATAGCGTCAGATTAAAACCAGTAACCGGCCTGTTTTAACCAAAATGCTGTGCATATAAGAACGTAAAACGTCAATGAGAGTAGTTTCGGGTTATGTTTTGATGAGAATCAGGAAGAAAATGAAACGTAGATTAAGGAACGTATGTATGTGTTCCGGAAAAAGCTAACGACTAGCCTACTTATTACACGAGCTAATCGTCATATTGGGGTTAAAGAACACAGAAGTGGATTTTGGAGCAGATGGCAGGGCTTAATTCTCCAATTAGCCCAGCCATCTTTATATAAGGTTATTACTTTGACTTCACAAACGTCATAGCAACAAAGCGCTATTGCTTGTTCGTTGGCTCCTCAGCGTCATCATCTATGGCGCTCTCAGTTTGCTCATCACCTTGCGTAAAATCAGCATCGTTTTCATCTGGATCTCCTACGACGTGTTCTAACTTGACCTTATCTACACTTCTAAATGTATTGATGGGTCCAGCGAGTGCGTATAAGGCAAACACGACGAATAGAACTAAAGCAGGCTCAGTCGCAACCACTACGAAAATCAGCATCACAAGAAGTAAAGCTACAAATGGTACTTTACCGTGCCAGTTTACTTCTTTAAATGAATTGTATTTAAAATTACTCACCATCAATAGGCCAGCCAAGCTAGTTACTAAGGCAACTAGAACGCCGTAGTCATCACCATTGACATCATACTCTCCGCCTACCCAAACGAGACCTGCCACCAATGCAGCTGCCGCGGGGCTGGCCAAACCTTGAAAATAGCGTTTATCGGCAATGCCAATTTGGGTATTAAAACGCGCTAAACGTAAAGCGGCTCCAGCTACATATATAAAGGCAGCTAACCAACCTATTTTACCTAAACCGCTCAATCCCCAGTTGTAGGCAACCAGCGCTGGCGCCATACCGAAGGACACCATATCTGCCATGGAATCATACTCGGCACCAAATTCACTTTGGGTATTGGTCATACGAGCAACACGCCCATCAAGGCCGTCAAAAATCATTGCGATGAATATCGCTACAGCCGCAGCTTCGAAGTGTCCATTCATTGACGCAACAACAGCATAGAAGCCAGAAAATAAACCGGCAGTGGTTAATAAATTGGGTAAAAGGTAAATACCTTTACGCTTAGATTCGGGCATAACAGCTCCTTAGATAAAATAACGGCGCCAAGATAACATAAACGTTTGATGGTAGTTATTGGGCAATTAAAAAAAACTGCAAGATCAATCCATTACTGAATTTCTCTTTCAAACTTATGTTGGCGTATTTTTAAGCATACCTATTATACGTATTTCCTATATTCTCTCCCACAAATAAATGTATACTTGTTGTCATGTATACGGATTGAGTCACTGATCAGCTCAGCTGTCGAACTTCTTTACAATAAAACTAAAATGCGATTCTAAATTCAAACAACCCATTGAAATAAAATAATTTTTATAAATGGCGCGATATATGCTTAGAGTAAAAGTATAAAATTGATAACACTCAGCATCTTTTACGGACTGGAAGGTTTAATATGAAAAAACAACTTATTTTGCGCAGCGCAGCGATTGCAGCATCGTTATTGACTATGTCATTTGCTAGCTTAGCAACAGATTATACAGTGTGGAATTTTACTACGTCAGGTACTAAGTATGGTTCAGGAAACTACGACGGAAATCAATTAAATTTTTCATCATCAGATAACGCACTTTCAATTAATGCATGGGCAGATACAGGGAGCTCTAACTCCATCGAGACTGCTACTGCCGCACAAAATAGTTGGGGGTTACTTAACTTAAATCGAGATGAAAATTACAATGAGCATTACGTTGATAACGGATATGATTCTGATATGCTTTTGCTAACTTTTGACGATTTCGTTTCGATTACAAAAATTGACTTAGGCTCAGCTCCTTATGATTCTGATATTTCGATTGCAGCGTTCGACTCATTACCTACTTTAGAAGGCCAGACATGGTCAGATGTATCCTCTGCCAGTAATGTCTTATTTAGCACGAGCTTTGCTGACCTAAGTACTAATTGGGTTTCTCTGACTAGCGAAACTGCTGGATATGATTCTAAATATTGGGTCATCGGTGCTTACAACAGTTCATTTGGACAGTCATCGTCATCTAATGGATATTTCGGTGGTGGAAATGATTTTCTCAAGATTGCTGGTATTAAAACTATCGCAGGCACTGGCCCAGATCCTAAACCACCTACAGATGTTGCAGAGCCTAGCTCACTAGCCGTGCTAGCATCCTTTGGCTTGTTCGCTGCTTGGCGTCGTCGCAAGTCTGCATAAAAATTTATGAAACATCTAAAACCTCACATTGTGAGGTTTTTTTTTGCCTAAAAACATACCTTGGTATGTTCGTAGTCATTGAATAACTGAGGTAATTACGCAAAATATACCGTAGTATTTTATGCTCTGCATTCTAAGGAAAAGAGTCAACCTAATTTATGAAACGTCTTTTACTACCCATCTCACTTAGTGCAATTGCTTTTTGTGCTGTACTGCCCTCGTTAGCATTTGCTGATACCTCTGAAAACTACGAAAAAGCACTATCGGCGTTTAATCAGGAGGAATTTTCAGAGTCGTATATTCACCTAAAAAATGCGCTGCAAGCGTCCCCTTCTCACTTACCTTCAAAGCTTTTAATGGGGCGCGTGCTACTCGTAGATGGTTACGTCAATGACGCTATTACAGAATTTGAAGAGGTTATGGCAGCGGGCGCAGATTTAAACTTAGTAATTGTACCGTTAGCCAATGCCTATCTTATTAGCCGCCGGTTTGATGCACTTATCGATTTGCCAACACCGCGTAGTTTATCGTCATCGGTAAAGCTTGATGTTCAGCTATTAAAGGCTGCAGCACATATTCAGAAAAAAGAGTTAGAACAAGCTAAGTCAATTTATGAAAGCGCCCAACTTGAGTTTGGTCAAAACAGCAATATGCTCAACGGTTTAGCGCAGATTTCGCTAATACACAAAAATTACGCTGAGGCAAACCAATATTTAGATAAAGCCCTCTCGGTTGAGCCCAATAATGCGAAGAGTGTGATGCTGCGCGGTTTAGTGTTACAAAGCCAAGGCAAAAGTGACGAAGCACGAAACCAGTTTGAGCTTGCCTACCAATTTGATGACTTCGACCCAACCATTAAACGCGCTCTCGCCAATAGTTATGTGGAAGCGAATATGCTCA
>NZ_BAEP01000077.1 GCF_000315015.1 Paraglaciecola mesophila KMM 241 | reverse complement strand
AATCATATAAAACGTGTTCTGCAAGGACTGGGGATTGAGCAAATAATCGAAGCCGAGAATGGCGCAACGGCGTTAAGTAAACTTAAAGAGCACACCTTTGATTTAGTGGTCACTGATTACAATATGCCGGAAATGGATGGTAGAGAATTATCAGAGTTCATCCGTTTTAACACTGAAACCTCTCATATTCCCATTATTATGGTGACTTCTGAATCTGTTAATAGCTTGCATATGGCCAACATTCACCAGACAGGGGTGAATGCTTTGTGCGATAAACCTTTTGAAGTGGAACAAGTTAAGATGCTACTTATTTCCCTTCTTGAGGAGTAATTTCGCGGGCAAAACTTAGGTTTTTAACCAGTTTATAGAGTTTTACGCGTCTAAAGGCCATTTTGGCATAAGGTAATGATTGACATCAGGCGTCTGAGTTAATAGATTCAATAGCCTAACTGATAGTAGTTTCAGCGCGCCAAGCCTGTGTTAAATCATTTATGTACAAAGAACTTATGCCTTACCAAAAAGGCCTTTTAACCTGTTTATGGAAGTGAGTAAAATGTCGGTCGTGGAGCTAGATAAACTAAGAGAACAAATTACCTCAATTGATCAGCAGTTACTTAAACTGCTTGCAGAGCGCCAGCAATGTACCAATCAAGTGGCTGAAACTAAAATAACCCATCATATTCCAGTAAGGGATCATAAGCGCGAAGAACAGCTGCTCGTCAGTTTGATTAAGCGCGGTCAAGGTCACGGTCTAGATGCCCATTATGTGACTCAGTTGTTTCATGTGATCATTGAAGATTCAGTACTTAATCAGCAAGCGTTGTTAGCTGAAAGAGCGAATCCGGGTAGTAGTCTTCCTCTTAACCGTGTGGCGTTTTTAGGGGACAAAGGCTCTTATAGTTATCTTGCGACACAAAAGTACTTTTCTCGTCGCCCGGGTGAGCTTTTAGAGATCGGCTGCCAAAGCTTTGGCGAAATCATCAAAAAAGTAGAAACCAACGAAGCTGACTACGCCGTATTGCCGATTGAAAATACATCGTCTGGTAGTATCAATGAAGTGTACGACCAATTACAACATACGCATCTGTCGATCATTGGCGAGTTAACACATCCGATTAAACATGCATTGTTAGTTTCTAAAAATACCGACGTTCACCGCATTAAAACCTTATATGCGCATCCGCAGGTATTTGCCCAGTGCAGTCACTTTTTAGCTGAGCTCGGCAATGTGGAAGTCATAACCTGTGACGCCACATCAACAGCCATGATGACGGTGAATGAATTACAAAGCGAGTCAGTGGCCGCTATAGGCAGTGAAGCAGGCGGTGCTTTATATGGATTACATGCTATTAAGTCTAACCTTGCTAATCAAAAAGAGAATCACAGCCGTTTCTTCGTGGTTGCTCGTCAACCGGTTAATGTGCCGTTGCAAGTTCCTGCCAAAACAACCTTAGTCATGTCTACGGTACAAAAGTCTGGTGCGCTTGTAGAGGCCCTAATGGTGCTCAAAAGTAACAACATTAATATGACTAAACTCGAATCTAGGCCGATTACCGGTAACCCTTGGGAGGAGATGTTTTACATTGATGTTGAAGGGAATATCCAAGATGGGCCCATGCAAGTCGCCCTCGAGGAGCTTAAAAATACCACTCGTTATTTCAAAATATTGGGCTGCTATCCCAATGATGAAATAAACCCAACCAAAATTGCTGCAGTCAATGCCCTTAAAGAAGAATAGTTAAGGCAATTGTCCACCTAGAAGGTGGGTCTATTTAACATAAAGAAGGCGCTAATAGCGCCTTCTTTTCATTTTATTGCGATAAACGCGGTAGCTCAGTGCCAGAACAAAGCATAGTGATGCCGGCATTAACAACGCGTTAAAACCGAAGTAGGTAAATAAACTGGTGCCAATCGCTCCGCCACTAATAAACCCGCTGATTAGCAATAAGAACAATATCATTTTGCGCTTATCAAAGCTTTTCTGTCTTAACCGTTCGCCTAACATGATCCCCAAATCGGTAAAAATCCCTGTCATGTGAGTGGTCCGGATAATGGCTCCGCTGTAGGTGGTTGCCAGAGCATTTTGCAAACCACATGCGGCAGATGCAGTATAGTGACCAGCAGCGTAATTCTCTCTAAGTAACCAAATGGATAGCAATAAAAGGCATCCCTCCGTGAAAAGTAAAAAGTCATAATGGCGAGATAGCTTGAGAGTACGATTACGTAAGAAAAAGCCAGAGAAAGCTGCCCCCAGCATAAAGCTGAGCAGAATAGCGAAAAGGTGAAACGACTCTTTTAACGATACATGGCTTAAACTTGCCCCAATAAGCGTTGCGGTGCCTGATAGATGAGATATAGCTTGGTGGGTAAAGCCTAATAATCCCACGGCATTCACAGTACCGGCTATCATAGCCAATATAAATGCGCCGTACTCCACCCACCTTGGTAACCGTGAAATCATGATATTAAAACACTATTAATGGATGAGTATTACTCGCTTATTGTACGATCATCGTTCGCTTTAAGAAGTAACTTTTTGCTGTCTACCAACGATTGCTTTGAATAATCGCCAAACCAAGCGCCAATCTTAAAGAACAATTTAATAAACGAGCCTTTATCACCTTTTTTGAGCATATCTAAAGCGTGATCAAAGGTATCTCTAAAACTGGTGAGTACAGCAACGCTGTCTTTGTTATTAAAAATGATATCCGTGTATAAGGCAGGATCTTGGGCGAACAAGCGCCCAACCATAGCCAGTTCCAATCGGTAGATTGGCGAACTGAGCGAAATAAGTTGATCAAGCGAAGGGTTTTCAGTCAGCAGATGCGCACCAAACACGTAACTAGAGAAGTGGCGCATGACTTGAATAAACACCATTGAATCATCATGCTCTTGAGCATCAGTTTCCTGTAGTGCAGCTCCCCAAACACGCATTTGCTGCAATAACCATTGGTATTTGTCTTCCTCGCGGCCATGGCATACAACCACAACCTGTTTGACCATACTGGATACATCAGGCCCAAACATAGGGTGTAAGCCAACCACCGGCCCTTTATGGGCTTTTAACATGGCAGCCAATGCCACTGCTTTGGTACTGGTGATATCGGCTAAAATGCAACTTTCAGGCAGATTATCTAGCTTAGCAATGATTTGTTCGGTTAATTGAATAGGGACCGCCACAAGCACCAAGCTTGCTGTTGCGAACATTGCGTCGGCCCTAGGCCAATCTTTTTGTTCAAGAACATCGACCTTATAACCGCTTCGGGTAAACATATCCACGAAAATACGCCCTAACGCACCGCCACCACCAATAACAACTATATTGTTAACCTGCGGAGCACAACACATATAACGTTTATTTTGCGTGTGATACGACTCACGCATAATTCGGCGCAATAAGTCTTCGACTAATGCAGGAGGAACACCTAACGCTTTAGCTTGTTCACAGCGCTGCTCAATTAATTCGGCTTCACGAGCGGGAACATAAATAGGCAAACCAACCTTACTTTTATACACACCAACCTGTTCAGTCAGCGCAGCACGCTTTGCTAACAGCCCCACTAGCTCAGAATCTAGGCTATCAATTTGGTCGCGTAATATTTCTAGTTCGGTTGGCATTCAAGTTCCTTTTAATTTGGGCTGTTAAGTTTATTTAACCGCAAAGGCAATACAGTAATAAGTTTATCACGCATGTGGTTAATTAACTCATCTGTTGATTCCCAATTGATACAACCATCGGTGATAGACACACCATACTCTAGCTCACTAGGCGTCTTACCTTTATTGCTTTGATTGCCCGCATTTAAATGGCTTTCTAACATAATGCCAATCACTGATTGGTTACCACCGAGTATTTGATTCACCACATTTTGTGCTACCAATGGCTGGCGGCGGTAGTCTTTACTAGAGTTCGCATGGCTACAATCCACGACTAAACCAGCACTTAATTTTGCAGCGCGCATTTCTTCTTCGCAATCTGCCACGCAAACAGAATCATAGTTTGGTTGCTTACCACCACGAAGAATAATATGGCCATCAGGATTACCTTGAGTTTGGATCACGCTCACCTGCCCTTCGCCATTTATCCCCATGAAACTGTGACCTGATGCGGCCGATTGTAGTGCATTAATAGCAATACCTAGGCTACCATCTGTGCCGTTTTTAAAACCTACAGGCATAGATAAGCCGCTAGCCATTTCACGGTGAGTTTGTGACTCAGAAGTACGCGCGCCAATTGCCGACCAGCTGAATAACTCAGCTAAATACTGAGGGCTAATCGGGTCAAGCGCTTCTGTAGCAACTGGAATTTCAAGCTCCGCCAACCAAATGAGTAACTCCCGCGCTTTACGTAAACCTGTTTCAATATCAAACGTATCATCAATATGTGGGTCGTTGATCAGTCCTTTCCAACCGACGGTCGTACGTGGTTTCTCAAAATACACCCGCATCACTATGTATAACGTGTCTTTGCATGACTCGTGTAGCTCTTTAAGTTTAAGTGCGTATTCTTTTGCGGCTTCAATATCATGTATTGAGCATGGTCCACTGATAACCAGAAATCGATGATCACGACGATGAATAATGTCAGAAATAATTTGACGTGAAGATTGGATCACAGATAAAGCGTGGTCCGTAACGGGAAGCTCACTCTTTAAGGTTTCAGGGGTAACAAGTACCTGTTCAGAGGTAACGTTAATATTATTGATGTTGTCGCGTAACATAATCTTAGACTCACAAGGTAAAGGGTAAAACACGAACTGCATGGCAGTCGAACTGGAAATAACATGTTTAAAGCAAGCGGCCGATTAAATGTAAACATATAATTACAACTGCAAATTAACTTTTTATGTAATTTGATTGACTTTTTAACATTTGATAATTTTTTTCGCAAGAATTAATTAATTTATTCGTCTGTTAGCTCAAAATACGCGCAAAACACCCTAGAAAAATCACACTCATCACCAGCGCTTATAGCTGCACATCAACGCTTACACTTTGCGTACACCAGTATAGGTCAACAAATTTGCGGTCACATAGCATATCGCGATAGTCTTTAGTATTACCCAAGCATGACAGTGCACCGGTAAGAGACATCACAATAAACAAAATCGAACGACAACATAGTCGTCAAAAGTATTTAACTCAGGGATCCCTATGAAAAAAGCATTACTCAGCCCAGTTGCATTGGCTGTTTTGCTTGCTGCGTGTCAACCCGACACCGCAAGCCAGGCAAATCAGGACGCAGCGCACCAAAAGACTGCCCAGCAAGACACTACTCAGCTGCAAAGAACATCTCAACAAAACGGTGACATCGCAAATAATAACCCCTTGCTAGCGGAGTCAAGTGCGCCATTTGGCGTGCCTGAATTTTCAAAAATAAAGGTTGAACATTTCGAGCCTGCATTTGATTTTGCCATTGTCCAAAACCAACAAGAAATTGACGACATCGCTAATTCTAGTAAAGCTGCCACATTTGAAAATACCATCGAAGCGATGGAAAAATCAGGCCAAGCTCTTAATCATGTAGCGACTGTTTTTTACGCGCTAAACGGTACTGATACCAGCAAAGAAATGCAGGGCATTGCTAAAAAGATGTCATCTCGCTTATCAGCGTTAAATGATGACATCTATCTTAATGCCAAACTCTTTGCCCGCGTTAAATCAGTATATGAGCAAAGAGACAGCCTCGACTTGCGCGTGGATCAGAAAACCTTGCTTGCTGATAGCTATCAATCATTTGTGCGGGGTGGCGCTAACCTAAGTGAAGTAGATAAAGCGAAACTACGTGATTTGAACAGCCAATTATCTAAATTATCAGTTCAATTCGGTGAGAATTTACTCGCTGAAACCAACGCCTTTGAATTAGTTATCGATACGAAAGATGACTTAGCTGGACTACCCGAGGATATTATTGCTGCTGCCGCAGTAACGGCCACTGAGCGTGGACACGACGGTAAATGGGTATTTACCACTCATCGCCCTAGTAAAAATCCTTTTTTGACCTACGCTGAAAATCGTGATTTACGTAAAGCCTTATACGAGGGTTATATTCAACGTGGTGACAACGAAAATGCTAACGATAATAAAAAGTTAGCCTCAAAAATTGCCTCCTTACGTTACCAAAAAGCCCAATTACTTGATTATAAAACCTATGCGGATTTTGTACTTGAAAAAGCCATGGCGAAAAACCCTGAAAATGTTTATGGCTTATTAGACCAAGTATGGCCAGCGGCATTAGCTCAAGCGAAAAACGAAGTCGCAGATATGCAAGATATGATCAAAGCAGAAGGCGGTGACTTCACGCTCGCTGCTTACGATTGGTGGTATTATGCTGAAAAAATTCGCAAAGCCCGTTACGATCTGGACGCAGCGCAAACTAAGCCGTACTTTTCTCTTGATGCAACCCGTGAAGGCGTTTTTTATACCGCAGAAAAGCTATGGGGAGTGACCTTTAAAGAACGTCAAGATATTCCCAAATATCACCCAGATGTGCGTACCTTCGAAGTGTTCGACAAGGACGGCTCTAGCATTGGCGTTTATATGACGGATTACTACGTACGCGAAAGCAAACGTGGTGGCGCTTGGATGAACTCCTACCGTAAACAGCAAAAAATGTTTGGCGAGAACGTTAAGCCGATTATTTACAATGTGCTTAACTACCCACGTCCTGTAGGCGACGCGCCGGTTCTACTTACGTTTGATCAAGCATCGACCTTATTTCACGAATTTGGCCACGCTATACAAGGCTTGTTGTCCGATGGTTACTATCAGTCACAAACGGGCACCTCATTACCACGTGATTACGTAGAGTATCCGTCGCAAGTGATGGAAAACTGGATGATGGAGCCCGAAGTATTGGCGCAGTTTGCCAAGCACTATAAAACCGGTGAAGTGATCCCTCAAACTTTGATTGAAAAGATTCAAGCTGCAGGTAAATTCAATCAAGGTTTTGCTACCACAGAGTACATGGCGGCAGCATTACTGGATATGAAATGGCACACCCTTGAAACGGCCACAGAACAGGATGCAGATGCATTTGAAAAAGCGGCAATGGATGAGATTGGGTTGATCCCACAAATTACTCCTAGGTATCGCACAGGCTATTTCTCGCATATATTCTCTGGCGGGTATGCATCAGGGTATTATGGCTATATCTGGTCGAACATTTATGACGCTGATACATGGCAAGTGTTTAGCCAAAACGGCATTTTCGATCAAGACACTGCGAGCGGCTACCGTGAACATGTTCTTGAAACTGGCGGCACTGAAGACCCGATGATCATGTATCGTCGCTTCAGAGGCCAAGATCCAAAAGTATGGCCCTTGCTTGAGCGTCGTGGTTTGCTCACTGATGAGCAGTTAAAAACAATGAAAGCGCAGTAAACACAACTCAATAAATATACAAAGCCCTGTTTAGCAGGGCTTTTTTGTGTCTCTCCTAAGCCTATCTAATCCCCTGATTTTTAAGTATGTAAGCATATGCTCCCTGTAACGTCTGTGCGCTATGCACGTCACCGCCTTTATCAGGATGGTGCTGATGAATAAGCTTCAAATATTGGCGTTTCACTGCCTTTAATGGCGCATTAATAGGAAGCGCTAGCACGGCATAACTTTTCTCAAGCTGTTGTGTATCACCGCTCTTTTGTAACTCTGAGGGGGTCTCTTCCTGCTGATAATTTAGCCAAAAGTTATCCAGTAACGCTTCCACCTCAGCTTGGGAGGTTTCGGTGAAGTTATCCCAATCCAAGTAATATTCCGCCAATGGATCGGCTATCGAAAGACTATTTTTGCTGCCCTGCGCATTAAGCGGTAAAGGTCGAATATTAAGGGTATAAATATCGATATCACCAATACCCTGCTCTCGCCAAGTTTGCCGTAGCTGATATAACGCATTAAAGAGAACAAAGTGGGTGCGAAATAGAGCTAAGGGCTCACTCAATGATAACGATGAAAATAGCTCGGCGCTATGCTGAACTGGTTGCACAGACGAGAGCTCACTAGAAGTATCGTTTGACCCCTCAAAGGCGTATTCGGCGGTCCTCTGCTCAAATTTAGCAGCCGAGGCCACCTGAAAATCACCAAATGAAGTCTGTAACCGTTTAAGCAAGTCGTACTCACTTATCCCTAGGGGATGGGCAAGCAATAATCCTTCAACAGAACTAACTAAAGACGGTGTAACCCTTTGGCGTTTGTCTTTCACTGAAATATGGCTCAAGCTAAGCTCACTATTTGGCACATCCTTCATCTAATGTCGTGTTATCAATTTGGCGAATAGCCACAGCTGGTACACCCGCAACTACAGTATTTTCAGCAACATCTTTATTCACCACTGCCCCTGCAGCAATAACTGCGTTGTCACCTATCGTCACCCCATCCAAAATTTTTGCCCCCATGCCTATCCACACACTGTTGCCAATAGTGATTGGTCGTGCCGTTTCCAAGCCTTTGTTACGTCTTTTAGCATCAAGTGGATGCGACGCAGTGGAGATGAGCACGCCAGGGGCAAGCATCACATCATCGCCAAAGGTAACAGCGGCAGCGTCTAAAATAACCACATTATGGTTAGCATAAAAGTTTCTGCCCACACGAATGTTGTAACCGTAATCGCAGTGAAAAGTTGGCTCTATCCATGAATTAGGTGAATCCGCAAATATGCTTTGCAAGGTTTTCATTGCGGGTTTTCGCTCAGCCTCAGATGCTAAATTAAACTGCTGACATGCGGCTTTCGCTTTGGCTCTGTCTTGCTGTAGCACTTTATTACTCGGAAAATATAACTCGCCTGTTAACATTTTTTCTTTTTCAGTCAACTTTTCCATTGCTACTCCTGCTTTTATGGTTCTGGTTCCATTATCGCGACATAAGATAAGTATCGCCGTATAGTTAACGCTATTTTGCTTAGTGTTTTCGGACCTAATACTCGATTGACGCAAGAATGAAATACAGACACCCTTTGTACTCTAGTGTCTGACCTTTTACTGCGTCACTCTTTACTGCTTTATTCTCCAGTCTCAGAACTTCCATGCCACAAACCGACTTATTTTTTGGCCTTGGCCCATTTCAATTTTCATAAACTGCTTAGCCCCAAAATAGCGAACACTGGTTTCGATGGCTTTAAGATGCGCACTTTTTGACACTAAGCAGGTGAACCACTCAACCTGAGATTGATACTCGACACTTTCCTTGATCATTCGCTGTATAAATGCCAATTCGCCACCTTCACACCATAGCTCGTTGCTTTGCCCGGCAAAGTTAAGTTTATTTGCCGTTATCGGTTGTGCTTTACTTGTGTTGTTGTGTTTCTGCTTATGACGCCCAAGTCCCTTTACTTTTCGCAGGCTTCCCGTGGCAGCCTCTTGAGCAGATTTATGGAACGGTGGGTTGCACAGACTAAACGCAAAATGTTCGTCGGGCTGAATGATACCGGTAAAAATCTGAGCTTTGTCATGCTGTTTACGCACAGCGAGTAAGGGCTTCAATTTAGGATTGTTATTAACTAAAGCCGTCGCTGATTTCAGGGCAACGTCGTCAATATCACTGCCCACAAAGCGCCAGCCATAGGTTTGGCTACCGATAATCGAGTAAATAGCATTAGCGCCTAAGCCAACATCTAGCCCTTTTATACTATTACCTGTGGGTACAACTCCCTTATTTTCTTTGGCTAACAGCTCAGCAAGGCCATGAATATAGTCTGCTCGGCCTGGCACCGGCGGGCACAAATACCCGTCGGGTATATCCCACATATTCAACCCGTAATAATGAATAAGCAGTGCTGCATTAAGCGCTTTAACAGACGCCGCTTTCGAGAAATCAATGCTCTGCTGACCGCTCTTCGCCTTAACCACATGTGCCTCAAGTATAGGGTAACTTTGACACAACGCTGACATTGGGTAACCGTTTCGGTGTACATTACGTGGATGCATTGTAGCGCTAGTGTTTGGTGCGTCTTTGTTGTTCACAGCCAACTTTTTTGCCTTTAGTGTTTTAATTCTTGTCATGTTTATTAAGCATTCAATTGCTCGCCATTATGCGGTTATAAATTCGGCCTATCGTCTAATAAAAATCTCGCCCCCGCACCTTTTGTCGCGATGTTATCTTCTTTATTGTACAGACGACATTTGTCTAAAGACAGGCAGCCACAACCAATACATCCCGCTAATGACGATTTAAGCTGGGTAAGCTCAGCAATACGCTGCTCAATACGCTGATTAAATACCTCACTTAAGGAGGTCCAATCGTCTTTTGTCGGTGTTCGGTTATCAGGCAATGCGTTTAATAATTGGCGTATTTCATCCAAGCTGTAACCCATATTTTGTGCAATGAGAATAAAGGACACCCTGCGTATGACTGAACGAGGGAAGACTCGGCTGCCACCAGGAGTGCGAACGGACGGAATAATTTCTTGGTTGGCATAGTAGCGGATCAAGGAAACCGCGTTACCAGTGCGCTTTGCGATAAAGCCAATACTGACCAGTGGTTCCTGTGGCATAAAAATAAACTCAACTTTTTCTTGATCTAAAGTTAGCTTTAGATATTAAGCTGTCGCCATACAATAATCCAGTCACGAAGAGGAATAATTATGCGCCCAGCTATGTTTGAACACGTTAATTTAACCGTCACCGACCCTGACAAAACGGCAGAAATACTTTGTCAGTTATTTAACTGGCATATTCGTTGGTCAGGCCCTGCTAAAGATGACGGTTATACCGTGCATGTGGGATCAGAAACGGCTTACTTGGCTTTGTATAAGCCAAAACACTTTAAAAACGGCGATATCGATCATCGCAACATAGGCAAAGTGAATCATCTTGGGATCTTGGTCAATGAACTAGATACCGTAGAAAAATGTGTCACAACATTAGGGTTTAAAACGTTTAACCATGGGGATTATGAGCCGGGAAGGCGTTTTTACTTTATGCTCAGCGAAAGTATTGAAGCTGAAGTGGTGAGTTATTCGAGTTAAGTACCAGGCAGTAAAAAGCCCGCAAAATGCGGGCTTTTTTATAAGTTAACGGTAACGCAAAATTAATATTAGTTAAGCTTTTCTTTGATACGTGCAGAACGACCTGAACGGTCACGCAAGTAATAAAGCTTAGCACGACGAACATCGCCACGACGTTTCACAGCAATTGAACTAATTGCAGGGCTGTGGGTTTGGAACGTACGCTCAACACCTTCGCCGCTAGAAATCTTACGAACTGTAAAAGCAGAGTGTAGGCCACGGTTACGTTTAGCGATTACAACGCCTTCGTATGCCTGAAGACGCTCTTTCTCGCCTTCTTTAACGCGTACTTGAACAACAACTGTATCACCAGGGCCAAATGCAGGAACATCAGATTTTAACTGTGCTTCTTCAATGCGCTTGATGATATCTTGATTGACTTTACTCATCATATCCTCTCATCCCAGAATAACTGCCATTTTGCTGCAACAACTCTTGCTGATATTCATCTAACAAACGTTGCTGCTCCTCAGTCAGAGCTAGGTCGTTTAATAATTCAGGGCGTCGTTGCCAGGTTCTACCTAGCGACTGTTTATCACGCCACTGTTTGATTTTTTGATGATCACCGCTCAACAATACAGAAGGAACTGATTGGCCGTTCAAGTTTTCTGGTCGGGTATAGTGCGGACAATCTAGCAAACCGTCGCTAAACGAATCTTGCTCGGCAGATTGTGCATGCCCTAATACACCAGGTACCAGTCTTGCGACCGCATCCATTAAGATCATCGCAGGTAGTTCACCACCGCTGAGAATATAGTCACCAACAGACCATTCTTCGTCTATTTCAGCTTCTATTACTCTCTCGTCGATACCTTCGTAGCGACCGGCGACTAGAATCACACTTTCATTTTCAGAAAGCTGCTTCACACCACGTTGTGTTAATGTTTTCCCCTGAGGCGAGAGATAAATCACCTTAGTTTTTTTCTCGGCAGCCTGTTTGGCTGCACGAATTGCGTCTAATAGAGGCTGAACCATCATCAGCATTCCTGGACCACCACCGTATGGTCGGTCGTCAACAGTACGATGTTTGTCGTGAGTAAAATCTCTTGGATTAAAGAAATCTACTTTCAACTTACCGCTTTTTACAGCTCGTCCTGTTACGCCCTGTTCGGTAAAAGTCTGAAACATTTCAGGAAACAGACTCACTACCCCAAACCAACGCTGTGTATCTGAACTCATTAAAAGCTCGGATCCCAATCAACCTGTATGGTTTTCGCCTCACGGTCCACTTTCTTAACGACTTGGTCGATTAAGTAAGGCACCATGCGTTCTTTTTGACCGAAAGCATCTTTCAAATTGGCTTTGATTAACATGACGTCATTCGCACCCGTTTCGAATAATTCTTTCACGACACCTAAGTTGTAACCCTGTTCGGTTACGACTTGCATGCCGACCAACTCTCTCCAATAAAATTCATCACCATCTAATTGAGGTAGCTGTTGAGCTTTAATTGAAATGTCGAGATTTTTGATACTTTCAGCATCGTCTCTTGTTTCAACCCCAACCAGTTTGGCAACCAATCCCTTATTGTGGGTTCGCCATTGGTCAACAACGATTTCTTTAGTATTCCCTTCTTGGCCCACAAGCCAAGGGGTATAACTAAAAATACCGTCTAATTCATCGGTATATGAAGTGATTTTGACCCAACCTTTAACACCGTAAGGTGCGCCGATTTTGCCCATCACTAATGTGTCAGACGCGTGACTCATTTATACCTCAATCTTTCTTTGCAATTGCAATTAAGCAGCTGCTTTTTGTGCATCTTTAACCAAGCGAGCAACACGGTCAGAAAGGCCTGCGCCATTTCCTACCCAATGCTCTACGCGGTCTAGATCAAGACGTAAACGCTCTTCTTGACCTTGTGCTGTAGGATTAAAGAAACCGATGTTTTCAATAAAACGACCATCGCGTGAACGACGGCTGTCAGCAACCACTACTTGATAAAATGGACGCTTTTTCGCGCCACCACGCTGTAAACGAATAGTAACCATAAATGCCTCAAACTCGTTGTAGCGTTAACGTTAACTTATGTACCTTTTTAGCTATCTAACGATTTACTGCTAGATAAAAGGACGCCGTATTGTACGGATTTTAGGCTTGATTGCAAGTCTAGTTAGTAAAGAACAGGCAATTGATTTAATTCAGTTATCTACCTTGCGAGTAAACCATGAGTTGATTGCTTAAATTCGCGCGGATACCGAATAGAGTTGGTGCTTGAACATTAAGTATTTGGATTAAGGGGCTGCTGATTTTTTGCTAAGCATTTTTAGCAAACTAGTTAGACAAAGCGGATGCTTGCGGAGCTAGTAAAACTTTACATCAATAGCATTCAACACCGTATTAATTGGCTCACAGGCCCAGCCCGAAGATGTCAGCAATGTACCATTTCAGATTTTACCCAGTAAGCTTACAGGACTATTTCGCGACTCTAATGCGCACACTTAAACCCAAATTTGTATAGCATAGGGTATACAGGCTTAGTTAAAGCGAAATACGTTTTTCATTTTCATCGAATAAGAGCGTGTCTGCCAGCGCAAAAGTAAGATAAATCTCTTGGCCTACATCCACAGCTTCACTCGATAAAACGACCACCAGATGACCTCCTTGATCGAGATCGCCATTTGCTTTGTTTTCGACGTTATTCATCAAAGGAGCCGAGTCAACAGGCGGTGAAGACTCAGCGACCTGCGACGAATTAATCAAGGGTGACAAATAGAGATATTGAACATCGCCTAAGTACTCTACTTTAGCGACGTTCATTTGGATCCCTTGAGGGATGGGCAGAAGTGAAACCCTGAATGCCCTTGGTCTTATTCCCATTAGTAGTTTTTGCCGGTACAGCACTTCGGGCACATCACAAAAAATACGATGCTCAATCTTTCCTGTTAGTTGTAATCCTTGATTATTAGCCTTAACGTCAAATAAATTGATTTTAGGCTCACCAAAAAAGCGAGCCACATAAACGTTATTGGGTGAACGGTAGATATTCTCAGGGGTGTCAAATTGTTCCACACCGTTATGACTCAAAAGCAATATACGCTGAGCTAATGCCATAGCTTCATGTTGATCATGTGTAACAAACAGGGTGGTCGTGGCTAACCCCAAATGCAGTCTTTTTAACTGCTGACGCATTTCTATTCGCAGTTCAGGATCAAGATTAGAAAATGGCTCATCAAATAAAAATAATTGCGGCTTTGACAGCATAGCCCTACCAATAGCCACGCGTTGTCTTTGCCCTCCTGATAGTTGTTTAGGGTATCTGCCGAGTAGGTCACTAATGGCTAAACGCTTAGCTACGAGGGCAACCTCATGGGTCACTTGTGACTGCTTAACCTTTTTGACGTTCAGAGCATATCCCAAGTTGTCTGCTACGTTTAGGTGGGGGAACAAAGCGTAATTTTGAAAGACCATACCAACATTGCGTTGCTGAGTAGGTAAATGCTCAACTGGCTCACCATCGAACAAGATACTTCCTTGCGTAAGGTGCTCTAAGCCGGCAATCAGCCTAAGTAAAGTCGACTTCCCTACCCCAGAAGGCCCCACAATAGCGACAAATTCTCCCACTGCAAATTCTGCGGATACTGGCGGGAAACGAAAACTGTTCGTCGTGCTGCTTAGTACCGTAGAAATATTTTGTAGGCTAATTTGACTCATGAATAAAATATCCAATTTACGCGCTGATTGACGAAGATAATTAACGAAAACACGTGCCATAAAAAAAGGCCGTAACTCACGTTACAGCCTTTTTCATAAAATGGTGCGGATGGGGAGACTCGAACTCCCACGGCCTAAGCCACAGCCCCCTCAAGGCTGCGTGTCTACCAATTCCACCACATCCGCGTGGTAATTTTTTTAGCTTTGAGGAACATCACTCGCTGGTGCGTCTGATGTAGTAACGGGTACATCAGATTCAACAGGTGCTGCTGTAGATTGAGCAGGCTCATCTAACACAGGAACTTCAATATTCTGCCAGTCATCAACTGCTTTTTCTTTATCTGCAGTTTGATTACCTAGAATAAGGCTGATCACGAAAAAGAATGTAGCCAATATCGCAGTAGTACGCGTCAGAAAATTACCTGAACCCGTTGAACCAAATACAGTGTTTGAACCGCCACTACCAAACGAAGCGCCCATGTCTGCTCCTTTGCCTTGTTGGATAAGAACAAAGCCGATCAACATAATCGCTACTATTAAATAAACTACAATCAAAACTTCGTAAAACATCTGTCGCCTCTATCGCTTTGCCGCTAAGCAAATGCTTAAAAAATCTTCTGGATTTAAACTGGCTCCGCCAATCAAACCGCCATCAACATCGGGTTGTGAAAACAATTCATCAGCATTACTGCCTTTGACGCTTCCACCGTATAAAATCACGCATTGGTTAGCAATTTTGCTATCTTGCTTTGCCAAATGTTGACGTATAAATGCATGTACTTCTTGTGCTTGCTCGGGACTAGCAGTTTTGCCAGTTCCAATTGCCCAAATAGGCTCGTAGGCGATAACAATATCGTTAAATGCTGCAATACCCACTTTATTTATTACCGCATCAATTTGTGCCGCGATAAAATCGAATAATTGACCGCTTTCACGCACATCTTCTGGTTCACCGACACAAAACAAAGGGATGAGCTTATGGGCTAAAGCCAGCTCAATTTTGTCGGCAACCAATTCATTTGACTCGTTGTTATCAGCACGTCGTTCTGAATGACCCAATATAACATATTGGCACTTCATTTCTTTCAACATGCCCACGGCGATTTCGCCGGTGTGCGCACCAGATTCAAATTGACTGATATTTTGGCCGCCTAAGGCAAAATTACTGTCGTTGAATCCACCTAAATAAGGAAACGGTGGGCAAACCACAACATCTACATGAGATACATCAGCCTTAGAAAATGTGTCTTCAACTTGCTTAATTAACGCAAGATTGCCGTTCATTTTCCAATTACCTGCGACTATAGGTCGACGGTTATTCATTTGCATCCTAACTCCTGTAGTGCCAGTGAAAAGCGCGCGAGATATTAACCAACCTGCTACCAATATACAAGTAGCAGAGTTGAATTTTAACGAGTTTATTCAGTAAATATCGACAGTTAATTAATATTGCCGTTTTATTGCCCAGTTGCCTTGCGTACGGCGTCTGCAATATGTTCTGCCCACTTGCGAGAATCAGTCCCATCGTTCGCTTCAACCATGACGCGAATGAGTGGTTCTGTACCACTCTTACGCAGCAGTACCCTGCCTCTTTCGCCAAGCGCAACCTCGGCTTCAAGCACGCTGTTTTTAACTTCATCGGCAGCTAATGGTGTATCACCTTCGTTAAACCGCACGTTGATTAAGGTTTGCGGGAATTTGGTCATACCGCGACTCAATTCATTCAAGGTCATATTCGCATTTAGCATCGCGGCCAATACTTGTAAGCCGGCCACAATACCATCGCCAGTAGATGCAGCATCTAAATTTAACACATGACCAGAGCCCTCACCGCCGATCGACCAGCCTTTTTGGCGAAGCAGTTCAAGCACATAGCGGTCGCCCACATTACTACGTTCAAATGGTACACCAAGAGTACTCAATGCGACTTCTAGTCCTAAGTTACTCATAACAGTGCCAACCACTCCGCCTTTGAGCTTGCCAGACTTGAGGGCATCACGCGCAACGATATAAACAATTTGGTCACCATCAATCACGTTTCCGTGGTGATCGACGAGCATGATGCGGTCTCCATCACCGTCTAGGGCAAATCCAAGATCGGCTTTATTTTTGATCACACTATCAACGATGGCTTTCATCGAGGTGGCGCCTACTTTACGATTGATATTTAATCCATCGGGCTCTGTTCCAATTTCGATGACTTCAGCGCCTAGCTCACTCAATACATTAGGTGCTATGTGGTAGGTTGCTCCATGAGCGCAATCCACAACGATCTTCAACCCTTTCAAAGAAAGATTTGATGGAAAATTGCCTTTACAAAACTCGATATAGCGCCCAGCAGCATCGGCAATACGTACGGCTTTACCCAATTTGTCAGATGCGACACATTGCATAGGTTTTTCCATTTCGGCTTCAATCGCAAGCTCAATGTCATCATCTAATTTAGTGCCATCAGCAGAGAAAAATTTAATGCCATTATCGTAATAGGGATTGTGTGATGCACTAATAACAATACCTGCCTCTGAACGAAAAGTTTTAGTTAAATAAGCGATAGCAGGGGTCGGCATAGGCCCAAGTAAACCGATATTAATACCCGCAGCAGAAAGGCCGGCCTCTAGCGCTGATTCCAACATATAGCCAGAAATGCGCGTATCTTTTCCGATAAGCACTTTATTCGTGCCACTTCCAGCAAGCACTTTACCTGCAGCCCAGCCTAGTTTCATAACGAACTCTGGGTTAATCATGTTCTCACCGACTTTGCCACGAATACCGTCGGTTCCGAAATATTTTCTGTCACTCATTTTTATTTTCCCTTTGTAACATAGATACAATTTTGACTGCATCAACCGTTTCATTTACATCGTGTACACGAATAATTTGCGCACCTTTAAGCGCAGCAATAGTCGCCAGCGCTACACTGCCTGCTAGTCGTTCTTCTAATGGACGATTAAGAAGCTGGCCTATCATAGATTTTCTAGACATACCTACCAGTAAGGGGTAACCCAATTTGTGCAAATTTTCCAACTGCGCAAGTAACTGATAATTATGGTTCAAACTTTTACCAAACCCAAAACCTGGATCGAATAAAATACACTCTTTTCTGATACCTGCCTCAATACAAACCTTGGCTCGGGCCATTAAGAAATTTTGCACGTCATTGCATACATTATCGTAATGAGGCGCATCCTGCATACTACGAGGCTGACCACGCATATGCATCAAACAAACGGGTACTTGAGCGCTTAGTGCAACCTCTAAAGCGTCAGGCTCTTGCAAAGCTCTCACGTCATTAATGAGCCCCGCACCTGCATTCACAGCGGCTTTCATTACCGCAGCCTTACTAGTATCAATTGAAATGACCGCGTCAAAACGTTTATTAAGGGCTTCAATGACAGGTATTACCCTATCGAGTTCTTCCTGCTCAGCAACGTCAGCCGCACCTGGGCGAGTGGATTCGCCACCCACGTCTATAAAGTCAGCGCCGGATGCAATCATTTCTGCTGCATGTTCAATAGCCTTATTTAAAGGCGCATATTGACCACCGTCTGAAAAAGAATCAGGCGTGACGTTTAAAATCCCCATCACTTTAGGGGAATCAAGCTTTAGTGTTTTATGGCGAAAATTCATGAATGTAATTGGTATACCTAAGCTGAGCTTAAAAAAAACGCTTTGTTGATCACTCAACAAAGCGTTGTATTAACGACTCATCTAATTAGTGAGTAGCATCACCTGGTTTACCAACCGTAGGATCAGATTTCTTCGTCTCTGCTTTTTCGTCAGCATCGCCTTTTGGCTCTTCGCTGACTGATGCACCGCCTGTTGGAGGAGTATCGTCATTTTTTGAATCTTCGATCCAATCAGCAGGAGGACGAACATCTGTGCGCGCCATCAGATCATCAATTTGTTTGGCATCAATGGTCTCATATTTCATCAAACAATCTTTCATGGCGTGCAAAATATCGATGTTGTCGGTCAATATTTTCTCTGCACGTGAATAGTTTCGGTCGATTAGAGACTTCACTTCAGCATCGATAGCACGGGCTGTATCATCTGACATATGTTTGGATTTCGCCATGCTGCGTCCAAGAAACACTTCACCCTCTTCTTCAGCATAAAGCATAGGACCCATCTTGGTAGACAAGCCCCATTGTGTCACCATCTTGCGCGCAATGTCGGTAGCACGTTCAATATCATTTGATGCACCAGTGGTTACGCGATCTTCACCTAGCGTAAGCGCTTCTGCGATCCGGCCACCAAACAAACTTGAGATCATGCTTTCAAGGTGTTGTTTACTATGGCTGTATCTATCTTGCTCAGGCAAGTACATGGTCACGCCCAACGCTCGTCCACGTGGGATAATCGATACTTTGTAAACAGGGTCGTGCTCTGGTACTAAGCGACCAACAATTGCATGTCCCGCTTCATGATAAGCAGTATTCGTTTTCTCTTCCTCTGACATGACCATGTTTTTGCGCTCAGAGCCCATCATTATCTTGTCTTTGGCTTTATCAAACTCTTCCATTGAAACGGTGCGCTTACCACTTCTGGCAGCAAATAATGCAGCTTCGTTTACTAGGTTGGCTAAATCAGCCCCAGAAAAACCAGGCGTACCACGAGCGATGTAAGACGGTTCAACATTGTCTCCTAAAGGCACTTTGCGCATATGAACTTTTAGGATCTGCTCGCGTCCACGAATATCCGGTAAACCTACATGCACTTGACGGTCAAAACGACCTGGGCGCAACAATGCAGGGTCAAGTACGTCAGGACGGTTAGTCGCAGCGATAACGATAATACCCTCATTCCCTCCGAAGCCATCCATTTCAACCAACATCTGGTTCAATGTTTGTTCACGTTCGTCATGACCACCGCCCATGCCGGCACCACGTTGGCGACCAACAGCATCAATTTCGTCAATGAATATGATACATGGTGCGGCCTTTTTCGCTTGTTCGAACATGTCACGTACACGAGATGCACCTACACCCACAAACATTTCAACGAAATCAGAACCTGAAATTGAGAAGAATGGTACTTTCGCTTCACCAGCAATGGCTTTAGCCAGAAGGGTTTTACCCGTTCCTGGAGGACCCACTAGCAGCACGCCTGTAGGAATACGTCCGCCTAACTTTTGGAATTTGCTTGGGTCACGCAGGAAGTCGACAAGTTCAACTACATCCTCTTTCGCTTCATCACAGCCTGCTACATCTGCAAAGGTCGTTTTGATCTGGTCTTCGCCCATCAAACGCGCTTTGCTTTTACCGAATGACATAGCGCCACGGCCGCCGCCTCCGCCTTGCATTTGACGCATGAAGAATATCCACACGCCAATGAGCAACAACATAGGAAACCATGAGATGAAAATAGAGGTAAGTAAAGAAGGCTCTTCAGGCGGCTCACCAAGAATTTTTACATCTTGTTTCACCAAATCTGAAATAAGCTGATCATCAAAGTAAGGGATATAAGTAGAGAAACTTTCCCCAGAACGCTTTGTTCCTTTGATTTCACGTGATTCACTATCTATACGTACTTCACGGATTTGTCCTTGATTTGCCTCTTTAAGAAACGTTGTATAATCCGTTTGTACCTTTGATGACTCCCCCGGAGAAAAACTCTGGAAGACTGACATCAAAACGACAGCTATGACCAACCATAAGATTAAATTTTTTGCCATGTCGCTCAAGTTGTTGACCTCTGTTATTTCAATTCTGTTGCGTAGCTCACGCCTGAGACTACTATAATTTAAAGCCCGTCGCTACCAGATAAACCTCTCTGGAACGCGCACGAGATGAATCTGGTTTACGTGTTTTGACTACTTTGAAAGCATTTTTGACTTCAGTAAAGAATTGGTCAAAACCTTCCCCCATAAACACTTTTACGGTGTAACTGCCGTTTTTCTTTAAGACCTGACGACACATATCCAGTGACAGTTCGACTAGATACATGGATTTCGCCTGATCTGCTGTATCATTGCCCGTCATGTTCGGCGCCATATCAGACATCACTACATCTACGTTTTTTCCGCCGATTTTGTTCAATAACGCATCCAATACAGCTTCTTCACGGAAATCACCCATCAAAAAATCAACACCAGGTAATGGGTCCATCGACAAAATATCACACGCTATAACATGGCCGTTATCCCCAACTTGCTTAACCGCATATTGCGACCAGCCACCAGGAGCAGCACCTAAGTCAACCACCGTCATACCGGGTTTTATTAGACCGTCTTTTGCTTGAATTTCTTCAAGTTTAAACACCGCACGGGAGCGCAAACCTTGTTTTTTTGCTTGAATGACATATTTATCGTCAAAGTGCTCTTTTAACCAGCGTTTACTGCTTTCAGATTGCTTATTTTTACCCATTGGCTTCGTTTGTCATTAGGAATACTTGGAAGATGGCGCTAGAATACTGGTTTTCAACTGTTCACATTCAATATAATTGTAAGAAATATTACTCAATGACTCTATCAAACAAGCAAAAACAACACCTTAAAGGCCTCGCACATTCACTTAAGCCAGTAGTTCAACTTGGTGCAAATGGATTAACTGAAGGCGTACTGGCTGAAATTGAAGGCGCTCTTAGCCATCATGAACTCATTAAAGTTAAAGTCCCTACTGACGACAGAGAAGAAAAAGGCTTAATCATGGATGCCATTATCCGTGAAACGAAAGCTGAAAAGCTACAAACCATTGGGCATACACTGGTCTTATTCCGCCAAAGTGACGAGAAGAAAATCGAGTTGCCCCGTAAATAGCACACCATCATGAAGAGCCCTTTATCATCTCGCAATTGATCATTTCCGAGATAACGGGCTCTTGCTTAGGTTGACGCATTGCCTTAATCAAAAAATGCATCAATCGAAGCACCTATTAATGGTGATGACCGCCAACGCCATGAGCATGCCCATGCTGAATTTCTTCAGGTGTCGCTTGGCGTACATCAACTACCTCTAAAGCAAAGTTTAGTGTTTTTCCCGCCATCGGATGATTCAAATCCACGGTCACCATAAATTTACCTACCTTAAGTACCGTCACTTCACGTTGACCTTGCTCGGTGTTTACTACCGCAGTCATGCCCGCTTTCCACTTTTTCGTCCCTTTATCGTCTTGCAGATGCTTCATAGGAATACGTTGCTGTGCATCATCACGAATTTCACCATAGGTTTGCGCAGGTTCAAGCTCTACTGAAAAAGTATCGCCGACACTTTTACCTTCTAAAGCGCTTTCAACGCCTGGCATCATATTGTCGTGCCCATGAAGGTAAGCTACGGGCTCTGCATCGCGGTTATTCTCAAGCTCAGTACCATCTAGTTCGGTAATGGTATATTTAAACTGTACAACTGTGTCTTTTTCGATTTGCATGTTCTATCTCTAGTTATCAATAATTTTCGCGGCAGTCTATCAAAGCAGTTCAAAAGTGGCATCTAAATAGTGCATGTTAATCACGCCTATTCATCATCTGCGCCATTGACCACGTTAGCGATGTTGAGCAAACTACTCACTGCCATATAATTTATGGTGCCTTTGGGGTAGCGCCCTTTAGTATTCATCACTCCCACTTCTTTGTTCATCAATAACTCAAGTGCTTGATCAACTGTTTCCACGACGCATATATGAAATTTGCCTAACTTCACCGCCGCAACGACCTCTTTATCTAACATAAGGGAAATCTGATTCGACTTAGGAATAATCGCCCCTTGATTTCCGGTTAATCCCCGGTGTTGGCAAAGTTTGAAAAAGCCTTCAATTTTTTCATTTACTCCACCTACCGATTGCACTTGGCCATACTGATTGATTGAGCCTGTTATGGCGAGATCTTGGCGGGTAGGAATGTTGGTCAGGGCTGAGATCAGCGCCACCAATTCCGCTAGCGAGGCGCTATCGCCGTCTATATGACCGTACGATTGTTCAATAGCGATATTGGCTGATAAGGTCAGCGGGAATAGCTGCGCATATTTATGGCCTAAATAGCCCGTTAATAGCATAACCCCTTTGGAGTGGATAGGCTGGCCGAGTTCAACTTCTCGTTCAATATCAACAACACCGTTCGCCCCAGCATACACGGTAGACGTAATGCGCGCTGGGGTACCAAATAAGCTATCCCCCACTTCAAGCACAGTGAGGCCATTAACTTTACCTACATCCACGCCCTCGGTCGCAATCAAGATTTGTCCCTGTTTGATGTCGTCAAGCACTGCTTCGCTTACGCGGCCAGTTCGGCGCGTCTTAGCACTCAACGCCGCTTCAATATGCGTCACATCTAAGTCTAATGCGTGACCCTGGCGACAGAAATAAAGACTCTCGTTGAGCAATTCAATGACATCTGAGAAGCGCGCTGACAATCTTTGTTGATGCTCTGCCATACGTAAACTGTATTCTACAAGACGATACATTGCCTTAGGTGAAATACTGCTTAATCCCAATTGTGACACTTGATGCCTTACTCTGCCGACAAAGTCATAAAGTGTTTTTTTGTCTAACTGAATTTCATGATCAAAATCGACCAATACCCGGAACATTTCATAAAATTCATCATCAAAATCTTGCAAGTTGTAATACAACTCCCGGGAACCAAGCAGCACCACTTTAACGTTAATGGGGATGTGTTGCGGATTCAGCGTGATTGAATTGACCATGCCCACATCTGGTTGTGGCAAGTCCATTTTCAAATACCCAGATTTGAGCACTAGCTTCAACGTTTCCCAGGCATATGGCTGTAAAATCAACTTGTCTACATCTAGCAATAAATAACCGCCATTAGCACGGTGCAACGCTCCCGGGCGGATCATGCGATAGTTAGTAAAAACCGAGCCTGAAACATTGGTATATTCAACACGGCCAAACAAGTTTTGATGCGTAGGATTGGCTTCATAAATAACCGGTGCACCACTATTTAACTCATGGCTGACCAGAATATTAGGTAAATATTGTTCTTCAAGTACGGAACGACGATCGTATTCGTCATGTTTATCGTCTTTTTTATCATCTGCCAAAATCTCCACTATCGTTTCGACCAAGTGAGGTTTTAATTGCCGTAGAAACTTTAAAATGCCTAAATCAGACGCATAAAGATGTTCCAATTCTTTAAGTAAGGGTTTAATGCCCTGCTCTGCTGTGTCCTTTTTAAGATGCCTAAGCTGCTCTGAAGACGCTCGTTTCCACTTAGGCAGTTCAATTAATGCCTCGCCTAAGCGATTTTCCAATTCATCAATTAACTGATAGTAGCGCTGACGCTCCTCATCACTTAGCTTGGCAAAATCCGCATCGGTAATGGGCTTTCCATCAACAATAGGTGAAAAACTGATATTGCCATTTTCTTCATACAAAGCCACATTTTGAGCTTGTGCAAGTTGCTCAACAGAGTCAATGGCGTGATCATAACGCTGATCAAACTCTCGGGTTATGGCTACTTTTTTGCGCTGGTAACCTGGGTTATCAAATGCAGCGGGAAATGTATCGAGCAATTCATCTACCAACTTGCCCATTTCCTTTACGAGGCGCTTACTTTCCCCTGGGGGTAGACGCAACGCAAAGGGTTCACGCTCGTCTTCAAAATTATTGATGTAGCACCAGTCATCTGGCGTGAGCACTTTTTGCACATACTTAGCGATATATTCATGCACTAAGGTAAACCGGCCGGTGGCTTGCTCCCCCATCACATACAAGTTATACCCTTTGGCGTTTAGGCCTAAACCGAAGTCCAATGCTTCGCGCGCCCTAGCCTGCCCAATGAACGTAGCTTGCAGCGCTTTGTCATCTTTAAGTGCGTGGTTAATCAATCGGCGACTAGGCTTGGCGGTAATTTCTTTTAAACTCAAAGCGTATTTAAGATGCATGTTTAACTGGCGTTGTCCTTATGCGAGCAAGGAAAATACACTTACTCATACTGAAACTCTCACTTTAGCGTACTAAAGTATGTGATAAACCTATTAAGTAGCACTTTATTGCATTGATTAATAAGCTGATATTCGATTCAAATATAATAACAAAAAACAGGAATAGCATGCCTCACTTTACGCACATAAAAAAATTTATCTTCACGGGAATTTCCGTAGTCTCTTTTTCTTCAACGAGTTTTGTGCACTTAACTCACTTGAACGAACACGGTTTTAGCGCCCCAAAGGAGCTAATATGAGACGCGTTAGCGGGTAAGATTGATAAGTGGTGGCCTAAAGATCACACATAGTGGGAAATGAAGGAACGTTGCCCCTGCAACCTGCAACCTGCAGCGGGTGGTCACTTTGGTGAAAGCACAGGAGATAACTCAGCTGAGCATATGCGTATCAGTTTTATTCAGGTAAACAGCTTGCTGCGTATGGCAGGCGGCTTAGGGCCTTTGCGAGGAATGGGAGTTCACGGCGCGCTGAATTGGCAATTTACCCAGCAAGACAACAACATCACTAAGCTTATTCTCACATACCAAGCTCACGGGGTTATCAAAGGTGATTTCGCCAAATTGGCGCCTATTGTTGATAGGGTACAAAACAGCCAATAAAACGCCCTAGCGCGTTTTGTTGAACAGCTAAAATCAAATTAACATCGCGGATTTAGCGTTAAGTCATTATTTTTTACGATAATTAGCGCTAAAACCCAGTTCAGCTATTGTGACCCAGCAAACCGTTAGGGTATTCTTATCTGCTATCTTATTTAATACATCTTATCTTCGCGGAAACTCTTTTTAATGGCCGAAAAAATTTACGAACCTCAGAAAATCGAACAAGAGGTACAAGCGCTTTGGGAAACCAATCAAACTTTTAAAGCAACTGAACAAGAAGATAAAGAGAAATTCTACTGCTTGTCCATGTTCCCTTATCCAAGTGGGCGCTTGCACATGGGTCATGTGCGTAATTACACCATAGGTGATGTAGTTAGCCGTTTTCAACGAATGAATGGCAAGAACGTATTACAACCAATGGGTTGGGATGCATTCGGCTTACCGGCTGAAAACGCCGCATTAAACAACAATACCGCGCCTGCGAAGTGGACATATCAAAACATCGATTACATGAAAAACCAGCTAAAATTGCTGGGTTTTGGTTATGACTGGGATCGTGAAGTCGCTACCTGTAAAAAAGACTATTACCGCTGGGAACAATGGTTCTTCACTCGTCTGTATGAGAAAGGCTTAGTCTATAAGAAGAACTCTACCGTTAACTGGGATCCCGTTGATCACACTGTATTAGCCAATGAACAGGTTATTGACGGTCGAGGTTGGCGCTCTGGTGCGTTAGTGGAGCAAAAAGAGATCCCTCAATGGTTCATCAAAATCACCGATTACGCTGAAGAATTATTGACAGATCTGGAGCAATTAGAAGACTGGCCTGAACAAGTACGTGCCATGCAGAAGAACTGGATTGGCCGTTCAGAAGGTGTAGATATCACCTTTAACCTTAGTGAGAACGCAGCTGACATCAGCAGTTTCGATGTTTACACCACACGACCTGACACACTTTACGGCGTAACTTACGTAGCCGTTGCTGCGCAGCATCCTCTTGCCTTGCACGCCGCACAGACTCGACCAGAACTAGCCGAGTTTATTGAATCTTGTAAAAATACCAAGGTGGCCGAAGCTGAGCTTGCCACTATGGAGAAAAAAGGCTGTGACACAGGCTTGTTCGCTATTCACCCGTTGACCGGTGAAAAAGCGGCAGTGTGGGTCGCTAACTTCGTGCTAATGGGCTATGGCTCAGGTGCGGTCATGTCTGTACCTGGTCATGACCAGCGTGATTGGGAGTTTGCCCAAAAATACGGCCTACCTATTAAGCAGGTGGTTGAGCCCAGTGCAGATGAGCCACAAGAATGTGATTTAGCCACAGCGGCATACATCGAAAAAGGTGTGCTTGTTAACTCTGGTGAATTTAATGGCTTAGCGTTTCAAGAAGCGTTTGATGCCATTGCAGCCAAACTAGAAGCTCTCGGTGCGGGTAGCAAAAAAGTCAATTACCGTTTGCGTGACTGGGGCGTATCTCGTCAACGTTACTGGGGTTCCCCTATCCCGATGTTGAACCTTGAAAACGGTGAGTCTGTTCCTGTTCCAAGCGATCAGCTGCCCGTTGAATTGCCTGAAGACGTACAAATGAACGGCGTTATTTCGCCGATAAAAGCCGATCCTGAATGGGCAAAAACGGAATATAACGGCCAACCTGCGCTACGTGAAACCGATACATTCGATACCTTTATGGAATCTTCTTGGTACTACGCCCGCTACTGTAGTGCCCAAAATCAAGATGCCATGCTCGACCCGAATCAAGCCAATTACTGGTTACCGGTAGATCAATATGTGGGCGGTATTGAGCACGCTATTTTGCATCTATTGTATTCACGCTTCTTCCATAAGCTACTTCGTGACGAAGGACTCGTGAACTCTGATGAGCCTTATAAACGTTTATTATGCCAAGGTATGGTACTCGCTGATTCCTTCTTCAGAGAAGATGAGAGCGGTAAGAAAGAGTGGTTCTCTCCTGCAGATGTTGACACAGTCAAAGACGAAAAAGGTCGCATTACTCAGGCGACTTTGAAAGCTGATGGTAAGCCAGTTGAGCACGGCGGCATGACCAAAATGTCAAAGTCGAAAAACAACGGTATCGACCCCCAGCATGTGATTGATTTATACGGCGCAGATACAATTCGTGTGTTCACTATGTTTGCCGCGCCACCTGAGCAAACATTGGAGTGGGTAGACTCAGGCGTCGAAGGGGCTAATCGCTTTATCAAGCGCGTATGGAAGCTGACTCAAGATCATATTGATGCCCTTGATGGCAATACTGCACCGGCTATCGACAAGGCAAATCTTACCGGCGATCAAAAAACCTTGCGCCGAGCCGTACACCGCACCATTGCAAAAGTGACAGATGATGTAGGTCGTCGCCAAACCTTTAACACTGCTGTCGCGGCAATTATGGAATTACTCAATAGTTTGCAAAAAGCACCACAAAGCAACGTTCAAGATAAAGCTGTGCTGCGCGAAGCCATTGAATCTGTAGTGTTATTACTTAACCCCATTGCACCACATATGTGTCACGTTTTGTGGCACGACCTAGGCCACAAGAATGATATTGAGACTGCGCCTTGGCCGGTGGTTGATGAATCAGCGTTAGTAGAAGATGAAAAGCTGATCATCGTGCAAGTCAACGGTAAAGTACGCTCTAAAATTACTGTGGCGGCAGATGCCAGCCAAGAAGAAGTACAAGCTCTTGGTTTAGCTCAAGAAAATGTGCAACAGTTCGTTGATGGTAAAACCATACGCAAGGTGATTTACATTACTGGTAAATTGCTCAACATTGTCGCCAACTAACGAGTGAAAAATGCAATGCGAAACCTCATCATCTGCTTATTCTGTAGCCTCGTTATCAGTGGTTGCGGTTTTTCATTGCGTGGTAATTATGAGCTACCCGCAAGTGTTTCTCAGTTAAGAGTAGGCTCAAGTGAAGCACACTCGGCGTTAGAGCGCGCCCTTCGCAATGAACTCAAGCCCTACAGTGTTGAGGTGATTGACTCAAGCGTGAAGGGCACCTCTAACACCACTAGCATATACCTGTTGAGCGATGTTCTTGACAGACGTTTACTATCACTTTTCAGCACCGGTCAAGTGGCTGAGTATGAATTGATTTACACCGTTCGCTATGAATTACAGTTCGCCAACAGCGATGCTCAATTGCTCGAGTTTGAGATCAAGCGTGAGTACCAAGACGATCCTGATGCCGTATTGGCAAAATCTCGTGAGCTTGAGCTGGTGTTATCTGAAATGCGCAAACAAGCGGCAATCCGTATTATCCACCAAATATCGATTGCTCAGCGCACCATAGTAAACACAGCTGTCATCACGCCCTAATGCAAGTTTACCCCAATCGATTTAACGCGACGTTGAAAGAGGGCCTGCAGCCCTTTTATCTTATTTTTGGTGATGAGCCCCAGCAGAAGCTGACGGCGATTAACCAAATACGCGAGGTGGCTACTGAGCAAGGATTTGACGAAAGACAAACCCTAGTTGCCGATGCGCAGTTCGATTGGTCAACTTTACTCGAAGCAACGCAAACGCTATCGTTATTTTCTGCTCGTCAGTATATTGAGCTCGAATTACCCACAGGGAAACCTGGTACCCAAGGTAGCAAAATCCTGACCGAGCTGAGTGCACAAAATAATCCTGATATTCTATTGGTTATTCATGGAGCCAAAATTGGCAAGGACGTGCAAAACAGTAAGTGGTTTAAAGCCATTGATAAACACGGTACATATGTCCCCTGTTACCCCCTAGAAGGTAACGCGCTGCAGCAGTGGCTAATGGAGCAAATGCGTACTCAAGGTTTGCAAGTCACGCCAGATGTGACCCGACTGCTAGCGGAGTATTGTGAAGGTAATCTACTCGCCGCCAGTCAAGAAATTGAAAAGCTCTGCTTACTCTACCCTAACGGCAACCCAACGTTAGAAGAGGTTGAGCAGGCCGTGGTGGATCAATCAAGGTACAACGTCTTTCAATTGATAGATGTGTTGCTCGCAGGTGACAGCCAAAAGTCAGTGAAAATGCTATATCGCCTTGAAAGTGAAGGCGTAGAGCCGAATATTATTATGTGGGCGCTAACCCGCGAATGGCAAACATTACGCGCTCTGCAAGCCAGCAAACAAGCAGGACAGGCCATAAACTGGAATCAACATCGTATTTGGAAGAATCGCCAAGGTATGTATTTATCAGCCTTACAGCGCTTATCTCCTATTCATATGCAACAACTTCAGCATAAGCTCAACATCATGGACAGCGCACTGAAGCAATCCCAAGTGGAGCGCCCATATGTTGAACTTTGTCACTTGTGTTTGCTATTTATTCCCATGTCTTTAGAGAACTTTGCTTTAATTTGAATAACTTACGACCAGCATTAGGCATATTTGGTGGGACATTTGATCCTGTTCATTACGGCCACACTCAATCCGTTATCGTGGCAGCACAGCAAGCTGGTGTGCAATCTGTGGCGATGTTACCGTGTCACATACCTGTGCACAAAAATCATACCCCAAGTGCCAGTCAGCACCGCTTAGCCATGCTAAAATTAGCCATTGAGCAGTACCCGCAGTTGTATATTGATGAGCGGGAAATACACAGCGATACGCCTTCATACACCATTCACACCCTGCGAGCATTGCGTAAAGAGTACCCAAAGCACCCACTTTGCTTTTTTATCGGTATGGACTCCCTGCATTCGTTGCTGAGTTGGAATGAATGGCAAGCACTATTTGATTATTGCCATTTTGTGGTGTGTTGTCGTCCCGGGACTAAAACGCCCTTAAGTGAAGAGTTGAAAGCTTTACTAGCAGAGCGACAGGTCACCACGAATAATGCCCTGCACAATGCATTACATGGTAAAATATTTCTTGCCGACACACCGGAGCTGGACATATCGTCTAGCGAGATACGCCGGCATATAATTAACAACTTACCAACAGACGACATGCTCGATCCGAAGGTACGTCGATACATACAAACACATAAGTTATATCAGCCAAGCACCACTTTCTGATAAACTGAGACTTCGTCCGTTCAATATAAGGAATCCCTTTGGATCACCAACAGTTAAAAGCCTTTGTGGTAGAAAAAATTGAAGACCTAAAAGGTCGAGATATCATAGATTTAGACGTATCAGAAAAATCAAGCGTGACAGAAACCATGCTGATATGTTCAGGAAACTCAAAACGACATGTGGTATCCATTGCCGAAAATGTAGTTGTTGAAGCCAAACAAGCGGGTAACCCGCCACTGAGCATTGAAGGCCGTGAAGTCGGCGATTGGGTATTAGTTGATTTAGGTGATGTAGTGCTACACGTAATGCAAGACGACGCCAGAGATTTTTATCAGTTAGAGAAACTTTGGGGCTAATTCCCCGTCGAAGCACTAGCTGTAACATTGCAAAGTAGATAACACCATGCGAATTCAACTAATAGCCGTTGGCAGTAAAATGCCAAGTTGGGTCGAACAAGGTTACCAACAATACGTTAAACGTTTTCCTTCTGATATGCCCCTTAGCCTTACAGAGATACCTGCTGGCAAGCGCGGTAAAAATGCGGACATAAAACGTATTTTGCACAAGGAAGGCGAATTGACTATGGCAGCAATTCCCAAAGGCAATCGCATTGTGACCCTTGAAGTGACGGGTAAACCTTGGGATACCCCTATGCTTGCGAGCAATATGCAAAAGTGGCAAATGGATGGGCGTGATGTCAGCCTACTCATTGGTGGCCCTGAGGGCCTAGCACCAGAGTGTATTGCTGCATCTGAACAAAAATGGTCTCTATCTTCGCTAACCTTGCCCCACCCTTTAGTCAGGATCATTGTCGCTGAAAGCTTGTATCGGGCTTGGTCGGTGAATACCAACCACCCGTATCATCGAGAATAACCATGGCCCGCCATCGAGTAACGATTAAAGACCACACCGCTGAAGCAAACCTTTTTGCTCGGCGCACGGTCATCGCTATGTTGGTCATTTTTATGATGATCGCCATGGTATTGAGCAACCTATACTACCTGCAAATCACCCGCTTTGAAGATTACCAAACGCGCTCTAATGGCAATCGAATAAAAATATTACCAGTAGCGCCGAACCGCGGGTTAATCTACGACAAAAATGGCACTCTGTTGGCTGAAAACCGTCCCGTTTTTAACTTAGAAGTCATCCCTGAGAAAGTAGAAAATTTAGAGAAAACGCTTGGCCTGTTGAGCGTATTGCTCGATGTGGACGAAGACGAAATCACCGACTTTTATCGAGAAATAAAACGTAATCGGCGCTTCAAGCCGGTGTCTTTGCGTAAACGCTTGACCCCCGAAGAAGTCGCTCTTTTTTCTGCCAATCAACACAAGTTCCCAGGAGTGAGTGTAGAAGCTCGCTTAACACGACACTATCCATACGGAAAAACGCTAACCCATGTACTGGGTTACGTATCAAAAATTAATAAAAAAGACCTGCAAAAGCTCAGCGAAGCGGGCCTTGAAGCAAACTATGCCGCGACCCATGACATAGGAAAGCTTGGGGTTGAAAAGTACCACGAAGATATTCTTCATGGTCAGGTAGGTTATCAAGAGGTAGAGGTTAACAATCAAGGACGCGTGATCCGCACGCTTAACTTCAGTCCTCCCGTTCCAGGGCAAGATATCATCCTAAATATCGATTTGAAACTGCAACAAGAAGCAGAGCGCATTTTAGATGGTGACAAAGGTACCATCGTAATGCTTGATTCAAATGACGGCGGTGTGTTGGCCATGTTCAGTAGCCCTAGCTACGATCCCAACTTATTCGTGCACGGTATAAGCAGTAAAAATTATAGCGCGTTATTAAACTCAAATGGCCGCCCACTGATTAACCGCGCCACGCAAGGTCAGTATCCTCCTGCTTCAACCATAAAGCCTCATTTAGCCTTAGTGGGTTTAGAAGAAAAGACTGTCACCCCGCAAACTCGCATTTTCGATAACGGCAAGTACCGCTTGAAAAATGTAGAACACGTGTGGCGAGACTGGAAACGCTGGGGACATGGTTGGGTTGATTTAACCTCAGCCATAGAACAATCCTGTGACATCTACTTTTACGATCTGGCTTATCGCTTAGGTATAGATAAAATCAGCGACAACATGTTTGAATTTGGTTTCGGCGATTACACCGGCATAGATTTACACGAAGAGTCAGATGCGAACATGCCCAGCCGCGGCTGGAAGCGTGCTCGATTCAATCAGCCATGGTACATCGGTGATACGATTCCAGTTGGCATTGGCCAAAGTTATTGGACCGTCACTCCTATTCAATTAACACAATCTATCACCACTTTAGTGAATCATGGGCATCGTTATATTCCCCAGATATTGCGCGGGAAATACGTTAACAATGAAGTCGTTCTTGAGGGCAGCAAAGAACGCCGCCCAATGGACATTAAAAATGATAAAAACTGGGACACTGTCCTAGATGCTATGTACGGCGTAGTCAATCGTAAAATTGGTACAGCGCGACGAGCCTTTGTTGATACGCCTTACGTTTCCGCAGGTAAAACAGGGACAGCCCAGCTTGTTGCCATCGCCCAGGACGCCAAATACGATGCCGAGAGCTTAGCTGAAAACTTGCGCGATAACGCCATGTACGTGGGTTTTGCGCCCTATGAAAAACCGGAAATTGCCGTTACCGTGGTACTCGAAAATGCCGGTGGCGGTAGCTCACAAGCCGCTCCTCTAGCCAGAATGATGATGGATAAATATTTTGAAGAGCGAGAATTTACGCCTAAACCAGACGTAAAAGAGCGCGAAGTATCGCAAGACGTCGCCCATCAAACCACTTCACACACTCATTAGGCACTGACCATTGTTATGAATATGATGCTACGCACCAAGCTTGACCCTAATAAGCGTTCTATGCTTAATCGCATACATTGTGACGGGCCGCTACTTATCGGGCTACTGGCACTGATGGCCGTTGGCTTAGTAACGATATATTCTGCAGGGGGCCAAGATTGGCAGCTAATTGACCGTCAACTCATTCGACTCGGCCTGGCTCTTGGGGTCATGTTGGCCGTGGCGCAAATCCCCCCTTTAGCCTACCAAAAGTTATCCATTTATTTTTACATACTCGGGATCGCCATGTTAGTTGCGGTGATCGTATTCGGCCACGTAGGAAAAGGCGCTCAGCGCTGGTTGGACTTAGGCGTAGTGCGTTTTCAACCTTCAGAAATCATGAAGCTTGCCGTCCCCATGATGGTAGCGTGGTACATCAGTCAGTTTAACCTTCCGCCAAAATTAAGGCACATATTATTTGGCTTTATATTAGTAGGCGTTCCCACGTTGTTGATTGCGCAACAACCTGATTTAGGCACCTCTTTATTGATTGCTAGCTCAGGGATATTCGCACTTTTTTTAGCCGGTATGAGTTGGCGATTCATCGGTGGTATTGCTTTAGCGGTATCCATTTTCAGCCCTATCATGTGGAATTTCCTCATGAAGGACTATCAAAAACAACGCGTATTAACCTTCCTCAATCCAGAAAGCGATCCGTTAGGGTCTGGCTACCATATTATTCAATCACAAATTGCCATCGGCTCAGGCGGCGCCGAGGGTAAAGGCTGGTTGCAAGGCACACAATCTCAATTAGAATTTCTACCCGAGCGGCATACAGATTTTATTTTTGCAGTATTTAGTGAAGAATTTGGTTTTTGGGGCGTGGTCGGCTTATTGGCCATTTATACTTTCATTGTTATCCGCGGCATGATCATCGCAAACCGCGCTCAAGATGCCTTTAGTAAGTTACTCGCAGGCAGTATCACGCTAACATTCTTTGTCTATGTATTTGTTAATATGGGAATGGTGTCAGGCATACTCCCCGTAGTCGGAGTACCCTTGCCGCTAGTAAGTTATGGAGGGACATCCATGGTAACCCTACTCGCGGGTTTTGGCATTTTGATGGCCATCGCCACCCAAAAACGGTTATTGTCCCGTTAACACTTATATATAGATTTGCTAATGTACTTAGTGAGTAAGTTGGTAAATTAATGTTGTCACTTTGTGGAGCTAATGTGTCATTCTCAACTTTATGTAATCGTCTTTTTCGCCGCGTACTCCATGTATTGCTTGCTCTTCATCTACTAGCATTGGCAACAACGAGTCATGCACAACCTCTGCCTGAGGCAAAAACTGCCTTCTTGGATTCCTTAGTAACAGAGCACAATTTACATCACGAAACGGTGCAGCATCTGCTTAATCAAGCTGAAAAAGACCAAGCAGTGATCGATGCGATAAAACGGCCTTGGGAAGCAAAGCCTTGGCATCAGTATTACCCCATATTTTTGACTGAAAAAAGACTACAAAAAGGCCTCGAATTTTATCAAGTTCACCGGGAAACATTAGCCCGCGCAGAGGAAAAATATGGCGTACCGGCAGAGATGATCGTCGCTATTTTAGGTATCGAGTCTTTTTATGGTACCTATAAAGGTACCTACTCAGCGCTTAATGCCCTCTACACTCTAGGCTTTCACTATCCGCCCCGTGCCTCATTTTTTAAAAAGGAATTGGCTCAGTTAATATTGTTAGCGAATGAAGAGGAGTTTGATGCCACACAGATACAGAGCTCTTACGCAGGTGCAATGGGCTGGGGGCAATTTATTCCATCTAGTTATCGCCATTATGCAGTTGATTTTGACAACGACGGCGTACGCGATTTACTGAATAACCCAGTGGACGCTATTGGCAGTATCGCAAATTATTTTAAACGTAACGGTTGGCAACGCGGTGAGTCGGTTGCTTTTCCCGTAAACGTAACGCCTGAAAACGCAAAGCCTTGGTTAAGAAAATCTCTTAAGTATCGTGATACCTTTGCCCAGTTGCGCCAAGCAAATATTAGCCTTGATGCCGCAACAGCAAAAAGCGTCGGGATCGAAAAAGCTCAAGAACAGTGGGATGGCATCGCAGATAATAGTAGCGCTAAGTTACTTGATTTTGCCCAAAGTAGCGGGCACGACTATTGGATCGGATTGAAAAATTTTTACGTGATTACTCGCTATAACCACAGCAAATTGTATGCAATGGTCGCGTTTCAATTTAGCCAACAATTAGCCAGCGGCATCAACTCTTTAAACGAAGATGCACAGCGGAGTTCACAAGATGAGCCTTAAGTACGCGTTTTTAATCATGCTGCTCACATTCATAGCGGCCTGCTCCAATTCGCCGAGTTCAAATAGTAGCCGCTACAGCCAGCATAAAGATTCCGCCCCTAGCGCGATTAAGGATGGAATAAAATTTGATGATGCCGAACCTGTGTATGAGCCTTACGCACTTGCGAATCTGCGCAGCTATTCAGTATTAGGAAAGCACTATACGCCACTCAAAACCGGCAAAGGTTATTCAGCAACCGGCGGCGCTTCTTGGTATGGTCAGAAATTTCATGGACACCTCACATCCAACGGTGAAAGCTACGACATGTACGCCATGAGTGGTGCTCACAAAACATTACCACTGCCGTCATACGTAAAAGTAACAAATTTGAAAAACGGCCGCGAAGCTATAGTCCGAGTCAATGACCGCGGGCCATTTCATGACAAAAGAATAATCGATTTATCTTATGCCGCTGCAATGAAACTCGGTATGTTAAGCACAGGTACCACCCAAGTTAAACTAGAGGTCATTCATATTGACGAAGCAGGTATGCAGACAGTGGGTGACCGCTTGTCTGAGCCACCAACTCCGTTAAAAGATGATGCGGTGCTGAACGACAGCGTACAAATTTCGCAAGTGCCCCGCGTACCCGCTTTAGGTACAGCATCGGCTACATCACCAGCGATGAATTCCTCCAGTGCCGCACCTGCAACGCCAATAGTGACGCCCACAGAGATACCAACTCAAGAAAAGGTATTCATTCAAATAGCAGCCTTGAGTAACGATCAGCGAATAACCAAAATTGGTAACGCGCTGGCAAGTTTATATCAAGTGCCTTTTGTTGCCCCACTTGAAGAAGGATTATATCGCTTAAGACTTGGGCCATTTACGTCTGAGCACGAAGCATTAGGGATTTTAAATCAGCTGCGTAAAAGCGGATATAGCGACGCTTACAAGTTTTATCCTTCGAATTAACCCTAGGTTAAACTTTTCGACCAAGGTATTGTCTTATGAGCGCTTTTTACCGATTTTGTTTTGTGTAACAATTTTTGTTGCCAGCGCAGCAAAGTCATTGAAAAACTGATATATTAGCCATCGTTTTAGGCGCGAAACGTCAAACATCACTTTCTTAACAAATATCACATTACGGTAGGTCCATGCGAAACACCAAGACACTCATATTAGCCATCTTTAGCTGCTTCTCCCTTTCCTTTTTCTCTCATGCGGCGAGTGCAGCGGTTATCATACCTGACGCACCTTCTGTATCAGCTAAAGGCTTTATTTTAGTCGATTTTCAAACCGGGAAGGTGATTGCTGAGCAAAATTCTGATATTCAAATACCGCCAGCCAGCTTGACCAAAATGATGACAAGCTACGTGATTGGTAAAGAGATTGCCAATGGCAATATTAAAGACACTGACATGGTCACGATTTCAGAAAATGCCTGGGCCAAGAACTTTCCTGATTCATCTAAGATGTTTATTGAAGTAGGTACACAAATTTCGGTGGGCGACTTAAATCGCGGCATCATAGTGCAGTCTGGAAATGACGCATGCGTGGCAATGGCTGAGCACATTGCCGGTAGCGAAGATGCTTTTGCCAGCATGATGAATTTGCACGCTGAAAAGTTAGGCATGACGTCAACTCACTTTGTAAACAGCCATGGTCTACAAGATGCTGACCATTACACTACCCCCCGTGATATGGCGACCTTAGCCCGCGCATTGATCACAGATGTGCCAAACGAGTATAAGGTTTACAGCGAAAAAGAGTTTACCTACAACAACATTAAGCAATACAACCGTAACGGTTTATTGTGGGATAAAAGCCTGAATGTTGATGGCATAAAAACGGGCCATACCTCAGATGCAGGTTATAGCTTGGTGTCTTCAGCTACCCAAGGTGACATGCGTTTAATCGCAGTGGTCATGGGCGCTGATAGCGAGCGTGCACGTAAAGTTGAAAACAAAAAACTGCTTAAATATGGTTTTAGATTCTATGAAACTATCACCCCGTATCAGGCAGGCGAGAGCTTTGTATCACACCGCATATTTATGGGCGATAAAGAGACGGTAGATCTTGGTATTTCACAAGACACCCCCATTACCATTCCTCGCGGTCAGAGCAAAAATTTAGAAGCCAACTTCGAGCTTGATAAGAAATTAGAAGCACCTTTGGCTAAAGGTGAAGTAGTTGGAAAGTTATTCTTGCAATTAGACGGTGAAGACGTAGCCGAATATCCTTTGGTTACATTACAAGAAGTGAAAGAAGGCGGTATGATTGATCGCCTAGTAGACTTCGTTAAACTGCAACTTGGCTTTGACAGCTAAGACAAATTGAGCAGAATATTATGCAAACCCAATTTGATAAATTACTCGACTTTCCTTGCCACCAGACCTTTAAGGTCATGGGTGTAGCGGATGAGCGGTTACCAGATCATGTAATCAACTGCTTGCAAAACCATGCTCCTGGTGACTATTCACCCAGTGTGAAACCAAGCTCAAAAGGCAACTATCATTCGTTGTCAATCAGTGTGCGTGTAACAAGCAAAGAGCACATGGAAACCATCTATACTGAGCTCTCTAAGCTCGAGTTGGTTCGTGTAGTTCTCTAAAAGTAAGTTATATAGCGTACTTGCCGGTACGCTATTCTTCTATAGGACACCACTAAGGTTTGAACAACACAGCCCCCGTCATTATTCGCCAGCTCGGCCGCCGAGCGTATTTGCCGATTTGGCAAGCCATGCAAGACTTTACTGATTCACGGGACAACAGCAGCCAAGACGAAATATGGCTAGTTGAACACGCCCCTGTATTTACACAAGGCCAAGCCGGTAAAGAAGAGCACCTTCTTGCCCCAGGGGATATCCCAGTCGTAAAGGTCGATCGCGGAGGTCAAGTCACCTATCACGGCCCTGGCCAACAAATGATGTACGTCCTGCTAAACCTAAAGCGACATGGCTTAGGGGTGCGCACCTTGGTTAGCGCGTTAGAGAGCTGCATTGTTGATACATTAAAAGATTACAAGGTAGACGCCTACCCTAAAGCAGATGCCCCAGGTGTATATGTTGATGGTAAAAAGGTCTGTTCAATTGGCCTACGTATTCGCCGAGGTTGTTCCTTTCACGGCCTTGCCCTGAACGTCAATATGGACTTAGCACCCTTTCAACGAATTAATCCTTGTGGTTATGCCGGCCTAGAAATGGTAGATTGCACCCAATTAGGCGGACCAGATTCACTCGCTGTTGCTGGCCCAGCTATCGCCGAAAAATTATGTTCATTGCTTGGTATTGCAAGCGTCGAAAACAAAGAAGGTTTTGATGAGTAACGCACGTCCACAAGCCGGAGAAAAACTCCGGGATGATGAAAAAGTAAAACATATCCCGATCACTATCATGCCCACTGAAAAGGCAGAGATGTTGCGCAAGCCAGAGTGGATTAAAATTCGCTTACCGCGCACCACGGATCGTATCGATCATATTAAAAAGACATTGCGTAAAAACAATTTGCACTCGGTGTGCGAAGAAGCAAGCTGCCCCAACCTTGCTGAGTGTTTTAACCATGGTACTGCGACCTTTATGATTTTGGGCGATATATGCACCCGTCGCTGTCCGTTTTGTGATGTTGCTCATGGTAAGCCCCTGCCTCCAAGTGCAGAAGAGCCCATCAAGTTGGCAAAAACCATCGCTGAAATGCAACTTAAATATGTGGTTATCACCTCAGTGGATCGTGATGATTTACGTGACGGTGGCGCCCAGCACTTTGTTGATTGCATAAACGCTATTCGCGAGCACAGTCCAACCACTAAAATTGAAGTACTTGTACCTGATTTTCGCGGTCGTATGGACAAAGCATTAGAGATCCTTAAGAACGGCGTGCCAGATGTGTTTAACCATAATTTGGAAACCATTCCCCGCCTATACCGTGAATGTCGCCCTGGGGCAAACTATCAGTGGTCACTTGATTTGCTGAAGAAATTCAAAGAGCAACACCCCGATATCCCCACCAAATCAGGCTTAATGATGGGCATGGGTGAAAACAAAGAAGAAATCGCAGAAGTACTTAAAGACTTACGCGCGCACAATGTTGAAATGCTTACCCTTGGTCAGTATTTACAACCAAGTAAGCATCACTTCCCATTAAAGCGTTATGTGCATCCAACGGAGTTTGACGAGCTTGGCGTGATCGCGAAAGAAATCGGCTTTACTCACGCAGCATGTGGCCCTATGGTGCGTTCAAGCTACCATGCTGATAAGCAAGCAGCCGGTGTAGAAGTTAAGTAATTGTCAAACTACAGTTTGCATATAAAACAAAACTCGCCAATCGGCGAGTTTTTTGTTTCTATAATGTAACTTGTTGCGCCAATAGATAAATATAAAAATGCGTAGATACACCTTCACCGCCATCACACTTAGTATTTTCACTCTATTCGTTTCGCTATTTTCTGCTTCCTCACAAATGAAGAGCCCTGCAGCCGGCTTAGCCAATACAGAAAATTCAACCCACGTCGTACCTCAATGGCGAACACCTGAATTAACAAATTTGGTTTATATGCAATTGGACTCAGGGCTCGTTATTGTGCAGCTGGCACCGTTCATGGCCCCTATCAACGTTGGGCAGTTTAAGAGTCTGATCAAAGACGGCTTTTACGATGGTTTAGACTTCTATCGCGTGATAGACGGTTTTGTAGCTCAAGGAGGGGATGTCACACAAAGCAGGCTTCATGAACATGCTAAGCAACTGCCCGCTGAATTGACTCGTGCTTATAATGGATCAGGCGACTCTAGCAATGACCCATTCGTATTAGTGCAATCTGGCGAGTTTATGGCCCCGCAAACAGGTTTCTTAAACGGTTTTGCCGCAGGGCGCGACCCATCAACCCTCCAAGAGTGGTTATTGCACTGCCCGGGCGTGGTTGCATTTGGTCGTAACAATGAACTTAACACCGCAAGTTCAGAGTTTTATATCGCCATCGGACAAGCCCCAAGGCATCTTGATAGGAACATGAGCGTGCTGGGAAAAGTGATTTATGGTATGCACCATGTACAACGTATTAAACGCGCCTCTGTCAATGTTTCCAGCGGGGTAATTGAAGACCCTACAAAGCGCACTAAAATAGTGTGGGCTAGGCTTGCCAATGATGTCCCAGTGCAGCAGCGTGTTAACGTCCAGGTGCAAAATGAGCACTCTGACGCCGTTGCCACACGCTTAGCGCGCGGTCGCACACTGGAGAATGAATTTTTTCATTTCAGAGGTAATGGCAATTTAGATGTGTGCTATTACAACTTGAAAACTCGAATAGTAGAATAATACACATTGCTATAGTATTCATGGCAGCACAAAATGCGGTAGCAACAACACACTAATGTCGCCTATTTTAAAATCTATCTACACGCCGGATGACAAATGAACCTAGATAAAGCGCAAAAACGTATCGAAAAGCGGGTCAAACGTGGCTTTCACGGATACCCTATGATCAGTATTCAATATTTTGGCGAAACCAGTGCGCTAGCAAGTAAAGTGGAAGTGAGCTTTATAGAGCAAGAAGATGCCCAGCCAATGACGGAGAGTTTCAGTAGCGACAACGATATTCGCAAAGATGAAACCGTACAAACCACCATTATCAAAATAATTGATAGAGTCGATGCCAAAACAGTGACCTTGGATGAAACAGTCCACCCTCTATCTTGACCTGACAGGCGCTAGGTTTAGGCGGCTCCCCAGATAACCCACATACAATAAACGTATACAGCCAGGATAAAAACAATAACATGCAGTTCAACGCAACGTCTAAAACGAAAACAACAGCCATTCTCAGGATCAAAAAATCTTTGATAACACTTGGTTTTCTAAGCAGCACCATCTTTACCTCAGAACTAATGGCAGCAAATCCCCCCGTCGCCGAGTTGAGCAAAGAGCAAGTCATATCTCAGCTCAATTTATCTCATCATTTTGAAGGAGGGTATTTTCGCCAAACATTCAAAGCCAATCACAGAGATAAAGTCACAACCCCACGAGGTGACAGAACCACTATGACGGCTATTTTCTATATGCTGACCGACGACAATAACATCGATCATTTTCACACCAAGCACTCAGATGGCATTGAGTTTTATCATATGGGTGCGCCAATCACGTATCACATGATTTACCCTGATGGGCGATACGAGAAAGTGGTTGTTGGGCCTGACATCCAAAACGGTCAGCAGTTACAACTCGCCGTCCCCGGTGGGACCTATAAAGCGGCTGAATTGCCTGTTGGCATTTACGGTTTAGTAAGTGAAGCGGTAGCCCCTGGCTGGGAAAAAGAAGATATGATAGATGTAAGCCATGCAGAACTGCTCAAAAAATTCCCCGAGCATAAAGGGATAATCGACCGCTTAGCGAATAAGGAATCTCATTAAGTCAACAGTAAATCCCTTTACGCTTAGTCACCTTTTATAACTGAAAAAGTGAGTTGGCAGTCAATATGCTTGAGCAACTTGTTGACAATCACTGGTACAACAACCAGTTGGTTGGGTTGTTCAAGCTTAGCGACAATATGGATATCACACTGGGTTATATCGATTTGTTGGCGAACGAAAAATATATTTAATTCGTCAAACCTGTACTCACACAATTCAACACTGCCGACAAACCGCCCTTCCCTCTTTGATGCTGAATAATAAGCGCCATCGACTTCTTTTTGTAGGGTAAACGCCTGCATTTTGTTTAAATCTAAAAACCGAAACGTTGCACTTGGTTTGCTCATTGTTTACCTCTTTTCTGCATGTGAATAAACCGGTGCGATTACGTCATACTTAGCTAAACATTAGTAGTATAAGGTACAGCATGGTTGATACAGCTAGGCTGCAATAACGCTATTACGCCCTTTATTTTTCGCTTCGTATAGGCCCACGTCAGCACGAACTAATAAAGATTCAGCGGTATCGCTAGGCACATATTGCGCGACACCTACGCTTACCGTTAACGCATGCTCCGAAATGACTTGCTTGGCGATGTCTTCCCGGATGCGATGGGCAAACTGCATTGCTGCTTCAAGTGATGTGTCAGTACATATTACAACAAACTCTTCCCCGCCCCAGCGAGCGACTATATCTTCTTCACGCATGAGATCTTTTAGTTTTTTGGCTAGCGCTCGCAACACCTTATCACCTTCAAAATGACCATATTGATCATTAATTTTTTTGAAGTAGTCAATATCCAACAACATTACGCTTAGTGGGGGCTGCTCATCGACCGCCGAGAGTAAGGATATCAGGGTACTTTCTAATTTTTCTCTATTGTATAAGCCCGTCAGCTTGTCCGTCTCGGCTAGCCGTAAAATCTCAACGTTTCTAATCGCCAATGTATCGTAAGCAGACGAGCGAGCCTCTTCATAAAAACGAAATAGTAATATATGCGCGATGCTCACCTCTATCACATTCAGTAGTGAGCCAAATGCAAAGAATGCAGGCTGCTGCGTTTCCATTTGGTCAAAAACGACAAGCGCACAAATGAAAAAGGTAAAGGTACTCATCCCTGTACCTGACGTTCGCCCTAGTAAGAAAAAAGCAAAAGGAGGTACAAGGGTGGCCCAATATAGGGAATGAGAATACCCTTGGGAAGTAACAATGAATAACAGTATGAGCGCGGTCACCATGATGGTCACGGCCCACGAGGTAACTGTCACATTACCTGTTGCCCTGAACCATGCAACAATTCCCAATGAAAATAGCAGCCCAGTGCCATCTAACAAGGCTAAGTAAAAATCGCTGAACGTCACAATATTAATGACGGTAAGGATTAAGAAATAACTTGTCGTCACAAGTAACGCATAGGAAATTAAGCGCGTACGCCAATAATCCGTATGATCACAAGGATATTGAGGGAACTCTTTAAACCAAAATCTCAGCATAATTTTTTGTGGCCAAATGGTCTTAATGTAGTTTTAAACGCTGCTGCCAATTACCGTTATTTTGTGCTTCACAGGCTTGCTCGCTGTCGTAACGCACATGATGACGGGCATCTTTTAACTTGATCCCCACCTTTAGTAATTGCGCTTGAATTTGGCGGCGCAAATACACATCCTGTTCATGCATTTGCGCTTGTTCTAACGAGGCCTGAGTATCAAACACGCAAATTACCGCTAAACTACCAGGAAAGCGGTCGTAGCTAGCTGTATGGGTAATCCATTCAAAGCCTGGCACCTCGCGTTTGGCTTGCTCGCAAACAATGGTTAGCGCTTTTATCACATTGTTATCGAGCTTCTTAACCGTTTTTTGCATGTTCGTTATTCGCCTTTACCTACTGTTAATTTGTTAGCAACTATACATAGTCACAAAGGTAAGCAGTATTCACTGACACTTGCGCTTTGAATTTTACGTTAGCATCTACTGTGAACACTTGGCCGGCGGTAAGGGTTTTCCACTCACTTTCGCCTGGTAATAAAACGGTCATTGCACCGCTGACTACGCTCATGGTTTCATGCTGTGAGGTTGCAAACTCATACTCACCAGGCGACATAACACCTAACGTAGAGTTACCCACTGCTGTGTCAAATGCGATAGATTTTACTTTACCTTCAAAATATTCATTTACGTTAAACATCGTTCTACTCCAATTAGATTATTTTTGCGGGCGTTAATGTAGCAGCTTTACTGGCCACCTGCACAGCCGAGACTATCTTTTTCTTCAAAGATTGCCTTCCTTGATTTACTCTTAACCCCTACCCTCATTCAGTGACTTCAATCAGCTATGATCATTCAATCTCACCAAGTCGTTATTTCTACGCCCAGTGGCAATATGCAAACGTCAATTTATAGACCTGTTAGAGCGGGCGCTTACCCCAGCATCGTCTTTTATTCTGAGATATTTCAAGAAACGGCGCCAATTACCCGCAGCGCCAAACTGCTCGCAGGCCACGGATTTGTTGTGCTAGTGCCAGAGGTGTTTCATGAATTAAATCCAGCAGGTACCGTACTTGCCTATGATGATATAGGTAAAGACAAAGGCAATGCGGATAAATTCGCCAAGCCTTTGGAGCAACACGATAGCGATACCCAAAGCATGATCAACTTCATTGATTCACAGGCCTACTGCAATGGAAAAGTGGGCTCTATGGGCGTGTGTATTGGGGGGCACCTTGCATTTAGGGCAGCGTTGAACCCAAGAGTAGACGGCGCTTTTTGTTTATATCCTACAGACATTCACTCCAACACCTTACCCTGTGCCCATGGCAATGACTCCTTGAGCCAATGCCCCAAAATTAAAGCTGAGCTGTGCATGATATTTGGGAAACAAGACCCACACGTGTCCCGAGAAGGAAGAGAACTGATCAACGCCACAATGCAAGATCATAACCTCAACTTCACTTGGCATGAGCTCAATGCCCAGCATGCATTTATGCGCGATGAAGGTGACAGATACGATTCTGCTTTAGCACTTATGTGTTACCAAATGGCGATACAAATGTTCAACCGCTGCCTCAGCTGATTTTCAATGCTAGCCGCTGCAAAGATGATTTCAGGGGGCCACGCCCCCAACCCCACGCGGGTCATTCGCAGTTCTCGACGCCGCTCGTTGCGAATTAATATGCTCCTATTGGTTGTTTTGTTTCATACCCAAGCAATAACCGCCCCCTTGCCAGAGGATACCCAGAGGGCGCGCGTAGAGCGGGTTGAAAGCAGAGTAAGACAAATAAATACAGGTCAATTCGATCAGTTTGAGATCCACGGATTTAAGCGTTTCAATGCCGCTGACAAAGGGAAATTAAAGCACTGGGTGAAAACGGGCGTCAACGCCACCCGAGATACCCTAGGGGTGTACCCATCACGCTTAATATTTCATCTTGTGCCTAGAAAATCTAATCAACCTGTCCCTTGGGCTTACACGCGACGGGATAAACCTCAGCGTATTTATTTACATGTAGACAGCCGTTTTCAGCAAGAGAAATTCATTCGCGATTGGACGATCTATCACGAAATAAGCCATTTAGCGCTCCCCTATCTGGGTGGAAACTATGCTTGGCTTGCCGAGGGATTCGCTAGTTTTATGCAATATCAAATCATGGCAAACGCAGGGATACTTGAGGGTTCATTGGAACAAAATTACCAAAATAAAATAGCCCCTCATTTAAAATGGTTCAACAGCGACTTAACCCCAGCTTCAATTGCTAGGCGGTTAATGAGCCAAAAACAATACCCTGCCGCTTATTGGGGCAGTGCTTATTTTTTCATACTTGCAGATAAAATACTCGCTGAAAAGCATCATACTCGGCTCAGCAAATTGATTAGTCAGTATCAATTTTGCTGTAATGAACGATACGCTAGCGCTGGTCAAGTTATGAATGATCTAGATGGATTACTCGGAGCACCTGTCTTCACTGAGCTGCTTGCTTCATTTGAAAACTCGCCAGCACGTCAGCTTTATCCCCAAGCATTTTCAAGCAATGTCACGCCAACAGAGAGTGTTGACGCATTGCCATAAGCACTTTGTGCTAATCGGTTTGTATTAAGCGCTTTCCTCTAAAGATTTTTGCCCAGTCATTGGGTTACAATCCAATTAAATTAGGTCATACGAGTTCTAAAGTGAAAAAACAAATCTATGTTGCTTATACGGGTGGCACTATCGGCATGCGCCCCTCATCAAAAGGTTATGTGCCCGCAGCTGGATTCTTATCTGAAACCATTGCCAAAATGCCTGAGTTTCATCGTCAAGAAATGCCTGATTTCACCATCAATGAATATCAGAGCTTGATCGATTCTGCGGACATGAGCCCGAAAGATTGGCAACAAATAGCGGATGACATAAAGCAAAATTATCAAGACTATGACGGTTTTATCATTCTACACGGCACAGATACCATGGCATATACAGCTTCGGTGCTGTCGTTTATGCTGGAAAACCTAGGTAAACCCGTTATCGTCACTGGCTCGCAAATACCGTTAGCGCAACTGCGCTCTGATGGCCAAGAGAACCTATTAAACGCCCTTTATTTAGCAGCTAACTACCCGATTCCTGAAGTGAGCTTGTACTTCAACAATAAGCTGTTTCGCGGTAATCGTAGTCGTAAGTTAGACGCTGACGGTTTCGATGCATTTGGCTCACCCAATTTTCCTATGCTGCTTAAAGCCGGTATTAACATTGAGGTAAAAGCAGGCAAAGTCACGCCGATTGATCAACAACCTCTGGTCGTGAGCAGCGTGACACCTCAACCAGTGGGGGTGGTTAGTTTATATCCAGGGATCAGCGCAGAAGTGATCCGCAATATTCTGCAACAGCCAGTTAAAGCCCTTATTCTGCTTAGCTACGGTGTAGGCAATGCGCCGCAAAATCCAGCGTTATTGAATGAACTAAAGCAGGCCAACGACAACGGTATTTTAATCGTTAACTGTACCCAATGCTTACGCGGCAAGGTCAATATGTCCGGTTATGCCAATGGTAATGTTCTACAGGATGTGGGCGTGCTTTCAGGAGGAGACATGACACCAGAAGCTGCTCTAGCGAAACTGCATTATCTTCTGAGTAAAACCTTAAGTGTGCCAGAGATGAAGCAAAGTCTCACCAGTAACCTTAAGGGTGAGCTGACTGTCTAGCAGCCAAGGATAAGTCGATTCTATAGAGGTCGACTTATGCTAAAAAACTGAATTTCAGGCAATAAAAAAAGGCAAACTAAAAGTTTGCCTTTTTTTGGAATTCGTATTTAATCAAGCAAGCTTGAATTAAAGTACTACGATATTCTCTGCTTGAGGACCTTTTTGGCCTTGAGTTACAGTGAACTCAACTTTTTGGCCTTCAGCTAGTGTTTTGAAGCCAGTACCAGTAATTGCACGGAAGTGAGCAAATACGTCAGGACCATTTTCTTGCTGAATGAAACCAAAACCTTTAGATTCGTTGAACCATTTAACTGTACCAGTAGTAGTAGACATAGTCTTTCCTATAATTTTCAAGAGTAATAAAAAAACCTTTTTCAAGGCGAGGTTTGCTGAAGCGTGTTGCTATTACTTATGATATACAAGACGAGGTACTACAATGGAACATCGAAACAGTGTGCATAAATATCAAACGTACTTTCAAGCGCGATTAGAATAACACCCCTCACAGTAACGTCAACCATTATTATCAATTTCACTGGTCTTACGAGCTCTTCTTTATCGATATTAAATCAATTACATACGCTCACAGACACATGTAAAAATCATGTTAATAGTGAGGCTTGAAACAGCACAGACCACCGCGCCCAAAGAGTCACTATTTTGGCATATACCGGCTAGGAATAAAGGCGACCATGCCAGCACCTAATAACGCGAATACGGTGGCGATTGTAAAAGCGATTTCGGCCCCTTGCCCTTGATCCCATATCAATCCAGCCCCGAAGTTACCTGCCGCTCCCCCTACGCCAAATCCGATACTGGTGTATAAAGCTTGACCTTGGCTACGAAACTGATGACCAAAATAATGGTGAATAAAGTTAATTGAAGCGGCATGTATCAGCCCAAAGCTAAATGCGTGGAGCATCTGACTGACCACCAATGCAGGCCAATGCTGTGCAGCAACAGCCAACAAATGCCAGCGTAATGCAGTAAGAAGCATACTGACTAACAGCGTCCTCTTAACACCAAAGCGGCTAATCAGCTTCCCAGCAAGTAAAAATATGATCACTTCTGCGGCCACACCTAAGGCGATTAAGGCTCCCGTTTCCTGGCCTGTGTAAGCTAAATCTCTGGCGTACAATGCAAAAAAACCGTAATAAGGGCCAAAGCTTACTTGGATCAACGTCGAGGACACAATAAAGCCAATAAACACTTTCGTGCGCACTTTTTTCCAAATCGATTCACCGCCAGTCAGCGTGCGCTCACTAGCGCTCGCTTCTTTTAGGCCAAGCGTGACCAAAAACAATCCTAGCAGCACAGCACCACTAATATAGATAGGCGCCTCACTCGAGAACACATCGATAAGCTTACCGGCCAACACTGTCAGTACAATAAACCCTATGCTTCCCCATAAGCGCACATGACTATATTTTGTCGCGTCTCCACGCACACTGCCCAGGGTAATCACTTCCGTTTGCGGTGCGATCGCGGTAAAAAATAGCATCATCAGACCAAACGCGACTGTGAGTCCCCAAAAGCTGTTTAACCAGAAGATGGAACAAAATGTAGCAAAAGTAAGAAACGCGCCGAACTGTAAAATACGCAGAGACTTGCCTGATTTGTCAGCAAAAGCAGCAAACAAATTTGGCCCGATGATGCGCATCAGGGTAATAAGCGCAAATAACTCACCGATCTCTTGTGAGCTAAATCCTCGGCCGTCAAGGAAGACGCCTAGGTAAGGGACCAGTACACCGAGTTGACCAAAATACAAAAAGAAAGTTAAAGACAGCATCACCAGATTGCCCCTGGAAAATGCTGCCTGAGTCGCTACCACGTAACCGCTTATTTACTTTGGGCAGGAATAACTGGCGTGATCGATTGCACATCCGCGTTTTGGCCGCGGTGACGTAAATAATGATCCATCAACACTAGGGCCATCATGGCTTCAGCTATAGGCACCGCCCGAATACCCACGCACGGGTCGTGACGTCCTTTAGTGACTACCTCTGCTGCTTCGCCATTAATGTCAATGCTTTCTCCCGGTACGCTAATACTTGACGTAGGTTTAAGCGCCATATGCACCACTAAATCCTGGCCGCTTGAAATACCGCCTAACACGCCCCCAGAACGGTTTGATTTGAAACCATCAGCAGACATTAAATCACGATGCTCACTGCCCTTTTGTTCAACCGTGGCAAAACCATCCCCCACTTCAACGCCTTTTACCGCGTTGATGCCCATCATGGCATGGGCTAAATCAGCATCTAGGCGGTCAAAAATGGGCTCACCCAATCCTACTGGCATGTTGGTCGCAACCACAGACACCTTCGCGCCAATCGAATCACCTTGTTTTTTTAGGTCACGCATATATTCATCTAACGCTTCTAACTTGCTCTCATCAGGACAAAAGAATGCATTCGTGTTAGTGACACTGTGATCCACTTTATCGATTTTAATCGGACCGAGCTGTGATAAATATCCCCGCACCTCAATCCCTAAATGGGTCTTAAGGAATTTTTTTGCTACCCCACCTGCGGCCACCCGTATTGCGGTTTCACGTGCAGAAGAACGACCTCCCCCGCGATAATCTCGTAACCCGTACTTTTGCTGATAGGTGTAATCAGCATGACCAGGCCTAAACGTATCTTTGATTTTTGAATAATCATTACTGCGCTGATCGGTATTCTTAATCAGCAAACCAATACTGGTACCCGTGGTTTTACCTTCGAACACACCAGAGAGAATTTGCACTTCATCTTCTTCACGTCGTGCTGTGGTGTAGCGTGAGGTACCTGGTTTACGCCTGTCCAAATCGACTTGTAAGTCCGCTTCACTGATTTCTAAACCAGGAGGACAACCATCGATAACACCGCCGATAGCAATGCCATGACTCTCGCCAAAGGTACTTAAAGTAAAGAGCTTGCCAAAGGTATTGCCAGCCATAGTGTTATATTCCTCGTATTCGGTAGTTTCTAATACTTAATAATAATTGCTTAAGATATGCTTGCGTCATTTATTGGGCAAAATATGCCTCTAAATCGCTTTTACTGATTGCAAACACACCGTGACCACCTCGGTTAAATTCAACCCATTGCAGCGCTAGGTCAGGGTACACATGCTCCATATGGAACTGGCTATTACCTACCTCAACAAATAACCAACCGTCGTCAGTTAGATGCGCTGGTGCTTGGCGCAACATTTTATGCACTAAGTCTAATCCATCGTCGCCTGCGGCTAATGCAAGCTCTGGCTCATGATGAAATTCTTCGGGTAAGTCAGCCATGTCTTCTGCGTCAACATAGGGCGGATTACTGATGATTAAGTCGTATTTTTGCCCTTCTAGCGCGGCCATTAAATCGGATTGAATAGGGTATACTCTATCGCTCAATTGATGCTCATTAATATTCATTTCAGCTACTTCAAGCGCCTCAGGGCTGATATCAACCGCGTCCACTGTCGCGCCTTCAAACGCGTATGCCAACGCGATAGCGATGCAGCCACCGCCGGTACACAGGTCGAGAATATGCGTAGGAGGTGCTGATACCCAGTTCGCAAATTTATCATCAATCAACTCAGCAATAGGCGAACGCGGTATCAATACGCGCTCATCAACATAAAATGGTAAGCCGCAGAACCATGCTTGGTGCATTAAATACGGTAACGGGATCCGCTCTTCTGCTCGGCGCTGAACCAGTGCTGCGATATCACGCTTTTCGGTCTGGGTTAGGCGAGCTTGAAACAACTGTTCACCTGTTTGTTGCAGCATATCTTGGGGCAAATTTAAGGTATGTAGCACCAAACACACCGCTTCATCCCAAGAGTTATCAGTACCATGGCCATAAAACAAACCGGCTTGATTAAATTGACTGACCGACCAACGCACCATATCCAGCATTGTGTGCAAATCATTCACGGCTTGTTCTGTATCCACGCTGTTATTCATTTTCACCCTAAAATTTGTTTTGCTTAATCAACTGCTCTACGTAGTTTCACTACCCAGATTTTGCTAAACTAAGCGTAATGATTGCCTTACATCAAGTCCGCTATTCAACGCTATGAAAAAAACGCCCACCCCTGAACCATCTGATACGGCACTATTTCGAAGTGAGTTTACTGATGTAAAGCCAATAAAGCAGGACAAAATACCGCCTCAACGCCTTTCCAGCAAGCATAAATCCGCGGATTTAGCTAAAAAGCTCGATCGCCTTAATGACGTTAAGCAGCGAAATGCAACTTTTCAATTCTCTGACGGATTTGAGGGTCACTTTGATAGCCAACAGCCACTCAAATACGTGCAGCCCGGGGCCGACTCTTTTGAAGTGAAACGTTTACGTCGCGGTGAATACCCACCTGACCTCATTTTAGATCTACATGGGTTGAATAAAGAACAGGCGAAATTAGAAATTGCCGCCCTCATTTACGCGGCCCAAAAACAACATTACCACTGTGTTTGTATCGTCCATGGTATCGGCAGTTATGTGCTGAAAAAGAATGTACCAAACTGGTTGATTCAGCACCCCAGCGTAAAAGGCTTTCATCAGGCACCATTGGAATGGGGTGGTCAAGGCGCCGTATTAGTGTTGATAGACCTCCCCCAAGTGCATAGCAAATATTAGTGCATAAACGGCTGTTGTAATAACAGTTTTTCAAACTCAGGTTTGGGCAATGCTTTACTAAAATAATACCCTTGAATGTAATCACAGTTGAGTTGCTTCAGTAACGCAACTTGCCCCTCCAATTCAACCCCTTCAGCAACCACATCAATACCTAATTCATGACACATAGCAATCAAACCGCCAATCATGCTCTGAATCTCCTTGCAGCCTTCAATACCATCCACCAGTACTTTATCTAGCTTTAGCACATCAATAGGTAATTTTGCCAGATAAGCGAAAGAAGAATATCCGGTGCCAAAATCATCCATAGCGATACTCACTCCAAGCTCTTTAAGCTCCCATAAAATCGCCAACGTTTGTTCAAAATCTTGGATCAAGCATGACTCAGTAATTTCCAGCTCAATGAGTGACGGCGGCAATGCGTACTTATCTAATAGATGTTCGAATTGCTCCACTACGCTGTGATTAGCGAGCTGTCTCGAGGAAATGTTTATCGCTACACGCTTTATGTCAGGAGTAAAATGGTGAAGCTCAGCAATTTTTTTCACGCTTTGATCTATCAGCCATTCTCCGATTTGCTCAATTTGCCCATCTAGTTCGCTCAGGTTGATAAACTCATTGGGCGGGATCCATCCTAATTCATTATGTTGCCAACGGATAAGGATCTCTGCGCTATCAATTTGCTGATCGGGTAAGTGCACTTTCGGCTGAAAGTGTAAGAAGAACTGGTTATCACGTAGCGCACCATTAATGGAGTTTTTTATTTTAAGCTGGCGTTGTTGCAAATCACGCAAGGCTGAATCAAAGCGGCATAATCTTTCTCTGTCTGAATTATCGACTGAAAACGCACACCGTAAGTTTTCCATTAAACTGCTTGGGTCTTCACCATCAGTGGGGGCCAATGCGTACCCCATAACGCAGTTTATTTTCACGCAGCCTTTCCGCTGGGTATTGGGCTCGTTTAATTTGTGATTAATGGCTGATAAACGACGACGGATCACCTCTTCACTTTCAAAATCAGGAATGATGATGAAAATCTTACCGCTGTCAAAGGCAAACGTTTTACTGCCTTGTGGCAGCTCGCTACTGACTAGTCCTCTAATTTCAGTTAGCAGTCCGGTAAAAATCCCCGGTCCAGCATGTTGCTCTAAATAGTCGTAATCTTTAATTTTCAGCGACACGAGGCAAAATTCTTGTTGCATCTCAAACTGGTCGCGCACCGCTTGTTCAAAAGCGTAATATTCAGGATTGTGCTCGCCTTCCAATACGCGCCGATTCATTTTTCTGGCGTGATATTCAACAAAAGCACCGTCGACTTCTTCTATTAACTGTTGGTTATTCCAAGGCTTGCGCAAAAATTTGTGTGCCGCACCACTGTTTAATAACCCGATAGCTGAATCAAAATCTGCAAAACCACTGAGTACCATGGAAATCACATCAGGGTGATGTTGCTTAATTTGTTCAAGAAACTCAGCACCCGACATTTGTGGCATGCGAAAATCCGACAGCACCACTTGAATCTTGTGCTCTTGCATTATCGCTAGCCCTTCTTGAGCGCTATTGGCCATAAAGACTTCAAATGGCGTTTTCACTAAACAGCGTTTTAATGACGATAAAATATTCGGTTCATCGTCCACAACTAAAAGCTTACCTGTTGCTGGAGTGGCATGTAATTGCTGGCTGTTCATTTGCGTAAGCCCCTAAGCATTATAATGTTAATTAAGACAGTGTTAAGTAATGAAGTATTGAGCAATAAAATACTAAGTAATGAATTACTGAGTTGTATCGAGTTAATGTTCAAAACTGATACTGCCCCTCAATTCGAACTCGAACACCTTGTTCGTCTTTGCCTTTAATGGTTCTAATGTCGCTCACGCGGGCACCTAACCACCAGTTATGGTTCATTTTTCGGCGCAACCTAATATCAAACCCTTGCAAATTTGAGGTAGCAAACCTAGCGGTGCCGTTTTGTGCAAACTCATTAATCACACCAAAACGTTCGACCCGCAGGTACCTTATATGCCAAGCATAATTGCCCATTTGCTTTAAGGTACCTTGGCTAAATTGCACAGCAAGGCTGGTTTTCTGATCATTAAACTGGTCAAACTGTGAGAAGCTTTCCAGCGAATGCCCCACATCTACGCCCAATTTATATCCTTTATAGTTAACACTCGTAGACAAGCGTATCGAACGGTTATCTAGCTCAGTGTCTTTTTTCGCATACCTTGCGCCCTGCTGACCGTGGTAGTCCACCAGCCAAGGTGAAATCCTCAGCTTTATCCCTCTAAAATCATAGTTCATATTCCATTGCATGATGTGCATCAAACCTATTACATCGCTATTCCCATCCAGAGGTTTTAGTGATGCGAATTGCAGTTGATGCTGTTCATTGAACTGATAATTCAGATGAACGCCAATAGGGTGTAAATTTCTATCCCAAAATATGTCAGTAACTTGCTTCGATTGCCACGGAATTTTGCCGATATAAAGCTGAGCTTGGCTGGATTTTCCTAGATTAAATTTGCCAGTCATAAACAGGCGCTCTACATACACGTCGTTATCTGGCTGAGGCTGTGTATTAAATTTAGCGATAGTGATCGCCGGCACATTCTGCTTATTTTTTAGTCCTGTGCTCAAGCGCCCCTGAGCTGACCAATGCTGGTTTATGTCGCCCTTAAGCCCTAAACGGGCAATCAAGCGTAGACGCTCCCGGTCTGGCAAATTATTGTGCTGGCTTTCATGTTCGTATCTCAGAATCATATTGCCAAATACATCCAGATCACTGGCAATCGCTACACTGGGTACTGCACTGAGTGCTATGAACACTCGCAACATAAACTTTCCCATCGAAAACTCCTTGCCATCACAGATAACGTTAAATTTGTGAGATTAATAATTACACAATGTCGTCATTGTCACATATTACACTTTAGTCCTATTTGTCATTTTAGTCATAAATGGTATAAACTAGTCATACGTAATGTCAGCCAAGAGAAATCAATGAAAACATTAACCTCCGGTGAAATAGCGAAGTACTGTGACGTTAATTTGCGCACGGTTATCCGCTGGATTGATAGCGGCAGACTCAAAGGCTACAAACTGCCTGGCGGCGGTAATAACCGCGTCAAAGAAGAAGATTTTCTCGCATTTTTGCAAGATAACGAGCTACCTATCCCTGCTGATTTTCAATCAAAAGAAACACGCGTATTGATAGTTGACGATGAATTACAAGTGGCAAAAGCCATTAGCCGTGTAACCACTCGCGCCGGTTTCAAAAGCGTTATTGCAACAGACCCTTTTATGGCAGGTGCGTTGCTGACCAGTTTCAAGCCACAGTTAATGACACTCGATTTGAGCATGCCTGGGGTTAACGGTTACGACATCGTTAAATTTGCACGCCATGATTACGACGATAAATCGTTGAAGATACTAATTATTTCAGCCCTAGGAGAAGAGCAACGTCAACAGGCGTTAGATTTGGGCGCTGATATGTCACTGCCAAAACCATTCTCAAACAAAGAATTACTCAACACGATTGAGAGCCTGCTAGTTAAATAACCTCAAGCGAAATACTTGTTGGTCTCTTTCCGATTATTTTTTTGTTCGCTTTTTGAACACTGATAGGAGTACAAGATGAAAAAACGTTTTCTAAGCTGTATTTTTTTATTCTGCGCTTTACCCACACAGCCAACATTGGCCGCGGAAAAGCAGACACCACAAATATTAACCTTTGCTGTTGTGCCTCAACAATCAGCGAAAAAGCTGGCCAAGTTGTGGACACCACTTTTAAAGCAAATAAGTGAAACCAGTGGGGTAAATTTAGCTTTTACTACCGCACCGAATATTCCTACATTTGAGCAACGTTTGAGCCAAGGGGATTACGATTTTGCATATATGAATCCCTATCACTTTATTGTTTACAACCACACCGCTGGCTATAAAGCCATGGCTAAACAAAAAGACAAATTCATTCAGGGGATCATTGTGGTCAAACAAGATTCCCCTATCACGACCCTGCAACAGTTAGAAAACATGACTTTGGCATTTCCCGCCCCTGCGGCATTTGCTGCCACGCTTTTGCCTAAAGCTGACTTACAAGCCCAAAATATTCCGATTGAAAGCCGCTACGTATCCTCTCACGATTCAGTTTACCTTGCTGTAGCACGGGGCTTATTGCCTGCTGGGGGGGGAATTATGCGCACATTTAATAACGTGCCTGCTCAAGTCAGGGATAAGTTAAGAATTCTATGGAAAACCAAAGCGCATACCCCTCATGCCATTGCTAGCGGCGCAAAGGTGTCAACCCTGTCTCGTGAAAAAGTACAGCAGAGCCTCCTCAGCTTGCACGAAACAGAACAAGGAAGAGCGCTGTTGAAAGCCATTAATTTTGGCGCATTTGAACACGCAAAAGACAGTGATTGGGATGATATTCGAGCCTTGGGCATTAATACGCTTTAGCAGGCTTTTTAACACACGGACGCCTTGTACGTCGCAGCGGGAGCAGCACATGTCTTTACGTCGAAAAACAATTATTGGTATTGCCAGTATAGAGGCCGTGTTGTTGCTCTCGTTGATTGTTACAGCCGTCACGTTTCTTAGCCAAGCCGTGAACAACGATTTGGTAAAGCACGCCTTTACCACAGCGACCTTGTTTTCAACCACCACTAAAGACGCAGTGCTGTCGTACGATCTTGCGTCATTGGATGATTTTGTTTCTGAAGCACTTAAAAATCCTGGAATTGAGTATGCCCGCGTCATTAGCAGCACTGATGGTATTTTATCGCAAAAAGGCTCCGCTCCAGCATTGGCCCGAGCATTCAACGCAGATGAGCATATGTCTGACGTCACCGATGGTATCTTTGACACGTACGCCGACATTATTGAGGGTGAAACAACCTACGGCCGCGTAGAAATCGGCATGAGTACAAGTCACGCTGTGACTTCTATCGCAAAAATAAAACAATGGACTACCTCGATCGCCATTGTCGAGTTGATTCTTGTTGCGCTATTTTCCTATGCATTAGGTCATTATTTAACGCGGCAACTTGGTCTACTCACACGAGGGGCGAAAAAAATATCGCAAAGCGTGCTCTCGGGTGATTTTAGCAACACCCGCATTGCAATAAAAACCCACGACGAGCTTGGCGAGGTCGCCCATGCGTTCAATCAAATGGTCGAAACCCTAGAAGCGGAATCCGTCCGAGTAAAAAAATATCAACAAGAACTAGAGCATTTAAATCAAACACTGGAAAAACGAGTGGTAGCAAGAACACAGCTACTTGAAGATAAAAATGCGCAACTAAGCCTTATCAACTTCGAACTAAAAAGTACTCAAGAACAACTAGTACAAGCAGAAAAAATGGCCTCTCTTGGGCAATTAGCAGCTGGGGTAGCTCATGAAATTAACAACCCAATAGGCTTTGTAAACAGTAACTTAACGTCTCTTTCAGAGTACGCAGATGTGTACATCAAGCTTGGCCAACAAATCACAGATTGGCAATCAAGCGAATCGCGTGAAGAGCGCGAAAAGTGCCAAAACAGCTTAATCGCATTTATTCAAAGCGAAGACTTAACGTTTATACAAGAAGACATTCAAGCGTTAATCAGTGAATCGAGTGAAGGCCTAACTCGGGTTATAGACATCGTGTCAGGACTGAAACAATTTTCTCGAGCTGACAGTAAAGAGCGTCAGTGTTTTGATATCAATGACTGTGTTAAAACCACGTTGAGTATGGTCAGCAATGAACTTAAGTATCACTGCGACATCGTCACGCACCTGCAAGACGTGCCTCAGGTTGACATCAATGTGGGTAAAATTTGTCAGGTGCTAACCAACCTATTCATCAATGCTGGTCAAGCCATTGGCCAACAAGGTACTTCCCAACAAAATATCAGTCGACGAGATAGCGTCCAGCAAAGTAGCGCCTCAAAAGGTATTGCCCCACAAGGCGTCATCACCATTGAAACCTATTATCATCATGATGTGGTTTATGTGGTGGTTAGCGACACTGGGCATGGCATTCCTGCAGAAAACCTAAACCGTTTGTTTGATCCCTTTTTTACAACCAAACCCGAAGGGCAAGGCACGGGACTTGGTTTAGCCATTTCCTTTGGCATCGCTCAAGAGCATGGCGGTGATCTGAGTGTATTTAGCGAAGAACATAAAGGCAGTCGCTTTACCTTAAGCTTGCCCGCAGCCACCCTACCCACAGAAGCCGTGTAACGCCTCTTGCAACCCATAAAATAGGAGTAAGTATATGAAAACTTTATCTGAAAACGAAACAACCACTTTTACGGTTTTATGTGTCGATGATGAAGTCAATATTCTCAAAGCCATCAAACGGGTTCTTCACAGACAAGATTTCAAATTGATCACAGCTGAAAGTGGTGCACAAGCTTTAGAGATTCTCAAACAAGAAACCGTTCAGGTTATTGTTTCAGACATGAGAATGCCAAATATGTCAGGCGCCGAGTTTTTGCAGAAAAGTACTGACATTGTTCCCGACTGCTATCGTATCCTGCTCACGGGGTATTCTGATATGTCATCAACCATTGACGCCGTAAACAAAGGAGACATCGACCGTTACTTGCAAAAACCATGGGATAACAACGAGCTCATTACCACGGTCAACGACGGGCTGGCAAAAATTAAGCTTAAGCTTGAGAACAAGCGTTTAAATAGCCTAGTTAACAAGCAAAATACCTTGTTGAAGGATTTGAATCACAACTTAGATGAAAAAGTAAAACTGCGCAGCAAACAAATAATTCTAGCGATGCGCAAGTTAGAGCGTAATACCCATGCCACCCAGCGGGTCCTGTATAATTTCATCAGTATTAATCCCCATCTTGATGGTGGGTTTGCACAAAGTGTGAGCCATTTAGCGGGTAAAATTGCCGACCAAATGTCTCTACCTGAAAAAGAGCACAACCAAGTTACTTTTGCATCATTGCTTTGCGAAATCGGATTATTAGGATTAGACACCGCCCTTTACGCTAAACCTTTTTGCGAGCTTAATTACAATCAGCAAGATATTTTTATGCACCAAACTAAATTTGCTGAACAGATTTTAAGTCCCGCAACTCATCTTCGAGACGAATTAGACATTATTACGTGTCAGTTCGAGTATGTAGATGGCACTGGTCCTAACAAGCTTTGTCTTGAGCAAATCCCCCTAGGCGCACAAATTTTAGCAGTCGCGAGGGATTTCTGGCGCTATAAATTAGGGCGTATAGGTAAAACGCCTCTGTCCAATAGTGAAGCAATAAATGAGTTGAAGAAATACCGTGGACTGCGATATGCCGCAAAAGTCCTCGATATTTTAATCAAAAACTCAGACATCATTAGTGGCCAGTTTATTGCGGCGGCAATACAGGTCAACGAGTTACGAGACGGTATGCGTTTAAAAGAAGATATTCTGACGGAAAATCACATATTGGTGCTGCCTAAAGGCCATGTCTTTTCTGATGCTTCCATTCGCCATCTTGCCAACTATGAAAAGCAAAAAAGCCAGTCTTTTGCTATCCATGTGCATCCCGCAGAAACCGCGCCAGACGCTACTGAGGTAGAGGAAAACTAAGTGAGAATTGAGTCCCTTTACCTACTGTAGATTGAACCTGTGTATGCACGTTATGCGATTCGAGAATAGCATATGACACCGACAACCCTAGGCCTGTCCCTACCCCTATAGGCTTAGTGGTAAAAAACGGTGTAAACAATTGGTCTAGGGTTTTTTGGTCCATACCACAGCCGTTATCAATTACCTCTACTAATAATACCCTAGGGGTCAGTTTTGATTTAATCGTTAGCTTTCCCCCCTTTAACATAGCGTAAGCGGCATTCACAAATAAGTTCACAAAAACTTGTTGCAACTGCCCTATGTTCCCAAGTACTTCTGGTAAATCATCAGGCAACAAGTTATCTACTATGTGTTCATACTTTAGGGCGTTCCACGCAATTTTGAGTGCGCCTTCTATGCACGCTTTAATATCTATTTTGTCTAACTTGCCGTCACCGCTGTGAGAGAAAGTTTTTAAGTTCTCTACGATCTCTTTAACTCTGTCAAGCCCCTCTAAATTAGAAGCCAGTAAGTCCTCAGAATCCTGCTGTATGTAAACCAAGTCGATGTTTTCACATAACGACTGGTATTGAGCTGCATCCAATTGCCCCGAGATACCAATTTGCTTTGAAATTAACTCATGTAGTTGCTGATAATCTTGTAGGTATTCTTCAAGCATCTCTAAATTCGAACGAATAAAACCCACAGGATTATTAATTTCATGTGCAACACCAGCCGCAAGCTGACCTAAAGAGGCCATCTTCTCTGATTGGATCAGCTGCCTCTTAGCCTGCTCTAACCGATTAACGGTGTCTTGCAATTCCACCGTGCGCTTTCGAATGCTAACGTCAGTAATGCGCCGCGTGATGCCGCTTAAAAGGTGTTCTCTGGCGGTGCTGAGCACAGAAAGCGCTTCTTCGTCTAAGTACTCCGCCCGGCTAAAAAACGCCAGCCATGCAATTTTATTTCCTAGTAACTCAAAATTAACAAACACGATCCATTTGAATCCGGACAATGCGTGGCTAGATTGCTCATCAATAGCTGAGACCAACCACATGCTCAAGCATTCTTGCTGTTGAATGGGTAAAAACTGCGTCGCTTGCTTTAGAAATGCTTTGTCAGAGACCCACTCATTTGGCGCCCGCCAAATATTATCAACTTTAGATTCTAGCGCTTGTCCATTTTGTGTAACGATAAACATGCCACATTCCACCGAGAAAAACTGCCCGGTCAATTCCACCGTATTCGTTATCAGCTCTTGTAAGGATATATCCGAGGAGACGTCACCTGAGGTTTGGCGTAAAAACTCCAGCTCAGCTTGCTTTTTCTTGGCCATCGCCAAGGACGTTTGCAACGACTGATTGGTTTCATAGAGTGCGCGAGAGTGCACCTCTAAGTGCTGTTCAGACATCACTCGCGCTTTTTTCTCTCGCTCTATCTTACGCTCTAAAACGGCGATCCTTGCCTCTAATTCCTCGTTTGACTTAGCCAACTTTGGTAACCTTTATCACACATCGTGCGTCGCCTTCGTGCTCGCATTCTGTTTGTTCAATTGCCACTTTTTGGCCTGTGTGATCAGCCAAACCCTCTATTATCCCTTCACAGAAGTAACACATTTTTCGCGGAGAGAGATAATGAAAACTCAGAGAGTTCTCTGTTTCTTCGATAAACTCGAATTCTGGTAAAATTGCTTCTGGATTCAGCTTTTTCACCTCCACATGGATAACGTCTTGTACCCCATAAAGAAAGCTGAATACGTCGGTAAATTTATGCGCTTCTGGAGGAGCGGCTTCTAATAATTGTTTGAACATCCATTGGCCAAACGCCATCTGAGCCTGTTGGCCTGTTAGGCCCTTCTTTTCCATGATTAAACCCACTAGGGTAAACAGTTCTGCGTCATCGTAGGTCGCAACCGAAGTGTATATGCCGTCGCTGGGTAACTCTGCATCTTGCAACAATTCGTCCCAAAACTCATCGCCCCATAATTCATCAACAAACTGATTCAACTTTACAAAAATAATGCCTTTCATAAGCTATTCTCCGCTGCGTTACATTCTCGACAACTAGCCAACATTGACTAACAAATAATGTTCCATTCCAAGATAGTCGATTTTGACCTCTAACCTCAACGTAAATTAGTCTACCTTTGCGTGTAATTCTGTCTTAAATATGCAACATTCGAGCACGCGCACGCATTACAAACCACACATAAGCTATTGATATAATTATATATATAAAGATTGGAACAAGAACTGCTAACTTGGGAATAAATGAATGTTGCACCTAACAAGTTACTTGGGAACAACATTATTAATATAAGGACAATTAAATGTTTGATTCTCAGCGGTTCGATAATTCACATGATCATCACGCCTATTCTTATAGCAACAAACCACAATTTGCAGTAGACAATACCCGTGGTTTTAATCGCATCGTCGCCTTCAGTGACGGCAGCGCGCAAGGCTATCAACTACCAAAGTGCCGCAATAGCAAGCGCATTAGTGTGTTTGGTCTTGGCCATAAAGGTGCACTTTCGGCTATTTGCATGGCGGCCATTGGGCACAGGGTAATAGGCGTCGATTTAGATCAACGGCGCATTAACGCGCTTAACCAAGGCCGAACGTTCTCAGAGGAAGATGGTTTGCCAGAATTACTGTCCCAAATCGGAACATTTTGCAACTTAGTTGCAACCGATGATGGTTTTAATGCCGTTAAGCGCTCTGATTATTCTCTGATTTACGTGAACGACGATACGGACAACACGACGTCCGTTAGCATCGATAAACTCAAAATTATCTGCGAGCAGATTGGCCTTAGCCTGAGATATAAGGAGCATTATCACAATATCGTCTTCTGCCAACAGATAGCATCGGATTTGGTCAAGGATGTCCTCGTTCCCATTTTAGAAAACCAAAGTGGCAAAAGAGTCTCTGAAGCATTTGGTGTCACGTCAGTGCAAAGCAGTAGTCAGAAGACCCGCAGCATTAAGGAGTTTTATCAACCTGCACAGTTAACTATTCAGTTTATGGATAAGCAGAGCTGCCAAATGACCGAGCAATTATTTAACGGATTCAAAGCGAGTATTAGGCGCATAAGCTGGTAATACCTATGCCATTAAATAATTGCCCTACTAGGATGGCGTTGGTGTACGTACTTATTTGTTATTACGCAGTTACAATGAAAAAAAAGCGCAAATAATTCGGTGAAAATCCGATATTACTCGCGCCTTTCTGGATTATAAAACTGAGTCTAGCCGCAACATATTAACGCTATTGCGCAATACTCATATTTACGCGTAGGTATCCACTTGATTAACGGATGATGTGCTCGACTGGTTGCCAGTCAACGACGTCAGCATATCTTTAAATGCTGCGCCAAGTTCATCTTCAGACATACTGCTGGCGCTATCACGTAAACTGTCCAACTGTGATTTCAATGATGACTGTTGATCCTTGCTCAAGCTGGACAACATATCGGTGACAGCATTTTGCTCTTCACTCGACAAAGTCGATACAGCAGACTCCATGCCTGGTGGTACACCTCCTTCTGGCGGAGGTGGGGGCGGCCCTTTTGGGCGACCAACATCTGACGATGCCAGCGGGTTCATGGATTGATTAGCTGCATTTATTTGCATTTCAGTTATCCTTTTTTAGGTTGAAATTTTAACGCCTTAGTCTCTTTTGTCCTTATCAGGTACGGCAACCAAGGAGTCGTCAATCATCTGACAAGTCGCACTCATTGAGTCTCCTCGTCTGGTTTCTACGCTGACAGAGTCACCCTCTGATTGTCCTTCATAGGCTTCAAATGCTTCAGGAGGCGGGCGGCGCTCGCCGCCTTGCCCACGACCTTCTTGTGCACATGCTGTAAGACTGCTAAGTGCAAAAACACTAGCGACGATAAACATTTTTGATGATGGCATATTTTTTTACTCCAGATTTAGTCTACAACAAATAGTATCAAGCAAATGTGCAGAAATAGTGGAGATTGCATGGAGAAGTCGGTTAAATTGCTGCCCTTCACTGGTGAAGCGAACTTTTGTACAGGTATACTTGAGCGATGAATATATTCCGTAAAGTTTTCTTATCTTTTTTAGGCTTGACCGCCATCACTCTTCTAATCACCTTAGGGCTTGCTCGTTGGAGCTTTGACCAAGGGTTTCTTGATTTTGTCGCAGGCCTAGAGCAGCAGCGCTTGGGAGAACTTAGTGTCACCCTTAGCGCAGTTTATTCACGTGATAAAACATGGGACGCTGTGATTAAATCCGGCTTAGAGCACTATGCGAGCACTCCTGCGATGCATATTAAGGGTCGCCCACCCGCGTTGCATCAACCCAGCCCCCTAAGGCATCTAGGCAAAGATCTAGACTCTCCAGGTAATCGGGCTGCTCCGCCTCACCCTAGACGTAACCGGCAAGATGCCGCGCCGCCAACGGCTTTATTTGACCCCCAAGGTAAATGGTTAGTGGGAGCAAAACCTCGTTCAGATGCAAACGATATGGTCAGTTTCAGTATTTACTTACAAGGTGAGAAAGTCGGTGAGCTACGCAGCTGGTTAGACTCGGTGCCCCAAAGCGAGCTCGCCTCGTCATTTTCCACACAGCAACGGTATGCTAGCATTGCTATTGGTCTGTTATGCCTGCTTTTGGCAGGGATCGCATCTTGGTTACTGGCCACAAAGCTGACTTCGCCAGTCAAACAAGTCATCCATGGTGTTGAGCGTTTAAGTCTAGGTCACTATGACCTATCACTGAACCCAACAAGAGCCGATGAATTGGGTATTCTCATGCGAAACTTAAATGGCTTAAGTCATATATTAAGTGAAAACCGCAGTGCAAAAAATCGATGGTTTGCCGACATTTCCCACGAACTACGCACTCCCTTGACTATTTTACTGGGCGAGCTGGATGCTTTGGAAGCGGGTATTCGACCGTTTGGGCCTAAGCAGATTGAATCCTTACAGCAAGAAGCTTTGCTATTGCATCGATTGGTGGACGATCTCTATCAACTCTCTCTGTCTGACGTAGGCGGCTTGAAGTACCACTTTAACCAAATCGACATCAGCAAAATTTGCCATAACGTGTGCAGTGCTTTGGCAAGCAAAGCCCAGCAAAAAGGGTTACAGTTAACGACTCAAATCCAAGATAAGGTCACCTGCCTAGCGGACCCTCAACGAATTGAGCAATTATTTATCAACCTGCTAAACAATGCCATTTTGTACACTCAACAAGGCGGTGAAATACAGGTGTCGCTGTCTCAGAATGCCCACTCGGCAGTCTTCGAGATCAATGATACTTTACCCAGTGTACCGGAAGAGGATTGTGACAAATTATTCGACCCATTATACCGGCAAAGCACCTCACGAAATCGCTCTGCTGCAGGAGCTGGATTAGGCCTAACCATATGCAAGAATATCGTTATTGCCCACAAAGGCAGTATTACTGCGTCACCGTCAACCCTAGGGGGGCTATGTGCGCGCGTTGAGCTTAGGTTAACCAAGGATAAAATATGAGCAGTCAACAACAGATACTGATCGTAGAAGATGAGCCCAAAATCGCCCAGATACTGGTCGATTTTCTGACCATAGAAGGCTTTGCCACACAGGTCATTCATAGTGGTGATGAAGCGGAAGATGCCATCAGAACGAAAACGCCTGACTGCGTCATCCTCGATTTAATGCTACCCGGTAAAGACGGTTTAAGCATATGCAAGGACGTGCGCAAATTTTCGCAAGTGCCGATTATTATGCTCACCGCTAGGGTAGATGAAATTGACCGGTTGATGGGTTTGGGTTTCGGTGCTGACGACTATGTTTGTAAACCTTTTTCGCCGCGAGAAGTAGTAGCGCGAATACAAGCCATTTTGCGCAGATCCGCCCTTACAGCGCCCTCATCTTCATTTAACACAAGTATTTTAACCTTCAAACATATCAGCTTGAACATTGAGCGCTTTGAGTGTGTCATCAATGAGCAAGTGACCGAGCTTACCCCCGTTGAGTTTCGCCTGCTCAAAACACTGATGAGTCGACCAGGTAAGGTTTTTTCTAGAGAGAGTCTGATGCAGAGTTGTTATGAAGACGCCAGAATTGTGAGCAATCGTACTATCGACAGCCACATGAAAAACCTGCGCAATAAAGTCGCACTTGCTAATGACCCGCAACCTATTTTGCAGTCTGTCTATGGCGTTGGTTATAAACTGATGTAAAAGGCATATTGCCGAACACGCAGCAAAGTCTGTTAGCACGCAACACCTCGTTTTGCGCACTAAATCCTTAATAACTGCACCGTTTCTGCGTTTTATTTTTTTACAGTGAGAGCTGGTTAACAAAAAAAGACAAGCCATGAATACGACCCTAGGCAACACCCATCTTATTTTGCTATTCACTCTAGCATTGACACTCTATGCGTGCGGCGGCAGCGACACACAAACGGATACAACGAGCGATAGCGCAACCACTAGCTCCGGCTCGGACACTGACACTGACACTGACACTGACGCTGACGCTGACGCTGACAACGATAGCGAAACACAAACCGATACAACAGTTGTTGCTAGCGACTTATTCTTCTTCGACGATGCGGTTGTCGAGTCCATCACAACACAAAGCTGCACATTATCGGGCGGTACTCAAACAACCTGTTATCGCATTACTCTAGCGGGCGAGCCCGCCGTTGACGAAATAGGCCCATTTTGCCCACCCACAATCACCTCTGATGCCTCCCAAGGGGGTATTTGGTTTGATGGCTCTGGTGAGGTGTATGACATAGACGGTGAATTTATCAGTAATTTAGACCAGCTTTACGGTGATGGCTGGCAGCTATATGATTTGAGCACAGGTGAAGTAAATATCACTGATACTCAAGAGGCATGCGAAGCCGCTGCTCGACCGAATGTCGACCCAGCATATCAAAATTACTGCGTGCAATGTGATTTGGATTATTACGGCGGTGGTGTGAGTGAAACCGTTTTACTACCAGTTACACCAGTGCCGTTATCTAACCCCAGTTATGTCAATGCCAATATGGGGGTGTCGTTGAACGGCGTGATCTTAGCGGCCCAAGCCCCCGTAGATGCCATATTGAGCAACTACACGATCGCCGCGTTTGACGATTGTGGTGGACATATTAACCCGTTTGATGGCTATCATTACCACGCTGCCACGGGGTGCTCTACTGGTGTTGACCAAGAAGATGGACATGCCAACCAGATTGGGTACGCACTGGACGGTTACAGTATTTATGCCATGTTAGACACCAGTGGCTTCGAAGAAACGGACTTAGACGAGTGCCGAGGTCACACGGATGACGCAAGAGGCTACCACTATCATGTGGCAAGCCCAGGTGAAAATATGTTTATTGGCTGTTTTCACGGCGAGCAAGGCGAATGGTTGGGTAGCGAATGACTAATCTAGTAGTAAACATAAAACCAAAGACTCTGCATCAGGTACTGCTGGTTTCAAGGTCGTTAATCGCTGTTTTATGTACTGTGCTATATACTATTTCGGCAGCAACCATTGCTCACGAAGGCCACATTGATAAAGACGCCCAGCTGGCGTGCACAGAGAAAGCCTTGCGTGAATCATGTGAATACGTGAAAGAAACAGGCGATAAAACGGCCAAGCTCTATAGCGGGTATTGCCAGAAGATATCTCACAATAAGCTCTGTGTGCGTAATCAGCCCATTAAAACCATCGTGCTCGAACCGCTAGATCGTTAGTTGCCAAGGGAGCCTTATGATAAGGCTCCCAGAGTCATGTTACGGCTCAGATTTTTGTAACAACCAAACCTCTTCGTTCGCCTTTAGCTTACCTTTTAGCCCTCCCGCTACATCTTCACTTGCTAGCTGCGAAATATCATAGTGCTCCCCATAATGGCTGACAACTTCACCAGCATCTACGCAATAAGGTGGGCCAGGTAACAAATGTTGTTCATAATCAAAGCTAATCAATAATTGCGGAGCTGCACCGGTCAATTCGCGCATGTGTGATGTATACTTTTCACGCATATCAAATGGCAATGCCACCAGCGCTGCACGATCGTATATCCCATCAACTCGACCGACCAAAGCTGGGTTTAGTTGAAAAATATCCCCCACGTACACATCAATTCTCAGCTCGTCGACTATTGCCTGATAATGAATGAGGTCAAATTCACCTAAATGCATGACCTTGGGCTCAATTTCCATATCGTTAAACAGTTGAATAACAGCGGGCTCATGCAACTCGGCGGCAACCACATGATGGCCATGTGCAACAAGCCAAGCAATATCTCTGGTTTTACCGCACAGAGGCACCAATAGACGGCTCAACTTAGGTAATCCTAACTCAGAAAAATGTGCCTTTAACAAAGGGCTCCCTTTAAATTGATGAAAAGCAGTCTCACCTTTTTGCCACTTCTCATGCCAATAACTTGCTTGCATATTTTCTCCATTACTTCGCTTAAATAGTCTTGCTACTTCTTATCAATACTTTGTAAAAACGTTATACAACCTTCATACATTCTTATGAATAAAACAAACACCATCATGACACTTAAAGTCCACTTTAGGTCAAGATTTTTTTGACGCAATCAAAGCGCCTAGCGAGATATCTCAAACGTGATCGCAAAGAAGTTATTTAGCCCATTTAAATTAAAGCATTCCTTTTAGTTTGGCCAACCCGTAAGCATTCACCGTAGATGCGTCTTTAATTTCACCAGATAAAATCATTTGTTCGAACTCAGTTAGTCGCACCTTTTTGGAGATTAGCCCCTCTTCCTCTGGATCCAAATTGATTTCGGTAAAGGTAAGATCAGTGGCAAGATAGATATGGTACATCTGATTGCAAAATCCATAAGCTAAGTACTGCTCCCCCAGATAATGCATTTTGTTTGCTACCAACCCAGTTTCCTCTTTTAATTCCCCAGCTGCTAATAATGCGTGGTCAGCGTCAGGGTTTTCCTCCCACGCGCCTTGGGGTAATTCCCAACAGCGTTTTTTAATGGGATAGCGATATTGTTCAACTAAATGAATAAAACCGTCTTGAACAGCTAAAATCACAACAAAGTCGGGTTTTTCAACCACACTATAAATTCCTTCGTTGCCACTGCTGCGGCGAATTTCATCTTCTTTTAAGCGCATCCATTTATTTTCATAAACAACCGTGCTGGTTAATGTCTTTATTTCATCGCTCATTTGCTCATCCTAGTAGATTAATCGTTAGATCGCGCTGCACTGAGTGGACCTATCCTAGCGTAAAAGTATCAATATTTTTGCATCGAATAGAAAAGTAATTCCGAGATTTATTGAGGTATTTTAATTTCGTTGCGTATACGTAGTAACATGAGATTATTTAATGGGTAAGGCGTGAAAGTCATCCAACTACATCGAGCAAAAAAGCAGCTCATTGCCAGAGATGAAAACAGCCAGCTAGTAAAACAACTGTACGATGAATATGGCAGTGCATTGCGCCGGTTTATTCGTGTACGTTCACGATTGAGTGAAAACGATTGTGAAGATGTTATGCAAGAAGTATATGAGCGCCTGTTGAAGCTCGACGATTTACCTCAAAAACTGTCAGGTAGAATGGATACCGTGCGTAATTATCTATTTCAAATTGCCACCCATATATTAATCGACCGTGACCGCCGCGCTAAAGTGCGCTGCAAAGACGCCCATATAAGCGATCAAGACACGGCTATTTTTTCATCCTTATTTTCTCCGGAGCGAGCACTGCAAAACAGAAAGCAGTTGCGGGAAATAGAGACGGCATTAGCAGAGATTAAAACCAGCCACAAACAGGCATTTATGTTAAACAGAGTAGAAGGCATGAGTTACCGGGAAATCAGTGACGCATTAGGTGTATCAGTCAGCACAGTAGAAAAGTACATTTCAGCGGCGTTACTTGCCATCAGAGTGAAGGTATCTCCCGTATGAATAGCAATATGAATCAAGAAGTAATACAAAAGCAGGCAGCGACTTACGTAGCCCGGTTGTATTCAGGTGAGCTTAGTGCGGAAGAAGAAATGCAAATTTACGCTTGGTGCGATAGGTCTCCTGAGCACCAGCAGGAGTTTGACTCTATGCTTGCCATTTGGGACGCCAGCAATCAACTGTTTCAAACTGCACAACCAAAGAAGAAAAAGAAAAACGCTTACTGGTTAACGGGCATTGCTGCAAGCTTAATGTGTAGCGTGCTAGCGATGTGGTATTTAGCTAACCCAGCCCCCGCGCCGTTGTATCAAGCGTCTATCCCTAAGCCAAATATCTATCACACTGCCGTAGGTGAATTAAGTACGGTGGGCTTGCCTGATGGCAGTGTCGTAACACTCAACACCGACAGTGCGATTAGAATAGATTTCACGGGTCAACAGCGCCGAGTATGGTTAGAGCGCGGCGAAGCGTTTTTTGATGTAGCGAAAAACGAAAATCGGATATTTAGCATTAACACCGGCGAGAAAACCATTCGTGTCATTGGTACAAAATTTAATGTGCGAAAGTCTGATGCAACGTTAAAAGTATCGGTGACAGAAGGTTTAGTAGCAATACTGTCATCGTCTATACCTTCACGTGAGCCTATAGATTTTGAAGATGCAGAAACCCTTCTCCCCGCAGGCTCGGTCGGCGCTTTTAACGGCACCAGTGAAGTAATTACCCATGTAACCTCTAAGGAAGTGCTGGCCAACCAACAATGGCGACAAGGGATATTTCGTTTCAACAATGAACCGCTGGGGAATGTTATCACTGAATTTAATCGCTATCGCTTGAAGAAAATCACCCTTCAAAATCGAGCTCTTGGCAAACTAAAAATAAGTGGGGTATTTAAGTTAAAAGACGGAGACAGTATTTTGTCCGCCCTAGAAGCAGCGCTACCTGTTGAGATTGACCGCTATCCTGAGTACATAGAATTGAGCGCAAGAAACTAATTTTCACTTTTTGTGGAGGATCATTTACTGCCTTGCGTATACCTCTAATAGGAACAGTCATTTCTAATAATAATAGAGGCACACATATGAAATTACATCAGTCGTTTAAACGCAGCTCCCTCGCTTGCAGCATTATGCTCATGCTGCAAACAGGGAGCAGTTTTGCAGCTCAAACACAGCAACAAAACATTGACATACCCGCACAAAAACTCGCTGCGGCATTACTCGAACTCGCCGAGGAAAGTGAAACGCAAATTTTGTTTTCTTCTGCCATAACCCCAAACATTACTACTCGCGGAATATCAGCCACGCTAACGGTAGAAGAAGCCTTAAAGATTTTACTTGAAAACACCTCATTAGAGTTCGTCAAACGCTCTGCGGGTACGTTTATCATTCGCGACAAAAGCAAGAGCACCTCATCAAGCTCCAGTACGCAAGATACTATTGCACCTATAGCACCTATTGAGCCAGTAAAAAGCGCGGCAGGTACACCAGCAAAAAAGGCTGACGGCGAAGCCAGTGTTGAGCGCATCAAAGTTGTGGGCTCAAATATCCGCGTTAACCAAGACTCTGGCGCATTGCCTATCAGCACATTCAGTGCAGAAGACTTCGAGGATTTAGGCATTACTAGCGGTGCAGATTTGCTGGCCGAATTGCCCCAGCAAGGAGAAGTCAGCTTTAACAGTGAGCGAGTTGTGGGCGGTGTAAACGATGCCCGTGGCGATGTGTCCTCAGTCAATCTGCGCGGTATAGGTACGGGTTATAGCTTAACTCTGTTAAACGGCCGGCGCTTAGTATTGCACCCAGGTACCCAAGCAGAAGACTTAGTGCCCGTTACCACAGTCAACTCAAATGCCCTACCTGTACGCGGCCTTAAACGCGTCGAAGTATTACGCGACGGTGCCGCTGCAATATACGGTACAGATGCCATAGCGGGCGTTATTAATTATGTTCTTAAAGACAAAAACACCGGTGGCGACTTGCAGTTCCAGTACGGTAAAAATGATGGCACTGACAAAGACACCTTCAATTTGTCTGGCTCTGGCGGCTGGTTTTTTAACAACGAACAAACCCACCTGACACTCAGCGCGAGCGTGTATGAGCAAGACATGCTCATGGCATCTGAGCGAGAATATGCAGCCAGTTCAGATACCCGTAATTATCCAGGTTTGAACCCTGAATTTGTCGGCAATACTTCGCTAGATGGTCGCACTACTTCAACGCCTTGGGCAGAGTTAAGCTCAGACAGCCTAGGCACATTTCACATTCAGCCAGATACATTCGATGGGTGTGAAGTAGCGCTTGGCAATGGCATATGCGCAGACGGCGGCAGCTTAGATCGTGAGTTGCGTTACGATTCAAATTCAGAACGCTCATTAAGCTCAGAAGTGAGTCGCGTGAATTTATATGCATTACTCACCCATAACCTGACCGATGAAGTCGAATTGTATGGCGAAGCTCTGTATTACCAAGCTGAAGCTGACCGCCTGCGCGAACAAAGCGGAAACTTAACAGCTCAGCGCTTCACTGTCGCCAGTGATGCATTTTACAATCCATTCGGCGAAGACATTACCGTTAGACGCTATCGCCCTATTGATACAGGACCGCGTAAGATCAATGTTGAAGATTACTCCTACCGCTTATTAACTGGTATACGAGGTTACTATCAAGATTGGGATTGGGACACCGCACTGCTTTATTCAAAAGCGCATACCCTAGACTCGGCGAATCGAGTGAATACTACTTTGTTTCAGCAAGCAGTGAACAGCACGGATCAAAGCACAGCCTATGACCTGTTTAACGGTGGCAGCTTAACCTTACCAAACATTGGCGATGACACAGGTAACGACCAAGATGTTATTGATAGCTTTATGTTTAATATCGAGCGCGAATCAGAAACCGAGCTCGCCCTGTATGACTTTAAAATATCCCGCCCTGACATTTTCGCGTTACCCGCTGGGGACGTCGGCATGGCAGTGGGTATCGAATACCGCTACGAAAGTTTTTCTGACGCCCGCAGTGATGCACTAAATGGCACTGACAGTTTTATTGATGTGGTCACCGGCAATCCATCGGCTCTTGCCAGTACAGTGCTAGGCAGTAGCCCAACGCCAGATTCTTCTGGGAGTCGTAATGTGTTTTCAACGTATGTAGAATTTGCTGTGCCTTTGCTAGCGGATTTACCTCTGGTAAAAAGCTTAAACATGCAATTGGCTGCTCGTTATGAACGCTTTTCTGACGTAGGTGATATTACCAAGCCAAAAATATCCCTCGCTTGGCAAGTTAATGACATGGTTCAGCTTCGTGCTGCCTATGCCGAAGGCTTTAAAGCCCCGGGGTTACCGCAAACGACCGCGGTTGACGTATCACGTTCAAACACCCGCTCTGATCCTATATCAGGCATTCGCCAAGGCACCCTTGAAATTCGTAATGGTAGCGATGATTTAAAACCTGAAACCAGCACCAACACCTTTGCTGGCATTGTGTTTACCCCCATGAAAAACCTAACGTTAACCGCAGACTGGTGGCACATAAAGCAAAAAGACGTAGTAGGAATTTTAAGCAGTCAAACACAGATTTTGTACGATACGCTACTTCGTGCCAATGGTGGCAGCAATACCAACGTTATTCGTGATGAAAACAATGAAATTTTGTATGTTACGAATGACTATACCAACCTGCTGCCTCGTGAAATTAAAGGCGTCGATTACAGCATTTTTTACAAGATGAATACTGAATTAGGCAATTTCACCTTCACCGCCAATGCCGCGAATTTAACCCAGTTCGACCAAGGATTAGACTCCGTCACTCAGCAGGTCGTCTCTGCCCAAGAAAGTGGTAACGAAGCGGTGCTATTTAATGGTGAATCGGTTGGTATCCCTGGTTCAGCTGGTGATTTACTCACTAAAAATGGTCGCCCCGAATGGCGCAGCAATATCGGCATTAAGTGGCAAAAAGACAACTGGGGCGCTGGGGTTAAGTACAAATACATCAGCGAGCTAGAAAACGTCTTCTTATCTTACTTTGATGATGCCGGTGATTTGATTTATCAACAAATCGACGATTGGTCTACAGTTGATGCCTACGCTTCGTACTCGTTCAAAGAACAGAATAGCTTGCTAGACAACACCAAACTAACCGTAGGTGCACGTAATATTGGTGACAAAGAACCACCTTTCACCTCTGGCACATTTGGCTATGAAAGCAGTGTTCACTCTTCAGCAGGGCGCTACTTGTACATGACCTTAAACAAGAAGTTTTAATCCCTTAAAGACACAGCCAATCACGGATACGCTGATTGGCTTTTTTTTACCTAAAAAGAATGGAATGCCAGCACCATGCTTAAATATTTTTTCCCCTTAGTGGTACTCACAACTTTTTCAGCGTTTAGTCAGGCCAATGACTGCCAGTTTGACGATGTAACTTTTCATGACGACTTTAGCACTGCGCGTTTAAGTATTTGCGAACGATTAGCGAAACATGAATACCATATCGGAATTTTGCCGGAAAATGAGCCGGTCAACCCTAGCCCTTGGTTTGGTTTTAAGGTGCAATCAGAACAAAATGCACAGATAAAAATAAAGCTGACGTTCAATGGGAACACCCCCCGTTACTTGCCAAAACTCAGTACGGATGGCACACAGTGGCAAAACATTCCGTTTGACACTAAAGGCAAAGAAATGTGGATAAGCCTAAACACGGGCAAAGAGCCAATTTGGGTTTCAGCCCAAGAAGTCATTGATAATCAAGAGTATGACAATTGGCTAGCCAGCCTCAAAAATCAGCAGCCTACTCTTGAGATTGAAACGCTAGGACTATCAGAAAAAGGCCGTCCGATAAAAGCCTTAGTGAAGCAATCAGCAAAGAATAAAGAATGGCTCGTGATCATAGGCCGTCAACATCCGCCAGAAGTCACTGGTGCCATGGCGCTATTTGCTTTCAGTGAAGCCTTATTGTTAGATGACGCATTGAGCACCCCGTTCTTCGAGCGCTTTAATGTGCTAATGGTGCCGGATTTGAACCCAGACGGTGTTGAAACCGGCAACTGGCGGCATAACGCTAATGGCATTGATCTAAACCGCGATTGGAAAAACTTCGCGCAGGCGGAAACACGGCTGGTGCGAGACAAAATGGCCAGCATAGTGCAAAACGGCGGTAAAATTGTATTTGCAGTAGATTTTCACTCTACCTTTCATGATGTCTTTTACACCATGCCGGACGACCACGATTTAGCGCCTATCCCTTTAATGACAGGCTGGTTGTCCGATTTAGATGCCGAGACAGGTTGGGTTTTTAAAACCGTGAATAAGTCGGCCTCATCACCAGATCGCGGCATCTTTAAGCAGTACATCGCTGATCATTACAAAGTTCACGGGGTTACATACGAAGTGGGTGACAACACCAATCGCCAACTTATTCCTTACGTTGCAAAGCAAGCAGCCAAAGCCTTGGTAGAAAACCTACTAGACGTGGAACCAGAAGCATTTTATGTTGACCAAAAATAACGGCCTAACGGCACTATTACGCGCACACGCAGGGCGTGTTTACTCATTAAGCACAGCTAGCCTGGTGGCCATGACTTGCGTTTACTCATGCGCGACGTTGGTCAAAGCTAACCCGTTAAACCCCAACAGCGATGCTGCGGCATTTGTTGAACAGCAGGTTAACCAACAGCAAACAATGAGCAATACCCTTGCTGACAATATGTGGCACTGGGCTGAAACCCGCTTTGAGGAACAAAAAAGCAGTCAAGCCATGCAAGACATCCTCATTGAGCATGGCTTTGAAGTCGATGTCGGCGTGGCAGATATGCCCACCGCATTTGTCGCTCGTTATCGTTTAGGTACTGCTTCGAAGCATCTTAGCTCAGCAAGCCAAGTTACAGGGCCAGTGATCGCCATTTTGGCAGAGATGGACGCCCTGCCCGGCTTATCTCAAGGAGCGGTTCCTCACCAATCCCCCATTGCAGGCAAAGCCGCAGGTCATGCTTGTGGTCATCATCTGTTTGGCGCAGGCTCACTTGAGGCTGCAATAGCGGTTAAAAACTGGCTGGTTCTGAACAAGGTAAAGGGCGAAATTCGTTTATACGGCACTCCAGCCGAAGAAGGTGGCTCAGGCAAAGTGTATATGGTGCGAAAGGGTTTGTTCAATGATGTCGATGCCGTATTGCATTGGCACCCTGGCGGGCAAAACACGACTCAGCCCATGACGACACTGGCCAATAAAACCGCTAAATTTCGCTTTTATGGCATTGCCTCACACGCCGCTGCTGCACCAGAACGAGGCCGTTCAGCACTCGATGCCGTAGAAGCCATGAATTACATGGTGAACATGATGCGTGAACATGTACCTTCTGACACCCGCATTCACTATGTCATCACCAACGGCGGGGTAGCTCCCAACATAGTACCTGAGTTTGCTGAAGTCTATTACTACCTGCGCACCCCAACAGCAAGCAATCTACCCGAGCTATGGGAACGCTTAGAGCAAACCGCACAAGCAGCTGCGCTAGGTACACAAACTAAGGTGGATTGGGAAATCATGTCAGGCGTGTGGAGTACACTGCCTAACGCCACGCTAGCGAAGGTGACGTTTGATGCTATGCAGCGCTTCGGTGGTATTGAATACTCTTCTAATGAGCAGACGTTTGCTGAAGAGTTGCGCCCAACACTAAATAAGCGTGCAATCAACCAAGTAGGCAACGAGCAAATCATTCAACCCTTTACAGATAAAATTTACCACGCTACTGCATCCACCGATGTGGGGGATATTAGCTGGAACGTACCCACAGCAGGTTTTGTAGCCGCGACATGGGTGCCAGGCACAGCGCCTCATACATGGCAAGCGGTTGCTGCTGGAGGCATGAGTATTGGTCACAAGGGCATGCACTTAGCCAGCAAAACGCTCGCGCTAAGTGCCATACGGTTATTTCAACAACCGGCACTGATTGAAAAAGCAAAAATAGAGTGGAAAACACGAGTAGGAAATGTGAAATACCAGTCACAAATTGGCGATCGCGCGCCAGCAATCACCCCGAAATAGTGTTATTCAGCTATTAGTTTATGCATCATAATCGGGCCAAAATAAGGTAAATAAACTAAGGGAAACACGCTTTACGCCTGTGAAAATTGTGTTTTCGCCCCAACCGTATCAACCAGCTTAACGCGGTTATGTAGCAGTACTAATATCCTCTGTGCCATTAAGTACAGAGCTACGCCAAGGGAACGTATGAAGCTAATAGAACCGAGTGACGCACACCTAGTTGAGTTGATGAGCTGGTTTAAAGATGAAACGCAATTGGCGACTTGGTCAGGGCCGGGATTTCGCTATCCATTTGATTCAGTGACATTCAAAGAAGATTTGAAACTAACGAGCCTGCCGTCCTTTTCACTGGTATCGCAACAAGGTGAGTTACTGGCATTTGGCCAATATTACTTGCGCGAAAAAAGGTGTCATTTAGGACGATTAGTCGTTAATCCGTCAAAACGAGGCCAAGGCATTGTGGCCACGCTTGTTGCGCGATTAGCTGTAAAAGGAAAAGGCCACCTGAAGGTAAAAACATGTTCATTGTTCGTTTTTGTAGACAATACTCACGCGATCCGTGCTTATCAAAAATTAGGTTTTGAACAAAGTAAATACCCAACTAATATGCCCTTAGCAGGCTGCATTTATATGGTTAGCGATTTGGGCTAATGCTGTTCTTATCGCCCTATTAGAAAAACACAGTCCATGCGTATCTTGCAGCGTTGCCCCTTGCCTAAAAACTGAATTTGCGCGCCATTCCCTTCCTCAACGCTCAATATTCTAGTAAAAACCATCAATCATTTAGACCAGAAATTATCTTAGTGCCTAAAGAGGAAGCTTGCATTGTGAAACTAGAAATAATCGTAGCTATATTTTACATTATGGGAGTCTACGTATTCTACTGAACGCTCAATCAGGTTTATTTCAGCTGAGCATGCTGTATTCGCTGTTTGATTGCCCGCCACCTAACGCACTTTTTACCTGCCCTTGGCTTTCTGATGATCATTTACCTAACCGTTTTTCACCTCTCTCCCAGTTAATCCGCGCTAGGCAAGGTATAGCGAAATTGCGTGTGCTCTTGCCAACGCTCTGCCAGCTGCAATAGTTGGTTGTCACTACCCAGTGGCCCGACAATTTGCATTCCTGCAGGAAGGGCTTTATCACTCAACATAGGCAAAGACACTGCTGGTAAACCCGCTTGATTGGCGAAACTGGTTAAGTCTGCTTGATTCGCTGGCACTGACTCTTCGAACGAAAACGCGCGCTGTAAAACAGTAGGCATCAATATAGCGCAGCCTTGCTTGAACAATTGGCGCGCAAATACTTTCGCGTTATCTAGCACCCTTTCAGACTGCATCATATCCATGGGGGATTTTCCCTCGATATACGTCAGCATGCCGCGCATATATTCTGAAAATTTATGCTGGTTATTTGCCCAATCGTCTTGATGCTCAATACGCATATCAGCTTCGCACAGCAGCAACCCCGCTCTTCGGGCTGCGCCAAAGTCGTATTGTGAAAAATCAAAATACTGAATACTAAAGCCCAAGTCGGTGAACGCGGTTAAATTGTCGGCAAAGTCAGCGACGATGTCAGGTGCAACGCCCAACTTTTCAAGGTTTTCAGGTACCAGCAATACTTTATTGTCTGTGTAAGACAGGCGATTAAACGCAGTGAAATCTATAGACGCTGCACAGCCGTCATCAAAGGCTTTCATCACACTAAGCGCTAAGATTAAGTCTTTTGCTGAGCGGGCAAGTGGGCCGATATTGTCCATCACTCGGCTACAAACAACTGTGCCGTGATTACTCACAGCACCGCGACTGGGTTTGAAACCAAATATTCCGCAATACGCCGCGGGAATGCGCACCGAGCCCATGGTATCTGTGCCTAATGACAGGCCCACCATACCAGAGGCGACAGCGGCGGCCGAGCCGCCAGATGAACCGCCCGGTGTATATCCATGCTTATGGGGGTTGTGACAATCACCAAAATGCTCGTTTTGATTGGTGGCACCGAGCGCGCCCTCGTGCATATTAAGTTTACCCATCACCTGCACGCCAGTTTGCTTTAAACGGCTCACTACAAAAGCATCTTGTTTAGCTTGGCGCCCTACTCGCGTTGCCATGCCCGCTGTGGTAGCAAAACCTTGCACATCAATATTGTCTTTCACGCCAATACAAATCCCTTGAAACAAGGACTTATCAAAAGAAGTGCTTTGCTCAAAGTTCGGCATAGCATAGCTAATAAAGGCATTTATCGACGGGTTTACACGTTCAATTAAGCGATATTGCTCGGTTGCTAACTCTTGAGCTGAGATTTGTTTATCTTTGATGAGTGCAATATGCGTACTCACGTCTTGACTGAGCAGTGCGATATCCATTATTTAAACCTGCTGTCGATTAAACGTATGGGTTTCTGCCTTATGTCTACTTGAGTTAATGGGGTCAGCTCCCCCTCCCCCACCATGGCCACTTTGACTTCAATGCCTATTTTACGCTTTAGCAGATCAGCATAGGCAGGCAATAAGGCATCCCGCTCGCCAAGAGGAGTAGACACTTCAGCGGTCACAATCATCTCGTCACGTCCACTTTCATCGCGCACAGCTTCGCAAATAAACTCCCCCAGAAATTCAGATCGCTCGTCGAGCATTGGGCCAACGCCTTGTGGGTAGATATTAATACCGCGCAGCTTGACCATATTATCTGAGCGGCCCATAAAGCCTTTGATGCGCTTAAACGGTAAATTTAGGCTGTTATCGCCAACCACTTCTTGGGTGATGTCATGGGTGTTAAAGCGGATAATAGGATACACATCGTCTTTGTACAGGCAGGTCACCACCATGTTGCCCGTTTCACCTAGCGCGACGGGTTTATTGGTATCAGTATCAAGCAACTCCAAATACTGAGCATCTTCCCACACGTACATGCCGCTGTGATCTGGGCCTTCTGCGGCGATGGTGCCGGTATCACCTACTCCATACCAATCAAATAACTCTGGGTTACCCCAGGTTTTGGCAATACTTTCACGGCTTTCCATCCCTAAATGACCAATGATCATATCGATTTTTATATCTTTACCCGGCACCAAGCCTTCTTCTTTGGCTACATCCGCGAGGCGCTTTATATAATCAACAAACCCCACAAGCACATTTACGCCAAAAGTTTTCATTAAATTTACTTGCTGAACTGAGCGTGTTTCAACCCCTGTACCTGCTGATAGAAACATTGAATTAGTGTATTTAGTGACGGCTTCTCGAATGTAATGACCGCCGTTGATCATGCCGTGACCGTAACAAGACTGAATGGTTGCTGCTGGTTTAAGCCCCATAAAACGGTATGAGCGCGCCACTAATAACGATTGAATTTCTCGGCTTTTTGGCCCAAACAACAAAGGTTGCGGAGTACCTGTAGTGCCGCTAGTGGTATGAAATACCAAAGGCGGTCGCTGCTCAGGCGGTATGTCGTCAAGCCCGTGAAAGTCACCAATCGGCGGGTACTTCTCAACACTGTCCATGATGTCTGATTTTGAAATAAGAGGCAGCTTTTCAATGTCATCAAGGCTTTGAATATCCGTAGGTTTCACCCCAGCATTGCCCCAAATACGTTGGTAGAAGGGGATCTCCCAGGCGCGTTTCACCACATGCATAAAACGCTCATTCTGCAGTGCTTTTAGCGCGTTCTTACTCATCCCTTCAAATTGCTCAAACACGGCATCACCCAAAGGGTAATCACGTAGCATTTGGGTGTAATCGAATGATTCGAAATAGGTCGGGTATGTGGCCTTTTTTACGTTCCTTGATGAACGATTAGGGGCTTTGTTTTCTGCGCTTGGTGCTGTATCAACCATATTATTCATTTCATTACCTATTACTGACGAGTGCTTCAACTAAGTTATTAATATTCGTGATCTGCTCAAGTTGGTCTATGCGTTTTATCAAAAAGGCAATATCTGACTCGCTAAAAGGCACAATGGCGCTGTTGCAAGCAGCGCTAAATTTACTTAATTGCGCTCCACGGCTTAGTGGATTTTGCGGGCTGCCCAATACGTGTTGCAAATCGACCCTGTGCTTAGCGCCAGAATTCAGGGTCACCTCAATGCTGACGGGCGCTAATGCGTTTACATCGCTGACATCATTCAAATGGGTGTGCACTTTACTGCCTAACGCTAATCGTTCTGAATCTTGTAAGCATGATTTTTCGAAATCTGCTACACCCACACTGCCATTTAGCAACGCACTGGCGGCAATATAGCCGTTACACAATTTAGCGTAGCTTGTATCCATACCCTCTTTGATGGGCCGGCCGACTAATTTGTTAATCAAAGGCGTACCGTACATATCTACGCGGGCAATATCTTTCGCTGAAAAACCATGCTGCTTTTGCAGCTGCTGCAATCCATCAATAGTGCCGTGGCCTGCTCGTCCTGTAGGGAAAGGTTTATGACTGACACGTTCTATTTGATACTCGCGGCCAAGTTTTTGTATTAAAGGCTGGATATCAAAACTGTCTTCGAATAGATGAAAGTAACCATAGGGGCCTTGTAGAATATCTTTAGGGCCTGCAAACCCTGCTTGTGCCATATCAATGGCGCGAATAGCGGCAGAGGCGTTGATACCTATTTGCATAGCCAGCATAGGCGAGCCTTCCACGTGGGATTGCATGGTGCCACTAATTTGGCTGTAGGCAATACCGAGGGCATTTTGCAGTGCTTCGCCTTTCATGCCTAGCATGGCACTCATGCCTGCTGTGGCGCCTAAACAGCCACAAATCGACGGGCGGAAAAACTTTAAGCTAGAGGTGACGCACTCACCGATTAATGTGGCCACATCTACTGCTATGACCACACCTAAAATCAGTTGTTTACCGGACAAATTGTGTTGCTGGGCATACGCCACCAATGATGACAAAATCACCGCCATTGGGTGAACCACCGCCGGCTCATGCACGCAGTCCCACTCTTGATTATGAATTTGGTAGCCATTTATAGCCGCAGCCGATACCGCAGGTAGCCATTCGCCTGTGGCCCACACTTGTGCTTGATGCCCCTGCCCCCAATGGCTCACCGCTTGTTTTATCTTAGCTACATTTGCCACCCGTGAGCCACTTAACCCAACACCAATGGAGTCCAAAATAAAGGTCTTGGCCGCGCTCACACTTGACGCAGGGAGGTGTTCAAAGCCCACACTTTCGATGTGTTTAAGCAGTAACTGAATAGCATCAGGATCATTTATTATAGGCATATCGCTCACAGACTAGTGACTCTCTAATGGGCGCAGCAGCGCGGTAAAACTAGAAACTGGCGCAGATTGCGACCAATCGAATGCACATAAATTAGTAATGTTGTCATCTGACATTCCAGTATGGCTAAGCAGCATATGCGCTTTTTTATGACGTTGGGTTTGACTCAAAGGCTTTTCAGGATCCCCTAAAGTATCTTGCTGACTGCGCACAATCTGCTGGCCATTTTTAAGAGCCACTGTGCATTTAGCGCCAAAATGCTGGGGATACACCGATTCAATATTTTGATCTACGCGTATGTTGATACGCCCCCGCAGCTCACTGCACTGTTTATCTTCAAAGGCCGTTTGCGTGTAGTGCTCAAGCTGAGGTTCACCCCAAAGTAAAATAGCGGCTAAGGCGTGTTGGATACTGAATTTTGCTTGCAGGCTGGTTTTAGGGGTTAACCTGTCGCAGAACACTTGTGCGTCTTGATAAACCCCCACGTCGATGCGCTCGATATCGTTTATATCCATTGCACCTTCTTTGAGAATTTCCAGCAGTACGTCCATCGCCCCATGAGCATGTCGGCACGCCGGCCAAGGCTTAAAGCTGCAATCGTATATTCGCCACTTTTCTTGCTTAGCAAGAAAACGCTCAAGAGACGCATCATCAGACAGCGCATTAAAAATCCCCTGAGGCCCCTCAAAAATATATTCAGGGCCAGATAAATTTTGCTTAGCCATAAACGCCGCCATTACACCTGAGCGACACGCCTGTGCATTATGCCATTGCTTAGTAAGCACCTTTTCATTGCGCATTTGCCACAAACCACCAGTGGTGCTGCCTGCATTGCCAATCGCCCAAAGCGCTTGTTGCTGAGATAGTTTAAGTATCGAAGAAGATGCTAAAGCCGCGCCGAGCGCACCACAGGTGGCCGTATTATGAAAGTAACGGTAATGACTACGCCCAACGGCTTCCCCCATGCAAATGGTTAGCTCATACCCCTTGATGATGGCCGTTAAAAAAGATTTTAGTGTGCAATCCATTTGCTCAGCAACCGCCAACGCCGCAGGGATAATAACCGGCCCTGGATGCAATATTGAGCTACGGTGGATATCGTCCATTTCTAACACATTACCTAGGGCACCGTTGTGCTGGGCTGCGTTTTGCATAGTCGTTCTTTGCCCACCGATCGCGGTGCACTTGCCGCCTTCATCTAAGGCAAGTAAGCCCTGATAAGCGCGCCCCGCATCAGACAATTTACCTAAGCTGGCACACGCCAACCAATCCAGCACATGCTCACCGGCGCGGGCAATGTCTTGCTGGGTGATAGGCATTTGATCAATGTCAATTAGTAGCTGTTTACTTAGTGAAAGTGTCATTGGCAAGTTACTTTAATTCCTATACTCTTCGATTTGTCCGGACATATTTATAACAGGTATTTTTCCGTTATTCGAATAACCATTGAGGATAAATGACTAAAATCAAATCGCTAGCAACTAAACATACTTTGCCTAAATATCAAGATATTGGGGAGACGTTGATCCGCCAAATTTTAGCCGGTGAATATGCACTTAACACCCTATTGCCAACTGAAAAGCAGCTCTGTGAGCAGTTTTCAATTAGCCGCCATACAGCTCGTGAAGCCCTGCGTCATGTAGAAAAGACAGGCCTAGTAGAGCGCAAACAAGGCTCAGGGACCTTGGTAAAACGCAGCACCATGCCCGAGCAAATTAATCAGTTCATTAACTCAGTGAAAGACTTGTTGGCTTTTGGGCAAAATACCCGATTTGAAGTGCAAGTCAGTGACATGATCACCCTTGACGAGCAAATGGCTGAGCTACTCGATAGCGTCACGGGGCAAGAATGCATACACATAGGCGGTGTGCGATTTGAGCCCCATGATAAAAAACCAATCTGTTATTCGAATATCTATCGCCGGCCACATCAAGATGAAGTGGATGAAAAACTCAAAGATACCAAAACGGCGATTTACGCCGTGATTGAAGCCTTAGACGATAAAAAAATTGGCAAAATTGAACAGCAAATTTCAGCATGTCTACTGCCCGAGCCTCTCGCTTCACAATTAGGCGCAACAGCAGACTCCGCCGCAATGAAAATCACCCGTCGCTATTACTCGTTAAGTGACGACGATTTAATCCTAGTTGCCCAAAGTATATATCCGGCGAAGCGTTTTAGCTTTACGTCGGTGCTTTATCCCAATAAGTGAGCAAAAACGCCATGTTAGTGCAATTTAACTGCATCGATCACCCATCTTCAATGCAAAACATAAGGCTTGAGCACTTAGGCGCACACCTTGCTTGGGTCGAAGAAAATATGGCAAACATCTGTGTCGCAGGCCCGTTAAAAGATAACGGTGAAATCGTTGGTTCGCTATACGTGCTTGCAACAGAAGGTATCGATGAAGCGAAAGCAATTTTATTCAGCGACCCTTATTATCTCGCCAACATTTGGCAGACGGTGACGATCCACGAATTCAATGCGTATGCAGGTAATTGGGTTGGCGGTAAGAATTGGCCAACATGAACACTTTTCCTTAGAAAGCACCCTAGTTTAATAACGAAAAACCAGAGCATTTCCAGATAACAACAAGAAAACCAGGAGTTCCCATGCAATCAGTATCAGAAACTAGTGACAGCCCAGTATCCAACGAGGGCAAACGAATGGGACATCCTATGCACTGGATAACCGTTTTTATCGCCATGATGTGTTTATTAATTTCAAACGGCATGGTGATCACCGGCATCACGGCATTCGACAGTGCCATGCTGACAGAATTTAGCGATTGGTCCCGTGGTGATTTGAAAATGCGTGGCCTAATCACACTAGCCCTTACCGGTTTGCTAGCGCCCTTTGTTGGTATATTAATCGATAAAATTGGGGTGAAATTTCTGGTCATGGTCGGTGCCGTCGTGCTTAGCGCGTGCTTTTACGCTTACGGCAATATCAGAGACATCTCTGACCTGTATTTGATACATGCTGCCTTTTCAATCGTATTGCTGGCGTGTGGCCTAAACGTGGCCGTTATCTTGGTTTCTAACTGGTTTGTAAAATTACGCGGTACTGCAATAGGTATTGCAGTGGTGGGCACATCCCTTGGCGGCGCTGTATTGGCTCCGTTATTTGGCTCTTGGATGGCCGATGACATGACATGGCGCGAAGGTATGCAATTGGCCGCGCTGATTCCGTCAACACTGTTCTTACTAGCGCTGTTCTTGCTGCGTAATCGCCCAACAGACATCGGGCTGAAACCTTTTGGCTTTTCCGGCGAAGCCCATGCACCTGAGGCTGATTTATCTCAGCACGGGTTAACCTACAAAGAGGCCATAAAAACCCGATCTTTTTGGTCTATTGCCTTTATTGCCATGTTTACCTTTTATACGATCATGGGTTTTCAAGCCAACTTGGTGCTGCACTTAATGGACTTGGGCTTTACCTTGCAATCTGCCGCTGCTGGCCTGAGCGTGCTATTTGTTCCTGCGCTAATAGGTAAATTCTTGTTCGGTTTAGTGGCGGATAAAATTACTGGAAAGCGTGTGCTTTATACAAACCTGCTACTGATGCTGACAGGCTTAATAGGCATGCTATTCGCCGATAAAGATAACGTGCTAATTGCCATTGGATTAATTGGCTTTATGTGGGGTGGTTTTTACACATTACTGCAATTAAACGCCGTGAATAACTTTGGGTTAAAAGCCTCAGGCAAGTTGCTGGGCACCATTACTGTACTCGATGCATTCGGTGGTGGTCTGGGCATTTATGCCACAGGCGCAACATACGATGCCTACGGTAGCTATCAAAATGCCTTTATGATCTTCTGCGTATTGGTTGCCTTGTCTGTGATCCTTATCAGCCAAGTAAAAAAACACGTTTAAACTCCTTTCAACGCCCCCGGTGTATCATTCGAATGCGCTGGGGATTTTTCTCTGTTCCTGTTCCTAATAGCATTCCTCTTCTTATTTTAACTTTTACTCTTACTTCGACTCTAAGTTCTACTCTTTATTTGTTAACAACCTCTAGTCCACTCGGTCTCTTTACTTGCGACTGATGATTTGTTCTGGCTCTTCGCAGCCTGTATAGCCGCTGCCTTCTGTATTTCTAGGCAATTAAGTAGATTAGTTAGAGACTATTGAAGTTTTAGTCCCCTGAGAGTTCTTATCAAAATGCTAAGTATAAAAAAAGCGAGCCTAATGATGAATTAGGCTCGCTTTTAGCTTCTTTTATAACGTTAATTCAAAGATATTGCTCTAAAACCACCACGGGGATGGTACGCCAGTGTTGCGAATATAGGCTTTTTTACGGGTAAAACGCCTAATTGATTCTGCGCCCATGCGCGAGCCACCTAGGCCTGAGTATTTAAACGATTGCTTTTCTGCCTCATGGATCAAAGCTGTTAATGAAGCATCATTAATACTCACCGCGCCAGCCTCTAACTCGCTAGCCAGTTGCTTGGCGTAATCCACATTCTGGCTAAATACCGCTGCCGATAAACCAAACTCGGAGTCATTCGCCATGGCAATCCCCTGCTCGTCGCTATCGACTACCGTTACCGGTAAAATAGCCGCGAAGGTTTCTTGGCTTAAAATGTCCATATCCGGCGTCACATCGGTTAGCACTGTGGGTGCGCAGTAACGCCCGCCGCCTAAATTGAGCACCTCACCACCACATAAAATCGTCGCCCCTTTGTCTTTTGCGTCTTGCAGTTGTGCTTCAACAATCCCCACTTGCTTAGCTGAAATGATGGGCCCAATTTGTCCTTGCTGAATGTCAGGGTAGTTGTGTTTAAGGGCTTTGACGTTTTGTACTAACTTGGTTAAAAACACATCGGCAATCGCTTTGTGCACATATACCCGCTCAAGTGACATACAAGACTGCCCGGCATTGACCATGCTGCCCCAACACAGCGCTTTAGCAGCGAGCTCCGGGTCTGCGTCTTGGCAGACCACGGCTGGGTCTTTACCGCCCAACTCTAAAAAGGCAGGAATAAATCGCTCTGCGCATGCTTTACCCACATTACGCCCAGTGGCCACACTACCGGTGAAACACAATGAGTCCACGGTATTGATAACACCTTGACCTGTTTCCCCTGCGCCAGTGACGAAGCTAAGCACCTTGTTTAAGGCCGGTACGCTTTCAAGCATTTCATTGAAAGGGGCGACGAAACGTGACGTGACTTCACTGGGTTTAATTAACACGGCACTACCAGCAAGCAATGCGGGTATGGCATCCACGAGTGATAACAACAGCGGGAAGTTCCACGGGCTGATGACACCTACTAAAGAGTAAGGCAAGTAGTCTTGCTGCAATTCAATGAAGGGAATTTCTGCTGCCCACGGCTCACCTTTGGCCAAAAGCGTTGGGGCTTGCTTACACCAGCGATGTATCGCGTTTATAGTGACATCTACTTCCAGTTCCGATTCACTCGCACGGCCTGTGTCGTTGATAAGGGCAGCAACTAACTGGGCTTTATGCGCGGCCATTTTACTCGCCAATTGCTCTAGAGCCATTATTCGCCCGTTTAATCCGCTCTCCCACCATGTTGCTTGCTGCTGTTTTAAATTACGGGCGATACTAGCGACTTGCTCGTTACTAAACACGGGTAAATCAAAATCTTCTTGGCCCGTGCGCGGGTTAATTATCGCCATTGTTGGCATGTGATTACTCATCTGCTTGCTCCGGTAGAATCACCCCTGCTTTTTTCAGGTTTGCAATGCTGCTCATTTGCGTATTTATAAAATGACTGCGGTCCGGCACGTGGACCTGCTGCGCTTCATCGAGCATGGTATTGGCTGGATAAACCGCTTGGCTGTAATGCTGGCTAAACAACTCATTTCGCTGGCGTGACAGAATATTGCCCATACCCGGCTTATTGCGATAACGACGCAAGACGGTGATATCAAGCTCAGCATTTGCCACCATGCTCTCGCCCATTCCCGCTTCAGCCATGACTCGGCCTTTAAAATCGACCAGTTTAGACATGCCATCAGTGGACTCAGCGGGAAAATCAATATCGGCAATGCCTGCTGAATTAGCCGACACCACATAGGCTAAGTTTTCCACCGCTCGCGCTCGCTTGGCAATGTCTTTAGGAGTCAATTCAACCGAACCGACTTCTGAGCTACTGTGCAACAGCACCTCGGCACCATTCATCGCCAAACAGCGGCTAATTTCCGGATATAGAATTTCTTCAGATGCCACACAGGCTAAATTTCCGAGCTCTGTTTTCGCCACCGGAAACAAAGACGCTTGGCCGTATACATCTAGGTATTTATCCAGCACGTCGTGCGGCGTGGGCGCAAACATAGACACCAAACGTCGGTAACGTAAGATGCAATCACCGTTGGGGGCTAGAATAAAAGAGGTTTGAAAATACAAGTCTTTAAAATGTGGGTCTAACTCGTACACATTACCCGACAGATACACTTGGTTTTTTTGAGCGATTTCGCTGAGCATGTCATATTCTTTGCCATCTTGAGCAATCGCGCCTTTCTCCTTCCATTGAGCCAACGATTCACCCATGGGGAAGCTGGTAAGAAAATACTCTGGCAGCACAACCATTTTGACGCTGGGTCCAACGAAGCCTTTTGTGCCTTGCACGTGCCCGCCCACACGACGAATATTATCGAATATCTTCCGACGAGCATCGGCCACGTTCAATTTATTAACGGCAAAGCAACGTGTTTGCAGAGCAACTGCGGTGTAAGCAATAGACATATTCTACTCCAAAGGGGTTTGAGTCAGGCCGTCCATCAGCATGATGTTGAACTCACCAGTGCCTTCTCGGAGTTTTTTTGCTTCTGCGTATTCTGGCGAGTCCCAAAATGCGTGCGCGGCTTCACAGCTGGGCCATTGAGACATCACGATACTTTTCGGCGCGCGCTTACCTTCAATTAGTTCTGGTGCGCCCATGGCGATATAATGCCCGCCGAATTTTTTGATTAATGGAGGGACGGCTTGGGTATAGAGCTTAAATTTATCCCAATCATGAACGGTAGCTTGGATAATCAAATACGCACTCATAGCACAACTCTTTTATTGAATTTTGCTTACTTTAGCAAATGCCACAACATATTGAAGTGAAAGAACTTTTAGTTCGTTCATTGTTTGATATTTGGCAATGGATACCTTGCCTAGGTCAGTATTAACTAAAGGGATATTGCATGCTTTATGTAGAATGCGGCAGCGGTGAACCTTAAGAATTGATCAAAAAACCCCCATAAATCGATTAACTTTCTAGCACTTTAGTTTAATAATGACTGGGTTAGATCCCCAAAAACAACGTTAACAAAGTGGATGACAACTGTGACAAAAGGACAACACACAGATAGCCCTTCTAACAAACCTCGCTCCCGAGGAATTCGAGCATCCCAGCAAAAGCTGCGTACAGCGCAGTTAGCCGCTGGATTTAAGTCTCAGGCGGAGGTGGTTGATAAAATTCAACAGATTGAGGGCTTAAAGAAAGCGCCGCGCTCTCTGGTAAGCCGGGTATTTCGTGGCGAATCAGTCGACCCATTGAGTATTGAGCGAGTAGCAAAAGCGCTCGATGTACAAGCTTGGGCGCTGTATTTAGATTCAGCTGAAGTCGAACATCAATCCAGTAACGATGCTCCCGAGAATGATGAGCCTCATGGCAGTCATGCAAACCAAGGTCTCCTCTCGCCCGGCACGCAACCCACCCAAATGCAAACGCCAACAAACGGTGAAATACAAAAAGCTCCTCAGGCAGAGCCAAGCCTTGATCAACCCCTGAGCGTTGAAGAGCACTCAGTGGATGATAGCCACAGTGATGGGAATAACGGCCCTTCTCAACCAAGTGCCCCAGAGCAAGCACATCAAGCGCAACAAAAAAATAAACGCATGCCGTTTTTGGTAGTCACCCTAATAGTACTGCTAGGCGTATTAGTCATTGACCGATTTTGGCCGATGGATAATGCAAATTCGTCAGGTAGTACTCTAGCGGGCATTGTTGATATTGATAACAAAGTGGTCGCAGTGATGCCGATTAAAGGCCGAAGAGGGGCAGACATAACGCGTAGCATTGAGCAATTACTGGCAGGCCCCACTGAGCTGATTGTGGGTAGCTCAGCGCTTCATGCTGGCGTACAAAGCCCTCAAGAGTTATTACGCAGTAAAAAAGCGGACTTGGTGATTAGCGGAGAGCTGATTGAGATAGGTCGCTACATTGCGGTTCGCTTATTTTTATCTCGAGATGAGGATATGCAGCAAGTGTGGTCTGGAGTTTTCAGCAAGTCTTCTTCACAACAGTATCTTGAATTGCAGCTTAAAAATGGGTTGAACACCTTGCTCACGAAACGCCCCATTGCAGACATAGCCGACTGGTATAGCCTACAACGGTTCTTAAATGGCATGCAGCATTTTGAAGGTGAGCGTTCAGAGCAAGTCATTTTGCGCGCAATGGCTGATTTTCAGCGGGTGATTAGCAGTGCCCCGGATTTGGTCCACGGATACGCTGGCATGTGTGCCGCTTTAGTGGAACAAAACCTTCAAACCAGTGATAAAAACAATCTTGAAGAAGCATCTAAATATTGCTCAGCTGGCTTAGAAATCGAGCCGAATTCTGTTTTTATTCAAAATGCACTTGGGAATCTGGCCCGTGTCAAAGGCGATTACTTGATTGCAAACGCACATTTTGAACAAGCCTTACATGCGGACCCTAATGATGTCACGGCTTTGCAAAAGATGGCTGAAAGCCAAATGCGCATCTTCTTGAAAAGCCGTGACCCTGAACTTTTTTCGCAAATTTTATCTCAACTGGAGCATGCAGCTGAGCTTGAACCTAACAACTGGAAAATCCCTTATACCCAAGGCCGTGCTCACTATTTTAAAGGCGATCAATTGGGCGCTATCGATTATTTCAGCCAAGCAGCAGAGTTGTCTGTTAACTACCAAACGCTAAACAATCTAGGGGCGTTGGAGTTTTGTGTTGGTGACTTGCAAAATGCTAAAGCACATTATCAGCAAGCTTTAACCCTTAAACCAAAGCACACCGTATTGTTGTCGAATATTGCAGTGCTGCATTTTTACCTCGGAGAGAACCAACAAGCGTTGGATATTTTTGAGCCGCAAATCAAGCTCATCACTGAAGAAGGTGGGCCTGGGCTATACCAACTTTGGTCGAATGTAGCAGACGTGTACCGCACGCAAGGTCACATCAAAAAGGCACTTCAAGCGTATCGTAACGCCATGTCTGAACTTGACCGTGAGGTTAGCCAAGGGGAAGCAAACGTGATGCAAAAAGCATCTCGTTTGGCTATGTATATTTTAGTTACTGAGCTTTCACCTGAATTACAAACCGAACCGCTTTTAGCCTCATTGAAAGAACAAGCCGAGGCACTCAATGCAGCGGCGGACCCAGTATCTTTACATCAACTTGCTTTAAGTTGGTTGCACTTAGGTGATGAAGATAAAGCCCGCCACTACCGCGATAAACTAAGGGCTATTTGCCCAGGGTTCGCTGCTTCACCTGACTTTAACGCCCTAGAGCAAAAAACTTGGGGCCCCCAAAGAGAGACTTAAAACCGCTGCAACAAGCGTTTTGCCCCTCGGTTTCTAATACGCCGCTCAAAGAGCGCATTACCATGGCCGAACAATTTATCAGCTTGGTTTGTGCGCCTTGTATCGATACGCTAGGCCTACAACTGCCACTAAGAATAAGCCCCACGATGTTGGTGTTGGCACCGGCATGTTGTTCGTATCATCGACCACCGTAATTTGAGCGTCAAATACGCTTATATCTAACGCGCTCGCATTCTCATCAGACACAATAAGATTGCTAAAACTAAGCTGACTAACACCTACATTACTCGCCATAAACGTCAGCGTAGCAAACATGAACTCATCAGCTTGAGCTGATAAATCGCCAACAAAAGAGACTGCATATACGTCGATATTATTAACGTTCGCGAATACGTCAAAAATATCAAATTCATCTAACGCGATGTTGCCCACCGCTGAATTTATAGAGCTCACAACGTTATTGAACCCAAGCAAAAATTCAAACCCGCCTACATCGTCGGTTTCTAACCCGGAAAACCATAATTCAAGTGACACTGTATCGCCGATATTAACGGTTTCGTTTACGCTACTTTGCGCGTTGTTAAACGATAGTATTGGCAATGCACTTACCGTTTGATTAACCCCAATAAGCAAAGTTGCTCCAAGAACTATGCGTTTTAACGTATGAGCGATATTGGTTTTGATCAACATGAATATTCCTTATCTATATATTGAATTTGCAGTAATTTCTAACTCTTATGTCACTGTCATGATCGAGATAATCATATGAGATAAAGCAGCACATCCTTGTGCTTATCTTGCTGGTATTAATCGGGTCTCGACAAGCAACGCGGTAGGTCACACTCTAGTGCACATCCTCTGGCGTCGAGCACATTAATCACGCCATTTTGGTCCCAATCTGCAACATCATTTTCTTCTGCCGTTGCATTTCGACGTCTAGCAATAGCGCGAATGTCCAAGCTATCAACAAAGTCATTGCCATCAACATCACACATCTTAGGTTCGACCTGCGCTATGACATCAATGAGTACCTCGTCGAAGTCACTCGCCTGCCCATCGCTAACCACTAAGCGTAAGGTATACAAACCAGCTAAGTCGGGGTCGATAAAGGCAACCACATTATTTTGATTAACGATAGTAGCCACACTATTCTGGGGGCGTGAAGCAATTTGCCATAGGTAAGACAGTGATTGAGGGCCTGAATCAGGATCAAAACTCAGAGAGCCATCCAGCACCACACTTGCACCAGCATCAACTGTTTGATCCTCTCCTGCATTTGCTACTGGTATTTGGTTTTCACTGACGGTAACCACAACTGAATCAGAATCGCTCAGTTCACCGTCACTCACTGAAACCATTAGCGTATAAGCCCCCGATACATCTGGCACAAACATAGCTGATCCGGTTGAGGTGGTTTGAATACTCTCGCTATTTAGTAAGCTACCTTGTGGCACCGACACAAACACCCATTCGAACGACAGTGTGGCTGGGCCTTCGTCTGGGTCAAAGCTGGCAGAAGCATCAACCTGGACGCTGTCGCCAATTTCGAATTGCTGATCATTTCCGGCGTCAGCGACGGGCGGCTGGTTTATTACGATTTCATTGATAACCACAGTGACTGCCACTACATCTGTTAGTTCGCCGTCTGAAATCAACAATTGTATGCTATAGCTACCCGCTACATCGGCGGTAAAACTCGTGATGGGGGTTCCTTGATTAACCAAACTGCCACTGGAAACTGCACTACCTGTTGGCACACCGAGCACTTGCCAGCTGTAGGTCAATGCCTGAGGCCCATTGTCGTTATCAACACTGGCACTGCCATCAAGGGTAACTTGCGTACCAGCTAGCATTTCACCGCTTACTTGAACATCTGCTTGCGGCGCTACATTTGCTTCAGCGACCCGTACCACGACTGAATCACCTGTACTGCTATTTTCGCCATCATCTACTACAAGGTTGAATACATAGTCACCCGCCACATCAGGCGTAAAGCTAGGGTTTACACTGGTGCTATCTTGCAGCACTGTAACAGCGCTGCCTGAGGGCACAGAAGCGACAGTCCAAACGTAAGTCAGTAAATCCCCGTCTGGATCACTAGATGCACTGCCATCGAGTTGTGTAAGCGCGTTTAGCTCAGCGTTTTGATCGGCACCGGCATGGGCGGTGGGTGTCCGGTTCACCACTGTCACCGTAACAATAGCGCTGTCTGTAAGTAAGCCGTCGTTCACTTCAAGCTCAAATCTATACTCTCCATATACGTCTGGCTGAACCGTGGCATTTGGGCTTTGTGCATTGGTGATATCAGCTTGTGTAAAACCACTGAGATCAGGGGTAGAGACCAATGCCCAGCTATACGAGAGTGGCTCTGGTGCGTCGTCGGGGTCAAAAGAACCCGAACCATTGAGTTGAATAACCTGATCTTTATATACCGTTGGCGCAGAAGACGCTGACGCAATAGGTTTTTGCGGATCAGGGGCCGCGGTAGGCAAATTAAACTCTAGGACGTAGTCGCCAATCTGATCTTTGCCTGATGTCCCATCACTTAGCACCAGTGTATATGTGCCATCCATTGGCAGGCTTAAATTATAAAGTCCAGCGCTGGAATAGTCGCCTGCGTTCGTAAGGTAGCTTCCATCGGGACTATGTACAGTCATAAAGGGGTATAAGTTTACGGCGTCAATTTCACGCATGACTAACGTTACTTCATCTCCCACAGCCCCATCAAAGGTGAACGTGTCCAAATCACCTTGAGTCACCGTTTCAAAATAGGAGCCAGCACCACTCAACTTCCCGTGCTCATTCGCACCGAGTGATTTAGCGAAGTGAATTTCATAATCAGCGGTTTGATCACGTCGACTTGTTCCATCTTGTACTAATAATGTGTAAGTGCCGGTCTGCGTAGCGAGAAGATTTCTTATACTCGCCACAGAGTAATTACCGGCCTGACTCAGTCTCTTCCCTTCAGGTGAATAAAGCACCATCCATGGAAAATAGTTATTCCGATCCACATCCGACAATTGGATATGTAAACGTTCACCTGCACTCGCGCTAAATGTCCAGGTATCTAAGTCGCCTAAGGTGATATCACCGCTTACGGACCCACCATTTATCAGCGAGCCATGTTCATTAGCACCCTGTGATTTAACAAAGTGAATCTCATAATTACCCACCTGCTCCCGTCGGCTTGTTCCATCTTGCACCATCAAGGTATACGTGCCTGTTTGTGAAGCAGAAGTGTTATAAAAATTCGCCACCGTATAATTGCTAACATGCCCCACTCGGCTGCCATCTGGTGCATAAAGCGCCATCAGCGGGAAGAATCCTCCGTCGTCCAAATCTACTAGCTGAATATTTAACAACTCGCCAGCGGTGGCTTCAAACGTCCAGGTATCTAAGTCACCTAAGGTGATATCACCGCTGACGGAGCTGCCATTTATCAGCGTGCCATTTTCATTAGCACCCAGTGATTTGGCAAAGTGAATCTCGTAATTGGCGGTTTGGGCTCGTCCGCTTGTTCCATCTCGTACAACAACGGAGTAGATACCGGTTTGAGAAGCGTCAGCATTATAAATATTCGCTACCGTATGATTACTTGCCGACGTTACCGCTGTGCCATCAGGTGCATATAGCGTGACATGAGGAATTAAATCGTTTCGCTCTAGATCCACCACTTGAAGATTGATCCGCTCTCCCGCGGTGGCGCTAAAGGTCCAGGTATCTTCCTCACCTGCTACCGAAATAGCGCCTGAGACTGAACCGCCGTTAATCAAATCTGCGGCATGAACTTGACTCGCGCCCAGTATGAATATGCTACACAGCATAAGCCAATAGCGCTTCCAGCAGTCACGCTGCAATTTTCGAAAAAAGCGGGGGACAGGTGAATGCCCAGTCTGAGCATCAGGCTCTCGCTGATTGTACGTAACGATTCTAGTATCCATGATCTTTCCTTAACATGTTCGATAGAGTGGTTCCGCTATACAACGTGCGTGACCGCGTGTATTTATTCACAAGGTGGGATAGGGTTTTTTGCTGCCTCTGAAATTGACTAACGCCGAATTAACACAGTGACACAGAATAAATCGCCTAAGAAACACCCCTAAGACTTAAGTGAAGCAAAGTGAATCATTCATCGTTTTAAATGAATGGAAGTGGGCGCAATTGAGTAAAACTGAATACATTGGATTTAACTGAATCAGTGGGAATTTTTATGCTGTATCAGCAAGTGGATTAGCCGATTGCAGCTGATGCCATTCGTCTCCACATAGTTCTGAATTAAAGAATGGCGGAGTTAAGCCTTATGTTTTCTGCCGTTACGGCTGAAACAAGTCCGGCAGCGGCTTAGGGTCACTAACAGCAACTCTATGTGGCAAAATAATCATAGCGAAAATAGGCGAGAAGCGGCCCTTGTGAGTTTAAGTGTTTTGCAATGCTTACCCACTCCTAGCTGGAATGAATTTTCGGCTATCGGTTTATTAATGCGCCGAAAAAGCGTAGATGCTAAATACACGTTATAGAGACAATTATTAGAAAAGGAACTGAGCTTAAATATCAGACAAACTAAAAATGACTTTCGCCGAGCTGACAATTGACCGTATTCTAAAAAAGCTGTTGCGGAACTTTAGATTTTACTACCACTGTGGTCGTTTATTAAGAAAGAAATCGATAAAAGCCCGCACTTTTGGTTCAACAACAACAGTTTGGTGATAGTAAATGAAGGCTTCGGCACGATCCCACCAATAGTCTTCCATTACTGGCACAAGTGAGCCATCTGCAATGGCGTTTTCTATCTGTTTTGCCTTAGGTAATGCATTTATCAGCCCTAGACCTGATTGTGCACACTCGATCATTCCTGCCACCGCTTTTACCCGAGAGTTTAACGTTTTATGTATGACTTGTCCTGTAAGAGCCTGTAACACCAGAACGTTGCTTGGCTCATTATAGAGATAACCAATCACATCGTGTGTGTCCAGATCATCTGGCGTATTTGGGATCCCCTTGGTATTCAGATAATCAGGAGAAGCAAAAATACCATAGCGTTCATTGTACAAAGACCGCCGTTTCAATCCGGTGAAGCGATCTCCTAAATATGAACCAACCCCCCAGTAAACATCATATTCATCCTGTGCAATATCAACCAAGGATTCCTTCACATCAAACACGACATTGAGAAGAGGAAATTGTCGTAAAAACTCGCCTATCCATGGCGTGAAATTCTCTGTAATGACTTCATTTGCTTGCGTTAGAATACGGATCTCACCTGAAACTTCGAACTCCGTTGATCGCACCCACTGCTGCAATTGACGGTGTTGGTTATTCAATGCGGTGCAACGCTTAAGAAACTCCCTGCCATATTCAGTCAGTTTTAGTTCTCGTCGAGTTCGAATAAAGAGAGCTTGGCCAACACTCTGCTCAAGATTAGCAATTTGCTTACTAACTGCCATGACGCTTTTAGACATTTTTACAGCGACTCGGGTCATATTTCGTTCTTGAGCGACAAGCTCAAAGGTCTGTAGCTCTCTTAGTTGCATAAGGAAATTACCGTAAACTTTTAGTTTATCTATATTTATATATTAACTTATTTATTTATCTTAGTCAGTGAAATACGATTTGCACCACTCTTACCTACTATGAGAAATATCTATGACTGTACATATTTGGACGCTCTCAATGACGATTGTCATCCTAGCCGTTCCAATTTACTGCTTATGGGAAGGCAATAAGGCGCAACAAGATGTTATATCAGGTAAACAAACAAGGCTGGGTGCATATGTTTCCACCATAGTCCTGCTGTGGATACCTACCTTATATTTATTGACAGGCATGAGTTTGGGTAAAGTGAATTCTGCCGACCTTTCATTAGTGTGGGCTGGTAGTCTCAACAACTGGTTAGGTGCAACGGGGCTATTACTGATAATGGGCTATTTTGCCTTTAGTCTATTTTCAGTGATGAAAACAAAAGAAACGCACCAGAACATTAGATTACAACTAGACCACGTCGCGTGGCTAATGCCGCGAAACCTGAAAGAGCTAACGTTATTTACTGGGGGCCTTTCACTGTCTGCCGGTATATGTGAAGAACTCCTTTTTCGAGGGTTTCTTTGGCAACTTCTTACACCAATTTTAGGGCTTTGGCCTGCACTTTTGTTGTCTAGTATCCTATTTGGTGTGGCGCATTATTACCAAGGATGGCCTCACGTGCTGCGCACAGGTGTCATGGGAATAGCGCTAGGGCTGGTATCGTGGCTTACAGAAAGTATATGGATTGCGATTGCGTTGCATGCTCTCATAGATATGTATGGAGGACTGCTAGCCTACCTAGTGTTTCGCACTACTGACGATAATCCATTGCTTAATGCGAAAGTCTGACGCTCTAGGATTTAGTGGCTGCTATTTTAGTGCTTCCGTTACTGATGAACATAATCAATATTGAACGTGGAATAGTGTAAGCCAAAAGGCGTCGAATAATGCTTCGCTTGTCATTATTCTTGTTTCTGCTACACATTATGAGCAAATTCGTTAGATTGCAGCATTAGCTGCTCAAGAGGCTACACATGAAAATCAAGCTTGTTTCAGTTTTACTGGTATTGATATCCGGATGTACTATTGAAGCGGGTGTCAACGCGAATGAGAACTTAAGTACTTCACCAGCACAACGTCACTCCCTATTAAATAAAGAAAAATGGATTCACGGCTCTGTTGATTGTAAAACCAACCAAGACGCATCTGTTGATGTATATAGGCATGATCAATCGAGCTTTATACTTCGTCAAAATAAGTGTCTAACCTTTGAAGCTCCCTTTATATATGTGCTTGTTGGTGAACGAAAGATCCTAGTCTTTGATACCGGAGCAATGTCTGACACTGACGGTTTTTCTCTTTATGAAGAAATTAAAAAAGCGGCTGGGGCTGAGGTTATATCCAAAAGAGATATATTGGTCATTCACTCTCATGGACACAGTGATCATTATCAAGGTGACGAGCAATTTGCTGATCAGTCAAATGTAACTTTGGTTGGCCCGTCAGCTAAAGAAATGAAGAGCTATTTTGGCTTTAATGAATGGCCTATGGGGCAAAGCACCATCGACCTCGGTAACCGCAAGTTGACAATAATACCAACCCCCGGACATCAAGAAGAGTCTATAACTATCTATGATCACCAAAACAAATGGTTGCTGACAGGGGATACTTTGTATCCTGGGATGATTTATATAAAAAATTGGGACGAATATAAACTTAGCATCGACAGACTAGATAAATTCTCAAAGTCACACAAAATAAGTGCCATTTTGGGCGCGCATATAGAAATGACCGCTAACCCCGGCAAGATTTATCAAATAGGTTCAATTTATCAGCCTAATGAGGCTCAACTGGATTTAGCAGTGTCACATCTACATAAACTAAATGCCGCCCTGCAACGCTCATCCAAAGCCGAAAAAATAGATTTTGACGAATTTAAGATTCAGCCAATGGGCTTACTGCAAAAATCTATCAGTAATGTTGCGCGATGGTTCACGCAATAGGAAACAAGTCGTAAAAGCGGTTCCTCTTTGAATCAAAAAGAAAGCAAAAAGAAAAAAAGAAAAAAAATAAAGAAAAAAAAGACACCCATGATAAAAATAAAGAAAAAAAAGACACCCATGATAAAAATGGTCAATTTTCAGGGCTGGACTACACTTGATTTGTCTTTCATTCTGTCAGGTAGATGGATTATGCCTCAACCTCGAAAAAGCCAAATTAGTTTAATCGATACGCCCTATTACCATTGTGTGTCCCGCTGTGTGCGTCAGTCTTTCTTATGCGGAGTAGATAAATATTCTGGCCAGAGC
>NZ_BAEP01000078.1 GCF_000315015.1 Paraglaciecola mesophila KMM 241 | reverse complement strand
AGTGCGTTTTTTTATGGAGAATATTTATGCGAGGGCGGTTCTGCTAGCAAATATAACGAATCATTCTAAGTGGCTGACTCTGGCGTTAAATCCATTCGGTACTGAAAGCGGTCTGGGTGATATAAGGCCGACAAATAATCCACTAAGTTTTCGTTCTCATCATAAGAGCGACGGGTCAAACTCAAAAGTGGAAAGCCTGGCTCAACTCCTAGCTCTTTTGCTACTTCAGGGGTAGCGGCAGAAGCACTTAAAATCTGCTTCACGTGCTTAAGCTCAATGCCATTTTTACGAAAGATTTCCAGCCGGGTGGTCGACTCTAAGCTGGCTTTTTCATTAAATTTGTTTAGCCCTTTGCTCCAGCTTACGTAATAGCCAAAGGCTTCATGTAAACGGCTTCGTACTCGGGTCATTTTCAATAAGGTTTCACCTTCAACCAGTGCAAACTCTTCTGCAATATCTGCTGGAGGGCGGGCAGTTGTGAGTTCAACCACTCTGGCTTCTGAATGTTGACCCATAAATTCCAGTTCTTGCAACATGCCTACTAATGGTGCTTTCACAGGCTTAGGCTGATATTTGTGGGTCACATGGGTGCCTTTGGCTCGGCGTCTTGCTACTAAGCCTTCAGCGGCAAGTTCATCAAGGGCGCGTTTAGCTGTGATGCGTGAAATGCTAAACGCCTGTGACAAGCCCAATTCAGTGGGTAACTGAGAGCCATCTTCTAAACTACCGTTTAGGATGTTTTGCTTAAGTAAGCTGTAAAGCTGGAAGTAAAGGGGTGTAGGAGACTCTTCATTTAACTTGGTTTGATTTAGCGAAGCGAATTGAGAATCGAATGACATGGGTTATCCATCTCCAATAAATATTTTGGCGGTGTAAGAAAATGATATATCAATATAACAAGGTAACATAAATCTACCGGTTAGTCTCTTGTCAATGCGAAGGTGAATGTTTTGTTGTCAGTTTAAAATTAATACTGTAATGTCCTAATGATAGAACAATAGGTTTATCTGGCGACCAGCAGATAAACCTAACATAGATTAAAAAATTGTCAGGAGAAGGCTTTGAATACCAAGACGCAACCTCAGCAAGATATGTTAACTGCCATGATTTCAATCTTAGGCAAAGACAACGTGCTAACCGATGATTACAGCACCAGTTTGTACGCACAAGACGTATTCACCAAAGATTTACCTGCTGCGGTTGTTGTGAGTCCGGGCGATAAACACGAATTAAGCGAAATGCTAAAAATAGCGACGGAATTTGAGATGGACGTAGTGCCCCGTGGCGGCGGTATGTCATACACGAAAGGCTATGTGCCCGCCAAGCCACAAAGCGTTATGGTTGATCTTGGTCGCATGAACCGCGTTCTTGAGATAAATACTCAAGATATGTACGTCACGGTTGAGAGTGGCTGTACCTGGAAGAAATTACACGAAGCACTAAAAGGGAAAGGGGTACGCACGCCATACTGGGGCACATTGTCAGGCAGTAAAGCCACGATAGGGGGTGGATTATCACAGAATTCTATTTTTTGGGGCTCAGGTCAATTTGGCACTGCGGTTGACTCGGTTATTGGGCTCGAAGTGGCGTTAGCGGATGGCACATTAGTCACTACTGGCTCAGGGGCGCAAATCAACGGCAGTCCGTTCTTTCGTCATTACGGCCCAGACTTAACCGGTATTTTCACTTGCGATAACGGCGCCTTAGGGTTTAAAGCCACTGCAACTTTTCGATTAATACCTGAGTTACCTGCAAAAGGATTTTTAGCATTTGACTTTAAACAAGGGGACGACTGCATAGCTGCCATGAGCGAAATTTCGCGCCAAGGATTGGCCATGGAGTGTTTTGGCTTTGACCCTTTTTTGCAAGCCCTTCGCTTAAAACGAGAAAGCTTAGCCAAAGACGTAAAAGCACTGGCTGGCGTGATGAAGTCATCGGGTTCACTTTTAGGGGCGCTTAAAGACGGCGCTAAGTTGGCGATGGCCGGGCGAGGCTACATGAAAGATGTAGGCTACTCTGTTCAAATCATCGTTGAGGATCGTATTGACGCCGCCGTTGATGCCCGCATGAATGATATACGGGCGATTGCCAAGCAATTTAATGGGAATGAGATTGAAAATAGCATTCCAAAAATCACTCGTTCGAACCCCTTTGGGCCAGTCAATAATATGCTTGGACCAGAAGGTGAGCGCTGGGTGCCTGTGCATGGTCTCTTTCCACATTCTAAGATCAAACAAGCACATGATGGGGTAGAGGCCATTTTTGCCAGCCACGCCGCAGACATTGAAAAGTTTGATATTGGGGTTGGCTACTTGTTTGCCGTGGTGGCGAATAACTGCTTTGTACTAGAGCCAGTATTCTTTTGGCCTGATGCCTACACAGAAATCCACGAGAAAAGTGTTGAGCCAGATTATTTGGCTAAAGTCGGTAAGCATGACGAGAACTTACCTGCCAGGGCAAAAGTACATCAAATTCGTACTGAGTTAAGCACTTTCTTTAAAGAACTAGGGGGCGTGCATTTACAAATAGGCAAAACCTATCAGTTTAAAGAGGGCCTGCAGCCTGATACTTATAAATTGATACAAGGCATCAAAGCCATGGTCGACCCAGATGGGCGGGTAAACCCTGAAACATTGGGCTTAGGATAAGGTTTATGAATAACTCACCTGTGTTAAAACACTATGTCACTTTGGGCACCGATAACCCTTGGCAATTGCATTATCGCAGTCAAGGGGAGGATCATTTGCCAGTGGTCGTATTGCTGCATGCATCGCCTATGTCGTCAGCTATTATGCAGCCGATCATGAACACCTTATCGGACTCGTTTAAGGTCATAGCACTGGATACCCCAGGTTATGGCCAATCAGATCCCTTGCCGCAAACACAAGACGGCGAAGGCGATGCGCTAAATAACAGCCTTGAGCCAAATAACAGCCCTGAGCCACATGTCGGCCTTGCGCCCTATGTGCGGGCATTAAACGAATTTATCAATACGTTAGGACTGAAGCAGCCGCTGCTGTATGGCTCTGCCACGGGAGCACAAATTGCCATCGAGTATGCTAAAGCCCATCCCGCAAGCATAAAGGGCATGGTGCTTGAAAATTCCGCTTGGTTTAAAGACGATGAACGCAGCGCGATTTTAGAGCAGTATTTCCCTGATATACGCCCGCAAAAAGATGGCTCTCATTTGGCATTAGTCTGGAAGATGTCGAGTCAGTTATTTCACTACTTCCCGTGGTTTGATACCTCAGAAAATGCCCGTGTTGGCCATGCAGACATGCCTGCTCAGGTTATTCAAGACACCCTAATGGGGTATTTAACTGCAGGTGAAAATTATCATTTGGCCTATCGAGCGGCGTTTATGAACGAGCGCCCAGAGCAGCTACAACCAGTTACTGTGCCTACTCATATTTTGCGCTGGCCTAGCAGTTTATTGAAACAATACGTAGACAGGCTAGATGACGTCGAGCTGCCAGAAAATATTCAAATGCGCTTTGCTCAAGCAGGCATAGACGATCGATTTAGTGTGCTTAAGCAATCCATGCTTAGCCTTAGCAATACATCGGGTGAATAACATATGGGCAGAACGTTATTTGAAAAAATTTGGCAACATCACTTGGTAGAAGAGTTAGATGATGGCGCGGCCTTAATCTACATCGACCGAGTATTTTTACATGAGCGCACAGGCTCTATCGCTCTGAAAAGCTTAGAAGCTGATAACCGACAAGTGGTGTCTCCAGAGCATGTATTTTGCACCATGGATCATATTGTTGACACAGTGGTGGGACGAGACGATAACACCAAGGTGCCCAGTGGTAAGAACTTTATTCTGGCCACGCGTGAAGCCTGCATTGATGCCAACATAAAGCTGTTTGATGTGAACGACCCGCAGCAAGGAATTGTACACGTGGTATCGCCAGAGCTGGGTATAGTGCAACCGGGCGCAACCTTAGTGTGCCCTGACAGCCATACTTGCTCTCAAGGGGCGCTCGGCGCACTCGCGTGGGGTATCGGTTCAAGTGAAGCAGAGCATGCGCTGGCAACCAAAACCCTGCGAGTGAGTAAGCCTAAAACCATGAAGGTTAACTTTAATGGCGAGTTGGGTTTTGGGGTCAGTGCTAAAGACATGATTTTGCACTTGATTGGCGCATACAGCGCTGCGGGCGGGGCAGGGTATGTGATTGAGTTTGCCGGCAGTGCGGTTGAAGCCCTTGATATAGAAGGTCGCTTAACCCTGTGTAATATGGCCGTAGAGTTCTCAGCATTTAGCGGTTTGGTTGCCCCAGATGAAAAAGCGATTGCCTACTTAAAAGGGCGTGAATACGCCCCCAAAGGTGATTTATGGCAACAGGCTGTTGCGTTCTGGCAGTCGTTGTTCAGCGATGAGCAAGCACAGTTTGATAAAACGATTGAGATTGATTGTGCGGATATCAGCCCAACGATTACGTGGGGCAACAGCCCTCAGCATGCTTGTTCAGTGAATTCCCTTGTGCCCAGCGCCCAAGCGGGAGCTACTCAAAATCAACTTAAAGCCTTTTATCGAGCATACGAATACATGGACTTGCAACCGGGCACTGCGCTGAAAGGCTTGCCCATTGGCGCTGCATTTATTGGTTCGTGTACCAATAGCCGAATATCAGACTTACGCTTGGCGGCCAAGGTTCTAAAAGGACGGAAGGTAGCGGATAACGTGAACGCTATTTGTGTGCCTGGCTCAACCACCGTTAAGCGCCAAGCGGAAGCAGAAGGACTTGATAAAATATTTATAGAAGCTGGCTTTGAATGGCGCGAGGCGGGTTGCTCCATGTGTTTCTTCGCGGGTGGTGAAAGTTTTGGCTATCGCCAGCGGGTTGTGACTAGCACCAATCGTAATTTTGAAAGCAGGCAAGGGCCCGAAACCCGCTCGCACCTTGCGAGCCCTGCGACGGTTGCAGCCTCTGCTATTGCAGGTTGTATTGCTGATGTTAGAGAGTATTTGTAATGGATAAATTCACGGTTCATCAGGGCGTAGCGGCCCCTATGCTACAAATTAATATCGATACCGATGCAATTATCCCCTCGCGGGAAATGAAGCTGGTATCAAAGCAGGGTTTAGGCGAGGGCTTGTTTGCTGGTTGGCGCTACACCTTACCCAATGGTCGTGAGCCCAGCGCTGATTTTGTACTCAATCAAGCGCAATATAAAAACACCAGTATTTTACTCGCTGGGGACAATTTCGGTTGTGGCTCGTCAAGAGAGCACGCGGTGTGGGCGTTAAAAGAATTCGGGATCAAAGCGGTCATAGCCCCAGGATTCGGTTCAATTTTTTATCATAATTGCATCAGAAATGGCATTTTGCCTGTGGTACTTAGCAATGATGAAGTACTCGCGCTAGCCAGCCATGTTGATAAAGACCCGCAAGCTTGCAAGGTTAATATCAACTTACTTGAATGCTATGTAAGTGCGTTTAACACAGACCATCAAAGCACAGAGCTTGAGGCAACTGATTCAGTAAATGAAACGCTGCGTTTTAGCTTTTCAATTTTACCTGCCCAGCAGACGATGTTACTCGAAGGGTTAGATGGCATTGCATTAACGTTGAAATCAAAGTCAAACATAGCGAGTTTCAAACAGGCCTACCAGCAACAGTATCCATGGCTGGCCTGATATAGGATTACTGAGTAACTCTATTCAGTAGCACATCAAAAAACAGAGCTAAATAGCTCTGTTTTTGTGACGTTACTTTTACGCCCTTAATGTTGTTCTTTTATTTGGGGGTTCTTATCTGTGCTCTTTTATGACAAACGACTCGCATGCATTGTTTTAGCAAAGCAGGTGTTGTAATAACCGCAGGTTACGATATTCAGTCACTGCGGCTTTAGGTTTTGTTCTTCAGTATCGGATTTAGATGCTAAAGTCGCGCATGAAACGCGACTCACTATAACCGCTTAAGCGCGCACCACACCAAGGGCAAGTAATTTCTTAATATCCTCATCACTGAAACCCGCGTCTTTTAAAGTAGCTACTGAATTACCTTTGTCAGTAGGAATGTCGTGCCGCAGAGGCATGCGTTCACTGTTCATTTCCAGGGGTAACGCTGGCAGTTTGGTTTTAACTCCATCTGGCAGGGTGACATCAACCAATCCGCCCGCATTTAAGTGAGGGTCGTCAAATAAATCTGACGGTTTATTAATAGGGGCGAAAGGCAATCCGGATTTTTCTAATTTCGCCATAAGTTCAGTTTTACTGAGTGTGGCAAACACCGCATTTATTACCGATAAAATACGCTCACGTTGTGCCACACGACCGTTGTTCAGGGCAAGGGTTTGATCCAGTGCGAACTCTTTTAAGTCAAACGCGTCACAAAAAATGCGCCACTGGGTATCGCTCACCACCCCAATAAAAACCTGTTCATTATTCGCACAATGAAATGTATCGTAAATGGCCCAAGCCGAGCGGCGCACTGACATGGGGGGCGGTGCTTCGCCTGTTACGGCCTGTTGTGCCATGTGTTGGCCGACCATAAACGCGGTGGTTTCGTACAATGAGCAAGTCACATTTTTACCTTCATGGGTATGATGGCGCTCTTCAAGGGCGGCTAAAATACCAATGACACCAAACATACCGCCAGTAATATCGATTACTGATGAGCCCGCGCGCATGGGTTTATCGGGCAGACCTGTCATGTACGCTAAGCCGCCCATCATCTGGGTGACTTCATCTAGCGCGGTGCGATGGGCATAAGGGCCACTTAAAAAGCCTTTAAGCGAACAGTAGATCAGGCGTGGGTTAATTGTTTTTAGTTGCTCATAGCCAAGGCCTAATTTGTCCATTGCGCCGGGACGAAAATTCTCAAGTAAAATGTCAGCTTCTTTGAGTAATGATAGAGCGACGTCTTTTCCTTCGGCAGATTTTATGTCCAAGCACACGCTCTGTTTATTGCGGTTGTACATGGAAAAATACCCCGCACCTGAGCCTTTCAAACGTCGTGTGTTGTCGCCGCCTATTGGCTCAACTTTAATTACTTGCGCACCCAAGTCGGCCAAAATAACTCCTGCGGTAGGCCCCATAACCATGTGCGTAAACTCAACTACTTTAATGCCCGATAGCGGCAATCGTCTTGAATTTGGCATAACTGAATTTGTCATCGTTAGTATTCCCAGATTTATTGATAACGCACTATGTCTTTTTCAAGAAGGCGTACTTCATTGAAAAAAAAGACTACTTTTTGTCTCTATGATATAATATTATAACAATAGAGTTTGAATGTAAAAGTAGCAGATTAACATTTGTCAATTTCGCTGCACCAACGCGATGCAGAACCATTGCAAAAGAGCATCTAAGCAACGTATTTTAATTTCGCTTGTTCTACTTTTTGCTTTGCTTCTTACCTTGGTGCGTTAGAGCGTAAGAAGCTTACATAGGAAAGTAGGATCTCATTATTCAACCTTGGTGCTTTTAAGCCTTATCAGTTCAAGGTTCAAAATTGGAAAACATATGGCAACGTTTGATATCGAAATCAGTGAAGTGGGGCCAAGAGATGGCCTGCAAAGTATTAGCACTATTATGCCAACGGCTGACAAACTTGCCTGGATTGACGCGCTAGCGGCAGCTGGCGTACCTGAAATTGAAGTCGGCTCGTTTGTACCAGCGAAAGTGCTTCCTCAACTTGCGGATACCGCTGAGGTGGCCAAATATGCGCGGGAAATCGCTGGCCTGTCTGTTGCGGTATTAGTCCCCAATTTTCGCGGTGCACAAAATGCAATTGAGGTAAGGCCGACCAAAATGAGCATTCCTTTATCGGTCAGCGAAACTCATAGCTTGCGTAACGTAAATCGTAACCATCAACAAGTGCTTGAAGAGGTTCAACGTATTGCTGATCTGGTGAAAAGCTTACCGATAGATCAACGCCCGAAATTTGAAGGGGGGCTGTCTACCGCATTTGGCTGTACCATCGAAGGGGTTGTGAGCGAAGATAAGGTGGTGGAGTTAGCCGTTGCTTTGATGGAAGCAGGATGTGATGAAGTTGGGTTATCAGACACCACAGGCTACGCCAATCCAGCGCAAGTAAAGCGCTTAGTGAAAAAGGTATGGGCGGCAGTAGGTAAAGAAAATCTCACAGGAATTCATTTACACAACACGCGCGGGCAGGGGCTAGCAAATGCATTAGCGGCGGTTGAAGTGGGAATTACCACAGTCGATTCATCCATGGGCGGCATTGGTGGTTGCCCGGCAGCGCCTGGTGCTAGCGGTAATATTGTCACCGAAGATTTAGTCTTTATGCTAGAAGCCATGGGGCTGAAAACCGGTATCGATTTTGATGCACTCTTCGCTGCCCGCAAAATATTGGCTAACGCTTTACCCAACGAGCCACTTTACGGTTTCACTCCTGATGCAGGCCTTCCAAAGGGCTTTAAACGTGCGCTTTAAACACAAGAAAATCCAAACTGGAGATTAGCCTTATGTCACGTTTATCAGCCTTATCGATTAGCGAAGTGCCCAGCGATATTAACGCCATCATGTCGGCAGGTGAGGACATCATGGGCTTTACCCCTAATGACGGTTTGATCATGGCGCGCAACCCTGAAATGCTTAAAGCGTTTTTAGGGTTAGTACAGTCAATTTACCAACCAAGCGCTTTAGATAATGACTTGAAAAAGTTACTTGGCTTAATGACCAGCAGTGCTAGCGGTTGTCAGTACTGTCAGGCGCATACTCAATATGGCGCATTGAAACATGGCATTACGGAACAAAAAATCGCTGCCATTTGGGAATACCAAACCAGTGATTTATTCAGCCCTGCGGAGCGTGAAGCACTCGATATTGCGCGCAATGCTGCTTTGGTGCCAAATGCAGTGACCGACGAACAGTTTGAACGGCTTAAATCGCATTTTAGCGAAGTGCAGATAGTAGAAATAGTTGGCGTGATTTCATTGTTCGGCTTTTTGAATCGCTGGAATGCCACGTTTAAAACAGATATTGAAGCGGCTCCAGCGATGGCCAGCGCAAAATTTACTAGCGTTGTTTAACACGATAAATAATAGCGCGAGCATAGTTCTTGAAATTAGGTCACTCGAATAATAATTACCGTTGTGTCACGGTGAAAATAATGGGGGAATTAAATGCAGTTAATCAATCTTGACCATTCACCGTATGCCACGCGAGTGCGCATATTAATCCGTAAAAAGCAGTTAGATATTGCTCCAGTGGCACCAAATTTAGCGCTAAAAACGCCGGAATTCTTAGCTGCTTATCCTCTGGGTAAAATTCCTCTGTTAGCTTTAGATGATGGACAATACTTGCCAGAATCCATCGCTATTATGGAGTACTTAGAGGATGCATTTCCGCAGCGCTCCCTTAGACCTGATATGCCCTTGGAAGCAGCAAGATCCCGAGTCATGGCCAGTTTTACCGATACTCATTTAGCGCCTGCGCTATTGCCGTATTTTAAAGCCATGATGCTGCCGGAATTTACCTTCGATCAAAGTGCCCAATACGACATAGTGAGAGTCACATTAGAAAAACTCGACCAATGGCTTAAGGCAAATGTTGGTTTAAAAGGCCATGCGTTGACCATGGGGGATATTGTACTCGCACCCACCTTCTGGTGGGTCAATGTCACAGTGGGTGCAAATGCAAAGAATCAGATAACCGACGGATTGGATAACTTAAATCAATGGTGGGATTGGGTATGCAGTGACGCGGACGTTAAACAAGGTATTAGCGAAATGGCTAGTGCTTTTGCCGCCTTTCAAAGTCAACGGTCGTAATGCGGCTGTTTATTAAAATTTCAAAATCGGATAAACAAAGATGAAAGATAATATGCAGGTGCAACTCGCATCCACCCCTGAATCACAACCCTTACCAGAGCATTTCTCTTTAGTAAAAGGCGATATGCCACAGGCGGGCGAAAACCAAGTCCTGTGCGAAACCATGTATTTGTCGCTAGACCCATACATGCGCAGTCAAATCGCCGGGCGTCATATGTCAGGCTCAGTTAACCCGGGCGATGTTATGCGCGGTGAAACCGTGAGTAAAGTGATTGAATCAAACCATGCTAATTTCAACGTGGGTGATGTGGTGCGCTGTTTTGGCGGTTGGCAAAATTATTCAGTGCATGACGGTGACACTATTTTTAAAGTCAAAAAAGAAATAGATAACCCTTCTTATGCCTTGTCAGCCCTTGGAATGCCGGGGTTAACGGCTTACGCTGGAATGGTTTGGCAAGCACAACCGAAAGCGGGCGATGTGGTGGTTATTCCTGCCGCGATAGGTGGCGTGGGTTCTGTAGCCGGGCAGTTAGCCAAAATTTACGGCTGCACCGTGATTGGTATCGCGGGTACTGATGAAAAGTGCGATTACGCGGTGAAAAATCTAGGTTATGACGCCTGCATCAACCGTAAAAAAGGCGACTTGGGGGAGCAACTGGATAAGCTGTGTCCCAACGGAGTCGACATTTTCTTTGATTTAGTCGGCGGGGATATGCTTAACACAGTGTCTGAACGTCTCGCCGTTGGTGCCAGAGTGATTTTATGCGGGCTCATGGCTGACTACAACAAGACTACCCGCAGCATGGGACCGCCGCCAGCGATGTGGATCAAAGCGCGAGCCATTGTTTATGGCCTTGTGGTATATGATTTTGAGCCACGCCGCGATGAGTTTGTCGATGCCTGTGTTAAGTACATCAAAGAGGGGAAGTTGATTGTACGCGAAGATGTAGCACAAGGTTTAGAGGCTGCGCCAGACGCCTTCTGTCGTCTTATGCGCGGTGAAAACATGGGTAAAGCGGTAGTGAAGATTTAGCTGTTTATCACTCAAAGCTAAAAGCAAAAAATTGAGTGAATGGGTAAGGCAAAGACACACAACCATTCACTCACATTAGCTTCATTATCTCTAAATTTAAAACGGGAGCTGATTTCAGCTCCCGTTTTTTAATGTTAATAGTGCTAATAGAACTTATCGAACTTTGTAGTTAGCACGCTTGCGCATTGCGATAAATGCAAATCCAGCGAATAAAATGCCCAAAGCGCTAGGCTCAGGTACTGCATTGGGGTTATTAACTGTGATGCGTGCACTGTTAAAGTCAACATCTGTAATCTCATTGCCGTCTTGATCGCCGAGTAACACGTAATCTAAGGCCACCGAGCTGCTACCATAGTTTGTGCCGGTAAACTCGATAGTGAACAGTAGAAATTCACTGGCTTGGTTGTCAATCAAGTATTGCGCATCTTCTAGAGAGGCTTCGAGAACGACATGTAGGTCTGCACCAAATGAGAAATCGTTTTGAAAACTAAACCCTAGCTCAGTACCGAAAATGATATTGCTTACCGACAAAATAGAGTCGTTGAAAGCAACCTCAAAATCATACACGCCTAAATACTGATCAGTCGCAAAATCAGAAATGGATACATCAATGCTAGCGGTATCACCGAGCTCAATGGTTTGTGAACTTGGCGTCATAGTGATTAACGCGGCATTTGCAGATTGTGCCATAAGACCTAGTGCAATTAGGGCATAGCAAGCGTACTTAATTTTATTTAACATGTTTCATTCCTCTTGAGTTAACCTTCTTTAATTTTTAAAGCAGCAATTCCTACAGAACAGCGCAACGATTTTGCGAACATTGAACGGCGCATTGTCTGAAGTCCAACATGTTGATAACGCCATTAGCATCATTGTCGCGCAGATCCCCAGGTAAAGCGGTCATGTTGCGGGCTGCACGGATCATCATTAGATCATCCATGTCTACATTCATATCGCCGTCTATATCACAAGCCATGGCTTCATCATCTGTAAACACGATCTCTAATGCGCAGCTATTACCGGCTCCATCGATTCCTTCAATGCTCGCTGAACCAGGCTGGGAGCCATCGATTCTTGATGCATTCACGTTGACACTGCCATCGCCTGCGGCAAATGGGCTTACTGATACACTGACGTTGGTTGAAGACAATGTATTGACGAAAAATACTCCAGTATCGGCATCTAACACCCCGTTATTGTTGGCATCTTCGCCTGGATCTAACTGGCCGTTATTATTGAGATCTTCATCATTGGTATTGTCACTCACGCTGCCACTGGCCATATCGCCATTCATGGTCACAGAGCACACTGGTGGGAATGGGTCACCTTGAGAGTTAATAAAGCCAAATAAGGCACCACCTGGATAAATATACGAATCAAATCCATTGTATCCCTCGACTGTAATGCCGTGCGGATTAAGAGACGAAGTCGTGTGAGTACCTTGGGTTAATTCAATCACTGCAGAGGAAAACGGTATATCGTCAAAGGGGGTGAAGTCGCCAGCGGGCACCGGAACCCCATCAAGTAAGAGCGAACCTACATCAGTATTGGCGGCAATGATGGTGGCAAAATTTTGCACAAATTGCGAATCACCTACAGTCGAAAATGTATAGTCAGTTAAGTATTGCTCTGATGGGATCATATTACCCATTGCAGGGTCGCCTAGTGTTGCACCAGGGGAACTCTGTCCCGGCATATATTGGGTAACGAAGATAGGGTTATCGCCGCTAAACGACAGGTTGCCAGTGAGCAGTGGCGTTTCAATGAACTCGCCGCGATTAATCGCACCTTGAAATATGCCATTTATCTCAACTGACGTATTGTCTTCAGATGCCACTATTCGGTAAATAGTGCCCGATGGGCGATTAGGTAGGTTTGTAGCTGAGGCGGTTAAACCCCATGATTGAACGGGTTGCGCTACTTCGTATATGTGGTCGCATGCTGTTGCAGTATCTGGAACGTGAGTGCAACCGTTGCCGTTAACAAGGCCAATAGGTCTGCTAGCATCAATTAATGTGCCCATGAGTGAGCCATTAGCTCCAGAAGTCGTGGATGAACGCCCGTAATAAACTTCGCCTCTATTAAGTGTTACATCGAAAGGCGTGTTTGCACCATGGCCAACCATGTCGTTATTCGGTGTTACGGTAACAATTGTGTTATTTTGAGAGGCGTATACGGCAAACTGCGAACCTCTAAAACGCGGATTGTACGTAGAAACGATATATTGTGTATTCATCGTATCGACAGGCAAACCCAAAGCAGCATCAGAACTTTGCGCTCTTCTGTTAACTGTATAAACCACAAACTCTTCGGTGGCTTCCGCGTGGATAGCGTTATCCTGAATAGTGTTCGGCTCCGCGTTTGAGATTGCTGTGATTGGGATCGAAACAACAGTCACAGTACCTGGTAATACATTTTCGACGGTCGTAAAGGTAGGACTGTTCATCGGGTAGTTTATGGTAACTTGAGTAGCAGTGTCCCCGGTTAGATGAATTTCAACATCACCCGAGCTATCGAAGTTTGGCGTAAAAGCCAAAATAAATTCTGTTCCTTTGTTGTCAATTTGTTGGGCGTTTGTTTGCAGCGCACTAACGCCGAGTAACCAAGCACACAGTACGAGCAAGGTCTTTAGTTGGGGGGGATGATTTAGTATATTTAGGCAACGCATAATTAATTATCCTTAATTATTTTATCGTATTGATTGTGAGTATTTAAATTTTCAGGGCGGCGTCCTAGAACATCTAACTACTGAAACAACATACAACTAAAACATCAAAGATATGGTCTGCCGAACCGTACAGCTCAACTCCAACTTAGCACAATTCAAGCCATGAAAAATTTGCAAGCTGAATCAAAGGCTTAGGTATTAATTCTCGATAGGTAAAAATTTTTTTTGTAAAGTAAATTGACAGTAAAAAAACCTTAATCCCGTTAATAACCTCTCTATTGGTGTGTTTATTTGCCCGGGAATTGCATGGACGCTCGATGCCTTAAAGCACTTTTTCGCTGTGCCATTCGCCAATTTATTACTAAAAGTCATAAGGTTGCCATTCGATTAAGATTGCAAAGTTTCATGTTTAACGCTCCTCATGACACGCCAGCACAGCGCTAAGCAAAGTAGATTATTTAATTGTATATTTTTACGTCAATCGTGATTTTTACAGCGAAAAGTTCTTAAAGAAGTTCTGAGTACATTTAATTGTTCTATCAAGAAACACGGCTTTACGTGTATTTAATCTACCTCTGATGACAGGGTGTAATGTCGAACTATATATTTTATACATACAAAACAGATGGTTAACATCTATCGTCGCTGTTTGTTCTTTAACCATTTTACGTCTTGACTTTGCTCATTGTTATAATAATATGTCATTAGGCTCATGACGCATTAAAATAATATAAAGGGGACATCTATGAGTAAGTCTATAAAGAAAAGGTACCTTGCAACTGTAATTGCAGCTGTTTTTGTAACGTCGATTTCACCTGCGTTGGCTCAAGTTGCCCCAGAAGAGGAAAATTCGGTTTCAGCCAGTAGCGCTGCTGCAAAAGGTAATGGGCTGGAAAAAATCGTGGTTACTGCTCAAAGACGTGCTCAGTCGATTCAAGAAGTCCCCGTAGCGGTCACCTCTATTGGCGCTGCGGATTTAGAACTTAAACAAGTCACCAATGTATTGGACTTACAATACGAAATTCCTAATATCAGCCTGGCAACTAACACCGGGACTGCCAGCGGCGCACGTATCTTTTTGCGTGGGGTAGGGGAAGATGAATCTCGTGTTTCAGCCGACCCTGCAGTAGGCGTATATGTTGATGGCGTATACGTTGGTCGCCAAGTGGGGGCTTTATTTGACTTAGTGGATTTAGAGCGGGTGGAAGTGTTGCGTGGCCCTCAAGGGACCTTGTACGGACGTAACTCTAACGGTGGTGCAATTAAGCTGATCAGTAAAGCCCCTGAGCTAAACGAGAGTTATGGTTTAGTGAAAGCCACGGTGGGCAGTGATGGCCGTTTAGACGGTCGCTTTACCGGAAACGTTGGTTTGTCAGATACCGCAGCTATTCGCGCTACCGTGCTAAGTAAGTCTCGTGATGGCTTTCACACAGTGAATCCAAACGGTGACTTTGCCGACCAAGCTGGAACGGAAGCCGGTGAGAAAGACACCAAGGCATTTCGTATCGCCTTGTATAATGAATTTAACGAAGACTGGAATATGAATCTCGCCTTTGATTACACCAAAGATGATTCTGATCCAGTGCCAGATACCGTCGCACTAGCCAATGATGCGGATAACAATTTGTTCACCATCGAGCCCGTGCCTGGAGTGACCTGTTCAGCAGCTACGCCAGCTGCATTTTTGAGCTTAGGGTGTTTCAATGATTATCGCAGTGAAGTGGAAACCAGTGGTTTATCATTAAATGTACAAGGTCAAATTGGTGAGTATGACATTAGCTTTTTGACTGGTTATCGCCAGATGGAAGATGATTTATCAAGTCGCATCGGCTTTCCTTACAGCCAACAGACCGACCAAGACCAATTCAGCCAAGAGGTCACCTTAACATCCAATTACGAAGGGGCATTTAACTTCGTCACTGGTGTTTATTACTTCACAGAAGACGTGCAAATGGATTCAATATTTGTCTTCCCTTCCGAGTTAGGTGTTGAAACCGAAGCGTACGCTGCATTCTTGCAAACCACTTACGAATTTAATGAAACATTAACCCTGACCACAGGTATCCGTTACACCGACGAAACCAAAGAGATCGATGCGTTAATGCCTGTTAGCGGCGGTAATCGAAATGAAGAGCTTGATTTTAGCAATACCACTTACAACATAGCGCTTAACAATCAGTTCACTAAAGATGTGATGGGGTATGTGTCTTACTCAACTGGCTTTAAGAGTGGTGGTTGGTCACCGGATTGCTTCGGTGTTGAGACGGCATGCTTTTTACCGGTTGATGAAGAAGAGCTAGATGCGTTTGAAGTTGGTGTGCGTAGTGACTTGTTGGATAACCGCCTGCGTTTAAACGCAACCTATTTCTACAACAATTACGATAACTTGCAAATCGCTTCAACTGTACCTGGGTTAGGCTTCACCCGCTTTAATGTGGATGAAACCAAAATCAGTGGTATCGAACTAGAGGCGCTGTTTGAAGTAACTGACAGTCTTACTGTCAATGTAACCTTCGGCACCATCGACGGTGAATACAAAGAGTTGACGCTCGCTCAAGCGGGCGGTTTAACCAATAACGGTTCAAGCCCTGGTTGTAATGGTGAGGTATCCATTGAGTGCGCCAAAGCATTAGAGCTTAAAAATGCCCCTGATTATAAAGGTACCATCGGGTTTACCCACAGAATGCCAATTGCTGAAGGGTTGCTGACCAGCCGTATTGATTTCTCCTTTGAAGATGATTCATACAGTTTGGTAGCAAATGCACCCGCCCACGCTCTAACAACTGTCGGTACCATCATCAATGCGCGCATTGCTTATGAGCCCGACAGTGAGAAATGGGCAGTCGCCTTATGGGGTAAAAACCTAAGTGACGAAGTATATTCACGTGCCGCTGCTGCGGGGGATTTCACCCAATACGTAGCGGACCCACTTACTTGGGGTGCTGATTTTGAATATAGATTCTAATACGTTATTAGCCCTTGTTAACTAAAACACGGTAAGCCCTTGGTATAAGGGCTTTTTTACAGCTATTGAACTAGCGTTGCGGAGTCATAATGCATAACACTAAGGTCACGCGGCACTTCATGGACGGAGAGTTCGGCCAACTTCATTATCGCATGGCAGGTGAAGCATCAGCAAAGCCGACTATTGTTTGTTTGCATATGGTGCCTAAGTCCAGCCGTTCATATCAGCATGTTTTACCTTTACTCGCCCGGGATAGGCTCGGGATTGCGATCGATTACCCGGGTTACGGTGAGTCCTCGCCACCTTTTGAAGAATCTCAAGCGAGCATCGATTGTTATGCCCAAGCGGTTTGGCAAGTGCTGAGCAAGTTGAATATTACTAACGTCGATTTTGTCGGTTATCACACCGGCTGCATGGTGTCGGTACGTGCGGCCCAATTGCAACCCCAGTGGGTGAACAAGGTCATTAACATCGCCGCCCCAGTATTTCTTGAAAGCGAAGTACAGACATTTTGCGATATGTTTGCGCCTATTCCCCTTGATGAAGAAGGTACACGTTTTCGCATTATGTGGGAGCGTGTCATTCATTACCGCGGCCCAGGTATGTCCTTAGAAATGTGCGCTGATTCCATGGCAGAAAATCTGCGCGGTGGCGAAGCCTATGAGTGGGGGCACATGGCTGCTTTTCACCATGCAGCGCAATATATAGAAGATATTAAAACTCTGCCTCATCGCTTATTCGTGATGAATTTAAATGATGATATGCTAGTTCAAAGTGAACGAGTTGATGCTTACTTGAAAAACGGTTTTCGCAAAGATTATTTTCAATGGGGGACAGGCTTTTTAGATGCGTTTCCTGAGCAAGTCGCGGCTGAGTGGTTGGCATTCTTTGATGCTGAGCTTTCTATGCTTAGCACTTGCTGAATAGCATGTGCAGCGCAATGGCAGTTTGGGTAGTTTTGTTCATACAACACAGCAAAACATCACAACGTGAACATTTAAACGATACATCGCTAATCACTATCTAGCGTTAACACTAAGAGACAAAATGATGACATCAATATTAAAGCAGCTCATGCCAGCCGTACTAGAGCACGCTGGTGTTTGGCAAGGGACTTACCGGCACATTGATACGCAAGGCAATACTCTCGATTTTCACCAAAGTCAGGTGGAATGTGTATTCCCAGAAACTGGCCCCATTGTTTATGTACAGCGCAATAAATTTAGCTGGGATGACGGCCGCGTTTTCAACGTCGCGTTTGACGGGATAATTCAAAACAACAAAATTTACTGGGACACAGACACCTTCAAAGGTTATGGCTGGGTTGCTAGCCCGAATATATTTTTACTTGAGCTTGAGCGTAAAGATGAGCCCGGCGCTTGGTTTTACGAAAGTATCGTGATGGGCGCAGACAAAAAACACCGAGCCAGAACCTGGCACTGGTTTAAAGAAGGGGTGTGTTTCAAGCGCACGCTGTGCGATGAGCATTTAGTCTTGCCGAGCGTTTAGTTGCCAGTCAAAAAGCGATAACTGAAACGCCAAATGGGGGAGTTGTTCCTTCATTTGGCGCTTAATATCTAATATCGAACAGGAGTTATAGGCAAGCAGATTTAGTATCGGGTAGTTAAACTTCAAGCCCACTAAACCGCTGGGCGCTCAACGAGTTCAATTAACTCACCCGATGGTCCTTTGACTAACATAACCTGTGACGAGGGATAGTATGCATTTTGAATCTGGGAAACTGGCAAATTTAATTGCTTAGCGGCAAATGCAATATCGTCCACCATGCAGGTGATCATCGCGATACCAGAGGGTAAAGACCCTGCGTTCAGCACACTGGGTTGAGCGTCTGGCACTTGGTCAATTTCAAATAAGCAATTACCACCCAGTTGCAGTGTCGCCACCGGATATTGGTGTTCTATATCAATGCCCCATGCGTTTTTTAACACAGTGACCTTGGTATCAAATTTGATGCCTGTTACTTGGTTTAGCGCTTCATAAAAGGCCAGACTCACATCACGATTTTGGGTACACAGCACAGGGATAAACAAGCTACCAGTGCGAGCTTTGGTCATAGGTAATTCGAAAGGCGGCACGGGTTTGTCGATTTGGGTGATGTAACTCACCTCATCGCAGGGGCCAATGACTTGCATTGCTTTTATGGCGTCACTTATTTGCAAATACGCTGGCTCGCCGATGACTTTAAAGACAGTGGTATCGATTTCAGCGCGTATCACGTCAACATCAGCTACGTTCACTTCTAGGGCCATCCAGCCTTGGGTTTTAAGAGGCGTCGTTGCGGCGCAGGTTCTATCTTCAACAATGCGCAGCCAAGCATCACCATTGGCGGCGGCTAAAATATGTATGGGGTTGTTTAACAGTTTTGGGGCACCCCACAGATCGCAAAGTGCTTGGGTGACTACCTCTTCACGTATCAGGGTATAACCCATGCCAGACTGATACGAATGGCTGGCAAATTTAAGGTGCGGCGCTAATAACGTAGCGCCAACGACTGGGCCTAAAAGGGCTTCGCTCATAGGGTTTTCTCGGTTAGATTGCTAAATGGCAATTTAAAATTGCACTGAATAGATGATAATTTGGCGTAACCTAACGCACAACGCAACCATCCACTTAACTGACGCCGGAGCTTATTGATTTATGTCAACAGTCACCTTGAATATAAAGGGAAAAGTCGCTTATTTAAGCCTCAACAGAGCAGAAAAATACAACGCGTTAACTCAGACTATGTGGCAGGCCATCGGGGATGCTTGTGATACGTTAGCGCAAGAGCGTTCGATTCGGGTATTGGTGTTAAGTGCACAAGGTGACAAAGCGTTCTGCGCCGGTGCAGACATACAAGAATTACACAGCATGTTGAGCAACCCAGATGCATTTGCTGCTAGCAATGAAATAGTGCAAGTAGCCCAACAAAAACTTGCTGCGTTACCTTTTGCAACGATTGCGCAAATCAATGGTGTGTGCGTGGGCGGCGGCATGGGCTTGGCCATGTGTTGTGATTTTCGCATTGCCGTTAACAGTGCAAGCTTTGCGATTACCCCTTCTAAATTAGGGTTGTTATACAGTTTGGCGGATACCCAGCGCTTAGTGGATTTAGTCGGCTTACCGCGAGCCAAAGAGCTGCTGTACCTAGGCAAAAAAATTGATGCAAGCACGGCTGCCAGTTGGGCATTGGTGACCGACGTGGTCGAGCGTGAAGTGCTCAATACGGCCACTGACACTTTAATAGCACAGATATTGAGCGTGAGCGGCTACTCGATTAGCGGCACCAAACGATCACTAGCCTTTCTTTGCGAAGCAAACGCACAAGCCTCGAATAACAAAGCTGCGATAAAGCAGTTATTTGATGATGCGTTTCACGGTGAAGATTTCAAAGAAGGGGCAGCGGCCTTTACCGAAAAACGCCCTGCGAGGTTTCGATAATGGCTGACATTTATTTTGACGAGAGCTTTACCCAGTGCACTCAGCAGGACGGGTTTTCTGCTCACATGGGCCCGTTTTATGAAAAGAGCATTAATGGGGTGGTACATCGAGCGCTAAAAGTAGAAGCTCATCATCTTAATCCCGAAGGGGTAGTACATGGTGGCGTGACGTTAGCCTTTGCGGATTATGCCATTTACCGTGGTATTGGCGATGAAATAGGTCACGATATTCGTTTTGCGACCATCTCACTCAACAGCAATTTGATTGCAGCAGGCAAGCAAGGAGACGTACTGTATGGTATAGGCAATGTAGTGCGTAAAACCCGCAGTGTGATATTTGCCGAGGGGCGAATATTTACCAATAAAAACATTATTTTACAAGCCACAGGGGTGTGGAAGATCATAGGTGCAAATTGATAATTCTCAATGCGCTAAAAGCCCATTCAACTAGTCTAAGTAAGGTCAAAAATAAGAGAACGGAACACATGAAAAAACTCAAACTGGCATCATTATTTCTGCTAGCAAGTGCGTCTTTTAGCAGTGCATTTGCGGCCACAAAAATTGATTTGAATACCCCCGAGGGCGCAAATACTGCGATGCGCAAAATACAATGTTCAACCATTGACGATAAGCCGGTCTTTTACTGGTGGAAAGGTAAGGTTTTCTCCCGCCGTCAAGGTGAAGTTGACAAGCATATTTTTAACGTTGAAGGTATGAACGTACGCACTTGTGGTACGGTTGATGGCGGTAAAAAAGGCAAAGCTTACCGCTTAGTTACGCGCGAAATTCTACTCTACACAGACAAGAATACTGGCCAACCACTGGATACATGGGAAAACCCGTGGACCAACGAAGTGGTTGATGTGCATCACGTGCTAAATGATCCCGTCAATCAGCCCCCTAGTTTTCCACGTAACGAAGATGGCACAGCGCCGCCCTGGAAACAAAAATTCGGTGGTGACATCAGCGGTGACTATTGGTGGATGACCTTCCCAGTGCCGCTTTTCTATCACAATGACCTAGGCGGCGAATATCAGAAAGAAGTCGGCGGTGTGTATCATGCCTCTGAGCTATTTAACTTCTCAGGCGACTTAGAAAGCTTAACCAGCAGCGAAAAAGATACAGCTGATGTCCATGTAGGTTGGGTACGAATTTCAGATTGGCTGCCCTTTATGATGATGAGTGGGCGTGAGGGCTCTGTCTACATTCACACCGCTGGTCGCAAAGTACACAGTTTTGACGATATGGGTAACGTAATGAAAACCTTTATCAACGAACATGCGCCAAAATACAAAACACCGCCGCCAACAGACGATGACCGCCCAAATGAAACCAGTTGGACGGGCTATAAAAAAGTAGTGAAAGGTGAGAAGTTTAAGCGCCAACGAGCACAATAATAAGCTGTAATTTAAAAAGTAGTAACGAAGTTTAGAAAGGTTAGCCTCAGGGCTAGCCTTTTTTTGATTGATTTTCACCTTGGGGAGCAGCACGTTTTAGCTTAGCTGCAGACTATCAGGCATCAGCTAACTCAATGCTTATGCGGGTAGGGGGCGCTAAATTTAACAGGACATATATGGACGCTCCCCTGTCGTCAAGGCAATATCTACCTTCACAAATTTAACAGGACACCCATCTTTAGACAATTTAACAGTACACCCATCTTTAGATACTTACACAATTTAACAGGACATCCATCTTTAGATACTTATCAATTTAACAGGACATCCATCTTTAGACAATTTAACAGGACATCCATCTTTAGATACTTATAAAAAACTCTCCTGCTTATAGGGGAAACTACCCTAAACAAGCATCAAGGTACTTTTCATCTGAACGATTAGGGATTTCTACTTGAATACTAAGCGTGGAAGGAGAGAATCCAGCGCAAGGTCAATTTTCAGGCAAGGGAGTAGGCTACAATATATGCATGATATGCAATGTTCGAAATTGATTTATGCGCGCTTT
>NZ_BAEP01000079.1 GCF_000315015.1 Paraglaciecola mesophila KMM 241 | reverse complement strand
TTAAAAACGGAGAAACACCATGCAACTTAACTTCGCAACTCAAGGCGTCAATTTCATCGCATTTACTGGCTATGCACTGGTATATGACGCACAAGAACTAGGTGACTTAACTGCCGCAGTTAACACCGACCTTATGAACGTACTTGCTGACAAAGTGGACCCTGCATTACTCGATGCGGCGACACAAGCAGCCAATAGCATTAACGACATCGCTAGCAACGTATCTGTTAGCTAATAGATGACCTGGCGGCGCAAGCCGCCCTTAATTTAAAAAAGGATTCTTTATGAAAGGCTCGGCATTTTCAATAAACGGTGTGCATTTTTACTCAATGACAAACTATTACTTCATTGTAAAAACAGATGAAGTAGAAAATATAACAGCGGTTGCAAACTCCGATTTGTTAAATCAACTTTATGACAAAATCGATCCGCAAATTTTGGATGCTGCCACACAAGCCTCTGATTTGATTAGTTCAAGTACTTTGGCTTAGCATACGCGGCGCCAGTAATAATTTGAATGCTGGCGCAGTCTTTCTCTCCCCATCACGTTTGTTTTACCCATCGAATATAAATCACCAAACAATAAGTTTCCATGCTCTGAGCCACCTCAGGTTAGAAGCAATTGCCTGCGCTATTATTCATAACTATTTCATCAGAGATTGAAAATAATAGTAAGCACTTACCCACTAAAAACCTATCGGTAGTTAAGTTATGTAGACGTAACTTGCTAAGTAAGGCACTTGAACAGAATAGCTTATTTTAATAAAGAGGCTCCTAGCTTGTCTTGTTAACTACAGATAAATTAAATTAGCCTGGGGATCGGCATTACCCTATTCAAAATAACGATACAAGAGTTCGATAGGATACAGACAACAATGTTCATCTATCGTTTTTTGTAAGGCAAAGATAATTTGAGAGATGACCTGAAACATCCTTTCAAAAATTGTATTTATATGATGTTTGAAATTTACTGTGGGGAGAATGAAAATACAGTTGGGGAGTCAACGGTTGGATGTTCTGGGCGACGTGTAAAACACGAGCGCCCAACGATATAGGCTTATAAAATGTTAATGAATAGGATTAATATTTAGGTTGTTGTCCACTTTCACCCATAGGGCAACGGATTTCTCTACACCAATTTGCATCGCTTGACCATCTCCCATTCTACGCATATTTACCCCCAAATATCGAAGAATTCGCTCACAGGCCGTCGTAGTTACCAGTACATAATCTGTAATGCCATTTTTAATCGCAAATGAATAAAATGAACTTACTAAGGCAGCTGTATCTTCGCTTGCGACACGAGCTGATTTTCCTGTTCTATTTTTACTGATAGCAAAGCGACTTATTTCCCATATGTTTTTTTCTTCGGGTGCTAATTCCCCTCTTAATAATTCTGGAAATATATCTTTTAGCATATAACTTTTTGTTGTTGGTATTGCACGCCATCCGCCAACAATATCATCACTCTCATTTAACATAGCAATATAACTTGGCTGCTGGTTATCAAAAAAGTCTTTTTCCAAGCCTTTATCAGACTCGACATCCCAACCTAATCGCCCTTTAAAAACTTCAGATCTTAATTTAAACATATCGTTAATTAATTCTGGATTGCGTCCAAATTCATAATTATTTTTATCTATTACTTTAATTTGTCTCATTGTGCTGAACCTAGTTTAGTTAACTTGTAACTAAGCATATTCAACGAAAATCAATAAATTCAGCTATCACATTTTACAGTAGGGTTTTAATCATTATCCCTAGCTTAATTCCAATAAATTTCTCCTGTAATATCTGACAGTATTTTTATAAAACACCGTAAGATCTAACAGGATATAAAAACGTTTAATACAGCTAAAATATCGAAATGGAGTTAACTGGATTCGACTATGAACAACAACATTTTTGCCCTTCGTTCTCGCTGTTTGTCGTTAGTAATAGATAAAGCAGCGTCTATTTCACATTACTGTGGTGCAGCTTGGTTATTTTGTCTTAAGGGTAAGATACTGAAGCTTCAAGGAAGCACTCAGCTGGAATCTGAAGCTCTGCTGTTGAGCCAGATAAAGGCAAGTGGTGCCGGGGCAGACCTTTACTTGTCCTTGCCTCCTAATGCTTTGATTATGGATAGTAACGCACTATTTAAAAGTGCAACCGACGCGGGTATCGTAAACATTCTTCATCCGCGCATCCCCACTCATTTCAGGTTTAGTAACAGGCAAAAAATGAATTTTTTCTCTCACAACATTAACGTTATTGCTATCAACAATGCCTTGATGGACCTCGGGACGGTTATAACCATGCAGACCAACAAACAAAAGAAGAGGCCTTGGATAAGTTGTATTACCTGTGCTGACCTGTTGGGCAGAACGGCTGACTTTTCTACGTTTGATGAGGATATAGAAGCGGTCAACTATATAAAGAGGCTGGTTGGCAATATGGAATTTGTGGCTGAAGAGCCTACGTGCTTGTCATTCAATGTCAGCAACACAAAAAATAATTCGAACAAAGCTATTCAACATTACACAGTAAAGAGCCTACAGGACGTGAAGCAACTGATAACTCACGCGTCCGAGCGTAAAGTTACCTGTGGCGTGGTCATTGTCCACACTGATTTAGCTAAAGAAATGATCGTGCATGGTCTCGTCGATGAAATGATATATTATCTATCCTTACAACAAACCGAGCTCGAAAATACCCAACCGATAAGTTTACTGAATAACGCTTGGAAAATATCCAGCAGCTATCACTTCAGTAACGGAATAAGGTTCAACGCTCGTCCTGAGTCCGATATGATTAAACAGCAATTTGATAGTGAGCACCGTTTATACCTAAATTAGATATTAGGTTTAATTATGCCCTTTTTAATCGCTAGCGCGACAGCATGCTGCCGATTAATAGCACCTAGCTTGGTGTTTGAATTACCTAAGTGAAATAAGACTGTTCGCTCAGAAACATTTATTATCTGCGAAATTTCCCAAGCTGTCTTACCTTCACAAGCCCAGAACAAGCATTCAAGTTCTCTTTTCGTTAGCTCTCGTCTATCTGTTTCGTCGCTTGCACTTATCTCAAGTAGAACGTATCGCTCGAATAAGTGCGTTGCAAATGTGTGGCAAAACATCTGAGCGTTATCTAATACCTTATTCGCATCAGCACGTTCACCTATTGCTACACTGAATACGGCAATATTTTCAGAAGTAGAACGAATAGGGATACTTAGTCCATTGTACAAGCCATATGCCGCCGCTTTTTCGAAAACAAGTAAACCTTTGCTAGAAGAAAAGTCTTGATACTCAACAAGCTTGTCCCAGCGGATTGGAGATTGCTTTTCAAAGATGTATTTAACAACAGGGTCGTTTTGTTGTTCACTTTCCTTGAAATAAAGCTCGAGCCATTTCTCTGGATAATTCGAAATAACCCTAATCGTCGGTGAATATGAGGATGTTTGACCAATCACGCCCAATAAATAATACGGGATATCAATTAGCAGACAGAACCTTTCGCAAGTTTCCTTTAGAGCATCAATTGAGCTACTTTCGTCTACACTTTCTAGTAATTCGTAGAATTCTTCGACTTGCATCATCCCTTCCTTGTTGGAAATGTCTTTAGATTTTAGTCACCAACAGTGCGTTTTAATCATAAAGCATGTAGCACTCGTTCATTTAGTAACCAAGCTAGCAAAAAAAGGTAAGTAAAACTACCAAAAAATCACATGTTCAATCTTCAAACCTGTCAAAAGTAACAAGTAGGCAGGAGGGCGTAAGCTTCTACAATAGGGGTTCTGTAACGCACAGAGGTCATACGAAATGTCAAACGCAAGCTTTCCAATAAAAGAAGTTCAACTGGGTATACATAAATTAAGCAAGTCGTACCACGAAAATCATACTGCGCTCAACAATATAAGCTTAACATTAACACCTGGCATAATTGGCTTAGTGGGATCAAACGGAGCAGGCAAATCGACTCTGCTTAAGTTAATTGCACAGTTGGAGCGCCCTAGCTCTGGAAGTATTCAATTAAATGGCCAAGATGTAGCAGGTTGCCCGCAGTTAATTAGACAACGACTGGGCTTACTGCCGCAACACTTTGCTGTCTATGAAAATTTAACAGCAAAACAATTTTTACAGTACTTGGCCGCGGTTAAACAGGTGACTAGAAAACATGTAGCTCAAGATATCTCTGAATTGCTACACGCACTCAACTTACACGAGTTTGAAAACCAAAATATTTCTACGTTTTCAGGTGGCATGCGTCAACGACTCGGCATCGCACAAGCTTTGCTCGGCGCACCCGACATACTTATTTTTGACGAGCCTACCGTCGGGTTAGATCCCCATGAACGAGTTGCCTTTCGTAGCCTGCTCAAGAAATTAGGCAAGGATAAAATTGTCCTTTTATCTAGCCATATCATTTCTGACCTCGCTTCTATATCAGATAACATTTTAGTACTCGCCAGGGGAGAGGTTTGTGCCTTCAACACACCTGAAAATTTACTTCAGCACATGGAGGGCAAGGTGTGGGATATAATGCTGAAAACCACAGAAGCGAGGCAAATCGAGACGCAGTTTAAAGTTTGTGATACCCAATATTTTGATAATAAAACGCGATTAAGAGTTATTCACGAAACTCCCCCTACTAAGTGTGCTAGTTCTATAGCGCCTAATTTAGAGGACGCCTATCTGTTCTATACAGCCCCTTGCCCTGTAGAGGCGCACTAAAATGAACTGGTATTTTTGGAAAATTGTTCAATTAGATTTATACAACAGGATCCGCAAAACTAACTGGTGGTTTGCCTGCCTTTGTATGATAGCAATAACATTATTTATTTTTCCTGATTCGAGCGCCGGGTACGCCGTTTTAGACATTAATGGCTATCGGGGAACATACAATTCTGCTTGGATGGGAGAGTCATTAGCATTAGTAAGTTCTTCGTTTGTGCTGCTGTTTGGGTATTACTTACTATCAGGTTTTGTAGCCCAAGAAAAAACATCTCAAATACAGAGCTTATTGCTCTCTTCTTCCTTCACTATCAATCAATACTTAAGTACCAAGTTTGTAGTCAATGTTTTACTACTAAATATCATTGGTATTTTGATGATAGCTGCTGCTATGTTGCAACAGCTAATAGCCCAAGAGCAAAGCACAATATATATTACTTCGTACATATTGCCCTACCTAGTGCTCATACTCCCAGTCACTATTATGGTAAGTTGCTTTGCTTTGTTATTTGATATTCTTCCTGAAAAAATACAAAAATATAGCAACTTAATATACTTTTTCGTTTGGGCGTTACTCTGTACTTTAAATATTTTTGGGTTATCAGCTCACAGTGATTTTATACGGCAAATGGAGCAAGCTGCACCCTCATTAACTACAGGGCAAACCCAACATTTATCCATAGGAATATCGAAGCTGAACCGCATCCAAGAGACATTTAATTGGCAAGGAGTTAACTATGATATCTCCGTTTTCATACCAATTGTTTTGCAGTTACTTTTAGGGTTAGTTATTTTTACAATCACTTTGAGGCTCGCGAATGGACCATGCCATCTCTTATATCAAAGCAAATCTAATCGTTTTAGCACATCCACTAATCCGAAGAAGGCTTCGTCGAATTCCTTCGCGCTCACTGACTATCTATTTACTATAAACTCTCAATACCCACTGTTAAACGCGGAATTAGGGATGCTAAGTAGCCATTTAAACCGCTCATTTTGGGTGATTGCTACATGCTTATTCTCAGTCTCTTTATTGGTTTCACTCGATACTCTCCGTGCGGTTATATTGGCTATTATTTGGCTCCTTCCTGTGGTGACGGTTTGTCAATTAAGCATGTGCGATGAGCGCTCTGAAACCGCGGTTCTTTTATCAGGCTACCGAAATCAACTCAGCTTGAGACTTACGCGAGTACTTGCCGCAAGCATATTTACTGGCCTATGTTGCTTGGGTGCTTTAATAAGGTTTGTAATAGAGGGAGAGTTTATTGCTGTGCTTCATCTTCTTGGGTACTGCTTACTACTCCCATTGGGATCAGTAACGTGCAGCATGATTTTTCATTCGCAAAAAATGTTCCAATTGAGCTTTTTGTTCTGCTGGATAGCCAGTGTAGTCAACCACGCTCCTTATAGTGATCTGATTGGTGTGACCGCCAGCAGCCAAGGCTTTAGCGCGACATGGATTGCTAATTTAACCTTGTTTATCATGCTCATTGCATATCATGCCAATCTTTTTACCATGCGATGCAACTTCTGGTATGTCAAAAGTAAAAAAGCCGTCGTTGAATATGTAAAAAGCGGTGCTCATTAAGCTAAATTTTATTGCACCGCGCCAATTACTTCACAGAATTTAGCCGTTCAACGCAGCTAACATACTTTGTGCATCACTGACTTCGAACTTGCCAGGGGCTTCGATGTTTAGCGCTTTGACTACACCGTTTTCCACTAGCATAGAATAACGGCCAGAGCGTAAGCCGCCGAAGGTGCCTGTGTCTTTAGCAAGGTCAATAGCTTGGCTAAACTCAGCACCGCCGTCAGCGAGCATAGTCACTTCCTCTGCGTTTTGTGACTTGCCCCAAGCTTCCATCACAAATGCATCATTCACCGATAAACAGATAATGCTATCAACGCCTTTCGCCTTTAACTTATCAGCCAAGGTGATATAGCCTGGCAAATGGGTATTCGAACAGGTCGGTGTATATGCGCCTGGCACGGCAAACAACACAACTTTTTTATCCGCGAATAAATCCGCTGTTGTCGGATTACTGCTTTCGCCATTTTCGCGCAAGCTAAAGGTTACTTCGGGTAAGGTATCGCCAACGTTGATCATAGTATTTCCTTCTTTAAATGAGTGATAGGCATTAGATTATTTAGGTTGCAGTAAATCCCACTTATTGCCAAAACAGTCTTGGAATATTGCCACAGTGGCGTAGGGTTCGTCTCTTGGCTCTTCTAAAAAGACCACTCCCCGCTGCAGCATGTTTTGATAATCACGGTGAAAGTCATCCGTTTGCAGGAAAAACGAGACACTGCCGCCTGTTTGATTACCCACCCATTGCTGCTGGTTAATAGCCGCTTTCATCAGCACTAATGCGGCACCTGTCTGGCCTGCGTCATTATTTGGGGCGACCCGCACCCAGCGAGTATCTGGGCCATTTTTAATGTCGTCAAGCAAAGTAAAACCCAAAGACTGGGTGTAAAACTCAATCCCTTTATCGTAATCGTCGACCAATACACTCACGTTACATACGCTTTGTTGCATGACATTCCTTCTAAATAAAACCAAATAAATGAGAAACGGCGGTTTCGTCGCTAATTAATCAGATACACATCAAAGCGATTCGCCTTGCCTTGCATTTCGATATGGGGCTTTTGTTGTGCTAAAAAAGGGGCACCGGCTGGGCGTTTTACCACTACGCGCTTTTTGGCGAGCGCGAGCGCAGGGGCAAGCAAGCCATCGGCGTCTTCGTCTGGGCCAAGTAATTGCTGAAAAAGGCGCATTTCTTTTTTCACTGCCGCGCTTTTTTTTCGATGGGGGAACATGGGATCAAGGTACACCACATCGGGGGCAAGGTTTGCTGGTTCGTTACACCAGTTCGCCATTAAATCAATGGCGATGCCATGATGTAAGCGCATTCGCTCAGGCAGCCATGCACTTAGCTCTGCACTGTGTTGTGCTCGCTCAAGTCCATCAGCCAACAAGGCGGCGACCACAGGGGAGCGCTCAATCATATCTACATTACACCCCAGGCTTGCAAGCACGAACGCATCCCGCCCGAGGCCAGCGGTGGCATCAAGCACACGCCAGTCACTTTGCCCTTTTAAACCAACCGCTTTGGCAACGGCTTCTTTTTTGCCGCCACCGTGCAGGCGCCTAAAGGTTAAAGCGTCAGAGGCAAAATCCACCAGCACTTCGCCTACTTTTGGCTCATCTAATTGCTTTAACGCTAAATGCGCTTCGCTTTGCATCAGCACCAAGCCACGACTGATATTGCCATCGAAGCTCAATTGCCATGCAGATGCTGTGCTCTTGGCTTTTTCAACAAGTTCCGGGCTGGCGTTTTCTGGCACAGTGAGAACAGGTACTGTCTTGATAGGCGCTGTGAACGGCGATTTTGCGGGGCCATTTTTAGCCGCATTGATGTAAGAATTATCAGGCATGACCAAAATGCTCTTTGTGACCTAACCAGCGATTAATAATGGCTTGTGCATTTGCAGGGTGTCGTTCCCATAACGTTACAGACAAGGTTTGTACTTGCGGGATAAGCTCGGCATCACGTACCAAATCGGCGATACGCAAGTCGGCCAAGCCTGTTTGCTTGGTACCCAACAATTCACCTGGACCACGTATCTCTAAATCTTGTTGGGCAATATAAAAACCATCATGGGATTCACGCAGCACAGCCAATCTCTTCGCAGCCACTTTTGATAACGGGCTTTGATACATCAGCACGCAATGACTTTCAACTGAGCCTCGCCCTACTCGCCCGCGAAGTTGATGCAATTGCGCTAAACCCAAACGCTCTGGGTTTTCGATGATCATCAAACTGGCGTTGGGCACATCCACCCCCACCTCGATTACTGTGGTAGCCACCAATAAGTCCACCTCGCCGTCTTTAAATTGCTGCATCAAACGCTGTTTTTCGTCGGCTTTGAGGCGCCCGTGCACCAAACCAACCTTTAATCCAGGTAAGGCTGTTGCTAAGGCAATGGCGGTTTCTTCTGCAGCTTGTGACTGCAACACCTCTGATTCTTCAATCAAGGTGCATACCCAATAGGTTTGCCTACCTTGTTCTACAGTGGCCAAGCGCACGCGCTCAACCACTTCAATGCGCCTCGTTTCGGGTAATACCACGGTGGTAATAGGCGTACGCCCAGGCGGTAGCTCATCAATTACCGAGGTGTCTAAATCTGCATAGGCTGTCATCGCCAATGTGCGCGGGATGGGGGTTGCAGTCATGATCAATTGATGAGGGAATGCTCCCTGCTGCACGCCTTTTTCACGTAATGCCAAGCGCTGATGCACGCCAAATCGATGCTGTTCATCCACAATCACCAGTGCTAAAGATTGATACTGCACGGCTTCTTGAAACACCGCATGGGTGCCCACCAATAACTGCAACTTGCCGCTGGCTAGATTTTCGAGGGTCTCGCTACGGGCTTTCCCCTTTAACTTACCGGCCAACCAACCAACTTCAATGCCTAGGGGGGCAAACCAACCTTGAAAGTTATTCATGTGTTGTTCGGCTAGCAACTCTGTGGGCGCCATCATGACTACTTGATAACCCGCACTAATCGCGGATAAAGCGGCCATGGCAGCGACCAGAGTTTTTCCAGAACCCACATCCCCTTGCACTAAACGCATCATAGGCGTTGGGCGCTGCATATCGTGTTGAATGTCGCTGATAACACGTTGCTGAGCACCGGTTAAATCAAATGGCAAGCTACCGAGTAGCTGTTTTAGCAGGGGCTGACTTTGGGTGATAGCAAAGCCTTTTTGCAACTGACTTTGCTGGCGAACTTTGAGCACACTTAAGTGATGAGCCAGCAGCTCTTCTAGTGCTAAGCGCTGCTGAGCTGGGTGCTTACCTTCCTCAAGTAAAGCCAGGGTGACATCAGGCGGTGGCCTGTGTACCAAGTGTAACGCTTCAATCAAACCGACTTGTTGCTGATAAATATCGGCGGGCAGCAACTCAGCTAAACCGCCTTTATCAAGCAAGGTAAGGGCTTGCTCGGTTAAATTGCGCAAGGTGATTTGTTTGACGCCCTCAGTAGAGGGGTAAACTGGCGTTAAAGACTCAGCCAACTGCCCGTTGGAATCAGCACTAATAGTTTTGTATTCCGGGTGCATGATCTCTAAGCCATACTTACCCGAGCGCACCTCACCGAAACAACGAATGCGCGTGCCGTTTTCTAAGCTATTTTTTTGCGCAGCAGAAAAGTGAAAAAAGCGCAGTGTGATCGTGCCTGTGCCGTCGCTGATACGCACGATTAGCATGCGTTTACGACCAAACTGCACGTCGCTAGACATAACTTCACCTTCGACACTGGTATGCAAATGCGGCATTAGCTCAGCAATAGGGTAGATTCGAGTGCGATCTTCATAACGATGGGGCAAGTGAAATAACAAGTCTTGAACCGATTGCAGTCCAAGTTTAACCAGCTTTTCAGCTACTTTGCTGCCGACCCCTTTTAGCTGAGTGACCGGCGTCTGGGCTAGCCCTAACATCGAGAGTCCGAACTTTGCGTAAGCCAATTAGGGAAAGTGATCAAAAGCACAATAGATAACACAAAAATAGCCGCCTGCCGTTCAAGTAAATCAGATACAAAATATCGCTGAGTTATTCATTATACTTCACGATTTACTCAATTGGGGCAAGAACTTAACACCATTTGTTCCTAGCTTAACCCCATATTTCGCGCATCTAGTTTTAAAGCGAATACTTAGCCGCTTGATAAAGTAATTCAGGCGACAGGCGCTGTTTGTAATCAGGGTTCACGTAACTAAATTTAATCACACCCTGTTCGTCAAGAATGTACACCGCGGGTGCTGGTAATACGCCGCGCCCTGCTTCAGCAGATGCATTTAACACAATGCCTTTTTTCTGTTTGTACTTAGCGGTTGTTTCTTCAGGCACATAATAACCAATACCAAAGCCTCGTATGGTATCCAGCTTGCTGTCAGAAAGTAGTTGCACGGTAAACTTGCTCTGCAGTTTTTGCGCTTGCAGTTGTGCTGGTGTTTCAGGGGATATCGCTAAAATTTGATAACCCAAATCATCCAATGATTTTTCAATGTCTTTTAGGCCAGCCAACTGACGATTACAGTAAGGGCACCAGCCACCGCGATAAAAAATCAGCACAGTCGGCTTTTGCATGGTCATGGCTTTTAAGCTGACCGGCGCGCCATCAGCGGTTTGCAATTTGGTATTTGGGGCACTATGGCCTACCAGCAATGGAGTAACATCTTGGGCATTTTCAGCAATGGTAGTGCGCTCAAATGCACTAGTGGCCACAGAAAATATCGTTGATAATACAAGTAAACTGAGCATTGCCGCTTTTAAATAATGACGCATTGTTAAACTCCTAAGCTGGGTTTTATAAAAATGGCTACATTCAAATGGGTAAATGCGTATCCGCTAACGCCTATCCTTTGGCTCAGCGATTGCCTCTGTGACTTTTTTCGTATTCTATCTCGTTATTCACTTCTTGTTCGAATTGGCGCATGGCTTTTGCGGTGGTCTGCATTTTCTGCCACCACGTGGTATCTGCGACTATGTTTCCGCCATCATCAATGCGCGGGTAAGCTAGGCCTTTGCTCTTACAAACGTTCGATAAGACAGGAAAACCGCCTTCAAACAACACTCGCTGGCATTCCTCTTCGCTAAGTTGTTGAATGGCGTACATACCCGCCACTTCACGCTGACGCTGAGCTTCGTATAACACCACGGCAGCGGCCACCGAAACATTTAACGACTGCACCATACCCACCATGGGAATAACGATGTTTTTGTCAGCTAGGGAAATCGCTTCTTCGGTAGCGCCGTGCTTTTCTTGGCCAAGAATAATGGCCGTGGGTTGGGTGTAATCTATCTCCCTGAAATCCACCGAATCATCAGATAAATGAGTGACCAACACTTGCATGTTTTGTTGTTTTAACACGCTAACAGCATCGCCAATGCTGGTGTGCATATCGGTTTTAACCCAATGCTCTGACCCCATAGCAGTGCCTTTGCGTATTTTGGTTTTTTGATCCCATACACCATGAATGCGGTTGATCCCCACAGCGTCACAACTGCGCAATACAGCAGAGACATTGTGTGGTTTATGCACTTGTTCTAAACAAACCGTTAAGGATGGCTGGCGGGTAGTTAACAACTTACGAATGCGCTGATAACGCTCTACAGACATGGGGGCTATGGCAGTCATGGTTTTATATTCTTTTTCTTATTGATGCCATATAACTCTGTTGCCCGCGATGAAGCGTGCCGAGTAGGCGAGCATCTTTTGATCAGCGCACGGCCAATTGGACTCCCGTGCGCAGTGCAGCGCGAAAGCGCCGTCTAAATTATAAAGCGAATATTCTGATGAGAATACCTGATATTACTCAGGTAATTCCATCACGCCATCGATTTCAATTTGAGCACCTTTAGGCAGTTCTTTCACGCCAATAGCAGCGCGCGCAGGGTAAGGTTGCTTGAAATGCTTACTCATGATTTCGTTCACAGTGGCAAAGTTAGATAAATCCGTTAAGAAGATATTCACTTTCGCCAAATCATTAGTGCTTCCCCCTGCGGCTTGGCAAACGGCTTGAACGTTTTTAAATACTTGTTCAGCTTGCTCGGCAAAATCGTCAGAGATCATTTCCATGGTTTCCGCCACAAGAGGAATTTGCCCAGACAAATACACAGTAGTGCCAGATTTAATCGCTTGGCTGTAAGTACCAATAGCTTGTGGAGCCTTGTCAGTATGAATAACAGACTTAGACATAATATGCTTACCTTTTAAAGTTTATACGTTAGGTGATTTATTCTGCTTAGATTGGCTGTGCCTTGAAACCCTTTGAACTTCGGGCATGATGCGAATTTTTCGCATGACATCAGCGAGCTGAATACGATCTGTGATGGTCAGTTCTATATCAATGTAATAGATACCGCTTTCTTTTTCTTCGGTTTGTAAACCGACGATATTGGAGCCGCACGAAGCCACATTATTGGTTAAATTGGCGAGCGTCCCTTGATGGTTTATTAATTCGATTCGCAGCGCAGCTTTAAATTCACCTTGAGGCTCATCGTCCCACTTCATAACAAGCACCCGCTGAGGCTCTTCTTTACTCAGTTTACGAATGTTACTGCAACCCGCTTGGTGAATCATCATGCCGCGACCTGGGCTAAGTACCGCCACAATTTCATCCCCTGGGATAGGGTGACAACAGCGGGAGTAAGAAACCAATAGCCCTTCTGTACCTCGAATCGCGACTTTGCGTCCGCTATCAGGTATTTCAGCTGCCTCACCGAGTAGACGCCTAGCGACGATAGCGCTAAGCTCATTGCCTAAGCCGATATCTGCCACCAGAGAATCAAAGTCACTATGCTTTGTCTCTTCTACCACACGGTCAATATCCGCTTGTGGAATTTCATCTAATTTGGTTTTACCCAGCGCATGGCGTAATAAACGATTTCCCATGCTGAATGCTTCTTCAGAGCGCTGATGCTTAAGGTAATGGCGAATATGCGAGCGCGCTCTAGCACTGACCACAAAGTTAAGCCAACTGGCATTAGGTTTCGCTCTGGGTGAGGTAATGATTTCTACGGTTTGGCCGTTTTCCAACGGTTTACTTAACGAGTATGTGCGTCTTTCGACTTTCACCCCAACACAGGTATTCCCCACACCGGTGTGCACAGCGTAAGCAAAATCCACGGCCGTAGCCCCAAGAGGCAGTTCGATAATACGTCCGTCTGGGGTAAACACGTAAATTTCGTCTGGGAATAGATCGGTTTTTACGTTTTCGATAAATTCAAACGAAGAGCTAGCGCTTTGTTGCAACTCAATAAGTGACTGCATCCATTTACGAGCGCGCACTTGCGCTGTGGTATCGCTGGACTCTGAATCATCTTTATACATCCAATGCGCAGCGACACCGATATCGGCCATTTTGTCCATTTCGGCGGTGCGAATTTGAATTTCTACTGGAATACCGTGAGGGCCAATCAAAGACGTATGCAATGACTGATAGCCATTCGTACGTGGAATAGCCACGTAATCTTTAAAGCGCCCTTCAATGGGTTTATACAAACCGTGCATAGCGCCCAGCGCTCGATAGCAATTGTCAGCACTGTCTACCACTACGCGAAATGCATAGATGTCCATGACTTCGTTAAACATCAACTCTTTGTTTTTCATCTTGCGATAAATTGAGTACAAGTGTTTTTCACGGCCAATGGTCAACGCATTCATACCAAATGCAGCTAAGCGGGTTTCCACTTCTTTATGAATATTTTCAATAATTTCTTTACGATTACCCCTCGCCTGTTTCACCGCGGCTTTCAATGCTCGGTGACGCATGGGGTACATAGCTTGAAACCCTAAGTCTTCAAGCTCATTTTTGATATCATGAATACCCAAACGGTGGGCAATTGGCGAATAAATTTCGAGTGTTTCACGGGCAATACGGCGACGCTTATCAGGGCGTAATGAGCCAAGAGTGCGCATGTTGTGTGTGCGGTCAGCCAGCTTGATCAAGATAACGCGAATATCTTGCACCATAGCCATGAGCATCTTACGAAAATTCTCAACTTGCGCTTCTTGCTTGCTACTAAAATGAATTTTTTCGAGCTTACTAACACCCTCGACTAGCTCACCAACGGTTTCACCAAACTGTTCGCTCAGGGATTCTTTGTTGTGATGGGTGTCTTCGATGACATCATGCAGCAATGCAGCCATTAGCGTTTCATGGTCAAGACGCATGTCCGCCAAAATGCCAGCCACGGCTACGGGGTGAGTAATGTATGGGTCGCCACTGGAACGCATCTGCCCATCATGGGCTTCTTGGGCTACCACAAACGCACGTTGAGTTTCTGCTACCTTGTCCGGTGGGAGGTAGGCCTCAAGCTTTTGTTTTAAACCCTCAAAAAGATACAAGTGCTGTTAGTCTCAAACGGTGAAAAGTTTAAGGATACGGTGAAATGGGCGCTAAGCCAACGGCTAAAACATCAGTTTGATGTTCCACCGCTGGGATCAGGCTTTTTCCCTCGGTCTAACGCCCCTAAACTCATGTTCAGAAACGTAAGTGCTAGGGTTACTGTTCTTGAAGAATATTTGCTACAGACTCAAATTGAGCTTGGTCTTGTGCATGTTGATCACGCAAATTTTCAGCATCAAGAGTAGAGGCTGTTACGAATCCTTCTTCAATTTCACGTAGTGCTACAACTGTAGGCTTATCAGTACCTACTGTTACATGTGCAACTTTACCTTCAATCGCAAGTTGCCTTGCGCGGCGTGCTGCGACTAAAACCAAATCAAACCGATTGCCAATTTTATCTACGGCATCTTCAACTGTTACGCGAGCCATTTTGATCTCCGTCGTGTAGCTATGTTTTAAAAAAAGGTCGCATAGTGTACTTGCAAACCTGTCATTAGCAAAGATCTTTCACGATCTAAGCGTTGAATTTCTGTGCTAATCGCTTGCCAGTAAATTTTCGAACAAACTTTTATGGCGCATAACCTGCTTTTCTTTACGTAAACGGCGACTTGACACAATGGCGTCAAGCTCTGCCAATGCGGCGTCAAAATCATCATTGACCACTATGTAATCAAACTCGTGGTAGTGCGATATTTCAGAGACCGCTTTGTTCATGCGATCTTGAATGACCTCAGGGGTGTCTTGGCCTCTTTCGGTCAAACGGCGCATTAATTCTTCTCGTGAAGGCGGAGCAACAAATATGGTCGCGGTATCTGGGATTTGCGCCTTAACTTGACGGGCCCCCTGCCAGTCGATATCCAAAAACACATCTATCCCCTTGCGCAAGGTTTGCTCAATGACCACTTTAGAAGTGCCGTAATAATTGCCAAATACTTCAGCCCATTCGAAGAATTCATCTTGAGTGATCAGCTGTTGAAATACCTCTCGGCTGACAAAATGATAATGTACACCGTCTATTTCACCTGGGCGAGGTGCCCGCGTGGTGTGAGAAACCGAGACCTGCATTTCATTGTTATGAATTTCCGTCGCATCATGGTTTTGCAGTAACGCTTTGATTAAGCTAGATTTACCAGCCCCTGAAGGCGCGGCAAGTATAAATAAATTTCCGAGTGATTGTGGCATAGAAGATTTTCAGTCAAGTAAGTAGATAAAGTGAGTGTTGAGATTTCTATGCAATGTTAGCATATTCCCTTTGCAATGGTGCTAATGCATCAAAACTGTTCACAAAAGGTGACGCAACAATGAACGACAGCCAATATCACCAACTCATCGACGACCTGCTAATTAACTTAGAAGAGATGCTCGATGATGTAGAAGCCGATATCGATTACGAATCCGCTAGCAGCATTCTTACCCTTATTTTTGTTAATGGCACTAAAATCATCATCAACAAACAGCCGCCGCTGCACCAGCTGTGGGTAGCCACCAAATTTAACGGCCATCATTTTAACTATCAAGAAGGTCTGTGGATTGACGAGCGCACTGGCGTTGAGTTTTGGCAATTTATGAATGATGCAGCCAGCAAGCAAGCCGAAGTGCCAGTGTCTTTCCCGCGACCGACCGAATAAGCATTAATTAAAAACGTTTTAGAACGAACCAAAGAGTGGTAACCCTATGAGTGACAACAATTTAGAGTATGTAGAAGTGAACCCAAGCCAACCCCACAGTGCAGTGGTGATTTGGTTACACGGCTTAGGGGATTCTGGTAATGGCTTCGCGCCAATCGTACCTGAACTAAAAATACCCGACGCTTTGCCTATTCGCTTTGTTTTCCCTCATGCCCCAGTGCGCCCCATTACGGTGAATAACAATATGGAAATGCGTGCTTGGTACGACATCGCTAGTTTAGATTTTAATCACAGAGCAGATCGCGTGGGTGTTGAAGAGTCCGCTAAGCAAGTGGAAGTACTAATTGATGCGGAAATTGCCAACGGCACACCAGCGGAGCGCATTGTATTGGCAGGGTTTTCACAAGGTGGCGTGATTGCGCTGCATTTGGGCACGCGCATCAATAAGAAACTCGCCGGCATCATGGCGTTATCAACCTATATGTGTGAACCCGAAACCCTGACCAGTGAAGCAAGCGATGCCAATAAAAGCACACCTATTTTAATGGCTCACGGTCAGCAAGATAACGTGGTGCCCGTGTTTATGGGCAATGCTGCGTACAAAGTGTTAGAAGAAAATGGTTATCCTGTCACTTGGCAAGATTACCCTATGCAGCACAGCGTGTGTTTAGAAGAAATTAATCATATCTCAGTGTGGTTACAAGCACGTTTTAGCTAGTTTACCTAGCTCCGCATCGCACTTTCCCAAGGTATAAACGCTTTGGGATAGAAATGTGATGAAATAAAATTCCTGTGCTCTCGGTTTTATTGGATAAGCCCTTTATCTAATATGTAGCATCAGCTACCACAGGAATTAACATGACCATCAACCCCCTTGTCATTGTTCATCGCATAGCGAAGATTGCCATGCTCTTCATCATGCTTAGTGTTAGTCATTTTACCTTTGCACAAGATCCCATCGAAACAGGCTTTTTTAGTAACAAAGCCATTTACGGTTACGATACCGTCGCTTACTTCACTTCGAACAAGGCAATAAAAGGCGACGACGCATTTACCACCCAATGGCGCGGAGCCGACTGGTATTTTAGCTCGCAAGCACATCTAGACTTATTCGAAAGTGAACCTGAAAAATACGCCCCGCAATACGGTGGTTACTGCGCCTATGCGATGGCCACAGGAGATTTTGTTGGGATAGATGAAGACGCTTTTATTATCGATAATGGTAAGCTTTACTTAAACTACAGCGCCAGCGTGCAACAAAAATGGCTGGCGAATAAAGCCCAATATATTGAACAAGCCGATGCCCAGTACCGCATGCAGTACCCCACAAGCAACTAATCTTGATAACGAAGAGTTGCTCTGGTGATGCACATTAACCTGCTCCCATTGAGCGAAGAGCACAGCGCAGATATTTCTGCGCTGGCCATGAGGTCGAAGGCTCATTGGGGGTACTCGTCAGCATTTATGCAGCAATGCGCGCACGAACTCACTTATTCGAAAACACAAATCGCCCATAAGGACTTTCATTTTATTGGGGCGTTTACCTCTTCAGGCAGTCAAGCCTTAACGCCGTTAGGCTTCTATGCAATTCAGCGTTTATCCGCAGAAAAAGCAGAACTATTGGCGCTGTTTGTTAGCCCGTCTGTTATAGGGTGTGGTGTTGGAAAAAGCTTACTGCAACACGCAATAAGTGCAGCAAAATTACACCATTTCAAAGCTATGCTTATACACAGCGACCCACATGCCGCTGCCTTCTATGCGAAAAACGGTGCCAAGCGAATAGGCTCTCAACCCTCTGGCAGTATTGCGGGTCGTGAACTACCGATTTACCAGATACTGTTGTAATGAACGCTGGGGTTCAACACGCTTTCGGACAATAGATGCACATGCTCTATTGAACCGCTTCAATCACCAAGTACTTCATGGCATTCAACATCTATTTTGACGTCTGTTGTTCAGTTTTGGGGGCAGTATTACGCTTTTTCAGCAAAACTAGATCTTTGCCTACTCAAAGTGGACGTAAATTCTGATAATATCGCGGTATAAACTCGTCCGTTAACAGTGAATTTTTCATGTCAGATCGCGTTATTCGAATTGCTACGCGCAAAAGTGCTTTAGCCATGTGGCAAGCAGAATATGTTCAAGCCAAATTACTTGAAGCTCATCCTCAACTTAAGGTTGAATTGGTGCCTATGTCCACACAGGGCGACCGCATTTTAGATACGCCATTAGCCAAAATTGGTGGCAAAGGCTTATTTATTAAAGAGCTTGAAGTCGCTATGAGCGTAGGCCGCGCGGATATAGCCGTACATTCAATGAAAGACGTACCCGTTGATTTTCCAGAAGGCTTTGGCTTGCACTGCATATGTGAAAGGGAAAACCCCTATGATGCATTTGTGTCAAACACCTATGCGAGCATCGAAGAATTGCCCCAAGGCGCAATAGTAGGTACTTCAAGTTTACGCCGTCAGTGCCAAATTCGTAGCGCCCGCCCAGATTTAACCATTCGGGACTTACGCGGTAACGTCAACACGCGTTTAGCGAAGTTAGATGAAGGCCAATATGATGCCATTATTTTGGCTGCTGCAGGCTTGATCCGCCTTGAAATGCAAGGTCGCATCAAAACCTATATCGAACCTACTGTGTCCCTGCCCGCTGTTGGTCAAGGCGCTGTAGGCATTGAATGTCGCAACGATGACGCTGAGCTAATCGAATTACTCAAGCCGCTGAATCACAGCAACACTGAATCACGGGTCAAAGCCGAACGCGCCATGAACGCTAAATTAAATGGTGGTTGCCAAGTGCCTATCGGTAGTTATGCCGTATTAAACGGTGACGAACTGTACTTACGTGGATTAGTCGGCTCACCCGATGGCAGTGTACTTCTTCAGGCTGAGAAACGTGGCAATGTGAATGATGCAATTAGCATTGGCGTTGATGTGGCTGAGCAGCTGCTTGAAAAAGGCGCAGGTGAAATTCTTCAGGCATTATATAAAGACTAAACCATGACCGTGCTGATATTCCGCCCAGAGCAAAAATGCGCCCCAAGCGCGGCGCGTTTTTTTGCTGCGGGTTTACCAGCGGTTGGTGTCGGTCTGATTAGTACACAGGCCAATGAACAGGCTCTGAGTTCTTTGCCGGGCTCACTTCGCACCCTATCCTCTGGGGACGGTATTATTGTTACCAGCACAGTGGTAGGTCAGTTATTGGCTCAGCAGCGCATTGAGCTACCAAATGCAGCGACTATTTTTGCCGTTGGTAGCAGTACTGCTGAGGGTTTACGGGCTCAAGGTTACGACGTGATTGTGCCTCCGGTGCCTACCACCGAAGGCTTATTAGCGTTAACGCCCCTGAAAGAAATAGCAGGGCATAAAGTCCTTATCATAAAAGGGCAAGGCGGCCGTGAAGATTTAGCCCAACAACTTACCCAGCGCGGCGCTACTGTTTTGCTAGCCGATATTTATCAAAGGATAAAAATTGCCACGCCTAAAGCCACACAAGAGTGGCAAGCGAAGCAGATTAGATGCATCATTGCTACCAGTGGTGAAATGATAGATACGGCGTTTGAGCATTTCGATGCGAAGTGGCTACAATCCTTACCGTGGATTGTGGTAAGCCCGCGAACTGAACAAATTGCCGCAAAACGCGGTATAAATACAATATTTGTCAGCGATGACGCTAGCGACCAGGCACTTATTCGCCGTGCCAAGGAATTTTTGGAGCATTAAATGGCAGACCAATCAGATACGAATAATTCATCAGGCAGCAAGCCAAAGGGCGACACGCCTCAAAATAAGCCAGATCAAACGAAAGACAAGCCCAGTAGCGCATCTTCAGGTGTTGCTTCAAGTGCCTCATCAAGCACTGCATCCAGCGCGGTAATAACGCCTGCTGCGCCAAAAGCCGAGTCGGCTGCTCATGGCACGAAAAAGAATCCTACAGCTCCTTTGAAAAGCGACAACAACGTGAAAAAGACTACTAGCACAAGCGATAATTCGGGTACACCTAGTGCCACCTCCCCAATCAAAAATGAAAAAAATCATAAACCGGCCAAAACCGGTATTTTATGGTTCGTTACTATCGTCAACCTGCTAATTTTATTATTAATTGCAGCTGCTGCATATTGGGGCTGGACACAATGGGAGCAGCAAAAGCAGACCCAAGAATCTACTCAAAGTGAGCAACAAGACATTTTGACGCGCCAAGCGCAGCAAAACTTGTCTATTACCGATGAGGTTAAGGAACAAAATAACCGACTTGAATCACAGCTACGCAGTGTCAACCAAGAGCTACAAAACGCTCTTGAAGAAGCAGAGGCTGCGAACAACCAATCTCAGGCCAATAAACAAATGCTAAGCAGTATCGCCGGCCGCCGCCCCGCAGATTGGTTACTTGCTGAAGCAGACTTTTTAGTTCGCATGGCTGGACGTAAATTGTGGTTAGAGCACGATCTAAAAACCGCGATAGCCATGCTGCAATCTGCTGATAGCCGTTTGCAAGACTTAGACGACCCAAGCTTATTGCCCATTCGAGAACGCCTAGCGAATGACATACAAACTTTGGCTCAGGTAAACCCAGTGTCTTTATCTTCCATCGCGCTGCAAATCAGTGCCTTGTTGTCTCAAGTTGACCAGTTACCGCTTAATACCTTCGAACGCCCTGATATCGCAACCGAAGGTGGTGAAGATGTTTCCGATTCAGTCGATGACTGGAAAGCGAACTTATCACGCGCCTGGGCAGCATTCACCAAAGACTTCTTCAGCTATAAAAAGAAAGAAACCGAAGTGCAGCCATATATGTCAGCACAGCAACAATGGCTGGCTACTGAGCAACTAAAGCTATCTTTACTGCAGGCCCAAAGCGCCGCGTTAAAAGAGAATGTTGAGTTTTATCAACAGTCACTGCAAAACGCGCAACGGGTACTAGACGAAAACTTCGCCGTGGACGAAAGCGCAGTAGTACAATTTGACCAACGTCTTGAAGAATTGGCAGAAACCGACATTAAGCGCGTTTATCCGAGTCAATTTAACGCCGCACCGGCGCTGCAAGACGTTATTCAGCAACGTATCGACAATGTATTTGTAAACGGAGCTAACCAACCATGATAAGAATTTTGATGGTCTTCGTGGCCTTGCTTATTGCCGTGTTGGTTGGGTCTTTAATATTCGACGACAAAGGCTATGTGTTTATTGATTTCGCTGGCTACGTTGTTGAAATGAACGTATTTTCCATGGCAATCATGACCATCTTGGTGATTGTAGGTTTGCTACTTTTTTCATGGCTAATCAAAAAATTGATCATGATTATATCAGGTTCAAAAAACTGGCTAGGAAACTGGGGCTCACGCAAAAAGAAACGTGCATTCACCAACGGCCTCATCGCCTTGGCCGAGCAAAATTACCTTGAAGCACGCAAGCAACTTGCCAGCATCGAGCAGGAAGATTTCGATGGTTTGAACTTACTTGCTGCCGCAGAAGCAGAGCTACAATTGCAAAACCCCGCTGGCGCGCAAGAAAACTGGCGCTTGGCTACCTCTTATCCTAAATCAGCCTTTGCTGCTCGGTTGTGCTTAGTGCGTGACCATCTGCAAAACCAGCGCCCTGTTAAAGCCCTCGAAATATTAGATGAGCTCGAGGATAAACAAAAACGCCAACGTTCCGTGCTAATCCTGCGAGCCCAAGCGTTGGTTCAAGCGGGTAAATGGCAAGAATTGAAAGACCGTCTACCGTCTTGGAAAAAAGCCTTAGGTGAACATTATGAACACTATATGCAGCTGGCATCGAAAGGTAATTTTGCTGAAATTGCCAGCAAAGAAGGGGCAAACCAGCTGAAAGAAAATTGGCATTCGCTGCCTAAGTCGACCCGACGCGACCCTGCTTTACAAGCAGCCTACGTTAAGCAGCTAATCGACCAAGACATGCATATCGATGCTGAAGCGGCACTGGGCGAGTATCATAAAAACAAACCTCACCCTATGTTGCTGCCGCTTTACAAAGAGTTAAAACTGTCTCAACCCACCACGTCGCTGAAACAGTTAGAGCAATGGTTGAAAGCAGACGACATGAACGTTGAATTACTTTCTACATTGGGCGCTGTAGCCTATAACGCTAAAGATTTTAGTTTGGCCGAAAAAGCCCTAAGTAAAGCGATTAAGCTGGGCAATCGTCAGCAAGATATATTGCTGTTGGCAAAAATCAAAGAGTCTCAACAAGATAACCAGCAAGCCTTGGAGCTATACAAACAAAGCTTGGCCCAACCCAATGAACTGAGCAGAACGGATTAAGATGCGAGATATAATGACAAAAGCGAAATGGCTACTGACCATTTCGCTTTTTTTTGTAAGCAGTACAGGCCTGCAAGCCGAAACAGATGACTCTTCTCCAGCGTTTGAACTGGTGGTGCTGGGCGACAGCGGCGGTATACAAGACGGAAACTTAAGCGCGTTTTTGCTGCGCTCTGTCACCGAACCTAACTATGTCGCGTTAGATGCGGGCACCTTGGTCAACGGGATAAATCAAAGCGTTAAGCAAGGCGCGTTCGATGATTTAGCCATTGTCGATGATGATAAATGGGGTAAAGCGGGCAGCATTTTGCGTCATCATGTTAAAGGTTACTTAATTAGCCATGCTCACCTTGATCACATCAATGGTATGTTAGTGGCATCCCCCGAAGACAGCAAAAAAAGCATTTACGCAATTCCTTCAGTCAACACCATGATCGGTGAAACCTACTTCAACGGCAAAGCCTGGGCTAATTTTAGCGACCGCGGCATTCCTCCTTTGCTGAACAAATACCACGTGGTGGACTTGCTGCCAGGTAAAACAGCGCCCATTGCTAACACTGCGCTACATGTCACTGCTTTTAGCTTGAGTCACCCAGTAGAGTCCAGCGCGTTTGTGATTGAACATGGGGACGATATATTCGTTTACTTCGGTGACACAGGCCCAGACATAGTGGAAAAACAAGATAAGTTAGATGCCATCTGGACGTATCTCGCCAAGCAGGTAAAACACAAAAAGCTGCGCGGCGTCATCATCGAAACATCTTTCGAAAACGAGCGCCCCCATAACTTGTTGTTTGGCCATTTAACACCCGAGTTACTAATGGGCGAGCTTCGCAGCTTAGCGACCAAAATAGGCGGCGAAAAACCGCTTCAAGGTTTAAATGTGGTGATTAGCCATATTAAGTACACGTTGGCTAAAAATGTTGACCCAAGAGCAAACATTACTAAGCAACTAGACGATGGTAACGATTTAGGCTTAAACATTATTATTCCTAAACAAGGGCAAAAGCTGCTGTTTTAAAAGACTGGTCGGCGAAGTGTATGTGCTGGTCAGTGAATGTTGAGTGTTATTCGGTGAATGCCTCACAAAAAAAGCGTATTGAATACAGTTCAATACGCTTTTTTGTTTCAGCTACTTTCGGTTCAGACCGGCAACGCTTACAAACACAACTCCCTAAGGGGAATGGTTGCAGCACCAATTGAAACAGGGTGTTTCTCTATGCCCGACACCACAATTTTCGGCATTGGGCGCTTTGCTCCCCGGCGAAATTGTGCATACACGTCGATACGGGGAATGACCATTTCAGCCAACTCTTTAGGGATATGCCCGCCGATGATAATCGCTTCTGCGTCCAGTAAAGCAGAACAACAGGTGGCGACCAAATCAAACGAGTCCTGTACCTTGAAAATCCATTCTTCTACCCCTGGCCAGTTCGGATCGAACTCTTCATGCAAGTTGTAAATGGAGCTGAATTTCACCCCATTCTTCTTCAAGATCCGTTTCAGTAATTCTAAATTGGGGTGGGCATAGATTTTTGATGGCAACATATCGCCCAACTCACCGGCATTACCATAGGTGCCCCGGAGCACCTCCGTATTAGTGACAACGCCGCCACCAAAAGCTGATGAAACAAATAAGTAAACAAAGTTCTTATACTGGCGCCCCACGCCCGCTACACCTTCGCCCGCGGCCGCGCCTGTGCCGTCATTCACCACCCAAGTAGGCAGTGTAAAGTGATTTGAAATAATCTTAACGATATCCACCTGCGACCATTCTTCAAGCATGTGGTGGGTGTTCATCTTGCCATCCATGGAGCTAAAGAAGCCTGAAATTCCCACGCCTATGCCAAGCACGCGAGTTTCGTCTAGTTTACAGCGCGCACTTAGTTCACCAATAAGTTGCTCTGTCGCCTCAAGCACATGTGCAATACTCATATCGTCCATTTCGCGGAACTGAGTCGACATAACATTGCCTGCAAAGTCCATCACCGCCACACCTACTGCATCTAATAATATCGATACACCGAAGGTGTAGGCATAGTCAGGATTTAGCTCAATGCCAAAACCCGGCTTACCTTTAGGATTGGGGATCATCTCTTCGGTTTGGCGTAGCACCTTTGATTGGGTCAGGCCTTTTAGTAAGCGGGACACGGTTTGCTGAGGAATTTTGGTGGCAGACACCAATTGGCTCTGAGTAACACGCTGCTCCCAAAAGACAATTTTGATAATATCCCGCTCAATATCTTGGAAAAGCTTACTGCCTTTTCCGAGTTTAAAACCAGAGCGCAAATATTGACTGTTGTCTATTGAGAACATAAGTAATACATCTACCTTAAAATTGCTATAGCCTATTTGAAAGCTCAAATAAGAACAAGCAGTGTTATTTTTAAAGCGTTATATTTCAATGCTCAAGGGTAAGTAAAGCACCCTACTACGGGCGCTTAATGCCAGCATCTAACCGATATAAACTCAGGCTATTCGATGATAATCGCTCTAAAGTCATTAACGTTAGTGTTCGTTGGGCCGGTAATAACCAAATCATCAATGGCGCCGAAAAATTCGTGGCTGTTATGAGAGGCTAGTAACTCAGTAGCACTGACGCCCGCAGCAACTGCACGATGTAGAGTAGAGCTATCAATATACGCACCTGCAACGTCCTTACTGCCGTCCACGCCGTCAGTGTCACAGGCCATAGCGGATATGCCCTCAACGCCATTAAGCTCTAGTGCTAACGCCATTAAATACTCTTGATTCGGCCCACCGTCGCCATACTCTTTGCCTACGGTTACCGTTAGCTCACCGCCTGAAAATAACATCACTCGCTCGCCATTCGCTCTGCATGCTAATGCTTGCTGTGCATGCGCTTTAGCAACCTCGCGGGCTTCGCCTTGAATATCGTACCCTAGCACTTTGGTTTTCCAACCTTCTTGCTGTGCGACCGCAATAGCTGCATCAATCGCATGCTGGGCGTTGGCCACAATATGATACTCACTCGGGGCGCTATGTTTTAGCGCCACTTCAGGCTTAGCCAAGTAGTTGGCAATACTGCCTACCGGTGTCCAATGGTACTTTTGTAAAATAGCGGCCGCTTGTGCTTTGGTTGACGGGTCTGAAATAGTTGGCCCAGAGGCGATATCCGCCGCGTTGTCACCCACCACGTCCGATATCATCAAAGTGACATGTTTTGATTTCGCCGCTTGGGCAAGCCTGCCACCTTTGACCAAAGACAATTGTTTGCGCACTGTGTTTATTTCATCAATGCTGGCACCGCTGCGCAGCAAGAATTGATTTAGCTGCTGCTTATCAGCAAATGGTACATCGTCCACGGGTAAACACATCAGTGACGAGCCGCCACCAGAAATCAAAAATAAGATTGGCGTTGTTGCGGGTGTTTCGCGCACTAAATCGAGCAAGGTTTTACCCGCCACCAAACTGTTGTTGTCTGGGGTGGGGTGATTTGCCGTGAGCACTTCAATTTTACCCGTGTCACCTGCACTCTCATAACCATAGCGTGTCACAACCGCGCCGTAGCACTTGTCGCCTAACACTCGGTACGTTTCGGCGGCCATTTCAGCCGCAGCTTTACCCGCCCCGACAACACAAATGCCATTGCTTGCATCAAGCTTGTTTAACTGCTCGGCCATGCAAGCGCTGGGCTTACAGGCCGCAACAGCGGTGTTGAATAATTTGAGTAGAAAAGCGTGATATTTCATTCTTTACCCTTAAACAAACGCGGTGGGAATATATAAACAAAAAGCAATCATGGCAGCGAACATACCCAGTAGCAGTGCTATATCTTTGGTGGTCAAAATTGACAGAGATACTGGCGCAGCTGTGGCTTCTTCTTCGCTTGGCTGGTAAGTGAAAGGTTTAATTTTGCTCATCATCATTGCCATGACAATCGTGACGACGAAGCCAATGAAGTTCCACCAGAACCAAAAGATTTCCGGTGCGATCATCGAGATAAGCAAGTTAAATAGCACCCCGCTAATAAGCCCAATGTTAACGTGTAAACCCGACGTGCTTTTGGTTAATACCGCTAACAAAAACACGGCAAGAATAGGCCCGTAGAACAAAGAGCCGACTTTGTTTATCGCTTCAATAATCGTTGGCGCAATGTTGCCAGCATAAAGAGATAGCACCAAGGTAATCGCGCCCCACACTAAGCCCATGTACTTGGCCAGTTTCAGGTAACCGCCTTGGCTTAATTCTTTGTTTGTAATTCGGCAGTAATCTTCAATGGTAACCGCAGACAGCGAGTTAATCGCCGAGCTAAGTGACGACATAGCCGCAGCTAAAATAGCCACAACTAACAAGCCGATAAGCCCATGAGGTAAGTAATTTAGGATGAACATCGGCATCATCCAATCAGGATTATCCGCAGGAATTTTTGCCATAAAGCTAGGCTCGCTCATGGCTAAAGTGCCTACAATCAAACCGGAGAAACAGTACAAAATAGTAATAGGGAAACGAATAACGCCATTGGCTAAAATCATATAGCGTAGGTTGTCAGGATCCTTTGCTGACAACGCACGCTGGGCTTGGGTTTGATCGCAACCATAGTATGAAGCGTATAGCACCACACCACCGAATATCATTGGCCAAAAGCCAAATCCGTCACCGCTAAAGCCGAACGAATCAAACTTAACCGCTTGCAGGCGATCTGTGTCAACATTGGCTATAAACGAATCCACGCCACCAAGGTAATACAGGCCATATCCGATACAGGCCACAGTGCCTAAGATGATGATCACCATTTGAATAGCATCACCGTAAACCACCGCTTTCATGCCGCCTTGCAGCGAATAAAGTACGGTAATAACACCGGTTAATAAAATGGCTTGCCATGCTTCGATACCCATGGTGCCTTGCAGAATAAGCGATACGGCATAAATCATAATACCGGTCGCAAAGGCTCGGCTGAATTGAAACACGATACTGATCAACACTCGCGTTGAACGACCAAAGCGCGTTTCTAGATAATCATAAATACTGACAATGCCAGCGTTATAAAGCTTAGGCAAAATAGTCGCCAGAATAAGGATCATGGCCAAAGGCACACCTAATTCGTACGACAGCCATTGCATACCGCCACCTTCACGTAACCCCACAAAGGCGGGGGCAGAGATAAAACTGATTGCTGATAACTGAGTGGCCATGACCGACAACGCCAAGGGTTTCCAACCTAGACTTTTCCCACCCAGAAAATAGTCACTTTTATTTGTCTGTTCTCGCAACATAAATCCCATGACTAACAAAGCCACCAAATACAATGCAACAACTAAAAAATCTAGAGTATTCATAATTTTATTCACATATTTGCACGAACGTAAACCATACCGCTGGTGCTACTAAATTGAAAGAACGGTGAATAGTTGCTCACTGAGATACCTTTCAGTGAGCAAGCTATTCAACCTAAATGGCGCAAGCAGGCACCAATACACACAAACTTACTTTAGAAATCATATCGCGCGGTTAAGCTCACGCGGCGTGGCAATACTGGGCGACCCACGAAGAACTCACCGCCCGACACTTGGCTGTTGCCTTGACGAGGTGAGCCTTCGGTAATGCCGTCGGTGTCGAACAAGTTCCACACGCTGACACCCACACGAATTCGCTGGTCGTTATTTAGCTCCCAAGAATAACCGGCACTCAAGGTCGCAATGGTGTGGCTATCCAGTTCGACTGAGTTATCGTCGTTCGCGTATGCGTCACCGAAGTAGCTCAAGCCTAAACGCCCATCAACAAAGCCGTTGTTATAAGTCACCGCAAGGTTACCCGAAAATTCAGGCTGTCTTCTTGGTTGCTTACCCACGTTACCGCCTTCGCTAAATTCAGCGTCTTGATAAGTCACGTTACCTTCAAGGATCACTTCGTCTGTCATATTCCAGCGAGTAATCACTTCAGCACCTGTGGTTTCGGTTGATTGCTGCTTAACCACCTCAAGTAAACCGCCTGAGCCATCGTTTTCGAAATCCACTGAGCGGCGATTATCCAAATTCGCTATGAATAATGACGCGTCTATGTATAAATCTTCTGGGAAATACTTAAAACCAATCGCGCCCAGGGTAATATCTTCGCCCTCGTAGCTTTGTGGCTCCCCGTTTTCGTTAAACGTGATACTTCTGATCTGTGGGAAGAAATAACCGGTTGACGCATTCGCGTAAAGGTTCAGGTCTTGGTCATCCATTTTGTACAACACAGCCGCCGAGAATGCCGCTTCTGTGGTAGCCACTTCACCGTAAGTAAAACGCCCGTTACCTGTGGTGTTAACTTGTAGATTCGGTGCTAGTGATGGATCATCATTCACCACAACCACTTCATTGCCTTCAGATTTAGTGGTGCCTTCAGCACGTTCAACACGCATACCGACGTCGAGTGCCCATTGGTCATTTTCCATCTGGTCAGTCACGTAGAACGCCATTCGCTTACTGGTTAAATCTTTATTTGTGTAACTTGTGCCTGGCCCAACAACACCATTTTTAGAATATTGCACTGTGTCGCCCGCTTCATTGGTAAACGACAAGTCAACCAAACGCGCGCTATCGCCATTGCTAAAATCTGCTAGGTAGCTAGAGATAATGTTGTAATCCATCTGCGAAGAGTTAATGAAGAAGGTACCGATGTTCACGGTATGGTCAAAACCGCCCGCCTCTATGTCACCTGTCAAGTTGAACTCGGTGCTGAAGAAGTCACCGTCGCGCTGGCGATCTAATAAACGGTTACCGAATAACAAGTAATCTTCTGGCAAAGCATTACCCGTTTCAGACCATGTATAATTAGCGCTACCTAGTGAGCTTAAAACGTCACCGTTTGCGGTGCGACCTAGGTTATTCGCGTAACCTTCTTGCGTTTCTGGCGTGTTGGCAATGCCGTCGCCGTCTAAAAATAAGTTGAACTGGTGGTCATAGCTAGCGACTTTTGCTTTACCCGCTAAGCGCCAGTTGTCGGTTAACTCTTTCTCAAAATCAACACCAAATGAGCCGCCTTCTGTCAGTACACCATTTCGAATAGGTGACTCGTATGTGCCATCCGCTGTGTCATAACGTAAATCGGCTGCGGCAACGGTTTGTGCCACATATACGGTTTCGCCGTCATTACCGGTTAAACGCTCGCGGCTGTCACCTTCAAGAGGTAAAGGAAGGAAAAACTGCACTTGGTCATCAATCATTTGACCGTGAAAGGTAATATGGCCATCGTCGAATTCTTTACGAATGTTACCTCTAAGTTGGTAACCCTTGGTTTCTAAGCCTGTCTCTAAAGGGCCTTCATCGTAACGATAGAAACCAGAGATAGCGTAATACAAGTTTTCATCACTTGATAAGGCGCCGCTATTATAGAAGTCTGTTCTGACACGGCCTTCTTCAGCGATTTCTACCTGAACTGTGGTTTCTGGGTCGTCGCTGCCCGTACGCGAAATATAGTTAATAATGCCGGCCACTGAGCCTGGGCCAAACAAGTTAGACACACCGCCACCCACGTACTCGACTCTTTCTATGCCGATGTCAGGACGGTAGTAAACATCTTGTGCTGACGATGTCATGCCAGATTGGAAAGCAGGCATGCCGTCATAATTAAGCGGGGTGAACTGAAATTGACCACCAGAGGGTAAACCACGAACGAATGCGTTGGTTGCAACTTCACCCCCGCCGCCTTCTACTTTAATACCGGGAACACTCATGAGTATGTCAGCTTGACTCGAAAACCCTGTGTTGGCGATTTGGTCTTTTCCGATCAACGTCGTTTTGGCAGGCGTGTCTGCTTCAGTACGTGCAACGCTAGAACCAGTAACAATAATGTTTTCATATTCATCGTTATCTGGGGTTTCAGTATTTGCTTCTTGCGCCATTAGTGGGGTGGCAAAAAGTATCGAAACTGCACAGGCAATAGGTGTCATTTTCATGGTGTTCTCCAACTCTTTTTAAGATGGTCAATGTCAATGGTGTGTTCGTCATTAATGAAGCGAACGTTTATCTAATGTTATTAATTTGTTACTTCGAGACGGATTAAAACACACGAAAAAAACATTTACAACCCATAATGAGTGCTTTAAGATTCAATTATCGACGAATAACCTAAAAAGAGCACTCGTTATGACTATCAATGTTAATAAAGTACATTCTTTAGAAACTGCAGCATTAATCAAAAAAGCCCAGGAAACGTTAGTTGCCAATGACTTAGGTGGCTACACAGTGCCTACGCATGGTCTATATCCGTTTCAATGGAATTGGGACTCCGCTATTACTGCATTAGGTTGGAAGCATTTCGACGAACCACGTGCTTGGCAAGAAATTGAAGTATTGTTCGACGGCCAGTGGGATAACGGCATGGTGCCGCACATACTCTTTCATCAAGATTCCACCACGTATTTCCCTGGGCCAGACATTTGGGGTTCAGACAAGCGCGTAAAAAGTACCTCTATTTCACAGCCGCCCGTTGTGGCGACTGTTATGAAAGACATGTTAGATACCGCTGACGACAAAGCCTTTGCCCTTAGTAAGGTTGAGTCTCTGTTCTCAAGCTTAGTGGACTATCACCTATGGTGGTATAAAGAGCGTGACCCGCTAAATACCGGTTTGGTTGTGAGCTATCACCCGTGGGAATCTGGCATGGACAACAGCCCAGCATGGGATGAAGCCTTACACGATGTACCTTGCGTAGATTGGGAATATGAGCGTCGTGATTTGGGCCATGTCAACTCGGCTCAGCGCCCGCATAAAAGCGAATATGACCGCTTCTTGTTCTTGGTCGACTTCTTCAAAAAGCACAAATTCGACAGCGAAGTGATCTTCAATGAGTGCCCGTATAAAGTGAACGACATCGGTATCATTTCAATATTGCACAGAGGCAGTAAAGATATACTTGCTTTGGGTGAGACATTGGGGATCAAAGATGAGCGCTTAGATATTATCGCTCAACGTATTGCCCTCACTGAAAGTGCTATTAATACCCTGTGGTGCCCTGAGGCAGAATACTTCTATTGCCGAAATGTACTCACTGACACCTTATGTAAAGTGCGCACCTCTGCCGGTATGTTAACCGTGTTTGCAGGTTTGGCCGATGCCAAGCAAAAAGACATTTTGAACAGCAAAGCCAAACAGTGGAACGAGGCCAGCCAGTACTGCATGGCGTCAACTCATCCTGAAGAAAGCCGCTACGAACCCCAACGTTACTGGCGTGGACCTATCTGGTTACACATTAACTGGATGATCGCTCTGGGCTTTGAAGCTGAAGGTTACCAACAAACCGCAGATAAATTACGCAATGACTGCCGCGCCCTTGTTGACTTGTCAGGCTACTACGAATACTTCAACCCTGAAACGGGCGAAGGTTGTGGCGGTAAAGACTTCTCTTGGACGGCAGCCATCGCCTTGCACTGGTTACTTTAGGTAACGTCAGGAGATTAAGATGACAAATAGCGCACCAAAATTTACTAGCCCTACGTTTCTGCTTGACCATATAAGCGACACGCTCAAGTTTTACGAAGCCAACGTAGACGACCCCCATGGCGGTTTCTACCAAAACTTTTTAGACAATGGCGAAGTATTTGACAAAGGCACTCGTCACTTAGTCAGCTCAACCCGTTTTGTGTTTAATTACGCCCGTGCCTACCAAGAATTTCGCACACCGAAATACCTTAAGCGAGTTAAGTCAGGTATTGAATTCATTCGTACTGCCCATTATGTACCTGAAACGGGTGGCTATAACTGGTTGTTAGATGTACAAAACGCCGAAGTGACGGTGCAAGATCAAACCAATCACTGCTACGGTTTTGCTTTTGTGATCCTGGCTTACAGCTGGGCGCTGCGGGTGGGTGTTGAAGAAGCACGGGAATACCTGAATGAAACATGGAACACCATGGAGAAACACTTCTGGGATCCACAAGCCGGTTTATACAAAGACCAATGCAACGCCGATTTTGGTGTGTGCGATAACTACCGTGGGCAAAATGCCAACATGCACACCTGCGAAGCGTTGATAGCTGCTTACGAAGCCAGTGGCGAGCGTCATTTTCTAGACCGCGCTATCGCCTTAGCAGACAAAATGACCAACCAACAAGCCGCGCTAATGAATGGTTTGATTTGGGAACACTACGACCTTAACTGGCAAGTGGACCTTGAATACAATAAAGACGATCCGAAAAACCTGTTTCGTCCTTGGGGTTTTCAACCGGGTCACCAAACAGAATGGTCAAAGCTATTGTTGTTTATCGCTAGGCACGACCCACAGCCCTGGCTAGTTGAACGCGCTAAAGCCTTGTTCGATGAGTCACTTGGTGTCGCATGGGACAAAGAACACGGTGGGATATTCTATGGTTTCGCCCCAGATATGAGTATTTGCGATAACGAAAAATACTTTTGGGTACAGGCTGAATCTATGTGCTGCGCGGCATATTTGTATCACCATACTGGTGACGCTAGCTACGCGGATTGGTACAACAAGATTTGGCAATACTCGTGGCAGCATATGGTTGATCACCAATACGGCGCTTGGTTCAGAATACTGACTCACGACAACCAAAAAATTGATGAGCTGAAAAGCCCGATCGGTAAAACCGACTACCACACCATGGGTGCTTGCTACGACGTACTTGAGCTAGTGCGCCGCCACCCAATGGCGTAAGTGACACTCCGCTTAGTTGTAGCGACGCTTGTAAACGCGCTAAGCGATGCCAGCCCGGAAAAAGGTAACAGGTAGTACTAGCCTGCATGAAACACTGTGTCCCCTTTGATTTCATGCGGGCTTTTTATTGTTTGCTTATTAGTGCAATGACTCGCCTTTGCATAACATTGACATTAACCGGCAAAATTTTCCCAAGGCCCTCTGATGGCTAGGGTTCTGGTCGGTGAATACAAGTTAACAAATAAGACTGAACCATCAGGCGAGAAACACGCCCCTGCCAATTCGGTCTGCATATTTAAGCGCGCAAAATCGTAAGCTTCACCTCGGGGCGTAACGCCGCGCAAATGGTTTTCTACCACGTCAGTATATTGGTCTTCGCACACCAAAAGATGCCCGTAGGGGGTAACGGTCAGGTTATCGCCGAAGTTGTACAAAGATTCATCTTCACTTTGTAAGAACAGCTGCAACCTGCCCGGCTCCTCAGCCTCTTGTAGCTGCCCTTCAAAAGCCGATGGCTGATAGCGCATAATCTGCCCTAATTGCTTGCTACCGCCATTGGTGCAGCAAAAATACAATTCGTTGTCTCCCCAGTGGATCCCTTCACCACGGGCAAACAAAGCTGCCCCTTCTTGATAACCTCGGGCACGCAAGTCATCTTCAGGGCTTTCAGGGTTATCTAGGTTTATCCACTGGGCATCTACCCATTCTTGTAGTGGCATATTCTGCGTTTCCCAATTACGGGTATCGTAGCCTTGGCTGCTTTTAACATCATTAATACCTTTAAGCACTAAGGCTTGCAGTTGACCGCCTTGGTCGAGCTGCCCGCGCTGATTGGGAATAAATCGATAAAACAAACTGTCGCCGCGATCCTCAGTCAAATACACAATACCCGTGCGTGGGTCGACTGCGGCGGCTTCATGGTTAAAGCGCCCCATGGCGGTTAATGGTTTTGGCTGAATTAAGCCTTTTGCCGTGGCTGGCACTTCAAAAATATAACCATGAGATTTTGATACACCTGAGCCTGCTTTAAGCACTGACTCTTCACAGGTCAACCACGTATTCCACGGCGTAGCACCACCTGCGCAATTACGCACCGTGCCAACCAAGGTTAAAAACTGCTCTTCAAGGGTCTGGGTTTTCAGGTTGTACACCAGCTTGCTGGTCCCCCCAGGTAGCGCCACGCCATCATCGGTCTGATCATAAGCCATGGTGCTTTTGTGCTGCTTAATGCTCTGCTCAGCTTTGATTAGGTCTCGTGGGTGTAATTCATGGTTACGGATAAGCGCCACGCGCTCTTCGTCTAACGGGAAACAGCCCATGCCGTCAGCTCTATCCGGCACGGTAAAACCATCGGCCATTATCTCACCCAACTGAGAAATAACCTGATAGCTAAAACCAGCAGGTAAATCCAATACCTTTTTAGGATCAGGCAATAACGGGCCAAATCCATGCGTGCTGGCTAATACAGAAGCCGCGTTCACTTTTCCAAAATAACTTGCCGTTAAACCACCAAACGCCATTGCACTTGCACCCAAAGTAAACTGTCTTCTTGTTACCATAATCTTGCCTAAAACATTGAAATGAAATCAAACACAAATGTGATGTTATCACATAATATTATTTATATTGTGCGTTAATGCTGCCAGAGTGCGATTGTAGAGCACCAAAACCACAGCAATATGACAACTCGGTTTATCAGTTAGGCACGATAAAAGACAAAAATTGGCTGTGAGCAAACATCCCCGACAATAAAACCAAATAACAGTGGAAAATACGCTGTATTTCATTAGAATCAGCGCTCACAAAATGAAGCACCCGTAGCTCAGCTGGGTAAGCGCCGGTCGGCGCAGCCGATGAGAAATGATTTAACATCACTTCGAGAGCAGCGAACGGAAGTACAGGATGTACGCGCTGGGGGAATATCATCATGGACGTGTTTACGCCATAGTAAAAAGAGTCACCCCAAGCTTTATATTGAAAATAGCAGTACCGATACAGCATGTATCAAACAACAAAATATGCACCCGTAGCTCAGCTGGATAGAGCGTTGCCCTCCGGAGGCAAAGGTCGCGCGTTCGAATCGCGCCGGGTGCACCATTGTCGTGCTATCGCATTGAAGCGACTCGCCGAACGTAGTGAGAGCCGATATCTGAAATGCCGTTGGCACAGGTGAGTTAAACTGCCTGACGACGCTAGCGACGACCTACCAAATCAAATACCTCCAATAAAACCCCCTACTTATTAGGCACTTAGCCCTTCCGGATTTTCACTTGCTTAGATAAACGACTCCGCACCCGATAGGTAAGAACCTGTGTTGCGTTCGCCTAAAACGTCGGGAACGTTTTAGGAAGCTAACAAGAAGCTAACAAGAAGCTAACAAAGACACCCATCTTTAGAGGAAGCTAACAAAGACATATATGGACGCTCCCCTGTCGTCAAGGCAATATCTACCTTCACCTTCGATTAGAAGGCGTTTTGCTTTTCCTCTTCGCTAACACATTCAACTTCACGATCAATGAACAAGGGTCGTACTGACATATATTCGGCCTATTCTGAGAGGGGACTATCGGTTTACTCTCTGGCCCTAATGAGATCCGCACTTAACTGTCTCAATCACCCACTCGGTTTTAAAAACCTTGTCCAGTACAGACTATCGCTAAGTGCGGGAAACCCGCTTTAACATCATTTATCGTCGACTCAGATTGTGTTTTTAACAACGTATTACCAGTATTCTATGCTTGATTGTTAACTTGCTACTGAATGATAATTTTCGTTTCGGTGTAATAATATCCAAGCTAACCTCGCAAGACGATTAGCCAGTGCCACCGCTGCTTTATTTTTGCCTCGTCTCTCAACCAGTTGTTTGACCCACACGGACAGTTTGTCATCTTTTGCTTTTATGCGATGCATTACACTGCGAGCACCATGTATCAGCTGTTTGCGTAAGTAATGATTGCCGCGCTTGGTGATCCCACCATAAAAAGACTTTTCTCCACTCGCATACTGCTTAGGTGTGACGCCTAACCAAACCGATAATGCCCTTGGATTTTCAAACTGACTACCATTGCCGATTGCTGCATATAATGCAGTGGCATTGAGGACACCGACACCAGGTAATGTCATTAATCGTTGGCATAGGGGGTTTTGTTGAGCATATTGTTTTAGCTCGGTTTCAATAGCCTTACTGCGTCTGCTTAATTGGTCATACTCTTCCTTTACGGCCCTTAACTGTTGTTTCATTCGCACAGTAATGCGCTCATCTTCTGGGTCTATCAGAGCAGAGATATGTTGTGTAAAGCTTTTTAAGCCTTGAGGTATAACGACCCCATATTCGCTAAGCAAACCTCGAGTTTGATTAATGATGCTGGTTCGTCTAGAAATCAATTTATCACGAATACGATGTAGGGCTTGTATGTCTTGCTGCTCAATAGACTTCAGTGGCACAAATTTAATGTTAGGCCGCCAAGAGGCTTCAGCAATAGCAATGGAATCATTGCGATCATTCTTATTCCCTCGAACAAAGGGTTTAACATGTTGAGCAGGGAGCAAATGCACGATATGTCCCATTTTCATAAATAACCGAGCCCAATAGTGGCTTGAATAGCAGGCTTCCATGACGACAATAGCTTTTTCTTGCTTAGCCATAAAAGACGTTAGCTTCTGACGAGAGAATTGTTTATTGCTCATCATAATATGTTGGGGTGAAAACAGGCCAACTTGAAATACGTTTTTTGCCAAATCGATGGCAATGGTATTAAGATTATTCATAGGACGCTCCTTAGTCATTAACTGTTGTTTACACATTCAGTTTGGCGCATTTTGACGCCGTAGCTACTTAGGAGCGTCCATCTCATCACCCATCTTTAGAGTCGCAAGCTAAAAGCTAACATAGACACCCATCTTTAGAGTCGTGTAAAAAACTCTCCTGCTTAGAAGGGGGGAATACCCCTCATCAAGCGTTTAGGTACTTTTATCTGAATGATTGGTGATTTTTACTGGAAAAATGAGCGTAGAGGAAGGAAACGGCGCGTCAGGTCAGTTTTTAGGCAAACGCCTACGCTACAAGAGAAGCATTAGATGTGTTAATTGCAATGTCTTATGCGCGTTTTAACAACGCTTTCGCTTTGGTCATTCCTCGCAGCCGTTGATGATGAGTGTGGCGCTTGAACGCATTCATCATTTGCTCCGCACCTGCTGCGTAGCAGAAGTGCTTTTCAAACTCAGTGGTTAGGGTTAGCCATTGAGCAGAGTCTAACCCTAATCGCTCTAAAATCGGGCTGTGAGTGTTATCGATGTGACCAGCCTTACCATTACGATTACAGCGGCCTGTAGTGTCGATCAGCTCACAATAGTCTTTGAGTGAGTAGGGAATACCTTTGGGCATATTCTCACAAGGATTTCCCACAAAGGGCATTAAAACGCTCGGTTGAGGTTGTTGGTTTTTAATGGCGTGAATGCGTTTTTTGATACTGGTGTGCTTGGATGTTTCTGGTGTTTTTTCCATTTTTGCACGAATGGGATTCAAGTCCACATAGGCCATACACGCTAGTACGGCGCTTTCATCTAGTAGTGCTTGCGACTTAAATCGTCCTTCCCAGAAACGGCCGGTGCAGCCGTCTTCTTTATTGGCTTCGCGAGCAATATACTCATTCAAGTCACGCATAAACCAGCTTATGTCGTACAAACGTTGCCGATAAGTTTCAACGGTTTCGTCAAAGGTGATTAGCTCTCCTTGGCTCAGCGTATCGCCATTCATGAATTTCTGAGTCAGCAATGTGCCTCTGTGTAGCTTATGATAGCGCCTCAACACTTCATCGTTATCCCAATTATCAGCCAAGGCTTTATCCACACAAAGCACCACGTGCGTGTGATTACTCATAACCGCATAGGCACAAATGTCTATTGCGAATACTGTCGCTAGAAACAATAAACGCTCTTCTACCCAGCCTCGGCGATGCTCGTAGCTCTGGCCAGAATATTTATCTACTCCGCATAAGAAAGACTGACGCACGCAGC
>NZ_BAEP01000080.1 GCF_000315015.1 Paraglaciecola mesophila KMM 241 | reverse complement strand
AGCAGTAGATACAATGCCGTCATTGGCACCTAACACAGCGGCCCTTAGCCATCCTACCCGGTTTGAGCGGTGTAATTCTTTGTGACTCATACGTACCTCTTTTATTTTAAAGTAATCGTCAACGGCTAGTTTATTTCTATAGAAATATGAGAAAGGTTAGGTAAAAACTTCTTAAGAATAATTTTGTATTGTTCTGGGTTTAATGGTTCGTTCGATGATATAGCCAAAATAGCAGCTTGATGTGAGCTAGCTATTTTCCAGACATGAATATCATTAATGATCGCATTATTTTCATTAATTGCATCAGATATCTTCCCTAGCGTTGAGATATCAATAGATTTATCTAGAAGTATTTCACTGGATTCTTTAATTAAGCCATAAGACCATTTTGATATTACGAGAGCACCAACAATCCCCATTAAAGGATCCATCCAGGTTAAACCATAATATTTACCTAATAATAAAGCTAAAATTGCCAGTACTGAGGTAAGTGTGTCAGCTAATACATGGAAATACGCGGCTTTAATATTATGATCGTGGTGGCTATGATCATGTCCTCCATGATGATGATCGTCATGTAAGATATAAACTGATGCAAAGTTGACAATTAAGCCGATGATTGCAACAACGATAGCCTCATTAAAATGAATTGATTGTGGCTCCAAAAGTCGCTGAACAGATTCTATGATCATCATCAAAGCAACAATTACTAATGCAATAGCACTGGCAAAGCCACCTAGGGAATTGACCTTCCCCGTACCAAAACTGAAATCTTTATTATTTGCGTGTTTCTTAGCATATGCATAAGCAAAAATGGCAATTAGAAATGCTGCTGAGTGAGTTCCCATATGCCACCCATCAGCCAGAAGTGCCATTGAACCTGACCAAGTACCAGCTCCAATTTCAAGCACCATAATGACGGTTGTTAACCAAAAAACTATTTTTATCTTTTTTTCATCGAGTTCACTGTCAATACCAAAATCATGAGAGTGAACCCACTGAATACTATTATCACTTTTCATTAGATACCCTAAGTAAATGTATTATGCTGTTTGGCTAATTCCATCTTTTAATTTATACTATACCCCAGTATACTAATTTTCAAGTAAGGGAAATCTATGGGTAAAAGTAATTTATGTCACATACTGCCGTGAGTAAAAAAAAGCTATTAAGTCGTGTTAGACGAATAAAAGGGCAATCAGTTGCTATAGAGCTTGCGCTCGAAAAGGAATCAGATTGTATGGCAATTTTACAGCAAGTTGCAGCGATTAAGGGAGCTGTAAATGGACTTATGAAAGAAGTATTGGAAGAGCACTTGAGAGAACATTTAGGAGGGGAGGATTTAACTAAAGAACAACGATTGGGCGAAGTAGAAGACGTTATTTCTATACTTAAAAGTTACTTAAAATAGTTATATCAAGCGCAATATCTGTGGTCAGTACCGGACATTGATACAAAGACAGTACAGACTCTGCTTAGCACAATCCCCTGCAATGTCTAAAATACGATTTAAAGTATGATAGAAAGAGTATTTGACAATAGGTTATGAGGATTAAAAATCAGCCTCCAAATATAATCATGTTCCTAAAGGGTAATTTAACCTCATATTCATGTGATGGGCATCAGAAACATTAAATCACTAGGCTCCCTATTCAATGAAATCAAATAGGAAGATAAAAGGTGACAATGAAATTCGGATATTTGTTTTTAAATACCAGTGACCCCTTATATTTAATTGCAATCGCATTCACTATTGATAATCCTAAACCAGCTCCTTTCGTTCCACCTTTTCGCCAGAATCGAGACGTCATATGCGGAATATCCACAGCACAAACTTTACCCGTGTTTTTTACTTCTATTTTTATCCCACTGGATGAGGATTGAGCGAATACCGAAATAGGCGTCTCCTGCTCACCGTATTTCAGCGCATTTTCGATTAAATTCCGACATACGATGGCTATTAATGGTAAGGCGATAAATGTAATTTCTTGATCTGTGCTTACCATATATCTAATACGCTCGTCCCCCAAGGCAACTTCCTGTTTAATACTATTGAATATTTCCTCTAACGACCAAGCCTCAACAGAAGACAAGGGCATTTCAGATTCGACACGTGCTAAGGCGAGTAGATTATCTAATATTGTATTTAGACGGTGTGCACTTTTTTTTGCTTGTGCAAGGGCTTTATCTCGCCCTACTACTGGTGATAGCTCTGCTAGCTGAATTTGAGTTAGGATTCCTGTCAGCGGGGTCCTAAGTTCATGCGCGGCGTTATTGGTAAACTGCTGTTCGCGCGCAATTCCATCAGATAAACGAGCCATTAACGCATTCTGACTTATTATTAATGGTTGTAGTTCTCGGGAAGGTTTATCCAGACGTACTGGAGACAAGTCATCTCGACCCCGTTTTGCTACTGCAAACGCGAGTTTTCCAATAGGTAACAGTCCTCTTCCTACTGCTATCCAAAGCAAAGCCAAGGAAACGAGAAGTGCTATTGCTGGCGGGATAAGAGTACTTTTTAACAGATTAAAGTGAAGGGATTCTCGTTCACTTATTTTATCCGCGATCGTAATCACAAATTTATTTGTTCGCAAGGCGTAGGTACGCCATTGTGAATTATCGGAACTTAATAAAGCAAATCCTTCTTTCAAATCAGTATTAATGGGAAAATAGTCTTTATGACTGCTGACGATGACGGACCCGTGCAATGAGCTAATTTGGCACGACAAACCTTTAGCATTCCCCAGTTCATTTCCCTCCATAATCGACGGAATAGTTTCCCCTAATGCATCCTGCGGTACAGTAGCTATAATATTACTTAGCATGGTAGCGGTAGACTGCAAACGTTGGTCTAAGGCTATATCTAACTCACTGCGCAATCCTGTAATCAACCAAATACTTGATATTAACCAAAATCCGAGAAAAACGGCTGCAATTAATATCGTTAGACGTAAACGTAAACTCATGATGGAACAGTTTCGATTTTCCCCAATCTAAAACCGAACCCTCGTACAGTTTCAACGGCTTTGGTACCTAATTTTTTGCGCAAATTATAAATATGAACATTCAGAGCATTACTAGCCACATCATCCGAGACCCCATATAGCACATCTTTAAGTTGGCTCTCAGTGATAATGCGACTCGGATTATTTAAGAGTGTAACCAGTAGTAAATCTTCGCAGCGAGATAGGGAAACCTGTATTCCATTTAACTCAGCTCGGCGATTTTCAATATCGTATTGAAGTTGACCGTGGTGAATGAAGTTTGTTAGCCGGTTAGTTGCGCGACGCTGCAAACTTATAAGCCTGGCTAACAATTCTCGAAGATCAAACGGTTTCAGAAGGTAGTCATCAGCCCCTTTTTTGAGACCCGCAACTTTGTCATCAATTCCGTTTCTGGCAGTAAGAATTAAAACAGGTAAAAAATATTTTTGTCGGCGTAGCCAAAGCAACCAGTTAATCCCATCTCCATCTGGTAGATTCAGGTCGAGTATACACATATCAAAATGGCTAGCCTGAACAAACGTCTCTGCCGCGCTGATCGTACTCACATGATCCATTGCCATCCCTTCAGTTATTAAATATGTCACGATCGCATCGGCAATAACATCATCATCTTCAACTAACAAAATATGCATAAATTGCACTCTCTATGAAGTATTTTATTTTGGCCGAAGGATACAATGGGATCCTCGCCATGAACAAGCATTAAAAAGTGGCTAAGCAGTGATTCTAAAGGAACCACCTTCTCTTCATATTCACTTAATCCGCTGACGTCATCCTGACGTGAATTTTTAGAAAAAGAAGAAAAAATAATACATGTTAAGTATTTCGATCGGGCCTTTTGCGATGCAGGTGTCGTTGCTAATAACATTTATAGGTATTGCCGTATTCTGGGTGATAACACACTGGATCACTCGAAAAAATGCTGACAATACACATGTTATTAATGGGCTAATTAGCGCTATAGTGGGTGGGTTAATCATCGCTAGATTAGCGTTCATCCTAAAGCTATGGTCGATATATCAAGAAGATTGGTGGCAAATGCTTAATATTCGAGATGGCGGTTTTCTCTCCTATTATGGCTGGATTGTTGGTATTTTTATTCTTATTGCTTCATCCCGTGGCCGACGCAACATTACCCGTATCTATTTACAAGCAAGTATAGCTACATTATGTGTGGTTCTACCTATACTTTTCGCCGCACGTATCTATAGTCCTGACGCTGGTATACCGAGTATTCCAGTGCACGATAGCCATGGAATGCAAGTCAACCTGCAAAACTTCCATGGGAAGCCCGTTGTTATAAATTATTGGGCGTCTTGGTGTCCCCCTTGTCGTAAAGAAATGCCTGTTCTTGAAGACGCGCAAAAACAACATTCATCCGTAAATTTCTTGTTCGTAAATCAAGGGGAGAATCCACCGACCGCACAATACTTTTTAAAATCACAAAGCTTAAGTATTAAAAATGTTTTCTATGACAAAGCTAGCCAGTTAAGTCGAGCGTCTGGTGCTGCTGGTTTACCTACGACGCTTTTCTTCAATACAAACGGAAAACTAGTCTCAAGTCACACGGGAGAGTTAACACACGCTAGTCTGGCGCATTATTTACATCTACTCAACGAAACTGACATTCAGAATAAGGAAAAGACATGAAATCCATCGCATTAGTGACTATCTTACTTTTTGCTCCATCGGTGCTCGGAAAGGTGACTGCTCTGCCGGAACCTCTTAAATTGGTCGATAAACAAGGCGGAAAAATTGTCAACCAATTCGAAGCCCCTGGAGATATTAAAGGCTTTGTAGCCGATTTCAAAGGTCAGGTTGTCACTTTATATGTAACTGCTGACGACAAATATTTGTTTACTGGCTCCATGTTAGACGCTAAAGGCAATAACATAGGTGAGCAAGCGATGCAAGCTTACATTACCGGCCCCAAGAGCACGAACGATTGGAAATTACTCAAGTCCACCCACTGGATTGCGGATGGTTCGCCCTTTGCAAACCGTATAATTTATACATTCACTGATCCCAATTGTCCGTATTGTAAAAAACTTTGGAAAAATGCTAGACCTTGGGTTGAAAATGGTCACGTTCAGCTTCGCCATATAATAGTCGGGATCCTAAAAGCAGACAGTCTGGGGAAAGCAGCAGCCATTCTTTCCGCAAGCGATCCAGCAAACATATTGAATAAACATGAAGCAGGAAATTTATTCCCCGAGCTAAAAGCTATTGAGTCCCCCTCCTCTGAAATAAATAAAAAATTAGCAGAAAATCATCAAGCCATGATTGATTTAGGTGTTAGCGCAACACCCGCTACCTTTTATCGCGACACTACCGGTGCGGTCAAAAAGCAAAGAGGTCTGCCACCCGAGTCTGTACTACATCAAATTTTTGGACCTTTAAAAAAAAATGAGTAAGCCGAGGGGGTAAACGTCCTAAGTTCCATTTCAGAACTTTAATCTGATTTTAATCCAGCTTATATATTATTCACTATCGATAAAAAAGTTACCAAAAAGTATGACGGACATAGCATTTGTCCACAATCACCGTTTAAAGAAGGTAAAAACCTGTGTGGATAGTTAAATTTGCTTTACGTCAGCGTTACACTATTGGCGCTTTCGTTCTATTGCTCATATTGATTGGTGGGCGGGCTATGCAGCAGATGTCTACTGATATATTGCCGTCAATTGACATACCATACGTCAACGTTATGTGGACGTATCCAGGACTCAGTGCAGGCGACATGGCTGCAAAAATATCGTCCTTCAGTGAAATAGCAATCATGAATAACGTAGATGATGTGAAGCAAGTGACATCAGAAAATGGTAATGGTTATTCTTTGATTCGTGTGGAATTTCACCCAGACGCTTCGATCGAAAAAGCGTTGACACAAATCACCGGCGTTTCGCAAACCATTCTAAAGCGCCTGCCCGCTGGAATGACCCCTCCATTAGTAGTGAATTACACCACATCCAGTGTGCCGATCCTTCAACTAGCGATATCGTCCAATAGTATGACGCAATCCCAATTATACGATTATGCGCGCTTAAGACTTAGGCGGAAAATACAATCTATACCTGGATTACGTCTAAGTTTACCATTTGGCGGGGCACCACGGCAGTTGATGATTGATATAAATCCCGATCGCCTACAGGTCTATGGGCTTACTGCCCGAGACGTCGCTGACGCAATCTATAAACAAAATGTAACCTTACCCTCAGGGGTTTTACGAGAAGATAAAATGGAATTTACCGTCTCAACAAATGCCAGTCCTGAGAGTGTGACCGACTTTGAAGCCATTCCCTTAAAATATACTGAAGGCAGTCTCATTCAATTAAAAGACGTTGCGGAGATACGTGACGGCGGGGCTGTGGCAACAAGTATGGCGCGAGTGGGTGGACAGGCAGGCGTAATAGTATCCGTACTTAAACTTGGTCAAGCATCAACCGTAGACATCATAAATGAAATCCAGAGCCGATTACCTCAGATTAGGAATGATGCGCCTGAAGGTCTAAGTATTACCCCGATTTTTGATCAGTCTAGGTTCGTATTGGCATCTCGCAATGCCGTACTCACCGAAGCTTTATTGGTGGCGGGGTTAGTATCAGTTGTCGTATTACTGTTTCTGGGAAGTGTACGAAGTACAGTCATTGTACTAATTTCCATTCCGCTTGCACTATTAACATCATTAACGGGCCTAATTGCACTGGGCTACACGCTTAATATAATGACCCTCGGCGGGCTTGGTCTGGCAATTGGTATTCTCGTCGATAATGCCCTTGTAGAAATTGAGAATATTAACCGAAACATCGATTGTGGAAAGTCGGTCAGACAAGCAATAATTGACAGTGCCAGTCAGGTCATATTTCCAGAATTCATTTCTACCTTGAGTATTTGTATTGTGCTCATACCTATCTTTTTGTTGGGAGGGGTGAGTTCGTTTGTATTTGAACCTCTGGCACTTGCTGTGTTGTTATCGATGGTCGCTTCGTTTTTTCTGTCACGAACGTTGGTACCTACATTGGCATTTATGCTATTACCAAATGAACGTAAACACAGGGCAACCCATACTTCAATATTAATGCGGATACATCATCGAATAGAAAAAAATCTGGGACATATTATTGTACTGCATATCGCGAATATCAAAAAGCTAATGCCTTATCGGCGCGCCGTTATCGCCATTCTTTTTTTAGTCGTCGTAGCTGTCGTTATAGGGTCAATGTCTATACTAGGTAGAGATTATTTCCCCAAATCCGATGCTGGAGGTATTCGACTGCATTTACGAGTAGCAAGTGGAAGTCGACTTGAGGAAACCGCAAAACAGTTTGCTAATGTCCAGCGGCTGATCCGTAATGTGATCCCTGAGAGCGAAATCCAAGCTATCGTAGAAAATATAGGCCCACCCGACCCTATAAATCGAACCTGGATTAACTCGATGATCAGCGCATCTTCCGAAGGCGAAATGCTCATTCAACTGAATCCAGGCCATTCGCCAACCGAGGATTACATTCGCGAAATAAGGCAGCAGCTCAAAACGCGATACCCAAACTATGATTTCATATTCCGGCCTGCGGATATTATCTCTCAAACACTGAACGGCACAGCGGACTCTGCAATTGAAATTAATATTACTGGACGGGATATGACAGGAAATAGCCAGCTTGCCAAAAAATTAATTAAAGAAATTAAATCCATTAACGGAGCGGTTGATGTCATGATTGGCCAAATAATGGCGTGGCCAGACCTGAATATCAGTGTAAATCGTGTTCGTGCCGCACAGCTAGGAGTAAGTATTGCTGATATCAGCCAAGCTCTTTTGGTAAGTCTAAGTTCTAGCGCAGCATATTATCCGAACAGTTGGGCAAACAGTGGTATCAGCTACATCGTTGCCGCCCAGATCCCGCCCCACCGGATGGATTCATTGAATTCCCTTTTAAATATTCCGATAAAGTCCTCCACCGACGGCAATGTAATACTACGAAATGTTGTCACTGTAAAAGAGCGAACTCGCCCCGCTAAGATAGAGCGACGTATGCTTGCACCTGTGGTTAGCATTTTAGTTGGCGTAGATAAACGAGATTTAGGAGGGGTCTATGACGATGTTGCCGCCCTGATTAAGCAATTCAGCAACGAACTAAAACCGGGAAACATTATCGTTGTAGATGGTCAGGCAAAAGACATGTTGGATGCTTATAAAAATCTCGCTACGGGAATGATTATGGCTGCGTTGTTTGTTTATCTACTTATGAGCGTCAACTTCCAGTCCTGGGCACTTCCATTGGTCGCTTTAAGTGCTATGCCACTCGCTATTACTGGCGCAATTCTTGCGCTTATTATCTCTCAAACCCCTCTTAGTGTGTCCGCGTTTATGGGGATGATTATGGTTATGGGAGTCACGACAGCAAATAGTGTACTTGTGGTAAGTTTCGCAAGGACTGAAATGCTATTAAATAAGTCAGCTAATGAGGCCGCAATAAGTGCCATCCAGACTCGCTTTAAGCCAGTGTTAATGACAGCGACAGCGATGCTCATGGGGATGATACCTATGGCCATGGCCTTAGGTGAAGGCTCTGAACAGAATGCCCCGTTAGCCAGAGCTGTAATCGGTGGACTATTGCTAGGGACCCCTGCCACGCTCACTTTGGTCCCATTAATACTTAGTTTCCGGAAAAAATCTCTTTTTAAAGACCGCGAGGAAAATACACTTGTCTCATTTAATTAATAAAGTACGAATAGATCTGTTTTGTTGTATTGGTTTGTTATGTGTTAGCGCGCTGACCGTAGCTAGCCCAAAGGAGTCATTCCAAAAACCTAACATCTCCGAACGACAATCAATAAATCGTCTATTGCAAACCGCTGAATTAGAAATTGTAAATATTGAGCGGACGGTAATCCTACCCATGCTTTCTCAACCACTCCAGTCTGCGAGATTATTTTCTCGAGTATCCGGGTTCATCACAGCTCGATATGCAGATATAGGAGATAAGGTAGAAAAAAATGAAATATTGGCCACGATCGATAATCCGCAACTCATCGCCCAAGAAAAAAAGATATTGGCTGATATAAACGAAGTGGAGTCGGAGTTAGAACTCAATCAATTAAATTTTAAGCGGGCTGAGCAGCTAGTAACTGATAATTTAGTGAGTAGTTCAGAACTGGATCGTCTACGTATCTTAGTATCAAGAGCACAAGCTAGAATCGCTAGTTTAAAAGCTGAATTGGAAGGAAATCTTTCACGTCAGTCTTTTCTAGATATACGGGCACCTTTTGCTGGATATATAGTGGCAAAAAGACTGGAAGTTGGAGATCTTGCCAGTGCGGATGCTTGGCAAAAAGAACGTTACTTTTTTGAAATTGCAAATACGATACGATTGCGTCTCAATATTCGTGTTCCACAAATTGAAATTAGAAATATAGCAGTGGGAGATGAGGTGTTAGCTAATTTTACTGGGTACCAAAATCTGTCTGTCAAAGGACATATCACGCGGTTGTCACGGGCGGTAGATGAGCAATCAGGTACCATGTTAGTGGAAGCCGAAATAGATAATAGTGACTATAATTTACCCGCAGGATTGCGGGGGGCGGTTTCTTTAAAATTATCTGCAGGCTCGAAGATAAATAAAGTTTGGAAAGCCCCCCTTTCAGCTATTAGTTACCATAATGGCCATGATGCAGTAGTTGGTGTGATTAACGGGGAAATTAAATTTCATAAAATTGATATCGTATCCAAAACAAAAAATAGCGTTTTACTGCGCGGCGATCTAAACGACGTTAGCAAAGTGGTGCTGAATCCAAATGCTTTATTAATTGAAGATAGTTAGTTAAATATATGTAAGTAAACAACTCATATTTCTATTGGTATGTTATGAAATCTATTACTGGGATCTACAACATAAGGTTGAATTGCAATCAAGGAACACTCATAAAATTTAACATTCAGCCGAGGTATTAAAAAGGAGACATCAGGAACAAATTGCTTTCGACTGACTAGTAAAAGTCTGTTGGCGAGCAACCCATAAAATTAATGGAGGCAAAATCAACCACTGTAACATGGGTAACATTCCAGTACCTAAGATAGGAAGTTCCGGCATTATTGACGCGTATTCCCAGCGATCCCAAATCTCAGTTGCCAACCATTCCATGAAAATAGTGATAACGACTCCTGAGGCTAGATATGTAACCGTTGAGGAAATAGGCAACGTATATATCCAACCTCTAGAACGAGCAATTACTGCACCACTCCAAAAAGCCAACACACTAATCACACCATCACCTAAGCTCGCTTGCGTACATGTGCGCACGACGCTCATGTGATCTAGGCTGTTGAATCCAACATAGTAAGGCATTTGCCACATTTCCCAAACAAAATTGAAGAGAAAAGAAACGAGTAATAAGTTTATCTCTGGATTGTGTATCGTACGTCGCAAGCAAACCTGTTTTTTCAACTGATTCTCCCGATATACTTATTCTGTACTTAGAAAAAGAAAATGTGAACTCGGTATTAAACAACAAGTCCTCAGAATAGAATTAAACACGTTGGCGTTTGCAAAATATTGGCTAATATCTATTCAATTTTATTTGAACACAAACCTTTGCTCGCGGCGGAAAATTAAAAGATGCAAGGTAATCTTCTATATCTGAAACTGTCGGAACGGTAAGAATATATCCACGATTAATTACGTAAATATTTAATAAGGGCAATACCACTTAAAACCAAAATAACCACTACCAGCAAACAAACTAAGACCATCCCTACCATCATTCCCATACCCATTGATTCCATCATATTTCTATCTCTTGACTTGTAATTTTAATATTTAAAGCAAAGTTCACGCCAGCCATTCGAGAAAGTTTGAGCCAGCGGTTATGCAGAGCATATTCTTAATAACATTTAGCGATTGCTATTATGCTAGATAAGTGAAATTAGTTATCATTTTATAACAGATAGGGACTAAGTGGGTGGACTTATCGTTAATTTCATAGCGGTTAAGTACTTCTTCATATTTTCTTTGACCCGATACAAATTTTTGGTCATAAATTGGAGTAGTGACCAGTACAATACTGGTTTAAGCCCAAACGAGTCAAAAAGAAGGTACTGGCTTTACTATAAAACTGTGGCCAATAATACTTGACCACTACACAGAGAGTATACGAATACGAGGGATGTGCCATATGCCCGCCAAGTTAGGGTGTAATATTTACATTAAAAATCCCACCTATTGAAAAAGTTACCATTCCCAGCAGCCCCTCATCTTACTTACCCTCAAACTTGAGGATATTTATCGGTACTGTGGGGCACCAATAGTGCAGGCAATTAGCTTCCCCCTAGTAAGGCATTATTTTTGCTTTATTTGCTTTAATTAAAACTGAATCAAAAATTATTATCTCAAATCACAAGCCGAGGAAATATTTATGTTTATACAAACCATTAAGACCTCTGGATTAGCACATCTCTCTTATTTTGTAGCCTCTGGAAACAAGGCGGTGGTCATCGACCCGCGTCGAGATATCGATATATATCTTGATATTGCGCAAGAGAATGAATGTGACATAACTCATATTATTGAAACTCACCGTAATGAAGACTTAATCAGTGGGGCACCGATACTTTCTGAATTAGTTGACGCCGAGGTACTTCATGGGCCAAATGCCGATGGTGAGGTTTTATACGCAACTACGGTCAAAGAAGGACATCAGGTTCGTATCGGTAACTTGACCTTAGAAGTAATTGAAACGCCAGGGCATACCAAGGATAGTATTTGCATTTTAGTGTTTGATAATGATTTTGACCAAGGGCCTGTGGGTATTTTTACCGGGGATACCCTTTTCGTAGGGGATGTGGGGCGTACGGATTTTTATCCAGAAGAAAATGAGCATGTAGCTGGTTTGCTTTACGACAGCCTGCAAAAGATTAAAGCAAAAGCTGCTGCGTCAATTATCTACCCAGCCCATGGCGCTGGTTCAGTTTGTGGCGATGGCATGGCCGAACGTGAATTTTCAACCGTTCAGCACGAAATTATGAATAATCCATTAATGGGTATTAACGAACGAGCGGAATTTATACAACATAAAATTACTGAGCATCATTACACCCCCCCATATTTTTCCGACATGGAGCGACTTAATATGCAAGGTGCGCCAGCTCATACAACTTTTCAGATGACTCCGTCGGTACAAGTCGAACAACTTAAAAACATGTACCAAAAAGGTTACGTACTTATTGATGTCCGTCCCATCGAGTCATACCTAGGTGCGCATATTTCCAACAGTTGCTGTCTACCAATTGATATGATTACTGCCTATGCAGGGTGGTTATTCTCTCTTAATGATAAACTCGTCATCATTGCTGACGACCAAAATATGGCACGTTATGCCGCACTGCATTTTGCTCGCATTGGATTTGATAATATTGAGCACTACTTTTCCACTAATATGGCTATGGTTGCAGCGAAAGGAAGCTGTTTTTCCACGATTGATGCAGTCAACGCTGAACAAGTTAAACAGCTACTAAATGATGATTGGCACTTATTGGATGTTAGGAAAATAACTGAGTATGAACCCATCCATATTGAGAGCAGTGAGCATATTTTTTTGGGGCACTTAGCTGATAAAATTAGTGCGCTATCGCCGGACGATAAGTTTATTACCATGTGTGCAAGTGGTATTCGGGCTACCGTAGCCGCAGCGTACTTGCAAGCAAAAGGCTACAACAATGTTAAGGTATTCCTCGGTTCTATAGGGGCTTGGCAGTCTAAAAACTATCCTGTCATAAAACCCAGTTAAACCGTTATGCCACGTATATGGAAGAATATCTTGAACAAACATTATTTGAGTAATATTTCTATTTATTAATATGTGGCTATGAAGGGATATAGTCTATCTAATTACTGAGCCACTCCATCGTGAGCAAACTAGCAGCTAGTATATATTCCTTCAATATGACTAATTTTGGAGCCTCACAGAGTAATTGACCAGCAGATAGTTAAGTCTTCCGGCTCATTAGGTTTAAAAATTGTTTTTGTGGGTAACATCCATCACCTGCCCATTATTGGCGATCTGGAAGTAGATCGTACTTTCTGTTTCAGTGTTGTTGGCGCTGACAATATAAAAGCTGTCTTCAACACTAACGACTGACATATCTGATGAAGTCAGCAGCTTCCACGATGCACCTAGCTTCCCCACTTCAAAGCCAAACTCCTTAAATGTCATTTGTGGCAACGACTTGCTAACAATGTTTATAGCAGCCTGACCGCTAATAACACCATGATCACTATGTGCTGCAACATTGCTACAGAATATGGTGCTACACACTGCTAATACAGATAGTAGTTTTTGCATTTTTTTCTCCAATTATGGTTACTTTGATTATTATTTAAGGCCAATCACTTCATACTGTCCTTTCACCATGAGCTGCACACTGATAGGCAGGTCTGATTTATTTTTCCAATACCAACCATGCGACCCAGCAAAAGGAGCCGTAAAGCTACCTTGCATGCCGTTTAACGTAGCAATGGCGTAGCTTTCAAAATATCCCGTAGTGTCCCCTTGTGGTTCTCCGTGTAAATCAAAATACAACGAAGGGCCGTCTGTCAGCCATTCATAGGTCACTTTGTCGTATTGTTGCAGATTGAATTTATACTCTACCCCTTGTCCGGCAGGTATAACAACCTCGATAACCTGATATTCATCTGACCCTACTTGGGCTGATTCATTTGGCGCTTCCGTTGCAGCCGCCGTAAGTAATGTCAAGCCCAATTCCTGACCAATGCCTGTGGGGTCGATGTTGTACTCGGCAGGTAAAATGAAGGTAATCAAAGCCACTATAGCCACAAGGGTGGCCGATGCGCTGGCTTTTAATAGCGTTTTAGTACTTACAGTGTGTTGCATATTTTTCTCGTTTTAATTAGTTAATGACAAAACCGGTGAGCTGGTAACCAATGAGCATGAGTCCGCCACTCATCAATAACGTATTGGTTAATGTGGAGAATCGTTGGAAAGACGGTAGTTTTCGCCAAGCATTGATGGCAATGAGGATAAATACCAATGCCGCAAATTGCCCTAGCTCCACCCCCAGATTAAACGCGAGCAAGTTAATGATCAGCCCATCTCCTGGCAACTGAAATTCCTGTAATTTGGTCGCCAGGCCAAAACCGTGGAACAGTCCGAAAATCAACACGGCCAATTTGGTATTCGGTTGCCAGCTAAAACAGCGTTTAAAGCCGCCCAGGTTATCAAAACCCTTGTACACCACCGACAGACCAATGATGGCGTCAATCAGATAACCGTTGACTTGAATATCGCTCAGTACGCCTAATAATAAGGTCACACTGTGACCTAGTGTGAACATGCTGACATACAGCAGTACGTCGCGGCTTTTGTAGAGGAAGAAAATCACGCCCACCAGAAACAACAGATGGTCATAACCGGTGATCATGTGCTTGGCACCGATATATAAAAAGGGCACAATTTGCACGCCAGTATTCTGTTCTAAAAAAGCGCGAGTGCTATCATCGACGCCGTGGGCAAATGCGTCCAGGCTCAGTGCCGTTAGACACAGGAAGATCACAACAAGGCTATATTTCAGTAGATTAGTTGGCATTGGCAGACTCCATCATCTCAGACTCGGTCAAGATTGACTCCTTTTCTATATGTAAAATGCGATACAACGCAGGTATAACAAACAGTGTTAACAAGGTCGATGAGATAATCCCCCCTATGACCACTGTTGCCAGTGGACGCTGCACCTCAGACCCGATACCGGTATTAAGTGCCATCGGCACAAATCCCAGGGCGGCAACCAAAGCCGTGGTCAATACCGGGCGAAGACGGGTTAAAGCCCCCTCAAAAATGGCTTCATCCAGCGAGACATTGTCTTTACGAAGTTCGCGAATGAAGGATACCATTACCAATCCGTTCAAAATGGCAATGCCCGATAGCGCAATAAAGCCTACCGCAGCCGAAATGGAAAACGGAATATCCCGCAACAGCAAAGCAGCAATGCCTCCCGTTAAAGCCAAGGGCACACCGGCAAATATGATCATGGCATCCTTAAATGAACTAAGTGCCAATATGAGTAAACCAATGATCATCAGCAGAGTAATTGGCACAACCACACTGAGTCGCTGGGAAGCCGATTGCAACTTTTGATAAGTACCACCGTACTCAACCCAATTCCCGGCGGGAATGTCGACATTGTTGCCAATGGCTTGCTGAATATCCGCCACAAAACTACCTAAATCACGTCCTCTGACGTTCGCAGTAACCACTATGCGACGTTTTCCGTTTTCGCGATTTATTTGACTGGCTCCGTCTACCAAATTCAGCGTTGCCAGTTCTTTCAGTGGCACAGCGTGGCCGTCAGGTAATTGAATAGGTAAATATGCAAGCCCATCTATGTCTGTGCGTAATTCTTCAGCAAGACGCACCGCAATATCGGAGCGGATATCCCCTTGATAAAACTTACCTGCCACAGTACCTCCCATTGCGGTACTCAGTTGCGACTGCACTGCTGCCTTGCTAATGCCATACTGCGCCAGCTTTTCAAGCTTAGGTTCAATAGTCAGCATGGGTAGTCCGGTAGTGCGCTCCACCTGCAAATCGGCAATACCTGCGACATTACTGACCGCCGATTCAATCTCCCCACCGATCAAAGCCAAGGTGTCAAAATCATCGCCAAATACCTTAATGGCCAACTCTGCTCGAACCCCCGCAAGAATTTCATTAAAACGCATTTGGATAGGTTGCAAGAATTCATAGCGATTGCCCGGAACCGGGGCAACCATAGCGGCTAATTCTTCAACCACCTGTTCCTTAGACTTGTTGGGATCAGGCCACTGGTCGCGAGGTTTCAGGATAATAAAGTTATCTGCCACGCTGGGCGGAACGGCATCTGTTGCCACATCTGCGGTGCCTATTTTGGCAAAAACCCGTTCAACTTCCGGCATTTGTTTGACTTTTTCTTCTAGTACCTCTTGCAACGCTATAGCCTGACTTAGGGATGTACCAGGAATTCGTAAAGCATGCATGGCAATGTCACCTTCATCCAGATCCGGTGCAAACTCGCTACCTAAGCGTGTAGCTTGATAACCGAACAAGATAATCAGTAAGCTCGCGGCTATCACTACTAACCATCTACCTTTTAATACCCAAGCTAGGGCTGGACGATAAGCGGCTGTTGCACCGCGAATAACAGGATTGTGTTTTTCTTTTACCGGTTTTTTAAACAGCAATGCAATCATGGCTGGAACAAAGGTGATGGACAGAAACATCGCGCTCAGTAATGCGATTACAACCGTTATTGCCATAGGGTGAAACATTTTACCTTCGACACCTTCGAGGGCAAAAATGGGCAGATACACAGCGGTTATAATTAACACGCCAAAAAGCGCTGGCCGAATGACCTCTCGTGTTGCCTCAAATACCAACTCCATCCTCTCTTTCAGAGCTAAAGTTTGATTAGCAGAGCCAGCCTGACTCAGGCGGCGCATACAGTTCTCAACAATGATGATGGCACCATCAACCAGCAGACCAAAGTCCAGTGCCCCCAAGCTCATCAGATTAGCGCTAACATTACTTTGCACCATACCGGTAATGGTCATAAGCATGGCGAAAGGGATGACCAGCGCAGTAAGGAACGCAGCCCTAAAACTGCCCAGCAGCAAAAACAAAACAACAATAACCAATAACGCCCCTTCGAGCAGATTGGTTGTGACAGTTTGTAACGTTTTATCAACCAGTTTGGTGCGATCATATACAGCCGTTGCAACAATTCCCTCAGGTAAGCTGGCATTGATTTCTATGAGTCTTTCACCCACAGCATTTGCAACAGTTCGGCTATTTTCACCTATGAGCATGAATACTGTGCTCATAACGACTTCTCGACCATTTTGTGTCGCTGCACCGTTTCTAAGGCCCTTACCATTGCTGATATCAGCAACGTCTTTAATGCGTATCGAAGCACTGTTTATGCTACGCAAAGGGATTTCACCAAGTGCCTGCAAATCTTCTATCTGGCCAGGCATTCTTAACAGCCATTGAGCACCGTTTTGCTCTACAAAACCTGCTCCTTGGTTGTTGTTATTTTGTTCAATCGCCGAGATAACATCCGCTGGAGTCAGCCCGTAAGCCAACAATTTGTCAGGCTTAAAGCCGACCAATATTTCACGCTCATACCCGCCGATAGGGTTGACTTCAACCACACCGGGTACGCGCATCAATTGTGGCCGAATGGTCCAGTCGTGAACGGTACGTAAATCCATCGGTGTGACTGGCGATCCATCTTCGTTGGTGGCCCCTGGTTCAGCATCCACAGTAAACATAAAAATCTCGCCCAACCCCGTTGCTATGGGCCCCAGCTGCGGCTCTAATCCTGAGGGTAGTTCGGCGCGGGCAGCAGACAAGCGTTCATTGACTAACTGGCGGGCAAAATACACATCGGTATCATCATCAAAAATGGCAATAACTTGTGACAGGCCATAACGGGACACCGAGCGCGTGTACGTGAGACCCGGTAATCCGGCTAAGGCGTTCTCTAACGGGTAAGTCACTCGTTGCTCTACTTCCAAGGGTGTAGAACCAGGGGCTTCGGTGTTTATCATTACCTGCACATTGGTAATATCCGGTACTGCGTCTATAGGCAGATTGGTGAAATTCCATATCCCCAGTCCTGCAAAACCCAATACCATTACAAAAATGAGCAGGTTGCGTTTTATCGAAAAACGTAGAATCGATTCTAACATTACGTGCTCCTAGTGGTCGTGGGATGCGCCAGACTTTTCAATGTCGGCTTTAAGAATGTAACTATTTTCGCTCACGTACTCGGTGCCAGGCTCCAGCCCACCTAAGACTTCTACCCACACTTTATCCTGACGGCCTAATTCCAGCATCCGTACTTCGTATTGCTTATCTACCTTGGCGTACACTACGGTAAAATCCCGAAAGGCTTGTAAGCCGGCACGCTTGACTGCTAAGGGCACATTAATGGTAGCGAATTCAATTTCCGCCTTAACAAAACTGCCGGTGGATAACTGTCTTTTTTCATTATCAACATACACCCAGACCAATCTGGCTTGATCATCACGCACCGAAGGTTCGATATAGGCCACATTACCAGTGAATTCGCTGGCGCTCCCATCAATGCTCATAGTAACCGGTGTTCCTATTGCTACTTTTGCGTAATCATTGGGGTAGACTGCCAATTGCGCTATGTAGGTAGAAGGGTTACTAATCGTTAGCAACGTTCGCCCTGCAGTTTGCTCACCGGCATTCGCCTGCTGTGCAGTGATGATGCCCTCCACTGGTGCTGTGATCTGAAAAGATTTCAAACTCTCATTACTTTCGACGGTTAACAATAACTGCCCCTTTTTGACGTTATCGCCTTGCTTGACATGCAGTTGTTTGATTTCTCCATCAAACCTCGCCGCAACGATGCGATTTGCACCTGGTGGCAGCATTAACCTGCCATAAACAGGGAACGTTTGGTGAAGCATGACATGACTGGCGACTTCAGTTTTAATCTCCATCGCATCGGCAACTGCCTGCTCAATGGTGGTACGTCCTTCAAAGTTGTTGTATTTCCAGTGGTGAGTTTTGCCCTGATGTTTAGCGGTAATCGTTACCACAAAGGAATGCGGCTCGTAAATCACCATATCACCGCGCAGAAATCCGTCTTGCTGATTAAATTGGATGTCATCCACAACGCCTCCAAGACGGGTGAGCTTGATATTAAGCTCAACTTTATCTGGTGATATCGGTTGCCCTTTATCCATTACCCATACACGAAACTCAGGCGGCACGCCGGTTTCAAAGATAGCCAGTTCTATGGCAAACTCACCGTCGCGCAAAATTCGACCATTGTGAGATCCTTTTTCAGGCTCTACCTGCTCCTCCGCAGGAGCAGGTTCCGCTAGAACCACAGGTGAGATAAAGCATGTCAGCCCTAGCAAAATAGTTATTAATATTGAGATGATATTTTTGTTCTTCATAAAATTTCTCATTGGGAAATGGACGAGCCAGTCAGGCGTTGAATTTCAATATGTTGCAGGTGCAAACTTTCATATGCGTCTAATAATCGCGACTTAGCTGTCAGCAATTCCTGTCGAACATTGTTCCACTGGGTATAATTAAGCTTGCCGATGTCGAAGGCACTAGACGCATCTGACAAGGCATTTTCTAACAGCGGTATAATACGTTGCTGTATGGTGTCGATAACATGTCGTGAATGCCCCATTTCCTGAAGCAGCACGTAAAGTTGTGCGTCTAGCTTTTGTAACAAAGCACTGGCTTCATCAGCTAATACTTCTTGGTGTGCTTGTAATGCGGCAATCTTGCCAGCGTTGCGGTTGTTATTTCCCCATGGGATTGAGATCCCGGCAACTAGGCCGAAATCATCCGTCGCTTCGTACCGGCGCACACCGGCTGACAATTGCCATTGCGGCTTAGCCTCTATGCGAGCTACCTCTATTTGCGACTGAGCAATACGTCGCTGCGTAGCAAACTTGGCCAGTAGAGGCTGATTCTTCAGCTTATCTAATTGCGATTCCACAGACGGGTTAGCGGGCAATGCCAGCAAATTACCGCTCACTTGATAGGCTTTACCAGCCTCCCCCCACATTGACGTCAATTGATAATAACTGGCTGTTAATTCATGTTCTAAATCCTCAATGGCAAGTTCACGGCGCACCTGTTCAGCTTCGGCTTGTAATTTTTCAACATTGGAGCTTTTACCCGCGTCAACCCGCTTACTTATGGCACTGTGTACATCCTGTGCCTGTTGCAGGGCGATTCTATTGAGCTTTAATCGCTCATCTTTTATCAGTATTTGAATGAATTTTTTGGCGGTATGCGCGGCCAAGTCCAAAGAGGCTACCCGCTGCTCTACATCAAGTTGGCCAGTCTGAGATTTTACTGCGGCGATACGACTATCAATCTGTTTCTGCTGTAGCATCCAAGTAAATGTCAAAGTCGATTGCATACTGCGCAACGCACTATGATCGCCATTACCCAGCGCATCTTCTATCATAAGCCCAACCTGCGGACGTTTTCCTACACTGGCTTGTTGAACCAAACCTTTCTGCATGCGATATCTAGGCACAAAGGCATTAATTTCAGGGTGTTGTTGCAACGTTAGGGAAACAGCTTGCGACAAGGTTAATACCGGGCCTGATCCAGGGATAACTTCAGCAGAAGCTGAAAGTACCAGGGAGAGACTCAGCAAACCCGTACAAAACCGACTGGCGATCGGTTTTTCAGGTGCGCTGATTCGAAAAAATAGCTTCATGCCCTATCCTTATTTAGTGGGTGAAAAAAGTTTCAATAAAGTGGTGGAAACTATCGACGGTAGAGACCGCGAATAATGGCGCACCAATGAATGCGGCTATTGCAACAACCAATGCCAACACCGGTGTTTTTTCTAATGGCGAAACTAGCCTGTAGACCCGCTGGCTAATTTGTTCATTGGCAAAGTAACTGAGTTGCATGCCATCGCAATTGATAGGGAGTTTTTGCTGCAACTTAGCCACGTTTATTAAAGTTTGTGCTACATTCAGACTGTCATGAAAATGTGTAACGGCATGATCAGCCATCTGTTCTGTTAAAAGGCTGTAGTGCTGCATTAAAATATTATTGACGGACTTTGGGTAAAAACGGCAAAACAGTGCAAAGATCATTTTAAACAAAGGATCATAAGCTCGCACATGAGCAAGTTCGTGCTGGATGATAATATCTAGTGCTTGCTGATCCACTTGTTTTTGCAAGGCGGTGGTTAAGTAAACCTTCGGTGACAGTAGCCCAGATGTAAACGCTGTCGGAATAGTTAACTGGAGGGAATAAACCTGGTGACTATTGTGATTGGGCATTTCATTGGTGTCACAAAGCTCAAGCAAGTTGTCCATGGAAAGTGATTTTTTTCGGCTTTGGATAACAATAACAACCAACATCCAAGTCAAAATTAAGCTGCACACTAACAATGTCAAACCATGCCAGCTAGTAAACGTGAACAAATCTGCATGATGCCAGTGAGCGAAGTTTGCAATCCAAGATGCAAACAACCCACCTTCTACCCGAGGCCAAAATATTGCGACACAAATTGCCCCTATCCACCAAGGTCCCGTGGCCAGCAACCAGAGGGCTAACTTGCGGATACGGAAAGTGAAATGGCTCAGTTTTGAGAAACACAAGGGAGCCGATACTGACAGCACCACCACGCCAATAAAAAATGCCAGCAACGCCACACTCATTAGATTCAGAGTAATAGCCAAACTTCCCACTAACATATTTATGGTTACCCTCTGCGCAGTTTGCGTTGTTGCTCTATGAGCTGTTCCAGCTTGTCTAATTGAGCATCATCCAGATTTGCAGAAGCTGAACTAAAGGCCGCAATCAGACTATGTTCACCTTGCTCAACAAAATCACTGGTGACATTGGTGATTAATTTGGCAAGTAAGGCTTCCCGATTAACCTTGGTGCGATATAAATGGGCATGGCCTTGTTTAGTTCGACTTAACAACCCTTTTTTAAACAGTCTATCCAACGTACTTTGGATAGTATTCAGTGAATTCCCCCTAGTCTGACCAAGTACACTATGAACTTGTTTTGCATCAGCCTCTTTTTCTGACCACAGGTATTGCAGCACTAGTTTTTCCAATTCACCTAATTGCATGACATATTTCTCTTCACATAATGGGTATTATAGTGGCAGAATAAAAACCGATAGGCAATAGGTTTTTGTAACTAACAATAAAAAGGCATATTATGGGATGGCTGATAACCAAATATCTGATCACCGCAACAATTGTGGCGGCTGCATCAGAAATCGCAAAAAAAAGTGACAAACTAGGGGCGCTAATAGTGGCATTGCCCCTTGTCACTATTCTTACAATGATTTGGCTTCACGTTGAGAAACAACCAATAGAAAAAATAGCCAATCACGCCTGGTATACGTTCTGGTATGTAGTGCCAACACTTCCGATGTTTTTGTTATTTCCGACGTTGCTACAAAAGTTTAGCTTCTGGTTCTCACTGATTATCTGTGCTGTGATCACTGTCATTTTCTTTTGGCTCTTCGCTCTGGTGGTTAAGACCTTTGGGGTTGATTTATTGCGGTAGAAGCTTAACTAGCCTCTTAAAAATTTTTTGTTAAATGCCTTAACAGCTTTTTAAAGCGAACTTAGAAAGTATATGAAGGCTCGCAGCGATTTGACTGAGATAATAAAGACGCAGCCACAGACTTGGTCGTATCACTGTACTTGTCACTTTGCATAACAGCAGAGGCTACCCCTTCCATTTCAGCTCCAGCCTGATCTGAGGAGCTGGCTTGACTTAGAACATAACCAGCTAAGGTTTTCTGGATTTGTGATGAGCCACTGCCAGTCAAAATAGACGAAGCCAATGATGCCAACGTGGATGAGCTTTATTTCTTATTAGTCATAATTGACTCCTTCTTTTGGTATAACATCAAGCAACCTGCTTGAATTTGGTTTGAATAACTTCAACGTTCTTTCCATCTTCATGCGGTATATGAACGCACCACGGGTATCTCGTCGCTTGGTGTCGTTCATACTGGTACACAGAAACGCTTGGCAGATTCCGCTTGTCATAAGATTGGCCGAATCTGAAGGCAATGCTATTTTGCGAGGCTAGTACAAGATGGATATGCTCAACGCCCAGTCCTAGCAGCGTCTTGCAATATTCAAAGAACTCTCCGCTAAGACGATCTTGTTTTGCTTTTGACCAGTGGTTGTTTCTGTCGAGTGTTGGTAAAGATAGATAATGGACTGGTAGACCAGCGAAAACGCTGGCAATAGACAGTCTATCAACGGGATAAGACACTGAAACGGCCAGCACGACTGACTTGCCGATTGCTGACGATTGTTCGACAATGAATTCTTCACCATCATCAATTTCATCTAAATCACGCCAGTCCCCAATATCTCGGTCCCAGTCATGCAGTGTGATTCGACTTTCATCATCCAGCAGGTAGCCAGTATAAAATGCAAAGGGAACCGGAAGTACACCACCGTAAGCAATAGAGATATCTGAGGCTGCCAACTGAGCCGTTTTTTCAGCAAGGCTCATCTTTAGATTATTAACCTTGGCTAACGCCAAATCAGGTCTACTGATCACGTTCTCAGTAACCCGTTCACGTATCTCTTGGACGAGTGAATCGACTTGCCATGTGCATTCATTTTTGATGAATTCACTCAGCGGAGAATCAGACGTATCGACCAACCCTCGTTGCTCAATAACGACGGTCTTCTTTTTCTCATTCCGTTTCTTTTCATCCCGATAACGCTGATACTCCCACACAGCCCCTAAGGCCGTTAGTAAAATTCCGACAACAAAACCGATATTAAGGATGATTTGTGTCGTGCTTGATGATTGATAACCAAATACCAGCGTTCTCGCGGCATCTGAGTAAGAAAACGATACCGCCCAGCTTCCAATCAGAGTCATGGAAAAAAGCGCACCGCCAGTTCTGAAAACAATCAGTGCAGACGACCGCCTTCTGAATAACCAATCTGCGACTTTTTCAATGAAATAACTGATTGCTTTTTTCATTCCTCGCTCCCATCGTTTTCATCATGCTCTACACCGCCACCGTCCCACTTGCCGCAAGCCAGCCAAAACTCAAAATAAAGCAACCACATCGACGCCCACGGCAAGATTGTATCTGCCAAGAACATGGTGGACTGCCATTCGCTGACTTTGTTTTTTTGTTTGATAACGGGTAAAAACAGGCAGAGATGTATTCCTCTGATACCCGTTTGGTTCTGGTAGATGTGAGGTATTTTCTGGCCTTCAGCCAAAGCAGTTAGCTCAGGGGATTTAACAACGCAAACAGGAGGATGGCTGAGCGTATATCGAATGACCACCTGATACTCTCTTGAAACCGGGGTCGGCTGTAGCGTTCCTTCCCACTGTACCGTTTTATCATTGTCTAGGATCTCAACTGTTCCCGGACAATATTTCTTCAAAGCCAGATATTGGTCGCGTATTCCAACCACAGGGTTTTCCAAACGCTTTAAAAACGCTCTGTCAGTCGCCATAGAATCGGTTTCCTTTCACTTTCACCACTGGGGTGACGACACGTGAAGCAGCGTTCGCCTTTCCGGCGACGGTTGTTGTTATTGCGCCAGTCCCAAGTGCGACACTTAAGTTTCCATTGCTCCTATTCGCATTCACCGTTTCGATGATCCGGTCCTTCGCGGCAACGACAGGCCGTTCACCAAACGCCCCCGACAAAGCAGTGAACACATTGTCTATACCTTGATTGTTTGCACTCGCTAAATGCTCAAACGTGTCAACGGCGGCACGATGCCACGCATAAAAGGCGTTGCGGTATTTTTGCCCCTCTAGTCCTTCAACCCGATTCCACTTCTCGGCATAGTTTTCGGGTTTCATTGTCGGGTTTGTGATGAGCACTTCATCAAAATTGTTCTCAATGTGATGCGGCATCAGCTCGATAACGTCTAAGATCAAATCAAACTCGTTGTCGTACTCCTTACCGGACTTTACAACCTCAACATAGGCCAGGCTGGCGAGCATTGTAATAACCACAGAGATGGGGCGAAAATCAGCGTGAATGTTGCCGTCTTGTTGAGACCAAACATCGCGATGACGTTTTAAAATTTGAATAATCCGATTAAGTGGCTTTTTCTTTAACTGGTCTGGCAATTCCGTTACAGAACGGTTGGTCAATGCCTCCATAAACACGTGCGCTTTGCGTATCACGGGTAACATGGAACAGGCTTTATCAAATCCCTGGGCCATACCCTCGGGGTTCGACTCTTTAAAACCAGTGTGCTTATCGACAACCCATAAAGGATGCCCTTGTAATCCCTGTAGATCATACGCTTTTGCAGGCGTGATATCTAAGTGATAATCACCTTTATAGTTAATGCGTAATCCTCTGGGTAGGTCTTCTACCAATTCTTTATATACTTCGTTGTCTAACAGATGCTGCTTGACCACGCTGACGATTTCGTCCCGTGTAGCAAAAGCAGCGTTGGGCAAAAACAGAATGAGATCGACATCAAACTCTTCTTGGCCCAAGGGCTTATTCGTGGTCCGAAGTCGCATAGATCCCTGAGGGTATATCTGTGCTCCTTCCAGCAACGGATGTTCACAACTTGCTAAATAGTTGCCGACCGCCTTGTAAGCCGTTTCAATGCGCTCTCGCTGCGTTTTAGTCAGGTCTAGATTGTCGAACACTGAGTCCAACATCTCCACCAACATGGATTTCTTTTGCTCGCTTAGAGCCCGAGCATTGTTAAATAGTGAACTCATAGCCTTCCTCCATCATAATTTACCAACTAATGGCAGGCCCTTCGGTGTTGATGCATCACAAATTAAGTGGCTAAGGTAAGCTCCCCCACCAATTAACATGAGCCCCCGAAGAAACTTTTCAAATGGCTCGTCAGGCGACCACCGATACGCTTTCAGTAATCCGGCGGTGAGCAACGTCAACACAGTCATTCCGTGGAGAAACTGTCGATGATTGGGATGCAAAGCAGGCTCTAAAATGTCCGGTAGTCTTCCCATAAAGGCTCCTATAGCAGGTGCAACTACAACGTTGTGACTGGCTGGATGCTTTTTTTTATCTCGTAATGCAGCAGTCAAACCTACTCCAGCTCCTACCAACATATGTGTCTTCGCGTTTGGCATATTTTTTTATCCTCACTAATTCGGTAACATCTAATTATTCAACTCAGCCTTATTGTTTAAGGCCGAGCATTGGTCAAAAACTGGACATTGTTAAGAACAATTACTTTTGTCCTGATTAATTCGGTAACATCCAACCACGCAGTTTTGCCCCATATCTATTGAGGCCGAACTAAGTTTAAAAACTGGACAATGTCCAGAAATTATTTTTTGTCCGTCTAAGGGAGTAGCAAATGAAGAACTACGACTACTACACGGTCGATGAGATATTGAAGGCACTTGAGTCAAATACTGATGAAGTGCTTACAAGAACAGTAATCTTATCGAAGCACATCGTAGGAAAATCTGGACTCGCAATTAAAGCTGAAGAAGTGTTCAACGAAGCATTAGTGCGAATTCTTGATGATGATCGGCACATCCCCAAAGATATGCCACTTACAAAAGCCATTTGTAATGTTATGAGAAGTATCTGCTCTGGAATGGCTGAACGAAATCAAGAAAAGATTTTCAAACATTCTGAGTCGTTCGATGAACATGAAGAAGCAGGCAACATTCAAAACATCGAGGATGACGACACTACTGATTCTCGTTGGAGTGTTTTGCTCAACAACTTCAACCATGATGATGTAGCAATGCGTTTTTTGGCAGCCACACAAGAAGGTCAAAATAAATTGGAAATCTTAGAGTCAGTATTTGCTGGAGATGAAAAAGCCTATGACACAACGCGTAGGCGCATCGTAAGGAACGGACAAAAATACCTTAAGGAGACTGGATGATGGCTAACAAACAGATGAACAATTTACTCGACGATATCATGATCGAGAAAATTGCCAGTGCTTCAGTCAGTGAGCTTATGGCTGAATTCAATATTACTGCGGATGAAATTCAAACCACTCAATCTCAATTTTTAAACAGTGTGAAAAAACACAAACAACAACTTAAAAAGAATAGATTGAAAGATGCCAGAGCAAAACTAGAGCTAGAGAAGAAAAAACATGATTCCGTGGACGTTGCAGCGTTTTTAGCAAAAAAAGGGAAAGACGCAAAAGCAATCCTGATTGATTTACTCAAACAGCGAAAGCTACCAGAAAACCTTACTGTCGCGCATAGAGAAGGTAAAGAATTCACGGATGAAGATGCGAATCAAATAATCGCAAACCTTGTAGCTATGGGAGTGATCGACGTTGACGATAAAGGCGATTAAGGATTTTGTCGAATCGTTATATATTGACGAATTTGCGATATCAGATGCAAAAGAAATAGATATAGAAGCTATAGCATTTGAACAACAAGCTATTGTTCTAGAGAAACCACTCAACGGCTGTGAAGCAATGATAATTGGTGCAGGTGACAGAGCGACGATTACTGTAAACTCTGGAAGCGACGCGCCAAGAAAACGGTTTTCTGTCGGCCATGAGCTGGGCCATTGGTTTAAAGATCGCGGAAAAGTAGGCAACTTATGTACCCACAAAGATATGGAAAACCCCAGTGGAATATCACGCAATCGTGAAAATGTGGCCAATAGCTACGCGTCCGAGCTATTGGTTCCCTCCTATTTGTTAAAGGAACATCTGACAGGAAGTCGTTTCAATCTAGACTTGATGAGTTCCGTTAAAACCACTTTCGACACTAGCTTCATGATGACCTTACGTCGCGTGGTCAAAAGTGATCACCATATGGGATGCTTTGTCATATACCGCAAAGACGGAAGCAGGTATCTGTTTGATAAAAACAGTCAATTACCTGGATGCTTTTACCCAAGAGATAGAGTTCCTGATGGTTCAAAGATCTATGACTTGATTGTCAACGGCGTAAGTACTGGCCCCGGTGAAGTAGATGGCAATGTATGGTGCCGTGAAGGTTGGGCAGATGATGCGACGGTTTACGAACATGCCTTTCATTACCATGACGACCAGTTTGTGAGCTTGGTCTGGTGGGAAGATGAAGAGCCAATTTGGCAGTGTATAAGTAGCAAGGAAAAGTATGATTAATACAGCAACAGCGGACTCTCGAAATCCTGATGAGAACTATTAAAATAAAGCCTCCAAGCCGTTTCGGCACCACTTTAGTAGTAACAAAAAGGAAGTATCATGTCTTGGAACAAAAAGGTTAAAGACTTACTAAAATCACTGAGCCTTTCAACAAAAAAAGTCACTCGAAAACGGCAGTGTCGTTTAAAAAGCATTATCTTAGAAAAGGTCAGAAAGCAGGCTACTTCAAAGCCCCAAAGAACTCACGACGACCATTGAGCATGTCTACACTGAAGTCCCAAAATACGAAATCCATGATTCGTATATCGTCCCAGACACACCATAGAATTTCGATGAACGTGATAGCCAGGAATTTTCAGACAAAGTACTGATGAATTTACCGGAAAATAAGCAACCGAATCAGGAACAAAGACAACTTAAATTCTCTAGCTCAAGAAACACGCTTACCTTAGCAGGCGCTGGCTCAGGTAAAACAACATCTCCTATCAATCAACTTTCGTTTTTGCACACGCAGTGCAAAATACCTCTTGAAGAGCTAACAGTCTCATCGTTTACGAGAGCCTCCGTCGCTGAACTCAGTGATGAAGAGGATCGAAGTTACAAAGAAGCTCTGAAAAGAGCCTTACCTATTTCTTGATTACAAATTCTGCTCTGTAAACTGCGCCAACGAGCTTCGTTCTACTTCGTCGAATATCAGAACACTGCCCTTATCATAATTACGATATACGTTGACTGCCGCTGTAGCTCCGCTAGATGCAGGTGTTACAAACTTGTCGTCAATCTGAGCTAAGTTGCCAAGCAGGATTGTGCGGCAGTTTTTCCCTCCTCGGCTAAGCATCCCTTTCATCTGTGCACGAGTCATATTCTGAGCTTCGTCAATTATTAAAACGGCATCGTCGATAGAGCGGCCTCGGAAATATGCCATTGAGGTGAATTCGATGTTCGCTCGTTCGATAATATGCTCCACAGTGGCATGAATATTTGCATCATGATCGTCATCAGCATGCATTGAAATCAAGGCATCTGTAATACCTGCAAGTAAAGGCATCGACTTCTCTTTTAGGTCTCCGGGAAGGAAGCCGGGGTCTTCGTCCATAAAGTCGCGAGACCTCACAACAACGATTTTTTTATACTGTTTCAACTCCAAAACTTGGTGCAACGCAGCTGCTACCGCCAAAAATGTCTTTCCGGAGCCAGCAGGGCCAAGGATGATATTTAAATCAAAATGAGGGTCAGTTAATTGACTCACAGCAATGGCTTGTCTCGAATTCTTGGGGCTTATCCCCCAGATTTTGTTGTGTTTTCTGGGCAGCAACTTTGTGAAGACATGTTCGTCTGTTACTTCTGTAACAAATCCAATGTGTCCCGCATCATCATACCAAAACATGTTGTATTGGACCTCTTCATTAAAGAGGTTTCTATCAAGTTGATAAACCTCACCGGAAAGCTTAAACCCATCGTCTGACTTAACGCGATCAAACAAATCGCCTTCGAAGGCCTGGACTCCGGTGTACAGTAAATCGATGTCAGATATTTGATGATCTACAAGTACATCCTCTGCATCGACACCAATGGTTCTCGCTTTGAGTCGCATATTGATGTCACGTGATACTAGTGTGACTTCCTGTCCCAATACCTTCTGCATATGCAGCGCGTAGTTGATAATACGATTATCGGCGTCGCTACCAATTCCCTGTTTTAATTCGCTTTGAACATCTAAATTGGTGTCAATACCAATAAATAGCTTCCCTCGTTTGACAGACTCATTAGAGGGCAGTGGAATGCCCTTCTCCATCTGCTCTGCGCTGTGTCCGTTAATGATGTCTTCAAGCATTCTGATAACAACTCTTGCGTCAGCACTAACGCTCTTCTCCCTACGTTCTTTTAAATTATCTAACTCTTCTAGCACCGTCAGACAAATATACACATCATCTTTGTAGGAAAGCAGGCTCTTGGGATCATGAACCAATGCTGATGTGTCTAGTATTCTTGGATTCTTATTCTCGCTTGGATTTTTCATTTTAATTCCTCTTTGAGAATTACTTTTATGAGTAGTCATTTAAGATTTACCTCGGCTTATAATTATTCTTTGTGCCTCATACAGGTGAAATCCTTAATCGGTTTTAGTGAATGCTCTCTGTTGTCATCTCGTAGCTGTCAAAGAGAAAATAATTCGGTTGAGGGTGAAGTACGAACATAGTAGTCCCAATAAATACAAGGCTCTCAGGTAGGTCTGCACAAATATTGAAAAAAAACTTGCGGTAATACCTGTTTTACCACTTCCTGCTGGGCCGGTTAAAATCACTAAATCTATATGTGGGTCCAGCAAAGAGTGAAACGCCATGGCTTGACCGATATTCTTAGGGGTAATTCCCCAAGCTCGTCGGCCCATTAAGCGCTCGTAGCCCAAATCGAGTACGTCAATTTCCGTTTCTGACACAGATTCAACCAAACCTGCGAAGTGTTCAGTGTCATCGAGTAAATACTCGTTCACATAGGCCTCTGGCAACACCTCTCGGGCGAGAGTGTGAATGGTATCACGACCTTCTGAGCGGCTATCGACTGCGGTAACTTCGTTCCAAAAATCCCCATTAAAACGATGAAAACCTTTAGATAAGTATTTGATGTCACTAACTAGCTGATCTGTTCGGTAGTCTTCAACGTGGGCTAGACCAGCACCTTTGGCTTTGAGCCGCATGTTGATGTCTTTGGTTACTAGGGTAACGAGCCTTGGGCTGCATTGCCCTTGTAAATGCAGCGCAGTGTTAATAATACGATTGTCGTTTTCATCACTGGTAAACACGTGCTGATCCGCAGGCAATGCATGATCGACAAAAATCGACAAACTGCCTGTTGGCGCGTTATCACCTACGCCAATTCCTTGCATGCTTACGCCTGCCATTAACTCCTCTGGCGTGGCGTCGTGAAGTAAGTCTTCCATTGCGCGAATGGAAACTCGAGCATCACGGGCGACATCTTTTTTACTGTCTTTGATATAGTCAAGCTCTTCGAGGACAGTCATTGGGACGACTACGTCATGCTCTTTGAAAGATAGAAATGCGAGGGGTTCGTGTAGGAGGATATTGGTATCGAGTACGTAAATTCTTGTGTCTAACGCTTTTTTTTCTGGCATTCGTCACTCCATTTGAATAAAAGGCACTGCAAAACAAATCACCTATAAACAGCCAATCAGTTACATCACTCAGCTGCTATTGGCCATCTGTTAGTCAAACAATAAACCACTTTTGTTCCTTATTCATCTACTTTTATTACATGGCCTCTATGCCACCATTTAGCTTAAAACCCGCGCGCAGGAACTTAGATTACTAGGAATGGGCTTGGGTTAACGACTTTTATGCACAATATGTTTATATCAAGGTGGATTGACCTCCATCCCTAAGCACTATTGGTATACAATGCGCGCCGAAATTATTCCGCCCGCATCAAAAAGTCAGTTATGCATACACTGTTGGGAGACACTCTATGGCGCAAAAACACTCATTCGCACTTGGTCAACGTTGGTTAAGCGATACCCAAACAGAACTCGGCTTAGGGACTGTGGTATCCGTTGATAATCGCGCCGTCAGTTTGTTATTCCCTGCCACGGGTGACAGCCGAGTGTATGCCAAGCAAAGTGCACCACTGACCCGCATTACATTTGGTGAGGGCGATAATATTACCAGCCACGAAGGTTGGGATATGAAGATCACCAGCGTTAGTGAACATAATGAGATGTTGACCTATACCGGAATTCGTCATGACACCGAAGAAGAGGTGTTGTTGAAAGAAACCTTTATCGATCATCATTTTCAGCTAAACCAGCCAGAACAACGCTTGTTTGCAGGGCAATTTGACCACCCCAAATGGTTTGATTTACGCGAGCAATGTTTGAATCACCAATACAGCCATAGTACCTCATCATTATTGGGTTTTGTGGGAGCTAGGGTTGATTTAATCCCTCACCAATTGCACATAGCAGCAGAAGTGGGCCGTCGTTTTGCACCTCGAGTATTACTTGCAGATGAGGTAGGACTTGGGAAAACCATTGAAGCTGCGCTGATTATCCACCAGCAATTACTGACGGCCCGTGCTGAACGAGTATTAATTGTCGTGCCTTCAAGCTTAGTGCATCAATGGTTGGTTGAAATGCTGCGCCGGGTGAACCTCGCGTTTTCCATCTTCGATGAAGAGCGCTGCAGCGCCATGGCCGGCGAAAGTGGTAACCCGTTTGAATCTGAGCAGCTGGTTATTTGTAGTTTGGACTTTCTAACCCACAACAGCAGCTACTACGAGCTAGCCATGCAAGCCCCATGGGATTTAATGGTGGTTGATGAAGCCCACCACCTGATTTGGAGTGAAGGCCAGCCGTCTCAAGAATACCAAGTAGTGCAAGGTCTCGCCCAAGTAACCAAAGGTGTGCTGCTATTAACCGCGACCCCTGACCAACTTGGCCACGAGAGCCACTTTGCACGGCTGCGCTTGCTAGACCCTGCGCGTTTCCATGATTACCAAAGTTTTGTCAAAGAAGAGCAGCAGTACAGTACTTTGGCCCAAGCTATTTCCCCCTTGATGTCGGGTGATGCCTTAAGCTCGGATAACATTACAGCTATTGAAGCATTCGCTAAAGACGAAGATCTGGGTGACATCAATGCTATGTCTGCTAGGCAAAAAACGCAGTTGCTGCACAATTTACTCGACAGACACGGCACAGGCCGTTTGCTTTTCAGAAACAGCCGCGCTGGCGTCAGTGGTTTCCCTGATCGTAAATTGTATAGCTACAGCCTAGAGCAACCAGAAGAGTATATTGCCGCCCAAGATGAAGACCCAACCAACTTGTCGTTGCATTTAACCCCTGAGCGCAATCCAGATATGGTCAACAGCTGGTTCAATATTGACCCAAGAGTGGACTGGTTTATTGAAAAACTGCAAGAGCTCAAAGGTGAGAAAGTTCTCACTATTTGTGCCAACGCTGGCACTGCATTGCAGTTAGCTGAAGTACTGCGAGTAAAAGCCGGTACTCGGGCAACAGTGTTCCATGAAGGTATGGGCATAGTAGAGCGCGACAAAGCCGCAAACTATTTTGCACAAACCGAAGAAGGCGCCCAGGTGCTAATTTGTAGTGAAATCGGTAGTGAGGGGCGCAACTTCCAATTTGCTCACCACCTGGTGTTATTTGATTTACCTCAAGTACCAGATTTACTGGAGCAGCGTATTGGTCGTCTTGATCGTATCGGGCAAACTCACGATGTGTGCATTCATGTGCCTTATTTTGATATGAGCGCACAACAAGTGCTGCTTGACTGGTATCACCAAGGCCTGAATGCGTTCGAGCACACCTGCCCTACAGGCATGACAGTATATGAGGAAACTCAAGAACTACTGCATAGCTGCTTGATGTTCCCCACGGACTTCGCAGCGAGCGAAAGCTTGATTAACCAAACCGCAAGTTTGCACAGACAACTCAAAGAGCGATTAGAACAAGGGCGTGACAAACTACTTGAGCTTAACTCGTCAGGCAAAGGCCGAGTGGAAAAACTGCAAAAAGAAATACTCGCCGCAGAAGACTCTCCAACCCTTGAGCTGTTCATGACACGCTTATTTGACACCCTTGGCCTCGCCCAAGAAGACAAAGACGAAAGCTGTTATATCCTTCGGCCCACTGAAACCATGGTAGCGACGTTACCGGGCCTTGATGAAGAAGGCATGACCATTACCTACGAGCGCACCACCGCGACCCGTTTGGAACACGTGAACTTCTTTAGTTGGGACCACCCCATGGTGCAACACGCCATGGAGACCGTCACTACAGAGATTACGGGTAAGAGCTCGGTAGCATTGGGGGAGGATAAATCCTTACCGGCTGGTGCATACTGGCTAGAGTGCTTGTTTGTGTTATCTGGTAAAGCTGAAAAATCATTGCAACTCGATCGCTTCTTGCCACCAACACCGATTAAAATCTGTGTTGATACCACCAACAGTGTGGTTGAAAAACAATTTACTAAGCTGGACAAAGTACGCGGTAAAATGGGTAATCAATTGATTAAAGCCTTAACACCTCAATTAACCAAAGCCTTAGCTATAGCGCAAAATCAAGGTGAAGCCGACGCGGAAAAAGTGCGCAAGCAGTGTCAAAAGCAAATGAAGTCCTTGCTTGGCGGTGAGCTAAAACGCATGCAAAGCTTACAAAAAGTGAACCCGTCAATTCGCGATGAAGAAATTGCCCACTTGCAGCAACAAATCGACGACTTGAAACTGGTTATTAGCGAAGCGCGGGTGAATCTTGAAGCCATCAGACTGATAGTAAACAACCCCTAGGAAGAACTGAGTTTATGGCCATAGTCAATTATGCGCCGCCCACGCGGCCATATTTACAGATAGTGTTTAAGGATGAATATGTGTTGGTACTCAATAAACCAAGTGGCTTATTGACTGTACCGGGCAAGGCCCTTGAACATAAAGACAGCTTAGAATTGCGGGTGCAGCGGGTATATCCCACAGCCCGTATTGTGCATCGTTTAGATATGGCCACATCCGGTTTACTTGTGATGGCGCTTGATAAAGACACTCATCGTCGACTATCAAAGCAGTTTGAGTTGCGTCAAACACATAAAACCTATATCGCCAGAGTATTTGGTCAGGTCAATGGCGAACGTGGCAGTGTCGATTTGCCGCTAATATGTGATTGGCCGAACCGGCCTAAACAAATGGTTTGTCAGCAAAGAGGCAAACCCTCATTAACTCATTGGCGCGTTTTAGAGCGAAATGATGATATGACGCGAATGGAGTTAACGCCAGTAACAGGACGCTCCCACCAACTAAGAGTGCACATGTTGAGCTTAGGGCACCCTATTTTAGGTGATCGCTTGTATGCCCATTCTGACGCGTTGAGGATGGCTAACAGACTGCAATTACATGCGCAAACCTTGGGTTTTACCCATCCTGTAACGAACGCATCAGTGGATTTTCACGCCCCAGTTCCTTTTTAATGTAGCCTTTACTAAAGTTCCTTTATTTCGCGCCCGATAACAGGCTATGGCGAGGGAAATATAGTTTCTATGAACATCTCATTTATTAACAAATTCAAAGTATTTTTGCATGGCATTTACATGCCTGCCCTTCACGCTTTCATAAACAGCATTGCGTTATGTTGCATGCTGTTCTTACCAAGTATGACAAGCGCTAGCCCCCTGACAGACGTGCAACGTCAATTGTTTCCTGACAAGGCTAAAATCCTACAAGCGAATAACAAACCTACGATAATCATTGAGTCACAAAACACCACATCTAACTTAAATGGCGTAGCCATATTGGTTGGCGAAACGGGACGCCCTCCCTCGAGTCAGCAAAACTTGGCCATCCTCACTCAATACCTAAATGACTTAGGTTGGGTGACGATACAAATAACACCTCCGACAATTGGTTTTGAGCCCGATTTAAGTGACGAAGAAACAGCCGCATCAGATACTCAATCTCAAGAGTCGGCGACTGACGTATCGCAAGATGACGCATTAGATGATGAAACCGAATCCACACAAGAGAATACCCAAGCACCGAATGAAGTAGCTAACAGCTCACCAGCATCCCCTCAGTACCAGTTACACCGTATAAGCAATGGACACTTCTTGCAGCATGAGCAAGAGCTGCGTGAATTAATGCAAGCGACTTTGGCTAGGGCTCAGAGTTACTCTGGATTTAGATTGATAATCGCCCAAGGCACTAGCGCCGCTTGGTTGATAAAGATTTATGCTGAAAAACAAATTCCTAACCCTGACGCTCTAGTGGCAATTAGTCCGTTTTGGCCCCAGCGCAACTTGAATGCGCTCATTGCGAATTACACTGCAGTGACAGAAATGCCGTTACTCGATATCTATAGTCCTCACGACAATAACTGGAGTCTATTGAGCGCAACCCAGCGCGGAATTGACGCTACCAGAAATCTAAAACTCGATTACCGACAGCGACAACTTACCAACACATTTAACACCTCATCAGATAGCGCATTTGTGAGTAAAGAAATACACGGTTGGCTGCATTATTTAGGTTGGTGAGTCACGAAAGACACTGTAGTACTCAGATAAAACATTCTGAATTTCAGCAAGATAGCTAAAATGTGCTGCATTTTTTGGGTAAAGACCAAACAAAATCACTACAAAACACTATACTTTTGTCTAGTTCGACTTATTGATACGAGGGTATTAGGCAGTGATAAGTGTACAAAAATTCTTAAATGTTAAGTCTCAGCAGCTCGCATACTTTGTTCGAGCATTCTGGAACAATCGCATAGTTTACAAAGAATTAGACTTGTATTTTTGGGATACCATGGAGGAATGGTCTCAAGTCAGCCATTTAGCAGACCATCCATGTTCGCAACAAGAGCGCGTGTTTTGGTATGTACTTCACCAGTTGCATTTTTGGCCAGAGAAAACATTACGAGAAGACTCCAATTTACGCAATGATTTAGACTTATGCGTTAACTTCTTAGAAAGCGAAGATGAATATCCATTTCCTTATGAATATTTAGGCTCGCGACCTTAACAGAGTGCCGTTAAGGTTGCGTGTCCTCGCTTTTAGCTACATGCCAAGGTGCTATTTTTAGCAGCATTAACATCCCCGGAATAGCGCACACAAAACAAATAATAAAAAACTGAGTGTACCCCACCGCTTCAATAACATAACCAGTGGTGGCACTCACAAATGTACGTGGTACCGCGGCAATACTTGAAAATAAAGCGAACTGTGTAGCAGTAAAATGGCGATTAGTAGATTTAGCCATAAACGCGATGAGCGCTACCGAGCCCAGCCCGACACCAAAATATTCAAAGCCGCTAGCAATCGCCAATACGAGATGGTTATACCCCACCATGGATAACATGACGTAACCCAAAATAGATATCAATTGAAACACGCCGAACACCCATAAGCTTCTATTAATACCCAGCTTGATCATGGCGATACCGCCTAAAATTGTTCCAGCGGTTGCTCCAATCGTTTTAGCTATTTTTGCAATGGAGCCTATTTCCACTGTCGAAAACCCCATGTCCAGAAAGAAAGGCGTTTCTAAGGCGGTGGCCATACTGTCGCCTAATTTATAGAACATGATGAACAGCAAAATAAGCACAGCTTGCTGCCAACCTTGACGCTGAAAAAACTCAACAAAAGGCTCGACCACAGCTGAGCGCAATGTTTGCGGCTCTTCACCTGCTTTAGAAGTCTCGTTGATCATTAATGTGGTAACCAAACCCACTAGCATAAAAGCCGCAATGCTTAAGTGCGCTACCGACCAAGGGTAGAAGCCGGCAAGGATCATTGCCAGTGAGCCTGGGACAAAAGAAGAGATTCGATATGCCTGAGCGTAAAAGCCATTGCCGGCTCCTAGCTCATCGTCCGGCAGTAATTCACGCCGATAGGCATCAATAACAATATCTTGGCTGGCGCTGAAAAACGCGATGGCCGCCACTATGATAATAATCTGGCTAATCTCTGTCGCTGGGTCGTAGAGAGATAATAGCCCCATCAACACAATAAGCCCCACTTGGGTAATGAACATCCAGCCTCGTCGTCTGCCGAGCATAGGTACTACGAAGCGATCCATTACTGGGGACCAAATAAATTTCCATGTATAAGGAAACAGAACGAGATTGATCAAGCCGATAGTGGACAAATCGATGTCAGCGGAACGAAGCCAAGCTGGCACAAACTGAATCAATAAATAAAGGGGAAGGCCGGATGAAAAACCAGTGCAAATACAAATAAGCATGCGCTTATTTAGCAACGCTTGACGTAACGTTTTATTATTCATAACAACTAGATATTCTTTTAATTATACTGTGACTTAAGCGTTTACTTTAAGCAATAACCACCCGATTACGACCGCTAATTTTCGCCTGATATAGGGCTTTATCAGCACTTTCTAACCATTGCATATGTTGTTCAAATACAGGGGAAAATTGCGCTATGCCTAAACTGACTGTAAAGGAAATAGTCTGCTGTTCATACTCAATTTTGAGTTTTTCAACAGTCTCTCTAATTCGTTGGGCGAGTATCATTACATTTGGTGAGGCCGTATCGGGTAATAAAATTGTGAATTCTTCACCGCCGTAACGACCACAAATATCCGTTTCTCTCGTCACGTCTTTGAGCAACTTTGCTAGTCGGCGTATAACTTCATCGCCCGCAGGGTGACCATAGTTATCATTGATTTTTTTAAAATGATCGATGTCTAATATGATGACTGACGACTGACTCGGCTTACGCAAATTGCGTTTAAACTCTCGACTAAATTGCTCTTCCCAATAGCGACGATTGTAAATGCCAGTTAGCCCATCAATTCGGCTTAATCGCTGCAACTCATTGTTAAGTTCTTCAATCGCCTGCTTGCTCACAGCCTGATCTGTTACGTCATACACCACTATGCAAACTTGCTCTACTTGACCCGATAAGGAAGCCAAAGGAAATATGGTGATGTTTTGGTACATGAACTTAGAGGGCGAAGTAATGGGTCGATTAGCGCCAAACCGAAAAAGAAAAGGTCGCTGCTCCCAGATAACAAAAACCGGACTTTTCATGGAGAAAACAGGTTCAACCTTGACCCTAAGCCAAGTTTCGTCGATTTCTGGAAAATGAGCAAATAGAGATGTACCTCGGATCGTACTCGGTGCAATATTGCTGTGGTTCTCCATAAACAAGTTCCACACCTGTACCAGATATTCGCGGTCAACGACCACAATGCCTACTTCAATGGAACCAAGTAAATCGTGCTTCCAATGCATTTCGGCTAACTCTTTCATATCCTGCACTGTTGCAACTCCTATTGGGTAACCGTAACAAGTTTTGCGTAAACTAATTCCATTGCATTACCGGGAAACAGCAATAACAAATCAAACTGAATATCATGGGACTTAATAGCATAGGCGATTTCAATTGCTAGAATTTTATCCCAACGTTCATGATTACTCTCAAGCACTTGATCAATATCACAATGGCGACCTAATATAATCGGGTGATTGTGACTAAACGTAACATGTAGTTGTTCTGATAATGCATTGATACAGGCGCCCACAAGAATATTTGAAATATCCATCAGCACTTCTAACTCAGATTCTTCTTCAGTCCGATTCTGTTTATAGTTCAACAACTTGCCCATATTGACGATGTTAACATCATTAAAAATAACCAATGCCTCACCGTTAATCCCCGCGCCAATGAAACCATGAGAAACCGCAGATAATCTATCACTCGCTTTCACATCAGTCATTGCCATGTGCAGTTCGTTGTTAGTGATTAAATTGACGTTAGGAATGGGTAACTGGATAAACTCACCTAGTAACTTTGCGACTTGCTCGCCGGCTCTTCCCATCGCCACGTTTGCCATCTCACGGTAGGCGTCAAGCTCCGCCCCTTGACTATGCGGCTCGACGATAGCCACTTTTTCGGTACGCCCTTTAGAGGTCATATCTCCAGAATACACACCATACTGGCGTAATATTTCACCCAGCTTTTGATTATCGATAGGTTTAGCAATAAAAGCTATGGCCCCTAAACCGAGCATTTTTTTATGGGCTTCAGGCTGAACATCTCCCGAGACTACTATCACTAATGTTGGTAGGTCCTGCTCTTTTACGATTTGCATGGTTTGGTAACCATCCATGACTGGCATATTCAAATCGAGAAACATGACATCAGCTTTTCCTTGCTTGATGGCACTGAGTGCTTCTTTACCATTTTCGGCAAAGTGAATGTCCACATCCCAGCCATCTGGTATCGCACGAGCCATTTGACGGCGAGCAAAACCGGAGTCATCACAAATAAGGACTGACATTGTCATAAAGGTATTTATTCCATTGTTAAAGCGGAAATCGAAAAAAGCGCATGAATCATTAACGATTGCGCCTTGTAGCACGACACTAAGATATTAATTTTAGAGTGAATAAACACAATCCACAAGGCTACATCAGTCCAATAGAGACACCAGAAAACAGATAGAGAGTTATTATTTTTCGTTAAAAAATCCCTCACATTTCTGATAATATCCCCTTAGCATTTCTAATAGAGTAGCTGTTAAGTAAAATGAAGCAATATCTCGATCTGTGTCAACGTATTGTTGACGATGGTACATGGGTGAATAACGAAAGAACCGGTAAAAAATGCCTTACCGTCATCAATGCGGATCTCACCTATAACGTGGGTAACGGTGAATTTCCTTTAGTAACTACCCGCAAGAGTTTTTATAAATCAGCTATTGCGGAAATGATTGGCTATATTCGTGGCTACGACAATGCCGCCGACTTCCGCAAAATAGGAACGTCAACTTGGGATGCAAATGCGAACCAAAACCAAGCTTGGTTAGACAACCCTCACCGCAAAGGTGAAGACGATTGTGGATTAATTTACGGCAAAATTGGGCGTAATTTCCCGAAACCTGATGGCGGAAGTATCGACCTACTTGCTAAAATTATTCATGACTTAAAAAATGGCATTGATGACAGAGGCGAAATATTCACTTTTTATCATCCCGGAGCATTTCACATGGGCTGCCTTCGCCCTTGTATGTACAGTCATCACTTTTCATTGCTTGATGATACCTTGTATTTAAACAGCACACAGCGCAGTTGTGATGTGCCTCTAGGGCTAAATTTCAATATGGTTCAGGTTTACTTCCTATTGGCTATTGTGGCGCAGATCACAGGTAAAAAAGCCGGTATGGCGTACCACAAAATAGTCAATGCCCATATCTACGAGGACCAATTAGAGTTGATGCGCGACGTGCAGTTAACGCGTGAACCTCTAGGTACGCCTAAATTGATCATCAACCCAGACATTAAATCATTAAAGGATTTAGAAACTTGGGTCACCATGGATGACTTTAGTATTGAGGATTATGCTCACCATCCAGCAATAAAATACCCGTTTTCAGTGTAAACATATTAACCTGCTCATGCGGCGCCAACTCTTTCTGCTAGCGCCCTGTGCTTCAATTCATCCTTAATTGAGATGAGTTGATTACCGTGAACTCGGCATTGCCCGTGCAGAACTTTAAGGCGATAAAATGAGTTTGTGGATCCCGTTTACCGTGATGGCTGCGTTCATGCAGTCATGGCGAAATGCATTTCAAAAGCGCCTCAGTACTGACGTAGACACGTTAGGTGTCACCCTTGCTCGCTTTATCCTTGCCGTCCCCATGGCTGCCCTCTACGCATTTGTGCTTTTCTCTTATGAAGGTAGCGCCGTCCCACAGATGAATGCCAAGTTCTATCTCGCCATAGTGCTAGCTGCAATATCGCAAATTTTTGCTACCGCGTTAATGGTCAAACTTTTTCGCTTACGAAATTATGCTATGGGTGTGGGGTTAGCCAAGAGCGAGGCCGTCATTGCTGCCGTTTTAGGTGCGCTGCTTTTTGCTGCCCCCTTGTCAGCAATGGCTTGGTGTGGGGTAATAATAGGCAGTATTGCCGTATGGTTAATGAGCGTGCCCAAAGGCATGAGAAATATCTCTTGGCCTACACTGCTTATCGGCTTAGCCAGTGGTCTGTGTTTTGCTTTCACTACCTTATGGGTGCGAGAAGCAAGCCTAATGACCCAGCTACCATTTTTACAAAGTGCAGCATACGTTTTATTTTGGGTCTTGCTGGTACAAACTCTTATATTGTTGCTTTGGCTACTCGTTCGCAGCCCTCAAACCCTGCGCGCCTTATGCCTAAAGCCCAAACTGGTTTTTATCATCAGTTTTTGTAGCTTTGTCGGCTCAATTGGCTGGTTTACCGCAATGAGCTTAGAAACAGTAGCCTTGGTTAAAACCCTAGGCCAAATAGAGATATTCTTTACCTTACTGATATCTGCAAAATGGTTTAAGGAGCGATTACAGCGCTCTGACAAGTGGGGCCTTGGATCAATTCTGGTTGGTGCAGTGCTGGTCATACTCGCCTAACAAAAAAGCCGGCTGGGAATAAATTCCAAACCGGCTTTTGCCAACATTAGTGAATACTAAGACAGCACATTAAAATGCATAGTTATACTGGGCGGACACGATAAACGCATGCCCTTCACTATTGAATTCCCATTCACCACCCGCGTCATCTTCTTCAGTGAAGGTACGGTCTTGCCCGCGAATGATACTCACCCCCAAATCGATAGATGAGCTGTCATCAAGTAAATAGTTAGCGCCCGCACTTATCCATAGACGATTGGTGTCAGGAATAGAGATCGACAACAACTGAGAGTCAGTTGGGGTTTCGTCGTAAGCAATACCAGCGCGCAACTTCACTTTTTCGTTCAACTGATAATCAGCACCAATAGCGTAACGGAAGCTATTTGAAAAGTTCTCTTCCTTTTCAAAAACGGGTTCATCTTGACTCGGCACATACGCCTCTAAACGCTCGAAGCTGCTCCAGTTTGTCCACAATACACTGTAGTGCACGCCCCATTTATCACCTAATTGATGACTAGCTGAAAACTCAGCAATTGCAGGAAGTTCTAAATCAACGGTACCAGGCTGAACAGCACCAGATTGACCATTATCGAACACGCCAGGGATCAAAGGCAGTTCGTTGCTATAAGTCCCATCGAAGGTAATATCGACTTTGCTGCGATAATGAAAACCAAAACGCGAGTTTTCATCAAAATCGTAGGCTACGCCCAGATTATAACCAAAACCATAGTCATCGCCTTCTAAATCAAGTCCCGTCGTGCTTGACGGAATCGCTAAACCTTGGGTAGCAAGCGCGTTACTTAAATCGCCTAAATGACGAGTAATAGTGGCATCTGCGTACACAACGTTAAGCCCACCCGCAACAGTCAACTGTTCGTTTATCTTGTATGACACGCTTGTATTAAAGTTAACGGTAATGATTTCGGTCATGCCCGCCAACTGGCCTGCGGCGTAATCTTCGGCGAAGTCAGTTGCCAACCCAAAGTTTGAGAACAAGCCAAAGCCTAATGCAAACTTGTCATCAAGTGGCATGACATAATACGTCGCTGGTACAAATGCTTCGGGGGCAATGCTGTCATCGTTCAATGCAGCTGCGTTAGAGTATGCTGGCGCGCTTTCGCCAGTTAGGCTCACGTCTGGCACGATATAAGTGCCCACTACAGATAACTGACTTTCACTGAACTGAGACATTAAAGCTGGGTTACGTGCCACAACAGAAGCGTTTTCAGCAATGGCTGCGTCGCCAGCAAAAGCGCGACCGAGGCCTGATGCACTGTGCTCAGATAATTGAAAAGCCGCCGCTAAAGTATTTAAAGATAAGGTGCTTAAACCCGCCGCTAAAAGAATTTTATTTACGTTCATAGGATCTCTTTACGAATCAACTTTGCTCACCGTAGTTCTCGGTGAAAGAGCCAAAAAATTAGGATGCGGATGATATAGCGTTTGTTAAGAAAATGTCAGTATTAGTCGATAAAATACTTGTTCTTTGCGGTAAAATCGTACAAAAGCTATTTTCAGTCTTTTAAAAAGCTTATTTATTAACGCAGAATAAGCATTTTAAAAACAGATTATTAACATCGCTCAGTGGTGGCACGGCATGCGCGGGTTTATCCTCATTGCGGCCAAGCCAGCTGAGTTAGATGTTTTGGGTAAGCAAAAAGACGCCAACACCTAGCGTAAACAAGTAAGATCCCCACAGTGAATGCTCTATCACGACCACCAAAGTAGAGCGGGACTGCATATAGCGATAACCGAATAATGCTCCGCCAATACAAGACAGGCCTACTGCAATCCAATTCCCGTACACGACGTGAGCCAATGAAAAGCTCGCGGTACTGAGCGCCCATCGGGTGTTTTTTGACGGAATGATACGTTTGTATCGATGAAAAAAGAAGGTTCTAAAAATGAGCTCTTGAGGGATCACTGACACAATAGGGTAAATCGCCAACGTAATAAGCCAAAATTGCATGTCTTCTCTGGGCAACTTGAACAAAATGTGCGGCGCAAAATAATAAACCACTAACGCCAGAGCAATCGCAGCGGGTATAAACACCTTCAGCGTCGCCCCAAGATGTCGCCAAAATTCATCGGTGTGCCATAATCGAAAACGCTTAAAATCAACATCCTTCCACAGCAAAAGTAAGCAATAACCGCCCATCAAAATGAGTAACGGCATTAACCAAGTATCGTAGTCAGAGACAAGAAACAGAATTAACAGTGGGGTACATAAAAACAAGACGGTCAGCTCAGACCAACGTAACAATTGCATATATAAACTCCTAGATGGTTTATTATACAATTAGTGGCGGATATTTGTTCATAAAAATGTCATATAAGTAGTTAGCAATTGGTATGATTTATAAATTTCGTACTTGCAGCCGATGTAAAATTCCTTGCGCGCATTTCACTTCTCTTTCTAATATTTTTTGTGCTATTTTTTTGTATTGCCCCTTGTAAACAGCACCTTAACGACGCATATCATTAGGATATTCAGAATTTTTTAAATTACCGTTCCTTTTATTTTTGAACCTAGGGAGTTAGCCATGACAACGATCGATATTGGTATCAATGAAACAAATAGAATAAAAATTGCTGATGGATTAAAGGCTTTATTAGCCGATTCTTACACTCTGTATTTACAGACTCATAATTTCCATTGGAACGTGACTGGCCCTCAATTTCGCGAACTACATTTGATGTTCGAAGAGCAATATACAGAACTAGCAACCGCGGTAGATGATATTGCCGAGCGTATTCGCACTCTAGATGTGGCAGCCCCTGGCACGTATAAAGAATTTGCTAAGCTAAGTTCAATTAAAGAAGTAGATGGTGTACCTGAAGCATCAGAGATGATTGATTTACTCACTAAAGGTCATGAGCAAGTCGTGAGAACGTCTCGTGAAGTATTGAAACTGGCTCAAGATGCTGAAGATGAATCAACAGCGGCGCTGGTTTCTGACCGCATGCGAATTCATGAGAAAACATCATGGATGTTACGCGCAACTCGTAAGTAACACATTAAAACCGAGCTGCAATATTAGTTTAGCGCTCAAGAACTAAAACCAAAGGGCTAGGTGACTAGCCCTTTTTTGTTGCCAGCTCAATTTGCTAATTGACTAACGTTGTGCCACCGTCCACAGGCAGTATTTGCCCAGTTATAAAGCCACCTGCCTTGCTCGCTAGCATTAACGCGACACCGGCAATATCAGATGCTTCCCCCCAGCGGCGCATAGGAATAGATTGAAGCTCTTCCTCGAACGCCTCTTTATCTTCACTTAGAAATTCGGTCATTTTTGAATAGAAACGACCAGGAGCGATGGCGTTTACTCGAATATGTTTGTCAACCAACTCTTTGGCTAAAACCCGGGTTAGCTGATGAATGGCAGATTTAGAAACAGCATAGCTGTAATTATCGAGCCCATTGCCTACGATCCCGGCGATAGAGCCTATATTTATCACGGCGGATGTATTGTCCTTGGTCGCATTCTTCTCGAGTAATGGTGTTAACGCTTGGGTTAAAAAGAATGGGCTTTTCACGTTTAAGTCCATGACTTTATCCCAGCCCTTTTCGGGAAATTGGCCAAATGGTGCGCCCCAAGCCGTACCCGCATTGTTCACTAACACATCAATGTGCTGTTCGCGTTCATTTAGCTGCTTGACCAAATCCATCACGCCTTCGCTGGTTGCAACATCACCCACTAATGCCACACAGTCGCCAAATTGACTAAGCTCTTTGGCGGCATCTAAACACGCTTGTGCTTTACGCGCAGTAATATACACCCTTTTAGCACCTGCTTCTAAAAAGCCCTGCGCCATAAAAGCACCTAAACCCCTTGAACCACCAGTGACTACGCATACCTTTCCTTGCATAGAAAATAAACCATCTAACATCATTCTCTCCTGAACAGAAATCGACCATCGATGATTTAGATTAACAAGAAGCAGCTGGGCAGATTATTTTTTGAGGTGATGATTAAGTATAGGTTTAACGCGGTAGGAGCAGTGGCCAAAAGAACTGGCTCACAAACTGTGAGCCAGTGAGTAAAAACAATTAAGCTTTAGCGGCTTTTGATGTCTTTTCCCCCCCTGTATCTGCCATTTTATTGCGCCGCACAGCCCACACCATCAGTGCAATTCCACCTATGATCATAGGTGCTGATAATATTTGCCCTTGTGAAATCCCTAATGAGAATGCCCCTTCGTACAAACCTATGTGTTGGTCCGGCTCTCGGAAGAACTCCACAAAAAATCTAAAGCTGCCATACCCTAATAAGAATAAACCACTTACCGCACCAATAGGGCGAGGCTTGCGGGAGTAAAGCCATAGCATTAAGAACAAAACAACGCCTTCAAGAGCGAATTCGTACAACTGTGAAGGGTGGCGAGGTAAGGGCCCAGCGCCTGGGAAAATAACGCCCCAAGATACATCCGTAGTGCGCCCCCATAGCTCGGCATTTATGAAGTTACCGATACGCCCAGCCCCTAAACCAATGGGGACTAAGGGCGCAATAAAATCACCCACTTGTAAAAAAGTACATTTTGCTTTGCGCGAGAACCACCAAAGCGCAGTAATAACACCCAACAAGCCGCCATGAAAAGACATGCCGCCGGTCCAAATTTTAAATAAATATAAGGGATCAGAGAGGAATAACTCGAATTGATAAAAGAGTACGTAGCCAATTCGCCCTCCTAAAATAACACCTAAAAAGCCCCAGAATAATAAATCGCTTAATTGCTCTTTTGTCCAATTAGTGCGTGATAAACGCACGCCAGCCAACCAAAACGCAGCGGCAAATCCCACCAAATACATTAAGCCGTACCAGCGCAAGCTTAAGGGCCCAAGACTAAAAATGATTGGGTCTATTTGTGGAAATGTAAAATAACTACTTACCATGTTGAATTTTTATCCTAATAACATTCGTAGACTAACAATGACTAAAAAGCCGGCAAAAATTTTCTTTAAAAGTTTCGTGTCTAAGGAGCGACTTAACTTCGCGCCTATGTTGGCAGTAAACACTGACGTCAAGACTATCCCAAGGGTGGCGGGCAAATAGATGAAGCCCACTGACCACTGAGGTAAATGTTCGTTGTTCCAGCCTGCAACGATAAAACTGGCGGAACCAAACAACGCGATGACTAAGCCACTAAATGCAGCGCAACCAATTGCTGCTCGCACATCAACCCGACACCACAACAACGCAGGCACCATGATAGCACCCCCACCAATTCCCATAACCGAGGAAATGCAACCAGTTATGACACCAATCAATAGCAACAGTTGTTTTGTCACATCTCGTTTGGCATTTTTATTGCCCAAAAACACCATTTGCGCTGCAATAACCAGTACCAATATGGCAAATAAAGTTTTTAGTGATTGTGCTGAAATGACGGTTGCGAACTGAGGGCCGATTATCGCTCCCACTGAAATACCTAAGCCTGTCCAAAGTAGATAAAACTGGCGTAAGTTGCCTAACTTATAATGCGCTCTTGACGAAGAAATAGCAGTCAACACGATAGTAGACAAGGATGTAGCAATCGCCATTGGCATGGCAATTTTTAACGGTAGGTGTATGTAATCGGTTAGTAGGTAAAGTAATGAAGGCACGATAATGAGCCCTCCGCCTATGCCCAACAGCCCAGCGAATAAGCCAACAAATGCACCTAATAAGGTACACACTAAGAATATAAGTAATGCAGGATCCACTTTTATTACTCCCGCTATATACCCGCGCGGATCAAGCCGCCAAGACCAATTGATTCAAGATAAAGATTCACCCGCTCGCGCACATCTTTCGGGTCGCTCATGGCTAACACTTCATTAAGTAATGCTTTGGCATCATTCAAATTAGCGCTACGGGCAACCCATTTTATTTTAAGCAAGCTATGACTGTTCATACTTAGTTTTCGGTATCCCATCGCCATTAACAGGATTGTTCCGCCAGGCTCCCCTGCCAATTCACCACATAAAGTAATGGGTACGTTTAAGTCGTTGGCTTGCTGCGCAATATTATACAGCGCCGCTAACACAGCCGGGTGATAGCTATCATACAACTCAGAAACCCGAGCGTTGTTTCTATCAACTGCCAGCAAATACTGGGTTAAATCATTGCTACCCACTGAGAAGAAGTCGACAATTTTTGCCAACTGAGGCAGCTGATAAATAACCGCCGGCACCTCAAGCATTACACCGATTTTAGGATGATACAGCGTACCATCTTGAACTTTCGCCTCTTCTTGCACCTCAAAAAAAGCCTGACTTATCAACCTCTTGGCTTCTAGCACTTCACTTACCGATGTGATCATAGGCAACATAATTTGCAAGTTTTGCAACCCGATACTGGCACGTAACATGGCGCGAATTTGCACCAGAAACACCTCAGGATGGTCGAGTGTTAAGCGAATACCACGCCAGCCCAGAAACGGGTTTTCCTCAGTCATAGGGAAATACGGCAAAGGCTTGTCACCGCCTACATCTAACGTGCGCATGGTGAAAGGTTTGTCTGGCTCAGCGCTTAACATCGCTCTATATAGTTCGACTTGCTCTTTTTCGGTAGGGAAACGCTGACGCATCATAAAGGGAATTTCAGTACGAAATAGCCCGACACCATCAGCGTAACTAGAATAGGTATTTTCGATATCGGCCGACAACCCTGCATTTACCAATAGGCTCAGCAGGCAATTATCTTTCGTTATGGCTGGTAGGTCGTCTTGTGAAAGAATTTTATCACTTAACAGCTTCTCTTCTTGTATAAGCTGCTGGAATTCTCGTTCAATGGTTTGGTTCGGCGAAACGATAATCCCGCCGGTGTAACCATCTAATAAAATATCTTTGTTATCGAGTAACGATAGTGGAACACCTGTCACCCCCATTACGGCGGGAACGCCTAATGCTCTGGCCATGATTGCCGCATGAGAGTTACTAGAGCCACGAATCGAAATCAGACCACACAACTTGCCTTTAGGGAACTCAGCAAGCATGGTGGCAGTGAGCTCTTCTGCTACCAAAATACATTTATCTGGCAGTTCTTCACGGGTTAAACGACTGGTATCAAGGTTGAGTAGATTCGCTAAAATGCGATTGGAAAGATCTTCTACATCTACCGCGCGTTCACGCATATAGGCATCGCTCATGCCTTGAAACTGGGTGATATAGTTTTCAACCACCATTTTTAAAGACGTTGCCGCATCCCATCCAAGCGTTATTTTCTGCTCTACTTCACGGCCTAAGCTGTTCGCATCCAGTAGGTGGTGGTACAGGGTGAAAATAGCTTGCACGTCATCGGGCACCTCCCCTTGAATTCGCTGAGATAACACCTCAACTTGCTGCCGGGTTTGCATAACCGCAGAGCGATAATTTTGTATTTGCGTTTCCCGATCGCCACTGCGTTTTGGTACGTGGTTGCGTAAATTAACCAGTAAATTTTGTACCACGCCAACCCCAGCTGCTAACCCCGAAGAGCCTGGCACGCCTTTGACGCTTTTGATCTCATTTTGCTCTGGGTGATCATCACTCAAGCTAAATCGGCCACGGGCCTCAGCATTGACAATTTCAACGGCCAATTGCATTGCGAGTGTCACTAGAAACGCTTCTTCATCTTGGCTAAAAAGACGCTTTCGTTGCTGTTGTAATGTCAGCACGCCCAACACTTTTCGCTGATGAATAATAGGTGCGCCTAAAAAGGCGTGATATTGCTCTTCTTGTACTTCTGGATAGTGTTTAAATCTGGGGTGGGTTTGCGCATTACTGATGTTGATTGGTTCTTCGCGCTGGCCAATTAAGCCGATCAGCCCTTCAGAAAACCCTATCGACACATTTCCGATAGCAGATTTCGCTAGGCCTTCTGTGGCTCGCAGCGTAAAGTGCTGCTTTTCGTAGTTAGCTAAATATATGCTGACAGAGTCGACCTTAATGGCCTCTTTAAGACTCTTTGCCACACCGCTAAGCGCATCATCTAGGACGGGAGTTTGATTGACCTCTTTAACGATGCGTTTTAGCTTGGTTAACATATTAACCCTTTAGTTTTTGCGTCTACGTTTACTTCTTTGGCCTTGGGCCGGTTTACTGCTCAGTGCCATTGCCGTAGGCGCAAACTCTTTCATTGCTCTGCGGTACACTTCACGTTTGAAAGACACTACATTACGTACCGGATACCAAAAACTGACCCAGCGCCAGTCATCAAACTCTGGATGACCAGATTGCAGCAAATCAACGTCTTGCTCTTTGCAGGTCAGTTGCAACAAAAACCATTTTTGCTTTTGCCCAATGCAAACAGGTGCGCTGCCCTGACGGATCAAGCGCTTTGGCAATTTGTATCGCAACCAATTTTTGGTTACCGCTAATATTTTTACATGTTCTGGTTTTAGGCCAACTTCCTCATAAAGTTCGCGGTACATGGTTTGTTCAGCAGTTTCACCTTCATCGATTCCGCCTTGCGGAAACTGCCAAGAATGTTGACCATAGCGGCGGGCCCAAAAGACCTGACCTAAGCTATTGCAAATCACTATGCCAACGTTGGCGCGGAATCCTTCGGCATCAATCACTTAGACTCCCGAGAATTCAATTCTTTTATTGATTGGCATTCTTCCATAAACTACTGACTATGCATAGAATAATCACAACAATTTACTGGCTCTTAGCCCTAAGCTACATAACAAGTACGCTAACAACGATCTATTCGTGGAGCTTCCTACATAAAGCTGCCCCCATATTGCTGCTGGGCGTCATCGTGTGGAAACGAGCAAGTTTATCAACAAGGTGGTGGATAATAGCGGGCGTATTGTCCAGCGCCGCGGGCGATATGTTGCTCGCCTTGCCTCTCAAGCACAGTTTCATACTTGGCCTTAGTGCATTTGCCTTAGCACACATTTTATACTCGAAATTCTTATTTGGTTGGCGAAACCTTAACCGTCTAAATCTACTCACCGTTAGTTTATTTTCGGCGTATTTAGTGGTCATGCTATTTTTGCTGCTGCCTGCGGTTGGCTCGCTTCAGCTGCCGGTAATAGGCTATTTTGTTGTCATAAGCGTAATGTTTATAAGTGCTCTTGCAGCGAATACTGAAGGATATGCATTACGCTTAGGCGCATTATCGTTTTTGGTGTCTGATAGTTTATTGGCCATTAATGCCTTTATCACGCCGTTACCTTTGCAAAGCGTACTTGTCATGAGTACCTATTATGCAGCGCAATTTTTTATCGTCACGGGCTGCATTCAATTAGTAAAAGAGCCAAAGGGGGACTAATTTGTCTATCATTCCGTCACCAATGAAAGCCTCACCAAGTACTATTGACGAATTACTTGATCGCGCTGAAGCTCTGGCAGGACTGACCCTAGGCGAGTTAGCACAGAGCGAGAATATTCGAGTACCTAACGATTTTAAGCGTGAAAAAGGCTGGAGTGGTCAACTACTTGAGCTGGCTCTTGGCGCTGAAGCGGGCTCAAAAGCCCAGCAAGATTTTGCCAATATCGGCGTTGAACTCAAAACCATCCCCATTGACGTAAACGGGTATCCTCTTGAAACCACTTATGTGTGTTACGCGCATTTGGTTGATGTGGCAGGTATTCACTGGGCCACCAGCAGCGTGCGCAATAAACTGAATAAGGTCTTGTGGGTCCCCATAGATGGCAGGCGCGACATCCCCCCAAGCGAGCGCACTATCGGAACGCCGTTTTTATGGTCATTGCAAGGTCAGCAAGAAGCGTATTTACGCCAAGATTGGGAGGAAATAATGGATATGATTGCCATGGGGGATATTGAAAAGGTAACCGCACGCTATGGTGAATATATGCAGTTACGCCCTAAAGCGGCGAACGGCAGTGTATTAACCGATGCTATAGGTAAAAATGGCCAAATTATTCAAACCCGCCCTAGAGGATTCTATTTAAGAAAAGAATTCACCCATAAAATTTTAGATGACTACTTCTCATAAGAACCTTCTAAGAAAAACCGTTGAGGTACGAAAAAGGCGTCGAAAGACGCCTTTAGTAGCAAGTAATCAATACTATTGAGGGGTTCTGAGCACCATCAAACGTATTTCAGTCATGTCGTCCATGGCATAGGTAATACCTTCCCGGCCTAGCCCTGACTCTTTCACGCCGCCATAGGGCATGTTATCCACGCGCCAGCTTGGCACATCACCTATCACCACGCCGCCGACATCTAACTCATCCCACGCTTTGTGTGCCTTGTAGATGTCACGGGTGAAGATACCGGCTTGTAAACCAAACTGGCTGTTGTTCACTTCTTTTAATGCTTCATCAAAATCGCTGAACGAACTAATGATGGATACAGGACCAAATGCTTCCTCTGAATTAACCGTTGCATCGTGCGCCACGCCTTCAAGCAAAGTGGCTTGCAACATAGCACCATCGCGTTTACCGCCGGCCAATACGGTCGCGCCACCTTTGACCGCTTCTTGGATCCAATCATCTAAACGCTCAGCTTCAGATTCAGAAATCATCGGCCCGATGAAGGTATCTTCGTCAAGAGGGTCGCCGTGAACCAAATTAGCTACTTTTTCCGTATAGCGCTGTTTAAACTCGCTATACAATTTTTCATGCACCAATATTCGTTGCACGCTGATACAGCTTTGGCCTGATTGATAATAGGCACCAAAAATAATGCGCTCGATGGCATCGTCGAGGTCGGTGTCTTCATCGACCACACAAGCAGCATTACCCCCTAGTTCCAAAATAACGGGCTTTTTACCGGCTTTAGCTTTTAACTCCCACCCCACTTGAGGTGAACCGGTAAAGCTGAGCAGTTTAAAGCGCTCATCAGTGGTAAACAAATCAGCGCCGTCGCGGCTACAAGGTAAGATAGAAAACGCGCCTTCTGGCAAATCCGTTTCCGCTAAAATTTCACCTATGATAATGGCCCCAAGAGGCGTACGGCTCGCTGGTTTCATTACGAAAGCACACCCTACTGCTAGCGCAGGGGCTATTTTATGTGCCGCTAAATTCAATGGAAAGTTAAATGGCGAGATAAACGAGCATGGACCAATCGGCACATGTTTATATTGTCCTTGATAACCTTTCGCTCGAGGGGTGATTTCTAGATTAAGCACTTCACCTTTCATGCGCACTGATTCTTCGGCGGCAATTCTAAAGGTATCGATTAACCGAGTCACTTCGCCGCGGGCATCTTTAATTGGCTTACCCGCTTCAATACATAAGGCGTGAGCCAGTTCATCAAAGCGCTCTTCAAAACGTTTCACGCAGTGATTCAAAATAGCCTGACGCTCATAAGGTGCCATCTTGTTTAGCAGTGGTTGAGCTTTCTCGGCGGCATCAATTGCCTTATCAATCACCTCGGCATCAGCCAATGCAGCATACGTGGCTATCTCTCCCGTGTACTTATTGGTGATTTTCAGATCGCGATTGGCAAACACCGCTTTGCTCGCAAGATAATAGGGATATTCTTTCGCTAACATTCTGTATTCCTTATAGTTGTTGACTACGTTCACGAAGAGTTTCGTTCAACGTTTGGTCATTAAGGCTATAATCAACGGGCACATCAATGACATGCACGCCAGGCTCAGCTAAACATGATTTCACAAGCGGTAATATTTGATCGGCCGCTTCTACTCTCCAGCCTTTCGCACCGTAGCTTTCTGCATATTTCACAAAATCAGGGTTGCCATAATCCAAACCGTAATTAGCAAACTGCATGTTGGCTTGCTTCCACTTGATCATGCCATAAGCATCATCTCTTAGAATGATGACGACTATGTGCAAATTCAACCTTACAGCCGTTTCTAACTCTTGGCTGTTCATCATAAATCCGCCGTCACCGCAAACTGTCAGCACAGGTTTATCAGGATGAACCATTTTCGCGGCCATCGCTGAGGGCAGTCCTGCCCCCATTGTGGCCAATGCGTTATCAAGCAGTAATGTGTTGGTCAGTGCTGCGGGATAGTTGCGCGCAAACCAGATTTTATACACGCCGTTATCCAGAGTAACGATACCATCACGTGGCATGGCTTCGCGGATGTCTTTAACGAATCGTTCTGGTAAAACAGGGAAACGATCGTCGTTTTCACTCTCGGCTTTGTGATCGAGATACGCCTGATGCACTTTTTTAAAGAAGCTAAATTCCCAGTTACTTTGCTGCTGAATTTGCTCTTTTATTTGCCAAATACTGTTCGCAATATCACCCACTACTTCTAACTGCGGGAAATACACAGGATCAACCGCCGCAGGCTCGAAGTTAATATGAATCACTTCACGGCCACCGTGCTTCATAAAGAACGGCGGTTTTTCGACGACATCGTGGCCAACGTTAATGATTAAATCTGAACTATCGATCACTCGGTGTACAAAATCACCAGAGGAAAGCGCAGTATTACCCATAAATAATTCATGTGATTCATCTAATACGCCTTTACCCATTTGCGTAGTGACATAAGGAATACCGGTTTTTTCAACGAATTCTTTGAGCATTTTGGAAGTGAGTTTGCGGTTTGCTGCCGCACCAATGAGTAATAATGGAGAGCGTGCGCCCTCTATCATTTCAATAGCTTTATTAATCGCTTTGTATTCGGCGATGGGGCGGCGAGAAATACTAGGTTTAAGTAACTGAGCTTGGGTAGTTTCTGCTGCAATATCTTCTGGTAATTCGATGTGGGTTGCACCAGGGCGTTCTTCGTGAGCAAGACGAAATGCTTCACGCACCACAGATGGAATGCGATCGCCACTAACCACCTGTGTGGTGTACTTAGTAATCGAACGCATCATGTCCACAACATCAATGACCTGAAAACGTCCCTGTTTGCTGGTCTTCACCGGTTTTTGGCCAGTAATCATCAACATGGGCATTGCTCCTAATTGCGCATATGCACCGGGAGTGACCAAGTTAGTTGCTCCGGGGCCGAGTGTCGACAGGCAAACACCCACTTTTCCGGTTAAACGACCATAGGTGGCCGCCATAAAACCTGCGCCTTGCTCATGGCGGGTTAAGATTAATTTAATGTCTGAGTCTCGTAACGATTCAAGCAAATCTAAGTTTTCTTCACCTGGGATACCAAAAATATACTCAACACCTTCTGCCTCTAGGGCTTTAACAAATAAATCTGACGCTTTCATTTCATCTCCGCTTTGCTATTGAACGCACTCAGTACGTAGGTAATTATCTTAATCATTCACATCTTGCTTGTGCACGAGGCCTATAAAGCATTTAGCATGACAGTCTTCAAAAAAGATTAAAGTTCTAAAAACCGATTACTTAAATCGATTAATTATTAGCGCGCCATGCCATTAATTCTGTTTTCTCTCTGGCCTCAACTGATAAGACGTTACGCTCGAGTAAGATTTTTAGGGCATCACGCATGCTTTTGTCGTCTTCACTGCGCAGCACGCTCCAGGGATTGCTATCCCCTAGTTGCGCGTCATACTCATTTATTGCACCTAAGCCTCCCCATATGACCTGGCATGTAGCAAGTTTGTTGCGCTTGTAAGGCAATCCTATGTCTTTCGTGCTCATTGTGTCGTGAATAAGTTGCGGCATTGTCACTTCTTTGGCTGCATGCTCCTTACGAGCAGGTGAGCCTTCACGTGTTGCATTCTCATTCATTGCAGTTAAACACAGAGCTCCTAGCGACAGTTGCACGTGCACACCTTGTGGATCCGCTAATAAAGAATTTAATGTAGTTAGCACGTTAGCAGTTTTATTGAATTCGGCCAGTTTAGGATTAACCTGCGCATAATAAGGGGCCTTATGCTGCGTTAGAAAATCGCTGTGGTGCAAATGTATAGCAGCAAGCATCAAATCTGCGTCTTGGTAATGCATAGATAAAGCATCAAGCTTGCCCTGCAACGTTAGAACAACTGATGTTGTCAATGTGGCAGCAGAGCCACTGACAGCAATTATGGCCTGTGACTCAAACACGTGCTGGTATATACCTAAAATCTCCTGCGCCAGAATGATACCTGCGCGTATGTTACGCCAGTCATTCACACTTTGGCTTTGATAAAACGCAGCTTCTCCTTGCTGCCACACATCAAGTGCTTGCTCGAGCATTGATAACCCATGTTGGACAGGTGTGTATTCTAATGAAGCACTAAAATTAGGCGCTGGCGCATAAGTTGGCTCTGCAAGGTTGTCCGCTAGGCGATAGCCTCTAGCTGCTTTAGAGTGCAGACCTACACGTAATGGTGTTATATCAACAAGCTGCTGGGCCAGTTCAAAAAGCTCACTGGGTTCGCCCCGTTTAAGCTCGAGTTCGATCTCACAAATAGCAACACTTCTGCCATTCGCTGAAATAGTCCCCTGGTCGAACACTAATTCCACGTGTGTGCCGCTACTAAGCGTAATGAGATACGTGTGGCGCAGAAAATCCGTTGAAAACATCAAATAAAGGTCATTTTCCAAGACATTCACATCAATAGACTGTGGCCAAATATCCTCGTCAAACAAGGCTAATTGCAGAACGGGACTGGGCAGCGAGACATTATACTCAGGGCGTTGATGCATACCCGCGATGACACGCCCTTTGGTTTTCACCGTTTGCTCAAACTCACCGTTGTGCCCCCGAATGCGTAGGCCGATATCGAGCTTACGCAAGGTGCGCTGAGGTGTTTCAAAGTAGTCATTGCGCAGTTGCTTCTTAGCTAAAACCGTGTAATTTAGTTGGCTTCGCGTCAACCAAGATAAAATATCTTGCTGTGCGCTTGGTGTTGCAAGCAACTTTAATTCAATTTCTAGGTCCATAGTGACTGTCATTTAATTTTAAAAAAGTACCTTACCTTTCCCTTTTATGCAGTACAACGGCGAAGAAGAGGTATAAGACTAATCAGGTTCACCTATTGCCTTTCCTATAACTAGGCCATAAGATCGAGCCAGACATTCAGAGACTATATATTTATTATGCTAAAGCGATTTTTGTTCAGTGTTACCTGCGCCTTATTTTTGTTGCCTACCATACAGGCAAGTGCTCAACAATCTCAGGGCGAAACCCAGTATATTTCAGACGATTTATTCACTTTTTTACATTCAGGTCCAGGTAGAAACTACCGTATTCTAGGCTCAGTTGTGGCGGGCTCTGAAGTAACCGTGTTACAAACAGACAGTGACAGTAATTATGTAGAGATCGTCGATGATAAAGACCGTACAGGTTGGGTCGACGGTGAATTTGTTAGTCCTCAAAAAAGTTTACGTGAACTAGTCCCCGGCTTGCAGCAACAACTTGCCGATGCGACACAGAGCAATAACGCTCAACAAGATGAAAATGACAGTTTACGTCAGCAATTTTCTGAGTTGCAGTCGCAAAATGACAGACTGACGAAACAACTTAAAACGTTGGAACAGCAAAACGCCGATTTTAGTCAGAAATTGGATGCGGCCGACCAAACTGAAAAAATGCAGTGGTTTACCCGTGGCGGTATTGTGGCGCTTATCAGCTTAATTCTAGGGGTCATAGTCGCCTACTTACCCAAGAAACGACGCAAAAGTGATACTTGGATGTAATTTGTAGTCAGCTAATGGAAGCCGCCAATGGGCGGCTTTTTTGCGTTATACCGAACATGGTATCAACTTAAGGAATTCGTCATGCCCTCCTTGGACATATTGCTCTCTTTTGCCCTTGCCGCGTTATTACTTAGCCTTTCTCCTGGGCCATCTAATTTATACATAATGGCGCGCAGCATTAGCCAAGGGCATGTTGCAGGTATTGCGGCTGCAGGCGGAATGGCAGTAGGCTCACTGGTCTATGTGTTAGCAACGGCTTTCGGCTTAGCGGCAATCTTTATCTATTTTCCACTGGCATTTATGCTATTGAAACTAGCTGGAGCTGCCTATTTGCTTTATCTAGGGTGGGTTTATTTGTTCAGCACTAAGCACAGTGATGAAAGCAAACCTAGAGTAACCATCATGACTATTCCACGCATTTTTATGCAAAGCATCATCGTCGAATTGACCAATCCTAAAACCGCATTGTTTTTCATCGCATTTTTACCACAATTTATTCAACACGATGCTGGCTCAGTCATCTTGCAGTTTGCCATATTAGGCGGCATGTATGCACTTATCGCTTTTATGTGTGACATTTGCGTAGCAATGCTAGCTGGTAAGTTGGGTTCGTGGCTTAACCAGCATCCCGCGTTCGAAGTATGGCAGAACCGGCTAAGCGGTGGACTTCTTTTCTCATTAGGAAGTTATATTGCGATAGATGAACTGCTAATACGGGACTAACTTCATGACTACACTGAATTTTTAATATAAGGACTTACTAATGCAACTTTTAGCGAAATTACTAAAAGCCTTAAACTCGGACGACAGTCCTTGGCAATTGGCTTTTGGTGTCATGTTAGGGATGATAATGGGGCTCACTCCATTCTTAGGCTTACACAGCATCATTATTTTATTCATTGTACTTTTTCTAAGAGTCAACCTTAGTACTTTTTTACTCGCTTATGCGCTGTTTTCGGGGCTTACACTAATGCTCAACCCGATGATGGCAAGTATCGGCGAATCCCTACTAACCTCAGCTAATTTAACCTCCATGTGGACCAGCTTATATAACTCCACATTTGGTCAACTTACCCAGTTTTACCACACGCTTACCTTGGGAAGCTTATTGTTCAGTCTAATTTTAGCGCCGTTTATTTTGATCATCAGTAAGATTTTAGTAGTGCAATATCGCGTGCGTTTCATGCAATGGGTGAACAAACTAAAACTGGTGCAGTTCCTCAAAAGCAGTCGTATATACCAAATTTATCAGACGCTAGGAGAATAGCATGCAGAAACTTATTCGTTGGCCTGGGCTTATCGCATTCTTTGTTGTCACCGGCCTTATTGCTGCCATTCTCATTGTATTTCTCGATTTTTGGATAAAGCTTGCAGCCATCAAGAGCTTGGAATCAACCACCGGGGCCGAGGTTAATATTGCCCAAGTGAGTCATACCTTCTCACCCTTTGGCGTGAGCCTCACAGGCGTTCAATTAACAGATCCGGCTACGCCCAGCCAGAATCAAGTCCAGGCTGATGAAATCACCGCACAAATCGAGCTGACACCTTTACTTCTGCGCAAGGTTATCATCGATGATTTGACGGTCAGTGGGGTACAATTTGCGCAACTTAGAGAATCTGAAGGGGCGGTATATCGCACCGCCAAGGCGGCCATTAAGGAAGAGCTGCAACAAGCATTCGATCCCAAAAATTTACCCAGTGTCGATGAAATACTGGCGAAGTCGCCTTTAAAAACCACGAAAGCAGTGGAAGAAACCCAAGCCGCTTATAAAAAGCACAGCGAAATATTGAAACAAAAGTATGCCGAACTTCCAAGCAAAGACGCGTTAGAAAACTACAAAAAGCGCGTTGAAGCCATTACCAATATGGATTATAAAAACCCCCTTGAATTGGCGAAAGCCAAAGAAGAGTTTGATGCTTTGCGAGCAGAAATTAAAGCAGACAAAGCTAAGATCACCGAGTTTAAAGATGCTGCAAGTGATGCGAAAAACGATATGGCCCCTCGTCTTGCTGAACTCAAAGCTGCCCCAGGTGACGATTACGCGCAGTTGCAAGGTTTAATCGCCGGCGATGAAGGCGCAATTAAAGACGTTACCACTATGGTGTTTGGCGAAAAGGCTGGCGAATTCAGCCAATACGTATTGAGCGCCTATGATTTAGCAGCCCCTATGTTAGCAAAAAGCAAAGAAGAACAAGCCGAAGAAGAAGCCTACAATGGTCGCTGGGTAGCATTCGATGATACCGCGGCATTACCTGATTTTTTAGTTCGAAATGCGGATGTATCTGTTACTTGGCGCAATGAAAGTGTGCTCAGCGTATGGCACGATATCACCAATGAGCATGAAAAAATTGGTCGCCCTACTATCTTCAAAGTAGACTCAAGCGCAAGTTCATTATGGCAATCACTGAAGTTAAATGGTGATTTCTGGCTAAATGATGCTGGAGTAAAGGCCAATCAAGATTGGAATTTACGAGGCTTAGCGTTATCAGATGTTTCACTGTTAAACCAAGAAAAGCTCTCTTCCACTTTGCTAAAAGGTTTGCTATCTAGCTCAGGTAGAGCCAGCATCGATAAAAACGTTATTTCAGGTACTGGTAATGCGGCATTAAGTCAGTTGGATTTATCTGCCACTGGCAGTAACAACTTAACAAACGTTATCGCAGAAACCCTGTCCGGTTTAAGTAACTTAACGATTAACACTGATATCGGCGGTATTCTTGGCGATATGGATCTCAGCTTTAGTTCTGATTTAGACAAGCAATTGGCCAAGGTCATGCTCAATAACTTAACGGGCGACCAAAGCAGTAAACTGAGTGAGCTTAAACATAAACTCAACGCCAAAATTGAAGGCCCCTTAGGCGCAACCGATTCAGAAATGAGCCAATGGCTGGATTGGGAAAAACTCGCAGATGGTGACTTAAGCAGTATGCAAAGCATGCTTGATAGTAAGTTGAACAGCGTGGTTGATAAGAAAAAAGAAGAGCTGACTGACAAGCTAAAAGATAAGTTAAAAGGAAAGCTATTTAACTAGTTAGCTGAATTAGTCAACTAAGAGCCCCTAAGGCTTAGCTGAGTGGCTAAGCTTAGGGGCTTTCTCGCCCGCATACGTCAAAGAACGGAGTGCTATACCATTCCACGTTAATAAGTGATCACTCAGCGAGAGTTTAACAGGGCTTACACTAGCCGCGATGAGAAAACCTCGGCATAATACGCGCTTATCCGTTATTCCATAACAACTAAACCATAGAAGGAGCTAAGCATAATGAAAGTAGTCCCCATACTCCTTTTCGTTCTGTTGGCTGCGCTGCAATATCGCTTATGGTTTGGTAAAAACAGTATTCCAGAGTACGTCGCCATGGAAAAGTCAGTGGCAGAGCAAGCCGAGCAAAATACTGAGCTATTGCAGCGTAATAATTTGCTAAAAGCTGACATCAAAGACCTAAAAGTAGGTCTTGAGGCGGTTGAAGAGCGAGCAAGAAACGAACTTGGCCTCATTAAACAAGGCGAAACCTTCTATCGAATACTCCCAAGCGAAGAATAGAAAACTATGTCAACTGCTCCCCTGTACACCGTTGTTGTGCCCGCTGCAGGAATAGGTCAACGCATGCAAGCCGACAGGCCTAAACAATATTTGACCATAGCCGGTAAAACCATTTTAGAGCACACCCTAGAGAACCTGTACGCTCACCCTCAAATTGAACAAATCATTGTCGCGATAAATCCATTAGACCAATACTTTGACAGCTTACCCATTGCTAGCAAAACCTGGGTAAAACGTGTTGATGGTGGCGGTGAACGCGCAGACTCAGTTTTAGCTGGGCTAAACAGCATTCAAAATGCAGACTGGGTGCTCGTACATGATGCCGCTCGCCCTTGCCTCGCCCAAGACGATTTAAGCAAACTATTGGCCACGGCGGAGCATTCAGAACATGGCGCAATTCTCGCCTGTCGGGTACGTGACACAATGAAACGCGGAAATACCTCACACGGTATATTGCACACAGAGAGCCGTGACAATCTATGGCACGCTTTGACACCGCAATTTTTTCCGTTAGATGCGCTGCGCAGCGCCTTGGGCCAAGCAATGGCCCAAGGCATAGCAATAACCGATGAAGCCTCTGCAATAGAATGGGCGCAAGGTAAGGTACATTTAGTTGAAGGGCGAAGTAGTAACATTAAAGTTACCCAACCAGAGGACTTACATTTGGCCGAATTTTATCTACAACACAAGGCAACCTTATGAACTTACGTATAGGTCACGGTTACGACGTGCATAAATTTGGTGATAGCGGCCCCATCACGATTTGCGGTGTAACGATTGATTACGAGCAAGGCTTACTGGCTCATTCTGACGGAGACGTCGCCTTACACGCGTTGTGTGATGCACTATTAGGCGCGTTGGCCTTAGGCGATATTGGTGGTCATTTCCCCGATACTGATGCGCAGTTTAAAGGTGCTGATAGCCGTGCCTTACTACGCCATGTGATGACACTCGTTAATGAGCATGGTTTCGAAATAGGCAACCTCGATTTAACCATAGTCGCTCAAGCGCCCAAAATGGCACCGCATATTCAAGCCATGCGTGAAAACATCCGCCAAGACGTAAACACACAATTAAACCAGGTGAATGTAAAAGCCACTACCACTGAAAAGCTTGGCTTTGCCGGACGAAAAGAAGGGATCGCGTGCCATGCAGTGGTGCTATTAAACAAAAGCGAAGCGGCATAATTGAATGCAAATTAACCATTGGCGGTACCTAAGTAGCAAGCCCGAGTCAACAGGCATATTCAAACGGCAACCTGATGATTTTGTGGTTCAAGAAATTCTTGGCTATGAGCCTGCCGGGGAAGGCGAACATATTTATCTGTGGGTACGAAAAGAAGGCTTGAATACCGCTTATTTGGCGGAGCAGATCGCTAAGTTTACCCAGCTACCATTACGCGCGGTCTCCTACGCTGGACGCAAAGACAAACACTCAGTTAGCGAACAATGGTTCGGTGTGCACAAGCCCGGTAAAGCAGAATATGATTGGTCGGCGCTTAATGTACCTGGTGCGACCGTGCTCAAAGCCATTCGCCACAATAAAAAGCTGCGAACAGGGGTATTAAAAGGTAATAAGTTTACGATTTTAATACGCGACATCACCCCAAGCGACGACTTAGAACAACGCATTGCGAAAGTGAGCCTGTCAGGGGCGCCTAATTATTATGGCCCCCAGAGATTTGGAGACAGCCGCTATGACCCCAAGGGTAGTAATTTGGTGCTTGCTGAAAAAATGATTAACGGTGAAGTGATTCGCAACCGTAATAAGCGCTCAATGGCTATCTCGGCGTTGCGCTCTTGGTTATTTAACGAGGTACTGAGCGAACGTATCAATGCAGGGGATTTTGCCCAGCCTTTAGAAGGCGATGTAATGTCTTTAGCAGGTAACGCAAGCTATTTTGTTAGCGAGGATATCGACGATACCATCAAGCAGCGCCTAGCCACACGAGACATAACCATATCTGCACCTTTGTGGGGTAAAGGCGAGCTTGCGTCTGCCGGTCCAGCATTCGCGTTTGAGCAAAGCGTTATCATGAAACACCCCAAAATAACGCAAACGTTAGCCAGTTTAGGCTTGGAGCAAGAAAGACGCCCTATTGTTTTATACCCAAGTAACCTGACATGGGCGTGGGAACAAAATAATCTGCGCATTTCGTTTGAACTACCCGCCGGCACATTTGCCACGTCAGTTTTGCGGGAAATTTTAAATGTTGAATCTGATGATACAGGGTCCAGCGAATGAGAATTTTACTCAGTAACGATGACGGCGTTTTTGCTCAAGGCTTAGCTGAGTTATATCAGGAGCTAAAAGAAGACCATGAAATTACGGTCATTGCCCCTGATCGTAACTGCAGCGGCGCGAGCAATGCGTTATCGCTTCAGCAACCTTTGCGTATGGAGCAAATGCAAAGTGGTTTCTATGCGGTCAATGGTACTCCCTCAGATTGTGTGCATGTTGGTGTGAACAGCTTTTTACAGCAGGACCCGGAATTAGTCATCTCTGGTATCAATCACGGTGCTAATTTGGGTGACGATGTTATTTATTCTGGTACGGTAGCCGCCGCCACCGAAGGAAGGTACATGGGGTTGCCCGCCATTGCGGTATCGCTATGTGCCCACACCAGTGATAACTTTGTTAGCGCAGCTAAATTTGTGCGCCGTATAGTTACCCACTTGCAAGCACACCCCTTGCCACCGGACCAAATTTTAAACGTTAATATTCCTGATTTACCCTATGGCGAGATAAAAGGCATAAAAGTAACCCGCCAAGGAAGACGCCATAGAGCAAAAACAATGATAAAGGACACCGACCCAAGGGGGAAAACCATCTATTGGTATGGCCCGGTGGGCGAAGAACAAGATGCAGGGCCAGGAACAGACTTTCACGCCGTAAGTGAAGGCTTTTGCTCTGTCACTCCTTTATCAGTAGATATGACCGCTCATCAATCTCTTGAAGATGTGCGACAATGGATTACAAAAATATAATGATTAGAAACAGCATGATGAAAGTAGATCGTCATTATCGCAGTTCAGCATTTGGTATTAATCACACACACATTGGATAGACAGTTACATGAGAGTTTCTTCACGCAAAGGGGAAAGCCTAGCCCATCTGTTAAAACAAGAAGGCATAGTCAATGCTTCAGTCCTAAATGCTGTGGCTTGTACGCCCAGAGAATTATTTTTGCCTGATGCATTACGCCATAAGGCATATCAAAATACCGCGTTGCCGATTGGTCAAGGTCAAACCATCTCCCAACCCTATATTGTAGCGAAAATGACAGAGTTACTGTTGGCCTCAAGCAATGCACCAAAGGCGGTGCTAGAAATTGGCACAGGCTCGGGTTATCAGACTGCTATTTTGGCTCAGCTATTCAATAAAGTATTCAGCGTTGAGCGTATAAAAAGTTTGCAGTTCCAAGCTAAACGCAGAATGAACCAATTGGATTTACATAATGTCTCTATGAAGCATGGTGACGGTTGGCAGGGTTGGTCTAGTAAAGGCCCGTTTGATGCCATCATCGTAACCGCAGCGGCGAGTCAAGTACCTGCCAAATTGGTTGAACAACTGAATGACGGTGGCAGGCTTATCATCCCTGTAGGGGAACAAAGTCAGCAACTACATTGCATTACTCGTGAGGGTGAAAGATTTAACGAACAAATAATTGAAGCGGTACGCTTTGTGCCTCTTGTAGCGGGTGACATCATTTGATCGTCTTCGTACTCAACAAGTGGCTTAACTCGTAGCGCTATGTAATAAATAACTCACTGCCTAAAAACTGAATTAATGATTGAACAACCTCAGAGATAGACAAAAAATAATGCAAAATAAACGATCATGGCGAGACCATCTGTCCTTAGCCGCAAAAGGAATGGTAATGGGTGCAGCAGACGCAGTACCTGGCGTATCTGGTGGCACAATTGCATTTATCACAGGTATTTACGAGGAACTCATCTACTCGTTGAAACAATGCGGACCAGAGGCGTTAAATGTACTTTTCCGTCAAGGCTTCGCTGCGATGTGGAAGCATATTAATGGCGCATTTTTACTGACGTTACTCATGGGTATTATGCTAAGCATCTTCACCATATCACGATTGGTCTTATACTGGCTTGATGCCTACCCAGTGATGTTATGGTCGTTCTTCTTTGGCTTAATATTGGCAGCAATTTGGTCTCTAATACGGCATATTGAATCTTGGGATTTAAAAACTGTTGCTTTCTTCATATTCGGTACGCTTGCCGCGTATCTGATTACAATGATCCCCCCTAGTGCAATTGAACCGACTAAGTTATTTATCTTTCTATCGGGAATGCTCGCCATTTGCGCCATGATTCTACCCGGTATTTCAGGCAGCTTTATTTTACTTCTACTCGGTATGTACACGCACATTCTAACTGCGGTAAAAGACCTCGATATAGTGACATTGGCCCTGTTTGCTATCGGTTGCGTATTTGGTTTATTGAGCTTTTCCCGCGTGTTGAACTGGATGTTTAACTCTCATAAAACACTCACATTAGCGCTATTGGGCGGTTTTATGCTGGGGTCGTTGAACAAAGTATGGCCTTGGAAACTCACTTTAGAATCAACGGTGAATAGTCACGGTAAAACGATTCCTTTAGTGCAAGAAAATATATTACCCGGCACATTTGAGGTACTAACAAGTCAACCTTCTTATCTATGGTATGCCATCGCATTGAGTCTGTTCGGTGCTGGCGCAGTATTACTTTTAGAAAAAGTAGGCTCTACCCCTCGGGAATAAGCTTGTTAACCTCACTTACCCACGCTGGCTATAACGACAGATGAAAAAAGCGCCTGGTCTGCTTATTCTCTCATTTAGCATTTTGATTACGGCTTGCTCAAGTCGCAAAGCGCCTGCGCCTATTGTCGAGATTTACCAAGGCAAAACCTTTCGGGATGTCAAAAAGTCGTCCTATAGTGCTCATACTTACACAGTAGAAAAGGGCGATACGCTCTACACCATTTCCTGGAAAAGTGGACAAGACTACCGAGATATTGCAAAATTGAACGGTATTCGACCTCCGTATAATATCTTCCCAGGTCAACGTTTAACGCTCAAAAATTCACCAAGGTCAATAGTTAAAAGGTCTAACAATGGCACTGGTCTGAGTTCAAATTCAAAATCAAATCAAGTAGTTGACCCCCCAAAAAAGCAGGCGTATGGTAAATCTAACGCTACTGTTACAAAAGAGGTAACTACCTCTTCCGGCAGTGAGTTTCCAAGTAAAATCGCAGCATGGCTGTGGCCAACTAAAAACACCGTTACACGTGGTTTTTCTAACACTGAGCACGGTAATAAAGGCTTAGATTTTAACGGAAGCTTAGGTTCACCTATTTTGGCGACCGCTGCTGGCAAAGTTGTTTACACGGGGGATGCCCTGCGTGGATATGGAAAGCTAGTTATAGTGAAACACTCAGATTCATTTTTGAGCGCTTATGCCCATAACGATAGTATTCTAGTGAAAGAACAACAGTGGGTTAGAGCAGGTCAAAAAATTGCGACTATGGGGAAAAGTGGTTCCGACACAGTTAAACTTCATTTTGAAGTGCGCTACAAGGGCCAATCTATAGACCCGCTACGCTATCTGCCTAAGCGATAATAACAATAAATAATTATAAGAATATTAGGAGATGTTTAGGAATTTAGTATTAGCTAAGGAGTCACCATGAGTCATCAAAATAGCGCTACCATAGAGTTAGATCTAGTCGACGACATTGAAGAAGCCGTAGAAAAAGAATTGGTCAAAGCAGAGAAAGATTCTGAAGATAAATTTAAAGATATCGTCTCTAGCAAAGAAGCCCCTAGTAAAAATCTCGATGCCACCCAATTATATTTAGGCGAAATAGGCTTTTCTCCCCTGCTATCAGCAGAAGAGGAAGTGTATTTTTCACGCCGAGCCTTAAAAGGCGACGAAGCCTCAAGACAACGTATGATTGTTAGTAATTTACGATTAGTGGTAAAAATCGCAAGACGTTATAACAACCGAGGTTTGGCCTTACTCGACTTAGTAGAAGAAGGTAATCTCGGCCTCATCCGAGCGGTTGAAAAGTTTGATCCGGAAAGAGGGTTTCGTTTTTCTACCTATGCGACTTGGTGGATACGCCAGACGATTGAACGGGCTATTATGAATCAAACCCGCACAATTCGTTTACCCATCCATGTAGTTAAAGAACTTAACGTATATCTGCGCACCTCTCGCGAGTTGGCGCAAAAGTTAGATCATGAACCCACAGCAGAGGAAATAGCTGAGGCGGTTCAAAAACCCGTCGCAGATGTGACTAAAATGCTGCGCTTAAATGAGCGTATTACCTCGGTTGACACCCCCATTGGCAGTGAAAACGACAACGTATTGCTGGATATAATAGCTGACGATAATGGTCATGATCCTGAAGAAGATTTGCAAGATAAAAACGTCAAGTTGAGTATTGTTGGCTGGTTAGAAGATTTAAATCCTAAACAAAGAGAAGTATTAGCCAGACGATTTGGGTTATTAGGGTACGAACCTTCAACACTAGAAGATGTTGGTGTAGAAATAGGTTTAACACGTGAGCGAGTTCGCCAAATTCAAGTAGAAGCCCTGCGAAGACTCAAGGATATGCTTGGTCACAAAGGGTTAAGCTTGGAGTCACTGTTTAATCAACTGGCTTAAAAAACCTTCCTTCAAATAAAAAATGCCGCTCTA
>NZ_BAEP01000081.1 GCF_000315015.1 Paraglaciecola mesophila KMM 241 | reverse complement strand
GCTACCCCCACATGAAGAAACCAAATCCATCGAATGTCATGCAATGGCTGAGAAAATATCAAGTTACTCGTTGCCACCCATCCATGGGGCTAACTCCAGTGCAGCATCCATGCTGCCCGTTCAGACGGGCAAAGCTTCGCTTCGCAAAAGCCTCCGTCTTCACCCCCATGCGGCAACCGCGTTGCGACAACCGCGTTGCGACAGCCGCGCTTCGCGCAAAAGCAACTCGGCAACAAACCTTCAGGGTTGTACTAGCCACGGTATAAACACGTCCATGATGAAGCGCACCCAGCCACGCCTTCCTTGGCGTGTCGTACGGCTGGATGTTGCTGCGCAACTAAAGATACCAGCCTTACCCAGACTCCCATTTAGAATCAAGCCACCTTAACCGGGTGGCTTTTTTCGTTTCTGCGCTACAGAAAAATCAACTGTAGCCACAATCACATTCCAAAGCTTGTTAACGTAGTAGACGGCTAGGTGTCATACTTCCCTGTAGCTGAGTCCAGCCCAACATCCATGTCGGTCGTTCAAACGGCTGGAGCAGTACTCCAGAGAGCCCCGTATTCACCCATCGAAGGTATTCAACTCTAGCGCTTTGCTTGAAAACTGAAGGACAATCCATCCCTGGTGTTGCGCACCAGCCATTCATCCATGAATGTCGTTCAGACGGGCAAAGCTTCGCTTCGCAAAAGCCTCCGTCTTCACCCCCATGCGGCAACCGCGTTGCGACAAAGGCGTTGCGAGACGTTGCCTGTCGTGGGCAAGCTAGGTAACTCCAATGTCCGGCGCCCGAAGAGAGATATTGGATGCTAAAGTAACGGGATGCTAAATGGTGCTTATCGCGTTTCTTATATGTGTATTCAATTCTTTTTTGCCACTTAATTTAAATTCAGTGACTAAATCTTGGGTCGTTTTAAATTGTATTAAGGCAGCGACAAGGAATTCTGCTTCCTTGGGAGTAGTATTAGCGTGTTCTACTCTAGATAGCTTGGTCAAAACGTATTTTGCTAATAACTGAGAGAAAGGCATATAGGGAGAGTTTGATGCAATAAATTGCTCAACGCGATACCGAGTGCGCGTAGAGATATCTTGTGGCTGACAGTACGTTAACAGGTGCGTTAGTAGAGATGTATTCATGCTTATGTGATAACGCGAAGCGTGGTAGATAAGTTCTTCACGAAATTGCAGTGATAGTTTATTTAATAAAGTAGAAGTAGTGAGGCTTAAGGATTTACCTACAATTAAACTGACTTCGTCGCTTGAAGCGTCACGCTTAAAGCCAAGTTTTAGAGGGATGTAGTCATTGTGCCCCCAAAATTTCAGTAATTTACTTGTCGCACCAAAGGAGCTTGTGATTAACCATATGCCATGCTCAACCGCGCTTGATTCTATGAACTGTAACAATGTGCTTGCGATGTTTGTGCGTCTATATTCCTGGCTAACCGCTATTCGTACAATCCGCCATTGCTCATACTTAACAAATTCTTTATCTGCAGTATGTAAGGCTAAGTTTTGGGCGACTAAATGACCATTTACTCTTCTATGGCCGAGTATTATTTCTTGTGTTAGGTCTGATAGGGCGCTTCCTCCCTCTGAACAAATTAACGCAACGCCGATAACATCGCTGTCGCATGTGCAAACATATATTCGTTGTTCAGGTGCATCAAGTAATCTGAATAAGTCATCAGGACTTGTCTGATAATGGGCGTTGATAAGCAAAGAGAATATTTTTGACAATAGTTGTGGGGAGTCAACTAGCTGCTCCTTTGATACTTCTTGGCACTTATATTCACTTAATCTCTTGGAGGAGGTTATCTTGTTGACAGGTGTCTCGTTCTGACCGATTACTTTGCCTTGCGCCTGGGTAAGTGAATTCGAGGTGGAGTCTTGCATGATAAAAACACTAAACCAGAGATGCTCTAAGCAGTCATCTGTGTACCAACGTATCGGCGTGGTGAGAGTTAGGTCTTTCCAGCCTTTGTGCGCAGTTTCTAGGTAAGACTTGAAACGTAATTCAAATCCTCGACCAGCGCCTTCATAGCCATGAATAGTTGAACTTAATATAACCCTAGGATATTTATCTAAAAGTACTTTTAAAATAGAGGATGGGATCGCAGCGGCTTCATCTATAAATAGTAGGTCTGCATGGTAACTCCCAGTCACCAATGCGTCAGGTGCTACGAATTCTATACTTCCATTGTTAATTAAGCTGTCTTGTTTTAGTGGGGTGGCAAAAGTAAATACTTGTTCGACATTGTGCTTGGTCGGAGCGGTAATAATAATTTTCTTTTCTTGCTCTAACATTAAAGCACGGGCGGCCATCCCAAGCGCTGAGGACTTGCCTCGACCTCTATCTGCTGTAATTACCAAAGGGCGATTTGTGTGTCCAGATGCAGATTTAATAATACTACTAACAACTTTATCTTGCTCTGACGTCGCGCTGTCTAGTCGTCGATTAAACTGTTCTGGCGCAATAGTGGCGTTGTGTCCACGAAACGAATTTGGGGTGATAACAATGGTGTTCTTATCATGCGCGATGATAGAAATCAGCCGGGTGATAAATCGACTGGGCTCCAAGTATTGAGAGAAGCCGTATGAGTATCGTTTTTTGGAAAAGGGATCGGAATATTGTGACCAGCTTTTCAGTTCTGGACAAATTAAAACCATTAGCCCATTCGCTTTGATAGTGCCGCTATAGGCCATAAGTGCATTTGCACTTAGCCCTGAATAGCAATTATAAATAAGAGTGTTGTATTCTCTTCCCAAGTGTTGACGATAATCTAGACTATTAACCGCTTGTTGATTGCTAGGGGCATCGCCCACCCACAAATGCTTACTTGAAAGAGATTCAAAATTAATCAGTAAGTTTTCAACCTGCTTTTCAGCCCATGCTTTAGGACCGCTCACAATCACCAACTGGCGGTGAAAAACATGGTTTTTCCGCTCTTTTACCCAATCTTCTATTTTAAAGTGTAAATCCACGCTGATATTATCTGTACAATAAGCTCCAAATTATCGCCAGTTTAGCAATGTTAACAAGGAATACGAATGCGCTTTTTATCAAGACGATTAGTGATGCCCAATGATCTCAATTATGCCAACTCATTGTTCGGGGGCAGGGCGCTGGAGTGGATAGATGAAGAGTCTGCGATATATGCAATTTGTCAGTTAGAAACGAATCAATTGGTTACTAAACACATTGGTGAAATTAGCTTTGAATCGCCAGCGTTACAGGGTGATGTGGTGGAGTTTGGGCTAGAAACAAAAAAGGTAGGCCGTACTTCAATTACGGTAACTTGTCTGGTCAGAAATAAAGAAACAAAGAAAACGATCTGCTTAGCAGACGACATTGTATTTGTTCGTGTTGATCGTGAAACGCGTTTACCCGTCGCCCACGGTAAAACGTTTGATGAGCTGCAGGAAAGAGTAAGATTAGAAATGAAGGGATTGATTTAATGGAACTAGGTTCTTTCTATCGTATTGCCGAGCTTCCACGATTTACTGGAAAAAGTTGGCTTGCAATTGTTCTTAGTTTTATCTCAATAAATAGTTGTGCCGTAGCGGGGCAATCAGGTTATTCAATTATTGAAAGTCATTCTTTACCGAGTGAATTAGAAGAAAGTTCTGCCTTGTTTTGTGCCGGCAAAGATCAAATTTACAGTATTAATGATTCAGGCAATGCGCCTATTATTTTTCAACTAAGTGATAACGGCGATATTTTGTCTCAGCGCAGCCCTGAGAATGTCAAAAATAAAGACTGGGAAGCCCTGACAGCGGATGACGAATTTTTCTATGTGGGTGATATAGGCAATAATCGAGGCACACGGAAAAACGTAACAATTTACAAGTTCCCTCGGGATGTGAATGTGAACGCTAAGACTGTGAATATGAGTCTGGCCTATGAAGGGAATAACACGAAAGCAAACGAATCGCTAAACCATGACTTCGATGCAGAGGCCTTAGTCGCTGTGGATGATGACCTAGTCTTATTTTCAAAAAGCTGGCGTAGCGATCTTCTCAACGTGTATTTGGTCGATAAAAATAAAGGTAAACAAAAACTCAGCGCTAACATCACAGTAGAAGGCATTCCAGGTGTGATCACTGGTGCTGATTACGACAAAATGAACGAGCAGTATGTTTTGGTTGGTTACCCTTCGAAACGCGTGGGCTTCGGTGATCCATTTATGGTGCTGCTAGATAAAAATTTCACACTTATTGAAACCATACCGTTACCAGGGTACGGGCAGGTAGAAGGGGTGTGCGCTCATCCATCTGGGCAAATTTGGTTTACTCAAGAATCTTCAATTTTTAGCAGTAGTAAATTAGTTAAGTTAAAACTAGCGAGTCATAAAGCGACCTAAACTCATGTTTATGCTAATAATCAGCGCTTGCGCTAGATGACAGTATTGCTACACTGTCGCCGTTAACAATATAGAGATTCATTTTGTTAACTACCAAGGGGTGCCGAAAGGCTGAGATTTGTCTCTTAAGAGATATGACCCTTACACCTGATCCGGATAATACCGGCGTAGGAATGGTTATTTCGTTCGCATTCTAAAAATGTAAACATCTCCCATTTATCTGCCGCAAAGCCGGATCTTTTCAACCTTTACTGAAGAGATCCCAATGAAGTTTTGTTCTACCTTACTCGCCCTATCAATAGCATCAAGTTTTGCTAGCCACGCTGATGAATCCAAAGACATTGAGCGTATTACTGTAAGCTCAGACTTTCGTCAGCAAGAATTAATGTTCATTCCTGCAAGTGCAACCATATTAAGCGATTTACAAATAGAAGCGCGCCAAGCACAACACCTTGAAGACATTTTAAATGTAGGTGCCAATATCAACTTTGCTAGTGGTGCATCTCGCGGACGATTCATTCAAATTCGCGGTATCGGTGAGCGTAGCCAATTTTCAGAGCCAAGTAATCCTTCTGTTGGGTTTTTAGTGGATGATTTTGACTTCTCTGGAATTGCTGGTGTGGGGACGTTGTTTGATGTGGAACAAGTTGAAATTTTGCGCGGCCCACAAGCGACCGAGTTTGGGGCGAGCGCTATGGCTGGCGTTATCAAAGTCAAAACGGTAGATGCAGGACCTGAGCAAAGCGGTAAATTATCATTTTCACTTGCCGAGCAAAATACGTGGAGTGTCGGCGGCGCTTACGGCAATGCGATAACGGATAATTTGTTTTATCGCGTGGCGGTTCAACAGTTTAAGAGTGATGGCTTTGTAGAGAATACTTTTTTAAATCGTGATGACACCGATAACCTAGACGAATTTACCTCAAGAGTAAAACTGAAATATCTGCCTACAGATTGGTTGACGTTCGACCTGAATTATCAATATTTCGATATCGACAACGGCTATGATGCTTTTTCTCTTGAAAACACCCGCGAGTCACGTGCCGATGAACCAGGTTTTGATCGCCAAGAAACTCATGCTCTAGGCCTAAAAACGGAAATCAACACCGAGCTTACGGATGTTTTTGTTATTTTGAGTCGATCAGATTCAGATATGGGCTATAGCTACGATGAAGATTGGACATACGTTGGCTTTCATCCCGACGAATATTCTTCTGTAGACAGCTACTTCAGAGAGCGCGACACAGATAACGTTGACCTACGCTTTTTATCAAACGACAAATCGACATTATTCAATGGTTCAACTCAATGGTTATTTGGCCTGTATTCGAAATCCATGGATGAGAGTTTACTACGCCAATACACCTATGCAGAGGGCGATTTTAAAAGTCGCTACCAGCAAGACAACTTCGCCGTATATTCGCAACTTGATACCGAAATGTCTGACACCCTTAGCTTACGCTTGGGCCTTCGCGCCGATCGTTTTGAAATAGACTACAGCGATATTAGCGGCTTCACCCAAAGCAATGATAAAACCTTGATCGGCGGTAAAGTCGTGCTCGATTATAGTATCGATAGCGCCTCTGTTTATGCCAGCGTTTCAAGGGGCTACAAAGCCGCGGGCTTTAACCCAGATGAGCGGGTAAGCACTGACAAGCGGATTTATCAGCCTGAGTACAATTGGAACTACGAAATTGGGGTAAAGGGTAACTTTATTAATTACGACGCGTTTATTCGCATGGCGGTTTTCTACATGGACCGTGAAGACACCCAAGTCAGTGATTATGATGTACAAACTCGTGAAGACGGTAGTGCGACATTTATCGACATCATAGGTAATGCTGATACAGGTACTAACTGGGGCTATGAATTAGAGTCAGGTTGGCAAGTAAATGACAGTGTATATTTGCATGCTAATTTCGGTTGGCTTGATGCCACTTTTGAAGATTACACCCTAGCCGATGGCTCAGTTGTTGATAAGCAGGACCAAGCGCAAGCACCAAACTACACCTTCAATATTGGCGCTAATGTGCAGTTGTCTGAGCAAGTCAGCTGGACGATAGACGCAGATGGTAAAGACGAATACCGCTTTTCTGACGGTCACGACGAAAAGTCACCATCTTATGTGTTGGTGAACACCGCGATGCGTTTTGATGTACAGGACTGGTCATGTTCTGTTTGGATAAAAAATGTGTTTGACCGAACTTACTACGTGCGTGGTTTCGGCGGATTCAATAATGACCCACGAGAAGGTTACGCTACTGCGGAGCCTTACTATCAACTGGGCGACGGCCGTCAAGTGGGCATCAGTGCTCAATACAGCTTTTAGCAAGAGGAGCTAATAATGAAATTAGTCGCAGAGATTTCAATGTACCCGTTGAACGAGCAATACCTTGAGCCGATACAAACCTTTATCGACCGTTTGAATGAATATAGCCATTTGAAGGTAGTCACCAGTGCGACCAGTACTTTGGTGAGCGGGGACTATTTGGCAACCATGCAAGTACTTGCTAAAGAAATGCAGCGCAGTCATCAGGAAGTAGGGCAGGCAATATTTGTATGCAAGTTCTTAAATGGTGACAAAATGAGCAGCGATGTGTAATGCATGGCTTAATCGAGCTGTTCAATAACATTGCTCAGCAGTTTGTTGCACTACCTTGGCTAGAAACTCAGTTTTGGTTAGAAGCAACTGCGGTAATACTCGCTGTTGCTTACGTGTGGCTAGCAGCACGAGAAAATATCTGGTGCTGGCCTTGTGCACTGGTAAGCACTGGCATTTATACGTGGTTATTTTGGGAAGTTTCGTTGCTGTTTCATACCTTACTGAACGCCTATTATTTGTTAATGGCGGTATATGGTTGGCAACAATGGAAGCAGCGTGAAAATGAAGAGATCCCTATCCAAAGCTGGTCTATTCAAAAGCACCTAGTGCGGTTAGTACTATTGACGTGTATCGCTTTTGGTTTAACCGTTTTTGCTAGCATGTGGTTGGACTCTCAATACCTTTACTTAGATGCTTTTATCACAGTGTTCAGTGTTTACACCACTATGATGGTCGCGCACAAAGTGTTAGAAAACTGGCTTTATTGGATTGTGATCAATAGCTTTGCCTGTTACTTGTATTTCGCCAAAGAGATGTATCTAACGGGTGCTCTGTTTATTTTTTATGTGTTATTTGCGGTATATGGTTATATCAATTGGCGCCAACAGCATGTAGGTAGGTCTTATGCCCCATCGGCATCAGCTTAACTCTGTTGTATTGGCTGAGCTAACAAGTCTAGCGCTCTGCCGAGATGGATTTAGCGTAAAGCCAGTTCTAAAGGCCGGGGCGGTTAATACAAGTTATTGTTTAACCACTCCTTCTAGTCGATTTTTTATGAAAATGTTCGAATCTGATCGGGTAAACCAACTTGATCGCCAACAGCTATTTGATATTCAAAAAGCGGTCTGGCAGAAAGGAATGGCCTGTGAGCCGGTCTATCTGTCAACGGCCGCTAATTTTCAATTAGATGCTTGGGTACAAAGTCATACTTTGGAAAACAGCACTTTAAGGGAAGACGTTAAAGCGCATCAGGTGGCTGACGCGTTGCATCGCATTCATAGCTTAGATATTGAAGGGCACAGACTGAATTTACCTGCACAGTGGGCAGGGTATATATCACAATTGCCGCAGCAACAATATTGGAAAGAGCGGGAGGAAGCGCGGGAGTTAGCGAGCATTTGGTCCGCTACGCCGGCTTATGATTTAGTTTTTTGTCATAATGATTTGTCGTTTCAGCATGTCACAGCAGACCAATCTAATGTGATATTTGATTGGGAATATTGCGCGTTATCAAACCGTTACTTTGACTTAGCGGCTTGCATCGAAGTGAATAATCTCAACTATGACGTTCAGACTTGTTTGCTAACAAGGTATGCACAACGTACGCAATTACCATTCTCTTTAGTATTACAAAAGACCACTGAAATGCTTCCGTTAGTTAATTTAACGAGTCGACTTTGGTACGCAGTAGCAGAGAAAATATCCGCCTCACAATGTCATACTGTTGATAAAATAAGCGGTTGAACTCAAAGCTGGTATTTTAGCTGTAAAAGCACTTTACCTTTTACCCTTGTTACGTATAATTCAGCACCTCAGCAGGGGTGTAGTTCCAATTGGTAGAACAGCGGTCTCCAAAACCGATGGCTGGGGGTTCGAATCCCTCCACCCCTGCCAATTTTTCAGATTC
>NZ_BAEP01000082.1 GCF_000315015.1 Paraglaciecola mesophila KMM 241 | reverse complement strand
TGGGCTCCCCGCGACGGAGTGGCAGCCACGCCTTCCCTGGCGTGTCGTGCGGCTGGATGTTGCTGCGCAACTAAAGATACCAGCCTTACCCAGACTCCCATTTAGAATGAAGCCACCTTAATCGGGTGGCTTTTTTCGTTTCTGCACTATAGAAAAATCAACTGTAGCCACAATCACATTTCAAAGCTGGTTAACGTAGTAGACGGCTAGGTGTCATACTTCCCTGTAGCTGAGTCCAGCCCGACATCCATGTCGGTCGTTCAAACGGCTGGAGCAGTACTCCAGAGAGCCCCGTTTTCACCCATCGAAGGTATTCAACTCTAGCGCTTTGCTTGAAAACTGAAGAACAACCCATCCCTGGTGTTGCGCACCAGCCATTCATCCATGAATGTCGTTCAGACGGGCAAAGCTTCGCTTCGCAAAAGCCTCCGTCTTCACCCCCATGCGGCAACCGCGTTGCGGCAACCGCGTTGCGACAGCCGCGCTTCGCGCAAAAGCAACTCGGCAACAAACCTTCAGGGTAGTACTAGCTACGGTATAAACACGTCCATGATGATGGGCTCCCCGCGACGGAGTGGCAGCCACGCCTTCCTTGGCATGTCGTGCAGCTGGGTGTTGCTGCGCAACTAAAGATACCAGCCTCACCCAGACTTCCATTTAGAATCAAGCCACCTTAAACGGGTGGCTTTTTTCGTTTCTGCGCTACAGAAAAATCAACTGTAGCCACAATCACATTTCAAAGCTGGTTAACGTAGTAGACGGCTAGGTGTCATACTTCCCTGTAGCTGAGTCCAGCCCGACATCCATGTCGGTCGTTCAAATGGCTGGAGCGGTGCTCCTGAGAGCCCCGCTTTCACCCATCGAATGTATTCAACTCTAGCGCTTTGCTTGAAAACTGAAGAACAACCCATCCCTGGGGTTGCGCACCAGCCATTCATCCATGAATATCGTTCAGACGGGCAAAGCTTCGCTTCGCAAAAGCCTCCGTCTTCACCCCCATGCGCCGCATCCGATGCGGCAACCGCGTTGCGACAACCGCGTTGTGCTATCAGCGTGGCAGCACAATTGATGCAGGGGAATGAAATTTGCGAGGGACGTGATTTCTTTTGCGCTGAAAACTTGAGAGTCTTTTTTCTATTCGCCTAAAAGCGTTTGTATGTCACAGAGTATGAACCTCAACCACATGGCTCAGTCGGGCTTTTATGATCCGTCTAAAACGGTCTGCAAGTTCTCTGAAGAATACTCTTGATGGTGAAGTGTTTCGCCAAGCGAGGGCGTGTTGGCGTAAAATTGGTTTGTTTTTTATCTCACACACATGTAGAGACTCGGGTACGTGCATTTCCGAATGTACATATAAACCAGGTAGAAAAGCTGCCCCCATACCCATGACCACCATTTGTCTTAAGGTATCTAGACTCGTTCCTTCATAATCCCGTTGAAGCTCTGCACCTAATTCATTGCAAATATCTAACACCTGATGATGAAAATGATGTTTATCTTCAAGCGTTAGGATCCTCTGTCCTCGAAGATGCTTGGGCTCAATGAGTACATCCTTGCTCATAGGGTGCTCACTCGAAAGCACTAGTTTTAAAGGCTCTGTAAACAAAGGCTCTACTATGAAGTCATTTGGCATACCTGCAAGGGGCGAAATAATTAAATCGTAATCTCCCTTATATAAACCTGTATGCAATTCGCTAGGGGCTGATTCTCTAACGTAGAATTTTAACTTGTCGTATAGCTGATGCAGTTGGGGCAACACAAAGGGTAATAAATAAGGCCCTAATGTGGGAGGAATGCCTAATTTGAAAGTCGTTTTGGGTCCTTGAGCGAGCTCTCTAGCTACACTTTGGAACTCTGTCATAGTTTGCAGAATATGCTCGGCATGATTTAATAACTCACGGCCATCAGGCGAAAGCATAGTGCCATTTCGTGATCGTTCAAACAGGGTTAGCCCTAAACTTTCTTCAAGCTTAACGATTTGATTCGTCAACGTGGGTTGGCTGATATGTAATTGATATGACGCTCGTCTAAAGTTCAATGTATGGGCGACAGCGACAAAGTATTTTAGCTGTTTCAACGAAGGCTGTAGATGAGAATTCGGCATAAGATCGGTCCAAATGTGTCTCTGATAGGAATAGGCTATCACGAGCGTATATATTTTTCTATAAAGCTATCAGGCAGTATGGTGTGTGTATATTGTGATAATGGTTTTTACCGAATTTTAACATTAGGAGTTGGTTATGGATCATGTGATCTCAGGTGTAGCAAAGTTTCAACGTGATGTTTTCCCAAAAAATAAAGAAGTTTTTCAGAAACTAGCAACTAGTCAGAATCCAGAAGTTTTATTCATTACTTGCTCTGATTCACGTATCGACCCGAATATGGTAACGCAAACAGGTCCCGGGGATTTATTTATCTGCCGTAACGCGGGTAATGTAGTGCCGCCTCACAGTAATCAAACCGGTGGTATGACCGCCTCAATTGAATTTGCTGTAGCTGCATTGGGCGTTGAGCATATTGTTATTTGCGGTCACACAGACTGCGGAGCGATGAAAGGAGCTCTAGCACCAGAAGCGTTAGATGAGCTTCCACATGTAAAAGAGTGGTTGGGACATTGCCGTGGTGCAACTGAAGTCGTTAAACACAAGCATGGCAGCGTAGGCAGCGAGCATCTTGACGAAGTCACTAAAGAGAATGTTTTGTTGCAGATCCAACATCTTAAGACGCATCCCTCCGTTGCAGGGCGATTAGCGTGTAAGGAAGTACAAATTCATGGTTGGGTTTATAGTATCGAAACCGGAGAAGTTCTCTGTTACGACAATAAATCAGAAAGCTTTAAGCCTATGGAAGAATGTTACGCTAGCGAAACAGCGTTTAAATCGGCCATTGGTCTTTAGTAAACTGCAGGATATTTAAATAGATGAAATTCGATTTATCAAATTTACGCGGTGATGTAACCGGTGGTATTACCGCAGGGATCGTTGCGTTACCGCTGGCATTAGCGTTAGGTGTTGCTTCAGGATTAGGTCCTTTGGCAGGTTTGTACGGCGCTATCGCAGTGGGTTTCTTTGCTGCCTTGTTCGGCGGTACACCTTCTCAAATTTCTGGCCCCACAGGGCCAATGATTGTTGTGCTTGCAGGTCTATTCGCAAGCTTGTCTGGTAATGTTGAACTAATATTCACCGCGGTTATGTTGGCCGGTATTCTACAGGTGCTCTTCGGGTTCTTAGGCGTAGGTCAATATATTCGCTTAGTACCCTACCCAGTGATCTCTGGTTTTATGTCAGGTATCGGTGCAATCATTATAATTCTACAATTCGGCCGTTTACTTGGTCATGAGCCTCCTGGTGGTACATTAGGGGCATTATCATATTTGCCGCACGCACTTGCTAATACCAACTTTATAACGCTAGCACTGGGTGGCCTTACACTGGCGATAGCGTATTATTGGCCAGCTAAATTAGGTAAGTATTTACCTGGCGCACTTGCTGCTTTGATTATCGGTACGCTTGTGAGTTTGGCAGTAGCCAGTGTACCTGTTCTAGGTGCTATACCAAGTGGTCTTCCTAGTTTACATCTACCTGTGTTTGAGCAAAGCCATTTTTGGCTAGTGCTGGAAGCAGCATTTATTCTTGCCGTATTAGGTGCGATTGATAGCTTGTTGACGTCTCTGGTGGCTGACAACATGACGCGGACTCGCCATGACAGCAGTAAAGAGTTAATTGGCCAAGGTATTGGTAATACCATTGCAGGTTTGTTTGGTGGTATCGCAGGTGCTGGCGCTACTATGCGTACAGTTGTGAACATACGCTCAGGTGGCAAAACAAAGATATCGGGCATGGTACATGCGTTAGTTCTACTTGCTGTTGTACTAGGGTTGAGCCCACTTGCAGCTAATATTCCTCACGCTGTATTAGCAGGTATTTTAGTTAAAGTAGGTCTGGATATTATTGATTGGCGTTACATCAAGCGCGCGCACAACGGTCCGCGTTGGGATTTCGCATTAATGATATTAGTACTAGGTTTAACAGTCTTTGTTGACCTAATTACGGCCGTTGGGGTCGGTGTAGTACTAGCTGCGTTAGCGTATGTTCGCCAGATAGCACAGATTCAAATTACTGAATTACGCGCATTGCCTGAAGCGTCTAACAAGCCAGAAGAAAAAGCGTTGTTAGAAGAAGGGCATGGCAGAGTCAATGTGTTCAACTTCTCAGGTCCATTAAGCTTTGGCGCTGCTGCTGACTTAGGTCATCACGTTCGTCAGCATGTTAAACCTGGGTCTGAAGTGTTGATACTCGACTTCTCTAGAGTGCCGACAATGGACGTATCTGCGGCGATGGCTGTTGATACTATCGCGTCAGATAGTCATGCTGCGGGTAAGCTACTTTATATTTGCGGAATGAATGAGAAGGTCAAAGAGGTTTTAATTGCAATCAATGGCAGTACCCTTGCTGACTTCGAAAGTGATACCTTAATTGATGCACTTAATACTGCGCTCAAAGCGATTGAGAAATAGCCTCAATTGATGGTCAATAAAGCGTCGAGTATGCTTAGAAATTGATCCACATAGCCGTCTCCTTTGAGGCGGCTTTTTTAGTTAAATAATCCACGTGTTTAGATCATTTAACGCAATATACCCGCCTGGTAAATATATTATCCATATGTATTTCAAATAGTTACGACTAAAGTTTAGTAACGCCTATATTTTTTATAAGTGTACTATATCTATACAATAATAAAAAAAGTCTAATACCAATGAAAACTATCGCCTTAATAGTAATTTGTCTTTTCTTGTCTATTGGTCAAGCTCAAGCTGCATTAATTCAATGGGATGCTTTCAACGCTGGTGACGGGTTGGCGGTTAAAGATGAATCGACGGGCCTTGTTTGGTTAGATTTAACCCAGACTGCAGGCAAGCATTACGACGCTGTTAGTTCTCTCTATTCTGGATGGGAGTTAGCAAGTTATAGTGTTGTCGAGGAGTTATTGATAACTGCGTTTTCAACAATCAATATAATCGGTTCGTTAGGTGAAAAAAACAAGTTTGAACAAGAGTGCTCAAATACAAGTGTCTGCTTTGATAACGCAGAAAACTGGCAAGGTTTATTTGGCTCAATATCGGGTGTTAATCGAAGTTATCAGCAATATTCTTACGGTTTATATTTAGACCACGAAGATGTATTAAGAATGGGTGGTGTATTCAAAAACGGCAGTGGTAGTGCCAACCTTTACGGTACTGAGTTTAATGTGGGTTATAGCTTAGATTATGAAACCAAGTATGCTAATGGCGATTTCAATTACTTCGGTTTCTACTTAGTTAAGAGTGAACCCATTTTTAGCGCTCAGCCAAAATTGCTGCCTATCAATGATGCGTCAGCCCCAACTACATCTTTTTTCTTTCTTAGCTTGAGCGGATTGCTAATCTTTCTCAAGAGAAACGTTAAAGCTAAACGCTCGAATAAGAAGTAACAGTAAAGTATTCATTTGTAGGGTGCTGAATAGCCCTAATATTATAATACTGCCATCCTCAGCTTGTTTTACCTCGGTAAATCAAATTATCTTTCCTATATCAACACGTTTACGAGCAAAGTTATACTAACACCGAGCGTTTGAGCGCCATACCATCTCATTTGAATATAAGATCTGTTTCAGGCATCTTTTAGCGGCGTGCAGGCCTGCACTCCGCTGCGAAAAGTACACTTTAAAGCATAATAAATTATAGCTCTTCGAAGGGGCTAATTAGATACCTAATTGGTAGCAGCACTTACGTTTAAGCTGGTGTCTATACTACTTAAGTAGATTTGCTTTGATTTGTGTATTCGAGCATGATGTAAAGATAATAATAAGAAAAATATCAGTAGTCGTATGTCATCCAATTTGGCAAAAAATTCGATCCTAACGCTTTTAGCTAATTTGTCGTTCTCACTAACAAATTGGTTGCTGCTAGTGGTGATTGCCAAAGTTTATGACGCAGCATTCTTAGGGCAATTTGTACTTGCTCTGTCTATCTTGTCCCCCGTCTTTTTGTTGTCTAGTTTAAAATTACGTACCCTCATAGTCGTAGATGTTGATACCGAATATAGCATCGAGCAGTATTTAGGAACTAGGTTATTACTTAGCTCTATCGGCTTGATACTTTCAATACTCTTGGGGATCAGCTTTTTTAATAATGTGTCCTTTTCGCTATTGTTGCTAATCGGAGTATATAAGTGGTGCGATAGTTGGTGTGAGTTATTTTATGCTTATTACCATCGTATTGGCCGCTTCGATACAGCCACCTTTTCACAGTGCGGGCGTTCAGTGCTCAGTATGTCGGTCATTCTGATTATCGCATTGATAAGTGACTCTGCCATTTTAATGGTGAGCGGATGGGTAGCGACAACGGTTGTATTTAGCATTGTCGATACAGTGATTTTTACAAACCTTCGTCGAAGAGGTGAAAGCGTAAGTACCAATTGGATTTCGCTTTTATCGGTGCAATATGCAGTACGTACCCCGCTACGTATTCTGAAAAAGTATTACACCCTGAGTATATCCCTTGTCGTCGGTGCTTTATTTGTCTACATACCTAATTTTGTGATTGAGAAATATTCGGGCATAGAGGCTGCTGGGGAGTTTGCTGCCGTGAGCTACTTTCTTATTGCAGGTGGTCTTTTAATTCACAGTGTATCGCAAGCGAGCTCACCTAGACTTGCAGTTTTTGCGAAGCAAGAAAACTGGAAAGGATTAATTACCCTTACGTTTAAGATGTGCCTTATTGGGGCCGCTATCGGTGTATCTGGTGTGATAGTAGCTTTGGTTGCTGGTAAGTTTTTCCTCGAATTATTTTATAACCCTGAAATTGCTCTTTTATCTGAGGAGCTAACCTGGGTGTTGGTCGCCGCTGCAATTCGATATATCTATATTTTCATTGGTACCGCAATGAACGCACTAAAGCAATTTCATACGCAAACTTATATTTATGCGGTTGGCACTCTATGTGTATTGGTCGCTTGCTTATTTTGGGTGCCTGAATACGGCTCATTAGGGGCTGCAAAAGCAATGGTATTCGCTACCTGTATGGAATGTATTTTGTTCGGTTTTTTCTTTTGGAGAAACGTGAAAATAAAGGAAAAAGCTCATGACTAAAAAAGTGTTACACGTATTTGGCATTATGAATCGTGGCGGTGCTGAGCTTAGGACCTTATCTACGCTAGAAAGAATGCGCAAGATGGGCGTTGAATACGAGTTCCTAGTGCTAAGTGGTCAGAAAGGTGTGCTTGATCAAGAAATTACCGAACGAGGTAGCAAGGTTCACTATTGTCCTTTAAGTCTCACTTTCTTTTTTCAGTTCATGTCTATCTTAAAAGCGGGAAAGTATGACGTTGTGCATTCTCATGTTTCACTCGTCTCGGGGGTTATATTGTTTATCTCTTGGTTGGGCGGAATAAAGAGACGCGTTGCACACTTTAGAAGTACTCATGATGTAGAGAATCCAAGTGCATTACGGCGTATAAGGGACAAGTTCCTTAGGAGATTATTGCTGACTTTCTCGCATTATATTGCTGGTGTGTGTGAAGCAACTTTAGACGCGTTCTGGCATTTTGATTGGAGAGAGGATAGCCGTTTTAGAGTGATCTATAACGGCTTTGAGCAGCACAATGTCGTTTACCAGGAGAGGTTTTGGCACGATTATTTGGGTGTTAGCGCTGATAATAAAATTATTATCAATGTGTCTCGGATGCATGAACAAAAAAATCATCCTCGGTTAATCGAAATTTTTTGCGAATACTGCCAAAAAAATAATGACGCCGTTCTAGTCTTGATAGGAAAAGAAGACCCAGAGATAAAACAGCAACTACAAAGAATTGGTGCCTTGAAAAATGCAGACGAGCGCATTTTTTATTTAGGCGAAAAAGCTCAAGTATTACCGTTTATGAAGCACGCGAATATGATGCTTTTCCCGTCGAAATGGGAGGGATTGCCAGGTGCGGTATTAGAAGCGGCTAGTTTAGGTGTACCTGTTTTAGCATCCGACATTCCGGGAGTATTAGAGATCGCACAGCAGCTTGATGTGGTGCATTACTTCCCGTTGGTGCAAAGCAATCAGAGCTGGGCTCTGCAGATAACTCAGTTGTTGTCACAACCTCTGGAGCATGAGGTAGGGCGACAGACGTTTAAAAATAGTGTGTTCCAGTTAGACCATAACGTTAAACAACTGTATGCACTTTACGCTTGATACGGAGTTAATTAAAAAGATAGTTGGGATTTGGGTCCTCGCCATGGGTAGCGTGTTTGTGTTCGCCGGGTATATTGACGTTTTCGAAACTCCTCGGGCCGAGTTGGAGTCTTTTACCACTTTTACCTGGTTGTTAGTCTCAATTATATTGGCGAATACTTTGCCTAAAGGTATTTGGTCAATTTGCTATATATATTTCATTGTCTTCGGAATTTTTCACGGAGGCTTAATATTAGTTAACTCAGTTAATTTGATTACCGATCACGATACGCTTTATCAAATTAGCTTTTGGTTCAATAGCAATCAAACCGAAAATGCTATTCATATGATAAATATAGCTTTTTTGGGGTTTGGTATTGGTGCAATGGTGTTTTCTAAGGCGGTTAAAACTGAGCACAATGTTAGCCCACGGGACGAAGAGTATAACCGTCGTTTGTATCATATCGGTGGGGGCATATTAGTGGTTTTTATTGTCCTATTTTTTCTCGTCGCATTCGCAACTGGGGCGATATATTCATATGGCGCTTATCTTCGGGTCGTAGACAGCAACCCTCTGGTGGGGATTATGTTCACTTACATTTATGTGTTCATATCCTTGGCGTTGGTTTTAGTGGCAGTGGCGCATGACAAAGCGTTTGGTTATCTATATTTTGCCTTTTTTGCTGTATGGGCCTTGTTTGCATTCAAACTGGGCTTACGTGGTGAAGTCATGTTCCCTAGTGCAGTAACAGCATGCATGCTAGGCAGAAAAGGTCGTGTTATGAATGGTTTTTTGTTGTTAGCAATGATTGTCGTATTTTTAGTTGCAGCAGGGATTGTTAAGAATGCTCGCGTCTCAGGAACTTACGACGGAGGTGCGGATTTTAATCCTTTAAACGCAGTTGCAGAAATGGGCTCAAGCTTACGGGCGGTGCAAGAAGTGATTACCTGGCGTGAAAAAGGAGATGACCTATTACTTGGTGCAAGTTACTGGGCGCCTATTGAAAGGCAGTTTGCACTATTTATTCCGCAATTAGATAGAGTAAAAGCTGAAGATGATGATCGGCTTCTGAATGTTAAAGTCATCAAAGTGGCTGGACCGATTGGCTTTTCACCCGTAGCGGAAGCCTATGTCAATTTTGGTGAAAAAGGGGTACTGATTATATTCTTCTTGTTTGGCGGTTTGATGGCCAAGTTAGACAATATGTCCTCTAGTACTAAAACTGATATATTGATTGGCGTTGCCTTGGCTCCTCTATTTATCATGATTAGAAATAGCTTTGCTCATGTACCAGTGCAGATAATATTTGGCTGTGCATTTGCAATGTTTTTTATGTTTTTGGCCCACAAAAGAAAAGAATAATAATAATGGAAGTAGTGGTGACTTGTGAGTTTCGTTTTTATAGAACACCTGATCAAAAGGTTTGGACGAGCAGCGCGTTTTTATATCACTTTTGGCAAAGATACTTAGCTACGTTTAAAAAAGTGATTGTCGTCGCACGTATTCAAGATGTGGACGCTCCTCAACAGAGTTGGCACTTATCCAGTGGGCTTGACGTTACCTTTGTAGGGCTGCCTTATTATGTAGGTTTTGCCGGGTTATTAAGAAACTTTCGTAAAATTCGAAAGACAATTAACGCGGTTGTCACACCCCAAAGAGCTGTTATCTATCGAGTACCCTCCCAGTCAGCAATGTTAGCGAGTTTTGGAATAGCTGCCAAGCAAGGGTTTGCACTAGAAGTAGTTGGTGACCCTCTTGACGTATTTAATACTGGTATAACAAATGGCCCATTAGACAAAATATTAGGTTGGGTTAGCTACACTGGCCTCAGGTATATGGCAAGAAATGCACTTGCCGCCTGCTATGTAACGAAGGAATACTTGCAACGTCGCTACCCAGTATCAAATGGTGCTCTAAGTGTTGGATGTTCGGATATAGAATTACCAGCCGCTAGTTATGTCACTCAAGCTAGGGGATTTAATACTCCTGGGAAACAGCTAGTTTTCGTTGGTTCCTTTTCGCAAATGTACAAAGGGCCGGACCTTCTCATCCACGCTATTTCGTACCTTAAAAAGCAGGGGCAGGCCTATAATGTCACTATGCTAGGTGGTGGGATATTTTTGCAAGAAATGCAAGCTCTGGCGAAGAAACTCGAATGTAGCGAACTTATACATTTTGCCGGCGAAGTAGAGCATGCCGACGTTATTCAATATTTAGATAATGCCGATGCCTTTGTGATGCCATCTCGCACTGAAGGCCTACCAAGAGCCTTAATTGAAGCAATGGCTCGTGGCTTGCCTTGCATCGCTTCAAATGTTGGGGGGATCCCCGAGTTACTCGACAACGCCACTGTGGTTGAAAACAACAACTGGTCGCAACTAGCTCAAAAAATTCATGGGCTACTGTCATCCCCAGAATCAATGTCTCAAGCATCTATGCGAAATTTGGAATATGCAAAACTTTACGAGCTGGAATTATTAGCCAAAAAACGAGGAGACTTCTATCAATCATATTTTGATTTGAAGTCTAAATACTCATGAAAGTTTTACATCTACTTAAAACCGCAGTGGGTGCTAGTTGGGCGTTACGCCAAACTACCGAGTTGGTAAAGCTAGGTATTGAGGTACACCTTGTTTTGCCCGAAGGGCCGATGGTTGCGCGTTACAAAGAGGCCGGGGTCGTAGTGCATATCTTCGACCCTTCGATAGCCCTAAAACAACCATGGGAAAACATTAAAAAGGTTAAAAAACTCCGCCAGATAGTCGAAGGGGTTCAGCCTGATATTATTCATAGCCACTTTGTTGCTACTACGCTACTGATGCGTTTAGCGCTACGAGGGTACGCTATTCCGCGTATTTTTCATGTTCCCGGGCCCCTGCATCTAGAACATTGGGGCTTTCGACGAGCCGAGTTAGCCAGCGCGAATAGTGATGATTACTGGTTAGCATCTTGTCTTTGGACAAAACATGCCTATAAGTCATACGGCATCGATCCACAACGGGTGGGGTTAGCTTATTACGGCGTAAATGCGGATGACTTTTCTTTTACCTCGCCGGCTAAAGACAACCTCGCATCTCAATTAGGGTTAGCACAAGATACCTTTATAGTCGGTATGGTTGCCTATTTTTACGGACCTAAAGCGTACCTAGGGCAAAAACGTGGGTTAAAAGGGCATGAAGACTTAATTGATGCAATCGCCATTGTTCGAAAGCGTTATCCGAATGTGAAATGCCTATTTGTTGGTGGACCATGGGCCGGTGCTGACAAATACTTCGCGCAAGTGCAGCAGTATGCAAAGCAGCAAGCGCCTGCTGGTTGCGTATTTATGGGCTTACGAAATGATGTTCCCAAGCTATATCCGCAATTTGATTTAGCGGTTCACCCCTCTCACTCTGAAAATGTCGGCGGTGCAGTAGAGTCAATGTACGCAGGGGTAGCAACGCTGACATCGAATGTTGGTGGCTTCCCTGATTTGGTTGAAGACGGCGTCACCGGTTATATGGCACCGGCAAAAGCGCCTGAACTGCTTGCACAGAAAATAATACGAGCCATTGAGCACCCTGAGGAGCGAAAAAGGCTGATTGCAAATGCCAATATCCGTGTCGCAAAGATTATGAATGTGCAGTATAACGCCAGACAGATCACTGATTTTTACCAACAAGTATTGTCTCAAAGAGCAGAGCCAGTGGTATCGCCAAAGCGGGGAAACCACAATGCTTAAACGATTATTAGATATCGTATTGGTATGTGCGGCATTACTACTACTTTGGCCTGTTATGCTGTTTACGGCTGTACTAGTTCGAATACTTTTAGGTGGCCCTGTGTTCTTTAGACAGCCAAGGCCCGGGCGCAACGATCGTGTGTTCAATATGATTAAATTTCGCAGCATGACCAATAAAACCGATGCTAACGGGCAACTGTTACCCGATGAAGTAAGGTTAACGTCGTTCGGAAGCTTTTTGCGCCGTAGTAGTTTAGATGAACTCCCCGGATTACTAAATGTACTTCGTGGGGACATGAGTTTGGTCGGCCCTCGGCCACTGCTCGTTGAATATTTACCTCTTTATAATGCAGAGCAAAAGTGTCGCCATAACGTGCGTCCGGGCATAACTGGTTGGGCGCAGGTCAATGGGCGTAACAACTTATCTTGGGAAGATAAGTTTGCGCTCGATGTGTGGTACGTAAAAAATCGTAGCTTTGCTTTAGATATTAAAATCCTATTTTTAACCATTCTTAAGGTTCTCCAAAGGGCAGATATCGAACAGGATGGACACGTCACCATGAGCAAGTTCACTGGCTCCACAAGTGCTACGGGAGAAAAGCATGATCAATAAGCTCATTATTATAGGAGCAAGCGGCCATGGAAAAGTAGCGGCAGACTGCGCCGAAGCAAGCCGTCGCTTTAGTGAAATCCGTTTTTTAGACCAAGCATACCCAGAACAAAAAACGAACGCTCACTGGGACGTGGTTGCTCATGCCGATGAAGCAATGAAATATGTGGCGAGCGATACCTTATTCTTTGTGGCCATTGGCAATAATGCTATACGAGCGAAAGTGACTGATGAATTGCTAGCGCAGCATTGCTCCTTCGCCACGCTGGTGCACCCAAGTGCGCACGTCAGCCGGCACAGTGAAATTGGCTTGGGTTCGCTCATTTGTGCCAATGCGACAGTCAATATCGCCAGTAAAATAGGCCAAGGCTGCATTATTAATACTGCAGCCAGTGTCGACCACGACTGCGTGTTAGGTGACTTCGTGCATGTTGCCCCTGGCTCACGTCTGGCGGGCAATGTGACTGTTGAAGATCAAAGTTTTATCGGCATCGGCAGTGCAATTATTCAAGGCTGCACTATTGGTCGGCGCAGTATAGTGGGAGCCGGTTCCACTGTGCTTTCAAATATTTCTGAGCACACGATTGTAGCTGGTAGCCCGGCTAAGAAAATTAATAATAATAATTAAGCATCTTCGATGATGTGAGGTAACACTATGTTAAACGGACCTTTTTCCCCTTGGCCGAACTACGATGAAGCTGAGAAGGCAGCGGTGTTGTCAGTCCTTGACTCTAACAAGGTAAATTACTGGACGGGGCAGCAGTGCAGAGAATTCGAAAAAGCATTTGCACAATACACTCATTGCGAATATGCAGTTGCAGTAGCAAATGGCACCGTCGCATTAGATTTAGCATGGCAAGCGCTGGATATGCCAAAGGGCAGCGAAGTCATTGTTACCTCACGCACGTTTATTGCGTCTATTTCATCTATTGTTTTGGCCGGTTTAGTGCCTGTCTTCGTAGATATAGAGCTTGACTCTCAAAACATCAGCGCCGAGACCATACGTGAGAAAATCACTACGAATACTAAAGCTATTCTGTGTGTACATCTGGCTGGTTGGCCTTGCGAACTGGACGATATTCTAGCCTTGGCCGACAAGCATAAACTCTTTGTGGTAGAAGACTGCGCTCAAGCGCACGGTGCGACATACAAAGGCAAGTCGGTAGGCAGTATTGGCGATATCGGCGCATGGTCGTTTTGTCAGGATAAAATCATGACGACAGCTGGCGAAGGCGGCATGGTAACAACCAACAATAAGTCACTCTGGGAAAAAATCTGGGCATTTAAAGATCATGGTAAATCGTGGTCAGCGGTATATGAAAAAGAGCATCAACCTGGCTTTCGTTGGTTACATGAAAGCTTTGGTACTAACTGGCGGATGACTGAAATTCAGGGAGCAGTTGGCTTACAACAACTGAAAAAAATGCCAACTTGGATGCAGCGGCGCCAAGCTTACGCTACACAAATTTTTGCAACCGCCAGCAAATCTGATGCCCTGTATGTTCCACAAATTCCCGCATACATCAAACACGCGTTTTATAAGTGCTATGTGTACGTGCGCCCTGAAAATCTTAAACCCGAGTGGAGCCGTGATCGTATCATAGATGCTATTAACAAGCTCAATGTGCCGTGTTTCTCTGGTTCATGCTCAGAAGTTTACTTAGAAAAGGCCTTTGATGATTCAGGCTATCGCCCAGAAGAACCTTTAGTAAATGCAGTCACTTTGGGCCAGAAATCGTTGATGTTTTTGGTGCATCCCACGTTAACCGACGATGAGATTTCGCGTACTTGCCAAGCGATTGAACAAGTGATGTGTGAGGCTGCCCAATCATGAAACTAGACAGGCTGTTTTCACTGAGTCCACACGCTAAACTTTCACTTTCTGTTGGATGGGATTTAGGCGCGTTGTTTGCGAGTATTTTGGTGGCGTATTGGTTACGTATCGGCATCGAAGACTGGCATTTTGCTGCAAGCGAGTGGTTGGTCATCATTTTGAATTGCGTTTTCGCCTTGAGCCTAATGACGTTTTTCGGTCACTATCAACAAATGGTACGTTACATTGACATACGGGCGATATATCTTATTTTCATCGCGCTGAGTTTGTCTGCATTGTATTTGTTTGCGGCGCGCTATGCTTTTCAGGCTTTTGTTCCCACCACAGTTCCTTTTATCTACTTAACCTTGGCAATGTTTTTAATTGTCGCTCCAAGGTTACTGATACAAACCACGGTTCAAACACAAAATTATAAAATTCGAGAAAAGTGCATCATCTTTGGTGCCTCTCAAGCAGGGCGCTCGTTAGCCCAAACCTTGCGATCCGGTAATGACTTGCTGCCCGTGGCTTTTGTTGATGACAAGAAGCTATTTCAAGGGAAGCAGGTGATGGGGTTGCAAGTGTATGCTCGAGAAGATATCCCTGAGCTAGTTCGCAAGTATGGCGTCAACAAGATGTTGCTAGCGGTGAATAACTCATCCCATGGCCGCCGTAAGGAGCTTATCGCCGAGCTAGAACCCTTTGCTATAGAATTGCTGAGCATCCCTAATATTCAAGATATTTTGTCGGGTAAACGTAAAATCGATGAGCTGAGGGAAATCAAGATTGAAGAATTACTGGGGCGCGAGCCTGTGCCACCTATTGCTGATTTATTGGATACGAATATCCGTCGCAAGCGTGTTATGGTGACAGGGGCTGGTGGCTCGATTGGCAGTGAGTTGTGCCGACAAATCGCTAAGTCTCGCCCAGAGTCACTAATATTGTTTGAGTTATCAGAATTTAACCTATATCAAATTGAAGGTGAGCTTTCCAAGCTTTACCCAGATATTAAGATTGTTCCTATCCTGGCCAGTATTCAAGACAACGAAATACTGCGAAGCGCCATTGACGCTCACAAGATACAAACTATCTACCATGCGGCGGCTTACAAACATGTGCCTATGGTGGAGTCGAACCCTTTGGCTGGGCTGCGTAATAACGTATTTGGCACTGCGAATGTTGCGTTAGCGGCACTGGAGTTTGATGTGGAAAAATTTGTACTAATATCTACGGATAAAGCGGTGCGCCCCACCAATGTAATGGGTGCCACTAAGCGCTTTGCAGAATTGATTGTTCAAGGTATTGCCGATTTAGAATCTTCTACTCAGTTTGCCATAGTCAGATTCGGTAATGTCCTTGGCTCATCTGGCTCGGTAGTGCCCTTATTCACTCGACAGATTCAGGCGGGCGGTCCTATCACCGTTACCCATCCGGATATTATTCGCTTTTTCATGACCATTCCAGAAGCCGCTCAATTGGTGATCCAAGCCGGCGCAATGGGCAAAAAAGGTGAAGTGTTTGTGTTAGATATGGGCGACCCAGTGAAAATAGTCGATTTAGCGCAAAAAATGGCGCATTTGATGGGGCATACGTTAAAGACTGAAACGCAGCCAGATGGAAATATAGAGCTTAAATTTTCTGGTTTACGACCAGGTGAGAAGCTCTATGAAGAGTTACTAATTGACGATGCTGATACCACTACAAAGCATCCCAGAATTATGGGGGCCGACGAGAGTAAATTGCCTTTCGAGGAAGTAGTGATGCTGCTAGACGAGTTGAATTATGAGTTGACTCAGCAAAATGAAGCTAAAGCGAAGGAAATTTTAATTGATGCGCCACTCGCTTATGCGCCGGCTGCGCATTAATTGTCATGGATCCAGTTCTAGGGTCGATACAATCAGGATGTGCCCATTATCTCACTCTTAAGGTCTAGATTTTTGCGAACACGTATTTTGTTCATAATCATGCTGTGCACTTCAATGTTCTCGCGGGCTCAAGAAAGCACGTTTTTCATGGGCACTGGAGACGTTATCGTGATTAATATTTATGGTGAGCCAGATCTGAATCAACGAGTGCGCATTGATAAAACGGGTGACATACGTATGCCTTTTATCGGCATGGTGAATGCCATCGGTAAAACCGCCGGTCAGCTCGCCGCTGAAATAGAGACTGCTTACCTCGATGGTTACCTTGTTGAGCCGAATGTAAATGTGGTGATAGAGCGTTTTCGCCCCTTCTTTATCAAAGGGGCGGTAAAAAACGTGGGTGCATACGATTTTCAGTTTGATCTGAGTATTGATGAGGCAATTGCTGTTGCAGGGGGCCTTAAAGAGCGAGCGTCCAAAAGTAAATGGTTTATTATCCGCGGCGCTGAAAAAAAACGTATCCCGGTACAAGCAGAGCAAATGGTGCACCCAGGTGACATTATTATTATCGAAGAAAGCCTATTTTAACCATGGACAGCAATCGAGACTTTACCTTAAAGCAGGAACGTTCATTAGATATCTTCGATATCTTGACTTTCCTGTGGCGTAAAAAGTTTCGGATCATTATCACTGCTGGACTGCTGGCATCATTAGGTGCTTACTACGTCATCCATCTACCAAAAATTTACGTCGCCAGCAGTATCCTTTTATTGAGCGCCAAAGACAGTGGATTGACCTTACCTTCAAGCCTTTCTGCCATCACCAGCGGTGAAGACACTCGCCAAGACACTTACATTGAATTCATGCGCTCTCGTCAATTCGTGCAAACGGTTGTGGATGATTTAGCTCTGTACAATTTGCACGAATATCAACAGTCGACTGACGGCGGCTACGTATCAGAGAAAGACTATGCGACTACCAAGTTACTTAATCAGTTTAGCGTTTCAAAACTAAGCAATACTGATATGTTGAAGATCACGGTTGAGTCTTTAACGCCCAGCAGTGCCGCGGAGATTGCCAATCACATCGGCCCCGCATTTTTCGCTTATTATGCGCTTATCAATCGTCAAAAAGCAGACTCGAAATCCCAATGGTTAAATGACCAATTAAATGAATTAAAAAATAGCTTAAGTCAGTCAGAAGAAAGGCTACTGACGTTCTTGCGCGATAATGAATTGGTTAATGTGGAGAGTCAGGTTGAACTGGCAAAAAGTGAGATTGCAGGTCTTATCTCTCAGAAAATTCATATTGATAGGGCGGTTGCTGAATCACAAGGCAGTATGGTGCAATTAGCGACTATCTCGGGAGGACAACAAGATTATTTGCAGATACCTGCTATTCAAAACAATGCTCTGATCCGTGATTTACGTATTCGCCGAGGGCAACAGCAATTACTCATGGAAGGAGTAACGAAACGGTACTTACACAAACACCCTAAATATATTGCCGCAAAAGCAGGGTTAGAGGCAATTGATACTGAATTTACTATGCTGATAAACCAATTGGTAAACGGTTTACGCAGTAGCAATGAAACACTAAAAGCGCGGCAACGGCAAATACTCGCGCAAATTCAAGAAACCAAAGAGCGCCACGCCAATTTAGGTAAGCATTCTATGCAGATATCTCGGATGCAGCGTGAAATCGAGTCAACTCAGCATTTGTATGAAATGTTCCTGTCGCGCTTGCAAGAAACTGAAATCCTCAAAGACTTAGATGACGGTGATGATTTTGCCATTGTTGACTCCGCATCGGAGCCGACATTTCCCGCCAAGCCAAAAGTGGTTATGGGTATCGCACTGTCGGTTATATTTTCCTGTGTATTTAGTTTTGGCTTTTGGTTTATTTTACATTTGGTCAGTGATAAATATACGCGTTTCAAAAGCATGTTATCAAACTTGGACGTACCCATTTTGAGCATGGTGCCAAGGATTAAGCAGACCAAAGCCAACAAAGGTAAACCGTTTGCGCTGTCGATGCATTCAGAAGGGGAGCGCAATTACCAATATTTTGAAGCCATTCGCTCTTTACGCACTGGGCTGCTGGTAAAAAATAATCAGCATAAAAATGCGGTTATTGCAGTGACAAGCATAGGCGAGCGAGACGGCAAAAGTGAAATATCGACCAGCTTGGCCGATTCATTCAGTAGAATGGAAAAAACCTTGTTAATTGATGTGGACTTACGACAGCCTAAAATCGGCGAAATGTTTGACATTGATGCAAATTTACCCGGGCTCACCAGCTTTTTGGGGAATAAAAGTAGCTTCAGTAAATGTATTCATGCCGTTCACAGTAGCCCATTGATATTAATGCCCAGCGGCCCTTTACCACCAGACCCATTAGCCTACATTTCTAAACCGCGATTTGCCGCATTTTTACATAAGCTCAGAGGGTATTATGAGCGTGTGGTAATAGAAACGCCGCCGATTAATACCGTCAGCGATGCAATCGCCGTCGGCAAGTTTGTGGATGGCGTCATTATTGTCTGTGACGCGGAAAAGAATGAGGGGGCCGATTTATTATTAGCCTTGCAAAGAGTCCACGAAGCCGAATTGCCCTTACTAGGGGTGGTGTTTAATCGAGTAAAAGACTTGCGTTCGAACATGAATAAGCGGCAAGGGCTTGTCAGCCGGCTAAAACGCGCTTTTGGCATACGCTAATGGAATAAACCAGCGAACTGGATCACGCCTTTGTTTTTTGTTCGCCCTTGGCTAGAATAGCGCAAAATCGCCAATCGGTTGTTATATTGAAATCTCTGCAACAGCTCCACACCTTTGGGTTACCCGCACACTGTACTGACTTTGTTAGAATCCAAAGTGTGCACAGTGCACATACCTTTATCGCTCAACACCTAGAGCAGCCGTTTTACCTGTTAGGACAGGGCAGTAATACCGCCTTTGTGGCTGATTATCAGGGCACGGTGGCAGAAGTAGCGCTCAAGGGGATTGACGTGCAAGAGAATGACTCGCACTACATCATTAAGGCAGCCGCGGGGGAAAGTTGGCATGAACTGGTCGTTTATTGCCTGAAACACACCATGTATGGATTTGAGAATTTAGCACTTATCCCCGGTACCGTCGGCGCAGCGCCAATTCAGAATATTGGTGCTTACGGCGTGGAAGTTGAGCGCTTTATACAATCCGTTCAATATATCGACTTGAAGACCAATCAAGTTCACAGTATTGCAGCAAAAGATTGTGAGTTTGGCTACCGAGACAGTATTTTCAAGCATGCACTATGGCAAAAGGCCATGATTGTGGGGGTAACCTTCTTATTGCCAAAAGCGTGGCAGCCTGTTGTTACTTATGGTGAATTAGCTGCTTTACACGCACCAAGTGCTCAAGACATATTTAACAAGGTAGTTGAAGTACGCCAAGCTAAATTGCCCGATCCTAATGTATTGGGCAATGCTGGTAGCTTCTTCAAAAATCCCATTATCAGTTGCGAGACCCTTGCAGCATTACACCAGCAGTTCCCATCAATGCCTTTCTATCCGTTAGATGCTGAGGCGGTAAAAATACCCGCCGCCTGGCTAATCGATCAGCTAGGTTTTAAAGGGCAGTTTGAAGGCGGGATTCGTTGTCACCCCAAACAAGCGCTGGTATTAACAAATGCAGAGCAAGGCACAGGCGAGCAGCTTTTATCGTTAGCTAGGCGGATTAAAAATGCCGTTGCAGAGCAGTTCAGTATTGACTTAGAGCACGAAGTACAACTTATTGGTGCCAACGGAAAGGTTTTATTATGAAGCAGGGCACGAGCAAACAGTCAGACATCTTTCGTAATCATATCGTCCAAGCATTGGCAAATGGACAGTTCTGCTCGGGGGAATTGCTGGGAGAGCAGCTTGGCATATCCAGAGCGGCGGTATCTAAATATATAAAGTCCCTAGGTGAGCTTGGATTAAACATTTTTAGCGTCACGGGTAAAGGATATCGACTCGCTGAGCCAATTCAGTTGCTTGATAAAGCTTTAATCAGCAAACATTGCGAGCACTTTACTCCTACTCAACTAACGCTGTTAAACGTGGTCGACTCCACTAATCAATACCTAAAGGAGCGTATTGGGTCCTTACTTAATGGCGATGTGTGCTTGGCAGAAGCGCAAACCGCAGGACGTGGAAGACGGGGTCGCACTTGGGTTTCCCCTTATGGGGCAAGTTTGTATTTATCGCAGTTTTGGCAATTTGCTGGTGGTTATCAATCGATTGGAGGTTTGAGCTTGGCCGTTGGCGTGGCCATCACCCAAGCGTTAGAAACCGCAGGCTACCAAGATGTGCAGTTGAAATGGCCTAACGATATTTACGCCCAAGGCAAAAAATTAGCGGGGGTGTTAATTGAAGTAGAAGGGCAAATGGGCAGCGCTTGTGATTGCATCATCGGTGTTGGACTTAATATGGCACTCGATATGGGCAGTGAGCGCATCGACCAACCTTGGATTGATTTAGCCACGCTGAACCCAGACGGCTTTGATCGTAATCGAGTCAGTGCGCTGCTATTAGATGAACTTACGCGCTGTACTGAACTCTTTAGCCAAGCAGGGTTAGAGCCTTTCCTAGAACAATGGCGAAACAGAGACGTGTACCGTGATAAACCGATTTCTTTAATCATCGGTAATAAAAGCGTGCAAGGCATTTGCAAGGGTATTGATAAAACCGGAGCGCTTTTATTAGAGCAACAAGACGGCATTCAAGCGTACAGTGGTGGAGAAATAAGTGTCAGAGCAAACTAACGCGCTTTTATTAGATATAGGCAATAGCTTTATTAAAAGCGCTCACGTCAAAATCAGTGAGGGCGTTTTTGAGCAACCGCTTATCGTCACCCGGTGCGATGACGTAAGTAAACTTCGCGAGCAGATTCAAGCAAGCCAGCGGGTCGTAGCTGCAGCCGTCGGTCAGGGTCAACAAGTCAAGCTACTGGAATCGCTGTGCGCCGAACTCCAGGTGCCATTGACGTTAGCCAAAACCCAAGCTCAGGCTTTTTCAATGCGGTGTGCATATCGCAACTTTTCGACACTAGGGGTCGACCGATGGCTAGCGGTAATTGCAGGGCGGCGAATAAGTCACACAGATGCGTATTGTGTTATTGACTTAGGTACCGCAAATACCTGCGACGTAGTGAATGGGCATCAACATCTAGGTGGCTGGATTGCTCCTGGTTTCAGCTTAATGCGCGATAGCCTGATTAAAAACACTGAACTGGTGTTTGCCAACGATGACTTCCCAAATGATTTAACCCTAGGTGAGCAAACAGTCGATTGTGTGAATATGGGGTGTGTTGCCGCCGTAAATGGATTTATTTACGCTGCTGAACAAAAAATGCGTGAGAGAAAAAGTGAATATACAGTGATCATCACAGGTGGTGGCCAAGAGCTAATCAAAAAAAACGCACCTAAACATTACTATTTTCATGAAAATTTAGTTTTATTTGGTTTGCTCGAATATTTATTTACCTAAATATTGCTTATTTATCTGCTGTAAAAATAAACAAAAAGGCCTAGGAAAGGCAAATTAGCTGCAATTTTAGCCAAACGATACAAAAAAAGTAATTTTTTAATAATTGCCTCTTGCGTGATCGGAAATGTTGCTCTAATATCCGCACCCACTTGATGACGTGCCGACTTAGCTCAGTTGGTAGAGCAACTGACTTGTAATCAGTAGGTCACCAGTTCGACTCCGGTAGTCGGCACCATCAATCTGGAGGGGTACCCAAGCGGTCAACGGGATCAGACTGTAAATCTGACGGCTCAGCCTTCGCAGGTTCGAATCCTGCCCCCTCCACCACTTTTTCAAAAGTGAAGTGGCTAGAGAGAATGTGATGTGCGGACATCGTATAAAGGCTATTACCTCAGCCTTCCAAGCTGATGATGAGGGTTCGATTCCCTCTGTCCGCTCCAATCAGTGCTGATATGGCTCAGTTGGTAGAGCGCACCCTTGGTAAGGGTGAGGTCGGCAGTTCGAATCTGCCTATCAGCACCACTTTCTCTCCCCAGTTCAAAAAGTAAACACAATTTCTTATCACAATTTGCTGGGGAATAGACAATGGCAAAAGCAAAGTTTGAACGCACTAAACCGCATGTAAACGTCGGTACAATCGGCCACGTTGACCACGGTAAAACCACTCTAACAGCAGCAATTACTACTGTACTAGCAAAAACGTACGGCGGTGCAGCATCTGCATTCGATCAAATCGATAACGCTCCTGAAGAGCGTGAGCGTGGTATCACTATTTCAACGTCTCACGTTGAATACGATACTCCTTCACGTCACTACGCACACGTTGACTGTCCTGGACACGCCGATTATGTAAAG
>NZ_BAEP01000083.1 GCF_000315015.1 Paraglaciecola mesophila KMM 241 | reverse complement strand
TTGCCAAAAGCATTGCCCGGTAGCTACGTTCGGAATCGATAACCGCTGAAAGCATCTAAGCGGGAAGCGAGCCCCAAGATGAGTCATCCCTGGCAGTTTAACTGTCCTAAAGGGTTGTTGAAGACTACGACGTTGATAGGCAGGATGTGGAAGCGTTGCAAGGCGTTAAGCTAACCTGTACTAATTGCCCGTGAGGCTTAACCATACAACGCCCAAGTGACTTTTTAAAAGTTTGAACGTTGAATGTATGACAAGTATTGAATCAAGAGTAAGACTAAAGAGATTTAGCAATGATTACAGCCCGACCTTAACAGGAACGGCATCAGCTTTTTACATATTGATTTATTGAGCGCAAGCTTGATAGATAACAGTTTATGTCTGGCGGCCATAGCGATGCGGCCCCACCTGATCCCATCTCGAACTCAGAAGTGAAACGCATTAGCGGCGATGGTAGTATGGGGTTTCCCCATGCGAGAGTAGCACACTGCCAGACTCCCATTTAGAATGAAGCCACCTTAATCGGGTGGCTTTTTTCGTTTCTGCGCTACAGAAAATAATCAAAGGCTATCTAAACAACAATCATAAGGTGGCTTCATCCTAAGCGCTGTCGCGCAA
>NZ_BAEP01000084.1 GCF_000315015.1 Paraglaciecola mesophila KMM 241 | reverse complement strand
GTTCTGCCGCGGTTTTGTCGATAACAGAAAATGCGGGTCGCTTAGCCGGTGTCGGGTACTGAGCTGCATAAATTGGCAGCACTGGGATCGCTTTATGCAATAATCCTTTTTCGAGTCCTAGCTCTTGGATCGCGATAGCAAAATCATACCAACTTGCCACGCCTGCATCGGTCCAATGGTATATCCCTTTGATATCAGGCTTATTGACCACCGTCCAAAGCCAATCGGCTAGCCCAGCAGCGTAAGTGGGTGTACCGATTTGGTCTGAGACAATACCTAGCTGTGGTTTCTCTTTCATTAAGCGCAGCATAGTTTTAACGAAGTTATTACCATGGCTAGAATATACCCAGGCCGTTCGCACAATAATTGCTTCAGGCTGCATGCTTTGAACGGCCACCTCACCTGCTAATTTCGACGCGCCATACACTCCAAGCGGGTTAGGTCTATCGGTTACGATATAAGGTGAACACTTAGTCCCATCAAATACAAAATCAGTTGAAATGTGTAACAACCTTGCACCGACTTTTATACAGGCGTTAGCAATATTCTTAGCACCTTCTTCATTCACTAAGAAGGCGGTGGCTTTATCTGACTCCGCTTTATCCACTGCGGTATAAGCTGCGCAATTAATAACCACGTCAGGCTGTATAGATGCAAAAACTTCAGCAACCTTCTTCGCATCAGTTATATCAAGCTCTGCGCTATCAAAAGCGAACACTTCAATATCCGATTCGGGAACACGGTTACAAAGCTCCCACCCTAATTGACCATTTTTTCCAGTGATAAGTACTTTCACAATATTTCCATATCTAGATTTGTATTAAATGCATATGAGTGCGCTGCTAATCAAATTTTGGGGCTTCGTTGAATAAACAACCCACTTGGTCTTTTTCCGATAATGCTGGCGCCTCACCGTTCACTAACGGCCACTGGATGCCAAGGGCAGGATCATTCCATAAAATAGACACTTCAGATTGCGGGTGATAGTAATCACTGCATTTATATACAAACTCAGCTGTTGCACTGGTGACATAAAAACCGTGGGCGAAGCCCTCTGGAACCCACAGCTGTTTATTATTTTGCGCTGACAATTCAAGGCCATATGATTGACCAAAGGTGGAAGAGGATTGGCGTAAATCTACGACCACATCATATACACTGCCTTGGGTAACACGAACTAACTTACCTTGGGTGTGCTCTAACTGGTAATGTAAGCCGCGTAATATTCCTTGGCGGGACTTACTGTGATTATCTTGCACCAATGCTTTAACACCTGTGGTTTCGGTAAATAAGTCAGCGCGGAATGTTTCCATAAAGAAACCTCGCTCATCGCCAAATACTTTTGGCTCGAATATAAGAACGTCATTGAGTGGTGTTTGGGTAATTTGCATCTAATAAACTCAGAAAATTAATTGGGATTATTCGTAACCATTAGCGACTTTGAGTAAATATTGGCCATAACCTGTTTTGGCCAAACTGTTGCCCTGTTCAGTCAGCTTCGCTTTGTCTATCCATTTATTGCGATAAGCAATTTCTTCTAAACAAGCCACTTTTAAGCCTTGGCGGTGCTCAACAGTTTGTACGAACTGCCCAGCGTCAAGGAGCGAGTCGTGAGTACCGGTATCAAGCCAAGCGAAACCACGACCCAATAAGGACACGTGTAAATCCCCTCTTTCAAGGTACGCTAAATTCACATCGGTGATTTCCAATTCACCACGCACAGACGGTTTGATATTTTTTGCGATTTCGATGACATCATTATCATAAAAATATAAACCTGTTACCGCATATTGTGATTTTGGCGCTAAGGGCTTCTCTTCAATGCTGATCGCTTTTTTCTCTTTATCAAATTCAACCACACCAAAGCGCTCCGGGTCTGTAACGTGATAACCAAATACTGTGGCACCTTTTGTTACCTGGGTGGCGTCTTTCAGTTTATCGGAGAAATGCTGGCCATAAAATATGTTATCTCCCAATACTAAACTGACATTCGCATCGCCGATAAAATCCTCTGCAATAATAAATGCTTGGGCGAGGCCATCTGGACTCGGCTGCACTGCATATTCGATTTCAACGCCATAGCGACTGCCATCTCCTAATAATCGCTGAAAGTTAGCTTTATCTTCGGGGGTGGTGATGATCATTACTTCACGAATACCTGCGAGCATTAATACAGACAGCGGATAATAAATCATTGGCTTGTCATAGATAGGCAATAACTGCTTTGATGTCCCCTGCGTAATCGGATGCAGGCGAGAGCCTGAGCCCCCAGCCAAAATGATACCTTTATATTTAGGAATGTGATTGCCCATGGTTATTCTCCTTCGCCTAAACGGCCTAGTTTATACTTCCCTGATAACACTCGCTGCCACCATGATTCATTGGAAAGATACCATTGCACAGTTTTTCGCATACCTGATACGAAGTCTTCTTCTGGTTTCCAACCTAACTCTTTTTGGATATGACTAGCATCGATGGCATATCGAGCATCGTGCCCTGGTCGGTCTTTCACAAAAGTAATAAGATCTGCATAGGCTGAAATATCAGCTGCTCTTTGCTGTGGGGCTAATTCATCAAGCAATGCACAAATTGTGCGCACCACATCTATATTACGCTTTTCATTGTGGCCGCCTATAGTAAACGTCTCTCCTACTCTCCCAGACTTAACCACTAGGCATAATGCACGTGCGTGGTCTTCAACAAACAACCAATCGCGAATTTGACTGCCATCTCCATACACCGGCAAAGGCTTACCGGCCAACGCATTTAAAATGACATGCGGCACTAACTTCTCCGGAAAATGATAAGGGCCATAATTATTAGAGCAATTGGTGACAACCGTCGGTAAACCATAAGTGCGTTGCCAACTTCTGACTAAATGATCTGAACTGGCTTTACTTGCTGAATAAGGAGAGCTTGGCGCATAAGGGGTATTTTCAGTAAATAAAGGCAACTCAGCTCCCTCAGGGACTTCGTCCGGGTGAGGTAAGTCTCCATAGACTTCATCGGTAGAAATATGATGAAAAATGAACTGGGCTTTGCGCTCCTCTGGTAAATCTTGCCAATATGCACGGGCAGCTTCTAATAGCGTATAAGTGCCAACCACATTGGTTTGAATAAATGCACCCGGCCCGTCAATAGAACGGTCTACGTGTGACTCGGCTGCCAAATGCATTACCGCATCAGGTTGGTGTGCATTGAATACACGTTTAATGTCTGCTGCATCACAAATATCCACCTGCTCAAAACGATATCTGTCGCTTTGTAACGCTTGTGGAATGGACTCTGTGTTTCCTGCGTACGTTAATACATCAACATTAATAACACTGTCTTGCGTGTTGGCTAATAGATGCCTGACGACAGCACTGCCGATAAAGCCGGCTCCACCGGTAACGAGTATTTTCATGT
>NZ_BAEP01000085.1 GCF_000315015.1 Paraglaciecola mesophila KMM 241 | reverse complement strand
GGGTGACACTGAAAAGGGAGGTGGAAAACGCATAGAATTTAGTTCAGAGCTAAATGGCGAAATTAGAACATTCGGCGATAGATTTTGGTCGCTTATTGGCGGTTCATTTCCTTCATTGAAAGATGATCTAGAAAGTAGCAGACTTAGGGAAATCAAATATACAGACAGATATTTGCAGTCTCCCTGGTACATTATCTTGTTTGGTGAGCTTATTAGAGCTTTGCCAAGATCATCAAACACTACGTTTGAACTTCAGACTTTATTTTCAAGCAAGCAATCAAGCGGCAAACTCATAAATCATGATTGGTCTGTTACGGCTGATATGACTGATGTAATGAATTTATGGTTTGATAAGGGCATCAATGTTCCGTGCTTTTTGGATCTTCATGACGATAAAAAACACATATCTCACAGACGGGAATTGGTCCTGAAGTTTGAAAATGGAAGCGAGTACAGCGTGGGATTTGATCAAGGCGTAGGCTATTGGAGGCACAGACTGTCTCATAATAGACATTATTTTGATTTTTCTGATGTTAATAACCAATTAACGCAAATGTACGAAGCTTGGAATAGTGGAAGAGTCGAAAACGGATTTGATTGGAAAACGGTTCTATATCTTAACAAATTGTAATCTGGAGTAAGCTTTTAGAACGGGAGCCACGTTACTGCTAGGTCGTATTAAATTTAATAATAATACGATCTAGCATTGATTCTGCGCTGTATTAAGATGGAAAACTTCATTACAAGGAAAGAAGTCACACATAATGCCGATGTTGAACGATTTAATCGAACCACTCTCTTACGTCAATTCTTTGCTGGTCATGACAGAGACTAAACTCTGAATAAAGAGCGTTAACTGGCTATACGGTAAGCTCTCTATAACCTTTCAAAGGTATCACGCAGCTCATGGGCAAGCTGCTCCGGGAAGATTTGCTCATCACTTTTTCGGCTTTCCACAATTGCTAATAGCTGTGAAATCCGTACTTTATTATCAATATGGCGTTGAGCAAGCGCGCTGATAACCATCAAAGGCAACGAGTTCCCTAGTGGTAAAAATGCCGTTGGGCTAAGTACTTCAAAAAAGTGATTTGCAATGTATCGTCGCCAAGCTGGGTAGTAGCTGTCAAATTGGGCTGCAAGGTCTATAGAAAGCACCAAGCTTAATACCCATGAATTGGGTCGTAATCGTAGTAACGTCTCTGCAAGCATGAATAGTTCAAGTGGCCAGTCTACAAAAAGCTCACTCTTTTCACTTTCATGAAGTTCAATGATCGAGAAATTAAAAATATCCTGCATTGGTGAGGAGGCTTCCCATTTATAATAGCCGTCAGCGTGAATGGATAGTAGGCAACGCTCTATCTCATCAAGTAGCGCATTATCATAATGTTTGTTGATCTCCGTTATCGTTATATTATCAAGAAACTCAGTCACAAGTGGAAAGTCTTCCTCGAAACGTTTCCAAGGACTATCACTCATCGCACGAAGCAATTTTTGTTCTCGAAGGTGGGTGTCACATATTGTTAGATGCTCTTGCTTCAAAGGGGTTTGCCGGGCTACATAATATAAGGACCATACAATTATGGGATATTTAGCATAGTGAGACAAAAGGCCTTCAACAGATGTCGTACCTGTACTCACCAACTCTGAAACTAAGTGAGCAGCTTCAACTTCCTTGCCCATAAAATCTGGCGCTTCAAGCATATTCGTAGGCGAAAATGTGCCGTTTTTCCAACCAGAGAGAAAAACGCCTTCGATGCATAATCCGCACATGTTGATATTCCTAGTAGGTTGTAGCTTAGGTTAAATGACACACTTTATCTAAAGTATTAGATGTCCTAAAGTGCGATGTGAGGCCAAGTCCAAGGTGTAACTCAATAAGTCTGTTAGGCCCTGATACGTGACATTATGCGACTCACTTACGCAGAGTTACAGCACAGGCTGGAATAGGGAAAGATTAAACTTCATTCTTGAAAGAGAAACAGACCCGCAGTTTAAGGTATTATATACGAATAGCCCCCTCCAGTAGCCGCAGTTCACATGCGTATTCGTCAGGCATCTCCTGCCAAGAACAGTTAGCTTGTTTATTAAACTAAATATTAAGTAAAATTAAATAATAAACGTTAAAATATGTATATTTTACAATGTGTTAGTTGGTATTTTTAGACTAGCACAGAACCATGTAAAAGAACAAAAAATGTACATTTATTGCGTTTTGATGTTGGCATCACTAGCACTTTTCTATGTAAGCTAATGACACTGAAAAGAGCAAGCGAGGCGTTAAATATGGCAAAACATCACTACTCATCTGACCTGTTGTATGTGTTAAACCACAGTACTCAATCTCGTGAAACGAAAGCTAAAGCGAATAAATAGTCGCAGAATTTCTGTGCTCTACGCTCAATGTAAGCCTTCCCCAACGAGGGTAGTCACGTACGAGTATATTGCATCAGTCAAAAAAAGAGGTCAGCGAATTTATGAACGCAGATTGATATCTCAAAACAACTACAACAAGCGACAACTTAAAAAATATGTCAAAAAGTGCGAAGCGAAAGAACATTCAAGCTTTCACTACTTGCACTCTTTCAAACTCAAACCTGCTTCAGCGAGATATCGATGACAGACTCTAAGCCAAAACAGTCCAATTTAAGCGATGCAGCGGTGAATGCATTGTGTAAAATTTCAAGGCTTCGTTCATACGGATTATACGAGCTTAATCAAATCAACCAACTTTTGATTATCTTTATAAAAGAGCCAAGCGATCGTTATTTTTTGGAGGCGATTTTTCATAACTATATCGACGACATAATTGAAAATATTTTTTACGCTGTCGCTGAAGATGAGTTGTCGACAGAGCAAGTGCGAGAAATTCAAGATTTTTTTTCGAGAGCTACTTTTATATATGACAAAGCTAAAACGGAGGTTTGTGACAAAATATATCGCAGGTGGATGATAACTAGGAACATTGTCATTCGATTGATCAATCGACGATCTGGTGTGCTTAGCGATATGTTTTTGGAGTTCAGCGATTTCGATTACTTTCGCGAATTAATATCCACAAACAGTATTCCTTATCGCGCGCTATCAACGGATAGACGAAGAAGTGAGAAGCGCAATCTGGTTAAGATAAATGAACTCAAAGCTGTTGCTTTGATTAAACAATGTGTTTTAGAAAATAATGAGATAGGCTTCAGGTTAACCGATCGGGGACTCAGCTTACTTAAACGGTAGTGGTAAAATTTGATTTCATGGTTAAATTTCATACAAAAAGTTTGTTTTTTATGAAATTGCACTATAAGTAATATGAGCAGCACTTAATCAAATGGAGTTATTAAGTGCTATCTATATTAAAGTGTGAAGGAGCAACGGAATGCGTAATAACTGGTCTATTGTTATTCATGAAGTCACTCAAACCACAGCTGCTATATGGTTTGGGACATTAAAAAGTGACATGAGAAAGTATGAGTTATTCGCACTTCATGTTCACGAAACAAAGTCTATGGGTGCTGGCACTGAATCAAGTGCTCATGTTACAACTATTGAAATAGATGGAAGAAAACTTAAGAAGCCTTTCAAAGGTTCTGGTCAACGGTTCTATGGCGTCGAATTCCTTCAAGGACTAAAGCCAGGTTGTTGTTATAAAGTTGAGCTTCACCGTCCTAGTCAAGACATTGGTCTCCCTTCATTTATTGATGCTAGACAACTTTCATTTGGTAGCTTTAGAACACTACCAGAAAAACTCACCACAAAGGATTTCGCTAAACCGCTCGTTGTTATGCTCGGTAGTTGCTTTTATCCGGATGATGATGATTTCGCAGTTGGTCAAGCATACGAAGCATTACTAGCGTCAGGTAAGGAAGAAGAGAAACCTGATATAAAGTTTTTAACAGGTGACCAAGTCTACTTAGATATTGGACTCGATTCGCTTTCCCCTGTGTATCAAGAAGTTCAGGAGCGTATTGCAGAAGATTATGCGTTGTCTTGGTTAAGATTACGCAGAATGTTGCGACATGGTGGTACATGGATGTTAGCCGACGATCATGAGTTCTGGAATAATTACCCCCACACTACCGGCAAAAATCCCTATTTATGGATGCTTCATGCAAATCGAACGATTAAGGAAATTTGGGAAAAAAGCGCTCTAGATGGCGTTAAAAATGTTCAACGAATTTTGCCCCTTCGGCAAATTGATATTAGTGAACAAATTTCTTTTTTGCTCGCAGATACACGAACTCAGCGCACAGAATACAATAAGAGCAAGCCGTCCGAAAATAGGTTTATGTCAGAGACAGACTTATCTGAATTAGAAGGCTGGATAACGACCCTAACATGCCCTGGTGTTCTCGTTCTCAGTCAGCCGCTTATTGTTAAACCCGGCGGTGAGATTGATAGAAACTTGGCCGATTATCACGAACAGTATTCAAGAGTGCTAGAAGCGTTATCAAAATGCGCCCACGATGTGCTGGTACTTTCTGGGGATGTTCACTACGGACGAATATCAAATATAAGTCTCGGTAATAGCGGCCGTACTCTTCACGAAATAATTGCTTCACCCATGTCTAACCTTACCGGTATTGACGGTAGGTTTGCCGCTAGCAAATCAAAAAAAATAAAGACTTTTCCCCCAATCAAAAGTGAGGGAATACCAAAACAGGAAGTGAATTATCCTGAACACTTTTGGCGAGTGTCATCACAGCGTACAGGCGGGATTTTTGGGATAGGTGATTATACTAAAACGAAAGAGCATTTCTCTACCTTGGCTTTTTCCTTAAATCCTGATGGGCAAGTGATAGTTGACGTGAAGACTTGGTTGCTCAAAGAAAAAAGTAGGAGTGGCAAACCTAGAGAGCAGTTTAAAACGCCGAATGAGGTTTACTCTATTACACTGCAGTAGCTAAACGAAGAGCTGCGAGGTGATAAAAAATTGGGAGATTTATAATGTGCAAGGAAGAGAAAGTCGCTGTCATTGTCGGAGCAGTAGCTGCAATAGCACCACTAGCTGTTGAATTTGTTTCGCTAGACGCCGCTGAAATTACAAATCGTGTTGTAGACTCGAGCGAACACGCGATTGGATATTGTATAAAAGTCTTTGGGCTTATGTTCGTTGGCGGGTTTGTCGTTTGGATAAACAAAGAAAAGTTAATCTCTAAGGCTTTTCAGTTGGGGGTTATGGCCCCTGCAATTATTCTAGGCATGGTCACCACAAGTAGCTTAGAGAATGCAAAAGAAGAAATAGAAGTGCTTTCAGAGCAACTAGCTAATCAACCGGATGTTCGAGCGAATGTCATTCCCAACGGTGTTGGATATGTGTTACCGCCGGAACAACGTGATAGAACATTTTTTTCACTTTCATTCTTCTCGCAAGCCCACGCAATTACTGAACTTGAATCAGAACCTGTTATAGGTCAACACAATACGCCGTCATTGATTCAAAGGCTTTGGTACGGCGCTACGGGTAAAATTAATAAGGGGTGGTTTGTAATCGTTGGGTCACATACGAACGATGCTAGTGCGACTGCTCAAGCCAATTCACTTATTGACAAAGGGTTTAATGCTAAGGTGTATGAGCCGTTTGGTGTTAGCAAGTATTTTGGAGTGATGATCGCATCATATGTTTCGTTAGAAACCGCAAGAGAAATTAAAGAAGAAGCCATTGTTAAAGGTTTACCAGAGGATATCTACATTTGGAAATGGAAATCGTAGTTGCGTATTTATGCCTGCTTAGTTGCATTTCAACTATTGCAAAAACTTAACGTAGCTGGGGTCTACAAGAATTTCGTTTATCGAGAGTGGCTTGTTGTTGACGTAAATCTGAAACGTTAAAAATACGCCTGCGCGAAAATTAATGGAGAGAACAAGAAATGGAAAAGAAAGCGATTCAACTACTGATCAGCAATATCAAACTAAATAAATTCGGACCAAATGACGACCATGAAGACATTATTTTGCTGAGGTTTGCGCTTGAGCAGCCGTTCGAAAATTCCGCTGTTGTAGAGAATGTCACTACTATCAGCACTAAAGATGCAATGGATAAGTTAAACGGCCGATGGAGTGAGGATTTTTCAAAGTCGTTGATATTCAAAACTGGATTAAGGGGGAAGGCCAAGCTCTCGATAGAAATCGTCTCAGTGGACAAAGATACTCCCGGAGAAAAAGCATTCAAAACTTTTTTCAAGTCGCTTCTTTCTGGAATCTTAGGTGTCTGGACGAAAGGCTTTGGAAGTGCTTATGTTGGAAGTATAACTTCAACTACTGGTACTTCGTTGACGGACCTTATCGAAGAGGATGAAGATGCAGATATTATTGGAAAAGCAGAAGTGATAATTGATTCTGAGCGGTTAGATGATGTTTATGAGCTTCCATTAGTCATCACTGAGCCTATAACTAAAAAAGTTACTAGACGAAACCCCAGCTCTGGCTCTGCCATAAGACGTATCAGGGAAGAGGTAGTGGTGATTCCCGCTGGAGAAAATGGAATGATTGCCATTAAACTAGATGACTTGAGTTAACGCGACCAATTGTTGTCTGCAATAGATTACCCAACCAAGCGCATTATACTTAGTGATTGTTGTCATCCGGAGTTATTTTCACGTGATCATAACAGGTGAGTGGATTTTGGCTTTCCTCCATACTTTGACTATCTAAAAAAGTAATGAAAACACAGGAGTAAATGATATGGGCATCAAGTGTAATCCTTTAATCACAATGCACATACGTCACCTTCAGCCTTTGATTTTCGATAAATATGAAATTTCGTCGTCAGACGCTGAATTAGCTATAAAGTATTTAGGAGCTTTTTTTGATGTGAAAATTCATCAACCAAACAAAACGATCATACTCCCCCAGATAGCTGACTGGGCTTGGCACGAGTTGATACTCGATACTAGAAAATACAGATTATTCTGCTATCAAATATTTGGAAGATTTTTGTCACACATAAAGGAGAACTTAACCTCATCTAGACGTGACTTAAAAGCCGAATTTGAACATTCATGCAAATTTTTGCAAGAAACTTACAATCTAAGCGATGGCGACAATCCTGATGAGTGGAAAGAAAGCGGCTGGGGGAAACCAATGTACCGCCTTCGCGAACCAATAGACAAAGTGGTTTGCAATACCTGTAGTTCCTTTGAGCTTTCTGCTATCAAAAAGGAACACTGGTTGTACCAAAAGGTTGTAACTTGGTTACCCTTACGCTTAATGCAGAGGTTTGGGCTATCGGCTAGTGCGGCTCAGTACGGTGTTTTAGAGCATATAGCACATTTGATAAGTCTCAAGGAAATAGGTAATCGCGCGGAAGACACATCTTTACTTGGAGAGTTGGCATGGCAAGAACACATCCTCTGGACAGACCATTACACGGAGGATTGTAACAATCTCTTTGGCTACTTCTTACATTACAATTACAGACCCAATAAGCGGGTACAAGCGAGCCAAAATATTTACCAATAGCTAACTCTTGATTCACAGGAAAAAATCTATATTTTGGGAATGATTGCTATGGATAATTTATGGATAGTAGAAGTCTTAAAAATAGCTTTGACGGTAGTAAGCTTTTTAGTAGCAGCGTTTGCTATTATACAAAATCAAGAACGTTCTCGTCGCGAACTCGCGACAACACTAATATATAACTGGGCTAATCACCTTGATTGGCCTACTAGTCGTGCTATCGGGCTTCTAGCTGATTTAAAAAAGAGCGTTGTCGTAAGTATAGACAATCGTGAAGAGGCCGAATTTCAAGTCGAGCTTTATGACGCTATTTTAAGTGTATTGACAGTTGAGTTTTTGCAACGAGATCTCCCAGCTAAACCAAAGCCTGAGGATACAATATTCCGCATTTCAGCTGAGCAAAGTGCTTTTATACGATTTCTATGGGTGCGTTGGCTAAATCGCTTAGAAGGGACACTTACTGCATGGCAACAGGGCGCAGCATCAGAAGAAATCATGCGGAGCGAGTTTAAACCATTAGTAGAAGGTAGAAAGGCGGAGTTAAAGGCGTTAGAAGATGTAAGGGATGGCTTGCCTGTTATAGCAAGTTTTTTTGACGAGCATTTAAGTAAAAAAAAGTTGCAACGTAGAAAAAACTGGGTCTTTAAGGCTCTCTTGCCACCACTGCACTCTTTGTTATAAGTATATTTATTATTGACCTAAGAATAAATGGGCGTCAAACCTAATTATTTTCCATTAAAATAACTCTAAAATAATTCAAATTTTATCAGTCATTTAGTACTGTTACATCTTATTTTTCTTCTGCATTATTTATTTTATCTAATATTAATTGCTTAAAAAACAAGGGCTTATTAGTTTTTTCGAATTGGTGTTCGGAAAAAGTTGAGCTAGTGTTATTTCTCATTTTTACTTTTTTAGAGTGACATCATGACATTAGCAAGACAAATCAACAAAGCGACAATCTCAAAAATTGCTCGCAACAGCTATAGCCCCAAATCGAGTTCGATGCAGTACATGGAGTCCATGCTCGAGAGTGACATTTCATTGACATTGGACTTCGATAAAAACGTTAAAAGCTACATTACGCAGCCGGATTCTTTTATTAATACCAGCAATGAGCACGGTTGGCGACGGTATACGCCGGACATTTGTATTGAATATGCGGACGGAACACACGAATTTGTCGAAGTTAAGCCAAAAAGCAAAACACTATCTGACAGGTTTAAAGCTAAATTTGAGTTGCACTCTCGCATCGTTTTCGAGCGCACCGGACTCAAACTTGTGTTGTTTACAGAGTCAAAAATTTCTCCAATGCGGCTAAATCAATATAGGCAACTTAAAGCCTATCGCAGGCTTCCACTGGTAAACAGTGTTAGCAATGCGGTCATTGATTATGTATCCAGCAAGGGTGAAGCAACATTGAAGTCTACCGAGGAGATTTGCAGTCGATTTAACGTAGAAAGTTACTATCCGATGATCATGCTCTCACATCAGCAAATTCGCTGTGTGACTGACGATGTAATTACGAGAGAGTCGCTCGCGGAGGTGATTGTATGAATTACGATACTTCTACGAAAAAATCGATAATCGCTAAACAAACGCACGGGCTTTTTCAGGCAGGTATGTTAGTTAGATACAACGGTGAGCAATATAAGATTAGTACTGCGCATTCTGAGTATTTAGTTCTACAAGACATAACATCGAACAAGGTGCTGATGCTGATGGCGGAGCAATGGCAAGAAGGCTATTGCAGCGGCTTAATCACTGTTGAAAAGCCTACCGCGCAGGTTGTCGTCAACCCTATCACTGACGGCAATAAATTAGCAGAAGCTGAACGTATTCTGGCATATCTCAATGAACTTGAAACTCGGCCTCATCCCGGCTCTGTCACGACACGCGAAAAAGTCATTAATTATATCAGTTCACGTATCGGTGATAAAAACCCTCCTCACGAAATGCAGCTTTATCGTTGGAGTAAAAAATGGGAAAAAGTTGGTAAAAATATAAGTGCTTTTATAAATGTAAAACAAAGTCGAATCAAGCCTGTGACGGGAGCACAACTTGATTTTGCGATGTTCATCATTGATAAGTATTTTATGGTTAAATTTGCTGATAATCGCAGTGCGCTCTATCGACATTATGTCGCTGAATTTGAAAAAGAAGCAAATCAAAGCAAATTCGAACTGAGCGGTAAGCCTATGTCGAAAACGGCTCTTGATAATATACTCGACTCGCTTGATCCTTTTGAAGTAACCGCTGCACAAAAAGGACTAGCTGTCGCTCGAAATAAGTATCGAGATAGCAACGAAAAAATCGTGACAAATTTTCCCGGCGAGCGCGTCGAGATTGATGCAGTGCACCTCAATCTTGGTTTAGTCGATGAAGACACGGGAGAGTATAGTGGCAAAGTTATTCTTTTTTTAGCTATTGACGTTCACACAAGATATATTTTGGGTTACTCAATAGTGCATGGTTTAAATCCGGCTGAGTCTTCAGAAGGAGCAAAAAACTTACTTCAGCATATTGTCTCGCCCAAATTGAGAAATGGCAATTATATCAATGAGTGGGTTTGCGTGGGAGTGCCGTATTGCTTTCACGCAGATAATGGACCGGCGTTTATCGCTGAAAATACATTGCGAGTATGTGCAATGCTCAATGCTGATTTACACCGCTCCGAATCAAAAAAATCTCAACGTCGGCCTTTTATCGAACGCTTTAATCTAACACTTCGCGAGCAATTGATGGTCAATATCCCAGGGTATCTGGGCAAACGACTTGATAGATATAACTTTGAAAAAACAGTTGAGCAGGCCGCTGTCGTTTCGCTGGAAACTTTCACGCGTTATCTAGAAGAGTACATCGTCGATTATTATCATCAAAACCCACACTCAGGGCTAGATGGATTAACACCCGCGCAAATGATGTTGAAATGTGAAGGTACTTATTTCAAACGCCCAGCACCTGATTTAGCTGTGATTAATTCATTAGTAGGAGCAACCTTCAAAAGAACAATTCAAGCCACACATGGTGTGCAAATTGAAAATATCTGCTATCACAGCACTCAGCTAAAAGAGCTTCGTTTTTCGATGATGAAAAATCGGCAGAAAGAAAAACAAGTTCAAGTTGAGGTTATTTTTAATCGCAATGATATTTCATCAGTCACAGTGCTGGTCCCTGGCGCGCTGGAGTCGATTATCGTGCCCGCGCGGGATAAAACGATACAGCCCGGCACAAGGCTTGCGCAATACAAAGCAACTAAAGCAGCGGCTACAGAAGGTTTCGAAACCCAGCGCTATGAATCTATTGGGCCAAAGCATGACGCACACAGCAAATCCAGTAAAAATTCCGCAAATCATGCCTCAGCTCCACAATCGCGAGTTGTAGAGCATGAGGTATATAATATGCCAGAAGTATTAATCGAGGGCACGTCAAGATTGGCGACCGATGACACGACTCGGACAGTCAGAGTAGAAGATGAAGTTGATAGTTCACATGCGAACCGTCGCACTATAACCCGCAAGCGCTCGGGGTCTAGTTGAAATGGATATAGTCATTGATAAAAGAGCCGTGATTTTACAGCGAGACGAATTTTTGCAGCGAATTGTGTGGTATCCCCGATTTGAACGCGCATACAAAACTATCAAGCACATTCTTGAATATGGAGGAACGGTCGAAGAAGCGTTGATTCTTATGGGGCCAGTGGGGGCGGGTAAGAGTTTTTTACTCCAAAAAATTCACAGTAACTATCCGATCATCGATACACCTGAAATGACATCTAGACCGGTCTTGTATCTTAGAGTGCCGCCTGAAAATACGCTGGGTGGTATGTTGCTAAATCTGCTAGATGCGCTTGGCGACCCAATGCCAGCTAGTTGTAGTATTGGTTTAAGGCGTCTGCGCTTGAAAAAGCAGATCGTGACGCAAGGTACTCGAATGATTTTACTTGATGAATCTCAGTCTATTGTTCCCAAGGACGGAGGGGACGATAAGAGTATGAATATTAAATTACTACGAGAGTTAATGGATGATTTGAAAATCCCATTGGTGCTTACGGGCAAAAAAGATGTTCGCGCAATATTGGCTGCTGATGATGCACTCAGGTCACGGGTTCGCTGCACGCTGAGCTTAGATTACTTCTCTTGTAAAAATATAGATGATGCTCTGGATTTTGCCGACTACATGGATGTATTACTGCAGATGTTTCCGCGGCAACTGCATGGTTTTAATTTTGTTTTGGAAACTGATAATGGGGAAATTTCGCTGAGCCAAAATATAAATAACCTCGTGCGTTTGATGTTGGCTAGTGATGGCTGTCCTCGCTCAATTCGATATATTTTGAAGTCTGTTATCGAGACAACGGCTGTAGAAACGGTGGTGACGACTGCGCATTTTGCAGGCGTATTTTATATGTCAGATAACTTGTCAAAACCGCTTAATTTTAATCCATTCGATGCACCGTTCGCAAAAGTAAAAAAAGAAGCAGAAAAGAGGGGGCTATATGACAGTGATGCATTCTGAACTACCTATCCGCCCTAGGCCACAGGAAGATGAAATGTTGTTAGGGTACATCTTGCGAGTAGCGCATCAAAATGGGTATCACTCGGTTCAAACCGTACGTCGTTTGTTTTCACTTAAAAGTACTGACTTGCATAGCATAAATAGCCATTTTCTGCGTTTTAAAGACTTATTGAGTGAGTTATCTGTTTTAGTGAGAGTTGATTATGAAGTATTAGAACTGAATTTTGAAAATGAAATGGGTGGCCTATACAACAGTGAGCGTGCGGTTCAGGATATATCGACGTTTGAGGTAAACGTCTGTCTAATCTGCATGCACGAACAGAAAGCAATGCATAAAGATTGGCGAATAGCGCATGTAACTCATTGTCATATTCATCAATGTGAACTCACTTCTAGGTGCCCAAATTGTGATGCTTTCCTAAATTGGAAACCATCGCTATATTCACATTGTGAAGGCTGCAAAATAGGGTGGGATGAAGTTGTTGTTGAAAAAAAGGAAATACCAGATTATCAATTACAACACATGAAATTGGCAGCTCCTCAACGATACGTGTATTGGCACCAACTTTACAAAATGGCTGCGTTGGCGATGAGACTCTATGATGCGCAGCTGACACCATTTCGCACATTTCCACCCGATATAAAATGCCACCAAACGCTTTTCTCGTTTTGTTTAAGAATGCTGGAGGATATAGCCTTCAGGGAGGAGCAGCTTGCTAATCGGGTGAAACATTGGAAAGAGTCAGGTGAGTTGAAATTTTTATCCGATAACTTTTTTGCTGCACTTAACTATCAATATCAACAGGGCAGTCCCTTTACTATCAGTCAAACTAATTCGTCAGATCCTCATCCTGATGTCCAACTTTTTCAGACAAAGAAAATTTGGAAAGCGCGGCGAATTTTAGCTAACGATGAATTGAGCTACAGCGGTCATCTAAATGTTGGTACGCTAGCACGGTGTATACAGCGTCCAATTTCTGATATCTCATCAATGGTTAAAAACGGGGTGTTGCAGACATTCGAGCAATCAAATATGCCTCGAGATTATTGGTTTAACTTAATTGATGTAGATGCATTGTTTGGAACAATACACTCCAAAATCCAGCAGCGCGAATTAAGTGGTGAAGCTTTTAATATTATTACGTTGGAGGAAGCGGTTCAGTTGGTCAGAAGGAATAATTGGGGATTGGCTGATATTATATCTCTGATAATAGATGGGCGGTGCGAAGTTTTCGTCCGTAATAAAAAAGAACAATTTCATTTGTTTAATATCTGTATCAATCGCGAGCAATTAATATTGGCGTTGGATGAATTTTTTCAAAGAGATAAAAATTGCGTCAAACCCAGCAAAATAGAGACTTTCTTTTACGCAAATGAGATCCATAGAATACATTTGATTCGGTTGATAAATGAACAGTTCGTTGAGCCAGAGGATGGCGAAGTTTTGTCACCCAAGAAAATAGAGCGTTTTCTGGAGCGTTATATTGTACTTAACCGCTGGTGTAAATTACGGAAATTGCCCATTCCCAAGGCAATTGCAACCCTATCGAAGCAGCAGATTTTCCCCGTATTGCATTCTAAGTCAGGAAAAGGTTTTTACATATTCAAGCGAGACAGCAATGTTGAATCACTGTTATTCGGCTGTTTAGCTGATAGTGCAAATAGCAGCATTACGCACTAACGTTAAATAAACTTAAAAAATCGCAGAACAAGTCAACTCCAAAATTTCGATAAAACCGAATTTTAAAAACTGACCGCTCCATACATTTCAGCGGTCAATACTTCAAAGGCAATTCTTGCCAATATTTCAAAATTTCCTATACTTACCAAAGCTCAATTTTACCCACCTGCGCTACATTTTCTTTCGAAATATCAACTCGATTGTTAGCGCGAGGTTCTTCTTTAGGTTAGTTACGATGTTAACTGGAAATTTTAGTTTCGGTTACGGTATTTAAGTGTAAATTTGGCCACTGCCTAAATGTAAAAATCACCGTAACTCATTGATAAATAAAGACCTGCCAATTACACCTTTAGGTGCAACCTACAGTTGTCTAAAATTTATTCTGGTGATACCACTAGTAAAGTTTACTTCCCCAGCCGAGTTTTGTACGTAACACGTTGAAGTAATTGTAATCTTTGGGGTGAATTAGGGATAATTTGGCGGGGTTTTTACGAATAATGATTTCATCCCCCGGTAAGACGGTGAGCACGATATGGCTGTCGCAGCTGACTTGCAAATTGTCTTTATTTTCTGGTGATACTTTAATACGCACTGTGCTATTTGCATCTACAACAATTGGTCGAGCGCTGAGGGTATGTGGGAACATAGGCACTAAGCTTAGGGCGTCTAAATTAGGGGTTAATATTGGGCCGCCGCCTGATAACGAGTAGGCCGTTGAGCCTGTCGGCGTCGCAACGATAAGGCCATCAGAGCGTTGACTAAACACGAAGTTTTCATCTAAGTAAACTTCAAACTCCATCATATGGGCGACTTTGCCGTGGTGCATTACCACTTCGTTTACTGCTGAATTGGTACTTTGTAGTTCTGCGTCTCGATATACTTCAAGTTCAAGTAAAAAGCGCTGTTCGGTTTGGCATTCGCCCGCAAAGATGGAATCGAGCTGGCGTTCAAAGTCATCTGGATTGATGTCGGTTAAAAAACCCAAGTTACCACGGTTAATGCCTACCACAGCAACATTGTGTTTAGCCAAAACACGAGCGGCACCCAACATATTTCCGTCACCACCGACCACTATGGCTAAATCAGCTTGGGTTCCTATGGTATTCAGATCGGCAATTTCAAATCCGTTACCTTTTAACTGAGAAGCACAACTTTGCTCCACAATCACTCGGCAGTCCTTTTGTTTAAGATAAACAATCAAAGCCTGTAAGCTTAAATTCGCTCCTTGATGCCCTTGCTTGCCTATCAATCCGACGGTGTGAAAACCCATAACAACTCATTAAAATAACCGATTTGGGTTAGTATAATCATCCATAGCGCGGAATGTCATACATTTTTATGTCTATGATTTCTCTAACAGTTCTAACGCTCAATTTGTGCGCGAACGGCAAAATAGGCGAGAGGCTAGGGCTGCATCTGCAACTTTATTTTAGGTTTAATCAAGTAAGGTGCTCGTTGAGGCTTTGTTTTATGTTGCTGTTCTCTTATAGTGCGTTTAATTTAACAAGTTATAAGATGTTTCATGGGTCCAATAATGTTAGATGTCTCAGGTTACGAGTTAACCCCTGAAGACAGAGAATTGCTAGACCATCCGTTGGTGGGTGGCGTTATCCTTTTCAGTCGTAACTACTACGACCAAAAACAACTCAAAGAGCTGATTGCGCAAATTCGTTTGGCTGCACGCAACAAGATTTTAATCGGGGTGGATCATGAAGGCGGTCGTGTTCAACGTTTTCGTGACGGATTCAGCGCTATTCCTGCAATGGGTGCTATTTACGCTCGTACTGATGAGGATTTGAGTCAGGCACAGCAATACTGCAATACCTTTGGTTGGCTAATGGCGGCTGAATGCCTCGCATTTGATATCGACTTAAGTTTTGCCCCAGTGCTTGATTTAAATGGTGTATCGGATGTTATCGGTGATCGCTCTTTTCATGCCCAGCCAGAACCCTTGATTCAACTTGCCAGCGAGTTTATCAAAGGCATGCACCGAGCGGGGATGAAGGCCACAGGTAAGCATTTTCCTGGGCATGGCAATGTTAAAGAAGATTCGCATATTGCGATGCCGGTAGATAGCCGTAGCCTTGAACAAATCACTCAGCTTGATATGCAAATTTTTAGCCGCTTAAACGACATGGGCTTGCTTGATGGGGTGATGCCAGCGCATGTGGTTTATCCACAAGTGGATGACATGCCAGCAGGGTTCTCTAAAGTTTGGTTACAAACCTACTTGCGCCAAAAGATGCAATTCGACGGTGTGGTTTTTTCCGATGATTTGTCGATGCAAGGGGCTGCTTTTATTGGCGACTTTGCCGCCAGAGCAAATGCTGCACTGAACGCTGGTTGCGACATGGTGTTGGTATGTAATAACCCTGACGCTGCAGCACAGGTTATTGATAGCTTACCGAGCGAGTTACCCATAAATCCGCGTCTAACGAAGCTCGCTAAAGCGCCCAGTGCTGACTTTGATGCTCTGATCAAAACAGATGCTTACACAGCGGCCCAGCGCACCTTAGAAGCATATTACAATTAATGTAAATGAGAGGGGCCGATGCCCATGTGTCCTTCTTACAGTGTGAACTGGGCGACGTCAGATAAATGCCTGCTTCAGGCAATGCATTAGGATAGCGAATGTTATGCGATTAACCCGTCAGCACTTTATTTTGATTGGCCCTTTACTGGCGATCCTGTTTTACGGTTATTTACGATACTCCCAAGTCGAATACCTACCGGCAGTGACCGCAGCTATTACTGCGTTAACGGTTATTTGGTGGGTCAGTGAAGCCATACCTATTCCTGCTACCTCTATCGTCCCTTTCGCATTGCTACCCTTGTTTGGCGTGCTAGACCATGGCACAGCGGCATCCGCATTGGGCAGTCACGTAATTTTGCTGCTGATGGGGGCGTTTATGCTATCAACCGCACTAGAGCGCAGCGGCGCCCATGAGCGTCTTGCCGTGTATATGGTACGCATGGTAGGCGTGAGTAGCGGCAGGCGATTAGTGATGGGGTTTGTATTGGCGACCGGTTTCTTGAGTATGTGGATATCCAATACGGCCACGGTGCTGATTATTCTGCCCATGGCATTAGCTGTGCTGTCACACGTAGATAACCCAAAGCTAAAAGTAGCGTTGATTTTAGGCATTGCTTACTCTGCCAGTGTCGGCGGCTTAGGGACGCTCATTGGCACACCGCCCAACGTGATATTTGCCGCTATTTATCAGGAGCAAACAGGGCAAGAGTTTGGCTTTTTGGCGTGGATGAAAGTGGGGGTACCGGTGGTTATTGTTAGCCTGCCGATTATCGCCCTGTGGCTAACCCGCAACGTGACCCTAGAGCACGATATTGAATTGCCTACATTGGGTGCGTGGCGAAAAGAAGAGTCTCGTACCTTGTGGGTATTTGGATTAACCGCCCTAGCATGGATAACGCGCAATGAGCCTTTCGGCGGCTGGAGCGGTTGGTTTGATATACCGTATGCGGGTGATAGTACCATCGCATTGACCGCTGCAGTTGTGATGTTCATCGTGCCTAATGGTAAAGGAAGCAGACTGCTCGACTGGGAAGCAGCCAAAAGGATCCCTTGGGGCATACTGCTGTTATTTGCAGGTGGTATTGCTCTGGCTAAGGGCTTTAGCGCATCAGGGTTAAGCCAAATCTTAGGGGATTGGTTACTAAGTTTGACGAATTTACCGCTGGTGATGGTCATTTTAGCTATTTGCTTAATCGTGACTTACCTAACTGAGATCACCAGTAATACAGCAACCGCGACCTTGCTGATGCCTATTCTCGCCGTTGCCGCGGTTTCTTCAGGTAATGACCCTGCTTTATTCATGATCCCCGCAGCCATGGCCGCTAGCTGTGCCTTTATGCTTCCCGTTGCGACCGCACCCAACGCGATTGCTTATGGTACTGGGGAAATCACCATTAAAGACATGGTCAAAGAAGGCGCTATTTTGAGCTTTTTGATCTCCAGCATAGTAGGGTTGATCTGTTACGCATTGCTGCGCTGAGGCACGAGATGTTAGCTCACGTACGCTCACATTTACGCCGCCGGTTTATTCAAGCATTTAAGCCAACCTCTGTTTCACAAACATGCCCATGCATAACAAATGAATAAACCCCCTTAGCTGCATTTAAGTGCAGCTAAGGGGTAATCACATTCTAAATTGGTGCATAAATATCATTCACTTAGGCATTTTCATTGAATAGCGCGCCTTGCCCGAATGGCATCAATACTGCAAAAGCCTGCGTTTTAAAATGATAAATAAGATAAGGCAGGAGTAGTAATATGAGTAAGTTGTTGGGTGTCGCGTTAGGCTTAATGTTTACTGCTACAGCGCAAGGGGAAGCCTTTGACTGGGGTGAGCTTAAACGCGAGCGTATCGAATTGAAATTACCCTTACTCACAGTTCAAGGTGAACAAGGTTTATTAGCGTGCGGTTATGTGGATGTGAACACGTGTAATAAAACAGGTGAAGCGTGCGCGATTGTATCAGGTGTAAAAACCCATGAAGATATGCTGCAAAAACCAGTGTTATTGGTTTCAAAAGCCGCACGAGCGTTAGGCGTTGAACCGGGCATGACAGGCACCCAAGCACTTGAATTAATGCGCTAGGGCAAACCATTGTGCCTATTTGAGTTGTGGCGTTAGCTGAGGCTAAGTAGCTTTAGCCAGCCACAGCTGACTCGATGTTAATGACCGAAGGTTGCTGGTATTTATTGTCTAGCAACTCACCTCGCCAGCTATTATCAGCATGCAAGTTTGCGGCGGTTTCACGAATAAGCTCAAACACAGCAGCAACGGCGGGGTTTTTATGCTGATGCTCGGCTAAGCGCAAATAAACCTCACGTTTTAACTCTGGCTCCGTGATATTAATGGCTCGAATTTGATGACTCGCTTCTAAGTGGCACGTCGCTGATGAAGGGTAAATGGCTAAGCCAAAACCCTGAGAAACATAATGTAATGTGGTCATCAGTTGTCCAAAGGCGTTACGTGTTTTTAATTTAATACCGCTCTTTTGGGCTTGCTCCTCAAGCAATTTAGGCAGAGCGTCACGTCTGTCTGGCATAAAGAGTTCGTAATCTTGTAGCGACTCAAATGGAATCGACCCGAACAATGAAAGTTCACTGTAGCTGGGGTTTTTAGGTCGTGGTGAAATATACAAATATAGATTTTCGCTTATAAGAGGCAATGAACTAGCGGCATGTTTGCTTAAGTCGGTGTTGTAACACAGAGCAATATCAATTTGCTGTTCGGCAAACCAATTTTCGACCATATAAGAAGGCCCAACCCTAAAGGCTAACTCTACATTAGGAAAGCGGTGCTCTAGCTCAGTTTGCAATTGCACCGACAGCACATTACATAGTGATTGACTGAGGCCAACGATCACCTTGCCCTTGCACTTGGTTTGCTGCCCAATCAAGTCTAATTTAGCGGTATTGATTTGATTTAAAATGAGCCTAGCATGCTCTTCGAATTGAGAGCCCGCATGGGTGAGTGACACACCACGGAAATTTCGCTCAAAGAGTTTTATTTTCAATTCATGTTCTAAGTTCGCCAGTTGCAAACTGATGGCAGGCTGTGCAACATCAAGCACTTTTGATGCTCCCGATATACTGCCTTGCTCTACAGTAGCCAAAAAGTACTCTAGTTGTTTTGTATTCATTCGATACCCAAATTTATACTTATCTTGCTCAAATAAACCGCTTATTAAGGAGGAATTAGCAAATTAAATGCCTAAGTAGCATTTGCTCTTAGCTAGAGCGCATGCTCGGTGACCAAAAAGCCACGTGTCTAGCGCGGTCAAAATCGCTAATGTTGATTAATGTTTCGTCCTGCTTGTTATCAAAAAGCAATTTTGATGCCGCATAACTTATTCTTTTTTGTTAGAAAAACGCCTCTCTCGCCCCTTTATTTACCCCTCAACATCCTTGAAAGCCTCGTCATGAATGGGTCATAAAAAAAATATGGGGCTGCACAATACTATTGTGCGTTCTGTCATTTGTTTCGTATCGCTAGCATATAAACCAGATTTTCCAACCTCATCGAACGATAAATTAGGAAGTACGTTAGAACGATTATGCTAAATATTACTCGAAGACAATTTCTCAGTTATGTAGGGGCAGCGGGTGGTTCATCAGCATTACTTAAAACAAGTTTAGCTTTAGGTTTAATGCCTGATGATAGTTATTCAGGACCCGTTCAAATCAAGCCCGCAGCGAAAGGTGAACAGCCCACCGCACTCATCCTAGGCGCTGGTGTAGCAGGGTTGGCAACAGCCCTCGAGCTCGAAAAAGCCGGTATTCAATGCACTATTTTAGAAGCCTCATTTAGACCCGGTGGACGTAATCTAACCGTGCGAAACGGTGATAAAATAGACGAAATGGGCAATACCCAAATTTGCCAATTCGATAAACAAGAAAATTTATTCTTTAACTGCGGTCCCGCACGTATTCCCGGCCACCATAGACGTTTGTTGCACTATTGCAGAGCATTGAATGTGCCATTACAGATCAAAGCTAATAGTAGCAAGATGGCGTATTTCCACGATGACAACTCATTAGATGGCAAACCAAAACGCATTATTGAATACCACACAGATGTGCGTGGATTGATGTCCGAATTGCTTTGGAAGTCAGCAGATTCGAATAATTTTGACCAAATGATGTCAGAAGAAGATGTGGCCACATTAATGAAGTTTTCTCAGACCTATGGTGATTTAACCGAAAACGGTAAATACATAGGCAGTGAGCGCGCTGGCTCTACAACCGATCGCATGTTGGAGTTTCCGAAACCTCATGCGCCAATCGAATTAAAAGCCATGCTCGACAGCCAGTTTTGGTACGGCGGTTTATTAGGCGCTGAATTGTATGACTGGTGTGAACCGTTAATGGAGCCAGTAGGCGGCATGGACGGCGTGATTAAAGGCTTCTTACGTAATCTTAAAACTCAGCCTGTACTTAATGCTCAAGTGAAAAAAATCTATAACCGTGACAACGGGGTAGAAGTCACCTATGAGCAGGGCGGCAAATTGCACACCGTTCAAGCGGACTATTGCTTTAACAATATTCCTGCCTACTTCATGGCCGGTATCGATAACAACTTCTCAGAAACATACCAAGCAGGTTTAGACAGCGTTAAGCGCGGGCACTTGTTTAAAATTGCTTATCAAATGAGCGAGCGTTTTTGGGAACGAGACGGTATTTACGGCGGTATCAGCTATACCACCGACCCTATTAACCAGCTGTGGTATCCGTCTCATGACATTCATGCGCAAAAAGGCATTTTATTAGGCGCTTATACGTGGGATGCGAAAGTCAGTGGCATATTTGAAAAAATGACACCGCAAGAGCGACTCACCGCTGGGGCGTTGTCCGCTGAAAAAATCCACCCAGGCTGCAGCAAGTACATTGAAAACGGTATCAGTATTCCATGGGCCCGAATGAACCATCAAATGGGCTGTGGTATGCGCATGAGCCCTGAAGACTTCGATCAGTATTATCACTTACTGCAAAAGCCAGAAGGTCGTCACTTCATGATTGGCGATCAAATTAGTCATCACAGTGGTTGGCAAGAAGGGGCGCTGGCTTCCAGTGAGCAAGCCCTGCAACAGTTCAATCAGCTTGTTAGTTCTCACTCTAAAAGTGGAGGTGCCAGTCATGTCGCTTAAATCAACACTTTTTGTTTTATTGCTGGCGGGTAACGCCAGTGCATTGCACGCCTCTGAAGCTATCACGCCTGAAGGTCTTGAGTATTGCACCGTATGTCACGGTAGTCAGCTGAAGGGGAATGCCAATATTCAAGCCCCAAGATTAGGAGGACTATCAAAGTGGTATATCGAGCGCCAACTCAATAATTTCAAACAAGGCATTCGTGGTGCCCACACCGGTGACGTGACAGGCAGTGAAATGCAGGCGATGACACGCCACTTAACCCCAAGTGATATCTCGGCCATTGCGAGTTGGATTGGTCAAACCGAATCGCCTAAGCCAGAAGCAACCCTTCACGGCGATCTCGATGCGGGTAAAACCTTGTATCAAGGCTGCGCTGCATGCCACGGAGCGGATGGTGGCGGTAATAAAGCTATAGGCGCGCCGCGCTTGAGTGGCATTAATGATTGGTACGTACTTACACAAATTAATCACTTTCGTGAAGGTATTCGCGGTAATGACCAAAAAGACATTTACGGACAACAAATGAAAGCCGCTGTTTCGATGGTGCAATCAGATCCTGATGCGGTGAATCTCGCCGCTTATATCAGCCAACTTAAATAAACCAGGAGTTACCTTTACATGATCAAACGCATGAACAAACGCATTTTACTTACCGCTGCTGCCGCTTTATTCAGTGCCAACAGCTTTGCAGAAGTGACGCGTCACGCATTACCTAACAACAACCCGTTTCCTATTTCTCGCGCAGTGGAGGTCACGCCTGACACCACGTTAATTTTCCATGCGGGTATGACACCAGGCCCTGTTAATCCTGATGCCGAAAAGGGCAGCCGCGAATATTACGGCGATACCGAAACCCAAGCACTAAGTGTGTTTAAACGATTGGAAGACTCATTTAAAGACTTAGGCGTCGATTTTGGAGATGTCGTCAAAATGCAGGTGTTTATGGTGGGTGACCCAACCATGGACGGAAAGATGGACTTTGGTGGTTTTATGAAAGCATACACCAAGTACTTTGGTACGAAGGAGCAGCCAAATAAACCATCACGTTCGGCTTTTCAAATAGCAGGTTTGGCCGGTGGCCCGAACATGTTGATAGAAATTGAAGTGGTACTGGCCAAGCCAGAGTAAGCGTCAATAATCGTCCTGCTCGGGAAGAGCAGGCTGTGCAATAACGGAAATAGCCAAGTTAATTAGCTCGCAAAGATTAAAAAATAAAAAAGGTGAACACACATGCTCAAGCAAAATAAACTTAGCAAAGCAATAAAAACCGGGTTGATGACCTGCGCAATGGGTTCTGTGGCAATATCATCAGCAATGGCACAAGAAACACAGACGCCAGATGAAGCGGCTGCTACTTACGAGAAAGTGGTTATTACCGGTTCTCGCGGTGCACCTCGCTCGCTAGCGGATTCACCCGTACCGGTCGATGTACTCAGTGAAGACGATTTAGCGTCAGTGCCTTTTTCGGATACCAATGATATTTTGAAAACATTGGTGCCGTCATATTCACTTCAGCGCCAGCCTATATCAGATGGTGCATCTTTTATTCGCCCTGCCACGTTACGCGGTATGCCAACGGATAAAACCCTAGTATTGGTAAACTCTAAACGTCGTCATCGCTCTGCACTTGTGCAAATCGGTGGTTCAGGTACGCAAGGCCCAGATATTGCGACCATTCCATCTTCTGCCCTTAAAGGCGTGGAAGTATTGCGTGATGGTGCAGCAGCACAATACGGTTCTGATGCGATCGCAGGCGTCATTAACTTTGTTTTAAAAGATAACGATGAAGGTGGTTCTTTTTCAGTTGACGCGGGGCAATACTACGAAGGTGATGGCGAGCAAATCACCCTAACGGGTAACATTGGTTTCTCGTTGGGTGACAACGGCTTTTTGAGTTTATCTGCTGAATACGCAGATTCAGACTCAACCAACCGCGGCGAGCAATACTGTGAAGATTGGTGGTGTGGTGATGCAAGCGATCCACGCGGTGCTGCAAACCCGTATTTGAGCGACCCTGACTTTGTTGCCGGTATGGAAAACGCCAACTTAGGCGGTGAAGACGTGGTGCAGCCCTGGGGCCAACCTAATACTTCAGCAACGCGTGTTTTCTTTAACAGTGGTTACGAATTCAACGACGACATGAAGTTCTACGCTTTTGGTAACTACTCTGAAAGTGAAGGGGACGCTTCCTTCTACTATCGTTACCCAGGTAACGGCACCATAGAAGATTTGCGTCAAGAAGATGGTTCTATTTACAGCCCCCTAGAGAAATTCCCTGGTGGTTTCACACCGCGCTTCTTTGGTGATATTACTGATTTCTCATTGGTTACTGGCCTAGAAGGTGAGTTTGCTAATGGCATGACATACGATTTCAGTGGTCGTTATGGCTCAAATGAAATTGAATATACCTTGAAAAACACCATCAACCCTTCTATGGGAGCTGACTCGCCTACCTCGTTCCACCCTGGCGATTTGGTTAACGAAGAATTGCAATTCTCTGCTGATTTCACCAAGTACTTTGACTTTGGTTTGTATTCAGACGTGTTGTTCGCCTTCGGTGCCACTTACATGGAAGAAACATACGAGCTGAAGGGCGGCGATGAAGCATCTTACTCTGCTGGCGCTTATGCCACGTCTGATCCTTGGGGATTCTGTGACGATGCAGGTGGTACGACTGCAGCTGGTTTAGCGGTTATCACAGGGGGCTCAACCCTTGATTGTTCAAATGCTGATGATCCGGTTTATACCGCAGTTGGGGTTGGCTCTAACGGTTTTCCAGGTTATTCACCAGAATATTCAGGTGAATACGAGCGTGATATGCACGGTATCTACGCCGATGTGAGCAGTGACGTAAGCGAAGATTTATTTTTACAAGCCGCTATGCGTTACGAAGACTACTCTGATTTTGGCTCTGAGCTGGTGGGTAAATTAGCGTTTAAATATACCTTGAGTGATGAATTCAACATGCGTGGCTCTGTGGGCACGGGTTTCAGAGCACCAACGCCTGGCCAGCAAGGTACCACTAACGTATCAACACGTTTACCTGACGGTTTACCGGTCGCAACGGGTTTGTTTCCTGCACTAAGTGCAGTGGGTCAAGCTTTAGGTGCTGAGGCGCTAAAACCTGAGAAATCATTGAACTACAGCTTAGGTGTAACCGGCAGTATTGATGATTTGAACGTGACATTAGATTTCTATCGCATTGAGCTTGAAGATCGTTTCTACGCAGTATCGACTTTAGACGTTTCCACGGATGAAACAGATGCTGATGCCTATGCTAACTTCTTGAAGCTAGAAGCGGCGGGTGTTGCTGGTGCAAACACCATTGGTGGTGTTAACTATTTCCAAAATGCGTTTGATACAGTGACCAACGGTATGGATTTCGTTGTGACTTACACCATGGGTGATACCGTACTCAGCACATCTGTTAACTACAACAAAACGGAAATTGACTCAGATGCATCAGCTTACTTAAATGCAGAAGACCAATTTGATTTAGAGAATGCTATTCCAGAATGGCGTGGGGTCGCTTCAGCTAAGCACAGCTTTGACGACTTAACTCTATTGGTGCGCGCTAACGTGTATGGCTCTTACGAAAACGCGATTAGCTCTGATGCAACAACGCGCCAAGAATACGACCCAACGGTATTCTTCGATTTAGAAGCAAGCTACCAAATCAGTGAAAATGTCACCATTGCAGCGGGTGCACGTAACATCTTTGACGAATACCCAGACAAAGATGATGGCGATGACTGTTGTGGTGCGGTTTACTGGTCAAGCAACATCGTTGATTGGCAAGGTGGTTACTACTACATGCGTTTAAATACTGTTTTTTAGGTTTGACCTATACATAACTGTTAACGAACTTAAAATTCGTTCATAAAAAAAGCGGCTCAAATGAGCCGCTTTTCTGTTCGTACGTTAGCGCTTAATTATTGTCAGTTACTTTTGGTGGCTCATAACGGCGTATTTGCACGACCATGCCGAACAAAGGGTGATCAAAATAATGTAACTGTTTAGATATTACTCTACGTAATTGATCAAAATGAAAGCTTTGCAAAAAGTTATTCGGTTGCACATCAGTTTCACCGGGTAAGCGCAAGGTAATAGGCGCTCGATAGTCTAGATTGCTGTCTATGTGCAAGTAGGGCGTGCGACCTAAATTTTCTAGGTATACCTTAAAGTCACCTTCTACCTGCCAAAGGGGTTTCTCTGCTACTTGAATGAAATCTTCTGCGTCGATACTGGCGTCAGCATCAGCAGTATTGCCCTGACTAAAATCAATTACCTTTGCAGGCTCTGGCGAAGCGAGCGCGGAATTGATTTGCGCGAATAAAGCCTGATTAGATAATCCTTTCTCCATGCTGTCTTCGTTTTGTTGAGCGTTCATAAAACGTGGGTCTAGCACTTCGTTTAATGGCGTTTCAACTTTTCGTTGGCCATCTTGGTCATAAGCTTGAGCGTAATTTTCACCTGCAATTAATCTGAATGGCTGGGCTTTATCTTTGCCAAATACCACTGGCTGGCGCCATGTTAAATGCAAAATCGGGGTGAGATCTTTCTGCCAGCGAATATGCTCTTCAAGTTTTGCCAGCTGTTGGGCTGATTTTGGCAACAAGTATGGGCTTTGGCGATTAGGCCATTCCACGCCATCAATATGGATGGGTATACGCTTAGGCTGCTTGACATCAATAGGCTTGTCATAAGGCCCAGCCAGTAACACGCGATCTTGCTCGAACGCACAGGGTAACGATCGAGGAATTTGCCATTTAACCCAAGTCGGCTCTGATAAAGTAGGACTCGCGCTGGGTGTGACTTGTGCGCCGCTTTGCTTGGTATTATCGCCATCAGAATAGACCTGAGTATTGACGATATTTGTCGGATCACTTTGCGCCGAGCCCGTTAATTGATTAATCAAGGCCGTGGTTTCGTCTGCTGCCGGCTCATCTTGTACATCAAGGTAAGAATAATCCGTTTCAGTGAATACTGTGTTTGCTAAAGTGAATTGACGCTCACGTTGTTCTTTTTTATTTACCTCTACACTGGCATCACACGAAGGTAAGCCTGCACTCATGTAGGTCAGGTCCGGTGAAACATAATCGCTGAGTAAATCGAATGCGGTTGGCGATGCAAACTCTGGTGCTTTATGGGCAAAGCTTTCAGCGATACTTTGTGCCGCAATATCTCGCTTAAACACAATCACTTCAACATCAAACCACCAGTCGTTAGCATGCGCCGTAGTGTGCAGGCCTAAGGTGCAGCTTAAGGCGAGCAGCGTCATGCCAAGCTTTGGCTTTCGCGCTGCGGTCGGTTGGTTTTTGGTGTTAACAAAACTAAACATATTTGGCATCAAGCGGCTCTTAATTGCTGGCTAAACTCATTTAACATATCCAGGATAAGTTGCAGCCTATCACTGGCGGATTGTGTTGGTACGTTGAATTTCAATTTGTTGGCGCCCTCTAATCGATAGATGCGCGGCTGAGATTGTATCAGTTTAATGATAAAGCTTGGGTCGATTTGGGTTTTATCTGAGAACTCAATCGCGCCCCCTGCATTGTTGGCTTCAACCTTATTGATACCCACTTTCTTGGCCACTAATTTCATTTGACTGATTTGCACTAGGTTCTTAGCGGCATCAGGTAGTAATCCAAAGCGGTCAATCAATTCAATTTGCACTTCATTGATTTGTCTTTCATTTTTGCAGCTGGCGAGCTTTTTATACAAAGACAAACGGGTGTTTACATCATTGATGTAATCTTCTGGGAATAGTGCAGGTAAGCGCAATTCGATTTCCGTTTGATTAGCAAGGGCGGTGTCAAGTGATGGCTCTTTGCCTTCTTTTAACGCTTCAACCGCTTGCTCTAACATTTCCATGTACAGGGTAAAACCGACCGTGGTGATTTGACCAGTTTGGTCGTCACCGAGCAACTCACCGGCACCGCGTATTTCTAAATCGTGAGTGGCAAGGGCAAAGCCTGCGCCTAAATCTTCCAGTGAGGAAATGGCTTCCAAACGTTTTTTGGCATCTTTGGTCATGCGTTTAGGATGCGGCGTTAATAAATAGGCGTAAGCTTGGTGATGAGAACGACCCACACGGCCACGCAATTGGTGTAACTGAGCAAGGCCAAGATGATCCGCTCTGTCCATGATAATGGTATTCGCTGAAGGAACGTCAATACCGGTTTCAATGATGGTGGTACACACCAACACATTGTGTCGCTGGTGGTAAAAATCCCCCATGACCTTTTCAAGTTCCCGCTCGCGCATTTGACCATGGCCTATGGCAATTCGCGCTTCAGGCACCATTTCGGCTATTTCGTCAGCGGTACGCTCGATACTTTCCACTTCGTTATGCAGAAAGTACACCTGACCACCGCGCAAAATCTCCCGCATGATGGCTTCACGGATAAGCTCTTTGCTACGTTGGTTCACAAAGGTCTTGATCGCCAAACGTTTGGCTGGTGGCGTCGCAATAATTGACAAGTCGCGCATGCCGGAAAGCGCCATGTTAAGCGTTCGCGGTATGGGCGTGGCGGTTAAGGTCAGTATGTCAACGTCTGAGCGCAAGGCTTTAAATTTCTCTTTTTGGCGTACGCCAAATCGGTGCTCTTCATCGATAATGACCAAGCCCAAATCATCAAATTTCACATCGCTTTGCAGCAGTTTATGGGTGCCCACCACAATATCCACTTTGCCATCGTCTAAACCAGCCATTACCTCTTTTTGGTCTTTGGTACTGCCAAAACGTGACATCACTTCTATCTTAAATGGCCAGTCGGCGAATCTGTCTTTGAAGTTTTCATAATGTTGCTGGGCTAGCAATGTGGTGGGAACCAATATTGCCACTTGTTTACCTTGATTCGCTGCGATGAAGGCAGCGCGCATAGCGACTTCGGTTTTACCAAAGCCCACATCACCACAAACGAGTCTGTCCATGGCGTTGCTGCTACCCATGTCTTGAATAACTGCGTTGATGGCTTGTTGCTGATCTAAGGTTTCTTCAAAGGGGAAACTGTCGCTGAAAGCTTGGTATTCGTCCCAGGCAATTTTGTAAGAGTAACCGGGTTTGGCTGCGCGCCTAGCGTATACGTCAAGTAATTGTGCGGCCACGTCTCGCACACGCTCGGCGGCTTTTTGCTTGGCTTTGCTCCAGGTTTCGGTGCCTAGATTGTGCAAAGGGGCTTTTTCTAAATCACCACCGCTGTAGCGGCTGATTAAATGCAGCGCGGATACCGGTACATACAATTTGGCTTCTTTGGCGTATTCAATGGTGAGGTATTCTGTGGTGATCCCGCCAGCATCTAATGTTTGCAAGCCAAGATAGCGACCTACGCCGTGATCTAAATGCACCACAGGCTGGCCAATGGCCAGTTCAGCCAAGTTACGAATGACGGCGTTTTCGTCAGTGGCTTGGCGTTTGTCACGCAAACGGCGCTGACTGATCTTATGCCCGAGCAATTCGGTTTCGGTAATAAACGCCAGTTCTTTATTGTCTTCAAAGAGCACGAAACTGTGTTCGGCCAAGCCAATGGTAATACCTACTAGCTCTTTGCTTTTTTGAAATGCATCTAGGTGTTCAAACGCTTTGGGTTTGATGCCTGCTTTACCCAATAAATCGAGCAGGCTTTCGCGGCGCCCCTGAGATTCCGCGCTAAACAGCACTTTACTGCCGCTTTTTTGCCAATCGGCAACCCGTTGTTTAAGTGTTGCCCAGGGTACTTTGTTTTGGGATTTTATCGCGATATCACCAATCGTGCGGGTGTCGTAATTGGTGACGCCGGCTTTTTGCTCCTTGGCATTTTGCTCTATGGTGATTCGGGGCCACTGCTTTAACGCGCCGAAGAGTTCTTCATTGCGTAAAAATAAATCAGAGGGCGCCATAAGCGGGCGACTGAGGTTGTAACGCAGTTGCTCGTAGCGCTCGTTAACGTCGCTCCAGAAAAAGTCACAGGCCTTGGCTAAATCGCCGTGCATCATGAGCAAGGTGTCTGGGTGCAGGTAATCAAACAGGGTAGCGCTTTGCTCGAAAAACAGCGGTAAGTAGTATTCAATGCCGCCGGGCATCATGCCTTTACCAACTTGGTAATAGATGGACTCTTTAGAATTATTGGCGTCGAATTTTTCTAAGTATTGCTGGCGAAACAGTTTGATGCCGTCTTGGTCAGTAGGGAACTCACGGGCCGGTAACAGCTTAATTTCGTCAATTTTATCCCCTGAGCGCTGGCTGTCGGGGTCGAAATAGCGAATGCTGTCGACGTCATTATCGAACAAGTCGATACGAAACGGCTGCTGACTACCCATGGGGAATAAATCGATAATACTGCCACGAATTGAAAACTCACTGTGCCCCATGACCTGATTAACGTGTGTATAACCCGCGCGCTCTAGACCCGAACGGAATGAGTCGATGTCTAAGGTTTGATTGACCTTTAAAAACAACAGATACTTGCTGAGGTAATCTGTTGGTGCCATGCGCAGCATCAAGGTATTAACCGGCACGATGAATACGCAGTTCTCGGCTTGAGTGAGGCGGTATAAGGTTTCTAAGCGCTGTGAAATAATATCTTGATGAGGGGAAAAGTTGTCGTAGGGCAAGGTTTCCCAATCAGGGAATAGTTGCACCTGTACATTTTTACCTTGTAAGAAAAAGCTTAGTTCTTTTTCTAATTTCATGGCGCTTGGGGTATCTGCCGTGACCAGTAGAATAGGGCCTTTCGTTTTACCCGCAGCGTTGGCAATAGACATTGCCAAACTACTGCCGTGTAGATTGCCCCAGTGAATTGCGTCTCGTTGGCCTTTGGCCAAGGTCGGATTAAAAATACTTGCTGTCATCTAAATTAGTCGTTCTTTTGTTGCTTGGCGCGTTTGCGTAATTGCGCTGTTTGAAGATGTAAACTGGCACGTACCAGAAGATCCTGATCTTCTTCACGAATGCAGTTATAAATAAGGGACACATGATATTGCTCGCCTACCTGCTGGCACTCAATGACTTCGCCATAGCAAAAAATGGCGGAAGCCTCCTCTTTTAGAAACAGCTTTAACTCGATGATTTGCTCAGGCTCGTAGGCTTCGTCGCACTTAACGATAATGCCACCACCACCGAACATTACTGACTCGTAAGCCAAGCTTGGGTCGTCTTGTTGCTGTAATACCAAGGACATCAACAGGTCAATTTTGCGAGATTGCGCATTTAAAAAGTTAGCCAGCTCGACAGCATGTTCTCCCATGTTACGCAGTGGACGTAATGCTTGGGCATCAATGGCGGTTGCTTCACTTGCCACTCGAAACGCGTAGGGCATGTGATCCCCTAAATCGTCAACATCGGGCAAGGTAAACCCAGCGGCTACGGTTTTAAAGTTAACCCGTATGGCATGCTCTATGGTGAAAAATTCATTGAATTGTTGCTGTTTTTCTTCGAGGCTAATGCCGTGCATGTATTCTCCGAAAATGAGTATCGTTATTCACTGTGGCCCAAGGGCCTGTCTTTATCGGCCGGCTAACGGTTAATTTAGCATTTTACGCGGTAAACTCTAGTTTGGACCATTGTAACCTTGTTTGCGCTATGACCAGAGCGTATTATTCAAAAAACGTTTTACTTTACCATGAGTTAAACGATTATGACTGTAGTCATTTATGCTGTGCGTTTTGTTAAAACAAACTCAGTTAAAATAAAGTCAGTTTACATAAACAGACTTTAGCTAAATACAGTCTAATGAGACACCACATGGTGTAACCTGCACGTCGAATTATCCCTAACCCTTTGCTAAGAGTCCATTGCTAGCATGTTTCACTCTGTTTCTGCATTTATCGGTTTGCGCTACGCAAAATCGTCTAAAGGTAATCAATTTATCGCCTTTATTAACGCCTTTTCTGCTATTGGCATCGCCCTTGGTTTAATGTCTTTGATTACAGTGTTGTCTGTAATGAACGGATTCGAGGGGGACTTGAAAGATCGTATTCTCGGTATTGCGCCGCACGTAGTGGTAGATACGCGGGGTGAAAACGAGCAGAACATTTCGAGCTTGTCGCAATTACCGGGTGTAATCGCCACCAGTGATTTTATTGAGTCTGAAGGCGTGGTGCAGTCATCGCGTAGCTTAGAAGGGGTGATGATCCAAGGCGTTGAGCCCCAAACCACCCATGAGCACTCTATTATTGCCGAGAATATGTTAGTGGGGCAGATCACCGATTTAACCCCCGGCAGTTATGGCATTATCGTCGGGCGAGCATTATCAACCCGTTTAGGGTTGAGGGTGGGTGAGCAAACACGCATTTTATCTGCCCAGGGCAGCGTATTTGGGCCGTTTGGACAAATGCCGAGCCAGCGTTTATTCACTGTGGTAGGTGTGTTTGATGTGGGCTCAGAGCTTGATGCCAAAGTGATTTTAATGAACATCAATGACAGCGCTAAACTGATGCGGAATAAGGTCAGCCGTATCGCTCAAACGCGGTTATTTTTGCAAGATCCATTTGAATATAAAATGGTGGTCGACAAGGTCAATGAGCTTGGCCTTGAAAGCGACGACTGGCGCACGCGTCAGGGCCCGTTGTTTGATGCCGTTAAGATGGAAAAGAACATGATGGCCTTAATGCTTCTGTTAATTATCGCGGTGGCTGCGTTTAATATTGTGTCGGCGCTGGTGATGGTGGTGACCGAGAAGAAAGGCGATATCGCTATTTTGCTGACCCAAGGATTATCGCGAGGGCGAATTATGCAGGTCTTTTTGTTTAATGGCTTATACAACGGCATTAAAGGGACGCTGTTTGGCGCAGCAGGCGGTTTGTTACTTGTAAGCCAATTAAACAATTTATTGAGCTTATTTAATGTGCCGATTATGGCGGCTACTGGCGGGGCAGGGTTGCCCATAGTCATGCACTGGCATCAAGTGGTGATGCTTATTTTGTTTTCTTTATTGCTGTGCTTTGCTGCCAGTATTTACCCTGCTTATCGGGCAGTGAAGGTCGACCCAGCCAGTGCGCTTAAATATGAATAGTTTTATTGCCGAGTCGGGTAGCTCGTCACAAATTTGCCATAATCGCCGTCTCTTATCACAAGATTTCAGTGTATAATGGGCGATGATTTAAAATTAGCACGCTGATTTGTTAGCTCAATAAGTCAGTGGCATTCCACGCTTCAAAGGGTTTTTCGATGGAAAAAACGTTTATTACCGCTCAGCAATTATTAGAAGATTCATTTCGCTTAGCATCAAAAGTGTACGAAGATGGTTTTCGTCCGCATTTTATTATTGGCATCTGGCGCGGTGGTGCGCCAATTGGTATCGCAGTTCAAGAATACTTCGACTTTAAAAAAGTAGAAACGGACCACATTGCCGTGCGTACTTCGTCTTATTACGGTATCGATCAACAATCAAAAACCATCAAAGTGCACGGTTTGCATTATTTGATTGAAAACGCCAATGCGGAAGATGACTTGCTTATTGTTGATGATGTGTTTGATTCAGGCCGCAGTGTTGACGCGCTGATCAAGCAAATTAAGAAGTTGTCTCGCGCTAATATGCCGAAAAACATTCGTATTGCTTGCCCTTACTATAAGCCGCAAAACAATAAAACTGACATAGTGCCAGATTACTTTGTACACGAAAGTGCAGAGTGGTTGGTATTTCCCCATGAGATTTCAGGCTTAACCCCAGATGAAATCATCAATGGCAAAACAGATTTAGCCAACGTACGTGACATCTTGGTGTAATAACGCCGAGTTTATCTTGTAAACCGGATTGAAAAAGGAGCATAGTTGCTCCTTTTTTTGTGGGTTTTTAAGCTGATCTGAGTCGTTCTCAAGAGCCCGCGCTAAGCCCTAGAATCAAGCAAGTCCATGACGAGCGCGTATGTTATCAAACGTGCCCAAACCAAGAAATTAAAAGGTAAACAACTTAACGCTGTTATCTTTTTTCCAGCGTTTTTTGGCTGCAATCTGCTCAAAACGTTTTTCAGACTTATACTGCCAATGCTTGGTAGCAGCAATGAGGTTTTTGCTACTGTCTTTAATCCATTCACTTTTCGCCTCTTGTGAAACGAACATATACAACTTACCTGCCTCAATGGTGTAAATCGAAGGGTCTGCAATAACGTCTTTTTCCATTACCAAAGAGTGGGCGCAAAGCGCGCCAAATTGGGGTAAATACTGTGCAGGATTATTGGCGAATTTTTGCTGTTTCTTTTCATTGGCAAATAAATAGCGCTGACCCATGTACACGGCCTGAAAAGCATCGCTACCCTATTTAGCGCCGCTTAGGTTGAAATAGGTTGTTGGGTCAAACCCTTGCAGGGCTAATGTTGCTTGTTTTTCAACAGAGGCTCTGTCGATGGATTCAGCGAACGCAATATTCATTGTTAAAAGGTAAAACGCAAAGAGTAACCCTGTGATTTTCATTATTTTCTTGCCTAGCATGTGTATATTCCTTTTTGAGCTGAGCTCAATTAACGTTTTACTTAGCGCTGTATTTAGCGATTTTTTGGAGCGTTTTTGTTACGAATTATATGTTTGTATAAGTAAAGACAAGGTCAGCGCCAATAATATTGCACGTTAATGGCAAATACTTCGGCTGGCGTCTTTTAACCTTTTGGTTAAATGCCATCAAACAGGTGGTAGCCTAAGTAAAAAATAGCGCTATATTACGCCTTACCTCTGTTTGTTTTTACGCTGGTTTTAAAATGAAAATAACGGCTTCACAAACTACTTCTAAAATAACCTCAAAGACAGCGCCAGAACAGAAGCAAGCACAGGAGCAAGAAAAAGAATGAGGGGAAGGACACATGCATAGCCAAGACCAAGCACACAGCCAAGTCTATGCCCAAACACGTAACTGGCTTTTAGACTTCCCTGATACAGTTGAAGACTTTCCGTTTGGACCTGAGGTCGCGGTTTTCAAAGTTAAAGGTAAAATGTTCGCTACCCTCTCTTTGGGCAAAGCGACTCCCAGTGCAACCACTCACATTGCTAGCACTAACGATGCGCAAGCCAGTGATGAGTGCACTAAGGGATGCTGTAAGGAGGACAGTAATGGATGCAGTAAGAAGTATTGGATGAACTTAAAGTGTGATCCTCATGAGGCCGTTATGCTGCGAGACGTTTTTAGCGCAGTCATCCCTGGGTATCACATGAATAAACAACATTGGAATACCGTTATTTTGGACGGCAGCTTACCAGCCGGTGAGCTTCAACGAATGATAAAACACTCTTTTATGCTGGTGGTGAATAAGCTGCCGAAGAAAGCACAGGTATCCATTCTGCTTCACCTATGAAGGCCTCGCTTTTACCCATTACAAGCTTCGCCCAACACTGTTAATGAGCATCACATTTGCATTGATGCTTTCTGACATGAGATGGCCGAGCCTGGAGGAGCCTCGCTTTAAGTTGCCTCGCTCAAGACAGTTTCATCTGATACGGCTTTACTATATTCGGCTTAACGAACTGCTAACCCGAGTACAAGGTTGGCGTGTCATTTTAATCCTGACATTTCCATGTTGCCATCGCACTAACGGACTCATGTTGTCGTATCAGCGCTGTCGTATTCACGCTGGCATAGTCATTGCTATTTACCTATTGAAGCACGTCTGTGCGCAATGGGTGTTCAGGCGATTTTCGCAGTATTTTCTCAACAAAGGAGATAATGATGAATCAAGATCAAGCTGAAGGAAATTGGAAACAATTAAAAGGTAAAGCCCAGCAGAAGTGGGGCGACCTCACCGATGACGATGTAGATAAAATGAAAGGCAGCCGCACTGAACTGGTGGGCAAAATTCAAGAGAAGTACGGCAAGTCTAAGGAAGAAGCAGAGCGCGAGGTAGACGACTTCTTCGACAATCATTAATCATCAGCCACTCGTACTATTAAAAATATAACTGAAAGCGCGTGAAGAACTGTTTCTTCACGCGCTTTTTCTTTTTCACTCTACCTTATGTTTCACACTTAATGATGTTCAATCCAATCCCTTATGACAGTATTGATTGATGCACACCAGCCCCTAGTCATCAATAACAACACGTGAAAATCTTACAAATAGGTAACAAAATTATTCATGCTTTCAAAGCTGGTTAGACCCGTATTTAAACAATGCACCTGTGCTCAACCCCACGTTTTATATACGTTTTTCTACCTATAGCATTCGTTGGCACGTTTGAAGCATTAGTTAAAGTCCACTCATTGTTAAAAGGAATAGTTATGTTACGTTGGGCCGTTATATTTTTAGTTATCGCACTGGTTGCTGCAGTGTTGGGATTCGGCGGAATTGCAGGCTCTGCAGCCGGTATCGCAAAAATCATTTTCTTCGTATTTTTAGTCCTACTGGTTATTTCAGTGGTGATGGGCAGAAGAAAAGTCTAGCTACCTTAATTCATGATCAGGCTGCCAATGGGCAGCCTTTTTTTTTGGTTTTTATTGATAGTGCATAGTCTATAAGCAAC
>NZ_BAEP01000086.1 GCF_000315015.1 Paraglaciecola mesophila KMM 241 | reverse complement strand
ATTGAAAACATCGAAGAATACATCGACTATTACAACAACGAACGCATTAAGCTGAAACTAAAAGGCCTGAGTCCGATACAATATCGACATCAGGCCTTGGTTGCCGCTTAGAAATGAGTCCAACTTTATGGGGTCACTTCACATTCAACGCACTTTTACAGTGTATTGAATACCTGCAAGCAAATGTAATTCAACCATATTTAAGCCATATTTAAACCATAGCCTTATTGTAAAGATACCCCGGCAAACAGCCATTTACGTTAATTTCGCTGGCGTCATTAACAATTTCTTTGGCGTCTCTGATAAATATGACCAGATAAAGTGCCATGACTCCCCTGTTAATGTGCGTGCTTTCGTATAGAATCCCCGTCGTGTTTTTACTTGTATGAATAAAAACGTGTTAAGCCGTTTAGCCTCAACCTGTATCTAACAACGCCTTCCCTTACCTCAGTAAAATGATAAAAAATGATGAATGATAAAATAGTAGTAACCCACAGCGGCAATTTTCATGCTGACGATGTATTCAGTGTCGCGGCCCTTAAAAGCGTTTTTCCTACGTTTACCCTCATTCGCACCCGTGATAAAGAGGTTATCGCCAAGGCAGATGTAGTAATTGATGTAGGCGGCGAACACGATGCAGCAACAGACCGCTTTGACCACCACCAACGCGGCGGCGCGGGTGAGCGTGACAATGGCGTGCCCTACTCGTCATTTGGTTTGATTTGGCAGAAATATGGCCTTGCCATATGCGACGATAATCAAGAGCTCGCTAACGCGATTGACGCCGGTCTGGTATCTACCATTGACGCCATCGATTGCGGCCATGTCAAAGGGGTCGCTGAAGGCATTAGCCTTAGCCAAACCATTTCAATGTTCAACCCAACGTGGCAAGAAGAAGGTGATTTTGACGCCGGCTTTAACGAAGCAGTAGATTTCGCAGCGCGGATATTAGCACGCGCAATAGCAGCAGCCAGCGGCGGTTTAAACGCAAAAGCCATTGTCGCCGAAGCGATAAAAAACGCACAAGACCCAAGAGTGATCGTGCTAGAAAAATACACCCCATGGAAGAAAACAGTTCACGCCCTATCAGAGCAAGCTTTGTATATGGTCTACCCCTCACAGTCAGGGCAATGGATGATCCAAACCGTACCTGTTGAACCCGGCTCATTCGAAGACAGAAAATCCCTACCCAAACCATGGGCAGGCTTATCAGATGCAGAGCTACAAGCAGAAACAGGCATAGAAGACGCCATGTTCTGCCACAACGGCTTATTCATAGCCGGCACCACATCATTCGAAAGCACAATGAAAATGGCTGCACTGGCACTACAAGAATAAAGCAAGCTGCGAACACCTTCGCTAAAAGTTGCTATCTCACACGCCAAAAACCTTGGCTACCTACGCAGAAGCGTAGCCAAGGTTGCCCCACCAAGTAGGTAACAATCAAAATCAGACAGCTATTAACCATGCCTTGTTAATTTCTTTAGGTGCCAATCAAAAAATCCGGCCAACAATTATTATGGGTGTCTCCGCAATTATCTCCGCAATTAATCACCGACTCCAATTTTCCATATTTTAAAGCCGCTTGTCAGATGACCAGACAGGGATGTCTGGACAAGGCGAAGTGTTTTACATGGAGGTTACCTTTCGCCGCTCTGGCATCGAAGTCGTTTTAAAAATATGGGTGTAAAAATTGGCTGGAGGGCGGCCTTTCTTGGTTACTTCTTTCGGCTGTTGGAAAGAAGTGACTGGCTGACCATGGATGGTCTGTCATACCCAGCATGGATGCTGGTGCACGAAGTGCTTACCATGTGCGCAGCACATAAGTACGCGAAGCGCATGCCCTAGTAGCCGAAGGCTATCAATAAGCACCGCGCATTCTTAGCACACGCAGTGCATAAACAGCGAAGCTGTGCTCGGTGCACGAAGTGCATAAATAATAAAGATACCCCCTTGCTTTATAACCCCCCCTGATTACCACGTATAAAAACAGCTGACTTCGCAAAGACTATTTTTTGCTTTAATTTTAAACAACATTATTTGTCCAGCTTGCGAGTCACTATGTCAGAAAATACCAATGACCAAAAACCGCTGTTAAGCGATATAGAAGTGGTGCGGAGAATTTTTACTCACATCGATAATGCCACCACAGATTTGGGCAAGCAAAGCTGGCAAGAGCCCACAGATAATTACCGCTCGAAAGAACGGCTAGAGTCAGAACTTAAAATATTGCAAAGCCGGAGCATCGTTTTTTGTCCTTCTAGTGCAATTGCCAAGATAGGTGATTACATTGCCCGTGATGTAGCCAGCGTGCCTTTGATAGTAGTGCGTGGATTAGATGGCGTCGCTCGCGCTTTTAGGAATGCGTGCCGACATAGAGGGGTTCAACTTGCCAATGGCCACGGCTGTACGCGAGCATTAGTCTGCCCCTATCATGGTTGGGCATACAGTCTTGACGGAAGTCTACGTAACATTCCTCATGAGCAAGGGTTTCCTGATGTTGATAAGGCAACACGTGGGCTTGTTGAGGTGGCCTGTTTCGAGAGCAATGGGTTAATCTTTATCAACCAAAACCCACGAGCAGATATTGAGCAAGATATTGCCTGTATTCCGAACCTTATCCCTGACAACACCCGTTTGTTGAACTCAAGCAGCCAGATAGTTAACGCAAATTGGAAGCTCTATCTCGAAAGCTCCCTTGAGGGTTATCATATTCGGCAAACTCACAAAAGTACCTTTTTCCCAGTGCAATACGACAACCTCACGGTGGTTGAGGCTTTCGGGCAAAATAGTCGCGTAGCGTTTCCTTATCAATCAATTGAAGGGTTAAGAGGTAAAGAGCAAGCTGACATGTCAGTTGATGGGCGATTGACCTACGTATATCACCTATTCCCGAATGTTGTGATTTCAACATTCCCCGGGTGTATGCAGGTCAATGTGCTTGAGCCTATTGATGAGTCAACGACTCGGCAACATACGTACCTTGTCAGTGGGATTTGCGAGAGTGAAACAGCCTTACTCAATGCGGTTACTGAAGGCCAAAATTTTGCGGCTAAAGGCGCTATTGAAGATTTAGAGATAGTCTTATCGGCTCAGCAAGGGTTGGCGAGCAAGGCAAATGAACATTTAGAGTTTGGCTTATTCGAAAGCGCGATTGTGCGCTTGCATACCCACCTTGCAAAAGAATTTGAGCGAGTGAGTGAGTAAAGCAAAAGAACAGATGTAAGTGATTAAGTTAAAACCTCACTTATACCATTCCACGTTAATAAGTGATCACTCAGCGAGAGTTTAAAAGGGCTTAAACAAGGCGCATGACTGACAGCTCTTTATTAAAAGAAAACTAGTTCTCTTTCGAATTCATGCAACGCAGTGTAAGCAGCACCGTTTAATCAACTGACCGAGGGCTAACATGCCTAATAACGCTCCCTATATCCCTAACAATACGCCCCCCGCGGAGTTGCGCTCTCAAGGGCGCGCGGTAAAACCAGAAGACGCCGCCACCCTGATTATTGTGCGGCGGGACAGCACCCACCCTCAAATTCTGATGGGCAAGCGTTCAGCTGAGCACAAATTCATGCCGAACAAATTTGTCTTTCCTTGGGGAAAGGTTGATGTGGGAGATAGTCGTATTCGTCCGCCTAACGATCTTCACCCAGGTGTACTGCAACGTTTGATGAAGGGATGCTCTGAATCTCGCGCTAGAGGACTTGCGTTGGCGGCTATTCGTGAAACGTTCGAAGAAACGGGATTGCTTCTTGGCGAAGCCGACAACTTAACAATCAAGTCCCGCTCCCTGCAGTGGCAAGCGTTTTTACAGCACGGTATTAACCCGCGCCTTGATACCCTGAGTCTAATCGCCAGAGCAATTACCCCACCCTATCGAAACCGCCGCTTCGATACGCGCTTCTTTATGGTTGATGCAGATATTATTCAAGGGGATGTACACGAAGCGCCCCAAGGTTCTGGCGAATTACTCGCCATGCACTGGGTATCACTGGTCGACGCTGAAAAGCTCGATTTACCTATTATCACCCGAATGATACTTAAAGAAGTCGATCAACGCCTAACCAACGGCCAAACACCTGAAGCCGAAGGCCCATTTATATACTTTCGCAACGGCAAACCCGTAATAGATAAAATATAAAGCTCAAAATTGGCAGGAATTATTGTGGCTGACTTGATGAGTCGCTAAAGGCCACGCTCTTCGATTATTACGGCTAATTTTAGCCCTTTTCTAAACTCTGTTGCGTAGCTCTCCTTGCGCCCAATTGAAAGAGCAAAATCAATTGGATTTAAATCCTTTAACTGATTGGCGTATTTCACAACAAGATACATATTGACCGCATCTTTGTTCTTATCCAGAGCAGCTTGCGCGACCTCACTTTTAATGTGTTCAATTAATTCACTTGTACGCACGTATGCTCCTCGCTACTTAACGTATTAACTTACCACACAAGTTATTTTTTCTAGTTTCATACCAAGAGCTGAACAAATGCATTGGAGACAGAGTAGCTTCTTTTGCTTTTGCTTTTGCTTTTGCTTTTTTCTTTTATACCGACTCAAGTTTCCCGAGCATCGTGGGCTCACTCTGGTTCGATTGAAGGGTGAAGCTGGTATCTTTAGCTACGAAGTAGCGCCCAGTTGAACTGGTCGCCAAGGAAGGCGAGACGGTAACTCCGTTATGGGGAGCTGATCATCAAGGATGTATTAAAACCCAAAACATCCGATATTTCGCGTTTTCACGACCAGCGTTAGACAAGACGCGCAGGAATAGAAACTTTCTGGATGGCGGCCTTGGCGACAACGTCGCTGCTTTTGATTTTATGCGACTCAAACTTTCCCGCTCAAAGTATCGGCTTGTCAGATGGCCAGACAGGGACGTCTGGACAAGGCGTGTTGCTTTACAGGGATGTTTCCTCACGCCGTTCTGACATTAAAGCCGTTACTTTTAGCGGTTAAGAAAGTTTGTTGGAGCAAAAGACTTTTTGGTTACTTTGTCGTCTTTTGAAAAAGTGACTGGCTGACCATGGATGGTCTGTCATACCCAGCATGGATGCTGGTGCACGAAGTACGTAAAGTGTGCGCAGCACATAAGTACGCGAAGCGTATGCCCTAGTAACCGAAGGCTATAAATAAGCGCAGCGCATGAGGTTAGCGAAGCTCATGCTGTGTGTGCACAGCATACAAATAAGCACCGCGCATGCTTAGCACACGCAGTGTGTAGACAGCGAAGCTGTGATTGGTGCACGTAGTGCATAAACAGCGAAGCTGTGATTGGTGCACGAAGTGCATAAACAGCGAAGCTGTGCTCTGTGCACGAAGTGCATAAACAGCGAAGCTGTGCTCTGTGCACGAAGTGCATAAACAGCGAAGCTGTGCCCAGTGGGCGAAGCCCATAGAAGCGCACAACGTGCATAACGGTTACCTAACAAAAACTAAAATGGAGCAAACTCATCCAATGCCCCAGTTGGCACTGCCCAGCGCTGCTTCGCATCAATTGCAACACGCTCAGAGCCTTGCATCGGCATTCTGCCGTAGTCTCCATATAACCAAAGAACGAAATTGGTGCGCTCTCCACTCGTGATGGGTTGTGCAGCATGTACTACATTGCCCCGGTGGATCATCGCACTGCCCGGCTTAAACGCCAGCCCGATCATCTTCCCTGTACTTGGGTCGTAAAAATCGACATTTGAACCGGTAAATGACTCATCAGGTAGATTCAAATTAATGTTCAGGGTGACCGCTGAAGCATCTGTATGTGGGCGAATCGATGTATCCGTATTTGGCTTGTAATGAATCGAAAAACCAAACGTTTGGGTATCGTATCCAACGATTTCAGGGAACAACAAGCGGGCAATTGGGCGCATGTATCTGTCAAGTATTTGGCGATAAAACGCTTGAAAGCTTGGCGCAGCCAAATACCCTTCAGAGCGACTGTCTAACATCGCGCCGCGGCGGTTCAATACAATGCCGTACGGTGGGCGAAGAGGAATTTGTGCTTCCCATACTTGCTCAAGATAGCCGCGTAAATCAGCCAAACGCTGTGGATCAAAAAATTGGAATTCGAATACATCCGGTGCTACTTCTTGCATCAAGTCCTGTACCGCCAATTCTTTGCTTGGGTCAGCCCATGCGTGCTCAACGGCATCACGTAAACGCTTGTCGAGCAATGAGCTGTCAAGTGTTGCCAGAGTGTCGCTATTGCTCACTTCCCACTCTTTCCATGCATCGCTTAGTAAGTCGTAGTGATTAGTCCAAAACTGTTGAACCGAAGGAGCGCGATGCAACATGGCTTCACGTGAGGGTAAGTCTAAGTTACGTGCTTGGTTTAGTTGATTGGTTTGCATAATAGGGCATCCTGTTTTGTTGCAAGATCTTATATCTGCAACCGAGGAGTGCAATTTATTACAACTACTTTCATGGATAAATACACTACAAGAGGAAACAAAATCAATTAATTCTATATAATCACCAGCCATCTGCTTAGCCACTTTGCGCAAAACTATCGCCGCAGCGCTACATTATGCAGTCGCGCTGGAGCGACAATAAGTAGCGGTAAAGTCTCTCAGTGATAAGTATTGTTAAAAATCATGATAATAAATACTTGCCGATTATGAATATGAAGATTGTGGAAAAAACGAAAAATCAGGCATACTTATTTTACGCAGCGTTCAAGCTCGCTATTACTCACTCAATAGCTAAATAAGACCCTAGTCATAACCTAGTAAAACGCAGAGTATGAATATCGCAAGCAGCATAGGAGACAAAGATATAAGTGAAGAACATTAAACTGACCCAAGACGAAAACTTGTCCATAAGAGTCGGTTACCAGCTTTTGCCCAGTGATCACCAAAAACTCGACTTGTACTTTTCATTGCCTGATGAAATGGGCATTAGCGCAAAAACGTTAACCGAAGAGCAGTACTTTCACCATAGTATTCAGAACCACAGCGCTTATTATTCCGACCAACTGCACGTGCCTTTGGTGCGCAGCCGTTACATTAGCCAGAAAAAGGGCGAGCAAAGCGATTATCGCTTAAACCTTAATTTGTATTCATACCAAATTCGTACCGCTCTGGACACAGACATAAAACAGACCCTTAAACTAAAAGAGAGCAAAGACTTTTACCCCCAAGCAATTGAGCTTGCTGAACAAACCTCTGGCTTGTTAAAAAAACTAAGGCGCTACACCCCGTCTGATGAAAAGCTTAGGGCGTATTTTGAAAATGCTGATAATTACCTAAGCTGGCAGGTAGAGCAGTCATTTCTAAAGCTGCTATCAAGAGCGCCAAAAAGCTCAGAATACTCCAGTGAAAGAAACTTTCTTTTCGGTTTGTGCCGCCGGGAAAACGAGTACCGTGAAGAAAACCAATACAACTCGCAAACCACCCTCGCCGACCCGAATCGCATTACTAATAAAATGCGCTTGTTACAGCGATTGATAGAATACGGGGTGGTGTTTCAAAAGAAAACCAAGAACCTCAACAGCTATTTAAACCGTATTGTTAAAGGTACCGTGACTGCGATTATTATGGCATTTGTGATGGTGTTAGTGTTAAACGCGCGCACCAACTTCACCGAAGTGACCATTGCGCTCGTAGGCATGTTAGGAGTAATTTACGGTTTACGGGAAATATTCAAAGAAGACATTACGCGTATTATTTGGCGGCGAATTCAAAAAGGTTTGCCGAAGTGGCGGATCATGTACAGTCACAGCGTGAATAAGAGCAAAGTCGCTAATCAAACCATTTGGCTTGAATACATTAGTAACAAGGATTTGCCGCTTAAGGTTGATAAGTTATTTCAAACCCGTCGCCAGCAGAATAAACAAGCAGCGCAGTTACTGCATTTTCGCAGTGAAACCAAGGTCAATGCCAAAAGCTTTCTACCTGGTTATGATGAAATTCAGCAGCAGATCTATTTTAATTTAACCCCGTTTATTCGCTTTCTTAGAAAAGGTGAAGGTCGGCTTTATGCATTAGAGAACAACAAAATCACCAAACAAGCCGTTGAGCGACGCTATCAAATCAACGTGGTATTGATGCACACTGATAAGCAAAAACAACAACACATTCAGCGCTTTAAAATCACTTTGAACCGCTCACACATCATTAATATCGAAGCCATTGAAGTACGCAATAGTGACTAAACGCCTGACATAATCGCTGCCTTTGACTTTTGATACAACTTGCTTTCGCCGTTCAATGCACACCGAGGCATAAGCCAACAGTACCCATAAAACAAAAGAGGACGTGAATATTCACGCCCCTAAGGTATAACACGTTTTATTTTTGCAAATGTACTGCCACAGATCCGCTAACTTTATTGGCATCAAAAATCTCAATCCAATAACCATCAGGGTCTTTTATAAACGCGATCCCCTTCATCGAACCATCATTGGGGCGCTTCTGAAAAGGCACGCCTAAGTCTTCAAAACGCTGGCAAGAGGTTTCAAGATCAGGCACGTGAAAGCCGATATGCCCAAAGCCTTTTGGCTCGCTGTTGCCATTGTGATATTCGGTATTCTCAGGCGTATCATCCCAATTATGAGTAAGCTCAAGCATGGCAGGACGACCGAACGTTTGCGTGGTACGTGCATTGTTGTCTTGGCTGATATCGGAAAAATCATCTCCTGCACTTAAAAAGTACAAACTGAATTTCATTTCAGCGAAATCGAGGCGTTTTAACAACGTCATCCCCATAACCCGGGTATAAAAATCTAACGAGCGCTTTGGATCAGCGATACGCAGCATTGTTTGGTTAAACACATAACCAAGAGTAGTTGGGTCTCTGTCTTCACATAGGCCATCGGCCTTATCAAAATGACGGCTCATAAAAATGTTCCTGAAAAAGTAGTTCGTTCGTGCTTACAGGATGGGGATAACAAATTGAATTAACAATGGGCATCGCCAAGACTCGCCGTAATAAAAAGGCAAATAAAATCAAACAACGCTAAACAAAACGACACATACCTGGGCCGAGTGTTTTACTCGGCCTTTGCATATAATCATAACGCTCATAAAAAGCACTTTTTCCTTGGGCGGCAAGTAACCCAATGGTCGCGCCTTTTTGCGCGCTGGCTTGCAGATATTCTTCGATATTAAGCATGATCAAATGACCTAACCCTTGGCCTTGATACGCCGGTGCCACAATCACATCTTGTATATAAAAATACATCGCGCTGTCGCCTACCACTCGCCCCATGGCGAGTAATATCTTTGATTGACGAATACACACGCAGTACAAGGTATTCTTTAAGCTAAGGGCCGCCATATTTACATCGGTTTCGCCCCACCCTACTTGCTTACGCAAAGCACAAAATTCATCAACCGCAGGGCATTCTGCAATGACCTGATAATGTTCTATTTTCGTGCTTTCTTCCTTCGAGCTTCCTACTTTGGCGCTCTTAAATGCAGCGTCCTCTACTTTAAAACCTGCCACTTGTTAACCTCCTACTTTGAGACTTTTATTTTGACACTGAATATTTATCAACCACTACATCACTTACGCCCTGTCATTTTAAGCATGCCTGTCACTTTACGCTGGGATTGGCTCAACGCTCGCCGGGTCATTGTCAATATTATTTTGAAAATGTTTCATCCAGCCCCTAGTGTTTCTGATTCCCTTATTGCCATAAAGTGAACCCATAAGACAGAAACAAGCATAATTTACTTGCTTTAGCTGTTATATGACGGGTGGTTATCGCCTGTCAGCATTATCAAAAAAATGATGATTAATATTGCGTTAATCACTTTAAGTTGGAGAAACCATTATGTCAGTACCAAGCCAAATAAACGCCATTGGATTTACCGAGTCATTGCCTATCGAAGCAGAAAATAGTCTGTTTTTGTTTACTTTTCCCCTGCCTGTTGTAGGCGAGAACGATTTGTTGGTGCGCGTTATCGCGACATCCATTAACCCTGCTGATGCAAAAAATCGTGCCCGCTCTGCCCTTGAAACACCCCACGAGCAACCTGTCATTCTAGGTTATGACGCCGTAGGTATTATCGAATCTTTGGGCAAAAACGTATCGGGTTTTAACATTGGCGACAAGGTTTATTACGCCGGTGATGTGACCCGTGCAGGCTCCAATTCTGAATATCAAGCTGTTGATTATCGTATCGTTGCCCATGCACCAACCAGCCAATCAGATGCTCAAGCTGCGGTAATGCCACTAGTATCATTGACTGCGTATGAAGCCCTATTCGATCGTTTGCGTGTGTCTCGAACCGAACAGAAAACGCTGTTGATTATTGGCGGAGCTGGCGGTGTTGGCGGTGTTGGCTCAATTGCTATTCAACTTGCTAAGCAGCTAACAAACTTAACAGTGATTGCAACTGCTTCTCGCCCTGAAACCGAAAAATGGGTACGCAATATGGGCGCCGACCACGTAGTGAATCACAGAAACCTATTGGACTCTACGCGTGAAAGTGGTTTTGAACACGTTGACTATATTTTCAATGTGGCGGATACCCAAGGCCACTGGGATGCCATGGTAGAGTTGATAGCACCGCAAGGCATGATCAGCTCGATTGTAGAGGTAGACACGAAACTAGATATTGCGCCTTTGGCGACGAAGTCAGCGGGGTTTGTTTGGGAGTTGATGTTTACCCGCTCCATGTTTAATACCAGTGACATGATCCGCCAGCAAGATATTCTGGCTGAAATAGCGCAACTGCTGGATGAAGGCAGAATAAAAAGCACGTTGACCCAAACCTTTACTGGTTTTGATGTTAATACATTTAAAGAAGCCCACCGCGTGATTGAAAGTGGTAAATCTATCGGCAAATTAGCCATTACATTTGCATAAGTTAACGGTGAAACTTTAATTTAGTATGGCCCGCTTTAAGCGGGCTTGTACCTGCATTTAGACCATCATTTTTGGTACCTGTAAAATAGTCATTGCAATTAATTAGACGATCGGTCTAATATGATAATATGAATATGCAAACAACAAAACCAAGACGCGGCCGCCCCCCCAAAGTCGCCCGTGACAATCACGACACGAAAGCAGAACTGCTGCGTGTTGGCTTAGAGCACCTGACCGAGTTTGGTTTCGCTTCGTCAGGTATTGATACCATTTTAAAGAAAGCTGGGGTGCCTAAAGGCTCGTTTTATCATTACTTCGCCAGCAAAGAAGCCTACGGTGAAAGTCTGATTGCTCATTACGATAGCTACTTTTCACGTAAGCTAGATATGCACCTTCTTGACCAACAACATACTCCTCTGTCGCGTATCGCAAATTTTGTCGATGACGCAGCTATTGGCATGGCGCGCCACGGGTTTAAGCGGGGCTGCTTGGTGGGCAACTTGGGCCAAGAAGTAGACGCCTTACCCTTTAGTTTTCGAGCGCAACTGACGAATGTATTTTTGAATTGGCAGCGCAAGCTAGAAGCTTGTCTCGTTCAAGCGAAAGCCAACGGCGACATAAATCCGAGCGCGGACTGCGGGGCACTGGCTGAGTATTTTTGGATCAGCTGGGAGGGCTCAGTCAGCCGAGCTAAGTTGGTACAGAGCGATAAACCCCTGATGCTTTTTTTGCAGTATTTTTTACAGACTCTGCCCAAATAAGCACTTAGGCTTTTTTTTAGATATTAATAGACGATCGGTCTAAATTGGAGAGATAACATGAATGATGCAACCACTACGCAAAGCAATACAGAAACGAAAGCACAAAACACCTTTAGCGGTATTTTAGTCAACAAAGATGAGCAAGGTTATCGCGCGGCGTTACAGCAGATTGACCAAAGTATGTTACCCGAAGGCGATGTCTCGATTAACGTGTTGTACAGCACATTGAATTACAAAGACGGACTGGCTATTACCGGTAAAAGTCCCGTGGTACGCCAGTTTCCTCTGGTGCCGGGGATTGATCTGGTCGGCGTGGTTGAGCACAGTGACAGCGCGGATTTTAAAGTAGGCGATGTGGTCATTAACAATGGCTTTGGTGTGGGTGAAAAGCACAGCGGCGGCTTGGCGCAAAAAGCCCGCATGAAAAGCGAATGGCTCATCCCCTTGCCCGCTAATTTTAGCCCTAAACAAGCAATGGTCATAGGCACCGCAGGTTACACCGCCATGCTGTGTGTGCTTGCGCTTGAGAAAAACGGCGTTACCCCTGAAAAAGGTGAAGTTCTGGTAACCGGTGCGAACGGCGGTGTAGGCAGTTTTGCTATTTCGATACTGGCAAAACTTGGCTACACGGTAGTAGCTTCAACCGGTCGACTAGATGAAAGCTCTTATCTTAAAGCGCTAGGAGCAAATGAAGTGATCCACCGTGATACGCTATCAGGCCAAGGCAAACCACTGGCCAAAGAGCGCTGGGCTGGGGTCATTGATTCAGTGGGCAGCCACACATTAGCCAATGCCTGCGCCAGCACGAAATACGGCGGCACGGTTGCCGCTTGCGGTTTAGCCCAGGGCATGGACTTTCCCGCCAGTGTTGCACCCTTTATTTTACGTGGTGTGACCTTAGCCGGCATCGATAGCGTAATGCGCCCCATTGAAGACAGAAAAGAAGCATGGCAGCGCTTAAGTGAAATTCTTGAGCCGAGCGTGTTTGATGATATCGCCCAAGAAATCAACTTGGAACAAGTAGTAGAAGCTGCAACTAAGTTACTCGATGGCAAAATTCGCGGGAGAGTGGTAGTGAACGTACAAGGGGAATAGTTGTTTTTAAAAGCAAACCACAAACACCCAATGTTATTGGGCGTTTGTGGTTATCCGCTCAGCCTGTATTAATCGGCCAAGCGTTTTTGATACATGGTGGATGTCACATCTTTGACCGCTTGGATCATATGCGGGTATGGGATATCCGTTACCGTCACAAAGCCGATATTGGCGTTTTCGCCATCAAATGCGCGCCCAGATATGGGCTCATCTATGTATTGAAACCAATGGGCCCCTACCATATACGGCTTGTCTAAAACGCTTTGCATGTAATCTTTGTACATTTGGGCTCTGTCTTGCTGGTTTGCGCCGTGCACAATCCCCGGGTTGTACATGCCTGAATCGGTGGTGCTACCGATATGAAACTCACCAATCACTACGGGTAAGTCGACGTCTTCAAGGAACTTCCAATAGTCTTCTTGCACACCTTCTTCATAAATATTGAAGCTTAGTACGTCAGAGTACTTTAATGAGGCGGTGATGATTTCATCTGGCATACCCCAGTTGGCCATGCGCGCGCCCATATATAAGTGCTCTGGCAGCGCTGCTTCTAAAGTATTGTGTACCACTTTAAAATATTGCTCGCCGAGCATCTCGAGCATTTTTGATAGGTCAGCAATCTGGGTCTCGGTGTGATTGCTTACACTCGCATTCTGTTCAAAGGTTTGCCAGTTATTGAAGTCTGACGACCATGCTGAATTTAATCCTTCGATCGTCTGGTACTTTTGCTGCAAATGAGCCGTAAACGCCTTTTTCGCTGGGCTTTGCTGAGTGTTTTTTGATAGCGCATCAAGGATCACCCCGTAGCGTTGTGAGACTGTACCTTCACGCTCTCCCCAGCTTTTCTCATTATCAATAAAGATACCGGCACACCAAGGTGACGCTTGAATATTTTCGGCGATAGCATCGATCGTGATCTTTGCTCGCTGAGCAAATACGGGATCAAACGGGTCTGGCATCAAGCCCCAATGATTGGTATGACCCGACAGTGTTTGGTAGTCACCGATGATCCAACCATTGGCGAAATAAGGCACTTGCTCTGATTGATAAAACGCCGGGTCTACCCAGTTGCCAAAAGAGGTGAACCCCCAGTCATGCATACGCTGTGCGGTAACGTCATGCCATTTTTTCACGTAGGAAGGATCGCTCCCTGCGCTTACACCATCATCACCGTATCTGCGTTCTAAATTTGCCCGGTAAAAGCTGTAGGTCTCACCGTAAGGAATAGGCCCTTTGTGGGTAGAGCGGCGATAGCTATAATGCTCAGAAAGCTCATCATCATAGCTTGGTAACCACTCAAACATATCGTTGCGCGCCTTTGAAATAACATAGCGTTTTTCTTTTGCGCTTTGGGGGACGGACACAATTCCCATGGAATCTTCCGGGGTAATTTCATCACTGGTGCGCTCGCGAATACTCGGTTGGTCGTAGTCTATTCCGGTTAACGTACTCATGTTTGCCATACGCACGTTAGCTGGCCCATGGGAGAAAAACAGATAGCCCTCTGGGTCAACCATCCACCATTTACCATCGACCTTTTCCGTTCTAAAAAAGCCGGTTGCTTCACGTTTTGGGGCTTTGGTGTAACCACCAAAACGAGAGCGATCTGGCATACCCGATGATTTGGCGAGCTCGGCCAATTCTTCTTGGGCTTGTTGTTTTAGTTGAGCATCTGAATGCACATCTAAGGGAGTGCTTTGTTTGGCGTTTTGCCCGTATTTATCGATTAATCCGACCATTACGTTCGGGTCATGTGCTGGATTCGCGCGCAGGCGCACATCATCCAAAATCACAGATTTGTTTTCTAATATTCCAATGGTGAAAAAGTTTAATGCCGAAACAACATCGTAATTTTGCTCAGCGTTGCGCCAAGAACGCCACACCATCAAGTCATCTTTGCTGGTCCATGGTGGCACATCGCCCCACATGCCGCTGTCGGTTTCTGCTTCGATACCATCGAGGGGGAAATACACTGTGCCTTTATAGCCTTTGGCCAAACTAATTGAGTGGCTTTGCACTTCCCCATTTGGATTTTCTAGCGATAAGTACAAGTGAATCGATTCAGCACTGGTATTTTCCACGTCAAAGGCAATATTGTAGTTTTCATACTGGCTAAGATCCCATGGTTTAGGCGGTTCAACGCGCAATGTAGAGATATTACCGGTTTTCGCAAACTCCACCGCCACTTGCTTGTTGACTAAGCTGTCGCTGCTAGTGATCTGCGTGAGTGATATATCACTTTCATGCAGCCATGAAAGCTGTTGCTGATCGTCAAAATCAATCAAAGATGCAATTCTTTGTTCTTTGGCAAATGCATCAGTTAGGCTGTTTTTGGTCGGTGTATTCTTAGTGGTGCTAGAAGTTTTAGCTAGCCCTTGCTGATCATGGCTACAACCATTGAGCGCAATGGCAAACGCAATAGCACTTAATGCAAAGGATACCTTTTTAGTAAGCTGTGGATTTTTCATCATATTTTTCCGTTAATTTCTGTATTAAATAGGGTGTTTGCGCATAAGTACGTGCGGTTACTCACGCGCCAACAGAGCCTAAGGTTTTAAACTAAAACTAAGTAATTGATGGTGCGCAGTGACAAAGACACGAGTTTGATCTGCGTTGAAAGCCAAATTGGCTGAAATACTTGGCATATGTACTTTTGCTAACAATGTCCCTGACGGGTCGAATAACCAAATGCCACCCGGTCCAGTGGCAAAAACGACCCCGCTGCGGTGCACTTTCAGGCCATCAGGTAAACCATGGCTGGCATCTGATTGTGCCGGCGCTTGGTGAAACGTTTTTCGGTTATACACCCTTCCTTCATCGTCTATTGAATAGGCGTACCATGCAGGTTTATTGGGGTTAGAGGCTGCCACATACAGGGTTTTCTCATCTGGCGACAAGGCAATGCCATTAGGATAAACCAATGTTTTGTCTAGCAGAGTCAACTCACCTTTCGGGCTAAGGGCGTATACCCCTTGAAAGTCCAACTCTTTAGCCAGATCGTCCACTTGCTTAGGCAAACCATAGGGCGGGTCGGTGAAATACAGCGTACCTTTGGCGTGCCCACTCGAACTTAAGACACCGTCGTTTGGGCTGTTTAACATTTGACCTTGATAGTTATTCGCCAGTGTAATGAAGTTATCAGCAGGGAACGTACGTTCGGGCTCAATTGACTTCTGTGATGTTAAGGGCACTGTTGAGTCTGCTTGTCCATCTGTGTGAATGAACACAGAACCACGCCACTTTGCTATTTGACGCGAGCGAGATTGCATAAGAACCAACTCATTTTGCTCGTTGATCAGTAAGCCATTTGAAAAACCACTGTGGGGAATAAATTCACTTACTCCCTGCCCGTCTTTGTAGCGATAGACCTTATGAGTGGGAATATCTGAAAATAACAGTGCTTGGTCTACGATAGACCAAACCGGCCCTTCTACCCATTCAAATCCTGTGGCTAAGGTGCGTATTTTGGCACTTACATCCAAGATGTTTAGCACCTTAGGGTCAAATATTTCAAATTCACCGACACGCACAGGGACATTAAACGTGGCTTTCTGTGCTTCTTCCTCACTTACCGCACTTTGCTCAGACGTGGTCGAAAGCGTATGAGAAACAGTGCATCCGCTTAGCACCATAACCATGATCGCCCTAAGCGCAAGCGCTTGTATTTTTTGTTTATTTAGGCTGTGCATCGCCAAAACGCCTCGTGTAAATGTGTGCGTTAACCGCTTTGGCGGCATCAACTAATGGCTGGTACGGCGTATCTGTGACACTCACAAACCCAACGTTATAGTTTTCACCGTCATATGCCCGGCCAGTTAAAGGCGAGTCAATATATTGAAACCAATGTGCCCCGACAAAATATGGGTTATCAATGACGCTATTGATATATTCTTGGTACTTTTTGCCTCTATCCGCCTGAGAAGCGCCGTGGATAAGGCCAGGGTTGAGCAACCCTGAGTCGAGTGCGCCATTGTGAAACTCGCCAATAATACTCGGCTTGTCGATTTGTGCTAAAAAGCTCCACGCTTGCTCTGTTATGGCTTCTTTATAGTAGTTGTAGCCGACCACGTCAGCGTATTTTGCCGCGGCGTTACGAATTTCATCTGTCATGCCCCAATCAGCAAAACGTGCCCCCATGTACATATGATTCGGCATGGTTTGTTCTACGGCATCGTGTACCACAGCAAAGTACTTTTCTGCGTACAGACTAAGCATGGCGGATAAGTCTTCGATGATAGGGTCATTAAACTTGGTCAGTGTTATGCCTGTGGCGACATCATCCCAGGTTCGAACTTTCGTATTCCATTTTCCGTTTAACCCGGCAATGTCCGAGTACTTGTTCTTTAAATACGCAACGAATTGCGCCTTTGTTGGGCTGTCTTTGGCGTCTACCTCAAGGGTGTGAATAACAATGCCATATTGGCCTTCAATCGAGCCTTCCTGTCCCCAACTTTTTTCATTGTCGATAAACACGCCCACACACCAAGGATTGTTTTGTACCTCTTGGGCAATCTTGGTGGCGGTCACCATTGCTCGCTGTTTGAAAACCGGATCGAAGGGGTCTGGTAATGGGCTCCAGTAGTCATTCCCGCTACTCACGGTTTTGTAATCACCGATGATCCAGCCATTGGCGAAATACGGAATACGATTAAGCTGATAAAAGCTCGGGTCAATCCAGTTGCCAAAGGAAGTAAATCCCCAATCGAGCATTCTGTCTACTGTGGTATCGCGCCACTTGGTCATGAAAACCTTGGGATCGTTACTGGCGTATTTTCGCGCTAAGTTAGCGCTGTAAAAACTGTACGTTTCTCCTTTATCCACGACGCCTGTATGCACTTCTCGTCGATAACCGAAGTGTTCCGCCAAAGGCTCATCTACGCTTGGCAACCAAGTGAACATGTTTGCACGCAGTTCTGAGCTCACATGTCGACTTGGCCAAGCTGCTTTTGGCGCCCTATTTAAGCCAATTGAATCTTCAGGGGTAAAGTCTCCCGGGGCGCGCTGCTTGATAAACTGACTGTCAAAATCATACCCGGTAATAGTAGAGGTGTTAGACATGCGCACGTTGGCGATACCGTTTGAGAAAAACAGGTACCCCTCTGGGTCAACCATGGTCCACTTGCCTTGGTATTTTTCGGTTCGAAAATACCCCGTAGCCGCAAGCTTTGGCCCATTAGCCCAACCGTTAAATTTTGATCGTCCTTGTGGAACCTCGTGGGTGAACGCACTTTGCTCTTTGGCATTGAGTGCCTGCAGCTGTTCAACCGTATCGATTTTATTGGTGAACTCCAGCTTATCGTTCTGACCAAACTCGTCGACTAAACCCACAAGGTAATTTGGGTCTAATTTCTGCGGTTTAATAAGTCGCAGATTATCCACAATCAAGTGTTTGTCTTCTGGCACGCCTCTGACATCAAATTCGATACTTTTAACTTGGCTCAAATCAATTTGCTTAGTGCCATAACGCCAAATCATCGGGGTAAATTCGGTTTCCCAATTGTTAGGGTTAGAGCGGATGCCCGTTTCAATAGACAGGTCAGGGTCGTTCAGCGCCATAAAATAGGTATCACTGGAATTACCAGGTACAACAAAGCTACGATTGTGGGATTGCCCTTCGGCGTCTTTGGCTGACACGTACAAATGGACCGAAGCGCTGCTCGGGTTTTCAATATCGATTGCAAAGGCAAATTTGCCTTCCTGGCTCCAATCCCAGGGGGTGTCAGGGATAAAGCTAAAGCCTGCGCTCTTATGCTCTTTGGAGTGTAAATCGATAGCCAGTTTTTGTTCACCATCACCATCACCATCAATATTAGTATTAATCACACGCGCACCTGCCGCGGTAAGCGTTACGTTTTGCAGGTCTGTCATCCCAGCAAAATCCCATGGCAATTGTTTATGCTGAGCGTGTTTGGCCCCTGAATCACTTGAGGTTGCTACACTGTTGTTTGCAGCTTGGTTGTTGTTACACCCTGCAAGTGCGGTGACTGCCAGTGCGATAGCACTAAGGATAAAGCCCGGGCTTTTTGTCGATGGTTTCATTGTGCCTCCTCAAGTGGGTAGTTTTTTAAAGTTACTACTATGGCTCGTACCTTTGCGGTTAGCGCGTTCGCCTCTTCTTCGGTCTTAACCGGTGATGCAAGAGCACCACCTATGCCAATCCCGGCGGCACCGCTTTGCATCCACTGTTCAAAGTTATGCTCATTGATGCCCCCAACAGGGAAGAAAATCGTATTTAAGAAGGGTCCCTTGGCCAAATCTTTTAAATACCCCGTACCCATGGCGCCAGCGGGAAATAGTTTGACGATATCCGCCTTGGCTTGTGTGGCATTCACCACATCGGTGGGCGTTAACGCGCCCATGACCACGGGCACCTGCAAACTGTGAGCATGGCGCACGACATCAGCGCTGGTATTAGGGGTAACTAAGAACTGCGCCCCTGCTTTTGTGGCTTCATCCACAAGAGCGATGTCGGTAATGGTGCCAGCACCCACCAACATATTCGGGTAATGCGCCCGAGCTTGGGTTATCGCGTTTTGATACCCTGGCGTATTGCTGGTTATTTCGACTGCGCCAACACCCGCATCATTCATGCAGGCAATAATAGGAGGTATGTCAGCAGGGTCAGTTACGCGAATAATCACAACTAACTTTTCATTGATCAGGCGCTGGCGAATACTTTCTCGGGTGACGGGGTTTGGTCCCTTTGCTGCTGGGATTGATTCAACCGTTTGGCTGTCGTGTAGCGTTGCCATGTTCGTTCTCACTTAGACTTAATTTGGATTAAAAATTGTTGTTTTTTATGTCAGATACTGTTTCAGTTTCTTTTGCTACTGTGTCGTATTCACGAATGCCACATTAGTGGGGGCCACATTAATGGGAGCCACGTTAATGGAAGACGCATCAACGGCAGTCGCACTAGCGAATAATGTGGCCAGAGATATTCCCCTCAGCCACCGCCATAATTTCAGCTTCATTTAACCAGTTTTGATCGCCATAGCAGGTATGCGACAAAGCGAACGCGGCATTGGCAAACTGCACGATTTTGTCTTTTTCCCAGCATTGCTGGATACCATGGAGTATGCCTGCGGCGAATGCATCCCCTGTACCTAATCTGTCGAGAATATCCACTGTTAAATCTGTTGAGGCAGTCACGTCAGCGCCGTGTATATAAAAACCGCGCAAAGTATTTTGATTGGCACTGTGGTGAACACGTTGGGTAATGGCGGCATCGACGCCGAATTGCTCGAGCAGATAAACCCCAATTTCTTGGGCGGCTGTTACGCTGTCGTTTGACTTGGGCGTAAAGTCGAATACGTCTTGCATCACACCTGCGTTACCAAATGCCAATGTACTGTGGGCGAGAATTTGGCTGAAGTAGTCCCGCGCCACACTGCTGTCGCGCCATAAACTGCGACGATAATTCAAGTCAAAACTCACGGTTAAGCCCATTTCTCGAGCAATTTTTACCGCTTTTATACTTTCAAAAGCACATTGCTCAGATAAAGCGGGCAATATGCCGCTTAAGTGAAAGTGCTGTTTTGACGCGAAGATTTGCGGCCAATCAAATTCCTTTTCGTTGATTTGAGCAATGGCAGAATAGGCCCTGTCGTACACCACTCTTGAGGGGCGAATTGAACTGCCTAGCTCGATAAAGTAGGTACCGATCCTTTCACCGCCGCGTAGCATGTGCTGTGTGCTAATGCCATATTGATTCAAGCTCGCAATAGCGTGGTCGGCTAACGGATTACTCGGTAATTTGCTCACGAAGTGACACTGGTGACCCAGGCGCGCGAGTGAACTGGCCACATTGCTTTCTGCACCAGCGAAATCAACACTGAGCTTTTTTGCCACGATCAACTGCTGCTGAGGCATGGACGGGGTTAGCCTTAACATTAGCTCGCCAAAAAATACGCTACTCACTATGCGCCTCCAGTTGAAGTTGAAGTTGAAGTTGAAGTTGAACTTGTGTTCGCATCATGGGTAACAGGCAGTACTACGCCGTTTTCGTCGATGTCAGGCACTTGAATTTGCTCTACTTTGCCAACCAAAAATATATAAGAGCACAAACCGATTAACGCCAAGCATGCCACGAGCACCAAGGCGGGTTTAAAATCGCCGTCTTTCGCTAGGTAACCTATCGCAATGGGCACAGTGACCGCCGACAAACCGCCAATAAAGTTAAAGCAACCGCCCACAAGCCCGACCATATGTTTAGGGGCGATAAGCGACACAAATACCCAATTTATGGATGCCAAGCCGTTACCGAAAAACGTAACGGATAAGAAAAACGTGACCCACTGGGTGCTTTCAACATAGTTGGCAAAAATAACCGAACTGGATAGCAGCAGGCCTAATATGATTGGGGTTTTACGGGCAACCTCGTTCGATACGCCTTTGCGCACTAACCAGTCGGACACGAAGCCTGAAAGCAATACGCCACAAAATGCAGCTAAAAATGGAATCGATGCCACGAAGCCAGTATTTAACTCACTTAACCCACGATACTCAGCCAAATAGGTTGGAAACCAAGTCAAAAAGAAAATGAGCGTGCCACCTAAACAAAATTGTCCGATGTAAATGCCCCATAATTTGCGATTGGAAAAGGCGATCTTAAGGTTATTCCAATTGGCGGTCGCTTGAGCCTGAGACGCAATAGGGGTGGTGTTTTGCTCGTCATTGGAAGGTGCTGAATGACGGCTCAACTGCGCATTTACATCTGGTTTATTGCCATTAGCTGCAGGTGTTTCGTCTTGCGTAACCGGATCGCGATAAAGCAAATACCACACGCCAGCCCAGATGATGCCAATACCGCCAGAGATAAAAAACAGACCACGCCAGCCAAACCACTGCTGAATAATCGCCAGCACAGGCATCAAGAACGCCAAACCGATAAATTGGCCAGAGGTATAGACCGCTATCGCCCCTGCTCGCTCTTGTTCCGCAAACCACTGGGTCACTATTTTATTGTTCGCCGGATAAGAAGGAGCTTCAAAAAAGCCGATGGCCATTCGACAACCCACTACAGCAGAGAAGCTACTGAGCAGCCCCTGCACTATGGTTGCCGCTGACCATGCAACTAAAATAAACGGATACAGCAAGCGAATACGCACGGAATCGACTAACATGCCGCCAGGAATTTGCATGATGGAATAGGTCCACGCAAATGCAGAGAAAATGATCCCCATTTGCACTTTGCTGAGTTCCAAATCATCAGAGATAGCTTGGGCGGCAACGGATATATTGGTGCGATCCATGTAGTTGATCACCACACTTAAAAAAATCAGCGCCAATACGCCAAATTTACTTTTGCTTTTGCTGGAAACTGAAGGGCTTTTTACCTGCTGTGTTGTTGTCATTTTATCTACTCGCTTACCAGTTGGTGTATGAGCCGTCAGGCTTGATTAAACGAGGTGGCTCCCAGAATTTGAATGCATCTTTAGGAATAGCCGACTCGTTCACATCAATGCCCAGACCAGGGCGATTGCTCACCTCAAACGTATTGCTTGATACCTTAGGGCGATGGCTAAAAATCTCGTCGTACATGTCCAGCTCCCCATCGTAAGGGGCAATTTCTAGCCAACTTAGATTGGCCAGCGCAGCGCAATAATGCACGGATGCGGCAGTGCATATAGGGCTAAGGGGATTGTGCGGCATCATGTCTATGTAGCGGGTTTCGCACATAGCCGCGATCTTCATGGCTTCACTAAAGCCCCCTGCATTGCAAATATCGATACGTGCAAAGTTGGTTAAGGCTGAGTCTACATGAGGTGCAAAGTCCCATTTGCTCGAGAACTCTTCACCGATGGCAAAGGGTACGTCGACCAAGGTCCGCAAATTTTGGTAGCTGACCAAAGACTGGTCTCGAATTGGCTCTTCGATGAAATCCAACGTGCCCGTGGGCATACGCTGACAAAATGACGCGGTTTCAGCCACGGTTAACCTGTGGTGATAATCAATACCTAATACGGTTTCATTGCCCAATACTTCACGGGCTTTACTCAACCAAGTAGCGGCCTTGGCGATAGATTTTCGTGCATCGAAGACCTCGGTTTTATCAGTACAACCATGTTCACCTGTGGTAGCGCGAATAGCCTGCCAACCTTGTTCCTTAAGCTGGGCAACGTGCTCAACAAATTCATCGCCAAAGTCCAACGTAGAGGTAACAAATAACGGTATTCGCTGACGTTGCTTGCCCCCTAGCAATTGATAGACAGGCACATTAAGGTATTTGCCGCACACGTCATGTAAGGCAATATCGATAGCGGATATTGCCGCCGCTAACACTCTGCCCCCTTCAAAATACTGGCTACGATACATCTCTTGCCACAAAGCATTAATATTGAGTGCATCTTGACCGATTAAAAAGCGCTTAAAGTGTTCTATAGCACCTATGACGGCTTGTTCGCGCCCTGATAAGCCGGACTCTCCCCAGCCATAAATACCTTGATCGGTTTCGACTTTCACTAAACAAACATTGCGAAAGCCCAGCCAAAAACCGTAGGTTTTGATGTCGGTAATTTTCATGCTGATAACTCGCTTAGCTGTTCGGTGATCACGCTTGACCAATATTCACCACCACTGATCACATGCTTGGTTAGCGCACGAACGGCTGATTCATCGTCTCGTGCGTTGAGCAAATACAAAATATGATCGTGCTCTTTTAACGTGGCGTTAAAGCGCTCTTGGCAGACAGGTAAATCACCGTGTAAGGCTTGTAAAATAAGCTTTTTGTTTTTCCATAAACGCAGTGCACTAGCGTTATAGTGATGACGATACATCTCCCAATGAAATGCAGTATCAAGGTCGCGCAGACCGGCGGAGTCTGTGACAGCAAGGGATTTAAGCTGGGCTTGTATCTCTGCTAATCGAGTAAGGCTTTCCTGTGAACAATGGTTGGCATACCATGACAAAAAATACGGCTCTAGCAATTGTAATATTTCAAACACTTCCCGCATGGTGGCGTATTCAAAGGCTGCCACTCTGGCACCACTGTTTTTCTGCGAAGTGACAAACCCCTCTCCTTCGAGTTGCTTGAGTGCCTCGCGTACAGGGTTAATGCTGGTGTCGTAATAGCTTGCTAGCTGCGTAGTGCCTAACCGGTCACCACTAACGAGTTTCCCCATGGCTATGTCAGCTAGTATTCGATTATAAATGCTCTGTTCACCTTGCAATAAAATGCGCATACCAAGGTTTAATTCAGGTGCTAGTTCGTTCATGCAAAATCCAAATTACACATAAAATTCAGGAAAAGTGGTTACGAATATCTCAAACTCGCTTTTCTTTATCGTGATTACACATTCTACAAGTTTCCTCATATTGTCAACAATTAACTTTATATTCATTAACAATAACAGTACAGAGGAAGAGGAAAAAATAAATCAATTCGCATAGTAGGTAAGGCGGCTCACGGAGCGATGGGATACACAAATAGTCCGCTTTAGAGGGATTAATTAATGGAATAAGCGCACTAGGGTCTGATAAGATAAAGCCCGTTTTAGCGAAATGAATAATTGGCTTTTTATGAAAATAATTTCTTTTAACATCAATGGCATACGTGCCCGCCTTCATCAACTTCAGGCATTAATCGACAAACACCAGCCTGATATTATCGGCTTACAAGAAATCAAAGTGCACAACGATATGTTCCCTGTAGCAGACGTAGAAGCCATGGGCTACAAGGTCTATTTTCATGGTCAAAAAGCACATTACGGTGTGGCGATGCTATGCAAAAAAGAGCCGACAGATGTCCAGTATGGCTTTCCGACGGATGATGAAGATGCTCAGCGCCGTATGATCATGGTCAGCTACCCAATGCCTAACGGTGAAACCGTACGCGTGCTAAACGGTTACTTCCCCCAAGGTGAAAACCGTTCACATGAAACTAAATTTCCTGCCAAGCGCAAGTATTACGAAGATTTATCAACTTATTTAAATACTCATCACACGCCTGACGACAACGTCATCGTGATGGGTGATGTGAATATTTCCCACACAGATTTAGACATAGGTATTGGCGAGCCAAACCGAAAACGTTGGTTACAAACCGGTAAATGTAGCTTCTTGCCGGAAGAGCGCGTGTGGCTAAACGACTTGATTGATTGGGGCTTTACTGATGGCTTTCGTACCTTAAATCCAGAAACCAACGAGCACTTCAGTTGGTTTGATTATCGCTCTAAAGGCTTTTTAGACAATCGTGGGTTACGTATTGACCTTATTCTGGCCACCAAAAAATTACACGAATCGCTAAGCGATGCGGGTATAGATTACGAATTACGTGGTATAGATAAGCCGTCTGATCACGCGCCTATTTGGGCTGAATTCAAAGCTTAGGTGAGGAATAAAGAGTGCTAGATTACACCACCAATATCCAGTACCTCGCATGGGTGGGATATGCAGTCTGTTTAATGGCCGTTGTACGTTTTTTGCCGTTGAGCAGTTTAGTTAAAGATAAGAAGGTCCAGCACTTGGTTTTCGGGTGTGCTGCCAGTGTATTTTTTCTGTGGATATTTCAAACGGGTATTTATCCTGGCCTGCAGGTGCATTTTTTATGGTTAACCGCATTGATGCTAGTACTTGGTTTTCGTTGGGCCGTGGTTAGTTCTTTTTTAGCCTTGCTCGGCGTGACCTTAGTGGGAGAAGAAAGCTGGCGCATGTTTGGGGTAAATGGCCTGCTTGGCGTGCTTGCGCCGTTAGGCTTGAGTTATTTGATTTATAGCTTTGTTTTCCACAAATTATCGCGTCATGTGTTCGTGTACATTTTTTTATGTGCATTTTTACCGGGCGCATTAATGATGGCATTTAAGATGTACTTATTAGGCGGGTACTTTTATCTCGATGGGCAATATGATTGGCACACCATTCATGATAATTACTTAGTACTGATTTGGCTGCTGTTGTTTCCTGAGGGGATGCTAAACGGTATGACCATGACGCTAATGGTTATTTACAAACCCCATTGGGCCTATACGTTTTACGAAAAATTCTATATTCATAATAAATAGCTGTTTGCCTCAGCAAGTTACTTTGGGGCGACATTGAGGTAGATAGAAAAACGCCACTACATGACAATGTAGTGGCGTTTTTTATAGCAAAGTGCAGCTAACTAAAGTGTTATTTTTACTGCCCTAAACGCTCAACCATGGCTTTGCCGACAGCACCGGCTGATGCTGGGTTTTGCCCAGTAATTACACGGTCTTGCTTAACCACATATTCACCCCATGGAGCGATTTTGGCGTACTGCCCGGCGCGTCTTGTTAGCGCTTCTTCCAACAAGAAGGGAATTTTATTGATGGTGTCATACTCAACTTCTTCTTCGCGGGTAAAGCCTGTCACCATGATGTCTTCAATCAAGTATTTACCATTGGATAATTTGATAGGCAATAAGCCTGCTGGGCCGTGACACACAGCGCCAACAACCGCCCCCGCTTCAAAGATAGACGCGGTTAGCTTAGCCACATTTTCATCATCCGCTAAATCAGACAGTAAACCGAAGCCACCAGGATAGAATACCGCGTCGTAGTCAGCTGGGTTTACGTCACTGGCTTTTTTAGTGTTAGCTAACTTGTTAGCTAAATCTTCGCTTTTGAATACATCGCTGTTAATTTTGTCATCTTCCATATCTACACCGTAGACAGGAGCTTCGCCGCCTTTAATCGACACCAAATCATAGCGATATCCGGCTTCAAGAAAGGCGTGTAGTGCATGGGTCAGCTCAGGAGAAAACGTGCCGTTTGCTTCGTCGGTCGTTCCTAGCGTGGCATGGTTGGTCAAAATAATAAGTACATTTTTCATTGGTAACTCCTAGCGTTGTAATGAATTAGTTTTTACGATGAAAAGAGTGTAGCCCTTTGGCATATATTTGATAATCCCGATAATTGACAAATCATTATTGCAAATATGCAATAATGATTTTTATCTAAATCGTATCTTTAGCAGGATTATATGAACATAAGCTTTAATGGGATCATCGAGTTTGTAGCAGTGGCTGAAACCCACGGTTTTTCAGCCGCCGCGCGCAAGTTAGGCGTGAATGTGTCCCACATCAGTCGCAAAGTAGCGGCCTTAGAAAAAGAACTTGGTGTCAGTTTGCTGGCCCGTAGTACTCGAACGGTGCGCTTGACCGATGCCGGTCAGGCGTATTTTGCTCGTTGCCAAGAATTGGTGTATGGCTTACAAGAAGCCAACGAGACCGTACTAGACAAACAAGTTGAGTTAAGCGGTGTGTTGAAGGTCTCTGCGGCGGGCGAATTTGCGGAGCAACACATTGCCCCGTTACTGATCGAATTCGGCCAATTACACCCTAAGCTCACTATTGAAATGGATTTTAATTCGCAAATGGTCAATTTTGTTGATGATGCATTTGATTTCTCCATTCGCTATGGCCCCATGAAAGACTCTAGCTTAATTGCACGCAAGCTGACCAACCGCTCATTAGTCGCAGCCGCCAGTGAGCACTATCTCGACGCTAACGGCACACCCGCCCACCCAAAAGATCTCACTTCCCATCAATGCTTGATGACCAATAACTCGACATGGTTTTTCGACAATCAGGGCAAACCACTTGAAGTAAAATTAGACCCAAGATGTCGCTCTAATAGCGTTCGCAGTGTGGTGCTCGCATGTGAAAGGGGTTTGGGCATCGCCTATCTGCCACGCTCAAGTTTTGGGAATGCACTGAAAGGTGGTTCGGTGGTTCCTGTGTTGGAGCCCTTCTGGAATCGTGAAATAGCCACCTGGATTGTGTACGCAAACCGGAATTTTTTGCCTGCAAAGGCGCGTCTTGCAATCAACTTCTTATTAGAAAAATTCGAGCACTGGCAAGAATAATCCCGCTTGGAACTGCATAACACTCAAGAGAATACTCCATGAGAAAACTCTACGAGAACATTCCAAGAGGGAGTTATACCCACATTAAGCTGTAGCAGTGTGATTACCAAGGGATACTGACGGTATAAGTACCAAGCGATTAGCAGTAATTGGTTTCGTTGTCTTTGAACGACGTTCTCAATGAGCGAAGCGAATGTGGTTTACGGTTTAGTTATAAGCCATTAATCCGATCCATTGAACACTTCGAAGTTTGACAAAGATTTTTGAGTACCTCCACCAAACTGACCACTACTTGGTGGCTCATTGTCTTTCTCGATGTTGCGGATAAAAAGCAAAATGACTACAGCCCCAATGATGGGAAAAATAAGTACGAATAGGATTTGTAATACTTTTTGGGCTTTCTCAAGAAGGCCGCATTTTACTACTCGATAAATGACATAGATATTGAAAACAAGTACCAATAATAATGACACTTCTAATAACATTAGTCCTAGTTCCCCAATGGCAAATAACGCCCAAATAACAGGCTAAGTAATGGTTGGCTAAAATTGTGAGCGAAGCGAAACGTAGCCAACTGTTACGTGTCCTTGTTAGGTGTTTGGCACATGCTTGAATAATATTTCTTCATCTGCAATCTCAAAAGCACCCAATATCTCGTCCCAAAGTTGATCAAAAACAAAATCTTCCGAGGACATTTCTTCTGACTCAGAGCTGAGCCGCACATTTATGTCAGGCCCAGTCAAGCTCCACTTGACCGAGACAGACTGCTCGAAACGAACCTGCATGCCATCAATGACTTCTTTCATGGATTCTTCAATGTCACGCAGTTCACAGCCTGAGACTATATATTGCTGAGAATTCATTTTTGACACCTAACGCTTTGAATATGGGGATTTTAAGAGCGTTTTGGCCGAAGGCCAGCGAATAAAGTTCCCAGTGAGTTTACGAACAACATAATTCATTTGTTAGTGTTCTTTGCCTTTACTAGGAACTTCATTGCTCCGTAGTGTACGAATGGTAAAGCTACATAAGCTAACAAAATCGCATCGAATAAGAAAAACCCAAATAATAAAACGGACTTTTCTTCTCTATTACACAGATCACGCGATAAAACTTCAAAGCAGACACCATTTGGTAATACCAATATATAAATAAGTACTGCAAAGAGAGCAAAAGCTATTAGTAATCTTTTAAGCAACAAAGTAAACAAAGAACAACAAAGTAATGACACCCATGATAAAAATGGTCAATTTTCAGGGCTAAACT
>NZ_BAEP01000087.1 GCF_000315015.1 Paraglaciecola mesophila KMM 241 | reverse complement strand
CATTCAGTGCCTGATGTTGCTAAGCGATTAGGTATATCGGATAAGTCACTTTATTACTGGGTGAGTAAGGCGAAAGTGCCCGCCAGCCAATCCGCAGAGCAAGAAGAAATACGCAAGCTTAAAGTTGAGTTAAAGCGAGTAACTGAAGAGCGCAACATCCTAAAGGAGGCCGCCGTGTACTTTGCAAGCGAGTCAAAGAAAAGTACACGTTCATAAAATCACGACTCAATGTTTATCGCGTTAACACCATGTGCAGGGTGTTAAATGTTCACCGCAGCGGCTTTTACGCTTGGTTGAAAGAGCCTCAATCTAAAGCAGAAAAAGCCAACCTACGATTGCTTAAACAGATCCAAGCCAGTTATGTACAAAGTGGCGGTGTTTATGGCAGCCCACGCATCACACATGAGCTGCGTCGTTTGGGTGAAACATGCGGTGAAAACCGTGTAGCCAAGTTGATGAAGCAAGCCAAACTCAAAGCTAATATTGGCTATAAACGGCGTTATTTTAAGTCGTCTACGCCTCATATTGCCGCAGATAATCATCTACAACAGCAATTTGTTGTATGCGAGCCTGATACCGCGTGGGTATCAGATATTACTTACATTAAGACATATGAGGGATGGCTATATCTGGCTGTCGTATTGGACTTGTTCTCTCGCAAAGTGATTGGCTGGTCAATGCAACAGACAATGACGTCAGATATTGTGATTAAAGCACTACTTATGGCGGTATGGCGAAGACCTAAAGCAAAAGACGTTATTGTACATAGTGATCAAGGTAGCCAATATGCCAGTGGTGACTATTTAGATTTTTTAGCCGCCCATAATTTGATACCAAGTATGAGTCGCAGAGGTCATTGCCTGGATAATGCGGTTGCAGAAAGTTTTTTTCATTCGCTCAAGACTGAACGTGTAAAGCGAAAAGTGTACGCAACCCGAAGTGAAGCTAAAGCAGATTTGTTTGATTACATAGAAGTGTTTTACAATCGAACTCGACTACACAGCCATCTTGGTCATGTATCTCCAGATGAATATGAGAATACATATTCACAGGCAAGTTAAGTGTCTACGAAACTGGGGGAAGATC
>NZ_BAEP01000088.1 GCF_000315015.1 Paraglaciecola mesophila KMM 241 | reverse complement strand
GTCGCCACTATAAAACAAGAACTAATAGTGCCTGTTACCAGCGAATTGAAGCATACGTCAGATGCTGTAAATACGAGCAATGAATTGTCTCGTCAGTTAAATGAAAACGTAGCGCTCGTGCTTAAGCAGGTGGGGGAGACGGTTGAAACTATCGATAACTTTAACCAAGAAACTATGCAAAAGCTGCAAGCTTTCGCTCAGTCACTCCGTGAGGTATTGGAAGGCTTTAAAGCAGATACCGAAGGCACCATGACACGTATTACTGGTGAAGTTCAAAATGTATTAGATATGAGCGTAAAAGGGATGACCGCACAGCGGGAAGCCTTTGATGAAAGCGCGCAGCGAGCAGCTACAGCGTTTGAAGGTATGGGGCAAAAGCTCGAAGATGCTTTAAATAAAAGAGCATTGAGTGAAAAAGCGTTGTTTACCGCTACAGAGCAGCGTATTGAAACTTTACTTGAACAAACAAATAAAAGCTTTGAAGAACAAAATAGTGTTCTCAAGCAAACGGGTATTGAAGCGAGCAGCCTGATGGAGAGTGCTCGGGTAGAACTAGAGCAAGGCTTGGGCAATATTGACGAAAAAGTGACGGGAATGTCCAGAACCGTTCAGAAAGAATTAGAGAGCTTCCGAGAACAATACCAAGATAATCTGACTCAGTTTTTCAATCAACAAAATAACTTACTTGAAGATACATTAGGTAAGCAGCGGGATAACTTAGTGGAAGTGGTAGATAAATTTAAGCAAGTTTTCACTGAGGAATATCAAACTCGCCACAATTTACTGCAAGAGTTAACAGCACAGCATGAGCAGCTGCAAAGCTCAGCAACAACCATACAGAGATTAGCTAAAGCGATCGGGTTGACCGAAACCGCTACTATGTCTGAGTTGCAGGATATCGCTAATACAATCGGTAGACACGCTGGCGATCTTAAAAAAGAATACATCATGGCGAGTTCCGCTTTTAAAGAGATCACCGAAGGGTTGCCCAAAGCAATGGAGCAATACTTTAAAGAGGCCAATCAAAGCACTGAGTTATTTTTTAGGTCTTTCGATGATGCAGCTGGGCGGATCCACAATCGTTTAGCTCAAGCTGCAGATTTCTTAGTGGATGCAAAATTGCAAGACATGAGCTACGACAAAAGTGAGATTGCATAATGTTTTATCCACCTCAGACAAGAGCGGAAAGTAGCATAGATGATAGTGGCGCGTGGTTGTCTATCGGCGATTTAATGTCCGCGTTGTTAATGATATTTGCTCTTATGTTGATTAGCGCCTTGGTACAAATATCCGAGGTGGCTGAGAAAAGTCAAAACAATCGCGTCATGATTATCAAGGGTATTAACGATGCGTTATCTGCTGCCAATATAAGCGTTAGTGCTGATCCTGTGACAGGTGACATTTCAATACTGGATTCGGTGCTGTTTGAAAAGAACGATTATCAATTGAAGGGATCAGGCAAGGTGTTCCTTGATAAGTTTATTCCAATTTATAGCAGTGTGGTGTTTCAGACTCCTGAAACGGCCCAAGAGGTGGTTAGAATCGTACTAGAGGGACATTCGAGTATCGAAGGTGAGTTTAACCATAACATGCGGCTGAGTGTGCTAAGGGCCAATAGCGTATCCCAATATATTGATTCACAAGAGTTCTCTAATAAACAAAAATTCTTTCAAAAACTGCTGGTTTCTGGGCGTGGCTCGTTAGATTCACAAAGTTTAGTCGTGGATGAATCAGACCGAAAAGTCATGTTTAGATTTCAATTCAAAGGCCAAGAGTTTCAAAAAATTATCGGCCAGCGAGAATTAAAAAATGTCGACGAATAGTGGTATTGCTTTCGTTTCGCCAAAATTACCCCTGAGTAACCAGCTTAAGGACGTTAACGCCAGCCCTCACCTAGTCCATGTATTAGGGGGAAGACCTCTACCTTCTTATCCCCCTCTTAGACTAAGTCAAATCCTAAAAATGATCGAAAATGGCTCAGCTGAAGCGGTTACCATCATTGAGTGGCTCGGAATATTTAAAAGCGATTTAGGCCTTGATGATGAAGAAAGTATTAACGCCAGCGCACTACTTTGGCAGGCCATAGGGCAGAATGAGCGAGTTAGTCTTATCGCTTTATATATGGCCGCGCTGCATATCGAAGGAGAGCCAGAAAAGTTCCCAATAGAGTTAATTCATTCGCTTGAGGTCGTGAAGCCTTTAATGCGAGGTGTGAACTTTAAGAGAGTTGCTTGGTTGACTGCTTTAAGGGAAAAAGACTACGCCTGCTGTTTAAAAATCTGTTTTGAAGCAAGTTTGCAACCTTTTAGGTTTGCCCAACAGATCGGCATGCCCAGCCCAGTCAAATACAGATATGAACTACTTAGCGGAATATTGCCCTTAATCTCTAATACTCCAGAGAAGAAAGAAGTTCTTTGGTTATTAGATTGTGTCGCAAGTATGACGAGCGCTGAGGCCGTACATTTTTATGACGAGCTGCTTTTGGATTATGCGTTTTTATTGCCTTATGTCGAAGAACTGTTTAGTGCTCATTGTTTGCCTGATTCAGACGATACTCTTTGGTTTTCGCTGAAGGCTGAGTCAAGAAGTGTATTGAAGCAGTACTTCAAGATGAGTAGTTATTATTCTTTGGAGCATTTGGTCGATGAAATATGTAGCAGACGCACCGCTAGCTTACTGAAGCTGACGGAAAGAGATATCAAACAGCTGAAAAGTCGCTCCATGTTTTGGTCTAATTATAGTGAAAAATTTAACCAAACTCGCATACTCATTCCCTATAAAACACATGAAGCATTAGATATTAGTGGGTTATCAACTGATATTGACGCTGTTAAGTTGCCTGATATACCTCAAGAAGATTCTGAAGTATTTATATTTGATATTGGCGAAAGGATTATTGTGGAAGTACTACGTGGAGATGCCAGCGAGTTACGTATTTTTGAATCGACAAGTAGAAATATAAAAAGATTGCTCCAGGATAAAAACCTTACACTACGTAGCATTAGAGAGATGGCCTGTGGTTGTATTCATGACCATGTTGCTCTGTGGCAATATTTTTGTGAACAAATGCTGAGAGTACAACACGGTATTGCGCCAAACTGCGGAATAAAACGATTCGCGGGGATAGGAAGTAAAGGGGCCACCTACACTGAGCTGGCTGGCTTGGCAGCACCAACAGAATCGCTGTTTTCGGAGCGGCTAGAGCAACTTGAAACCTGGGATAAAGCTTTTTGGACGCGTGAGTCAAAGATTAAAGGCGATAGCATGCCTGTCGCTTCAAGTGAAAATCGAACCGTATTAGAAAAAGCCAAAATCGCTAAATTTTTAAACAAACGAGACGAGTATATAGATTTGCTCAAACTTGCAGCAAGTCAAAGCAATTCAGAAGCGATGTATCTTTATGGGATACATTTGCTAAATTCTAGAACCAGCCATGCTAAAGATAAAACATTGGCCGAAAACCTTATCTCTGGTTCAGCTGAGAATGGCTTTTTACCAGCCGTAGAACTGGCTAAAAAGTTTGGTTTAATAGTTAAGGCTGAACAAAAACTTAATGCTAAACAACTGGGTGAATTACAAAAACGCTTTAATGCAGAAGGGCAACGCATAAAAAAAGCTCCCTCCGAACGTGTAAAATCTATTTCGAAGAACATCCTGTCCAAAGAAATTCAATCTAAAACGAGAAGCGATGGAAATCGACCGTATTTCAATTTAAGTATTGCTGAATTGGAAGAGGTAGCAACTGTGTATTCGGAATCCGTGGGTATTTCAAAAGTGCTTTTGGCTGAGTTAAGCCATAGAAAAAGTACGACAAGAGTAGAGTCTTTAATTGAAGTTCTTAAAAAGCAGATTTAACCGCGAAGCTTTTATCATTGCAGTAAATACAAGGACTGGAGTTTGGTGTTTTCAGTATATGAAAACAAGGTAGATGTGACTATGAGTGCAAGTGAACAAGAATTTATCCGCCGAAGCACGAGATTGCTGACAGCAGTACACGAGCTGCATAAACAAGGTTATCAAAACCTTGCTGTATATACAGGTATGTCTAGTTCAGGCTTTAACTGGCGTTTAGAGCTGTTTGATTATTATGATTTGACGGCGTCTAGACAAAGTATCAGTCCTTCTAAGGGAACAAATCTGTATGAGACAGCACAGCACTCTGCTGGGGAAAATGGTAATCAATATTTTGGGTGGGAAGATTCAGCAACAGCTAGCGCTCGGGAGCTTGCCGAACAAATAAAACAACGTTTCCCTCGCCTGATACATCAATGTAAAGCCGTTAATTTTGAATATGCGGGTTGGCTTACATACATATTGGGTGAGGCGGAAAATGGCGCGTTACCAGTGATGTATAGCGATTACTATAGTGTGGGCGAGGGAAACATAGCTTCGACTCAAGTCAAAGAATTAATAGCACCACCACATTGCGAAGTGGAATCTGTAAATGGTCGTCAATTTATTTATGTTTCTCCGCCGAACTTAAAGAACCATGACGATTGGCACAAAGCTTACATTCCTATCGTCAATTCTTTTCGGCAGACTGGTATAGCGAAATTCCCTTTATATTCAAAATACACTGCCAACGTTTGCGAAATGGGAGCATATTGGGAAGGCGCTATTTACTACATTCAGCATATATTGGGTTTTACAAAGATTGACGCTTTTTTGTTAGCAGCTGAAGGTTATGAAAAAGACTCCGAGCATTGGAGTACATTCTTTTTAGTATGGGACAATGACAATCAATTCGCTTATCTCAAAGCATTCTTGATCACAAAAATGTTGAAACAAATCGACAAGTACCCCAAAAAAAGTGCAGAGCGCGAAAAATGGGTTGCTTGGTTAGACGACTTCAAGCGCGAGAACGCAGAAAATAACAAAGGGAAACCTGTGTTTTATAATCCTTATTTTGGTGGAACTAATCCATTGCACCTTGGGGGCGTATTTAACGGCAGCGGACGCGATCAAGATAACTTACTTAATAGTTACTGAAGTTAATCGTGAATTTCGAGTCGTTTAGCAACTTATGTTAAATACAATTCAGCAGAGACATATAACTAATAGCAGTACATCGCGAATAACATCAATTCAATACTTAATGTGGAACCACACCTGATATGCACAACCTCGTTTTCCTTATATGTTTATTTGTCTTCTGGAAGTTTTTTATTTTTCTTTTTTGGGCAGTAATTGTTGTCGTTGCAGCTTTTGGCTTATATCAACTTGGTCGTGTTCTTATAAACTCTCAAAAAAGCACGGATATAATAAATGGGAAGAGCAATATTCTAGCGGCATCAGCACCAGCTCCGCTTCAGTGTGCACCACCAAAATCACTAAGCTCTCTGCGGCGAACACGCCCTGTTTCTCCAAAAGTGACTAAAACTGCGTCACTTGAACTGAGCGATATGAGTACCCACCAAATTTTAAAAGACCTTGAAAAAAACGGAGCGTTAATAATTGATAAACCCTGGATAGAGCTAATTCTTTCTGGTCAGAAAATATGGGAGATGCGAAGCACCAAATTTAATAAAGCAGGTTATATCGCTTTGATCGCGAAAGGGACTAAAACAATCGTTGGCATCGCCAAAATTCAAGGATTTGACGGACCACTGAGTATTGAGCAGTTAACCTTGCACAGTGAAAAACATAGAGTGCCCAAGGCGCAATTTAGTGCTGAAAACTATAAATGGTTCGTGGCAATGAAGTTAAGCGATATTTTGCGCTTCTCCAAGCCAATACCATATAAACACAAAAGCGGTTCGGTCATTTGGGTAAAATTGATGGATCAGCCAGATGTATTGGAATGTGTTAAAACTGAACTTGTAGCCAAAATCGCCGCTGCTGAAAACGCATTGGATGAAGCAAAGCGTACTTCTGAAAAATCAGGTCCTATTATCATCAATGCAATAGCGACGAAGGTTGAGATGAAGCTGATACTGTTAGATAAAAAAGCCCAGCCTGGAAGCGCTGGAAAAGTTCCGTTATCAGTCAGAGGGAAAGTATTTAATCAAAATTTATGTTCAAAAGATGGCTTATACCACATTAAACTTTCATCGAAAGAGTACCGTTTTGAGTCATCATCAGCGGCGTTAAACGCACTTAGGAAAGTTGAGTCAGCGAAGTGGGCTACATTCGATAAAAGAGGTCGTCGCGCTTGGCAAACTACGAACGAGTGGATCAAAGCGACACCTATAGTAATTAATTAAACGTTAACGTAATAAATATTACTTTTAAAACTCTTTTGTAACTTTTAACTTTTAAAAAATCCTTAATTATCAGCTGGATAGGTTTTGGCACTACTCTTGTAATACGTGGTTGTACCCATTAATTACCGGAGTCTTATCATGTCAAACAAAATCATTATCAATTCAACCGAGTCTATTACTTGTCCTCATTGCGAACAGTCGTTTGCGCTGAAGGACGCCATTGCGCATCAACTTATTGAAAAGCATGAGAGCGATTATCAGTCGATGGTTAATAAAGAGATGGCGTCAATGCGCGCATCTGCGTTAAAGGAGGCAGAAAAAGTAGCCGCCAAAGACTATCAAAAAACCATTGCAGAGCTAAGCGATAAACTGTCCCAAAGCAATGAATTCACTGAAACATTGAAGCTGCGTATCCAAGCTGAAAAGAAGAATGTTGAAGAGCAGGTTCGTGAATCGATGCAACTTGACGCCCAAACGCTCAAAGACTCCCTTGCCGCGAAGGATGAGCAGCTGGCGCAATTCCGCGAAGAAGAGCTTGAATTACGCAAACAAAAGCAAGCATTGGAAGAGCGGCAAAAAAATGCTGATGTTGAGCTTGCAAGAAAGCTGGATCAGGAAAAACTGACCATTAGTAACCAACTTTCAGACGACTTCAAACTTAAAGAAGCGGAGTGGCGCAAGAAAATCGATGATGCCTCAAAAGCCAATGATGATTTGAAACGCAAACTCGATCAAGGCTCGCAGCAGTTACAAGGTGAAGTGCTTGAACTTGAGCTTGAAACAGAGTTGGCGACTCTTTATCCGCTTGATGATATTGACCCGGTTAAAAAGGGGGCCAATGGTGCTGATGTTTTACACACTGTCCGTTTACGTTCAGGAAGTGCCTGCGGAAAAATCGTCTGGGAGACCAAACGAGCAGCAAATTGGTCAAACGGGTGGGTAACGAAACTTAAAACTGATATGCAGCAGGTTAGCGGTGACATAGGCGTGCTGGTATCTACGGTTTTTCCTGCTGGCGTAAACGAGCCGTTTTATGAACAAGATGGAATTTGGTTGGTGAAACCGAATTTTGTCAAAAGCGTATCGCAAGCATTGAGAACTGTATTGACCGAAGCGCAGCGTCAGCGAGCTGTAAGTGCAGGTAAAAACGAGCAAATGGAAGCGCTCTACGACTACGTATGTAGTACGCAATTTGTACAGCGTATTAAAGCCGTGGTCGAACATCAGGAGCAAATGCGCCTGGAGCTGGAAAAGGAAAAATCAGCGATGCAGCGCATCTGGAAGAAGCGTGAAGGGCAAATTGGCGGTATCACTAATCAGATGATGTCAATCTGCGGGGAATTGCAGGGATTGTCGCATGGAAGCATGCCACTGCTTGATGAAATTTCACCATTGGATCAAGTGAGTTAGTGGCAAATAACCAAACGGCACGTTTCGTGCCGTTTGGTTTCTCTAACCCCCTCAAATTTGTCACTTGCTAACTCTAAGCACCTTTCATTAATTTCTTCTGGAGGTTTGTATGACTTTTAGTATCAACGATAGCTTTCTATCAAACGCGAGATTGATAGCCATTTTAAAAGATGGCAGCAGTATGGTTTTCGCCAAAGGTAAATTCGATACTTGGTGTATCTACCAAGTTTGCGGCAGAAGGGCTAACGCGATAAAGGATGTAGACGTTTTCGCAATGTTGGCGAGATACACCAGTACCTCAGAACGATTCACTATGTACAACGATTTCCTGTATGTATTTGATATGGTGACAAAAGTCGTAGATTATGATTTAGTGGATAGGATAAAATTTAGCTCAAAGAAATACAGCGACCCAGCGGAAACTGAGTACATTTTTATTTTTCTTTATGCAGGGATGATTGCAGAAGAAAATAAGAAAAACGCTATTTTAAAAAAGTTTATTAAGCGACTTGGAGTTCACCAAGTATTGATTGAAAAACTTGCCCCTGTGACAGCCGCAAATTATTCCAGAGGAAAAAAGTGGCAAGAACTTAGACAAGAATGTCAGGCGAGAGGATTTTACTCTTGTTTTAACCAAGCTCAACTGAGTGCATAAAAGGAAGTATGTGTTTATGACCCATTTATCCCCCAACCAATTTCTATCACAAATGTTTGCTAACCGTGGTTTAACCGCGGTCACTACGGAGCCATTATTTACTTATCAATTACAACAAAACGAATACCAAGATCTGAAACAAGTGGTCGTGACGTTCAGGCCTAAAATTAGAGTGAGTGAACAAAAGCATAAAGAGTGGGCTGCATGTTTTGTTATGTGGTGTTCCGAATGGTATCGACGGGAATATCAAGCGGGTGATGGATGGTCTTGGGCTGCTATTTGGCAAGATTTAGGCTTTGAGTTGAACCCTCCAGAGATTAGAGAGTTGATCCCGATTGGGATGGAATCTTATTGGCGCAGACCAATCCGTTTCTACACTGAACGTAGGAACTTTCTGGGGTCTGTGTTTATTGAAGGCGGATTGCCTTTTCTACTAATAAGCTCAAAAGATAATAAATTTGGTGAGTTAATTAGAAAGGTGTTAGCTAATTATTATCAGGTCGACTTACTAGGAATTAAACTACGTGATTTAATCAATCGGTACGTATACTCCTTACCTACCGTTTTCTCTGAAGATGAATCGATAGAGTTGATTTCAAGCCTTATCAGAAATTTGATGGGGTTGGCCGACAAAATTGATGTCCAGTCGCAAAACGAACTGCCGTCTGACCAATTAGATAAAATAATTCCTAATTGGCGTAACCAGTTTCCAATTCCTTTGGATAATGCCACTGGAAAAGGCTTGCTTGATAATTGGCTGCGCGGCGCGTGGTCTGCTAGTTCGTCCATTAAAAAATTCCAAAAGAAACTATTTTGTAAACATTATTTTGACTTCAAATCCCTCACGTTTACTTCGGAGGTATCGCTACCTCAAAAACTTAACTTTAAGTTTGGTAAAGAAACCGTGAATTCGAGTCGCATGGATTTAGGATTAGATGAAGGCAGCGTTAGACGAGCAAACTTCGGTAGTGTTTATGCTCAGTTCGAAAACGAACACACGGTGATATCAACTAGGAAAAAAGGGGTTCGGGTGCCTCGCAGTAATGTGCATGCAAGGTTATACGTGAGTGTTACTCAAGCAGGTATACGAATCGAAGAAACAGAAATACCTGAGTCTTCAATCTCCTTGGGAGATGTGCCAATTGGGTTTGTTTCAAATGAGGATAAGTATGAATTCGTCGGGCAAGCAAGTTTCACAACTAAACATCCAACCATTTACGTCTTAACTCCATCAGAATACGCATTCGACATTATTACTGGTCAATGCACTAAGGTAGATGAATTGATCATTGAGGGTAGGTCCTATGCCTGGTACGAAACGACAGGGGATCTACGATTCTCCTTTGAAGATAGCCAGTATAGGATATGTACTAATTCGTCTTCTAATACCAGTGGAATGCTACGCTTAGTTGGTAATGAAGTTATATGGCAAAGTAAGCCTTCGAGCGTGTACTTAGGTCTGCCTGAGGTAGAAGCTATTGATGATAGCTCCGATATCAATTATGCCTTTACTAGTTATATCGATAATAAAGCAGTAAAAATGGCTAAAGAGTATGAGCTTTACGGTACTCATACCTTGTCTGTTAAGAACAGAAACAACGATACCCTCATTAGGCGAAAAATAGCGGTACTTCCCAGCGATTTAACTATTAGTTTTAGTTGTGAGAACAAAGCTGCGGAAATAACGGTATCAACTCAACGTCCTATTTCTGCAAATTTGGTGGTTGAGGATGCAAATGTCACTTCAGAAAAGACGTCTATTAGTCGTCGATTTTTAATTGAGCCAAATGGTTTACCTCCCGCAAAAGTAACATTGCTCGTACAGGCGAACTTAGAGTGTGACCCTATTGAATTAACGCTCCCGTATCCAGCTTCAGGGATATATGGCTATGACTCAGCTGGCCGCATCCTAGATAACGAGCTTACGATCAATCAACTCCTAGGATCGGAAGTTTTCCTTTATTCGCACAAAGCATATGTTGCAAAGTTTAAGGTAGAGTTTTTCTTGCTACCCATTAGCAAGAACTCACCATCATACTTATCTTATATTTCGGTAGCAGATAAGCCCCAAGTACTGAGTTTATACAGCTTTAAGGAAAAAATTATTGAGCTGCTGTCTTTGTCAGATAACTTAGATGCACAGGTTCAAATTTCCATTTCAGATTCGTCGAATATGAAGAAATACATCGTAAGAAGATTTGCTTCAAATATTAAAATAGATCGAATGGATGATTTAATTCTTTTGAACATGGGCAGCTTGAAAGTATTGAGCATTCTCCACTTGCGATGAGAATGGCTGAGCCTGAAAGAAAACCGATTCAATTACAGCCTAGGATGTTGGGCAGTGTGGCGTTAGATAGGTTTGAAATTGCGAATGAAATGAAAAAAGAAGGACCTTGGTTAATTATTCCAAGTCAAAACGTTGATGTCGATTTTAGACCTACATTTTATCCTACCAATATTGACGTTCTCATGAGCGACATTTCAAGTATTCAAACTGCCATCAAGGTTTATCATCCGGTGACTGCCCCGAGTGTGATTACCGATTTTTTATACCGTATGGCATCCGATATAGAACACCCTAGTTGGGGATATTTTCGTAACCTCTGGGATAACTTTGGATATCTGCCACTCTCCACATTTGAAGCATGGAAAGCGCTTGTTAAAACGCCAAGCGTTTTGACTATCGCCTTATTTAAGTTTGAGATGAATGAGGAGTTCGTCCGCCGAATTGATGCTGAATTTCCCATCTTATGGGAGTTGATTTCATTAGAACATTGGGTTTTCGCAAAAAATTGCTTTAGTGAATGGCTCTTAAAGCTTGGTGCAAACGAAAAATTAATAAACGGTCAAATTACCAAAATGTTTGACCGGTTCAGTCGAGTAATACCAAGTTTTCCTACTCCAATAATTGAACATTTCAAAGGCCAAGATCTGGCACCGCGTTTACTACCGACTCAAGAAAAAATGCTTATTAATAGTTTATGGCTGCAAGATTTAATACGAGAACACTCTGAATCAGATTGGCCCATCAGCTTGAAATATGAGATTGAAAAAGCCGCCGATGAACTAGGGGATATCAGAGATTTAATTGACTTTCCACACTTCAGGCAATCGTCAGTTGTTCTGTATCCGGTTCTTGCGGCGGCCTTTGCTATAGGTAAATTACAGTTCGTAGATATATTTCGTAACGACAGCAATACAATACAT
>NZ_BAEP01000089.1 GCF_000315015.1 Paraglaciecola mesophila KMM 241 | reverse complement strand
TGACTGATGTGACTGATGTGACTGAATTCAAAGTGAATGACCAGAAGGTGTATCTGTCGCCTATGATAGACCTATTTAACCAAGAGGTTGTCAGCTACGAAGTACGCACATCCGTCGCGCTACCATTAGTCACTGATATGCTCAAAGCCGCGACGAGTAAGCTACAGCAACACGAGAAGCCACTGATACACTCAGACCAAGGGTGGCAATATCAAAATAAACAATACCAACAACACCTCAAAGAAAACGGACTACTCCAAAGTATGTCTAGGAAAGCAAACTGCTTAGATAATGCCGTAGCGGAGAACTTCTTCGGCCTATTAAAAACTGAGATGTACCACAACGAGACGTTCAAAGACGCCAATGAACTGATTGAAAATATCGAAGAATACATCGACTATTACAACAACGAACGCATTAAGCTGAAACTAAAAGGCCTGAGTCCGATACAATATCGACATCAGGCCTTGGTTGCGGCTTAGAAATGAGTCCAACTTTATGGGGTCACTTCATTTTACTGATTCGCCCTTTTTATTGCCTGTATTCTAAGCTATTTATCCGATACACGCATAAGCTTGCTCAATCAAACTTTGACTGCGCGCATCGCCCACCAAATCTGGGCTCATTTGACTGCACACGTAACCGATAGACAATCCATTGACGGGATCGTGACAGCCAAACGACCCACCCCAACCACTATGCCCAAAGGTAGTCGGTTCTTTGCCATAGGTATTCGCTAACGCATTGACGACTAAGCCCATGGCCCAGTGTACGGGCAAGCCAAGTAAATCATCCGTTCTTGTGCTGTTGACCTCCGTCGTTTTGGCGAGCGTAGCTGAACTAAGCAGGTCATTTTCGGGGCGATATAGTTCATACAAGCTCGCAATTGAGGTCGCAGTTCCGTGACCATTAATGGCAGGCAACTCAGCTTGGCGCGCTTGTGGGGTTAGCATGAAATCGGCACGCAATAATGGGTTTGTCATCCCCTTCAATGCATGAGCAGGCATGTTCTTAGACTTATAAGGGGCACGTGTTGGCGGCAGCAAATCCGCAACTCTACCATGTTGGCTTTCAGGCAAGCCGATATGAAAGTCAATGTTATTTGGCTGGCAGATCTCTTTGTTGAGATACTCCCCCAGCGAAACTCCCGACACTCTTCGAACAATTTCCCCCACTAAAAAACCAAAGGTGACGGCCTGATAACAGGTTCTTGACCCCGGCGGGAAACATGGTGTTTGGGCAGCAAGTAGCTTGCAGCAAACATCCCAGTCGAGCAAGCCCTCAACCGTTATCGGTAGGTCAAAGGCGTTCAGACCACTTTGATGAGATAACACCTGAGCTAGGGTCATATCTTGCTTACCGTTTGCTGCAAATTCGGGCCAATATTCAGCAACACGGTCACCGTACTGAAGCAGCCCCTTTTCCACTAAATGCGCGACACACAACGCGGCAACACCCTTGGTCGTAGAGAAAACATTGATAAGCGTGTCTTGCAGCCAAGGCGCTGAAGAACCTGATTGGGTATAACTACCAGCATAGATATCAACCACCAGCTTGCCTTGGTGGAACAAAGAAAATCCAGCACCCTGCTCAGGCGTAGTACTTTGCGGATCAAAATTCGCTTTGAACGCTGCAACAACCGGCTCAAACTTTGGATCCCAACTGCCTTTTACTTCAATAAACGACATAATTCACTCCCACTGATTCGGTCACTACCAGTGGGCAATAACCATACGGATGACCTGTTTTATCATGCTTAAAAACACAAGTAACATCAGCTTTATTTATGCCTAATTATTAGCCTTAGCCGAATAGCGCAGCACACATCTTCACGATCAATGAATAAGGGTCGTACTGACATATATTCGGCCTATTCTGAGAGGGGACTATCGGTTTACTCTTTGGCCCTAATGAGATCCGCACTTAACTGTCTCAATCACCCACTCGGTTTTAAAAACCTTGTCCAATACAGACTATCGCTAAGTGCGGGAAACCCGCTTTAACATCGTTTATCGTCGACTCAGATTGTGTTTTTAACAACGTATTACCAGTATTCTATGCTTGATTGTTAGCTTGCTACTGAATGATAATTTTCGTTTCGGTGTAATAATATCCAAGCTAACTTCGCGAGACGTTTAGCCAGTGCCACCGCTGCTTTATTTTTGCCTCGTCGCTCAACCAGTTGTTTGACCCACACGGACAGTTTGTCATCTTTTGCTTTTATGCGATGCATTACACTGCGAGCACCATGTATCAGCTGTTTGCGTAAGTAATGATTGCCGCGCTTGGTGATCCCACCATAAAAAGACTTTTCTCCACTCGCATACTGCTTAGGTGTGACGCCTAACCAAACCGATAATGCCCTTGGATTTTCAAACTGACTACCATTGCCGATTGCTGCATATAATGCAGTGACATTGAGGACACCGACACCAGGTAATGTCATTAATCGTTGGCATAGGGTGTTTTGTTGAGCATATTGTTTTAGCTCGGTTTCAATAGTCTTACTGCGTCTGCTTAATTGGTCATACTCTTCCTTTACGCCTCTTAACTGTTGTTTCATTCGCACAGTAGTGCGCTCATCTTCTGGGTCTATCAGAGCAGAGATATGTTGTGTAAAGCTTTTTAAGCCTTGAGGTATAACGACCCCATATTCGTTAAGCAAACCTCGAGTTTGATTAATGATGCTGGTTCGTCTAGAAATCAATTTATCACGAATACGATGTAGGGCTTGTATGTCTTGCTGCTCAATAGACTTCAGTGGCACAAATTTAATGTTAGGCCGCCAAGAGGCTTCAGCAATAGCAATGGAATCATTGCGATCATTCTTATTCCCTCGAACAAAGGGTTTAACTGTTGAGCAGGGAGCAAATGCACGACATGCCCCATTTCCATAAATAACCGAGCCCAATAGTGGCTTGAATAACAGGCTTCCAGACGACAATAGCTTTTTCTTGCTTAGCCATAAAAGACGTTAGCGTCTGACGAGAGAATTGTTTATTGCTCATCATAATATGTTGGGGTGAAAACAGGCCAACTTGAAATACGTTTTTTGCCAAATCGATGGCAATGGTATTAAGATTATTCATAGGACGCTCCTTAGTCATTAACTGTTGTTTACACATTCAGTTTGGCGCATTTTGACGCGGTAGCTACTTAGGAGCGTCCATCTCATCACCCACGATAATAAATTTATACCGTCCTCCACAGGAGCCTCTAAAAATAAGGTGTAGAGCACATGAACTTGCACTTGGTTGTTATGGGTGTCTCGGTAATTTTCAATAAATACTTTGTTGTGTATCGAGTTGCTAGGCTAAAAACGAGAAAGGTCGATTGCTTGGGCAATCGACCTTTGTATTCAGGCTCTACAGTTGTCGCTGGTTGTGGTCAGCGGATAAGGGGACATTGAGTTGCCGCGCTTTCGTTACGATTTCCCCCCTTTTGGATTAACTCGGGGATCTGTTTTTGGGTATCAAGCAAGTTGGCGTTGCCTGGTTCATAAGCCAAAGCCCGACTAATTAAAATATTTGCTTGAGGGCCGCACCCTATCGAAGCCAGCGCGTAAGCATAGTTATTTAGATAAGGAAGGTTTTCGCTAATCTCGAAGTGGTTTTCTGGGTTATTTCCAACGTTAGCATTATCGCCTTTTGCATGGCTGTACTGGTAACCTTGCTGAAACCAATTCACCGCTTGTTGTGGGCTGTCAGTGAGGTAATCATTGGCGAGTACGAAGTAGTTTAACCAATTCTCAGGCCAAGTCTTGATGGCATTTTGCAGCGCTTCTCGCCCAGCTTGTATCTGCCCTGTACTAAGCAAGTCCTGCGCGGCTTGAGTGTAACTCAGTGGGCTAAATTGGTTGCTCATTTTATCTGGCGGGACAGCTGCTAATAACCAGTAATCACCGCGAGCCCACGTGCGCTCAAACGTGGTGAAATTCAGGCGGTGATTTTCAGTTTCACCTGTATGCAAGATCACTTCTTTACTTTGCAGATCGTAACCAATCACTAGTGCATAATGCCACATAGGCAACAGTGCTACAGAAACGTTTTGCAGCACCACTACAGGCACATCATCACGAATTAAGCCCAACAGTGTCTTTAAATTACCTTTTTCAGCATAAGCAAGTAAGCCCTGTTGACGACTCGCCGAGACCATTTCAAGCTGCAAGCTGCCTTCTAATTCAGGAACAAATAGGTTCGGCGCTATCTCCTCTGGAGTGCTTTCATCGCCGTAGTAATTGAACACCTCAGCTAATGTCGTTGGGCCACAATAGAATGCTTGCTGAGGGTAAAAGGGCACATTTTTGATGAGATGCGTTGCTGCAAAGTCATTTTTCTGAGCAAACAGCTTTTCTGTTTGCGGTGCGTTTTGACAAGCACACAACATACATAAAAGGCCGACAATAATGCCAGCCTTAACTTTATAAAACATATGGATATCTCGAGATAAATACGTTCTAGCTGTTAATTGGGCGAATAAACGGGTACACATCTGTTACGCCGAGTAAATCAAGCAAAGCAACCACGGCAAGAACGGTCACAATAGCCCCCACAATACCGCCAGCTGGCATGTTGTTCATTTGCTCGTTCAATGCGTTTAATTCATTTTGCGTCATATTGTTGATACGACTCTTTGCGTCAGAGGTGCTTACACCTAAAGCCACTAGCTGAGCCTGTACTTCGCTGCTATCAACCATTGATAACACTTGCTGCTTATTGAATTGATAATGGGCTTGATTCAGTACATCGTTTGAGCTGTAAACACCTGCAGAGGCGGTTCCTAACGATAGGGTCAAAAATAAGGCGGTTGCTAATGTGATAATTTTAGTCATTGAGTTCTCTTTATAATTTTGAGGTGAGTTAAGCATTTCGTTGCACTTACCACTCACTTTGTGAAACTGAACTAGCTCATTACAAGTCTTATGCCATCGCTAAAAAAAGTTTAACCAAAAAAATAAATCATTTTTTATCAATAACTTAAATTAAACGCAGGTAGAGGAATAAAAGTATCCTGTCGCAAATAACCAACGAAGAAGGGAAAAGCTGCAAACTGGATGTAATAAGTTCACGGACCTCCAAACGCCCTATGTCGGCCCTCTTAAAAACTGACAGCCAGAAATTAACGTTGCTGGCAGGGATAGGTCGTTTTGATTGCTTGGTAAATCTCCTCAGCGACACTTTTGCTCGCATCTATTTTATTTGGTAACGCACTCACTATAGACATGACCACCTCGGGATCCACATCTGCGTTAGGCAAACAAAATTGAGCTAAATAGGTATCTGCATCAGTAGCCCGTGAGCTGCCCAGTCGCGTGCGAATCGCTCGCTTAGAAAAGCTATTCATATCGCTTTCGCTCTCTAGGCCACGCATAATTTGAGTGTCTGTCAGCACGGCACCGTGCAGAAACCCCTTAATAAATTGATAACATGTTGAGTCAACGACTTGGGATAGTTCAGACTCGCGCTGTTCTGACTGATGCTTTAGGTTCTGGCAGTTTTGCCAGACGCCTAGCTTAGTATTATTGGTCGAAGCCAAAAGTGAATGAGGGATGAGCATAAAACCCAACGCCAAGAATACGGCGTTGTATACGCGCATGCTGAATATTTTGGATATCGAAAATTTACACATAACGTTCTCCTATTTATCGCACTGCCTAGGTACTGTATTGGGTGACCTTATTGAGCGACCTGGTTAAATGACCTAATTCGGCAATCTTTAGATAACCCTGCAGGTCACTGTCATTAAGCGTCTCTGGCAGCTTCTCGCTCAGCACGCTCTTTTGATTTCGCATTACTTCTGGCCAACAACACAGCGCCCAGCACAGCTGAGACTAACGACCCTAGTAATACCCCTGCTTTCACACTCGTTTGATAAGCCAAACCTTGCTCTTCAAACGCTAAGCTGCCGATAAACAAACTCATGGTAAAACCGATACCGCACAGCAAACTCACGCCATATAATTGCACCCAAGTAGCCCCTTCAGGCAATTTGGCTAATCCTGCCTTAACTGTTACCCAGCACACACCAAATATGCCTAGTTGCTTACCGACAAATAACCCCACTGCAATGCCTAAGGTAATGGGGTTTAACAAATCAGATATGCTCGCACCAAATAACGATACCCCAGCGTTAGCAAAGGCAAAAATAGGCAGCACAAAAAATGCCACCCAAGGATGTAACTTGTGCTCTAGGTGCGGCAGCATTGGGTGACCATCTTCATTCTTAAGTTTAAGGGGGATAAACCACGCCAGCGCGAAACCCGCTAACGTTGCATGAACGCCTGATTTAAGTACTGCAGCCCACACCACTACGCCTATCAAGACATATGCAGCTTGGCGACGCACGTTAAACCTGTTGAGCAAGAATAGCGTTAGCAAGCCTACGCACGCCACGATTAACGACGTGGTTGAAAGATCTTGTGAGTAAAACAAAGCGATGATGACAATTGCCCCAATATCATCGAATATCGCGACGCTGAGTAAAAACAGCTTTAAGCTCAAAGGCAGAAACTTGCCGAAGATGGTGAATACCCCAACAGCAAACGCTATGTCAGTAGCGGACGGAATAGCCCAACCGTTAACAGCGACCGGATCGTCAATGTTAAACCAAACGTATATGAGTGCAGGGAATACAATACCTGCTATTGCGGCAACAGCAGGTAAGGTTATTTGAGAAACAGATGATAACTGCCCGCCGAGCACTTCGCGTTTTACTTCTAGGCCGACTAAAAAAAAGAATATCGCCATTAAACCATCGTTAACCCATAGCAACAGCGGCTTGGCGATTTCAAAGGCTCCAAAACGGATACTGACTGGGATTTCCAGCAGTCCGTTGTAAAAATCATATGCAGGTGAGTTGGCAAGGACCATGGCAATGGCTGCAGCTATCACCAGTAACACGCCACCGGCTGCTTCATGTTGAATTAATTTGCCGAGATAAGACTGCATGACTCCCCCCTCAAACGAAGATAATCTTAATTAATATACGCAGAGGCCTCAGTTAGATATAGTCGTTTTCATCTTCGTTTCGATCAGGTTTTTCCTGATAACAACTAAGTGAGTTCTGAACGTGAATCAATTAAATTACCAGCACTTATATTACTTTTACATCACAGCGACTGAAGGCAGCATTATAAAGGCAGCCAGCGTTCTGCACCTCACTCCACAGACCATCAGCGAACAAATTCGTACCCTTGAGGCATACTTCGGTTTTGACTTGTTTGACAGAGTGGGTAAACGCCTACAGGTTAATAGCCAAGGCCAACTCACCTACAATTTTGCTAAAAACATCTTCAATATGGGTAATGAGTTACTGCTTTCAGTGAGGAACCAAAAGCAAAACCAACAACACATGTTGTCCATAGGGGTGACCGATGTGTTGCCTAAAATTCTTGCATTTGAAATGTTTCAACGTTGCTTAAAAGCCCATCCGAATGTGCGCCTAGTATGTAAAGAAGGGGATCTAAACAGCCTTACCGCACAGCTGGCACTGAGTAAGATTGACGGTATTTTATCTGACCAACCATTACTCAATACCAGTAATGTTAAAGCCTATAACCACTTACTTGCTCGCAGTGGATTAAGCTTTTTTGTCGCACAGGACTTGGCAGAGAGGTTCTTTGACTTCCCCCAATGTCTAGATAACCAACCATTCTTATTACCCGGTGATAAATCAGCCCAAAAGCTATCGATACTTGCTTGGTTTGCCAAACACAATATCAATCCACAGATTGCAGCTGAGTTTGACGACGGCGCACTAATGAAACTATTTGCTCAACGCGGCTACGGGGTATTTTGTGCACCCACTTCCGCAGAGCATCATATAGAAAAACAATACAAGGTACGGGTTATTGGTCGCACTGATCTGATCACGGAACATCTGTATCTGATCTCCCCAGAACGAAAAGTCACCAACCCTCTATTATCACCTTTAGTCATTAAAGGCGCAGCTCGTTAAAGACATTGCCACCTAGCAATCCGGCGCACAGCGTAAAATGCTACAGAAACACTCTGTATATTTTTCGTACAAAAACTAGCTTAACTGGGTAAACCTGCTATCAATTTAGTTGAAGGTCATTGATATGCAGGAGGCACCATCATGTTCCCTTTTAAGCGCAGAATATTCACTTCACAATCGAACTTACCACATTCAACATCGCTGACATGGGAGATCTCCCTATGCTAGATGCTGTCAGCGCTGATTTGCTTAACGTACGAAGTTTACCCTCAACCACCAGCGCCGTCGTCGGACAGCTTACGCGGGGTATGGTTATTGTCACCACCACCATGCAACATGGTTGGGTGCAATTTCGTTTCGGTGGCACATTCGGCTTTGTATCCGGTCACTATCTGCAAGCCGTACATGACTTAACCCGTCTAACAGGCACAGTAAATACGCAGCTGCTCAATATTCGTCAAGAACCACGTGCAGGTGCAACTGTGCTAGCCAGTGTTGCCCTCGGCGCTTCCATTAAAACCCTAGCTGTGGTGGGTGATTGGTTAGAAGTTGAATTTAATGGGCACCAGGCTTACACGTTCGCAAAACACGTCGACTTGGTGTACGCCGATAACGGCTATTACGCTAATGTCACTGCCAGTGCATTGAACGTGCGCAGTGCTCCACATCATCAAGCCAGCATTTTTGGTCAACTCGCTGCTAATAGCCTCGTTTGGGTGGAAGGAGATCAGCAGACTTGGTCGCAAATACGCTTTAATGGCAACCGCGGGTATGTGGCCAGCGCCTATTTGCAAGTTGCGCCGATAGTTAACGATGGCACTCCTGCAAAACAAAACGATCACCAAGATACACATGAAGAATTATTCGATAATGGGCTCCCTACTGCTACAGCTCTAGAGCCGACAGAACAATTAACCCCAAATCTTATTCTCACAGTGGCTGGTAGCAAAGAGCAACGTGCCGTGGCTGCCACCTGGAATCGCTGGGGAGCGCTGCTAACCACACTCTGTGCTGAAAAGAATATTGATGTGGCCTGCGCGGTCGCTGTTTTGTGCGTAGAAAGTCGAGGTAAGGGTTTTGAGCAAAACAACAGTGACCGTTTGATTATTCGGTTTGAGAATCACAAATTTTGGAAATATTGGGGCAAGTACCACCCTCAGCAGTATCGCCAGCACTTTTCTTATGATCCTAAAAAAGTTTGGACTAAGCATCAATGGCGAGCGAACCCGAGTGATCCATGGCAGAACTTTCATGGAGTGCAATCGAAAGAGTGGCAGGTATTCGAGTTTGCACGCAGTTTAGACGAAAATGCCGCCATGTTATCGATCAGTATGGGAGCACCGCAAATCATGGGCTTCCATTATGAACGTATTGGTTATCAATCTGTAGTCGAGATGTTCAACGCATTTTGCCAAGGCATACCCGCGCACATACACGGCTTATTTGAGTTTTTTGACCACATCATGCATCAGCATTTACGCGACCATGCCTTCGAGAACTTTGCAGCCTTATACAACGGCAGCGGTCAAAAAGCCTTGTACGGCCGGCTGATAAAAAACCACAACGACGCATTTACCAAATTACACCCGAATGCATAACCCAAGCACCACAAATCCCCCCACGGAAAAACGCGAGGAGTAGTAACATGAACGTATTTTCATTTATCAGTAATTTATTTGAACCCGCCGTAAAGTTAGTTGACGATTTGCACACCAGTGATGAAGAGCGCTTGCAGTTACAAAGCCAAATTAAAGCCGTCGAAAACGAACTGTTAGCCAAGGTCATAGACTATGAAAACCAATTGCTACAAAGCAAGACCGCGATCATCACCGCTGAGTCTACTGGGCAATCTTGGATCCAGCGTAACTGGCGTCCTATCACTATGCTCACGTTTTTAGCTTTGGTAGTACTAGACAGTTTCGGTTGGTTGCCCAACCCTTTGGCTGATGAGGCTTGGACATTGTTACAAATAGGATTAGGCGGTTATGTTGCGGGTCGTTCAGCTGAGAAAATCACCCAACAATATTTACAAGCCAGACCCGCCGATGGCAAAGCAGCTTCATCGGCAAAAGGTTAGTTAACGCCTCAACGAGGGCGACCTCGCTATATCCTGTGGGCCGAACATGTAAGATGTGTTCGCTCCTTTTTCACCTTTCTTCAATTCATTTCATTAGCGAAGCATCGCGTCACGTTTTGCATGTTCGGCTTAATCTGATATCTCCATCTCCACCTGCACCAAAAAAAGGCAATATTAGATAAACCTTATTCTCAAGCACCGCATTAGTGCAACCCCAGGATGAGATGGCGCTTAGTTGCCCTTCGCTCAGCTTGCTAAGCTCTGTTTTCTGCGCTCTGATTAGGCTTTGACCGGCACTATTGCTTGTTATACAAGCCGTTTTGTTAACATGTCAGATATTTTCAGTTTTGCTTGCTAAAACAGCAGTTTTTGGCGCAGTTATTGTATAGCTGAAGTTATACCTAGAAGACGCATAACACTGGCCTCACCGCCGCTGCGCTCACAATCCATTATTTATCAACAAGGAACACTTATGTCGGGTCATGCTTCACGTCTTAACGCTATTACGCAAATCACTAACAGAGCACCAAAAGAGTGCGGCAAAACCAAACCTCTTACCGATATTTGGGCGACAGATGTATTTGGCCTGGCAAAAATGGAAGAAGCCCTGTCAAAAAACGCATTCAAAGCGATTAAAAATACCGTCACGACTGGTGCGCCACTCGATCCAGCTACCGCGGATGTGGTCGCCTCAGCGATGAAAGTATGGGCTATCAGCAAAGGGGCAAAGTTCTTTTCACATGTCTTCTACCCTATGACTAACATCACAGCCGAAAAGCATGATGGATTCATCATTACTAATCCTGAAGGCGCTGCCATAACTGAGTTTACGGGTAGCTTGTTGATTAAGGGAGAGCCTGACGGTTCATCTTTCCCTAATGGTAGTTTGCGCATGACTAACGCGGCACGTGGCTATACTGCATGGGATCCTACGAGCCCTGCCTACATTATGCATACTGCTAACGGCGCGACGCTGATGATCCCTAGCGTATTTATTTCTTGGACTGGCGAAGCACTGGATAAAAAGATCCCATTGTTGCGCTCAAATGCCGCCATGGATAAAGCTGCCCGCAAAGTACTTAGCCTTATGGGCGAGGAAACGATTGCACCGTTAAACGCTAGCTGTGGTGCAGAGCAAGAATACTTTCTTGTGGATGAGCATTTCGCCCACTTGCGTCCAGATTTGTTACTTGCAGGGCGCAGTTTATTTGGTGCAGCTCCTGCTAAAGGCCAGCAGTTTGATGATCATTATTTCGGTGCTATTCCAGCCCGTGTTCAGGTCTTCATGCAAGCCTTTGAAGACAAACTTTATCGCTTAGGTATACCGGCTAAAACCCACCATAACGAAGTGGCGCCAGGGCAATTTGAAATAGCCCCTTACTTTGAATCCTCAAACGTGGCGGCTGATCATCAACAATTAATGATGACATTGATGAAAAGCACGGCTAAAGAGCACGGTTTCTTGTGCCTGCTACATGAAAAGCCTTTCGCTGGCGTCAATGGCTCTGGTAAACACGTGAACTGGTCAGTCGGCAACGCCACCCAAGGCAACTTGCTAGACCCAGGCAGTACACCACACGATAACCTAAACTTCTTGCTGTTCTGTGGCGCAGTTATTCGCGGTGTGCACAAACACGGCGGTTTATTGCGTGCGGTTATTGCTTCGGCATCAAATGACCATCGCTTAGGTGCAAATGAAGCACCACCAGCCATACTTTCGGTGTATTTAGGCGACCAATTAGAAAGCGTTTTCAACGACATCAAAGCCGGTAAATTACTTGAGAAAGCCAAAGGTGGTTTGATGGACCTAGGCTTGTCGCAAATATTAAAGTTTGAGCGTGACCCAGGGGACCGTAACCGTACCTCTCCTTTCGCCTTTACCGGAAACCGCTTTGAATTCCGCGCGGTAGGCTCGTCTCAGTCGGTTTCTGGGCCACTGGTCGCTATGAATACCATGCTTGCCGACTCGTTAGATTGGATAGCTGAAAGGCTTGAGGCTGCACTCGCCAACGGAACAGATAAAACTGCTGCGGTTATTGTGGTGCTAAAAGAGTTAATGGAAATGCACGGTAATGTAGTTTTTGGTGGCGACGGCTACAGCGAAGAATGGCATAAAGAAGCGGTAGAAGTTCGCTGCCTCAAAAACCTACCCACCAGTGCCGATGCTCTACCTGAATTTAAAGCGCCAGAAGTGATCGATTTATTTGTTAACACAGGCGTGTTGTCAAAAGACGAACTATTTAGCCGCTTTGAAGTGTACGCTGAGCAATATATTTTATCTCTTGAGGTAGAGGCCAAACTGGTTATTGATATGGCCACCACGCAAATATACCCTGCGGTGACTCAGCATCTAACCCACTTAGCTGATGTAAGTCAAACCTTATCAGGTCTAAGTTTAAGTTTAGAGAACACCGACTTAAACGAAGCGGTAGAACAGGCCAATGGCATGATGAGTGCGGTAAAAGAGCTGAAAGTAGCACTAGCAGAACATAACTTTGCGAGCACGGAAGAACACATGTCGTTTAGCGCGAAAACTTTGTGCCCATTGTTGCTAAAAGTACGTGAACACGCAGATACACTTGAAGGCATGGTAGCTGATGACTTATGGCCGCTACCTAAGTATCAAGAGATGCTATTTATTAAGTAGCCCTAAGCTAAACTGCGTTCGATGAGACGTCTTAATGACTAGTGGCTAAATAAGCTAACTATTAGATAAAAAAAGGAGCCTCGGCTCCTTTTCTATTGCTTGCGCAAGTTCACCGCATATCAACGTATTTTGTCACACTTTATTACTTGTCTTTATTCTACTCACCTTTATCATGGCGCGACTTCTGTTTATGGAGAATGTTTGATTTTATGTTGGTTTGGCGCGCGTTTATATTCAGTATTGCTATTGCTCTGTTTGCAGCAATAACAAGCCCTGCCTGCGCCACAGAAAATATCAGTGCTCCGCTAAATTTAGTGAGTGATGGTGCATATTCACAAGCAATTTCTGAAAGTGACACTGTCGTAAACGATAGTGTGCTACAGCACAGCTCAACCTTAGGTCAGGCACTATTAGCTGACATATCGTTATCCAAACGGTCAAAATCCCCCCAACTGCCTGACAATACCGATGAAGATCGTTTGTCAGGGAGCAAAAAACCGACATTTCAAGTTAGATTTAATCACAATGTCAGCTTACCGCCTTTTGAGCGTCAAGCTGCGAGCGCGTTTGGATCCGTGTTTCAAAACGAACCAAGCTTTGTATTGGTATATGAATTTTTACCTGAAATTTTAGGCCTAAAACACTTTTTAGCGCCATTAACCACACACATTTCCGTTCCTTGGTATTTACGCGCTGATGTGTCAAATAGCCACAGTCGCCTTGCAGGCTGGAAAGACGGTAACTCTCAGTATACTGCCGCCATTACCTACCTTAGTTAAATCGTTCTCTCGCCCTCTTACGGGCATCACTTTCTTATGCTGTTTAAGCGCCAATGAGCGCTTAAGCAATAGATTTTTTTGCGTTCGCGTGTCAAAACGCTAACGCCTCCTAGCGGGCTTGCGCTGCAACATCACACAGCCAAATCAGTTAGGTTATTTAAGAGAACGAACATGCGAAAAACAACCGCAAAGCCCAAGTACACTTGGCAAATTTTAGTGATAATCGTCACGGTTATCATTTTAGGCTTAAATGCCATTCCGACGTTTTATGGCAACCACAACGCCTTACTCGTCAGCGCAGTTAACCCAACACAGTCATTGCCCAATACGCAAACGTTACGCAATGTAGTCCAACAGCAGAACATCAACGTAGAGCAAATCATCAATAGCGAATCGAGTAGTAAAATCGTCATTGACGGAGATGACGATGCCTTACTCGCAGCGCAAACCCAACTTAAAACGACCTTAGGCGACGACTTTCAAGTGCGTTTAGGCAGCCAGTCAGCCGCACCAAAATGGTTACAAGGTATGGGAATGTCACCCATAAAGCTTGGCTTAGATTTAAGCGGCGGCGTGTTATTTGTGCTTGAGGTTGATACTAATAAGGCCGACCAAGAACGTTTAGGCAATGCAAAAGACGAAGCGCTGCAGCTTATTCACGATAATGGTCTGCGCGGTATGAGCGTGAAGCTAGCCGACTCACAAGAGAAGATTAACCTTCACTTTCTTACTCACCAAGCAAGCCAAGTCAAAACGGTAGTAAATGAGTTACAACAGCGCCTGCCCGGAATAACCTATACCGCAAGCGACGATCGGGATGGCACGCTAGTATTTTCAGATCAAAGTGTCACTACCTTTCATCATGAAATTATGGCCCAAGCACTAACCACCCTGCGCGGGCGTATTGAAGAGCTTGGCATAACAGAAGCGGTTACCCAGCGCCAAGGGCAGAACAGAATACGTATTGAGTTACCCGGGGTGAAAGATCCTGAGCAAGCTAAGCGGATTATCGGTGCCACCGCATCGCTGGATTTCTATGAAATGGCCCAAAGCGGCACAGTGGGAGCCAAAACCTTTACTGATGAAAATGGTCGGCGTTTACGCTTGGCACCTAAGCCCATTTTTACTGGCTCCAATATCGAAAATGCGACCTCAGGGCGCGATGATATGGGCATTGCACTAGTAAACCTAGCGCTTGACGGCATCGGTGGTAAGAAGATGTCTGACTTCTCTAAAGACAATATTGGCAATCCTATGGTCACAATATTCTCTGAATACCATAAAAACAGTGCGGATGAGATGGTCAAAAGCAGCAAGGTTATTAGTGTAGCAACCATTCAAAGTCAGTTAGGCAACCGCTTTAGCATCACCAATTTAGACAGCCCTCAAGCGGCTTCTGATCTCGCTTTATTATTGCGAGCAGGCTCATTAGATGCACCAATCACCATAGTGCAGCAACGCACTATTCAAGCGTCATTAGGTCAGGAAAACGTTGGCAATGGCATCATGGCGCTCGCCATTGGCTTAGGTATCACGTTGGTCTTTATGGGTTTGTGGTACCGCAAATTAGGGCTTATCGCCAATACCAGCTTGGTGCTTAACTTAGTGTGTTTATTAGGCTTAATGGCGCTATTGCCCAATGTTGTACTGACCCTACCCGGCATCGCTGGTTTGGTGCTCACTGTGGGCATGGCGGTCGATACCAACGTGCTGATCTTCGAGCGCATAAAAGAAGAGCGAAAACGCGGAAGAAGTAACTTTTTGGCAATTGAAACGGGCTATAAAGAAGCTTTTGCCACCATTTTGGACGCCAACGTCACGACCATGATCACCGCTCTCATATTGTTAAGTATCGGTTATGGCCCGGTCAAAGGGTTTGCGATGACCTTAAGTTTGGGCATTTTAACCAGTATGTTTACCGGCGTATTCGTCGCCCATGTCTTGACTTCATTGGTCAAACCGCAAATAGCCGTCAAACACAAGGAGCTAAGATCATGAGCGCAAACACATTGAAAAATGAAACGAGTATGCAAGAAGCGACAAACACAATCAGCCAATCTACGGGAGTCCATTCACCAATGGCCATGTTCAGTAAGCTACGTTTGGCGGGTTTTTACCTCGCCATCTCATTAATGCTGCTTTCGGCTATTGGCCTAGGCTTTAAAGGGCTGAACCTCGGGTTAGATTTCACTGGTGGCTACATGACTGAGTTCACTACTTCGCAAAGTATTGATAAAGAGCAAATGCAGGACCAGCTTGCCACGCATCTAACTGGCGATTTTGAGTTAAATAGTAGTGGGGCAAACACCCAATGGACGATTCGCCAAGCTGATGGTGCCGACCATGTCATCGACAAAGATTGGCTTAACAACTTCGCCGCGCAATCAGGCTATGACATCAGCCCACAAGACTCGGTTTATATTGGCTCTCAAGTAGGCTCTGAGCTGATTGATAATGGCGGATTGGCTTTGATAGTCGCTGCAATTGCCATGATGATATATCTGACATGGCGCTTCGAATGGCGCTTAGCCTGTGGCTCGCTCATGGCATTAGTGCATGACGTACTGGTGGTTTTAGGGCTATTCGCCTGGCTGGGTTTACCGTTTGATTTGACAGTATTGGCAGCCGTGCTGGCCATCATTGGTTACTCGCTGAATGACTCTATTGTTATCGGTGACAAGTTACGTGAAGTGATGCGCGCGAAAACCAACATGAGCATGAGTGACATAGTCGATACAGCGGTAAAATCGACTCTAACGCGCTCGCTAATCACCTCTGGTACTACACTCGCTACCATTGGCGCCATCTGGATATTCGGCGGTCAGCCACTACAAGGCTTCGCTATTGGGCTGTTCGCTGGCGTGGTATTTGGTACGTTGTCGTCTATTGCTGTATCGGCAACGATCCCGCAGCTTATCGGCTTAAACCCTGAGTTTTATCAGCACAGAGCCCAAGAGTTGTTGCTTAATGATGAACCGTAAACCTAGCTCGTAGAAAAAAGTTTCAAATCTGACAGTTAACCTGCTTGGTTAATAATTAATAAAAAAGCCCGCTCTTTAGCGGGCTTACATCATTAATATAATTCACTTTTTTGGCTCATAAGCCTAAGAGTATCTGCAATTCCTTTGCGCCAAACATCACAATTTCCACTGCAATTAGAATGATAATGATCCATTCTAAGAACGATGAATGTTGGTGATTCTGCTCACCCGCAAGCATGTCGAATAATTCATGTATGGTGGCTAACTTTTTAGACAGCAACTCCACCCGTTGATGAATTTCTAAATAGCGTGCGGCCAAATTGTAGGTGCTTTCATACTCTGGGTATTCCCAGAAAAATTCAGGGGTATCAAGCAAACCATAATGCAAAATAATATCACTTTTAGTACTGAACAACTTACCGCGGATCTTCGCTATATTACGTCTCGATAATTTAATTTTACCGGTTTCAGCCAATGTTTGCGGAATATGCGCGTGGTCTTGGATTGTTTGTTGTGCCTGACTTTCATATTCATTTAGCTTTAACGATTGAGCTAACGCATGGCTCACCGCCAAACGCGACAAATGATCATCTTGGGCCAAACTCACGGTATCCTGACTGATACGAGATTCAGGTGCATTTAACACAAAGCGAAAATGCTCTTGGCTCGCGGCAGTTAATAAACCTTCAGCCAAACTTAATCGATGCAATAACGCTAAACGTTCGTCTTCATCCACACCCCAAAATACTGCAATACCGTAGTCAAATAACCATACTTCACCGCCAGGTAAAGCAATATGCACCGCGTCACGATAACGCGCTCCGCGCTCTGCATTTAACCAATCTTGTTCAGAACTTAAAATCGACTCTTCATTACCTAAGTAAATGGCTGAAATGCGATTATTACTAAATTTCACAGTGTATCCGGTAGGCCCATGGCCAGTAAGAGAAAATCGGCGCTAATGTAAGGCCGAATTCAATCCGTGTACAGTAGAATTTTTGTGCAATTTGAAAATATTTTTAAGATGATTTTTTTGTCTGAAAGCCCACTGATAAATCGTAGATTTCACCCCCATGAAACTAGCTCAACACGCGTTTATAAGAGCGACTCAAGCTGCTTTACAGTCTACAAATTGGGCTCATAAAAAACGCCCCTGTTAGCAAAAATAACAGGGGCGTTGAGGTAGTATCTTCGTTTATCCTTTTAAAAGTGTTTAACTACACCTCAAGCGGATAACACCGTGACTAGTTAAGAGTAACGAACTCTTCAGCGCTAGTAGGATGAATGGCCACACAAGCGTCAAAGTCCGCTTTGGTTGCGCCCATTTTCATCGCCACACCAAAGCCTTGCAGAATTTCATCCATACCGTAGCCAATACCATGTAAGCCAACGACTTTTTGCTCTTCCCCCACGCAAATCAGCTTCATGCGCGTCATTTGTCTGTGGCTGGTCACCGCCGTGTACATAGCCGCAAAGCTTGAGTTATAAACTTTGACATTATCTTTGCCAAATTCGGCTTCAGCTTCAAGCTCAGTTAAGCCCATAGTACCGATAGCTGGGTGACTGAACACAACGGTTGGGATCAAGGTGTAATCCATGTGTGCGTCTTTCTGTCCGTTAAACAAACGCTCCGAAAGTAATCGACCCGCTTTAACGGCCACTGGCGTCAACTCGACTTTACCTATGTTATCGCCCACCGCGTAAATGCCATCAACATTGGTGTTCTGGTATTTATCAACGGCAATATAACCACGTTGATTCACCGTCACACCCGCTTTGTCTAACCTCATGTTGTCGTTTGCTGGTGCACGGCCAATAGCCCAAATGACGCAATCCGCTTCGATTTTTTCACCACACTCGAAAGTTAGCGTTAAACTACCATCTTCGTTCTTTTCAAGTTTCTCTGGTATGCGATGAGTATGTAAAGTTGGGCCGTCTTGGGCCATTATCTCAACCAGTGTTTCGCTCAGCATCGTATCGAATGAACGAAGTGGGGCATGCTTACGCACCACTAGGTGGGTTTCACTACCTAGAGAATGTAATACACCAGCTAGCTCAACGGCGATATAACCCGCACCCACTACAACAACGCGCTTAGGTTGTTCAGTTAATTCAAAGAAACCGTCAGAATCGATACCTAACTCGGCCCCTGGAATGCTTGGCGTAACAGGACGACCACCAGTGGCAATAAGAATATGGTCAGCAGTATATTGCTTACCGTCGACTTCAACGGTATTTTTATCCACGAAACGAGCAAAACCATTGATCACCGTGATGTCGTTATTACCCAACACACGATCGTAAGAGGCATGGATACGTTTGATATATGCTTCGCGACTGTCTACTAGTTTTTTCCAGTCGAATTTATTCACCGTCACGTCGAAACCGTAATCGGCGGCATAATGATTAATGGCTTCAGCGACCTGAGCACCAAACCACATGGCTTTTTTAGGCACACAGCCTACGTTAACACACGTGCCACCAATATGGCGTGCTTCAATTAACGCTACTTTTTTGCCGTGCTTAGATGCTCGGTTTGCTGAAGCAATACCGCCACTGCCGCCACCAATACATATATAATCAAAATCTGCCATTTTTACTCATCCTAAATTAACTAGCTGTAACTACACGATATAAGGTTCGTCTGATTAAAGACAAATGAATTTTTTAATCGGGTTAATCGAAAATAATAAACTTGAGCATTATAGACCTATCAAACAGAGAATAACTTGCAACAATTCTGCTTTCACTCAAGAGCCTATAAACGCATTGATTTTAGTCTAGATCCATTCAAACACTTGAATTCGGGTATTAACTGCCTTACTTACTAGTCATTATTCCCTCTACTTGAGAGTTCATTATGGCCCTAAGCCCGTTGCAAGATTTGTCTGGATTACCACGTTTTTCAGAAATTAGCCCTGAGCAAATTCAGCCTGCTGTTGAGCAAGCGATTGAAGATGCTAAACAAACCATAGAAACCTTGCTTGCCCAGCCAACTTACACTTGGGACAACTTCGCCGCTAAATTAGAAGACAAAGACGATGAACTTGGTCGCATGTGGTCACCGGTTTCACACATGAATTCAGTGGTTAGCAATGACGAACTACGTGAAGCGCACGACGCTTGCTTACCCTTGTTATCTGAATATGGCACCTGGGTTGGTCAGCATAAGGGCTTATATCAAGCCTACCTGCACATTCAAAATAGTGCAGAGTTCGCTGAATTGGATGAGGCAAAACGTAAAGTCATTGAAAACACAGTGCGTGATTTCGAGTTATCAGGCGTAGGCTTAGATGACGACAAAAAACAGCGTTACGGCGAGATAAAGAGCCGCTTGTCAGATTTATCCTCAACGTTTAGCAACAACGTGATGGACGCTACCTTAGGCTGGCAAAAACATATCACCGATGAAACTGAGTTAGCCGGTTTACCTGAGTCGGCCTTGGCCGCCGCTAAACAACTTGCTGAAAGTAAAGAGTTGGATGGCTGGTTGTTCACCCTTGATATCCCTAGCTATTTACCTGTGATGATGCATGCAGATAACCACCTTTTGCGCGAAGAAATGTACCGCGCATTTACTACCCGTGCGTCTGACCAAGGGCCAAATGCAGGTCAATGGGACAACGGCCCACTCATCGATGAAACCATGGCACTGCGCCAAGAGCTCGCCAACTTATTAGACTTCGCCAATTACGCAGAACGCTCTTTAGCCACGAAAATGGCAGAATCTACCAGTCAGGTAAAAGGCTTTTTGCAAGACTTAGCACAGCGCTCTAAACCGCAAGCCCAACAGGACTTAACCGAGCTGGCAGAATTTGCTAAAACCCAATATAACAAGCCTGAGCTTCAAGCGTGGGATTTGGCTTATTACAGCGAAAAACTCAAAGAGCAGAAATACGCCATTTCAGATGAAGCCCTGCGACCGTATTTCCCTGCCCATAAAGCAGTGGATGGCTTATTTGAAGTGGTATCACGTTTATATGGCTTACAAATTAGCGAACGTGATGGTGTAGACACTTGGCACAAAGATGTGCGCTTCTTTGATATTAAGGACGCAAAAGGTGATTTACGCGGCAGCTTCTATTTAGACCTGTACGCTCGCGAACACAAACGTGGCGGCGCCTGGATGGACGAGTGCCAAACGCGCCGTGCCAAACCTGATGGCGAAGTGCAATTACCAGTGGCTTACTTAACGTGTAACTTCAGTGGCCCTGTAGGCAACAAACCTGCGTTATTTACTCACGATGAAGTAATTACCTTGTTCCATGAGTTTGGCCACGGCATTCATCACATGTTGACCCAAATCGACGTTGCTGGCGTATCAGGCATCAACGGTGTGGCATGGGATGCTGTTGAGTTACCCAGCCAATTTTTAGAAAACTGGTGCTGGCAGCCTGAAGCATTGGCATTTATCTCAAGCCATTACGAAACCGGCGAGCCACTTCCCCAAGACTTATTGGACAAAATGCTAGCGGCACGAAACTTCCAGTCAGCTATGCAGATGGTGCGTCAATTGGAATTTAGCTTATTTGATTTCAGCTTACACGAGCAATATAACAGTGAGCAGAAAACCTCAGTTCAAGGCTTGCTAGATGACGTGCGTAGTAAAGTAGCTGTGGTTATTCCACCTGAGTTTAACCGCTTCCAGAATAGTTTCGGGCATATTTTTGCTGGCGGTTATGCAGCAGGTTATTACAGCTACAAATGGGCTGAAGTGTTGTCATCAGATGCATTTAGCCGATTTGAAGAAGAAGGCATATTTAACCAACAGGTAGGTCAAGATTTCTTGAGCAACATTCTTGAAAAGGGCGGCAGTAAAGAGCCCATGGAATTGTTTGTTGCGTTTAGAGGCCGTGAGCCGAAAGTTGATGCCTTGCTGCGCCACAGCGGTATTGAAGGGTAAACAAGTAGATTTTTAATTTTAGGAGTCAGGGTGAGCGACAACGTTTTAGCCAATTTGGAACATTATCAGGCCATTTACCAACGAGCCTGCGAACGAAAAGGCGGCCCTGACGCCGTTGAAAGTTTACTTAGTGACCCTCTTGCCGATAAAGACATCGCCCGGTTGGGTGACGATCGGTTCTTAGCTGAATTTAGCAAAAAGGTCTTTCAATCAGGTTTTGTGTGGCGAGTGGTACGCAACAAATGGCCTGAGTTCGAACGCTTGTTTTTCGAATTTAATATCGACAAAGTACTGCTTATGCCAGATGAAATGCTTGAAAAGCGCGCTCAAGATCCAGCCATCATCCGCAATTATAAAAAAGTGCAAACCATTCGCGACAACGCAATTATGATCGATTCTGTGCGCCGAGATCACGACAGTTTTGCGCAGTTTGTCGCTAACTGGCCAGCAACTGATATCACTGGCCTGTGGGCCTATTTGAAGAAAAATGGCGCTCGCTTAGGTGGCAATACAGGCCCCTATGCGCTGCGTGCATTAGGTAAAGATACCTTTTTGCTGACTCGCGATGTCACGAGTTACTTTAGCCAGCGGGATATTATTTCTGGTGGGGTGACATCCAAGCGTAGCTTAAGCGCGATCCAAGCCGCGTTTAATCAGTTACAGGCGCAAAGTGGCCGCTCTATGCAAGCCCTGAGTACACTTATTGCTATCAGCGTAGGAGACAATTTAGCAGCCTGATCTGCTAGCGTATTAACGCTAGGGAATAGCGCATGTGTCGGTGAATAATCTTTTGCGCCGACTTAGACGTATAACGCTGTAATTTTTTTAGATTGGCACTGTGAATTTCGATACACTAGCGCCAAGAGTTTATTAAGGAATTGACATGAGCGTTAGCGAGCATCACGTGGCTTCAGATACCAGCCACGAGCAAGCCCCAGAATCATCAGAAAAAACCCACTTCGGTTTTCAACAAGTCGATAAGAACGCCAAAGCCTCTATGGTTGCGGAGGTTTTTCAATCGGTCGCCGCAAAATACGACATCATGAACGACGTTATGTCTATGGGTATTCACCGCTTATGGAAACGCTTTACCATCGACTGTAGCGGTGCAAGAGCGGGCCACAAAGTACTTGATTTAGCCGGTGGCACAGGTGACTTAACAGCCAAGTTTTCACGCATTGTAGGCGACACCGGTGAAGTGGTGTTAGCCGATATCAATGATGCCATGCTACGGGTAGGCCGCGACAAGCTGCGCGACAAAGGCATTGTCAGTAATGTGAAATACGTACAGGCTAACGCCGAAGCCCTGCCCTTTCCTGATAACAGTTTCGATATCATTACTATCGCCTTTGGGCTGCGCAACGTGACCGACAAAGACAAGGCCTTGGCGTCTATGTACCGCGTTTTAAAACCCGGCGGGCGGTTGTTGGTGTTGGAGTTTTCAAAACCGACCAGCGAAGTCTTGAACAAGGTTTATGATGCTTATTCATTCCACTTACTGCCTAAAATTGGTGAGCTGGTAGCCAACGACGGTGACAGCTACAAATACTTAGCGGAATCGATTCGCATGCACCCAGAGCAAGATGTGCTGAAAGACATGATGCAAGAAGCCGGTTTTGAGCAAGTGACCTATCACAATTTAACAGGCGGTATAGTGGCTCTACACCGCGGGTTTAAATTTTAGATGTTAGTCGGTCAGCTGATAAGCGCAGGCGTTGAGTTAACCCTTAACCAACTTTTGCAGCTCGATCCTGATTGTAAACCTCGCTTGAAGAAGTTAGCGGGCAAGCAACTGCAGGTCACCATTAATGAGTTGCCTTGGACTTTGCTGTTTACTTTTTCTGAGCAAATTGATGTCAGCGCATTGCAGCAAAATCAACAGCAACTACCCGCTGATGCTGCAGCAGATTGCCATATCACCCTTGGTTTAAGCACTCTTAGCGAATTAAGTGACAGCAGTAAAATCAGCCAGCTGATTCAACAAGGAAAGCTAGATTTAGACGGTGATATCGATGTTGCCCAAGGATTTAGCAATCTTATGAAAGAGCTGGATATTGACTGGGAAGAACAGCTATCTAAATACACAGGTGACGTGGTTGCTCATCAAACGTTTAGTAGCGTAAAAGCGTTATTCAACACGGCTCAACAAGAAGTGGAAAAACTCGCTGACCAGCTCAGTGCACATTTAACCAAACCTGAAGCCGTCGCGGTTAGCGAAATCGAAGTTGCGGATTTTTGTGATCAGGTAAATCACCTACGTAGCGCCAGCGATAGGCTTGAAGCGCGAATCGATCACCTCATCGCCTCACAACAGGATGACCAATAACTCGTGCGGATCCTTCGTTTATACCAAATCAATAAAGTTTTTTTACAACACGGCTTAGATGAACTTATCCCCGACAAATGGCTGCCTTGGTACGCTAAATTAGGGCGCTTCGGCTTTTTCTGGTTGCGTAACAAGCACAAAGATAAGTCCCCCGGCGCCCGTATTCGTTTAGCGCTGCAGTCTTTAGGGCCAGTATTTATTAAATTTGGCCAAATGTTGTCTACCCGTAAAGACTTGCTAAGCCAGGACATTGCTAATGAATTAGCCATCCTGCAAGACCAGGTAGAGCCTTTTGACAGCGCGGTAGCTCAGCGAATTATTCGTCATGCGCTTGGTGTCAGCGACTTAAACGAAGTCTTTAGTGAATTTGAAGCAAAACCTTTAGCGTCAGCATCCATTGCACAGGTGCATGCAGCTAAACTGATTGGTCACAGCGAAGAAGTCGTCGTTAAAGTGATTCGCCCAAATATAGGCTCCGCGATCCATGCTGATATTGAGCTTATGCGCACTTTTGCCAATGCATTACAAAAACTACTGCCAGATGGAAAACGCTTACGCCCGGTTGAAGTCGTCGCAGAATACGAAAAAACGATCGTTGGCGAGTTAGACTTACTCAACGAAGCCGCCAATGGCATTCAATTTAAACGTAATTTTGAAGATTCTACCGCGTTGTACGTGCCACATATTTACAGTGATTACTGCCATGCAAATGTGATGGTAATGGAGCGCATTTACGGCACTCCTATTTCTGATGTTGCTACGTTAGAAGCCCGTGGTACCAACATGAAGAAGCTTGCAGAACGCGGGGTGGAAGTGTTTTTCACCCAAGTATTCAGAGACAGCTTTTTCCATGCTGACATGCACCCAGGCAATATATTTGTCGCCCTTGATAACCCTGACGACCCACAATATATCACCATAGATTACGGTATTGTTGGCACGCTCAATAGCGAAGATAAACGCTATTTAGCCGAGAATTTTATCGCTTTCTTTAATCGTAATTACCGTAAAGTAGCAGAACTTCACGTTGATTCAGGTTGGGTGCCAAGCACCACCAGTATTGATGAATTTGAAGCGTCGATTCGCCGCGTGTGCGAGCCCATTTTCCAAAAGCCTCTGGCTGAAATTGAATTCAGTAATGTGCTACTGCAGTTATTCAATACCGCTAGACGCTTCAATATGATTATTCAGCCGCAATTGGTGTTGCTGCAAAAGACTTTGTTATACATCGAAGGCTTAGGTCGCCAGCTGTACCCGCAACTAGATTTATGGCAAACCGCCAAACCCTTTTTAGAAAATTGGATGCGTGAACAAATTGGCGTAAAAGCCATGTACAACAAGGTATCGGCGAATTTACCGTTTTGGTCCGAAAAGTTACCAGAAATTCCTGATTTGTTGTATGACTCTATGCGCCAAATCAAGCGCTACCCTGAACAACAAAAGTTGCAGTTCGAAAAGCAGCAGTGGCAGGTGAAACAACAACAGCGCAGATTAGTCTTTACCATTATTGGGGCAACGTTGTTGGTAGTGTCTAGCTTGATGCCTATTTATATTCAGCATTGGTGGATACCGGCGAGTGTCACCGCGCTCGGTTTAGTAAGCTGGTTAATTGCATGGCGCTGCAGAGTGCCTGATTAGACCCTATAAAACTTGATGAAAGGCACTTTTGGTGCCTTTTTTGTATTCAGCAAACGCCTTCTTCATGAATGCCCAAAGAATCCTTCAACTCGCAATGCCAAGCCATAAGAGGGCGAGAAATGTTCGTCCCTACGCCACAAGACAAATGGCTCAACTTCATAGAATAACCATTCTCTTAACGCATTTTGTCGCCAGCGCATGCTCACGTAATGTTCGTTTAGCTGATAGTTTGGCCTACTTAACCCTTCAATATAATAGCCAGTAATGATGGCGGTTTTTCGATTGAATTGATGCAAGCTTTGCCAGCTGTGGCGCCATAACCAGTCTTTGGTTCGATCCCGATAATAAAAATTATTGTCAAAGCGATACAAGGTGTCGACATTGGCGCTGTAGTCAAACTTGGATGAAAAATGGCTGCCAAAGCCATCATCACTGTAATAGTAAACCGAACCTTCAATACGCAATAGCGTATCTGTCGCCAGTGAATAATGGTTACGGTAACGGCTCTTTACAAAGGTTTGCAGACCACGCCCAACGCCAATGCGATGTGAAAATCCGCTATTCGGGCGAGAGCGCCAGCGAAGCGCTAGATTAAGACGATCTGAATCACCGAAACTATCGTCGCGCCCTAAGCGCTCATTGCCCAAGGCAGCTTCATCGTCATAATCTGACAGAACTATATCTAAGCGGTTTTTTAAATTGGGTAAACGCACTCGCACCCGAAAACGATTTTGAAATTGGTTTAACTCTCGAGTTCGTGGTTCCCAGCCTAAACGAATTCTCGCTTCTGCTTGAGCGACTTCTTGATGCATGACACCATCGAGAAAAAAGAAATCATCAAACCAAATCGCAGTATCTTGCACCGATTGCGCAATGTTTTCATGCATATCATCAAGCCAGGGATAAGCCTGCTCTGGTTCATCTTTTTGCGCTGCACCTTGCTCATCTTGGGCACTTTGGCAATGAAGTGCAGCAAACGACATCAGCAAAATCAGGTATTTAAAATTCAATGCCGTACTCCCTGTATAGTTAGTTATTACTGTGCATTGAAATGTTTGCTTAATCAAATCCAGTGACCTTTTTAATTTGCTACGTATAATGGGTCCAAATATTTAAGAGGAGTTTGTTATGTTCGGTATTAGCCCAATGCAGTTAATCATTATTTTAGTGATCGTCGTTTTACTTTTTGGCACTAAAAAACTTCGTAATATGGGCGGAGACTTAGGCTCTGCGGTAAAAGGTTTTAAGAAAGCCGTATCAGATGATGACAAGGACGCAGACTTTAAAGCCGATGAAAAAGTCGAAGATAACAGCAAAGCGAATGACCAGACTGTGCACCAGAATGTCAAAAGTGAATCAGACACTAAGGCTAAAAGTGAATAACGCGAGCATGACCCATGTTTGATATTGGCTTTCTCGAATTACTCGTTATTGGCGTGGTAGCCTTGCTGGTCCTTGGCCCTGAGCGTTTGCCTGGCGCAATTCGCTCGACTATGCGCACTGTGCGCAGTGTTAAGAGCATGGCGACGGGATTTCGGCAAGAAGTGGAGCAGCAGTTTAAAATTCACGAATTACACGAAAACCTGAAAAAAGCTGAGCAACAAGGTTTAGAGAATCTATCACCTGAATTGCAAAAATCCGTAGATGAACTGCGAGATGCAGCGAAGTCTGTTCAAAAACCATACGAAAAAAAGTAGTCACGGATGTCAGATCCAAATAGCTTAATTGCCCACCTAATTGAATTACGTGGCAGAGTGTTAAAAGCAGTATTGAGTGTGTTTGTGGTGTTTTTGTGCTTGGTCTATTTCGCCCAAGACCTATACCACTGGCTAGCGACCCCTTTGCTTGACACCCTGCCAGATCAAGCAGAAATGATTGCCACGGATGTTGCATCACCCTTTTTTGCACCGTTTAAACTCACCTTGGTGCTGTCATTTTTTATCGCTATCCCAGTTGTGCTGTATCAAATTTGGGCCTTTATCGCCCCCGGTTTGTACCGTAATGAAAAACGTTTAGTGGCGCCTCTGTTGTTTTCCAGTACCTTGTTGTTCTATTCGGGTATGGCGTTCGCCTATTATGTGGTGTTCCCTCTTGCCTTTGCTTTCTTCACCGGTGTCGCCCCTGAGGGCGTGACAATTAACACTGATATCAGCAGTTATTTAGATTTTGTGTTGAAGATCTTTTTTGCCTTCGGTCTATCTTTTGAAATCCCCGTGGCAATCGTCTTGATGTGCTGGACAGGTGTTAGTACCCCAGATTCATTGCGAGCAAAGCGCCCTTACGTCATTGTCGGTGTGTTTACTTTAGGTATGCTGCTGACCCCGCCTGACATTATCTCGCAAACATTACTGGCAATACCCATGTGGATATTGTTTGAGGTCGGCATTTTAGTCGGCAGCATGTACGTGAAGCGCAAAGAGCACGCTGACGATGACGAGTACAGGGACGAACTGACTGAAGTGCAAAAAGAAGAACAAGAAAAGAAGGAACAGGAACAATCATGAAGAATGTTATTATTAGCCTTGGGTTGCTGCTCAGCAGTATCACCACGGTTCAAGCGCAAGATATTGTGAGTCAGTTACAGGCTTGTCGCGCTCAAACTGACAATGCTGTACGCCTTGCCTGCTACGACAAACTTGCTGTTAAATATGCAGAAGAAAACATCAAGAACGACCTGCATGTCACCAAGGTAAGTACACCAAACAGTAACGCTGCAACACCACCTGTCACAACTCCAACTAAATCACCAACAACTCCTCCAGTCAGCGTTAGCACAGAGAAACGCCCGCCAGCGGATGACTATGCCAGCCGCGACGATCAAGTGAAGCGCTTTGGTTTGTCGAAGGTGATAGAGCCGCAAGAAAAAATTGAAAAAATAACCTCAGTAATTACATCAGTGCAAAAAAACCCCTACGGCAAACTGATCATCACCTTAGAAACAGGACAGGTTTGGCGTCAAACTAATAGCACATCACTGAGACTAAAACCGGGACAGGAGGTTTATGTCGAAGAAGGGGCGCTGGGTTCTTACTTCTTAGGCAAAGAGTCAAGCAACAAGCGTATTCGAGTGAAGCGGTCAAAGTAAGATGCAATGGTTTGACGTTGGCGTAAACGTACCTAGCGATGTAACTACCTTGGCTCCTATGCTTGAGCGAGCAGCTAACGCCAACGTCACACAAATAATGCTTACGGGCACCGATGTGAGCATCAGTCAACAAGCTGCTGAGCTCGCTGATGCGCACCCTGGGCAAGTATTTAGTACCGCGGGTATTCACCCTCATTATGCACAGCACGCCGCTATCGATTACCGACGGCAGATCACAACTCTTGCTGAGCACCCTCAAGTGTTAGCGATTGGTGAATGCGGCCTTGATTTCAATCGTGATTTCTCACCGCGAGATATCCAACTCGCGGTATTTGAAGCACAACTGGTTATAGCTTGTGAAACCGGCCTTCCGGTTTTTTTACACGAGCGTGATGCGTTTGACGCCCAGTATAAATTACTGCACCAATACCATAAGCAGTTAAGTGGCGCGCTAGTGCATTGCTTTACGGGCAATACTGAGCAAATGCAGGCGTACCTTGAGCTAGGTTGTTATATTGGCATAACGGGTTGGGTGACCGATGAAAAACGTGGCGGTGATTTAAGAGAAGCAGTTAGGCATCTGCCAATAGAGCGCCTCATATTAGAAACTGACGCTCCTTATTTAAAACCTAAGAAACTGGGTAGCGACAAGATCACTGGGGTTAAACAGAATGAACCTTGCTATTTACCCGTTATTGCCAAAGCGCTAACGGAGTTAATGAATACGCCGCTAACTGCACTGGCGGACGCTAGTTTGCGCAACAGCCATGACTTACTGGCTGTAGGTTAAGTGGCTGTGGCAATAAACACATTATTTCACAGCGTGTTGACTCAACGTGCTGCCATTCAGCTGATGTCAGTTACCTGCATCTTACTTTTTTTGGTCACGGTTTTTTCAATTAAGCTGCAAACACCAGAATCACTGCCGAATAGCCAATTAACAGTTCTCACCGATACTGAACAGCAATACAAAATCAATACACTCCCAGATGCAAACAGCCAGCAATGGAAAGCAGTTGATGATTTTGAGCTTGGCTTGCCCATGTCAGACACGCCCCATTGGGTGAGTTTTACGATACCCAATTTACGCTCTAATGAACATTGGTTGCTTGAGTTGAACAATGGACTCATTGATCATATCTCTGTGTGGTTTATTGAAGAAGGCGAACTTCTCGATCATTACCAAACGGGCGACACTCTGCCATTTTCATATCGCAGTATGCCCTACGAAACGTTCTTGTTTTCCATCCCTAAGTTTGATCAAAACTTACGAGTTGTTATGCGACTTAGCAGTGACGGTACGTTACAAGTGCCAATCAATCTTTGGGCTGAGTCTGCGTTTTTAGTATTCAATGGAGAGCACAGCATCCTGATAGGACTTTTCTTTGGCATATTGTTCGCCATGGGGATCAGTAACTTGTTTTTCTTCGTGATCAGCCGCCAGCCTGTGTTTTTGCTTTATGCGGGTTATGTATTCAGCTTTGCGCTGCTGCTCGCTGCGATGCAAGGTATTGGATACAAATATATTTGGTCCGACAGCCCCTGGATGCAAAAAAACAGTGTGTCCATCTGGGCGAACGCCACTGTCTTTTACGCGATCGTATTTACCAATATTCTGCTAGATATAAAAAGTGTTAGCCCGCGCTTGCACAAAATTTTAAATGCTTTAGCCATTCTATTTGCCCTGAGCTTAATCGCGGGCTTGTTTATTCCTAAATCATGGTTTTTGGAACCCTTCTTATTTGCACTTTGCGGAATCAGTTTGTTCATATACGCAGTAGGTATTTGGTGTTGGTACAAGCAAGTCCATTTAGCGCGCTTTTACACACTAGCTTGGACATCACTGTTGGTCAGCTCTTTAATTGCCTGTCTTGACCACCTCAATGTGCTGACCTTGTCTATTTCATCTAACTACTTGCTGATGCTAGGTGTCATCATTGAAACCTTCTTATTGGCTCTTATGCTAGCCTTAAGCGTCAATCACCAGCGCCGACAGTTGTATAGAGCTCAGCGGGAAGCCCTGCGTAAAGAGCGAGATATGCGTGCAGTGCAAGACGAAGTGCTCGAGCAGCAAAACAACGCCCAAGAAGAGCTAGAGTATAGCGTGCAAGAGCGCACGTTAGAGTTAGAGATTGCCCTTCGGGAATTATCAGAAATTAACCGCGAATTAGAAGAAAAAAACACACTAGATGCGTTAACGGGTATTCGTAACCGGCGCTATTTTGACAAAAAATATTTAGCTGAAGTGCGCCGAAGCCGCCGTGAGCGCACCGAACTTGTTGTGGCTATGATTGACATTGATCACTTCAAGCGCGTAAACGATGAACATGGCCATTTAGTGGGCGATGAATGTATTAAGTTTGTCGCTGAGCGCTTGAAAAAAGCTCTTAAACGCCCCAGTGATGATGTATGTCGCTATGGCGGAGAAGAGTTCTCTGTCATCTTGCCAAGCACCGATATTAAAGGCGCTCAGGACTTACTCGAACAGTTAAGGCTCGATATCCAAGATACACCCGTTTACAGCGCGGGGGTGGTTGTTAATTTAACGGTAAGTATTGGCTTAGCCAGTGCCATCATGGATCCCCAACAGAGTGAAGATGTGTTAATCGGCTTTGCGGATCAGTTACTTTACCAAGCTAAAAATAACGGGCGAAATTGCATCGTGGCGCAGCAGCTGCCGACCTCTGAATAAATGTAATTCCCTCGAATTTAATAAGACCTAACCTTATAGGACATCTAACATGGCCGAAATCTATCCTCACACACGCATGCGCCGCATGCGTCGCCACACTTTCACCCGAGACTTAATGGCCGAACACCAACTCAGCGCCAAAGATCTTATTTATCCAGTATTCGTTTTAGAGGGTAAAAATCAGCGTGAAGCGATTGAGTCAATGCCGGGCGTTGAGCGTTTGTCTGTCGATTTGTTGGTTGAAGAAGCAAAAGAGTTACACGCACTGGGCATTCCAGCGCTTGCGCTGTTTCCTGTAACGCCCCTTGAGCGCAAATCAGAATGCGCCAGTGAAGCATTTAACCCTGATGGTTTAGCCCAGCATGCCGTGCGCGCCTTAAAGGCTGCTGTACCCGATATGGGCATTATAACGGATGTAGCCCTAGACCCATTCACGTCCCACGGGCAAGATGGCCTGCTGGACGAAGAGGGTTACGTACTTAATGATGAAACAATAGAGGTGCTCATCAAGCAGGCATTATCCCACGCTCAGGCGGGTGCAGACATTGTTGCTCCATCAGACATGATGGATGGCCGCATCGGCGCTATTCGTCAAGCACTGGAGAGCCACGGATATATCAACACATGCATCATGGCTTACTCCGCTAAGTATGCGTCCAATTACTACGGTCCATTTCGCGATGCGGTCGGCTCCGCTGGCAATATCAAAGGTGGCAACAAAAAGAGCTACCAAATGGATCCTGCGAATTCCAACGAAGCAGTGCGTGAAATCGCCCTTGATATTGCCGAGGGCGCAGACATGGTTATGGTGAAGCCTGGTATGCCATATTTAGACATAGTGCGTCGTTGTAAAGACGAATTCGCTGTGCCGACTTTTGCTTACCAAGTGAGTGGCGAATACGCCATGCACAAAGCGGCATTCATGCAAGGCTGGTTAGACGAAGAGTCAGTGATTATGGAATCTTTATTAGCCTTTAAACGCGCTGGCGCAGATGGCATCTTGACCTACTTTGCCAAGCAGGCCGCGCAAATATTAGCGCGGGATAAGTAGCGATATAAACGTTTGAGTGATTGCTAAAGGCGCTGGCAGATTTGCCAGCGTTTTTGTTTGTATAAACAGGTAAAGATGTACGTACATGACCTTTGCGAGAAACTCTGTCGAGAAGCACACTTTTCAGAAGCGCTGTTGGAAAGCCAAGGTAAAGTGCGCGTTGGAAATAGAACTACTCGCAGGTAAGGTGCCAGCCCATTTTGTGTTGCTGCCACTTCTCATTAGCCAATTCTGCATCGATTAAAGGATGCGCTTTCAACCAGCCATCGGGGAACACTAGGCGCCAGTCATTTTTTTCTACCTCTAAGCGAAATTGCGGTAGAAGGTTATCTTTACGGCGTATCGACAAAATACAGGCTAGACGCAGCACTCTTACTAGGCTACGCATAATACCCCGGGTTTCACTGTGGTTTTGATCGAATACTTCAGGTGATATTTGCTGACGATGATTCAATACTAAGGTTTTTATGCCATCACGTTGTAAATTGGTATACCCCACCATAGGCACGTGACCTAAAATATAAGCACCGTGCTTGTGATGTAATTTGTATTCAATGTGTAAGCCCGTTTCATGCAACATAGCGGCCGCAACCAGCATCGCCTCGCCATCGATACCGTCAACATCAGTTTGCTCACTAAGTTGCTTAAACAACGTCAGGGCGACATCAGTGACCCGTTCCGCTTGCTCTGAATCAATGTGAAAGTGTCGCATATGCTGGTGAATCGTTTGCATACGGCGGTCATTCTGCTGAATGTTTTCCAACATGCCATAGATAAGACCTTCTCGCAGTGCCCCCCCCGATATCTGCATATCGCGGATAGATAATGACTCGAACAACGCGATGAGAATGGCTAAGCCGCTGGGGAAAATAATCCGTCTGGATTCATCCAAACCATCAATTATTAAGTTGTCGAGCGTTGCGCAATCAATACATTGTTGGCGCAAGTTATATAGATAATCGAGCCTAATGGCATCGCTAATCCCTTGGGCAACTAAAATTTCTGTAATCGCTTGAGGTGTACCAGATGCGCCTAAGCACTGCTGCCAATCAAAACATAGGAACTTATCTGCAACAGCATCGACCATCGCTTTGGCTGTACCAATCGCTGCAGCAAAGTTTTCCTCGCTGAGCACATCACCTGCAAAGTAACGCTCTTTAAACGTCACGCAGCCCATATTGAGGCTAACCAGATGAATGGGTGTCATATCGTTACCGACAATGATCTCGGTACTCGCGCCGCCAATATCAATAACCAGAGAATTACCTTGATTGGCAGAGGTGTATGCCACACCCAAATAAATTTGCCGGGCTTCTTCTTCACCACTGATAACGCTTAGTGTGTGATCGAGGATTTGCTGCGCTTTTGTGGTGAAAACGTCTGCATTTTTAGCTAGACGTAACGTGGCGGTTGCCACCACACGAATATTATCTCGGGGAATATCTTGCAGACGTTCTGCGAACGTTTCGAGGCAGCGCCAGCCGCGCTCTAAACTTTCATCGTCAAGCATCATGTTATCGTCTAGCCCTGCGGCTAAACGCACTTTTTGCTTCACTTTACCAATAATTTGTACACTACCCGCTACCACGCGAACTATCACTAAGTGAAAACTATTTGAACCTAAATCAACGGCTGCATATAGCTCTTCGGGGTGATTTTGCGGTAATCGGGTAGATGTAATCATGGCTTCCTACGGTTACGCGAGCCTGATGATTGGCGCTTCTGTGGGTTGCGACCATTCTGCATTCGCTTTTTATGGCGAGGCTTAGGTGGTGTCACATCACGCAGTAGCGCATCAGCTTGATATTCTGTTACCGGAATAGCATGCTCAATGTAGGTTTCAATCGCAGGCAAGTTTAACGCGTACCGTTCACAAGCAAAGCTGATTGAGCTACCGCTTTGACCAGCACGACCGGTACGGCCGATACGGTGCACATAATCTTCTGCATCGTCGGGTAAGTCATAGTTAAACACATGGCTAACCATAGGAATGTGCAAACCTCGAGCGGCCACATCGGTAGCAACCAGTATGTCTAGCTTGCCAGACGTAAAGTCTTCAAGGATTTTTAAGCGCTTGTTCTGAGGAACATCACCGCTTAATAGACCCACTCGATGACCGTCAGCTTGTAGCCAATCGGCAACTTTCTCACAGCTGTGCTTAGTGTTCGCAAAAACAATGGCTTTATCTGGCCATTCTTCTTCCATCAAACTAAGCAACAAGGCCATTTTATCTTCATCAGAAGGATAAAAGAGCTCTTCTTTGATACGCGTGCCGGTTTTGCGCTCAGGCTCGACCTGTACATGCGTAGGATTGTCCATGTGCTCATAAGCTAGCTCTTGTACTCGGTACGACAACGTCGCCGAGAACAACATGCTTAAACGCTCTGTCGGCTTAGGCATGCGATTGAAAAGATAACGAATATCTTTAATAAAGCCCAAATCGAACATGCGATCAGCTTCATCAAGTACGGCGACTTGAATACCCGCTAACGAAAAAATGTTCTGTTTGTAGTAGTCAATGATCCTGCCGGTAGTGCCGATAATAATATCTACACCTTCTTCCAGTTTTTCCCGTTGACTTTGATAACCCTCGCCCCCATAAATCAAACCGAGAGACAAACCAGTGTGTTGACTTAGCAGTTCAGCATCGTTAAAGATCTGAACGGCCAACTCTCTGGTTGGCGCCATAATAATGGCTCTTGGTTGTTTTTTAGTGGGCTGCGGATTACTTAGCAAGTAATGAAAAGTTGCCACCAAGAACGCGATAGTTTTACCGGTTCCGGTTTGCGCTTGACCTGCTATGTCATTCCCTTCTAATAGAGGGGGCAAGCTTAACGCTTGAATGGGCGTGCAGTGACTAAAGTTTGCGGCGGATAACGCCTTAACGACTTGCTCATTGATTGGCAAGTCCGCGAAATGTGTTTCGGTTAAATGAGTTGTTTGCATAGCTTATAGCTTATCAGTGCTTGCATTAAAAAACAGTTTCTATATAACAATCACGATCACGCTGAATTATATCGGCGCTAGAATTAATGACGGAGAAAAGAATGAGCGACAAAATTATCCAGTTATCGGACGATAGTTTCGAGGCAGATGTTATCAATGCTACTGGTCCTGTACTAGTTGACTTCTGGGCGGAATGGTGCGGTCCGTGTAAGATGATTGCGCCAATTTTGCATGAAATTGCTGACGAATTCGACGGCAAGTTAACAGTTGGCAAGCTGAATGTCGATGAAAATAACGAAACACCACCTAAGTATGGTATTCGTGGCATCCCTACTTTGCTTTTATTTAAAGGCGGAAATGTAGCTGCAACTAAAGTCGGCGCACTATCTAAAAGCCAATTAGAAGAGTTTTTAAACGAAAACATCTAATTATGTGCTGAAAAATTAAGCCCGACCAAATCGGGCTTTTTTATTTCTTGTATACTCTTTGTGCAAAGTTTTGTTCAATGTAATACCTTTTAAACCACTATTTTCACTAGACGTACCGTGATTTTGGTGCTAACTTTTCATTGTTCACACCTGAACAGACCTGTACTTTCGCACCAATCAGAGATTTTTATAAGTAAATACCTTTGAACCATTCAATCAATTTTTGCTGATATGGCAAAACTTTCAAGCATGAAAAGACCCACCAATATGAACCTAACGGAACTCAAGAACAAACCCATCAGTGAGCTGGTTGGACTGGCCGAAAAAATGGGCCTAGAGAACATGGCTCGCGCTCGTAAGCAAGACATTATATTTTCAATTTTGAAAACCCACGCCAAAAGTGGTGAAGATATTTTCGGCGACGGCGTCCTAGAAATACTTCAAGACGGCTTTGGTTTCTTGCGTTCTAACGACGCATCATACTTGGCGGGACCAGATGATATCTACGTATCACCTAGTCAGATACGTCGCTTTAACTTACGCACCGGCGATACCATTTCAGGTAAAATTCGCCCACCTAAAGACAGCGAGCGATACTTCGCCCTGTTGAAGATCAGCGAAGTTAACTTTGACCGTCCTGAAAACGCCCGTAACAAAATCTTATTCGAAAACTTAACGCCACTGCATGCCAATGAGCGTTTAGTCATGGAGCGAGGCAACGGCAGTACCGAAGACATTACTGCTCGCGTACTGGATTTAGCCTCTCCAATCGGCCGTGGTCAACGTGGTCTTATCGTTGCACCGCCTAAAGCCGGTAAAACGCTTTTACTACAAAACATCGCCCAATCGATTGCAGCAAATCATCCAGAATGTTTGCTCATGGTATTGTTGATTGATGAGCGCCCAGAAGAAGTGACCGAGATGCAACGCCTTGTACAAGGGGAAGTAGTTGCTTCTACCTTTGATGAGCCTGCGAGTCGTCACGTACAAGTGGCTGAAATGGTGATTGAAAAAGCCAAACGTTTAGTTGAACACAAGAAAGATGTGGTTATCTTACTTGATTCAATCACGCGTTTAGCCCGAGCGTACAACACCGTTATCCCATCATCAGGTAAAGTACTTACTGGTGGTGTTGATGCTAACGCATTACACAAGCCTAAGCGTTTCTTTGGTGCTGCGCGTAACATCGAAGAAGGCGGCAGCTTAACCATTATCGCTACTGCACTTATCGATACCGGCTCTAAAATGGATGAAGTTATCTACGAAGAGTTTAAAGGTACGGGTAACATGGAATTACACCTGAACCGCAAAATTGCGGAAAAACGTGTTTTCCCAGCGATTGATTACAACCGCTCAGGTACTCGTCGCGAGGAATTACTGACCACCCCAGACGAATTACAAAAAATGTGGATCTTGCGTAAAATCGTGCATGAAATGTCAGAAATTGACGCAATTGAATTCTTAATTGGTAAGCTGTCTATGACCAAAACCAATAATGAGTTCTTCACTGCGATGCGCAAACAAAAAAGCTAGCATCACAGCATAATACGTTTTTTAAAATCCGCTGCAGGTTCGCCCGCAGCGGATTTTTGTTTTTACGGTGCTTTATCTTCTGAAAAAAATAAAAACCGATACAAAAACACAGAATGTTGTTCAATTTACGTTCAAGCGGGACTCGTTGTTTGAATTGAGCTACAATCCGTTTCCGAAATTTACTGGTCAGCAATATCTTGTCTATCAGCATGAGATTTCATCTGCTTATTCAAGTCCGCTGCATCAAATAAAACCGAAATTTAGTGGGAGTGAAAATGCCTCAAGTTGCGATTGTTATGGGTTCAAAGTCTGATTGGCCCACCATGGCCCAAGCGGCAAAAATGTTAGATGCCTTAGGCGTAAGTTATCACGCCCAAGTGGTGTCGGCTCATCGCACCCCAGCCCTGTTAACAGAATTTTCAGAAACTGCAGCCGACAAAGGTTACCAAGTGATCATTGGCGGCGCTGGCGGCGCTGCGCACTTACCCGGCATGATAGCCGCGCATACTCACCTACCAGTATTTGGTGTGCCTGTGCGTTCTAGTCAGCTAAGTGGCATCGATTCTTTGTACTCAATCGTACAAATGCCCAAAGGCGTCGCTGTAGGTACCTTAGCTATAGGTGAAGCTGGCGCAGCTAACGCTGGCTTACTTGCCGCGCAGGTGGTTGCTTTACATGACGAAACCGTTCGCGATGCGATTATTCAATTTAGACAAAAACAAACGGCTGACGTTTTAGCCCAACCCGCACTGGAACTGCCTGAATGAATGTGCTGATTTTAGGCTCAGGCCAACTCGCCAGAATGATGGCCCTAGCAGGTGTGCCTTTAGGGATTGAAGTACGAGCTGTAGATGTGGGTACTCTTAAAGTAGTTAACCCAATAGATAAAAAGGTGATGGCCATTCACCTTGAAACCGCTATCGAAGCCGCAGACGCGATTTCCGTTGAGTTTGAACATATTCCAGAGCCTTTACTTGAACAAGTCAATCGTAGCGGAAAGCTGATGCCGAGCGTTGAATCAATAGCTGCTGGCGCCGATAGAGTCAAAGAAAAAGCTTTACTCGACAAGCTCGATATCGCCAACTGCCCTTACATGATTGTGGATGACGCGGCTAAGCTCGAACAAGCCGTTGAACAACTAGGCGAGAAGCTGATCATTAAGGCCAGCCGCGACGGCTACGACGGTTACGGTCAATGGCGCCTATCCAGTAAAGAGCAACTGCCTGAAATCAAGCAAGCACTAGCCGAACTTGATTTAAAGAAAGTGCCTTTAGTGGTTGAAAAGATGCTCAGCTTTGAGCGTGAAGTGTCATTAGTGGGCGCGCGCGGTAAGAACGGCCAGGTCGCTCTGTACCCTTTAGTTGAAAACCTACATCATCAAGGCCAGTTGCATACCTGTGTTGCACCTGCACCGGCCATCACTCCTGAATTAGTAACTCAAGCAGAGCAGATTTTTACCGCCCTCGCTAGCGAGCTAAATTACGTTGGCGTATTGGCAGTGGAATTCTTCCAGATGGGTGACTCGTTGCTAGTCAATGAAATCGCTCCTCGTGTTCATAACTCAGGGCATTGGAGCATGCAAGGTGCAGATACCTGTCAGTTCGAAAATCACTTGCGGGCTATCTGTGAATTACCGTTAGGCTCGACCCAAGTGCTTGCACCAAGCGTGATGCTTAACGTAATTGGTTGTGACTTACCGCCAAAAGACATGCTCAGTGTATCTAGAACCCATTTACACGGCTATATGAAAACCCCACGTGCCAAGCGCAAGATGGGCCACATCAATATCACTGGCAATGATTACGCTGACCTGGGCCAAGCGATGCAGAAACTGCAAAAGTGGTTACCGAAAAGCTATTTCCCGACATTGAATAGTGAAGCAGAGCGCCTTTTACAGATAAAATAATAACTTTTGGTTGACAACAAAAGTGGAATCAATAGAATGTCGCCTCGCTCTAGCACATAGCTGCCTAGAGCGGGAATCTAGTGTGCCGACTTAGCTCAGTTGGTAGAGCAACTGACTTGTAATCAGTAGGTCACCAGTTCGACTCCGGTAGTCGGCACCATTCCCCTTCTTCGTGTTAACTTCCCTGTTTGTTTATGCCCTTCGGGTACTTAAATTTTATATTCTATTCGCTACGTTTACTTATGGCTTTCAGCCACTTTAAATACTGCGTACACTTAAAATATAATCTTCGTGTAACAGAATCAATGCTGGATATGACAGGCCATCCCTTGCAGCGAACTAGCTCCACCTCAATGGCGAATCGTTCACCCGACAGGAGTGGTGTTTCTAAAGCCACGGGATCCACCAGTCTGGTCATTTGGTAATTCGATTGAAAACATAGAAAATTGGAGTCAGTACAAAAGCAAAAGTAGCGACGGTATCAACAAATTGAATGAATACCTCAGAAGCCTAAAGCGAAATGTGCGCTCTCGGCTTAATTTCTATTTCAATCCATGCGAAATTGTTGCTTCAAAGGGGTAAACTCATGGAAGCTTACTGGAGTGAATGTTGTCTCAGTACTTCTTTATCAGCCATTCTAACTATACGAAAATGAAAGTCATAGTCAGAAAAATTATCATCTCCGCATACAGCAGGCCCCTCACAAGGATTTAACCTAACTGTGAAATTTTGAATATCACCTATACCAGGTAGAATTTCTAACAATTCTTGAGTATTCCATACACCATTATATTTTCCAACGAATTGGTCTTCACAGCCTTTAACAATACTCCCGGAAAAACAAAATGGAATATGTGTCCACGGACTATCATCCTCGTAAAAAACAACAGAGAACTGTATTGGACTTGCAGCCCCCTCCTCCTTGCAAATCCAACCTGAATCCTCTCCCCCATATCGACCATCTATTATTAGCGTGTCCCCTGCGATAGGATAAATACAACTTTGTAGAGAATGAAAATCAAAAGAATCCCCACTATCAACATCACCTTGAATAAGCGTCGAAACGATCACATTGCTATGCCAAACAGCGTAAATTTCATCGGATCCAGCCCAATCCCAACCGGTTTCGTCTACTGCTGTGAATCCAATAGCTTCCACTTTAAACATTGGCTGTAAATTATGTATTGCAACCCTTGGAGGTAACTCTTCAAGATGATCGAGAGCTTTAGTCACAGAACTGAGCGGTTTAACATCTTTTATTAAAGAATCACATCCGAGTATGCAGAAACACATTAAAGTAGTGCAGACTGCTACTAGTCGCTTTGCATAATAGTTATTTCCGAATACTGTTGGTGCATATATTGGCTTTCTCATCTTTGAGCTTCCTTACGATGATATTAAGGTAAAATATAAAAAGGTTAGAAGTACACGCGGTGAAACATCAACAGTCAAAAAGGACACATAAGCAGACACAGTCGGTGCTATCGTAACCACCCACAGTGAAGAAATGAACCGCATGCTTTAGTCGACTCCACTCTATGCAGAGCCATGCATGGCCAGAAACTCTTCTGGCGGCAGTGGTTTTGGAAGGGCGAGAATATATACGACCCGTTCCATCACTGCTCCCTCTGCATGCAATGCCTTAGCGGGGATCACTATTTTATCTCCCGCTTTGACTTGGGTTCGCATACCGCTTTTGGCATCCAAGAAATCTGTCTCGCCTTCCATGATATATGCGTGTACCTCGTCGGCATGCCAGTGTTCGTGCAACCCTTCTGATGGTCCAGAAACAAATGTTGTTGGCCATGTTCCCTGTTTGATTACATCGTTAAGTACGTCTTCGGTGGAGTTAAAAAATTCACTGTAAAATCGTAGGCTCATCATATTTTCCCTAAATGTTGTAGCATATATGGCAGACAACAACGCCATGACATGTATTTGAGCTTAGCCATAGTCGCTAATTAGATAAAGGCACCTATACTCATCACTTTAGTGTAAAGAGCGCACGAATGGATTTCGAAAACGTAAGGGTTTTTGTAGATGTAATGGAGCACGGAAGTTTTGCGGCCGTAGCTCGTCAACGCAACGTTGACCCATCATCTATTTCTCGCTCGGTAGCGAGTTTAGAATCACAGCTGGGCTTTCGATTATTCCAAAGAACAACCCGCAAGATTGCACCTACTGAAGCGGCCAGTGAATATTTTTCTCGGGTGAAAGATCTAATTGGTGAGTTTGACCGAGCCAGTGAAGCCGCACTAGATTTGGTTAGCCTGCCTAATGGCTCTTTACGTATAACCGCTTGTACTTCATTCGGGCAACGAGTGCTAGCGCCGATCTTGCCAGAGTTTCGTGCCTTGTACCCAGACCTTACGCTTGAATTGTTACTCATGGACAGCCACGTGGATCTTGTCAAAGAGCAAATCGATGTGGCTATCCGATTCGGGCAACAACCGGGGGATAATTTCACCGCACACAAGTTGGTTTCAAGACGATTTCATGTTTGTGCAAGCCCTACCTACTTTAAAACCATTGGTACCCCAAAAGGCCCTGGCGACCTGAGTAAACTTGATTGCCTATTGTTTTCAATGCCGGGGTATTGCAGCACGTGGAAGTTTCGGGATACGCACAATAATACATTCGACGTGCCTGTCACTGGTCATTTACTGATATCACATGGGTTGACCATGACCGCTTGCGCTGTCGCGGGTCTTGGCCCCGCTCTTTTACCAGACTGGTTGTGCCAAGATGAGATAAAAAGTGGGCTTTTAATCGATATGTTTCCAGATTATGCATGTACCGCAACAGAGTTCGATACTGCGGCTTGGTTGATCTATCAAAAATGTTCCTATTTACCCGTAAAAACTCGAGTATTTATCGATTTTTTGAAAGCAAAAATAGTTACTCACGCCTAAAGGTGTAAACGCAAGTTCATAAAATCGTCACCGTCGCTGCAAATAAAGAGGAAATAAAATTGAGCGGCATTCTCACCACGAGGGATCACCACCTTGAACGGGTGTTAAAATAACAGCATAGAAGCCAAACTTTTCATTCTGGCTTAAAGTAAATGTTCAACAATTGTTGAAAAATTTAAAATCAGTATCGCGAGCTTTTATATCATTACGCTACAGCCCAGCTCTGCAATTTCAAAAATAATCGGTAATAATGTGTCGCGACTCTGGTATTTTACCGTCGAGGCCATATATCGCCTTGTTAAGCCATTTGTTAAACACGTTAAATCTGCATAACTTCGCCAAAATAGGGCCGTTACATGATCATTGAAAAAATCGCGAGTGAACTTCAGGTAAAACCCACTCAAGTACAAGCTGCCGTCACCTTGTTAGATGAAGGCTCGAGTGTTCCTTTTATTGCTCGCTATCGTAAAGAGGCCACAAATGGCTTAGACGATATTCAACTTCGCCAACTTGAGCAGCGCTTGGTGTACCTGCGTGATATTAATGACAGACGTAACGTGATCCTCAAAACGATTGACGAGCAGGGCAAGCTTACAGACCAACTTAAGCGCAGTATTTTAAGCTGCGACAACAAGACCGAATTAGAAGATTTATACCTGCCTTACAAACCGAAGCGTCGCACTAAGGGCCAAATTGCCATCGAAGCAGGCTTAGAGCCTCTTGCAGATACTATATTTGCCGACCCGACCTTATCCCCTGAATCAGAAGCAGCAAAGTACATTGCTGCAGATAAGGGTATAGCTGACGAAAAGGCAGCGTTAGAGGGGGCAAAATTCATCTTGATGGAGAAATTTGCTGAAGATGCAGCATTGCTACAAAAGGTGCGCCAGTACTTAATGGAAAACGCCCATATCAAAAGCAGTGTCGTTAAAGGCAAAGAAAAAGAAGCTGCCAAATATTCAGATTACTTTGCGCACAGTGAACGCCTAAGCAAAATACCATCGCACCGCTGCCTAGCCTTATTTCGCGGCCGAAATGAGAACTTTTTGCAAGTATCAATGGATGCTGACCCGCAAAAAGAAGAATCAGATAAAAGCTCATTCGGTGAGCACATTATTGCCCAGCACCTGGGTTTGAATTTTAGTAACCGTGCGGCGGATGCGTGGTTAGCGAGTGTGGTTCAGTGGGCTTGGAAAGTAAAAATTGCTTTGCACATGGAAACAGAATTGTTCGGTGTGATAAAAGATAAAGCCGAACAAGAAGCGATTCAGGTGTTTGCTAAAAATTTAAATGACTTATTGATGGCGGCGCCTGCTGGGGCGAAAACTACCATGGGTCTTGATCCCGGTTTACGCACCGGCGTAAAAGTAGCAATCGTTGATGCCACAGGTAAAGTGCTAGCCACCAGCACCATATTCCCCCATGTGCCGCAAAATTTGTGGGACAAAAGCCTACGTACGCTAGGTATGCTATGTAAGCAGCACAAAGTGAAGTTAATCAGTATTGGTAATGGTACAGGCTCACGTGAAACAGACAAACTCGCCGCAGAGGTCATTAAAGCTAACCCTGAGCTGGGTTTGAGCAAAATCATGGTCAGTGAGGCAGGCGCATCGGTTTACTCTGCCTCTGAGCTTGCATCAAACGAATTACCCGATATGGATGTGTCGCTTCGCGGCGCTGTATCTATCGCTAGGCGCTTACAAGATCCACTAGCAGAGCTGGTTAAAATTGAACCCAAAGCTATCGGTGTTGGCCAGTACCAACATGACGTAAGCCAAAGTAATTTAGGACGCTCACTTGACCGTGTTATTGAAGATTGTGTAAACGCCGTTGGCGTTGATTTAAACATGGCCTCAGCGGCGCTATTAAGCCATGTGTCTGGCTTAAACCGCACACTTGCCACCAACATAGTAAATTTCAGAGATGCCAATGGCGCGTTTAGTAGTCGTAAAGACCTGTTAAAAGTAGAACGCTTAGGCCCAAAAGCCTACGAGCAAGCCGCTGGTTTTTTACGCATAGTAAATGGCAGTAACCCGCTTGATGCCTCGGCAGTTCACCCTGAAGCTTACCCTGTGGTTCAAGCCATAGTGAGCAACTCGGGCAGTGCGGTGAATGATTTAATTGGTAACACTGAGCTATTGAAAAAGCTTGAGCCGCAGCAGTTTGTGGATGATTCATTCGGGTTACCCACAGTGACTGATATCATCAGTGAGCTACTTAAGCCCGGTCGTGACCCTCGTCCAGAATTCAAAACCGCCACCTTTAAAGAGGGCGTATCGTCACTTAATGATTTAAAGGAAGGGATGATTTTAGAGGGTGTTGTGAGCAACGTCGCTAATTTCGGTGCTTTCGTTGATGTAGGAGTTCACCAAGATGGTCTGGTGCATATATCAGCTATGACGGACAAGTACATTTCTGACCCACGGGAAATCGTCAAAACCGGCGATATTGTTAAGGTTAAAGTAATGGAAGTGGATGTGGCGCGTCAGCGTGTGTCATTTACTATGCGTTTAAATGACGATATCAACACCAAGCCGAATCAAAGCCGAGGTAACAGTGACAATAATCCTCGTCAAAGCAACAGGCCAAGTGGTAAGCCTCAAAATAAGAAACCCGCAGCAGCTTCTGCTAATCAAGCGATGGGGAATGCCTTTGCCGATGCATTTGCTAAAGCGAAAAAATAGAAAAGGTTAAAAGCGAATACGACAACCGGTGACGCTGTTCACCGGTTTTTTATGTCTGTAATAAATGAATCCTATTATTTTCATTAGTAGCCACCTTTACACAGTTTTTACATACCTGCCAGAAACTATCAATCCTTGTTTTACGTCATACACAGAGAAAAGTGCTCCCCAATAATTGATAACGTGAGTCCATTATGACGATGAAAAAACTACTTACTTTAATACTCGTGATACCTATTGTATTAAGTGCCTGCGCGAGCAAGCCTAAACCGCAACCTAAGGAGCCCGATATGTTCGCTACAATGATTAAAGATACTAACCAAAAAGTGTTTAATTTCAGTATTAGCGCGAACCAAGGCACGGCTGGAGGTAAACCAGAGCATGGCGGTACTGGCGGCCCGCCACCGAAGGGAGGTAACAAGAGCAAAACCAAAGGTGACGATCCTAAAGAAAGGCTACTCGATGAACTATTTGCCCAACTTGAAACGAAGCTTAGCGAGACGGGTTTTTGCCGTGAGGGCTACACCGAAATAGACACTTACGAATCAAGTAGCCGACTGCATATTCTCGGTACGTGCAACGAAGCAGCAACGCCGGAGGATATACGTCAATTCGCCAATAATTACGGTTATTAATATGAACGAAGTTTGTGAATTCAGTTTATAGAGAGTTTGGTCGGTGGCTTTAGCGGTAAGCCCCTGTGGTTAATTAGGCTGAGAAGTTCAAGCCATAACTTTTGGGTTCACTTACTCCTTGGTAATACCGTTGAACAACACGCTCGGCTAATAAGGTGTTGTCGTCTCTGCTGGCCTGATTAGCAAACGCATTGCCTGTATCACTGGCAAAAACGTCACCTAACTGCTCACTTTTTAAGGTGGCTTTAGCGACTTCAGATGTGTCTAGGTCGCGGATTGGCGTACCTTCATCAGTGCCGCGCACTATATCATCTAACTCAGGGCCAAATTCTGATTGGGAAGTCGATTTATCTGCCGCGTTTACGTTTTCACCTTGGGTAGCGCTCTTCGTGTCGTTTGGAGCAACAACGCCAACACCTTCACTTTTTTCTTCTGCTAGCTCTTTGCGTGCTTCAAACGTTTTTTGGCTGGCTTCAGCCGCTACTCTTAAGTCCTGCGCCGAGGGCTCAGCAGGAGCGAGAGCTGCAGCTTTGACTTGCTGCATCTTGCGAATAGTATCTTCAGGGGAATTTTCTACTGATACATCAATAGACACCTCTCCGCCTGTGGCATAGCGCTTGCCGTCAGGTCCGGTAGTGTACTCATACTTGGGTGCGCCAGCGTATTGGCCACCTGTGTTGGCATGAGCTTGCTCGTGAGTACGTACTTCAGTATCACGTTTTTTCAGCTCGTCTATTTGGGCTTTTTCTTGTTGGGCTTGTTGTTCTTGTTCAGCGTCTTGTTTACCTGCGCTTTCTTGCTGGGCGTTGTCTTGATCAGCGTTTTTCTGAGTATCCGATGCAGGTTCGCCTTGGGATTGCACCTGAGGGCGCTCGTATACAAGGGGTTGTGCGGGGGTTTTTACTTTGTCATGATCGCTGGCTAACCCAGATTCTGTAGCTGAATTTTCAGACCCAGTCAACGCTGGTACTGTTTCACGCAGGGTATTATCTCTGCGCGCAGCTTCAGTGTTGATATTGGCGGTAGTAAAAACAACCGCCGTTGGGATAGGCGTTACAATGTTCATTTTATATCTTAATGATACCTACTGGTTAATGAGCCTACGCAAAGGTGTCGAGTAAAGTGCCTATGGTGTCATTGGCTACATCTAATACTTTAGCTGAGGCTTCAACTCCTATCGCACCTGTTTGAAGATCTACCACGCTATCAGTCAAGTTAGCACTGGATGAGCTGCCCTGCTGCGTATCGCCATTTAAGCTAGCAATATCTCTGGATGCTTGAGTAACTTGCTCTGTGCCGCGCTGCACACCTTGTAAACCACTGGCAAAAGCGCCGCTGATGTTGCTGTTATTTGAAATGTCCACACTGAGTACCTCTTCTAACCTCTCATGGTTAATTATTAACCAAAAAACGACATTTTAACAGCGACTTTTTACCTGAGTGTGTTTTCCATCAAATCAACTATGAAATCCTCTGTGTGCGATATAAATGGCGCATGTGAAGCATGGGGGAAAACCGTAACGCTGTGGTTGTTGGGTAAGCTTTGCTGTACAAACCCTTGAAGCTTTGCTGGCACTAAGCTATCAAGGCGCCCTAACATCCAATGTATCGGCATTTTCAAAGCCGCTATTTGGTCCCTTAAATCAACATGCTCTAAGATATCTAACCCCGCTGTCAGTGCGGCAATATCGGCCTGAGGCGACGCTTCTATGCTGCTTTTTATTTTTCTAATATCCATTTTCGCTGAATCGCTGCCCATGGCTTGTATTGCCAAAAAGCGCTCTATGGTTTTGCTCAAGTTTTTCACCAGTTGCTGCGAAAACGCCTGCAGAATATTCGGATCAATCCCCGCCCAATCATTACCTTTTAGAAATTTGGGTGATGTGGCTATCAGTACCAACTGTTTAACATTCGTAGGCTCAAGTAATGCAACATGTTGAGCAACCAAGCCACCTAATGACCAGCCTGCAAGCACACTGTTCTGGGGGAGCACATTCGCCACACACTCAGCTAGGTTTTTTAAATCGTAAGGCTTAGGCATTATTTGATTGTTCTCACCAAAGCCTGGCAAATCAACATAAGTAACGCTGAAATGTTGCTCCAGCTGCGTGGCTATTGGTTGCCAAACACCGCTATTAACTCCCCATCCATGAAGTAAAACGAGATTAGGTCCACTGCCTGCAGTACGTGTTTTCAAAGTCGTGTGCATATAAATCTACTACCCTTAGAAACTGGCATGTCAGTGTAGAGATGAAAAAAGTGAAATCAAGTGGATGGCATAGAAGTGTTCGCCCTTAATCGGCTAGGACTTACAAAAGTGACAAGCATGCAAGCGGTCAAAATAGCACAACAGTGCTTGCTGTGCAGGCAAGACAGCGACGCGCTTATTTGTGATCACTGTACGGATGACTTAGCCTTGTTTGAGTGTAAAAAATACGACTACAATCTATTGAATTGGCCCAAAGCGAAGCGCGGTTTGAAGCACCTGACGGCAAATAACGTGTTAGCGCTAGCTGATTATCAGTGGCCTTTGTCGCGATTACTCACAGGTTTAAAGTTTTCTAATAAAATCCTGCACGCCAACGCTTTGGCCAAACTTTTTGTTGCCCATGCGCTGAGAAGCCGCTGTACACTACCTCAAGCGCTGATACCAGTTCCGCTGCACCCGAGGCGGTATCAAGAACGCAAATACAATCAAAGCATCGAGTTAGGGAAACTCATTTCAGCCTTAACTGGTATCCCGTTAGTTACTGATGTGATCACTCGACATAAAGCCACGCAAACGCAAACGTCTCTTTCGAGTGCTCAGCGAAAAGCTAATATGAAAAATGCCTTTACGCTTCGTCGCCCCCTAATCTATCAACACATCGCCATATTGGATGACGTGATCACCACTGGCGCTACCGTTGAGGCCATGCACCAATTGTTAAAAAAACATCATCCAAGCTTACAAGTGGATGTATGGTGTATGTGCCTTACCCTGGAGCATTGATTAAACTGGACAGGAATATTGCGTTGCTCAACAAACGCCTTGTGCCACGCCAATAGCCTCGAAAGTTTGGGTTATCGATAAACGCAATCACTTTACCTTTTCCAACACTGTGAGCCACGATAGAAGCGCTATTATTAATAAGCTCTTGCAACTCATCAGCAGCGTAACCAGATACGAGGGATTTTGAAGTATAACGCCCCACTGTGATAAACGGCGTTTTAGGCGCACGCATCACGACTGTGCTGTTTTTGAATGAAGGTAAATGCGAGCGAGGAAAGCCAAAGGTAAGTGGATGACTGGTATCTAATTGCGTATCGAATACCGCCCCTGCAATACGCTGCTTAGCCGCTAGTTGGTCTTTGTCTGCGTAAGTTAAGTCATTTTTTGAAAACGCGCGTTTGATTTCATCTTCACTTAAAAATGATGCCTTAAGCCAGTCTTTGTCAGCAAACCATTTTGCCGCTGTTCGCTGGCCTATCATTACCCCACCCGCAGACAACCATTTTTCCAGCAACCTAACTGTTTTCTCGGGTACTTCAGAATAATCTCCGCTAACCCAAATGATGTGACTATAGCGAGAGAGATCAAGACGAGAAAAGCGAGGTAAATCAGTGATAGTGACAGGCATACCCACGGCGGTATCCAAATAATGCCATACTTCACCCACTTCATATTGTGACGTGCCATTACCACCAACTAACAACACTTGAGGGGACTTAACGGCGAACATTTCACGACTACCAATATCAATGCCTTGCGCCGTTAGGCCTGACAAGATAGGCCAAATTTTAATACTCGTTTCATTTGCAGCGCTATTAAGCAATGCCAATAGATTGTCAGGCTGTTTCAGCGCTAATGGGATCAACACCGAACCTGCGCTGAAACTAATATTGCCTTGATCGGTTGCGGCAGCAAAATCAGACCCTGCAATTTTAACTTGTACCCCCCCGCGGAGCAGCTGACTTAGTAACTTAGGTGCTTTTGAGTCGGCCCAAGAAAACCCATACGCGTATGGGTTCTCAGTATTTACTGGGAGAGTGTTTTTCGACTGATTATTGGGCTCATTGGCAACAGGCACTTTGCGCCACAACTTTCGCTCAACTGGGGAGTATTGAATATTAAATGCAAGTGGCAAGTTCCAGCTTGATACATCGTAAAAACTATTATCATTAAAGCTTTTACGCTCAGAAAAAAGCGATTTCACTAGGCGATATTGAGGCTGGTTTAGCGGCACAAAAATACTGCTCAATGGCTGATAAGTGAGATCATCTACGCGTATTTCTTTATCCAGGTAATTAAACCTGATTTGATGTTGCTGTAATATCGACTTGAGGTCAGAAAAACGGGTCGCATCTTGTGATTCACTAAGAAGGTAACCCACCGTTTTATCGTCTTTTATCAGCTCGTTAGTTTGTTCGGTAAATTCTGTTGGGTAAGCCAACAACTCAGCTTTACTGGCCAGTGCGCCCTTGAAGGTTGAAAGAGATGTTGTGACTTGATTTTGAATGGTGTCAGTGAAATTAAGTTCACCATTGAGAGACTCCTGTTTATGCCCGCGACTACTGGCCTGCTCGAACAGAATGCCTATGCTGCCTTGTGCGTCTGGATACGTTGAGCCTTTGCCATAATAGAAATCGTCGTAGCCTTCTTGCGTGAAATACAGCTGTTTTGTTTCATCCAGCGCAGCTGCATGAAATTTGGCTAATTCGGCTGTCAGTTCGGTGTTGCGTTTAGGCGTCCAAGGGTTATTGCGCGACGCGATCCCCGGTTGAAAAAAATAACTACTATTGGTACCCATCTCATGAAAGTCAGTAAGTACGTGGGGGCGCCAGCGCTGGAATTGCGCAATACGCGCCTGTGATTCAGGGTGTGTCAGCAATAACCAGTCGCGGTTTAAATCAAACATATAGTGGTTTGTTCGTCCACTAGGCCAAGGTTGTTGATGCTCTCTGTGATTTGGATCTGCCACCAACTGCTGGCCACGATTGCCATTCGCCCACTGGGCAAATCTAGCTAGACCATCAGGGTTAATGCTTGGCTCCATGAGTACTATGTTATTTTCAAGCAACTGCTGAACAGCTTCACCTTGCGCAGCGGCTAAATAATAAGCCACCAGCAATGCAGCATTAGCACCGGATGATTCATCGCCGTGTACGCTGTAGCCCATCCATAAAATAAGTGGGTCGTCTGAGTCACTTTTTTGCCCGAAAGAAGTAAGGTGATTGTTACGAATAGATTCAATATTTTGTTGGTTTTTAGCTGCCGTAAAGGTCAGTAACAGCAGAGGTCTATTTTCATGGGTTCGGCCGGTTTCAAGCAATGTCACTCGGTCGGATTTATTAGCCAAAATGCGCATGTACTCTACTAGTTGGTCATGGCGCACATGCCATTCCCCCACAGGAGCCCCAAGGACTTGAGAAGGACGAGGGATAGCATCGTTAAACTGCGTATTGGCGGGTAAATATTCGATATCTGTGATCGCTTGCGCCGAGACAGACAAAAAAACAGAACACATAAAACCCCAAAACCAGCCGCACTTCATACGCTTACACCTTTTGTTACATCAAAATCAGCTTAAAAGTTATCCTGAAATGTTCGCATGTTTTAGCTGAAATTGACATAAGCAAAGATTATTACTTGAGTGTTTTAGTCAAGTAATTTTGATACAATACCGATATGTTTCAAATACAGGACCTTTTTTATGATTTCTATTTCAGATACAGCCCAAGCGCATTTTTGTAAATTGCTTGAAAAACAAGAGCCTGACACTAATATTCGGGTTTTTGTCGTTAACCCTGGTACGCCTAGCGCAGAATGTGGTGTTTCTTATTGCCCACCAGACGCCGTGGAGTCAACCGACACCACCCTAGAATTTAATGGGTTTGATGCTGTTGTTGATGCAGAAAGTGCTCCTTTTTTAAGTGAAGCAGAAATTGACTTTGTGACTGACCAAATGGGCTCTCAATTAACCTTGAAAGCACCGAATGCCAAAGCGCGTAAAGTTGATGACGATGCCCCACTAGAAGAGCGTATTAATTATATGATCGAAGCGGAGATCAACCCGCAACTTGCCAGCCACGGCGGCAAGGTTATGCTGATGGAGATCACCGATAAAGGTGAAGCCATACTTCAGTTTGGCGGCGGTTGTAACGGTTGTTCAATGGTTGATGTGACACTTAAAGATGGTATTGAAAAGCAAATGTTAGCCCAATTTTCTGGCGAGTTAACAGCAGTGAAAGATGCTACCGAACATGAAGCCGGTGAGCACTCTTACTACTAATTAGTTGCTAACATGCTTAAAAAGCAGCTGAGTAAATTAGTCGCTGATCCACATAAAAGCTGGGGTCGTTTTAAATACGGCCTCGGCTTTTTTGTTGCTGGAGTAATACTGATACTCATTGGCAGTCAAAATTGGGTGTGGCTGCAAATTCCAGGGCTTATAGGGCTTGGCATTGGCTGTGTGTTTGCCCTGTATGGCTATATAGGTATTTTGGCTTACCGCATGCAGAATGCGTTTAGCTTATCAAACGCCCACCGCGATAAAGATAAGCAAAGTAACCGCCAAGACTAAGGCCCCGCCCGAGCATTAATAACAAAAGTGCGACCCACAAAGCATAGTTTTGATATTCTTGTAGTAGCCACCAGCTAGGAAAAAAGAAAAACGCGGCACTAAGCAACATACTGTTTTGCATTGCCTTTGCTCGAGTTAGCCCCACAAACACACCATCCAGTAGGAAACACCAATGACTCACGATGGGCAACAACCAGATGATCAATAGGTACTGCGCAGTGAAGTCTTTAAGCTCAGGCAAATCAGTCAGTATTGCGATGATCTGTTGACCAAATACGAGAAAGCTTAAGCTGTAACCACTGGCCACTACGGATGACCAAAATAAACCGCGCATCACCACCCGATTAATTTCACTGGCGTCTTTTTTCCCTTTAGCTTCACCTGTTAACGCCTCAACAGCGTAAGCGATGCCGTCTAACCCTAGCGCTATTAGTGCAAAAAATTGCATGATAATCGCATTACTCGCGGCCGTTAACGGCCCAAATCTGGCACCCTGAAAAATAACGAACGCCAAGCACAATTGCAGTGCTAAATTACGCACAAAACTATAACCGTTTAGGCTCATCAACTGCGCCAATGAAGACCATCTCCATAAGCCCCAATGAGGCTTTTGTAAGCCCATTCCTCTTACCGCCACCCACACGCCAAGTATCAAAATACTGTATTCAGCAGCCACACTTGCCGTCGCGACGCCCTTAACGCCTGCATCAAACACGAATACCAGTAAGATACTTAACCCGGCATTAAGTAAATTGGCAAATATCTGAATATAAAGAACTTGCTTAGTTTTTTGTTGGCCTATCAGCCAGCCAATGATGGCCAGATTGACCAAAGCGGCTGGAGCCCCGGTGATGCGCACACTGAAATATTGTTGTATAACATTAAGAAGTTGCGCTTCCGGTTGGGCAAAATGAATTCCTAACGTCAGTAGAGGTGTTTGCGCGGCCCATATTGCCAGACCGATAACCAAAGCTACGCTGCAGCTTTGCCAGAACACTCGACTCTTGTTTTCATTGTTTTGCTCGCCTTTGGCCTGGGCGCTTAAACCAGTACTCGACATACGAATAAAGCCACACAACCAATAGGTTTGCGTTAAAATCAGAGAGGCTATTGCTGCACCAGCAAGATAATGACTACTGCCCATATGGCCTAATACAGCAGTATCAACCATACCAATAAGTGGCGTGGTTATATTGCTTAAAATCATCGGTAGCGCTAACAGAATCAGCTGTTTATGGGAGGCTAAATGCCAAAAACGGTGTTGCTCATGAGCTGAAGATATAGCCAAGAAAAATCTCACTTAATAGATAAAAATAAATAACGGAAAGCAGTTGCTCATCGGTTATGCCCTAAGCATTCAATGTTACACTAGCGCCAATCAAAGCCTCACAAAGGGATCGTTATGGATCGTATCATTTTTTATGTCATGGTTTGTCTTGGTTTTTGCATCTCAATCAACAATGCCCAAGCCAGTGACAACGCGGTTATTCTTCTGTATCACCACGTGAGCGAAGATACACCTTCTTCTACCAGTGTCTCACCTGACACATTTAACGAGCATATGACTTATTTGGCTGAAAACTTTAATGTTTTACCGCTAAAAGACATAGTCACAGCGTTACAAAATAAGCAGTCTCTACCGGAAAACGCTATCGCGGTGACCTTTGATGATGGCTTTAACAACATTTATCAAAACGGTCACCCGATACTCGCTAAGCTCAACTTACCTTATACAGTTTTCATCAATCCTGACTTGGTTGGTAAAGTAAATTATCACTTGAGCTGGGAGGCCATGCGCGCAATGACTAAGCAAGGTGCCAGCTTTGCCAACCATAATTTGCGTCATGAGCATTTACTTAATCGCTTAACCAATGAAAGTGATGAAGCGTGGCTAGCGCGCCGTCTCAGCGATATTCAGCAAGCCGAAAAATTACTAGAAGATAATTTAAACGTACAAGATAAATTCTTAGCCTATCCTTACGGTGAATACTCGCCTGAGCTACAAACACAGCTTACTCAATTAGGTTACGTGAGCTTTGCTCAGCACTCTGGTGCTATTGCAAGCTTTAGTGATTTTTCAGCGCTTCCGCGCTTCCCGGCAGCCGGTATTTACGCGAATTTGGCACGTCTAAAAGTGAAAATGGCCAGTCTTGCAATGCCAGTACAAGATCCCTCGCCAAGTACACCACTCGTTAGTGGCGAACCTTTTACCTTCGAATTCAGCGTGCAAAGCGATGATATAAACAACGCACAAATAACCTGCTTTTTTCAGGGTGACGCACAGAAAATCACCGTGAATCAAGCATTGGTCAGAGTGGATTTTAAACAGAAACTGCCTGCCGGCCGCTCCAGAATAAACTGCACAGCGCCGAGCAAACGCGCGCCCTCACGTTATTATTGGTACTCAAAACCTTGGTTTATTGCCTCAGATAAGGGGGAGTGGTTAGATTAGAGCGTTTTTCTCATATGCAGGTAGGTGCCCAATTTCATTGGGCTGTTATCCAAAGTAGAGCGCTCAATGTCAAAGCCAAATTTTTGGTAACAACGTATAGCTGCCGCATTGTCTTGCTTAACGTCTAAGGTAAGAAATTGTTTGTCTAACTCATTAGCCTTTTCTACAAAATGAGTTAGGAGTTCACTGCATATTCCTTTTCGCTGAAACGCCTTTGCAACACCGATATGCCCAATACACAATTCACCGTCTGCAGGGCGAGCAAATACTTGCTGTAAAGACTGGCATCTATTCAGCACTTCAAGCACATCAGTACCTTGGTAATACTGTGTCATGCTGTCAAGAGTAGCTTGCACATACATTGCCCCCATTTCACGTTGCCATGCACAGCCTATCCCGGCAAGTTGCCCTTGCAACTCTATGACCCAATGATTACCAAAGCCAAATTGGCCATGTTGATGTAAAAAAGCTTGATTCATATAACTGCGCGCAAAATATTGATGCTGCAGGGTTTGTTGGTTAAATAGAAGGGGAATAGCTTCAGGCGCAGAAGAGATAATCAAGGCTACCGCTTCTTGCGCGTCTTGAGCTGTTGCCTGACGTACCCGAGGCACAGTTATTTGGCTGTCGCTAAGATAGTCATGTCATGCAAAATGCGTTTACTGTCGCTCACTGCAACTTTGCCTGGGGCGAACTCTGGTTTAAAGCGACCCACAACATGACCTTGCGGGTTTACCACCACCACAGATGAGCTGTGATCCACCAAGTAGTTTTCGTCGTCTGTGCTTTGTGAAGTGGCATACATCATTCCCATCGCGCGAACGAAAGGAAACAAATCAGCATGTTCGCCGGTTGCAGCGATAAATTCAGGCTCAAAAAAATCGATATATTCCGCTAGCCTTTCTGTTGTATCTCGCGCTGGGTCCACCGAAATAAACGCCACCTTGACCGGGTAAGGCCCTTCAATACGTTGCAACTCAGGATAAATGCTGCTCAGGTCAGCCAGTGTTGTGGGACAAATGTCAGGGCAAAAAGTGTAGCCAACGAAAACGAGCGTCCATTGATTTTGCAAGTTTTTATTGGTTAGTGGTTGGCCTCTACTGTCAGTCAAAGAAAAATCAGGCAAGGCTCTCGCTTGTGGATAAAGCTTAATGTACTGCGTTTCATCACTCTTTGGGGGCGCTATAGTCACTGCAATCACAATACCGACAATCAATGCCACTAAGGCGATTAACGCTAAATTTAATCTGCTCAAAAAGTAAATCTCATATAATGGTCAACCAGTAATACCACAAACAATACCATCAAATGAATAATCGAAAACTTAAACGTTTTCATAGCGGTGTGTTCGTCACTGGCGAATTTTAATTTCCATGCATAATACAAGAAGCCAGCATTTAATGCGCTAGAGCCTAGTAAATATATCGCGCCTGTCATGCCAATCAGATAGGGTAAAACGCCAATGAGTGCTAATAGTACCGTGTACAGCAAAATGGATGTTTTAGTAAATTCGATCCCGTGTGTGCATGGCAGCATAGGGATTTTCGCGCGAGCGTAGTCTTTTTCACGGTGAATGGCCAACGCCCAGAAATGTGGTGGGGTCCAAATAAATATGATGAGCACTAAGAGTAATGCATGCGCATGAATATCGTTCGTTACCGCCGTCCACCCGAGTAAAGGTGGCGCTGCACCAGCTAACCCGCCAATAACAATATTCTGAGGCGTAGCGCGTTTTAAATACATGGTATAAATAAAGGCGTACCCCACGAGACTGGCTAACGTTAGCAAAGCGGTTAAGCGATTAACCCATAATTCTAAGATAAGGTAGCCCACCACCGTTAGCACGCCCGCAAATACAAGCGCTCGCTGAGGTGAAACTTTGCCTTTAGGCAATGGACGATTCGAGGTCCGTGCCATTTTCGCATCAATTTTACGATCAACTACGTGGTTAATAACCGCTGCTGCAGAAGATAAAAAACCAATGCCGGTCAAACCTGCCAGCAGTATCTTCCAACTGATCCAAGTTTCACTCGCCAAACACATGCCAACCAAAGCGGTCAGTAGTAGCAACATTACCACTTTAGGTTTTGTCATCTCGTAATAATCACGCCAGTGAAGGCCTGATTTATTCACTATGTTATGAGGTGCAACACCAACAGATTTACTCATTGGTCTCTCCTATGTTTTTCGATAGAGGGTGTAATTAAGTAACACCAAAATTTGTAGTAGTGCGGCGGCAACTGCATTGTGCATGACGGCCACACCGACCGGTAGACTGAATACCACATTGCTGACGCCCAAAATAACCTGAATGCCTAAAACCAATACCATGATAGTGGCAATTTTTTTAAGCAAACCAGAGCTTGCTACACCGTAAATGCGAACCGCCAACCAACACAGATAAATGAACGTAATGAAAGCACCGGCCCTGTGCACTATATGCATGGTCATACGCTGGGCATAATTGTGCGCCCCGTACTCGTAGTTATCTGCTTCAGGCAAGCTAAAGGCTCCTATGAAATCTAGGCGCTCGTACCAGTTGCTCTCGCAAATCGGCATTTCTGTACAGGCTAGCGCCGCATAATTTGCTGATGTCCAACCGCCTAATGCTATTTGGCCTGTAAGGATGGCAATCCCTATCAATCCAAACTTTCCTAGCCGTCGCGTTTGCTGATCACCACCTGGTATGCGATATGGTAGTAGGCGTAAGTAAAGCAAAAACAACGACGACAGCACAGCAAAGCCGCCTAAAAGGTGACCCATAACGACAATAGGTAAAAGGTTAAGGGTGACGGTCCACATACCTAACATGCCTTGGAATATAACCAGGCACAGCAGGAAAAACGGTAACTTAATAGGTCGATGATAAGCACGCTTTACTATGCTAACCACAAAGATGATCAAGATGAGTAAGCCTAGCGCACTCGCGAAGTAGCGATGGATCATCTCGTTCCATGCTTTTTGGGGCTCTAAAGGTCGTTCTGGAAACGCCAGTTCTGCAGCATTTATCTGCTCTTGCGCCACTGGCACTTTGTAATGCCCGTAGCAACCTGGCCAATCTGGACATCCTAGCCCTGCATCGGTCAACCGTGTGTATGCACCTAGCACAATCACAGTTATGGCAAGAATAAGGCCTGCCAACACCAATTTCCTCATGAACGACCCTCTAACCAATACGTGATAATTTCAGCAGCTTGCGTAGGTCAGATAAAATGTCACGACTATGCAAAATGGCTTGCTGTTGCTCAACTTGAAGTGGATAACGCAAGATCACGTTATTCAAGGTATCAGCAATGAAAATAGCATTTACCGGCTCACCTTTAAACACATTATTAACACTTTCCACGTTAGTTTTTAACAACTTAACAGCACTATGTTCATTCAAACGCCTAGCGACACTGGGGTCACTAGCAGGTGTGCTAATGACAGTTGCACGCACTCTGTCATGCTCTTTTCCAAGCGCTGTCCATACTTGTTCAACACTGTACAAGGCATTTTCACACTCAATACTGCACTGTGAAGGTAAGACGTATACCAGCTGCCACTTAGGCTCCGCGGCTTTGTCTTGAATAGCGCTCATGTCTAATGTGGGAGATAGCAATTCCCCTTTGTTAGTCGCTGCCTTATTGAACCAATTATTATCTAGAGCCAATTTGGCTAACACCACAGGCAAAATAAAAACCACAGCTAGCGTGATAATCAAACGTTTGTTACTCGTGTTGTTCATGGGATCCCTTCTTATGTGCAGCGCGAAAACGTGCGCGAAGTGCGAAAAAGTAAACTAAAAAAGCGGCGATGCCTAAACCCATCCACTGCACAGCATAGGCATAATGCTTCTCTGGGGGCATAACCACTGGTTGCCAGTTGCGGATGAAACCATCACTGCTGTCCGTTAGCGTTATCACAAAAGGTGGCAGCTCTAACTTTATAACTTGCTCTATAAAGTGGATATCGACTTGCTGTATGACCTTAGGCCATATTGCTTCTTGCGTTGCTGTTTCGGTGATCATTGGATTGTCAGTTGGCTCAACTACTCTCCCTAGTGCGCCCGATAACGTATTCGGCAAAATGACTTGCGGTAGATCATTGCGCATTGAGTTACCTGCAACCCAACCAAAATTAATCAGCACGTTTTGAGTCTGACCCTGTGCTACACCATAGACATCAAACCCGGGGCGTCCTTGATGGATACGATTATCAACTAAAAAAATCTTTTGAGGATCAATTGCGCCAGTAAAACTTACTGGTAAATCCTGAATATCCTTATCGAGAGTGAGCACCCTCTCGAGCGACAATGACGCGTTACTCGATACAGAAGCAATACTTTGTATTCTCTGGGCTTTATCTAACCCTCTGTGCAATTGCCAATTAGCCAGTGCAAACATGATGACAACTGCGCACAAAGTCACTAGTGTAGAAATCATAGGCAATCGCTTAATAAGCCTAAGCATGCTTAATCAACAATAAAAATAACAGCGAGAGGAAATAACAAAGTGCTAATCAAGATAATCATCGGAATACTACTTATCGTTATGATTTATAACTTATTTAAAGCTATGACTGTGATGCTTAAAAATGAACCAAAACAAGCGAATATGAGCAAATATATTGGAAGACGCGTATTAACCTCGGTGGCAATTGTAGTGGTCATACTTATCGCCGTGGCCACTGGTCTTATTGAGCCTAACCCGCGTCCTTATTAATATTTTACCTTACAAGACGTATCCACAAGCCCCTTTTTAAGCCTGTGAATACGTCACCTTAATTACAATATATACACGAAGAAAAATAGCATTACCCAAACTACATCGACAAAGTGCCAATACCAACTACCCGCTTGAAAAGCGAAGTGATTTTCAGGGGTAAAATGCCCTTTGAAGATCCTGAGCAGCATGATAAACAGTATAATTGCACCCAACGTCACATGCAGTCCGTGAAAGCCGGTTAATAAGAAGAAGGTATTGCCATACACACCCGATTGTAGGGTTAGCCCCATTTCTTGATAAGCATGAATATACTCCTCAACCTGCAACGACATAAAAATCGCCCCAAGCAGCACTGTGATACCAAGCATAAGTTTCAAGCGGCCACGTTTATTCTCTTCAAGTGCCACATGCGCAAAATGACAAGTAACGGACGAAATCAATAATATGACGGTGTTAATCAGAGGTAGGCCATACCAGCCCATGGCTTCTGTTTCTGTGCCGCCGGGGGTCTGCACCAGCGGCCACATTGCTTGAAATGCAGGCCATAACACTTCATTTGTTGCAGCATTATTGCCAGAGCCACCCAGCCAAGGTATTGAAATCATTCGAGCGTAAAAAAGCGCACCGAAAAATGCTGCAAAAAACATGACTTCAGAAAAGATAAACCAAGCCATCCCTTGTCGATATGAGCGCCCTAATTGATCGCTATACAAGCCACTCATCGACTCATGAATTTGATTTCTAAACCAACCAAACAACATAAATATCAGAGTTGCAAAACCGGCTGTAAGAATATACCCACCGTAACCAGACGTGCCTTTGGTTTGTTCAATTACAAAGTTGCCTGCACCAACGGCAATTAAAAATAATGCAACGGCTCCCACTATCGGCCAAGGACTGCTATCTGGAACATAATACTTTTCATAATCTGGCTGAGCCATTATTCGTTCTCCTATTCACTACTATTCATTACAATATCACCTGCTGTCGCCGTGACGTCATACAGGGTGTATTGCAATGCAAAATAGGTAATGTCTTCAGGTAACTGTGGGTCCACATAAAACCGCATGGGCATAACCGCTGATTCACCTGCTTGCAAAACCTGTTGCTCAAAACAGAAGCATTCTGTTTTGTTTAGAAATAACGCCGCCGTACCAGGTGAAACCGAAGGTACAGCTTGACCGACAACAGGATGAGCAGTCGGATTTTTAACAGTAAAATTAATTTCATTCATCTGCCCAGGATGAACCCGGACTTGACGTTTTTCTGCTTCAAACTGCCACGCCATGCCGGTATTGGTTCGTGTGATGAAATCGATGGTTATTGTGCGGGACTCATCGATTTCCATAACCTCATAAACCGCCGCGGAGTTAGCTGTTTTACCATTCAGCCCGGTTAAGTCACAAAACACATCATAAAGGGGCACTAGTGCAAAACCGAAGCCAAACATCCCCAACACGATAGCGAGTAATTTAATGACCATCTTGCCATGACCGCTCGGCTTTTCAGAACCTGTGGTATTAGGCTCTTGCCTGTTGTCTGTCATAGTGAGTGCCAGAACATCCCTGAGTAAGACTGAGCCAGACCCTGCTGAGCGTACTGCGCATTGGTATATTCACCTTGTAATGCGAAATGCTCGGTATCATTTAGAGGAAAATACGCATCGCTTTGCAAGCTATTGCAAAAGCCAAATGCAAGTAAGCCGAAAGTAAGTGCAACAGAACGCTTCAAAAGTCGCGTCTTGGAAAATCTCTTTTTGACTGGCAACATAATATGCTCCTGTACCGCCTATTTAATAACAGGCGGCGTTTCGAACGTATGATATGGAGCAGGTGAAGGTATTTCCCATTCTAGGCCTTCAGCCCCTTCCCAAACTTGGTCACTTACCGGGTCGCCTTGTTTGCGGCATGCCTTGATAAGTAACGCCAAGAAAATAAATTGAGATAAACCAAACGCAAATCCACCTAAGCTTATCCATTTATTAAAGTCAGCGAACTGCAATGCATAATCAGGAATACGTCTTGGCATACCCGCTAGACCAACAAAATGCATTGGGAAAAACAATACGTTTACAGAAATTAATGAACACCAGAAATGCCATTTAGCTAACGTAATATCAAACATTTTTCCTGTCCATTTGGGTAGCCAGTAATACACCGCCGCCATAATTGAGAAGATGGCCCCCGTCACTAATACGTAATGAAAATGCGCAACAACAAAGTAAGTATCATGGTATTGGAAATCCACAGGCGTTATCGCCAGCATCAAGCCAGATAAACCACCTATTGTGAACAGCACGATAAACGCAAGTGCAAATAACATAGGTACTTCAAAACTCATGGAGCCTCGCCACATGGTTGCTACCCAATTAAATACCTTCACACCGGTGGGCACAGATATCAACATGGTGGCTAGCATGAAAAACATCTCAGCAAAGACCGGCATACCAGTCGTAAACATATGGTGAGCCCATACAATAAACGACAGCAATGCAATAGATGCCGTGGCGTACACCATAGAGGCATAGCCGAATAACCGTTTGCGCGCAAAGGTCGGCACTATTTGCGAGATAATGCCAAAGGCCGGCAAAATCATGATGTAAACCTCAGGGTGCCCAAAGAACCAGAAAATATGCTGGAACATCACGGGGTCGCCGCCACCTGCGGCATCAAAGAAGCTAGTACCAAAAAACTTATCTGTTAGCACCATAGTCACTGCGCCGGCTAAAACTGGCATAACCGCAATTAGCAAAAATGCTGTTATTAACCACGTCCACACAAAGAGCGGCATTTTCATCCATGTCATCCCCGGGGCTCGCATATTAAAGATCGTCACTATGACGTTAATCGCCCCCATAATGGATGAAATACCCATAATATGTACCGAGAAAACAAACAGAGCCGTACTGTCTCCACTGTAAGTGGTCGATAGAGGGGCGTAAAACGTCCAACCAAATGCAGGACCGCCACCTTCCATAAATAATGAAGACAGTAAAATCAAGAATGCAAACGGTAAGATCCAGAAGCTCCAGTTGTTCATACGAGGCAGAGCCATGTCTGGCGCACCAATCATCATAGGCACCAACCAGTTAGCTAGCCCAGTAAAGGCAGGCATGACAGCACCAAAGACCATAATCAAACCATGGACTGTCGTCATTTGATTGAAAAAATTAGGCTCAACTATCTGTAGTCCGGGCTGAAATAATTCCGCCCGAATGACCATCGCCATCGCACCGCCGGTTAAGAACATGATAAATGCGAACCAAAGGTACAGCGTGCCTATGTCTTTGTGGTTTGTCGTGTACAGCCAGCGCTTAATACCGGAAGGAGGCGCATGATGTTCGTGAAGATCGTTTTCGTGATGGATCGTGTCGGTTACTGTGCTCATGATCGTCTCCCTACTGCCCGTTTAATGCAGCGTTAATATCTTTCGCCTGAACTAGGTCACCCGTATCGTTACCCCACGCATTTCGCTCGTAGGTAATAACCGCGGCGAGTTCTGACATTGTTAACTGTTTCGCGAAGGCGGCCATTGCTGTACCTGATTTGCCGTTAAGCACGATATCAATATGCGCAGCCATATCGTTCAGCGCAATGTCACTCCCTTTTAATGCTGGGAATACAGCTGGCAACCCTTCACCATTAGGCATATGACAGGCTGCACATGCAGAATTGTAAATTTTTTGACCATTGCTCATGAGTTCTTCTTTGCTCATGTTCATTGCCAGTAATCTTTGTTCTTCCGCTTTTGCCTGTTCTTGGATGGCTTGACGCTCGCCTATCCACTTATCATATTCGGCGGGCTCTTTTGCGATAACGACCACCGGCATAAAGCCGTGATCCTTTCCGCATAATTCAGCACATTGCCCGCGATAAATACCCGGCTCATTGACTTTGGCCCAAGCGTCGTTAATAAAGCCTGGATTAGCGTCTTGCTTGATTGCGAAATCAGGTACCCACCAAGAATGGATAACATCGTCTGAGGTAATGAGGAAACGTACGCGTTTATCGGTAGGGATCACCAGTGGCTGGTCTACTTCTAAAAGGTAATTCACACCCTTGTCTAATTTACCCGAGATTTCACCGGCCTGAGTTGCCATGCGAGAATAAAATTCGACGTCGTTATCCATGTACTTGTAGTGCCACTTCCATTGTGAGCCTGTTACCAACACCGTCACTTCCGGTTCACTGGCATCTTCCATAGCAATCAACGTTTTCGCTGCAGGGATAGCCATTACAATGAGAATAATAAAAGGGATGACGGTCCAAGCGATTTCAACTTTTACACTCTCGTGGAAGTTAGCAGGCTTAGCACCACGAGATTTACGGTGAAATAAAATGGAGTAGAACATGGCGCCAAAAACACCAACAGCGATAACCACACATATGATGAACATCAACATATGTAGGTCATACACCTCGGCGCTGATATCAGTCACACCTTTGCGCATGTTTAATTGATACTGATCTAAGTCGGACACTGAATCTGCAAAAGCGGTGCTGCAATTAAATGCACCTAACATTGCCATGACACTCAACGAAATTTTCTTCACTCGACCCCCTGCTTGTCAAACGCTCAAAATAGTGGTGATAACCATCAAACTTTACGTTCTAATTTATTATTGTAAGGTTCAGCACGCGACAAATTTTGTTACTGACTTGTTAACCGTGAAACAAGCATTACTCAAAATGGGGGGAGTAGTCCAGTTTTTTTGTATATTTTATATTCGATTGGCCAAATTTTAACCAGCCTATCAGTGTGTTACGTTAACAACTTAATAACAAACGACCGAGTTAAATGATATACAAAAAAGTAATATAGGGTAGGTGAGAAGGGATGTATTCAAGGGATAAAATAATATTTTCGAACTCCATTGCGAAGCTCGAAAATAACCAATAATTTAACAACAAGCTGCTTAAAAAACCTTCAACTACATCCAGTCAGCATTACGAATAACACCAACCGCGATGCCTTCAATATTAAAAGGCTGCGTCGCTAAGTCGACTTTAATAGGTTGGAAATCTTCGTTTTCAGCATGTAATACGACTTGTCGACCTTTTCGCTCTAGCCGTTTAACGGTTACATCTTCATCTACTCGCGCAACGACCACCTGTCCATTATGTACGTCCGTTGTTTTATGCACGGCCAGCAAGTCACCGTCTAAAATACCAATGCCTTTCATACTCATACCGCTAACTCTAAGTAAAAAATCAGCACTGGGTTTAAATAAATTTGGGTCAACTTTGTAATGCATTTCAACATGCTCTTGAGCCAAAATGGGCTCACCGGCAGCAACACGGCCAATAAGCGGCAGACCTTGGTCTTCTAATTGATCTTCTAAAGGCTCAGTGAGTCTGATACCTCTTGACGTGCCGGGCAATATCTCAATCGCTCCTTTACGAGCCAGAGCCTTGAGGTGTTCTTCAGCCGCATTTGCTGATTTAAAACCAAGGTGCCGTGCTATTTCTGCACGTGTTGGCGGCATGCCTGTTTCTAGCATAGTGGTTTTAATCAGTTGCAAGACTTCTTCTTGTCTGGGAGTTAGTGGACGCATACACAGCCTGTTGTTTCATACAGTTTAACTGTGAGTATATACAGTCGTTGCTAAATCTCAAATTTTTCTTCTCTGTTGTTTAACAAAGGTAATTTTCTATAAGACCTCTGACCTGTAAACTGATTACGCGGGGTGGAAAAGCCGAATAACGTGGTATCCTATGGAAGTCTTTTATTATCTAGGTACCACTCTTATGGCATGGCTGCATAAACTGCTGCTAACAATGATATCTGTTCCGCTAAAATGGCTGGTTAAAGTCAATAGCATACCAACAGATATAGCGACCGAACTTGGGATCGACACCACCAAACCCATTATTTACCTATTACGCACACACTCGGTCACTGATCAATTTGCCTTAAAAATTTCTACTAATTCCCTAGGATTGCCTAAGCCCTCCGAGGCGGTGCAAATCGGTGGTAAGGAATTACCCGCATGTTTGTTTTTACAACAACCACGTTCTTTGCTTACTCGAAAAGTAAAGATCACCAAAATTGCGGATGATGTGACTCGTCTGTTCCAGATACACAGAGAACACCCGGAGTTAGATTTGCAAATCGTACCTGTTTCCATTTTTTGGGGCAGAGCACCCGGTCGAAAACTATCCGGCTGGTCAGATATTATCGCCAATCAGGTGTCGCCTAACTGGTTGCGTAAGTTTTTTATTGTGCTGTTTTTAGGTAGAGATAATTTCGTTTGTTACAGCAAGGCCGTATCCTCCCGTACCATGGCAGATTTAAAAGGCAGTGATGAAGAAATAGGCCACAAGCTTATCCGCCTAGCAGGTACGCATTTTCATCGCCGTCGCCAGAATCTTATAGGCCCAATGCTACTCGAGCGACAAGAATTATATAACGCGGTATTAGGCGCAGATTCAGTTCGTCAAGCAGTCAGCGACGAAGCGCGCAGCAAGAAGCAGTCAAACCACCAAATACAAGCCAAAGCGAAGAAATATGTAGATGAAATTGCCGCAGATTATCGCGAAGGGCTAGTAAGAATTGGCGACCGATTACTCACAAAAATATGGAACAAAGTATACAATGGCATTGAAGTAAAACATGCCGATAAAGTCAGAGCGTTAGCGCAAAATGGCCACGAAATTATCTATGTACCGTGCCATAGAAGCCACATGGACTACCTGCTCTTAACCTATGTCATCTATCACGAAGGTTTAGTGACACCGCATATTGCTGCGGGTATCAATCTTAACTTTTGGCCGATTGGCGGAATTTTACGAAAATGTGGGGCATTCTTCTTACGTCGCAGCTTCGCCGGCAATAAGCTGTATACCGCGGTATTTAGAGAGTATCTGGAGTTACTTTTCAACAAAGGCTATTCCGTGAAGTATTACCCTGAAGGAGGCCGAAGTCGAACAGGTCGCTTACTACCGCCTAAAACGGGTATGTTAGCCATGACCCTTCAGGGGCTGATTAAAGGCATTAACCGCCCCGTCAGTATTGTGCCTGTGTACATTGGCTACGAGCACGTAATGGAAGTCTCAAGCTACTTGAAAGAGCTTAAAGGCACAGACAAAAAGAAAGAGTCTTTCTTTCAGGTGTTCTCTGCGGTACGCAAGTTGAAAAACTACGGAAACGGATTTTTAAATTTCGGTGATCCGATTAATTTGAGCAACTTTCTTGATGGTGAAGTACCAGATTGGCGTGATGCACAGAATTTAGAGCCTGATAAAAAACCACGCTGGTTAACACCTGCCGTTAATACCTTAGCCAATGATGTAATGGGCCGAATCAACCAAGCGGCTGCTGTCAGCGGTATGTCACTGTGTGCCATGTGCTTACTTTCTGCTAAGAAGCACGCAATGGCACAGGACGAACTCGAACGCGCCATTGACGACTACTTAGGCTTATTAAAGGCTGCGCCTTACAGTGAGTTATCCAGCATCCCTGAGCTTGATGGCAAAGCACTGGTAGAAAGTACGTTAAAGCTCAATAAGCTGGAAGTATCCCAAGACAGCTTTGGCACTATCATCTCCCTAAAACGCAAAAATGCGGTGGCATTGACCTACTATCGCAATAATATTTTGCACTTGTTCGCCCTACCAGGTTTAGTCAGCGCCATTGTGTTTGCTCACAAAGGCTTAGCAAAACAGCATGTTATAGCTCTTGTTGGCCAACTTTATCCTTTACTGCAGCGCGAGCTATTTATTTATATGAGCCACGAAGAAGCAATGGATTACACGGACCGCTTACTTAGTACCATGATCGATATGGGTTTGTTACGCGCTGAAGGTGACACAGTGTGCCCACCCGCGGCCACCAGCAAGGCCTTTTATTCATTTTGGTTGCTTAATCGCAGTATCCAAGAAACCCTGCAACGTTATGCTGCCGTGCTGACCATCCTTAAAAAGGAACAAACCATTAGCCGAGGTCGACTCGAGAAACAAAGTAGGGAGTTTGCCGAACGCTTAGCGGCGTTACATGGCATTAATTCACCGGAGTTTTTCGACAAAAATGTACTGTCTACGTTCATTCACGCCTTGAAAGATAACGAATTAATTAACGCATCTAGCGAAGGGCAGTTGGAGCATTCAGATACTAGCCAAGCACTGCTAGCAAGTGTTGAGGAATTAATTTCGCCTGAGATCACCCAACGACTTCAGCAAATTTAAATGGCTTATGGGCTAATGAGTGAATATTGAGCACATAAAAAATGCGCTAGGTGATTAACCGAGCGCATTTTTTATTAACCGGTAGCCGCTAATTATTAGCTAAAAATACCGTTCACGTCTGATAAGAAAAACTTATAGGCAGGATTTTCGGTTTCTTCGGCGTATTGATAGCCGAGTTGCGCTAAGTGTTGCTCAAAATCAGCACGTTCGCTATCAGGGAAATCAAAACCCGCTAACACTAAACCTTCCGCAGCACCATGGTTACGATAATGGAACAAAGTAATGTTCCAGCGTTCGCCCAAGGTTTTCAAGAAGGTCATTAGTGCACCCGGCTGTTCAGGGAACTCAAACGAAAACAAGTGCTCATGAAGTAGTGCAGGCGGACGGCCACCGACCATATAGCGCACATGCAGTTTAGCCATTTCATTGTCTGACATGTCCAAGCAAGGGTAGTCATTCGCACTCAAAGTGCCCATCAACTCAGCAAATTCCTCTTGGCCTCTTCGCAGTTTCACACCTACAAAAATATGCGCTTCTTTTTCGCTTGAGAAACGATAGTTGAACTCAGTAATAATTTTACCACCGAGCAGTTCACAGAAGTGCTTAAACGCACCTTTTTTCTCAGGGATTTTAACTGCAAATACGGCCTCTTTTTGCTCACCTAATTCACAGCGTTCAGACACGTAACGTAAAGTGTGAAAATTAATATTAGCGCCACATAGCACGCCACCAAAAACTTTACCTTTGACGTCATTTAGCCTGGCGTATTTGCGCATGGCTGCAACTGACAACGCGCCTGCAGGCTCAGCAATAACTCGGGTATCATCGAAAATATCTTTGATTGCCGTGCACAGCTCATCATTGTTAACGGTAATGACTTCATCTACGTATTGCTGACACAAACGAAATGTTTCAGTACCTATGGTCTTCACTGCTACACCGTCTGCAAAAATCCCTACAAAGGGCAGTGGAGTAGGCTCACCGGCTGTTAAAGCCGCTTGCAAACAAGCAGATTCGCTGGACTCAACGGCGACAATTTTAATACTAGGCTTGAGCTGCTTTAAATACACACTCATGCCTGCGGCTAAACCGCCGCCACCCACTGCGATGAAGACGATATCCAGATTCGGGTTTTGCTCAAGCATTTCTTTGGCAATGGTGCCTTGCCCGGCTATAACGTCTGGGTCATCAAATGGCGGGATCATGGTATAGCCATGCAGCGCAGCCAAACGTTTAGACTCTTCACTGGCTTGATCGAAGCTAGTACCATGAAGCACCACATTGACGTTGGCACCACCGAAGTTACGCACCGCATCCACTTTAATGTCAGGGGTGGTTTCCGGCATCACAATAGTGGCCTGAATATTCTTGCGAGAGGCACAATAAGCAATACCTTGGGCGTGATTGCCCGCTGATGCGGTAATTATCCCCGCGTTTAGCGCTTCATCATCTAAGTGACTTATCTTGTTATATGCCCCACGCAATTTGAACGACTTAACCGGTTGCTGATCTTCCCGTTTAAGCCATACATCATTCCCTAAAACAGCGGAGAATTTGTCTAGATGGACAAACTCGCTGTTAACCGCCACGTCATACACTGGCGACATTAAAATCTTTTTTAAATATTCTTGGGCACTGGTGGTCATTAGTCTTCCAATTTGCTTGCGTCGCGCACAGCACCTTTATCGGCACTTGTTGCTAGTAAGGCGTACGCCTTAAGCGCGAGTGATACTTTACGCTCACGGCTGACTGGCTTCCAAGGATTAGCACTTTGCTCCATTTTTTCGCGCCTTGCTTGAAGCTCTTCATCACTGATATCAACACCAATTTTACGCTGTGGGATATCAATGGTCATGCTGTCGCCTTCTTCCACTAAACCGATACCACCACCGCTAGCGGCTTCAGGCGAGCAATGACCAATCGATAAACCAGACGTACCGCCTGAGAAGCGACCATCAGTAATAAGTGCGCATTTTTTGCCTAACCCTTTGGCTTTCAAGTAAGTCGTGGGGTACAGCATTTCTTGCATGCCTGGGCCACCTTTAGGGCCTTCGTAGCGAATCACCACTATGTCACCAGCAATCACTTCGTCGGCTAAAATGGCTTTCACTGCGTCGTCTTGGCTTTCATAAATACGTGCGCGACCGGTGAATACGTGAATGGACTCATCCACACCGGCTGTTTTTACAATACAGCCCGCTTCAGCAATATTACCAAACAACACTGCCAAACCACCTTCTTCGCTAAACGCATTGGCACGACTACGTATACAACCGTTTTCACGGTCAGTATCAGCAGTCGGGTAGCGGCAATCTTGGCTAAATGCTTTCGTGGTACGGATGCCAGCAGGGCCTGCACGGAAGAACTCGAGAGCGTGAGCGTTTTCAGGCAAGGTTATATCCCACTCACTTATCACTTCACCGATAGATTTGCCTAACACGTGTGGGGTGTCTTCGTGCAACAATCCGGCGCGATTCAACTCGGCTAATATGCCAAGCACACCACCTGCACGATGGACATCTTCCATGTGGTATTGCGGGGTAGATGGCGCAACCTTACATAGGTGGGGTACATTGCGAGATAAGCGATCAATGTCGTCCAAAGTAAAAGGCACTTCACCTTCAACCGCTGCCGCCAATAAATGCAAAATCGTATTGGTTGAGCCGCCCATGGCGATATCAAGACTCATGGCATTTTCGAATGCTTTAAAGTTGGCAATGTTACGCGGTAAAACTGATTCATCTTCTTGTTGATAATAACGGCGGCACAACTCAACAATTTGCGTACCCGCTTGTTTGAATAAACCTTCGCGGTCAGCGTGCGTCGCAAGCATTGAACCATTACCTGGTAATGACAAACCAAGCGCTTCCGTTAAGCAGTTCATTGAGTTAGCGGTGAACATACCTGAGCAAGAGCCACATGTAGGGCACGCAGAACGTTCAATTTCACCACTTTGCTCGTCATTAACGTTGTCATCAACACCCGCTACCATGGCATCCACCAAATCCAATTTAATGATTTGATCTGAAAGCTTGGTTTTACCTGCCTCCATTGGACCACCAGAAACAAATATTACCGGAATATTTAAGCGCATTGACGCCATTAACATGCCAGGGGTGATTTTGTCGCAGTTAGAGATACACACAATCGCATCGGCGCAATGCGCATTAACCATATACTCAACCGAGTCAGCAATGATTTCGCGAGAAGGCAAGCTGTAAAGCATACCGCTGTGACCCATAGCAATACCGTCATCGACCGCAATAGTATTGAACTCTTTTGCCACACCACCAGCCGCCTCAATACTACGCGCCACTAACTGCCCCATGTCTTTTAGGTGCACGTGACCCGGTACAAACTGAGTAAATGAGTTAGACACCGCAATAATTGGCTTACCGAAATCCCCGTCTTTCATACCAGTCGCACGCCAAAGCGCGCGAGCACCGGCCATATTTCTACCTTGGGTTGTGGTTGCTGAACGTAACTTTGGCATTGTCTCTTCTCTCTAACTTAAATTGTTTATTAATAGTGTAAAATCCGTCGAGGTCGCAGGTGAAACGGTATGCGCGAAAAACCTCGTCCGGTCGTCGAAATTGATATATCGGAAAATGTTGCTGCTAAAAGCAAAAAACCCCCCGAACTTTCGTGCGGGGGGTTAAAATTGTCTGACGTTAATTCAGATCTATCCCCGCGGAGAACATGTCTCCACCACTGTCACCAAAATAATTACTTTGCTGCACGAGTCGGAATAGAACATTAGATAAATTTCTAACTTAAATTGGGTAAATCGTCACTGCCTATATTGGTAACACGAACCCCCACAACGGATCAAGCAATGCTATAGGCTTTTTTTGTGTCGTTTATACACAAACACTGAGTTTGGCTATTTAGAATTTGTCATTTATCGGTATCATTCAGCCTCAAATAGCAGTGAGAATAATATGAGTACCTGGTTACATTGGATTGATTTGATGGGCGTGGCGGTTTTTGCCGTGTCTGGCACCTTAATGGCCTATAAAAAACACATGGATGGCTTTGGCGTCGTTGTTTTAGCCTCCGTGACGGCAATTGGTGGCGGTACCTTGCGTGACATTATTCTCGATTTACCCGTATTTTGGGTGCAGGACCATAGCTTCTTCTTCGCTATTCTTGGCGCAGCGCTTTGTACCATCATATGGCTACGTATTAGCCATCGCTTTCCCCTGCGATATTTGCAAGTTGCTGACGCATTTGGTTTGGCCTTTTTTAATGTCATGGGTCTACAAAAAGCCCTTAGTTACGGCGCATCCCCGTTTATTGCAATTGCGCTTGGTACCATGACGGCTGTGTTTGGTGGCTTAATTCGTGACGTGATTTGTCGCGAGATCCCATTAGTCTTAAAGGGCGATTTGTATGCAACGGCATGTATCATTGGTGGCGCCACGTACATCGCGGCATTTTATTTAGACCTATCCACTTATAGCTGCATGATCATTGGCTTTGCGGTCACATTAACCACCCGTTTAGCCGCCATGAAATGGCACTGGCATTTACCTGTGTTTAATCCCGAACACATGGATTGATGCCTTAAACCGCTTGGCTTCTTATGCTAAGTGGCGCTAACCTGCTCACTTGACTAGCCTTATGGCATTCTAGTTTGACGTGCAAAAGGCCTTGCTTATGTCATTAGCGGTAGTATTTTCAAGAGCGAGTGTCGGCATTGACGCACCGCTTATCACTGTAGAAGTGCACTTAGCCAACGGGCTGCCTTGTTTTAACTTAGTTGGCTTGCCAGAAGCATCAGTGCGCGAAGCCAAAGATCGCGTACGTAGCGCCCTGATAAATTCAGGCTTCGAATTTCCTGCTCGTCGTATTACCGTTAACTTAGCCCCCGCAGACTTACCGAAAGAAGGCGGGCGATTCGATCTTGCCATCGCTATCGGTATTATAGCTGCTAGTAATCAACTTAAAGGCGCAAGCCTAGAGGGCATTGAATTAGTAGGGGAACTTGCACTTTCCGGCGAAATACGCCCCATCAAAGGCGCATTGCCGTTTACTTATGCGTGTTTTAAGGAAGGTCGCACCGCCATATTACCCGCTGAAAATGCGAATGAAGCGGCTCTTATCAACGGCGCGAAGATAGTCCCTGCTTATCAATTGCTTGACGTATTTCACCATTTGGGCAAGCAAAAAACTCTCCCCTTGTTTACATCAAACAACATCTCGCAAGAAGCCGAATACGGCGTTGATTTACAAGATGTGGTCGGGCAAAGTTCAGCAAAACGCGCACTAGAAATAGCCGCAGTCGGCGGGCACAACTTGTTATTCACTGGCCCACCTGGCACAGGTAAAACGATGTTGGCCAGTCGGTTGATCACTATTTTACCGCCCATGACGGATGAAGAAGCCCTCGCCAGCGCTGCCATTCATTCGATCGTAGGCAAACCGGTTAATCCACAAACGTGGAAGCAGCGCGCTTTTCGCCACCCCCATCACACGAGCTCGGCCGTCGCATTAGTCGGTGGTGGCAGCGTGCCAAGACCAGGCGAAATATCCCTCGCTCATCACGGCGTGCTATTTCTAGATGAATTGCCAGAATTTGATCGCAAAGTGCTTGATGTACTTCGAGAGCCGCTAGAGTCGGGCACGGTGTCTATTTCGCGTGCCGCTAGGCAAGCGCAATTTCCGGCTCAGTTTCAGTTAGTCGCGGCGATGAATCCAAGCCCAACGGGCAGTCTTAATGACGGGCGCTGTACTGCTGACCAAATATTGCGTTATTTAAATCGAATTTCAGGTCCTTTTTTGGACCGTATCGATTTACAAGTTGATGTGCCTAAACTCAATGGCAATGAGTTCTCTGAGCAAGTTAAGAGCCGAGGGTGTAGCAGTAAAGAAACCAGAGAGCGAGTCGTTTTTGCACGCAATATCGCCCTTTCGCGCAGCAACAAACCCAACACTTTGCTTGGCAGCAAAGAGGTACAAGAGCACTGTCAGCTTTCAAGTGACGATCAACGTTTTTTGCAAGTTGCAGTTGAAAAGTTAGGCTTGTCACTTCGTACTTACCATAGAGTGTTGAAGGTATCCCGCACTATTGCAGACCTTGCTAACCAGCCGCACATAAGCCGCCAACATTTGGCCGAAGCACTTAATTATCGGGCCTTTGATCGTATGTTGGCGCAGCTTGCTTACAATTAAATTTTCACTGGATGTGGGCGTTTCTTGTGAATTAAAAACCTTTCAGGTTATGCTTTCTCAATCACGGCTATAGTAGCCCTTATTCTACCGACTCTGTTAAATAATTAGCCACTTAGCGATAATTTATGGGAGTTGGTATTAGCTAAAAACAAAACACCTAGCGCATCAAGGCTCAACATTGCATTCAATTTCACTTCGTAAATACACCAGAAGGCTTCACTTATGGTTAGGCTTAAGTCTCGGCGTTTTACTGACAATAATATGCCTATCAGGGACGATGTTAGTATTTTACGTTGAGATAGATACTTGGCTACACCCAGAACTCGAACGTTCACAACTGGCCACAGATAGCAGTTGGGACAGCGCATTACATACGCTCAATAATAGCTATCCAGATAAAAAAGGCCCTTGGCGAATTGAGGTTAGTGGCAGCAAAAGAGCAATGTCAGCTCGCTATTACAACCCCATAGAAACTCGCAGTGAAGGGTTTGCCCCGTTAATGGTGTGGTTAACTAACGATGGCCTATCAGTGCTTCGCGAAGACTATTGGGGACACTATTTAGCCACTTGGCTATACAATTTACACTACACATTGCTCTTTGGTGAAACAGGCACTTTCGTCATAGGCTATATAGGTTTAGCAGCATTATTTTTGCTGGTGAGCGGATTAGTTTCATGGTGGCCGAAGCAAGGCCAGTGGCCTATGGCGTTCAAATTTAAACGACGCCGCACACGTATCGGTTTGCTTTACGATTGGCACAAAATATTAGGACTCGCGAGCATCGTTCCCTTGTTCCTGCTTGTTGCCACCGGAGTCATGCTATCCCTGCCACAAAAAACGAATAAGGTCCTGGAACTACTGTTTTCACCTGTGCAAACCCCCTCAAAACTAAGCGGTGTTGCGAGTACGAAAATACAGCACACAGTGCCGATTTCTGATGCAATTACCGCAGCCAGACAGGCAAAAGTTGCTGAAAATGGCGCTAACCTGCAGCAATCACGTCTCGCTTGGATCCAAACCCCCGACAACAATTTGAGCGCTCAACGATTCTATACGTTTCGCTTCCAAATACCTGAAGATCCATCTCATCGGTTCCCCAATACCTTTGTATACGTGGATGCCGATTCAGGCCAGATCATTAATATATTTTCTGCGTGGAAACATGGCCCTGCAAATAACATAAAAGGTTGGTTGCATACTTTACACAATGGCAGTGTAGGGGGCATGGCACTTCGAATTTTGTGGGTAATTTGTGGCTTAATCGTATTGGCTTTATTTTGTTTGGGCTTCACTCGCTGGCGATTGCGCACGGGCAAAAAAACTCCGCCAGCACTGAAAATGTAATTTATTCGTTAGCAGTTAAATAGAGCCTGAATAGCAGGCTCACTTTGCCGCTTACTGATACAGCACAATCCAATTTGATACGGCTCAATATCATCCAATCGAATGCGGTTTACCCGTTGGCTTATGGTGGAGTTATCTAACACTATTTCAGGCACAATACCCAAGCCACAACCCAGCGCGACCATGCTTACAATCGCTTCATTACCCGCAACTGTTGCGTACACGCGAGGGCGAATACCTTGCTCAGCAAACCAGTGATGCACAATTCGTTTTGATGGCCCCGAGTCGGGCAGAATGACAGAATGCTCACGCCAATCCACTTGGCTCAAACGGGTTAGCTGTGTTTCTTTTGGTGCGATAAGCAGTAAAGGCACCTCGCCAAGGGGTAAGAACGTCAAGTCAGGGGGAAAATCGGGGGTATGGATGGCAATGGCTGCATCCACCTCTTGTTTCATCACCTTACTAGCAGATAGAGCAGGGTCACCGGTGTTTAACTTTATCTCTACTTGGGGATACTGGTGACGAAAGCTATCAAGTAATTTTGGCAAATGGCTTTGGCTGGCCGTCACTGAACAAAACAAACTTAATTCGCCTTGAATTTGCTCGTGATCTTGTTGCAGCTCCCATTTGACTTTCTTCCATTCAGATAAGGTTTGCTGTGAAAAGCGCAGTAATTTTGCTCCAGCGGCGGTGAGTTTTACTTTTCGATTGTCCCGCACAAACAGTGGCGTGCCGCAGTCATCCTCAAGGCGTTGAATGACACGACTAAGGGTTGAAGGGCTGACAAATAACGCCTCAGCAGTTTTACTGAAATGTAAGCTACTGGCCAAATGTTGGAACAATTCCAAGCTTCGAATATCCATTTTAGTCCCTCACAAAACCGTTATTGCAGAATATGAAATATTAAGTTGCAAATATATCATTTTATTCAACAGATGAAATACCCTATTCTCTCAATCACACGAGATCGTCACTGACTTGTTGCACTTACTAGGATTTATAAAAATGGCAAATTATTTCAATACATTATCTTTACGTCAGCAACTTGACCAAATTGGTCGTTGCCGATTCATGCAGCGCAACGAATTTTCAGAAGGCTGTAATTTCCTTAAAGGCAAAAAAATTGTCATCGTAGGTTGTGGCGCTCAAGGTTTAAACCAAGGCCTTAACATGCGAGATTCTGGTTTGGATGTTGCTTATACGCTACGTCAAGCCGCTATCGATGAAAAACGCGATTCATTCCAACGCGCAAGCGGCAATGGTTTTACTGTTGGTACGTATAAAGAGCTTATTCCAAGTGCTGATTTAGTTTACAACCTAACCCCTGATAAACAGCATTCAAGCGTAGTTGAAGCCATTATGCCTCTTATGAAAGAAGGCGCTTCACTAGGTTACTCTCACGGTTTTAACATCGTTGAAGAAGGCCAACAAATTCGTTCAGACATCACAGTGGTGATGTGTGCACCAAAATGCCCAGGTACTGAAGTACGTGAAGAGTACAAGCGTGGATTCGGTGTTCCGACGTTAATTGCGGTCCACCCTGAAAACGATCCTCAGCAACAAGGTTGGGATATCGCTAAAGCACTCGCAAGCGCAACAGGCGGCGATCGTGCAGGCGTACTTGAGTCTTCATTCGTAGCCGAAGTTAAATCTGACTTAATGGGCGAGCAAACGATTCTTTGTGGTATGCAACAAGCGGCGGCCGTTCTTGGTTACGAGAAAATGGTGGCCGACGGCATCGACCCAGCTTATGCCGGAGCATTGATTCAATTTGGCCTAGAAGCCATCACCGAAGCACTTAAAATCGGTGGCGTGACCAACATGATGGATCGCCTATCAAACCCAGCTAAAATCAAGGCATTTGATTTATCTGAGCAACTTAAAGACATGTTGAAGCCATTATTTGGGAAGCATCAAGACGATATCATCAGCGGTGAATTTTCTCGTACCATGATGGAAGATTGGGCCAATGGTGACGCTAACTTGTTGAAATGGCGTGAAGAAACAGGCCAAACAGGTTTTGAAAATGCTCCTGAATACAATGGCAAAATCGACGAGCAAGAATTCTTCGATAACGGTGTATTCATTGTGGCCATGATCAAAGCGGGTGTTGAGTTAGCATTCGACGTTATGGTTGAAGCTGGCATTTTACCTGAGTCTGCTTACTACGAGTCATTGCATGAAACGCCGCTCATTTCTAACACGATCGCTCGTAAGCGTTTGTACGAAATGAATGTTGTTATCTCTGATACTGCAGAATATGGCAACTACCTGTTCGCTAACGCTGCTATTCCATTATTAGCTGATAAATTAATGCCAAGCATTGGTACAGAGTTAATTGGTAAGCCTTTCGCTGCAGTCAGCAATAGCGTTGACAATAAAACGCTTGTAGCCGTTAACAAAGCTATTCGAGAGCATGGCGTTGAAAGTGTAGGCGACACACTACGTGGTTACATGACTGACATGAAAGCCATAGTTGAAGCGGTATAACCCTTCTAGAAACGAATAGTAAATTGAACGATTTCTGTCGTTAGGTGCTGTAAAAAGCCCTCTTTGCCCAGCCAATTTGGCTGGGCTTTTTTATGGGTGATTTTCTAAAACACACATTAAAACAAATTCTTAAAAGGGTGGAAAGGCACGATCAAATTCGGTTTAGTGTTAGGATCTGTCACTTATGTGCGACCAATTATTTTACCCAATGAGACTAGCTTAACTTTGTAATCGAAATTTTCGATAACTGATTTTGTCTCAAACTATGTCCAGCCCTTAAATAAAACACAAAGAGTGTTACCAAATACATACAGCTATTCGTAAGAATTTTTCCTTACAAATCAAAGGTCAAAAATTTGACCATGCAAAATTGGTACAACTCTTTAACAATTTCGGCGTTTACCGAACAGCGCTGTAGCAAAAAAGAAACACTAACCTGAGACTTATCGCTGTCATCCCTTATATAGCGCGATCAGAAAGGTGGCCCACGTATTGCTTATAGGATGATCCCGAACTCCCTAAGTATGTACCCACTAACACAACAGGAAATCCAATGAGCGAAAGAATCACAAGAATGACTAAAATGGGCGATTGGGTATTTGAAGTAAAAATGGTTAGAGCACTAAAAGTAGCCAACCATGGCGATCCCTATTCAGCTGTTGCGATGCTAACGGCAAACGGCGAGCAAATGTATATTGATACGCAGCTTACCAAAGACAATGAAGAGCTTTCTAAAAGCGATTTCTTAACTATTTATAAGTTCTGCGAATCATTAGATATGAAGTATGTATCTTATGACCGAATGAAAAACGGTGTTCGTAGCTCAAAAGTAATTGAGATAGAACCAGCTAAAGTTCAACGTCCTGCAATTCGCTTAGTTAAGTAAACCTTCTCAAAATTACCTACCCGCTTTAGAAAATCTTAAAATCGTATTATCGACGTATTGCTTTCATTGTTAAGGATAACAATGAGGCACGTTGCATTGCGCCTCATTATTTTTTGTCCATTGCCTGTGTAACCACTTATTCAAAACAGATTACGACTTAGTTCTTACTCATCGGAATGATTTTCAGCTCTACCCGGCGATTCTTCTGCCGACCTGCTTGCGTGGCATTATCTGCGATTGGTGTGTACTCGCCCATACCCAAAGTTGAAACGCGTCTGTTATCAACGCCGTTTTGTACTAAATAATTTTTTACACTGTTCGCACGGGCTTCAGATAATCGCTGATTCATATCATCTGCACCGGTATTGTCTGTATGCCCTTCTACCATCAATGTAGTTTTTTCATACTTGTTTATCACCAAAGCCACATCTTTTAGTACAGGATAGAAGCTACTATCAACGCTGGCATTTCCAGAACTGAATGTGATGCTGCCAGGCATGTATAAACGTAAAGTATCGCCTTCTCGGTATACTTCTACACCGCTGTCGGCAAGCTCCTCACGGAACTCCTCCTCTTGCTTATCCATGTAATTACCAATAGCTGAACCTGCTAGTGCACCTACCGCCGCGCCCCAAACATAACGGCTCTTATCATTGTCACCAGTGCCTTTACCAATTAATGCGCCTACGATAGCGCCGATGCCTGCACCCTTCTGTGTATTTGATGCGCCGCCCATAGAATTCGACGCACACCCACTCAATACTAGGCCCGATAGCGCTACACCAATAACTAGTTTCTTGTACATCTGACACTCCTTATAAAACGTCTTTGACCTAACTTTGCAACTGCACTTCGCAAGGCAAAATTTATAATGTGAATTATCCAACCTATAGCTGAACGATATATGAATGATTGAGAGAAAGCAGGAACTGTTCCAATGTAACCCCCGGGTATCATATTTTGCACCAGGGGTTTAAATTGATTGATTGTTAGTTTGATAAAACTAAGCGTTGGTTTGGGGGCGTTCAGCAAACCAGAAAAACAAAGAGGTGATAACCCCGAAGGCAACGAACCCGACGGCGATAGGGGTCATTGTCCTATCAATAAAGCTACCCACAAATACCGCGACAGGAACTGATACCATACTACTTAACGACCCTATTATCGCCGCCCCAAGGCCTGCTGTATCCCCTAGAGGTTGCATTGCCATAGAGTTGAGGTTTCCAAATAAAATACCAATGCAAAAGAAGGCGGCAAACAAAATGCTGACTAAGCCATATAGCGGCGGAAGCCCTTGATATATTAGGCACATTGCAAGTAGCAAAGTGGTAAAACCTAACCAGCCAAAAACAGCCCAAGTACACAATTTACGCATACCTAAACGCATGACTAACGTCCCATTAATAAATGAAGCAAAGCCAATAGAGAAAGCCAACAAAGCAAAATACAGAGGGAAAAGCTCGCCTGTATCGTAGATCACCTGAAAAACGGTTTGAGAGGCACTGATGTACGCTAGGAAACTCCCGAAAACGAACCCCATTGCTAAGGTATAAAACATCACCATTTTATTGCTCAAAATATAGCGACTAGAGATTGATAGCTGCTTCCAGCTAAAGGGAACGCGTTTATTTTTAGGCAATGTTTCGGGCTGGCGGCTAAAATACCAAATCCCAGTAAGAAGGCCGATAACTAAAAAGGATGAGAATATATGCTGCCAAGAAAACCAGAATAAAATAGCCTGACCAAAGCTGGGCGCGAGCATGGGCACCAATATAAACACCATCATGATAAACGACATCACCCGAGCCATAGCTTCGCCTTTATACTGATCTCGTATAACGGCTAACGCCGCAATACGCGGTCCAGATACACCGAAGGCTTGTATTACACGGCCAACTAACAGCACGGTCAAAGACTCAGCGAACATACACACAACCGTACCCAAACCAAAAATAATCAGCCCGGTAATGATGGTAAAGCGGCGTCCCTTTGCGTCCGATACAGGGCCAAAATATAACTGGCCGAAAGCCATGCCAATGAAAAATAGCGAAACGATTAAGTGCGTATCTTGTGGGTCAGTAATCACCAAATCTAAAGCGATTTGATTTAACGCCGGCAGCATGGCATCTATGCTCAAAGCCACCAAAGAAGTCATCAACGCCATTAGAGCCACAAACTCAACTAACCCTAGGGCAGGTTTTACCTTAGCATCAGTAGTAAAGCGGGCGTTGGCCATGAGAATTCCTTTGTTAGACTAAATGATAATTCTATCATCGACTGAAGTGTGACTTGAATGTTTTATCTGCTTTGATGGAAAATTAAGGTAAGAAATAGTGAACAATTTCAGTGGGCTTAGACCTCTATTCCACATGAAATGGTGATATATCTCCGTCATAAAATGAAAAACCTAGTAGGGAATAATGATGCTTTGCGTGCTAGTACGGCTACCTGCTTTTGTCACAATAAACAGACGCCCATAATCCATCTCTGATAAATCATCAGCCTTACCGCCTATTGCGCGAATTAAGTCTGGTACAGTATTGCTGTGCCCAACCACCAGCACACTGCTTTGTTGAGCGATCAGTTTTATCAATTCTTTGGGGTTGCTAGGATCATACGAATTAATCATTAAACCTTGTTGCTGTGCACTTTGCGTTGCCGTTTCCATGGTGCGCTTATAATCTGTTGAATACACCGAGGTTAATGGCACATAACGAAAATACTCGGCCAATGCGACTGCACGTCTTTGCCCTATGTCTGTTAAGGTGGGATCTGCACCAGTTTGTTTTTCAAAATGACGCACAAAATACCATCGCTGTTGTGATTGGCTCTCAACTAGGTCGCTTGCCGCAACACGTATATTGACCGTCGCATTAACTGCAATACTCAGCACCAGTGCAATAAAAAACGCCAGTGACGAGCGTAGGAATTTGACTCTTTTTATCATCACGATCCTTACTTTGCTAAATCTTTGATTCGGCCATTTCTAAGGCTGTAAATCCAGCTATGAATGCGTGTTTCTTGCCCACGCGTTTGAGCGTCTTTGAAAATATTACTGCGACGAATATTATTAGCTTGCTCGATGACATTTAATTCACACAATCTCGCCGAACGCTGCTCGTCTGAAAGTGTTGCTAGCTCTTCTTGGTGAAATTTAGCGATGTCCTTTATATGCCCAAGCCAGTTATCAATCAGCCCCAATTGTTGGTCATCTAATGCCGCATCAATCCCACCGCAGCCATAATGGCCGCACACAATGACATGCTTTACTTTGAGTACTTCAATTGCGTATTGCAGAACCGACAAACAATTAAAGTCGGTGTGCACCACTAAATTCGCTACATTACGATGTACGAAGATATCACCAGGCACCAACCCTAAAAGCTGATTAGCTGGCACCCGGCTGTCAGAGCAGCCAATCCAAAGGTACTCAGGTTTTTGACGTTTAGAAAGCTTGTCAAAAAAGTCTGGTTCAGCTTCTTTCATACCTTCAGACCACATTCTGTTGTTCTCAAGTAGCTGTTTTATATCGCTCATACATCCTCGCTGAAACGTTTGATCGGTAACTTACCCATGGCAATAGCATTACCCAAAATGACAAACAGTACCCCCAGCACAGAAGCGAAATACCATTGATACCCTTCGAATATAGTGGAAACAATCAAGGCTACTATAGGATACACCAGCGCAACATAGGCCGTTTTGTCAGAACCCATTTGTCGAATCAGTTTCATATATGCGCCAAAAGCAATGACAGAGCCGAAAAGCGTTAAGTACGTTAATGCCGCGTAATACTGCCAATGACTTGGCATTGACCACTTCGCGCCGCTTAACACAGCGGAGGTATAAATACCTAAAGCACCGTAACTCATAGCCCAAAAATTCATTTGAATAACGGGCGTCCCATGATCAAGAATGCGCTCCGATATTACATTGCCAAAACCGGCGAATAGGAATGAAGCCAAAGCTAAAGCAATTCCTAACGCGAGCACCGTATCAGCCTGTACTTGAGAAAACTCAGGATAAAAAATAAAGCCCATACCCAACATGCCAAACGCCGCTCCAATAACCACCTCCATGCGTATCGGCTTTTTTAGAATGACTCTTCGCAAAACCACATTGATGTAAATCATGCCCGAACTCATTAAAGCCACCAGCGCGCTAATAATGTATTGCTGGCTTAAATACAGCAAACTATATTCTAGGCCATACAAACATAGTCCTGCAGAAGCCATCTTGATATGTAGATGAAGGGGTAGGCGCAGCGAAAGGCCCTTTAGCACGCAGTAACCACCTAAAATAGCGGCAGCTAAAGTGAAGCGAATAGCCACAGACAAAATAGGATTAATTTCTCCTAACTGAAAGGTAATAGCGATCCACGTTGTACCCCATATCAGAGCAACTGTTGAAAACAAGACTGAATTTGACAACTAGATCCCCTGAATCAGATAGCGTTATACTGGCAGGCGATTCTAACTTCAAACGGGCAATAAGTAGCGCAATATGAAAAAAATAATCATAAGTTTTGCGGTTTTATTATTGATACTGTGTGGGCTTTTATTTTACCGCGCCAGCAGTTTTTTTGAAAATAAACAGTACGTGGTCGATACGCCTATCATTCCAGTTACGGTTGATGAGCAAGCAGTACTATCTCGGTTCACCAAAGCGATTCAGATCCCTACTATTTCCTATGACGATCGCAATCATTTTGACCAAAGCGCCTTCTTAGCCTTCCAAGATTATCTAAAAGAGAATTTTCCGCTGGTTCATGAACAAGCCGAGCTTGAAGTCATCAATGATTACAGCTTGCTTTACCACCTAAAGGGCAGTGACCCAAGTCTACAACCTGCGCTATTCATGGGCCATATGGACGTAGTACCGGTCGACGAAGCAACAGCAAGCCAATGGGAGCAAGCACCGTTTAGTGGCAAGGTGATTGACGGCACCATTTGGGGCCGAGGAACAATAGATGACAAGATCAGTGTGGTAGCCCTGATGGAGTCCATGGAAATGCTGCTTGAACAGAATATCCAGCCTAAACGAAGCATTTACTATGCATTTGGCCACGATGAAGAAGCAGGCGGAAAAGAAGGTGCGCGCAAAATTGCTGACTTTCTAGCGACAAAAAATGTCGAGTTCGAATTTGTGCTAGATGAAGGCGGCGTAGTAACCCAAGATATGCTGCCCGGTATTACCGAGCCTGTTGCCGTCATTGGTATTGCTGAGAAAGGCTTCGTTAATTTACGTTTGACGGTAAACGCGCCAGGAGGGCATTCTTCACAACCTCCTGAACATACCGCTGCCGGTATTCTCGCCCAAGCTATTGTAAAAGTAGAAGCAAACCCATTTGCTACAGACATGCGGTTTATTCAAGATACCTTCAATCATATAGGTTTCGCTACCGATTTAGCTACGCGGTTGCCTATGTCTAACTTGTGGCTCTTTTCGCCTGCAGTTGAAAGTATGATGCTCAAAAGCCCCAGTTCAGCTGCGAGCATTCGCACCACTACAGCGGTCACTATGCTCAAAGGCAGCTCTAAGTCGAATATTTTGCCTACTGAAGCACAAGCAGTGGTGAACTTTAGAATTTTACCCGGCGATACCGTAGACAGCGTCACGCAACACATCACTCGCGCTATAGACGACACTAGAGTAAACATTGAAGCCTTTATGACTAATGAGGCATCTCCGGTATCGTCCACCGAAAGCTACGGTTATAAATTAATTGAGCAAACTATTCGTCGCTTAGATCAAAACCTACTTGTAGCGCCATATTTAGTCCAAGGCGGAACGGATGCCTCTCACTTTTATGGACTCTCGGACAATGTATATCGATTTATGATGGTGCGTCTCAACCCGAAAACCATGAAACGTTTTCATGGGGTAAATGAGCAAATCTCTGTTAAAGATTATATCCAAGCAATTCAATTTTATTACGCAATGGTTGAGCAGGCAGCACAAGGCTAACCTGCTCATCCTATCTAATTTAAGACGACTCGTTAGGGTCGTCTTGGTGCAGTTTACCGGCCGCTTGCTCCTCAAGCTTGCGTTTTTCCGCTTCGCTTTTCTCCCCCTCTAATCGCTCAGGTTTCGCTCGGCTCGCCTCATTCACCCGATAGATATTTTCAGCGCTGGATAAATCTTGCTCATTGGTGATCGAAGCGATGGCTTCACGCTTGCGTAAAAACTGGGTAATTTCCCCAACTATGCCCTGTAACTCTTGATTGTTCTTGTCCATTTGCATGACATAACGCGGCATTTCCAAGTTTTTAGTACCCGTGGTAGCAAAAGTTGATGTCATGACGCGAGAAGTAATTATCCAAGGTGTAATGGAGCTGCGTACCACGACATTTTCAGAGCGGGTTGAATCATGAATCGACATGCCAGTAGAGACCTTACTTTCAGTAAATGTTCCTTCCGTTTTCATCCACATTAACAGGCTACTGAATTGCATTTCAGACCAAAATAAATGTGTGCCTCTGGCCAAAATAGTTGCCCCTGCAGATACAGTTAACCAACTAAATAGCAGAACCAGAAACCCGCTTAACTGCAAGCCAAATGCTTGCAAAATGACGTCAACCCGAGCTTGGCTCAAACCGTCCATGTTCATTAGCTGCTGCGCCATAAATTGATACAACTGATATCCATCTTGCACAGTAAAAAAGAACAACAAAGCCCCCACAAATATCATGATTTGCGCGGCAACCGTTGCCAGAAGACGAAATGCTTTAAATTTCTCGCTAAAGGTTAACTGGCTGTACTCTGGCTGCGTTTCAATAAGCAGTTTTCCCTTAAAACTGCCCTTGCCTTGGCTTTGCTCTTGTAGCTTAGGGTCAAATTCTTGATACATGCGATTGGGAATTTCTTTATAGCGACGATTAGCTAAAACAATGTTTTCAATATTGATAAATATTTCATTCGGGTGCACCGACTCTTGTAAATTTTCACGAAATTCACTCACTTCTGTGCTTGGGTTTGCCAGCGCTAAACGCTCACGTATCATCACCCAGGACAAAGCAATAACAGCCAAAACCAGTACGATCAGTAGCAATAAGTTCCACCATGCATCAAACGCGACAACATCGGCTAGCACCTGCTGAACATCCTGAGCTGTGCTGCCATCTAATTGGTTGTAGCCAAAACCGATGGCGATCGGTACTACAATGGCAAACACGAGCAACTTCGCTAGACTGGCTGCCGTCTTTGCTTGCAGCTTGCGCATGTTGGATGCTGCTAATGAATGCGACGTGCCACGCCACTGGGCAATTAAATACACTAACAATAATACAGATAGGATAGGGGTAATAATGACGCCCGCATTACCGACTAAGCCCGATGCAGACACAAAGTAAGCCGCACCAAATGCAATTAAGCCAACGATAGTGGCACACACTAGACCACCCAACTCCTGTACAAAGTTGCGGATCGGGTAGGGGCTAAATATCAAGCGCGGTAATAGAGTATGAATAAGGCGCGCAATCCAGCCTTCGGGCTCAGTAAAGGTGGCGTTTTTTCGTCCCATTAACATAGATTCTAATTCTTGTGCGTCATAGGCCGTTTGCAAGCGTTCACGCTGGGCGTTTTGTTTTTCACTCGAATTATGATTGTAAGCGAGGGAAGTTGGCACAGAACGACCAACAAAATACTTAAATAACTGAAACAAACCAACGCCAGCATGGCGCAATCCTAAAGTTAACAGGGTCAAGCCCAGCAGCGCATTTACCCAAGCCAACACCATATCCGTCTTTAGGTCTTCCGCCACGCCTAAAAGCGCAATAACCCCAAGAACAACAATAGCCGCTCCACTGACTGCTTTTGCCATACCTTCGGGCTTAAATGGGTTGCTGATCCCCAACGTATTGGTACCAAAATCATATGCCATTGCAATACATCCTTTTAATTCTTCGTGGTTTTTATACTATTTTTCAGAAACTTAAAGGCTATTGACTGCCGATACAAGTCTTAGTTTCATTAAGGCCAATAAAGACGAGTGTCAGGCGCGAAAACGAGAGTGTAATCGCCGCGACATAATGATAGATGCGTAATTGAAAGAATGAGGTGCTTAACTTGAGATGCTTATCGTGAGGTGGAAATAAAACACAACCACCTCGAAGTGTTAGGAATTAAGATGCTTTGCGCGTAGCAAGCAAAGCTGCATATGCGTCTGCAAATCCATCAAGTGATAAAGGTAAGGTAAGTTGCTTACTTTTTTCTAACGCGAATGCGACTTTTGCAAGTTGACCATCACGCATTTCCGCAAACAAGGTTTTATCGATTTTGATCACGCTCTGACATGCCACAGAGGTACATTGGGACAAGGCAACTTGAATGGCTTTGTTATCATCTATCTTAATTCCAACACCGCTGGTTTTGTTCAAATTTGGCGGCATACGCAGCATTAAAACCGGAAAGCTGTTGGACATAGAGAAATTTATGTTGGCGCCAAGCAAGACCTTCTTTCCCTCTGGATCCATCGCCACCAACTGACTAACTGAACAATTTCCGTGCTCACCGCATAACAAGCTCCACGAGCCAAAATTCTGTTTACTCTGTGCTTGTACCGCACTAGAAATGCTCATGCCGAGAATAAAAAAAGCAAAAATAAAACGCATTACACTACTCCGTTTGGGCAAAAAAAAGAGGAGCCATCGCTCCTCTTTTCAATAGATAAAGTCTTAAGCGCGACGCTTTCTTGCGCGTAAGAATACCAATAAAGATAGTGCGAAGATACCAAGTCCAGCAGGCGCAGAAACCGCTTGAGAGTCGTCAACAAACTCGGTAATTGCATTTTGGTTCATGTTGATTACACCTGCAGCATCGAAGGTCAATGCAGTTACAAACGCATTAGGATCCGTTGGATCCACCATTTCTGAAGTCTCAATACCAAGAATACGGAAACGGTCAACCGCTGTAGTGAAGTCAAACTTTACACCACCAAGCAAATCTTCCCCAGTGTCGTACCAATCCATCAAGGTAACATCCCACAACCAAAGGTCATAAACGTCATCACCAAAACCAGTAGGCAACATAACCGAAGTAATGCTAGGGCCGCTATTGACGATATAGTCATAACCAACCGCTACGTCTGGGTCGATGAAAATCGGTGTTTCTGGCTCGATAATAACGAATTCAAAGTTGTAGTCAGATGGCGTTTCAGGATTAATCACTGGCAAAATCGGGTTTTCAGCGTTATCACCCGGTAATTCACCATCACGAATAGCAAATTTCCAAATACCTGCAGTACCTGTGTTGCTATCAGCTGTATCTAAATTCACAACTTCATCTGTACGTGAACCAGGAAGAGTAAAGAAATTCACCCCATCACCAGCATCATAACCCGCTTGAGCAGGTGTTCCACCAAGGCCGTTCTCACCGTCTGATGCATCACCGGTGGTCCAGTTAATGTCTTCATAACGGAACTCCACATCGAAGTTGCCAGCACCAGTGTCAGCACGGTCAATTAGGACTAACTGAAAGGTATTCGTTAGCGAACTATCTTCATTGAAAAAGCCAACGCTATCCCAAGTAATCACCATAGTTTCAGCATTGGGCGAGCCAATAAATACGTCACCACAGTCTTCACAACCTGTATCTACGTCAGCCCAAAAGGGGGCAATCATAGCAATCGTATTTAAATCAGCGGGCATTGGAATATCATCATTTTCGGTTGTGAAAAATGCTGAATTAGTTTGCGCTTGAGGCATCTCAATACAGTCTACTTCACATCCTCCGCCGCCGTCATTGTCGATGTCATTGTCACCAAAGCGAGTAATGGGGAACTCTTCTGGCGTAAAAGAGCTCACGGCGCCATTGAAGCTAATGTTGCCATTATTGTTTATGTAGAAGGAATCGTGAGTACGTCCGAAAAAGTTAACGCCCGAGTCAAAACCCAAGCCTTCATAATTGTTGAAGAAAATTTCTCCGCTTGATCCATCATCATTTTTTTCTAATGCTATTTGGCCAAAACCTGACTCACCAGCTCCGCTCCAACCCTCTAACAACACACTCGCGTTGGCGGAAAGGGAAGAAACACTGCTTACTAAAACACCACTTAGGGCGACGGCTTTAACTAACTTCTTGAAATCAAACATTTATTACATCCTTTTGTTTACATCGAAATCATTCTGAGATGCGCAATAGCAATTACTAGACCATTAGTTTAAATCTTTTTAAAAACAAATACTTAGCGTTCAAATCGAGATTCCGAAAATTCGAAATGTAAAATTATTTGACAGATATTGTGAAATGTGAGGTTAATTAAATACTCTTTGAGTGGGTTTTAGGTAGTGGAAAAAAGCCAAGACGAATGCTTGGCTCGGGTAACTCATTGTTATGTTAATGTAATTTCAGTTTTGGCCCAACGAATTTGCTGACTCTGCGGCTAAGCATGGTTAAGGTTGCTTTTAACCAACCATGCACCGCGAACTGATGCATGCTATACAGTGAAGTATACACCAAGCGCGCGAGCTTACCTTCCACGAACATGCTGCTGTTAGACAGATTGCCCATTAAGCTGCCTACTGTGCTGTACTTACTCAGATGAACGAGGGAACCATAATCACTGTATTGATAGTTTTCAAACTCCTTACCTTGGAGTTGATTAACTATATTTTTGTACACTGTTGATGCCATTTGATGAGCAGATTGCGCACGAGGGGGGACCCAAGTACCGTCTTCTTGCTGAAACGCACAGCAATCACCCAGCACGTATATATCTTGATGGTTTTTGGCCCTCAGTTGCGGATCAACAAGGACTTGCTGCGCACGATTGGTTTCAAACATATCAAGCTCTTTGATCAGGTTCGGCGCTTTAACACCTGCCGCCCAAACCATTAAGTCCGCTTCGATGAGTTCGTCGTCAGCAGTGACAAATCCATTTTTCTCAGCCCTAGTTACTTTAGTGTCTTCATATAATTTCACACCAATTTTTTGTAGCGCGTTTTTGGCCGCATAAGCGATACGCTCTGGCAGTGCAGGCAATATTCTAGGGCCAGCTTCGATGATCGAAATTTCTAAACGCTGTGCCGACATGGCAGGCATACCATAAGCGCGAGATAAATTTGCAACGTGATGCAACTGCGCTGCTAACTCGGTGCCAGTGGCGCCAGCCCCGACTATCGATACACGTAGCATTGATTGCTGTGTATTAGGCTGGTTGACCTTCAACATTTGATTGAGCAACGCCCGATGGAAACGCTCAGCTTGTTCTAAAGAATCCAAGAAATAACTGTGCTCTTTCACGCCTGGCGTACCAAAATCGTTACTCACACTGCCAATCGCTAACACGAGTATGTCGTATTCGATACTGCGCTCGGGCAGAATTAACTGACCTTCTTCGTCATACAGTGCGTCCAGTGCTATCGATTTATTTTGTTCATCTATGCCTTTCAACGTGCCTTGCTGGAACTCGTATTTAAGACGACTGGCGTGAATACGATAGTCTACACCATCGGAGTTTTTATCAATAATGCCGGCAGCCACTTCATGCAAAAGTGGCTTCCATACATGTGTTCTGACCTTATCGACTAAGACCAGCTCCACAGCTGCGTGCTTACGACAATATCGGCTTAGCTGAGCAACTAACTCAAGACCACCCGCCCCGCCGCCTACAACGACTATTCGTTTCATAAAAATTACCTTTTAAAGTTGCGATAGAATGGGGTTTAACCTTGCCATGAGCTGAAGACACGAGAAATTGCGCTTGGGACTGGAATAAGCAGCCGGTGAAACAAGCAGCGGAGAATTGGCCAAGGAAAGATGCTAAATTATCAACTGCGATTAAACATCTGATTTTAAATGAATAAATGCTATGAAAAAAGCATGAAACAAAAGTAAGCAAGTACACACTAACCGCATGCTGTATAGCGAACGAACAGCGGTTCATCGAAGACGTAATGAAGTCGCCTAGTGCGTATATTGGCCGAAAAATGCTTATGCGCCCGGTGACAACGGCCACCAGAGTGCACTTATCATTCACATATAGCCAAGCTCGGGAAAAAGTAAGCAGCCATGCCGCTAACACTTTATACACTGTTAACTCCAAGTGAAACAGGGACCGAGTTCTGCGCCCTGATCATATTTATAAAAAGCTCAAATAGGCTAATTAAATAGCTACCCGCGTACTTCACCATCACCCAACACAATAAATTTTTGTGTGGTTAGCGACTCAGCGCCCATAGGTCCGTAAGCGTGTAGTTTGCTTGTAGAAATGCCTATTTCTGCGCCTAAACCTAATTCGCCGCCATCCGAGAAACGCGATGACGCATTAGCCATCACCACCGCTGAATTCAAAGTACGAATAAATTGCTGAGCTCGGCTGAAGTCTTGCGTGGCAATCACCTCCGTATGCCCTGAGCTGTATGTTTCAATGTGCTCTATTGCAGCATCAAACTCATCTACTATACGCACTGCGATTTCCATCGCTAAGTACTCAGCATGCCAATCATCTTCTGTCGCAAGGGATGCATTATCAAAATATTGAAGGCTACGCTCGCAGCCATGAACTTTCACTTTATGCTCGTTAAACAACGCTTTCACCTTTGGCATAAACGTTGGGGCGATATCTTGATGCACTAATAATGTCTCAAGTGAGTTACATACGCCTGTGCGCTGAGTTTTACCGTTCTTTAGTAGGTTGAGTGCCTTATTTTCATCAGCGGCATCATCCACATATAAATGACACACGCCCTTGTAATGCTGGATCACTGGTATTCTGCTATTTTCGCTTACAAACCGAATCAGACCTTCGCCGCCCCGTGGAATAATCAAATCAATATCTTCGTTGAGGGTCATTAGCTCATTCATGACTGCTCTGTCAGGGTTTGGCACAACAACCACCGCAGCAGGATCAATTTCGTGCTTCTCTAAGGCATAACTTATACACGCAGCGAGCGCTAAGTTCGAATGAAGCGCTTCTTTACCACCGCGCAATACAACCGCATTACCAGCTTTTAGGCATAACGCTGCGGCATCAATAGTTACATTCGGGCGAGACTCGTAAATCATAGCGATCACGCCGAGGGGAATACGCATTCTTCCCACTTGAATGCCGCTAGGCATTTGTTGCATATGGTCAATGCTGCCCACGGGATCTGCTTGAGCAGCGATATCAAAAACCGCATTTGCAATGCCTTGGATGCGCTGCGGCGTCAGTAATAAACGGTCGAGCATGGCATCATCTAAATTGTTATCTCGCCCTGCCGCCAAATCTTTCTCATTGGCTAAAATAATGGTTTCAGTTTGCGCCAACATACGCTCTGCGATGTCTTTTAACAGTGTCTCTTTTTGAGTGGCAGACAGTTTAGCTACCTGACGCGAGGCAATACGTGCCGCTTTGGCCGCTTGTGCGATTGAAAATTCCATTCTTAAACACCTTTTAAATTGATATTAAACTTCGTTAAACCGCGATAGCTAGCGTAAAACCAAATCGTCACGATGAATGGCAACCTCACCTGATGAATAACCAAGAATAGGTTCGATTCTATCGCTTCGTTGCCCCTTTATTTGCTGCAATTCACTATTGCCATATAAGGAAAGGCCTTTAGCTATTATCTGGTCTTTGAACCGAATATCAACTGCTTCACCGGGTTTAAACGAGCCTAGAACACTGGTAATACCTGAAGGCAGCAACGACGCGCCTTTGTGGATCAGCGCCTTTTGTGCACCATCATCAATGACTAACGTGCCTTTTGAGCGCAACGTATGCCGTAACCACTGAGTACGAGCACTGTCTCGGTTTTTACTGGGCAAAAATAACGTTCCGGGCTGTCGCCCTTGGGCAAGTTGCTCGAACACATCTGGATTGCGCCCATTGACGATTAACGTTTGAATCCCACTTTTAGCGCACTTTTCCGCAGCCTGAATTTTGGTGCGCATGCCTCCAGTCCCTACGCTCGTGCCTGCGCCACCGGCTAAGTCATGAATACTTTGGTCAATCTCATGTACTGTAGGAATGAATTTGGCAAGTGGATTTCTCCTTGGATCTGCTTCATACAAGCCATCAATATCAGAACAAATAATCAAGCTATCAGCTTGGGCAACTAACGCGGTATAAGCCGCTAAATTATCATTGTCGCCTACTTTTAGTTCATTGATAGCAACCGTGTCGTTTTCATTCACAATCGGCAGGGCATTGTTACGCAGTAGTTCTCGTAAGGTGTTTTTGATATTGACGTAGCGCGTGCGATTATGCAGATCATCAGACGTTAGCAAAATTTGTGCGCAGTCGAAATCAAATAAACGCGCCCAATTCGCCATCATATGAGTTTGCCCAATCGCAGCCATCGCCTGTTTTTCAGCGATCGATGGGTGATGTTTATAACCTATTTTACTGCGCCCAGCGGCAACACTGCCTGAAGAGACTAAAATCACTTCTTTCCCCTGAGCGCGGCTGGTCACAATAAATTGCGCTATGGGTAATAAGTATTTACTACTACACGCTTTACCATCAGGGGCGATTAGGGCACTACCGACTTTGATAACGGCCCGTTGCCACGAGAGTTGTGACATGAGAAATCCTACCGAGTTAATATGCCTTTAGAGTACGACAAACCCGCCTAGAAACAAGCATTAGTCGTTATAAGCTATGGCCTTTTAGGTACAAAATATGTCAAATGATATGAAGTGCTTAAAACTATACGTTCAGCAAGCTGTACAATTTTCTTACAAACAAGTTCAACACATATAAGTCTGCGGCGAGATCTTAGCTTGTATTTATAATATTATGCCCAGCTGCGGTGAAAAATAATAACGAATTCAATGCAGCTCGAAATACAAAGTCAGGGAATAAAATGTTTAATAAAATAATCACTACAGCGTTAATTTCGCTGTTATCGGTCAGTGCTGCTAATGCCGCTATCGAACAAACCAAAGGCGACTTTAAAGATAAGTTCCGCCAGTTAGATGAGTCACTTCCCACGCCAAATGTATACCGAAATGCCGCGGGGCAACCGGGTCATCAATATTGGCAACAAGCTGTAGACTACAAAATAAAAGTGCATTTAAACGAAGAAAAGCGTCGTTTAGAAGCCAGCGAAACCATTACCTATAAAAATAATTCGCCTGACACGTTAAGATATTTGTGGCTGCAGTTAGATCAAAATAAATTCAGAAATGACTCCATGTCAGCAATGACTACCACCTTTGGTGGCATTGGGGCTCGTGGTCCTGCCACTCAAGGGGCAACTGGCAGTAAGCCAGCACAATTGAGCTTAGCCGCATTGCGCCGAGACCAATTCGTGGCTGATCATGAACTTGGCTACGACATTCAAAAGGTCGTTGATTCTACTGGTTCTAAGCTGCACCACGTTATTGTCGGTACGAATATGCGCATAGATTTGGCGCAGCCTTTAGCGCCTGGAAAGACTGTCGATTTTGCGATTGATTTTGCTTACAACATAGTGGAAGAAGATGCCGTATCAGCTCGTTCTGGTTATGAGCACTTCCCTGATGACGAACGTGATGGCGGTAACGATATATTCTTGCTTGCCCAGTGGTTCCCACGCCTACACGCTTATACCGACTACGAAGCATGGACCAATAAAGAGTTTATTGGTCGTGGCGAATTCACTCTCGAGTTCGGTGATTATGATGTTGAAATGACCGTTCCAGCGGATCACATCGTAAGCTCTACAGGTGTGCTACAAAATCCTAAGCAAGTACTTACTTCAACTCAACGTAAGCGTTTGAAAGAAGCTGAAACCGCAAAACGTCCTGTGTTTGTCGTAACGGCTGATGAAGCATTGGAAAACGAAAAGGCCGGAACCAGCAAAGAAAAAACCTGGAAATTCAGCGCTCAAAATGTACGCGATTTTGCATGGGCATCGTCACGTAAGTTCATGTGGGATGCCAAAGGCCATCCACAGAAAGGTTCAGAGCAGTCTTTAGTCATGGCGATGTCTTTTTATCCTAAAGAAGGCGGCGATTTGTGGAAGAAGTATTCGACTGAATCAGTAGTACATACATTAGATGTGTACTCTCGCTTTTCGTTTGATTACCCCTACCCAACGGCGCAATCGGTAAACGGCCCTGTCGGTGGTATGGAATACCCAATGATTTCATTCAACGGCCCACGTACTGAATTACAGGACGACGGCAGCCGCACCTATTCACAAGCTGAAAAACGTTTCTTGATTGGCGTGGTTATTCACGAGGTGGGGCATAACTACTTCCCAATGATTGTTAACTCAGATGAGCGTCAATGGTCATGGATGGATGAAGGGCTAAACAGCTTTTTAGACGGCGTTGCTGGTCGCGAATGGGATCCAACCATTCCTTGGGGTGTGGAGCCGCGTGATGTAGTAGGTTACATGAAATCTTCATCGCAGGTGCCTGTGATGACCCAGTCTGATAGCGTATTGCACCTTGGCCCTAACGCGTATACCAAACCAGCCGTTGCCCTTAATATATTGCGTGAAACTATTCTTGGTCGTGAGCTATTTGATTTTGCTTTTAAAGAATACGCCCAACGCTGGATGTTCAAGCGCCCAACACCTTCAGACTTTTTCCGCACCATGGAAGAAGCCAGTGGTGTTGATTTAGATTGGTTCTGGCGTGGTTGGTTTTACACCACAGATCACGTTGATATCTCATTGGATAAAATCTCTAAACTGCGTTTAGACACCAAAAATCCAGACATCGACTTCGACCGTCAGCGCCAAGAAGAGTTAGATAAGCCTTTGTCTTTGACCGACGAGCGTAACAAAGCCGAAGGTAAAGAGCTTTGGGTTGACAGATTCTCAGACATTACCGACTTCTATGACGAGAATGATCGCTTCACAGTGACCAACAAAGAGCGTAATAAATACAACAAATTTCTGAAAGACCTTGAGCCTTGGGAACGCACTGCGTTTGATCGCGCCGTGGAAGAAGATAAAAACTATTACGTGCTTGATTTCTCGAACAAAGGTGGCTTGGTCATGCCAATCATTCTTGAGCTTACCTTTGCCGATGGCAGCAAGGATAATCAATACATCCCAGCTGAAATTTGGCGTCGTACCCCTAAAGCGGTGAGTAAACTAATCGTGACTGACAAGGACAAAGAGTTGGTTAGCGTTTCAGTCGATCCGCGCTGGGAAACCGCCGACGTAGATGTAAGCAACAATGATTACCCTCGTAAGATTATTCCTTCACGTATCGAAGCTTACAAAGCGAAGAAGAGCACCAAAAAAGTGTCTCGCGATATCATGCAAGACATCAAGACCGAGCTTAAAAGTGATGACGAAGACGAGAATGATGACTAGTCATGCCTAAATTGTTCATACGTACGTTAACCGCCTTGTTGCTAATAGCAACAAGTGCGGTTTTTGCACATCAACAGAAAACAGCCATTAGTACCGTGTTGTTTAACCCTCGCACTGAAAACATAGAAGTGATGCATAGGTTTAGCCTGCATGACGCAGAGCATGCTGTACGGCATATTTTTGGTAAAAATGCGGACATTATTGGCTCAGCCAAAACCCAACAGCAATTTAGCGGTTACGTGAGTAAACGCTTTGCTATGAGCAAAGAAGGTGGCCAATCAATACCACTTAAATCCGCTGGCTTTGAAATAGAAGGCAAATTCTTCTGGGTGTATCAAGAAACGGCTGAGCCTGAGCAATTAGATAATCTAGTGATTAGCCACAACGCCTTGCGTGATTTATGGCCCAGCCAAATCAATACCATCAATGTAGAAGGTAAGGGTGATATTCAAACCCTGACTTTTGAAGATTCTATTGAGCTTTTAAAGGTTGAGTTTGGGCATCATTGATTAAGTCAAACGCATAACAAAAAACACGTCAACGCCCGAAAGTTCTAACGGGCATTTTTATATCTCACCAAATACATTTCCCGTGTATTCTATAAACAATTACCTACATTCTAAGAGATATCAATGGCAACACTTTCTGGTCAACCGGGGGCAAAAAGAACCGAACCTGCGGTTTGGTTACTTTTCTTAGGCGTTTTATACACGCTGTATTTCACTCAAAGTCTATTAATGCCTCTGGTTGTTACTTCACTTATAGCACTGCTTTTGAGCCCACTTGTCGCTGCGCTACAAGGTTTACATGTTCCTCGAACAGTGTCTGCATTTTTGCTCGTTTCAACCTTGATAGCGCCTTTTACGTTTCTTGGTGCAGAACTAGCCGAGCCCGCACAAAAATGGGCCAAGCTAGTACCAGAGTTGACCCAGCATGTTACCGAGCAACTCGATTCAATCAGTGATGCCATGGAAGGTGAAAACGAAAGTAATGTGCCGGCTAAAGCCGATGATGATGAATTTAGCTTCTTCGGTTTATTCAAAAATAAGGCAGAACAGGGGCCCGTTGAGAAAGATGAAAACGTGATGTCTCAACGCTTAAAGCAAGGGGGGTTAGAGATCATGCTCTCTGTGCTATCAAGTACTCCGTTGATATTGGCTCAGCTTATGACAGGGATCATTTTAACCCTTTTCTTGCTTATTTTTGGCCCTCAATTATTTGAAGCGTTTATCCAGCACTTTCCGAAAATCACCGATAAGGACCAAGCTCGATGCCTAGTGGCAACTATTCAAAAAGAGCTATCTCGCTATATTGTGACCGTCAGTATTATTAACGCCGGCCTTGGCCTGAGCACGGCTTTCGTTTTGTACTTAATCGGCATTGAAGATGCGCTACTTTGGGGCGTGTTGGCAGGTCTATTAAACTTTATTCCTTATGTGGGCTCACTTATTGGAGCAACCATTTTAACCCTCGCAGGCTTAGTTCAGTTTGGCGTGCAAGTGACTGCGCTCATTCCACCAGCCGTTTACTTTGGGTTAAATCTTGTTGAGTCCCAGTTTGTTACCCCTACCGTATTAGGACGCAATATGCAGCTTAATCCGCTTATCGTTGTCTTGTGGTTGTTGGTCTGGGGTTGGTTGTGGGGTGCAGTCGGCGTTTTGTTAGCAGTACCCTTGTTAGTGTGCATAAAGTTAACGCTGGCCCAATTAAGTATCTGGACTCACTGGTTAAAAATCATCGAAGCGAAAAGCCAATAAGCCATTGTAAAAATTGATTCAGATCAATTCTGCCCCTCAGCGATCCGCTAGCATTACGTTATCAAATCACTGAGGGGAAATAATCATGATGGCATTAATATTAACCGATCCGGTTGCTTGGGGTTCAATTCTAGGTATAGGCGTTATCGTGGCGTTGTGTTGTTATTATGCTTACCTTTTCGTACATAACACTATCGAGAATCGCTAAGTTTCATTATGTTTGGTTTTGCATTGAGAATGGCAATACCATAGCGCGTTCAGATTTTGGGTTGCCAATCATTTCGTCATAAGGTGACAAGTGAATCAACTCAGCGTGAGCGACATCACATTCTTTGAGTGCTTCACGAATATGCTCCGTACTTCTAAATGGCATCGGCCTAAGCGTAGACTTGTCATACACCACGCCTTGCTTGCCTGCTATGGTTAAGCGCAAAATGTAAAGGCTCATTTCGTGGGACTCAACTGAGGCCACTTCAATGTTAGGTTTGTTTGACATAATGTCTTGTAGTATATACTTAAGCATAATGACTCCAGTGAGTATGACCTTCAGCGCATGACAGGATCGTTTTGCAGTTGATGGCTTTTTTACTCACACAAAATGAAGTCAGATCACCCTACAATCGCCATATCCTCTTTTTGCTCGACGATGTTGGTGTATTCTTTTTTTAAGCTCGGCCACATGGCAACACTCACCACCGTAAAAGATGAAATGCTTAACATTAGCCAGAAAGGGATTGGCTGAGTCACGAGCACACTCACTAACGCTAAGTATTTTGCTACCTCAAGCCACCAAACCGCCACTTTCATTGCCAATACTTCACCTACTGACACACTGGCGAATATGACCCAAGCAATTATTAGTAGCTGTTGCATAAGCGCTAAATGGGTAATATTTAGTAAAAATACCAAGCCTACAAAAGTCGTGAGTCCATGCTGTATCAGTGCGTAGACTTTACGCCGTGTTGAAATGACTATGTCGAACTTTTTGAAACGCGTTAAATCTACTCGCCCTAAGGGGTAATCGCGCTCCATATCAGCGGGGCGCCAGCCAGTTTTGCCAAACCATACTTTGAATTTGTCAGACCATGCTTTGGTGCGCCAGCTATCCTTTATCAATTGCTGGTAAACATGGGTGTTGGCATAAATAGGGTTCCAACTGTGTAATGCTTTACGAATACCGTAAATAGGGGGCTCTTGGTCCAACTCATCTTGAAATGAGCCAAACAACCGATCCCATATTATGAAAACCCCTCCGTAATTACGGTCGATATAAATCTGATTTTGCGCATGGTGAGCTCGATGATTAGAGGGCGTGACAAATATCCATTCCAACCAGCCCAATCTGCCAATATGGCGAGTGTGCACCCAAAACTGATAAATAAGATTGAGTGAGCCCACGGTAAGTAGCAGCAACGGATCGACACCTAGAAAGGCCAACGGTAGGTAAAATATCCAACTTAAAAAACTGCCGCTTGTTTGTCGCAAGGCGGTGGTGAGGTTGTACTCTTCACTAGAGTGATGTACCACGTGGGCAGCCCATAAAATACTCATTTCATGGCCAAATCTGTGATTCCAGTAATAGCAAAAGTCATACAGCACAAATGCAATCAGCCCAAGCCAGATGCTATCTCCCGAGGTAAAAAGCGCATAGTTGTCATATAACATCACATATATCGTGAAGGGCGCTAAGGCTTTTAAAATACCGAACATACGGCTCAGTACACCCGCCGTTAAGCTATTAATCGCATCATTAGTCCGGTAGTAATCTGTTTTTCTGAAATGCTCCGCCAATAGCTCTAACGCGATCAACAAAAAGAAAAAGGGTATAGCGTAAATTATATAACTCATTGCAAAGCTGCCTAAACGAACTTATTTCAACTAATACCTTCTAAATTAAGGTGTTCGCTGCTCGCTAGCAACATTTTATTAACAAAGTTTAACAACCCCATAATTGGAAGGGTTATTAAAACGAAGCTTTGAAGGTTGCTACCTGTCAGATTAATTTCAATGAATTGAGATATATAGCCCTTGATAGATTGATCTTTTATCACAACACTATAACTTAGCCAGTATGAAGCGACGTGCTCTCAATAAAGTATATATATGCTCAGTCACAGTTTCAGGCCAAATTGATGCCTCTAAAGGAGTTTTTATGAGTGAAGAAGACGTAAAAAATAAATCATTAGTGCCTTATGTAGTGATCGCGGTTGTATTGATCGTAGTGATTGGCGCAGTGCTTTTTTGGCCGGCTGATAAACCTGTAGAGCCTGAGCCTCCGGTTGAAGTACCTGTAACCACTATTCCTGAAGTTGCCCCGTTACCTTTGCCAGAAGAACAGCCTATGGCACCAGAGCCCGAAGAAATGCCTGAGCCAGAAATTGAGCCTGAGCCCATCCCTGAGCCGGAGCCACTTGATACCAGCGATGGCGCAGTCAAAACCGAATTATTAAAGTTGTCAGATTATGGAGAGCTTGCTCGTCTACTAGTTAATGATGACCTGCTACAACGTTTCGTTATCACCACCAACAACTTGGCAGATGAAGAATTACCCGCGAATCATCAGGTGCTGAAAAAGCCCGAACAAACTTTTCGCACATTCCAACAAGCAGACAAAGAGTGGATAGACCCAGCTAGCTACAAACGCTATACGCCTTATGTAGATGTACTTGAATCACTTGATCCACAATCTTTGGAGCAGCTTTATCAAGAATACAAACCTGCTATCAACAAGATATTTGCAGAGATCAGCAGCCCTGGGCAAGATTTCGATGACACCTTACTTGATGCCATTGACTTATTACTTGATACACCAGAAGTACCTGTTCCTGTTGAAGTTTACACTGACAGTGTCATGTTTAAGTTTAAAGATCAGCGTTTAGAAGCCTTAGCGTCACCTCAAAAACAGTTGCTGCGTACAGGTCCTGAAAATATGCGCCGTATTAAAGCCAAACTTCGAGAGGTCAAGACCGCAATCGCAGCAGATCAAGAATAGGCCGTCTTCAATATGGACTTAGCTACACTACAAAAGCAGCTTGGCGATCAACAAGGCAAGCTGCCGCCGGTTGATAAGTGGAATCCAGATTTTTGTGGCGATATGGATCTTGTCATAAAGCACGATGGGAGCTGGTTTTACATGGGTACGCCTATTGGTCGCAAAGCGTTGGTGAAACTGTTTGCTAGTGTATTGAAAAAAGAGGGTGACCAATACTTTTTGGTCACCCCAGTTGAAAAGCTCGGTATCACGGTAGAAGACGTACCTTACGTGATCACCCAGTGGGAACAACAAGGCGATTTACTGGTATTTACGACTCAGACCGAGGAGCAAATAATCGTTAGCGCGCAAAATCCTGTTGAGTTAAAAGAAGACAGCAAAAACAACCTTGCTTTGCCCTATATCAATGTAAGACGCAATTTATGGGCGCGATTGCATCAGAACGTTTATTACCAATTAATTGAGCAAGCCGAGCAAAAGAATGACGCTTTGTATATTAGTAGTGGGGATTATCGCTTTTGTTTAGGTAAGTTATAGTCATCCTACTTTTTCATCCCTTCCAGTTAACTTTTGTCGATTAGAATCATTGTGTTGTGATCACCTTAGCGACATAACATTTTGTTAACATTTAGTACCTCGCATCGTTTTGACCTACCGACCTTATTCCCCTAATCTGAACACTCACTAGCTAAAACGAGAATAATACTATGCGAGTTTCAATGCTCAGCGTTGCCCTAGCCGCATCACTGATATGCACCCAAGCCCTAGCAGCCACCTATATACAAGCAGGTAAACTTATCCCCGCCAATTCAGACAAAGTAATGAGTGAAGTGACCGTGGTGGTTGATGGCAATAAAATCAGAGAAATCCACCAAGGCTATATTACCGGCGGCGAACAAGATGAACTGGTCGATCTTAAAACGCACACCCTTATGCCTGGCTTAATGGATATGCACACCCACGTTACCTCGCAACATAACGGCCCCTCGAGTTACATGGAGCGTTTTACCTTAAATGAAGCCGACTACGCCATAAAAGGCGTTCAGTACGCTAAGCGTACGCTGCTGGCGGGTTTCACCACTATTCGTAACTTAGGCGATGGTTACAACGAATCGGTGGCCCTACGCAATGCGATTAATAAGGGAGTAGTTGAAGGACCACGTATTTTCACAGCGGCAAAATCGATTGCCACAACGGGCGGGCATGCTGACCCAACCAACGGTACCGCAAAGAAAATCCAAGGCGACCCAGGCGCCACTGACGGCGTAATTAATGGTGTAGCAGAAGCGCGTAAGGCGGTTCGTCAACGTTACAAAGATGGCGCTGATCTAATTAAGATTACGGCTACCGGAGGCGTGCTATCAGTAGCTAAAAGCGGCCAAAACCCACAGTTTATGGATGATGAATTAAAGGCTATTGTTGATACCGCTAAAGATTATGGTATGACAATCGCCGTTCATGCTCATGGTAAAGAAGGCATGGAGCGTGCGATTAAAGCAGGGGTGACATCCATCGAGCATGGCACCTACATGGACAAACAAACCTTTAAACTGATGAAAAAGCATCAGACTTACTATGTTCCTACCGTGATGGCTGGTAATTGGGTAGCTGAGAAAGCCAAAATTGATGGATTCTTCCCAGAGTTAGTACGACCAAAAGCTGCGACCATAGGGCCTCTGATCCTGCAAACTTTGGCTAATGCACACAAAGCCGGGGTTAAAATTGCATTTGGTACAGATTCAGGTGTATCCGCTCACGGTGATAACGGCTTAGAGTTTGTGCTTATGGTCGAAGCAGGCATGAAGCCCATAGAGGCTATTCGAGCCGCAACCTATCATGGCGCAATATTAATCGACCAACTCGATTCTTTAGGTACCATCGAAGATGGAAAGTTAGCAGATTTAGTCGCAGTCTCTGGTGACCCGCTAGACGATATCAAAAGAATGCAGCAAATCAGTTTTGTGATGAAAAACGGTCAGATATATAAAACACCTGAAGCCTAGAATTTGAGAACAGTCGAGTTGTGATGCCTTAAAAATATTGCGCGCCACACTCAACTCGGTGATTTATTTAAACCCCTTAGCACCACAATACTATTTACCACTTTGGAGCGACACATGAAATTAAGCAAACTCGCATTAACTGTTTTGACTGCCAGCAGTTTTTTATTGGCAGGCTCGGCAATGGCCGATCAACACACCCTTAAAGAAAAAATCCAAGCCGCTATGACCAGTGACATAAGAAGCACCCAAGAGACCGCACGGGACGACAACCGAAAACCCCTAGAAACCTTAGCGTTCTTTGGATTAAAACCTGATATGCATATTGTCGAGCTTATACCTGGAGGGGGATGGTACACCAAGATATTAGCTCCAGTGGTTGCTGATGAAGGGCAGTACTACGCAGCAATAGGGGCAGGTCGCGTCGCTGACACTCTCTTCAAAGAACCTGGATTTGAAAAAGCGAAAGTGACCGCACAAGATGCCCGTTTGTGGCGTGAGGACGGGGCCCGTTTCTATTCTCTTGATGTTGACTCACTCGATGTAAGCAACTTAGATATGGTGCTCACATTTCGCAACTATCATAACTTTAACGAGCAAGGCCGTCGTAAAATGAATGAAGTGGCTTTTGCCGCACTCAAGTCAGGTGGTATCTATGCGGTGGTTGACCATACCGCGCGCCATAACGAGCCAGCGAGCAATGCAAACCGCCGCAGAGTAGACCCAGTATTGGCTATTCATGAAATTCAGCAAGCAGGCTTCGAGCTAGTGGATGTGAGCGATTTGCATTACAGAGAAGATGATGAGCTTAGGTTTGAAGTCGGTGCAAAAAGCGTAACAGGGAATACTGATCGCTGGACGCTAAAATTTAAAAAGCCTTAGTTTAAAATGCTGTAAAGAAAATTAACTAATTAAAACAATCAGTTAAAATACGTCATTAACCTTTCTTAAGCACCTATTCTAGGCCTCTCGAGAAAGGTTAATAAATTTAACAATAATAATTGATAATCATTCTCATTTGCGTTAATTTAATTTTACGCAATCAACACGAGAATCGATATGTCACAGAACTTTCTATGCCCCAACCACCGCCAGTGGTTAGCAACCAACCCTATGGCCGCACATACTCATCTACGTGAAACCCAAGACACAGGCCAATATTACCGAGAGCAGGGTGCGTGGCAACAAGCACTACCTTATTTGGGCTGCGCCTATGAAACCGCTGAAATAGTGATGACCCAAGCTGATAGGCAAACCTCTTCAAAAGTCGTTGATTTCACCGCAACCGCAGTGCTATTGGCCGATACTCTGCAAAAGCTAGGACAAAAAACCCTTAGTTTAGCCATATACGATCAGGCACAAAAACGCCTCAAGCCAGAACTGACCCTCAGTTACCAGCAACCTAAACTACAGCGTTGTGTTATCGACTGTATTAAGTCTTTGGCACTAGGGGCGGGCTTTCATCAGAAGTTCATGCAGTCACAGCTCAACGAGGAGCACGCTCTTCATTAATCTTTATAACGGGTGGATAGAACATGCAAACTTATAGCCCTAAGTCACGCGACCAAGAACAGTTTGTGCCCATTCAATTACGGGTAGATGTACTTAAACGCTTATTGGCTGAACACAACGTATGCGCCGAAGAGCTGCATTGCGATTGTACTAGCAGTAAACGCATATTAATGAATCTATTGTTACAAGCCGCTGCTGTTTAGAACAGCGGCTTGTATCGAAATTACATTAATTCTAAGAGCATATAGAAAGTAAGTACTAACTTTTGTCTTTACGGATCAAGTAGCGATAGGGCTTTGCGTCCACTTCACTGGCAAGTAAAGTATGCCCCATAAAGCGACAAAAGCTAGGGATATCGCGGGTAGTAGAGTGATCATCGGCGCTGATTGCCAAGGTTTCCCCGAGTTGCATGTTACGTATGCTTAATCGCACCATCATCACAGGCTCAGGGCAACGCAGACCAAGAGCGTCAAGTTGATGATTAGCGTCCTCAAAATTAGCAGATGTCACTTCAGATCCCATAATCAACACGGTACTGCTTAATATTTGCCAAATGCTCAGCCAAATCAGGTTGCGTTGAAACTTGGGTTTGCAAGTACTCAATTAAATCAGCCAAGCTAACAATAGACACCACTTGCGTGGCAAAATCTCGCTCGACTTCTTGAATGGCAGACAACTCACCTTGGCCTTTCTCTTGGCGATCAAGTGCAATCAACACACCCGCTAGGCTCGCATCATGGGCCGCAATTAATGCCATAGATTCACGTATTGCCGTGCCCGCTGTGATGACATCATCTACTAACATAACTTTGCCAGCTAATGCACTGCCCACCAAATTTCCACCTTCACCGTGGGTTTTGGCTTCTTTTCGGTTAAAGCAGTAGGGCTTATCAACATCGTGCTTGTCAGCCAATGCTACAGCAGTTGTTGTTGCGATGGGGATCCCTTTATAAGCAGGCCCGAATAGCAAATCGTATTCAATATTTGACGCTTGCAGCGCTTGAGCATAGTACTGACCTAATTTGGCCAAATCACGGCCTGTATTAAACAAACCGGCATTGAAAAAATACGGGCTTTTGCGCCCAGATTTCAAAGTGAATTCACCAAATTTGAGCACACCACGGCCCAAGGCAAACTCAATAAACTCTTTTTGATAATCTAGCATTTATCTACCTATGTTTTGAGATGTTGATTGGCTAATTCTTAGTTAAGTGCTGCTTTTTGCTCGTCGAACAATTCACGGATACCGTGTTTTGCTAGCTCTAACATTTCGTGCATTTCTTCGATACTAAAAGGTTCGCCTTCGGCAGTACCTTGTACCTCGATCATTTTACCCGTATCGGTCATCACCACATTCATATCGGTTTCTGCTTCTGAGTCCTCTGTGTATTCCAAGTCAGCAATCGCATTGCCTTTATAAATACCAACAGAAATCGCCGCTATCATGTGTTTCATAGGGTTGGTTTTGATTATCCCTTTGCTGCGCATCCACGTTAGCGCATCAACGAGCGCCACACATGCACCTGTGATAGATGCAGTACGAGTGCCGCCGTCGGCCTGAATCACATCGCAATCTACGACTATGGTATTTTCGCCAAGCAGTTTTAAATCAAGGGCGGCACGCAATGAACGAGCGATTAAACGCTGAATTTCCAATGTGCGACCACCTTGTTTACCACGAGCTGCTTCACGATCCGAACGAGTATGGGTCGCACGTGGCAACATGCTGTACTCAGCATTCACCCAGCCTTTGCCTTGGCCTTTCATGAAACGTGGCACACCTTCAGTAACAGAGGCGTTGCACAATACTTTCGTGTTGCCGAACTCAATCAATACAGAACCTTCTGCATGACAAGTGAAATTGCGGGTAATAGTAACTGGGCGAATTTGGCTTGCAGTTCTGTCGTTCGGGCGCATGGATAACTCCTTTAAATAATTTGCGCGCATTATACCCAAATGACAGCGCGGGTTCTTACAAAAATGTGGCCAATATTGCACTTATTCTGTTACTGAAAAGGTCTTAAAAAATGTTAGCTATCGCGCATTGATGTCACAGGGGTATAATACCCATCAGTTTTCACCAAGGAATGAACCTAATGATTTACAGCATGACCGCATTTGCCCGTCGCGAACTTAAAGCACAGTGGGGTACAGCCGTATGGGAAATCCGCTCTGTTAACCAACGTTTTCTTGAAACCTATTTTCGTCTGCCTGAGCAATTCAAAAGCCTAGAGCCCATATTGCGCGAACGGTTTCGCAAACAATTACAACGTGGAAAAGTAGAATGTGCACTGCGTTTTGTAGCGAACGATGCAGCGGTCGGTAAATTAAGTTTGAATGAAGATTTGGCGCGCCAAGTGATGAATGCAGCCGACTGGGTGCAATCTCATGGCCAATCATCAGGTGTAAACCCGTTAGACGTATTGCGCTGGCCCGGTGTTATCGCCGCAGAAGAAACTGATATGGAAGGGATTCAAGCCGATGTTTTAGCTGAATTCGACGCCACTTTAAGTGATTTTATCACGGCCCGCGCCACCGAAGGTACTAACCTTAGAGCGATGATCGAGCAACGCCTTGATGGCATTCAAGTGGAAGTCGATAAAGTGACCCAGCACATGCCTGATGTGCTCAAGTGGCAAAAAGACAAGATTCTTGCCCGCTTTGAAGAAGCTAAGATTGAACTCGATGCTACTCGCGTAGAGCAAGAGATGATCATCCTGGCGCAAAAAGTCGACGTAGCGGAAGAGCTAGACCGCTTAGTATCGCATATTGGTGAGACCCGTAAAATTCTTAAAAAAGGCGGCCCAGTAGGTCGTCGGTTAGATTTTATGATGCAAGAGTTTAACCGTGAGTCAAACACACTAGGCTCTAAGTCAATCAATAGCGACATCACGCAATCAGCGGTCGAGTTAAAGGTATTGATTGAGCAAATGCGCGAGCAGATAGCCAATATAGAGTAACGATATACCAACAAATTTATTCATAAAAAAGTCCCTGTGTTAATGAAACATTGGGGCTTTTTTTATTTAAGCTGAAACAGCGCTTGATTTCAGGCGGTAGCTCTAGCGCAATTACGCCGACTTATTTTTCGCACCGCAGTTTTGCTGGTGCTACCCAAGCACTTCACACGGTTCAACCGGCAGTGAGTCGGCAAATATCAGACTTAGAAAACGAACTAGGGGTAAAGCTTTTCTGGCGTAACACCCGAGAGGTTAAACTCACCTCTGCTGGGGAAGCATTGCTCATTGAAAGTAACCGCATGATAGCGCTGCAAAAAAGCGCCACCGAAAAAGTACGTAGAGTGGCCAAAGGTGAAGCAGGGCAGCTTAGCATTGGTTATATCAGCTCAGCGTGTTCGAATTTCTTACCTGACTTAGTCAGGCAGCACAGTGTCTCGCACCCCAATGTGCAGGTCACATTGCTTGATTTAACCGTTCATGGTCAGCAGCAAGCATTTAAGAACAACGACATTGATATTGCTTTGACTAGCCCTATCTCTGACGCTGCTCAACCTATGGAACTCAAAACCGAGCTGATTTACAACGACGAGTTTGTGTTAGTTTTACCCCAAGACCATCACCTCACTAAGGTGCCTAGCATTGCGCTAATCGTGCTGCGTGATAGCCCGTTTATTGTATTTAAGCGTGAAGAAGCAGTTGGTTTATACGAGCAAACATTGAATGCATTTAAAGCCGCCGGCGTGACGCCTGTAATCTCTAGCCAGCCACGCTCAATGCAAACCTTGATGGTTGAAGTGGGTTCATGGCTCGGTATAGGCGTGGCACAGTATTGCTTTAAATGATTGGTTAGCAATAGTTTGTGCTTTCGTGAAGATCAATGAAATCAGCGTACCCATTCCTTTCGTCGCTCAATATAAACACTCTCCTATGAACCCAACCGTGTCTAGCTTCGTGAACTTGTTGGCCGAGCGTAAATCTGAAATACAAAGGTTAGTGTCGCCGCAATAATTTGAAAAATACTTGTGTTACTCATTTTCGTGTTTTTTAAATAGTTACCCTTGCCTGATTTTCATGTGAAACACGGAAGCTTTCGAACACATGACAATCGCGCTTCATGTTCTTTACAACCTAACTGCATATATAAGCAGCATTTCCACTAGCACTGGGGTTTAATTATAAGGGCGAGTGCCCTAGTATGCCGACCACTCGAGTTAACCACTATTTCTTCTAAATATCACTATTTGGCGATTTTAGAATGGTCAAAAACATGGCGAATACCATGGATATAAGTGTCGAAAAATTTGACAGTAACTGTAAAAAACCTCGAATTCAGAAATTAACACATTGATTTTTATCATTTTTAATTATGTGGCTTGCTATATGCTTTTTATAGAAAAGAGATGTAGTACTGAGTATGCCCTAACATGGCATACCTATTTTAACTGATAGATAACTAACTGGTTTAAATGCGCAGATGTCTTGTTTAACACGAAAATTACAGCAGCAGCTTACTCGTTATATCCAACGAAATAGCAATGTATTAGCCGCTAACGATGCAGAGCAAATTCGCGATGTACTTGTGAGTAAAGGCGTATGCCCTTCAGACGTCACCACCGATCAGGTCAAAGTGATACTGCAGGACGCCCGCAGTAGCTAAATGGCGATCGATTCGTTGAAATAACGATTGAAATCTAATTTGAATTCACTGGCCAGCACCGCCTTTTCAACGCGATACTGAGAGTGAAGTAAGTCAATCTCTACTGGTTGCAAATAGTGAGCGCTGCGCACTGAATAAAAAACCTTCACCAACGGTTTAAGGGGGTTATTCTCATTTTGCTTAATCACAACAGCTATTTTCTCGCTTGAAAGTTTCACTAAACTTCCCACTGGATACACACCAATACACTTTATAAACTGCTCAACTAAGTGTTGATCGTACTTTAACGGTGTTTCCTCATGCAGTATTTTTAGTGCTTTTTGCGAGGGCATTCCCGCTTTATAGCAACGATCTGCGGTAATGGCATCATAGGTATCCACTATGGCTATCATACGACCAAATTTGGTTATTTCATCTCCTCGGGCGCCATCTGGGTAACCATAACCGTCGAGTCGCTCATGGTGTTGTGAGATGGTTTCGATCATACGCTCTGGTATACCCATGTCTTCTAATACTCGGATACCGTAATAAACGTGATCACGCATTATCACCATTTCCTGATCAGTCAAACGACCCGGTTTATGCAGGATCTCATCAGGTACTTTGATTTTTCCAATATCGTGCAAGAAGCCCGATAGGGCGAGCTCTTGCACCTCATCTTCTGGCATTTCCAAATAATTGGCAAAATTGGCTAGCAAGATAGCAACGTTCAGGGAGTGCTCAAGTAGGTAACTGTCTTTTTCGCGAATTTTGGTCATACACAAAAGTGCATTTGGGTTACGATCAATAGAAGACACCAAATTAGAGGTAAACTCTTTTGGAATGGCAATGTCAATCGGCAAACCTTTATCCGCCGCCTGAAGCATTCGCCGCTGCAGTACTTTACCTTTCTCGTGAAGCTTTGCTGCCTTACTTATTTCATCAACAAAAGGAATATCCTGCTCTGGAGGTGGCTCCACTTCAGGAGAAGGCTCTTCTTCTTTTATCAGTTGCTTACTTAAATCAATGACGATAGAAACAATACCCTGCTTCTTCATAGCGGTGATCGCCGCGTTTGTCGTCACCCTTCCTCTGCTTTTGATTTTAAGATTGCCATTTTGCTCTGCAATTGAGTCTACATACATGCCGACTTCTAAATCGCTCACAGGGATAGTTTTCAACACTAAAAATAGATTCCAATTGGGTGAAGAACGCTGGTTGAGAGAAAAATAAACGATTTTACAAATTAGCGCAAATATAGCGGCACTTGCGGCGTTTTATCAATGGAGTTTTTATCGCTGTCTTGTTCACATTTGATCAATTTGGGTTTTATTTGGCACCGATATTCCGCAATTGCGTTGTAAAGAGACAATTCACGAAAAAAAATAAATTAATAACAATTTTTGTTAACAGTAAGTTAAATACCATCAATTGACATATAGTTAACATGACTTTAACGTAATCCTGCGTTTACATCTTGCTGTTAGTTCAACGCTAGCTGGAACACCAAGGAACGCGCCTCATTTGATGATTATAAATCAGGATCACAAGGTACATTTATGAACACACGCAAAAGATTTAAGCAGTCACTACTGACTAGCAGTATTTCACTACTCCTCAGTAGTGCAGCAACAATAACAATGCCTGTCATGGCCCAAGATCAAGCAGCACCAGAAGATGTAGAAGTGATACAAGTCAGCGGGATTCGCGGCAGTTTATTACGCGCCATGGATATAAAGCGCGATTCAAGCGGCATAGTGGATGCTATATCTGCAGAAGACATGGGGAAGTTCCCCGATACAAACTTAGCTGAATCATTACAGCGTATTACCGGTGTATCCATTGATCGCGCCAGTGGTGAGGGCTCGCAGGTTACTGTACGCGGCTTTGGCGCAGCCAATAACTTAATTACCCTAAACGGTCGCCAATTGCCGACCACAACCGGCAGCAGAACATTCGACTTCGCAAACTTAGCCTCCGAAAGTGTATCAGGCGTTGAAGTTTATAAAACCGCTGATGCCAGCGTTACCTCAGGTGGTATAGGCGCAACCATTAATTTATCAACGCATAGACCCTTTCAATCTCCGGGCACAAAAGCAACGTTTGGCGCTAAATTAGTGGACGATAAGTCTACAGATAAGGGTGATGTTACGCCCGAAATAAGCGGTTTGTACTCGCAAACCTTTGCTGATGAAACCTTTGGTATTTCAATATCTGGTAGTTATCAAGAACGCGAAAGCGGCATGCAGCAGTTTTTAGCAGACCAAGGTTATCGCGCAAGTGACTATACGAATACAGGCTGGGGAGGTGTTCCCGCTGGTGAAGAGGGCGGTATCAATCGCCCTACATCAGGTATTTATTCTAATCCACAGCAACCTAGATATGTATTTGAAGAGCGCCAGCGCGAACGAACCAATGGACAGCTGGTTCTGCAATTTAGACCAACAGATAACCTGACCGCCACCCTAGATTACACTTTAATCCGCAACAATATAGAAGAGCAACATACTGATGCATCTGTGTGGTTTACCTATGCAGGGGATCGCAGCGAGTCGGTATGGGCCGGTGAACCCAATGCAGTGCCATTAATCTACTCAGAGCTATACCAAATCAACAGTGACGCTGATTTGCAAGATACCTCTTTAACCGTAGGTGCTTGGGGGCGCGAAGAGAGCATTGATTCTATTGGCCTAAATTTAGACTGGCAGGTCAACGACGATTTACAGTTTGCCCTAGATCACCATAGTTCTGAAGCCGAAATGAAGGCGTCGGACCCGCGCCATGGTACGCGCAACAACTTACAATTACCTTCTTATACTCGAACACGCACAGGCTTAGACTTAACGGGTGATTTACCCGGTATTGCCACAGGTAATATTGAGAACTTTAACCCTAACACCATGCGCTTGTCGGGCAGTTGGTTTGCTAACGATTTTTACACCTCTGAAATTGATCAGACCCAAGTTACAGGTAAATATCACTACAACGATGAAGCCAGTATCGACTTTGGTGTATCAATCAACACCGTTAATAACCGCTACCGGCATACTCAAGTACAAAGAGCGGACTGGGCCGGCGTAGGGGTTGAAGGTGATTTTGCCGATGTTAATTGGACCGAAGACACTATTCTAGACAAGTTCGACGCCGATGCAGGTAACTTCGGAGGTACAGCCACCCAAAGCGAATATGACTTATTCAACCGCATTTGGTTCGCTGATTTTGATGAGATAGTGAGGGCTGCTGAATTTGCCGACCCGGTTGCAAATGTAGACACCGTATGGGGTGATTGTTTAGCACCTGAGGGCGCATCTGCGGGGCCAAATGGAGAGGGACACTTTTGTGCTTCAACCGACTGGGACGCTGATACTAACCGTTTCACCGAAGAAGAAACGACCGCCGCATTCGTGCAATTGCACTACGAAGGTGAGTTAGGTGATATGCCATACGATGCTCACTTGGGCATGCGTTACGAAAGAACCGATGTTACCTCAACCGCATCCGCTCCCGGCTATAGCCGTGTTGAATGGTCAGAAGATACGTCAACCGCTGTCACCGGTGTTACTGAGGTAGAGACGTTAAGCCAAGAGGCTGATTATTCTCAATTTTTACCGAGTTTCAACTTTAATATTTCCGTAACGGATGACGTCATTTTACGCGCAGCTGTGGGGAAAACTATCTCACGAGCTGGCTACGGCGAATTACAGGGCGGCACAACTATCAATACATCAGGTAGCTTGAGTGGCTATTCCGGAAATTCAGGTAACCCAGGCTTGCGTCCATTAGAATCTGTGAATTATGACCTTTCTGCCGAGTGGTATTACGATGAAGGGAGTTACGTTTCATTGGGCTACTTCAGAAAAGACGTCACTAATTGGATAACCACGGGCACTGTTGATTCAACCATATTTAATCTTGCTAACCCACTGGACGGAGAGAAGTTTGATGCTGCTGTCGCCGCATTGGGCGCAGGTGCGAGTAACCAAGAGCTTCGAGCTTACATCTTCGAAAACTTCGCAGATGATCCGAATGTTACCCCTAACTTCGATGAGAATGGGGAGTTAGATGGCGGCACAATACTAGGCGACCCAGCGACAGATAACCTGGTTAACTTCAGAATTAACGTACCTGTCAATGGCGACACTGAGCACACAATAGATGGGATAGAGTTTAACGTTCAACATCTGTTTGGTGAGTCTGGTTTTGGGGGTATTGCCAACTACACCATGGTGGACTCAGGTTTAGAATACGATAAGTCTTCACTGAGTGATACCGAAGCACTTGTGGGTTTAAGTGACACAGCTAACTTAGTATTGTTCTACGACAAAGATGGTTTACAGGCTCGAGTAGCTTACAACTGGCGGGATGAGTATTTAAATGAGCGCCGGGTAAACGGTGATTTAACCGCGCCTATTTTTACCGACGCTTATTATCAAATTGACTTTAACATCAGTTATGAGGTTAAGCAGCTTGAAGGACTGACCGTTTTTGTTGAAGGCATTAACATTACTGACGAATACACCAATGAATTTGGTCGTGATAACCGTTTAATCTATAAGTTAACTCAAACAGGAGCGCGTTATAACGTAGGAGCGAGGTATACGTTTTAACTCCACACTCTGTTTATAAAAATAAAAAGGTAGCCACAGGCTTATGCTTTACATAAGTCCTGTGGTTTTTGTGCAGTGCCTCTAACGAGTACTAGTTAAGTATAGATAAGAGCGAATAGTGATATGCATAACAATAACGAATGGGACGTTTATGGCAAACCATGTATTACTGAACAGTGTTGAGCATAGTGATCTGCGTCTTATTACTCAGCGCGCTGATAAATACGGAGACAACCTTTGGTTTTCGCCCACCTTTGTTGACGAGATACGTAGTGTGCAAGCGCATTACCCCATCGTATTTCACAAAGACCAAAGCAGTGCCCAGTTCACGCCTGTCGCTCTTTTTGGTTTCGAGCAGCAAGAAAACTTATTTCTAGAATCCTCAAAATGGTGTGCAAACTACATCCCCTTGTCTGTTCAACGTATGCCTTTCTTCATTGGTAGGCAAGACGTGACTACCGATGGCGTGACTGAGCAGCAACGTGTGATTACCTTGGATATTGATTCTCCACGCGTCAGTAAAACGCAGGGTGTCGAGTTGTTTTTAGAATACGGTGGAAATAGTCAATACTTAGAAGACATAGCCGCCATACTTGAAACCTTGCATCATGGCCTGCAAGGCAATGACAACTTCGTAAATGCGCTGATAAGCCTAAATTTGTTGGAGCCTATGACACTTGATATCACCTTAGATAACGGTGCTAATCATAAATTAGTGGGTTTCTATACCATTAATGAAGACGTACTCAATACCCTTAGTTCAGACAATATAGTGCAGTTACATAAAGCAGGGTATTTACAAGCTGCTTATCTGATTTTAGCCTCGCAAGTGCATTTCAATGATTTAGTGGCCTTGAAAAACAAGCGGGTCGCACAAGAGGAATAATCGGAGAACACTGACGTGCCTTTATCAAACGCGAAGCAGATCACTCAAACGGTTAAACATCTTGAGGGGATCACACCTAAGAATATCCCTGAAGCTTTGCTCAACAGCCAACAACCCATTGTACTGAAAGGTTATTGCAACCACTGGCCATTGGTAAATGCCGCTAAACGTTCTGATGAAGCAGCGGCACAACACCTTTTACAGTTCGATAAAGGTGCCTCTTTTCATACTCATTATTTGCCGAGCTCCGCCCAAGGTCGAGTGTTCTATAACACTGCAATGACAGGGTTTAACTTTGAGTCAAGCCAACAGCGCATGCCGCAAATACTGACAGATATTCTGCACAACGCTCACAATAAAACAGGGCAGTGCGTGTATGTTAGCGCCACCAGCCTTGAGCAAAGTTTGCCTGGTTTACTCGAGCAAATAGAAACCTTACCCGAGCTTAACGCCCCATTAGTGAATATTTGGTTGGGTAATGCGAGTCATATAGCCGCGCATTATGATTTTGCCCAAAACCTAGCGTGCTGCGCGGTTGGTAAACGTCGCTTTACCTTGTTTCCACCTGAGCAATTAGAAAATCTATACGTTGGTCCGTTGGATAAGGCCCCAGGTGGTCAAGCAATTAGCACTGTGGATTTTAATCAGCCCGACTTGGTGAAGTATCCGAAATTCGCACTGGCGTTAGGAGCGGCTCAAATGGCTGAATTAGAAACAGGAGACGCACTTATCCTCCCCAGTATGTGGTGGCACCATGTGCAAGGGTTAAGCGAGTTTAATGTGCTTATTACTCATTGGTGGCGCGACACGCCAGCACAAATGGGTAGACCTATGAATGCCTTGTTATTAGCCATGATGAGTATTCGTGACTTACCTGAGCAGCAGCGAAATGCATGGAAAAACCAGTTTGACCATTATGTATTTAAGCACCATCCAGAGGATTTTTCGCATATCCCAGAAACATCTAAAAGCATACTGGCGAGCCCAATGGATGAGACAAACATTAGAAAACTGCGCGCTGATCTACAAAATAAACTCAGAAGATAATAACGTTAACAAATCGAGTGAAAAATTATGCAACAGGACGCGATAAAAAAAATTGTTATTGCTGGTGGCGGCACAGCCGGCTGGATGTCAGCGGCAGCTCTTGGAAAGCTATTTGGTAAAAATATAGACGTAACCCTGGTTGAGTCAGACGCTATTCCCACAGTGGGCGTCGGTGAGGCAACCATACCAACTTTGCATTTGTTTCACGACCTGCTGAAAATTAAAGAATCAGAGTTTATGGCTGCCACCAATGCGACATTTAAGTTGGGTATAAAATTCGATGATTGGTACCAAAAGCCGCAATCTTATATTCATTCTTTTGGTCGATTCAACCATGGATGCTGGGCGGCTGGTTTTCAACATTTTTGGTTGCGAGGAAGACAGCTAGATATTGCTTCTGAGATAGGTGATTACTGCCCTGAGCATCTTGCTTGCAGAATGGGGAAATTCGCAATAGCACCAAAACAAGAACGTAATCATGCTTTTCATCTTGATGCTGGCCTATATGCTAAATTTTTACGCAATATTGCTCAGCAATGCGGGGTACAGCGAATTGAAGGCAAAATCGACAAAGTCAATCTTGATCACGACAACGGCTTTATTCAGTCACTCACCCTAGATAATGGGCGTCAAATTCAGGGTGACCTATTTATCGACTGCACCGGATTTAGGGGGTTACTGATAGAACAAGCATTGAACACTGGTTACGAAGATTGGAGCCATTGGTTACCTTGCGATAGTGCCGTCACTGTTCAAACTGAATTGAACGACGAAACGGTTCCATACACGCGCTCAATTGCCCATCATGCAGGGTGGCAGTGGCAAATACCACTGCAAACTCGTATGGGAAATGGCATGGTGTTTTGTAGCAAATATATCAGCGACGATGAGGCCAAAACACAACTGTTAGCGAATATTCAGGGTAAAACGTTAAATCCCCCAAGAGTACTGAAATTTAAGACGGGTGTAAGGCGTAAACTGTGGAATAAAAATTGTGTTGCGATTGGTCTGGCTGGTGGCTTTATTGAGCCACTCGAGTCCACCAGCATACATCTTATACAACAAAGTATTATACGTTTGATGCAGTCATTACCCACCAAGAAAATGGAAGCAGCGCTCAGGGATCGATTTAATGCATCCATGCGTGAAGAAATCGATAATATTCGTGATTTCATTATTTTGCATTACCACGCGACCGCACGTAAAGACTCAGCATTTTGGCGCTATTGTAAAGATATGCCAATACCTGATTCGCTACAGGCGCGAATGGATCAATTTGCCCAAAGCGGCCACGTGTATCAAGGCAATGGTGAACTATTCGGAGAAGCATCTTGGTTACAAGTGATGCTAGGGCAGGGTATAACGCCAAAAGCATATCACCCCATAGTGGATTTAATGCCAGAACAAGAACTGGCTAAATTCTTAGCCAGCGTAAAACAGCAAACTGAGCGACGCGTTAATCAATTACCTAATCATCTAGATTTTATTCGCCATTACTGTCAGTAAAAGAGGGCAATGAATATGGGAGAGTCGGCTGTAACATTGACCACAGAACAACTGCGGATAAACCCAAATCATCAGATCCAAGTGATCAAGATAGGGCATCAAAGAACGCCTGTGTTGATCATAGATAATTACTTTGACTCTCTCACTAGTGTGCTGAGTCTCGCTCAGCACACTGCACATTTTGCCCCTGATGAAGCCACTTACTATCCAGGTGTTCGCAGTAAGTTACCGAAGGAATATGTACTCGCTAGCTTAAAGCCTTTGATGAAGGGGCTGTATAACATTTTTAACATCGCCCGTGAATTAGCGTCCGCTCCGGTAGATAACTACTTTTCATAAGTCACGAAACAACCTAACCAATTGTTGCCCCAACAAACACTACCTCATTTCGATACTAACGATCCAAACTCCTTGGCTGTTGTACACTATTTAAATACAACCGAGCATGGTGGAACCGGCTTCTACCGCCATACTCGCAGTGGTATTGAACGAGTCACTAAGAGTAATGAACAAGCCTATGGAACAGAAGTGACCCGAATTTTGGCCTCGTCCGACACGCGACAATACTGCACCACAGCCCATCAAGCTTATACCTGTATTCATGAGATACCTTATAAGCAGAATAGGCTGCTGCTTTACCCCGGAAACACATTACACAGTGCACTTATCATGGATAAAGACATTAATGTTGACCAGATAACAGGCCGTCTTACTGCAAATACGTTTATTAAATTTTGTTAGTAAGTGCAAACTAGCATTTATTTACCCTATTGCTGGAGCTTCCAAAGCATCTCTTCTAAAGTGGGCTGCCACTGAAAACTGGCTAATTTGACTCTGTGACTTAACACCGCCACATTCTCGTCTTGTAACAACCCGGTCTGTTTCATGGCTTGCTCTGACCCTTTAGGAAAAGCCAGTTGGCCCGATGAACGTAACACTCGATACCAAGGCACGTTCATATCAGAGGGAATGTAACCCAAAGATTTACCCACTAGGCGTGCACGGCCTGGCAAACCGGCAAGATCAGCAATCTGTCCATAACTAGCGACTTTGCCGGCTGGGATAGCACAAACTGTTTGCCAAATTTGTTTATAATGGGGATTGTGTGACATGGCATTGTTTACCTAAAAGCGAACGTGGATTAGACATTATACCAATCTGCATTATTAAGCGCCTCTCAGAATGCCTTCAACGGCTTTTGATTAAGGCGTCGCTATGTCGTAATGCTTGTTCCTTTTCAGGTTGTGAGAACGCAGAGTAAAAGCACTGCGTTATATAGGATTTTAAGAGTGAAAAGAGCTGTTTGCCGACGTTGCGATTACCCTCAATCCGTATGTATCTGCGATTTATTATGCGAGCTTGTCAGTTCACAGCGAATTGTCATTCTGCAACATCCCAGTGAGGCAAGGCATGCTAAAAATAGTGCAAAGTTAATCAAGCTTTGTATCCCCGAAAGTGAGATCTGGCTAGGAGAGTCTGCCGAAGACTTTACAGGGCTTCAACGAAGTATTAAAACGCGTGGCGGGAAGGTAGCCGTTGTGTACCCTAATGAAGACAGCGTTGCCTTGGAATCGCTGTGTAGAAAGCAACGTACATCAATTGACACGCTGATCCTGATTGATGCCACATGGCGTAAGGCATACAAAGTATGGCAGCTAAATCCGTGGTTAAAGCAATATTCGTCATGGCATTTTGCTACTCCCCCCACGAGTCAATATGACATTCGTAAAACATCCATTGCAGGTGGCTTATCTACGTTGGAAGCCCTAGCTCATGCGCTTACGTTAACCCAAGAGATAGACACAAGTGAGTTAGTAACTACATTCGGTGAAATGCAAAATCGCGTTTTTGCCCGTCATACCTCGAAGCACATAACCTAATCGGGCGATCTGAATTGATGTAAGAAGTGCCTATTTTTTGTTCATATCATCAGGAATTATGAGCAAAATGGTAAAAACGCTAACCGTATAAAGGATTGTCGTGCATACTTTCATGCAGTCGTAGATCAGCGACATATTTCGATTTTTATCGCTGGATGTTGCGATTACAGTTTGCGGATCAAAGCTCAGCTTTCAGAGCCGCTTTAGTTAGGTGGTGCTAGTGTGAAGTCTGTATTTTTTGTCATTTTGTTTTTGTCATTTTTTAGTTTCGAGGTTGAGGCACAAAATAGCTCAATAACGCAATTCTCTGCATCTAAAATTCAACAACAAGATATTAGCCATAGTTTACAATATGTTAGCATTGGCAATTCTCAGCTACCAAAATATAAAGCCCCCCTAGCCGATTGGCTGAAGATGTTTAACAAGCACAACATGAGTGACATGTTTAAAGACAGGTATGTCACCGCGTTCGAGATTCACAATGACACGCAAATCAGAGATTGGTTTATTCATCCATATGGCTCTGTTGTAGAGTCAATTCAAGTTGCGGTTTATCAAGACTACAGTCCTGCTGTTTCTTCATTTAGTGGGCTCGATCACACTAATATTTACCCTCTTCATTATGGAAGTAAGATAGAGATCCCCTTTGGCGAAAGCGTTACCGTGTTGATGGTGTTTAACAGCGATTTCTTTTTCGCCCCTATCAAGATTGCACTGCAGGCTGATCAGAAAATGCAGGAAGTCGTCGCAGTAGATAACATTATATTGTTTTTATGCATTGGCGTGTGTTTAGCATTAGGCATATACAATTTATTTATCTATTTAGTAATGCGTGACAATCAGTACTTGTATTACGCTCTTTCTACGCTTTTTTACACCAGTGGATGGGCTGCAGTTTTTGGTATTTTCGAATATTTGCATATGTTCAGCGCTAAAGATTGGTTAATGTCAGGCTTTCTTTTGGGTTCAGCGTTTTCAGCTTTTTTTCAAATAGAGTTTTTTCGGTTAAATGTGTCATCTAAACCTGCCATGTACTTATTACTTGCACTTGGTTGTTTATGTTTATTGTTTTTACCCTTGGAGATTTACAGTCAAGCGCTAGGTCTTATTATTGTGTCCATTATGACCTCAGCGGTTTTGTTGACAGGCTTAACCATTGGCATAATATCTTGGAGCAAGGGCTATCGGCCAGCACGCTATTTCACTATCGCGATACTGTGCGTCATCATCCCTAATCTCATCGGAAATCTACTTAATCTGAGAATACTGTCTGATATCAACCTCGATATTTATCTGTTAGGTTTGATGGGTATCGCAGCAGACACCCTAATATTGGCCTTTGCATTAGCGGAGAAAATGCGTTTAGTGAACTCAAGAAACGCCGCGCTTAAGCGACAGTTGGAATACAAGGTAAAGATAAGAACGCAGGCACTCAGTGAGGCAAATACAAAGCTAGCTAAAACGAATCAAGAGCTGGTCGAAGCCAATTCAGCCAAAGATCATTTTCTAGCCAATATGAGTCATGAGATACGTACCCCTCTCACATCGATCATAGGTTACGCTGACGGGATCTTATTAGGCGATATAGACAAAGCCGAACAAGAGCGCGTTACAAATATTATCTACCAAAATGGTGCGCATTTACTTCGCATCATCAACGACATATTAGATTTAAGTAAGATCGACGCGAATAAACTAGAATTTGACGCGCAACCTTGCCACTTATTTACCTTATTAGGAGAGATTGAATCGGTCGCAGGTAAACGTGCGCGAGACAAGGGCATTGGCTTTCATGTTAACTATGACTTCCCATTGCCAGATAAAATCATCACTGATGCCATTAGGCTTAAGCAAATATTGTTTAATCTGACCAATAACGCCCTTAAATTCACCCAAAGCGGTCATATCACGTTAAATGTAAGTATCGCTAATACCACCTTAATAATTAAGGTAATCGACACTGGTGAAGGGATAAGCCAAAGCGATATGCACAAGTTATTTCATCCTTTTACCCAAGCAGACAGTGTGATCAACCGTCAGGTTGGCGGGACTGGGTTAGGGTTAAGTATTGCCAAACGATTAGCTCAAGGATTAGGCGGTGATATATCCGCACTTAGCCAACTCAGAAAAGGCAGCACCTTCGCCGTCAGTATTAAGTTGGTCACACCCAAAAATGTACATTGGCTAAGCACTGTTGGTGAAATTGATATGTCGAATATTCATCAAATTACCCATGAAACGGACGTGCCTAAATTTGCAGCATGCAACGTACTTCTTGCGGATGATCATCCTAATAATCGAGAGCTCGTTGCCTTGTTACTTAAGCGTATGAACATTAACGTAGTGGAAGTGGCTGATGGCCATCAAGCGCTCCAGGCGATGCACACCGGCCAATTTGATTTATTGTTGCTGGATATTCATATGCCTGAATTAGACGGCATCGAGACACTTAAAGCGGTCCGCGGTTCTGGCAATAAAACACCTGCAATAGCGTTAACCGCCAATACCATGAAACACGAAGTAGACCACTATCTGAGAATAGGATTTGCTGATCACTTAGCCAAACCTATAGATAGAGAAGTTTTTTTCAGCAAAGTCAGTCGCTATTTAAATTTAGCAAAAGCAGAGCAAGCAAATATTGACGACGATAAAATGCTGCCACTTGTGCAAGGTTATATTACCGATTTACGGGGAGAACTGGGTTCCATAGAGCAAGCCTGGCACAAGCGGGATTTAGCTGAAATAACTGCTTCGATACACAAAATTAAGGGTGCAGCGGGTTCGTTCGGCTTAGCTAATATTGGTGATGTATTTAGCCGAATTGAGAAATCCGTTAAAAACAATGATGAAGTCGCTTTACAGACAACCCTACCGCAAGCATTAAGGTATGCTTATGCTTGTATTAATATGCCGGGCGTGGACGTAGCGTTAGCAGTAGTCAATTTCAACCATTCATTTCCACTTTATCTAGCCCAGTTACCTGATGCCATAAGTCAATGTGAAAACCAACTTGGCGATATTGCACAAGCATTACGCGCAGGGGATGACATCAAGACCACCCAATTGATTAAAAATGCGCAAGAGCTGTTCAATCGTTATGCTTTTGAGAAGGAAGCCTCCTTGTTGGATGAAATATGCTCCTCAATCGCGTGTAGGGATTACAACTCTGCTAGACATGAAACTGTATTGCAACAGGTCAGAAGTGTGTTGGAAAACATTAGCAGAGCGCTAGAAAGCCATATTAAGAATATAGTGTAATAGCGAAACTACCGAACATAAAAAACCCGGCCTATAGCCGGGTTTCACATGAAACATTTCTATCTCAATAACTTGCTCAATTATTTGCGTAGCTTTTGAATCAATCTTAACTGCGCGATGGTTTCGGCAAGCTCTGCAGCAGCCTCTGCATACTCGAAATCAGCACTAGGATTTGCAATATTTTCTTCAAGACGTTTTTTTGCCTCAAGAACGGCTTGCTCATCCAAGTCACCAGCTCGAAGTGCGGTATCTGCAAGTACTGATATATGACCGGGTTGTACTTCGAGTACACCACCAGCAACATAAATCAATTCTTCTTCGCCGTGCTGCTTAACCACATTAACCATTCCAGCTTTGATGGTAGTCAACAAAGGAGCATGACCATACTGAACACCAAGCTCACCTTCACTACCGGTGACTTGAATGCTCTGCACTAATCCAGAAAAAATACTGTCTTCTGCGCTTACCACATCCAGTTGAATTGTCATTGCCATATACCCTCCTAACAAAAAAAGTTAAACGTATCCGCAGATACGCTTACATTTTTTTGGCTTTCTCAGATGCTTCTTCGATTGAACCAACCATGTAGAAAGCTTGTTCAGGAAGGTCGTCAAATTCGCCTTCAAGAATGCCTTTAAAGCCGCTGATCGTATCTTTCAATGATACATATTTACCAGGTGAACCGGTGAATACTTCAGCAACGAAGAAAGGCTGAGACAAGAAGCGCTGAATTTTACGAGCACGTGATACAGACAATTTATCTTCTTCAGATAATTCGTCCATGCCCAAAATAGCGATGATGTCTTTAAGCTCTTTATAACGTTGAAGAACCGATTGAACACCACGTGCAGTATCATAATGCTCTTGACCAATAACAAGTGGGTCAAGCTGGCGTGAAGTTGAATCAAGTGGATCAACAGCTGGGTAGATACCAAGAGAGGCGATATCACGTGACAATACAACTGTCGCATCTAAGTGAGCGAAGGTAGTTGCAGGTGATGGATCGGTCAAATCATCCGCCGGTACGTATACCGCTTGAATTGAAGTGATTGAACCCGTCTTAGTTGATGCGATACGCTCTTGAAGCACACCCATCTCTTCAGCCAATGTAGGCTGATAACCTACCGCAGATGGCATACGACCTAGCAATGCAGATACTTCAGTACCAGCAAGCGTATAACGGTAGATGTTATCTACGAAGAAAAGTACGTCACGACCTTCGTCACGGAATTTTTCAGCCATGGTTAAACCAGTCAACGCCACGCGTAAACGGTTTCCAGGAGGCTCGTTCATTTGACCGTAAACCAACGATACTTTATCAAGTACGTTAGATTCGTTCATTTCATGATAGAAATCGTTACCTTCACGAGTACGCTCACCAACACCTGCGAATACAGAGTAACCACTGTGCTCGATAGCGATGTTACGGATAAGCTCCATCATGTTTACAGTTTTACCTACGCCGGCACCACCGAACAATCCAACTTTACCACCTTTGGCAAACGGGCATACCAAGTCGATAACTTTGATGCCTGTTTCGAGTAGCTCAACTGAACTTGACTGTTCTTCATATGTAGGTGCAGCACGGTGAATAGACATACGCTCTTCTTCACCAATAGGGCCAGCTTCGTCAATAGGGTTACCCAGTACATCCATGATACGACCAAGAGTAGCCTTACCCACTGGAACCTGAATGCCTTCACCACTATTTTCAACCGCTAGGCCACGGCGTAAGCCGTCAGTAGAACCCATGGCGATTGTACGTACTACGCCACCACCTAGTTGCTGCTGCACTTCTAGGGTCAAACCTTGCAAATCACCTTCAGTGATACGCAATGCGTCATATATTTTTGGAACCGAATCTTGTGGAAATTCAATATCCACAACGGCGCCAATGATTTGGACGACCTTACCTTGACTCATGTTAATTCCTCTTAAATTCTAAAACCTTTGCCTACACCGCTGCCGCGCCGCTTACAATCTCACTGATTTCCTGTGTGATCGCTGCTTGACGTGCTTTGTTGTATATCAGTTGTAAGTCATCAATTAAGTCACCAGCATTATCTGTGGCCGCTTTCATCGCGACCATACGAGCAGCTTGCTCGGACGCTGCGTTTTCGACTACGCCTTGATATACTTGAGATTCAATATAACGAACCAATAACGTGTCCAAAATAGGTTTTGGATCCGGTTCGTAAATGTAATCCCAGCGGTGCTTTAATGCTTTATCTTCAGATTTAGGCAAAGGTAACAATTGATCGATCAGTGGCTCTTGAGCCATGGTGTTAACAAACTTATTAAACACCAAATACAGGCGGTCGATTTTACCTTCGTTGAAGGCGTTAAGCATAATACGCACTAAACCAATCACGTCTTTCACACTTGGTGCATCACCAAGTCCAGATTCAGCAGCCAACATATTGCCGCCGAAACGATTAAAGAACGCACATGATTTAGAACCTAGAGCTGCAAAATCAACTTCTACACCTTGTTCTTGCCATTTCTTCGCATCTTTCGTGACCTTTTTGAATTCATTGGTGTTCAAGCCACCACACAAACCACGGTCAGTCGAGATAACGATATAGCCGACACGTTTAACTTCACGGTCTTCTAAATAAGGATGGCGATATTCAAGGTTAGCGTTAGCCAGGTGACCGATCACGTTTCGAATATTCTCAGCGTATGGACGACTTGCAGTCATACGGTCTTGCGCCTTTTTCATTTTAGACGCAGCAACCATCTCCATAGCACTGGTGATTTTCTGAGTATTTTTAATACTCCCGATCTTACCTTTTATCTCTTTACCGCTAGCCATAAATCTATCTCCGATTATTCAACGAATGCACTGCCAGTAAAGGCAGTGCCATTGATTACCAAGTTTGTGTCGCTTTAAATTTCTCTAAAGCTTCAGCTAACGTGGCTTCAATTTCACCGTTGAAATTACCTGTATCATTGATAGTTTTTATCAGCTCTGCGTATTCGCTGTTCATGTACGAGTGCAACGCAGCTTCAAAATCTAAGATCTTGTCTAGCTCAACGTCTTTCAAGTAACCTTTTTCAACAGCGAACAATGAAACAGACATGTCAGCCACTGAAAGCGGTGCATATTGGTTCTGTTTCATTAATTCCATAACACGCTCACCATGCTCTAATTGAGCACGAGTCGCTTCGTCAAGGTCAGATGCGAATTGAGAGAAAGCAGCCAATTCACGATACTGAGCAAGCGCTAGACGGATACCACCACCTAACTTCTTAACGATTTTAGTCTGGGCTGCGCCACCAACACGTGATACTGAAATACCTGCGTTAACAGCAGGACGAATACCTGAGTTAAACAAGTCAGTTTCTAAAAAGATCTGACCATCGGTAATTGAGATTACGTTAGTAGGTACGAATGCTGATACATCACCTGCTTGGGTTTCGATAATCGGTAATGCAGTCAAAGAGCCTGTTTTACCTTTTACTTCACCCTTGGTGAAATTCTCTACGTAGTTTTCGTTAACACGTGCCGCACGCTCTAGAAGACGCGAGTGCAAATAGAAAACGTCACCAGGATATGCTTCACGACCCGGCGGACGACGTAGTAATAGTGAAATTTGACGATAAGCAACAGCTTGCTTAGACAGGTCATCGTATACGATCAACGCATCTTCACCGCGGTCACGGAAGTATTCACCCATAGTACAACCAGAATAAGGAGCAAGGTATTGCAATGCTGCTGATTCAGAAGCTGATGCTGCAACAACAATGGTATGAGCCATTGCGCCGTGCTCTTCAAGCTTACGTACTACGTTAGCGATAGTTGATGCCTTTTGGCCAACCGCTACGTAAACACATTTAACGCCAGAATCTTTCTGGTTGATGATTGCATCGATGGCCAAAGCAGTTTTACCTGTTTGACGGTCACCGATAACCAATTCACGTTGTCCACGACCAACTGGGATCATGGCATCAACTGATTTATAACCAGTTTGGATTGGTTGATCTACCGATTGACGTTCAATAACGCCAGGGGCAATTTTTTCTACAGGTTCAAAACCATCAGCTTCGATTGCGCCTTTACCATCGATCGGAGCACCAAGTGTGTTAACAACACGACCTAGTAAACCACGACCAACTGGTACTTCAAGGATACGGCCTGATGAAGTTACCTTTGCGCCTTCTTGAAGGTCAGCGTAAGGACCCATAACAACCGCACCTACAGAGTCGCGCTCTAGGTTCAATGCGATAGCGTAGCGATTACCAGGAAGCTCAATCATCTCACCTTGCATTACATCTGCAAGGCCATGAATACGGATAATACCGTCGGTTACACCAACGATAGTTCCTTCGTTACGAGCTTCACTTACTACTTCAAACTGTTCAATTCGCTGTTTGATCAGTTCTGCAATTTCAGTGGAATTCAGTTGCATGCTCTTTTCCCCGTTATGCTTGTAACGCGTCTGTGAGACGGTTTAATTTACTTTTAACCGATCCATCAATCACTGTATCACCGGCTTTTATTTTAACTCCGGCAATCAGGGTAGGGTCGACGCTACAATTCAGCTTAACTTTTCGTGCAAGACGCTTTTCAAGAGCCGCACTGATGTCTGCTTGTTGTTTAGCATTGAGTTCTGTGGCTGATGTAACATCAACCTCGATCTCTTTGTCGAATTCAGCTTTGAATTCACTAAACAATTCAGCGATATCAGGTAACGCTTGAAGGCGTTTATTTTCAGCCAAAACTTTCACCAAGTTTTGACCATGTTGGTCAAGTTGTTCACCACAGATTTTATTAAAAATCTCTGCTAGCGACTCAGGAGCAACCGCTCCAGACATCAAGTTTTTAATGTCTGGATTTTGTGCAACTTGCGCAGCAAAAACTAGCATTTCCTGCCAGCCTGCAATGATTTTCTGCTCAACCGCATAATCGAACGCAGCTTTTGCGTAAGGGCGAGCAATCGTTGTCAATTCAGACATAGCTCAAATTCCCCTTATAGCTCGGCGACAAGTTTTTCAACTATGTCACTTTGCGCTGCAGCATCAATTTGACGCTCAAGAATTCTCTCAGCACCGGCTACAGCTAACGCTGCGACTTGCTTACGCAAATCTTCTTTTGCACGGTTACGCTCAGCTTCGATTTCAGCATGACCTTGAGCAATGATATTCTCACGCTCTTGGTGGGCACGTTGCGTTTCTTCATCAACTATTTGAGAACCACGCTTCTTAGCCTGCTCGATAATTCCAGCTGCTTGAGTTTTCGCCTCTTTCAACTGCTCTGTCGCTTTCGCTTGAGCTAGTTCTAGATCTTTTTCACCGCGTTCAGACGCAGCAAGACCATCAGCAATTTTCTTTTGGCGTTCTTCAATCGCGCCCATAATTGGGGGCCATACAAACTTCATGCAGAACCACACGAAGAATATAAATGCTAGAAGTTCGCCAAATAGAGTGGCATTGATATTCAAAACCGCTCCTCCTATATTCGTTATTGTCTAGTTAGGTGCTTAAACAGCAAACTTCGCGCTTTCAACGAACAATAAGAAAAGAGCGATAGCAACACCGATCATTGCGATTGCATCGATAAGACCGGCAACAATGAACATTTTAACTTGTAGTTGAGGCGCTAGCTCAGGTTGACGAGCAGCAGACTCAAGAAATTTACCACCTAGAAGACCGAAACCGATCGCTGGGCCCAATGCGCATAGTCCTATCAAAATACCAACCGCGATATAAAGATTTCCTAAGATTTCCATAGATTTTCACCTTTGTGTTTAAGTTAATGTTAAAAAAATAAAACGTTGTAAAACTAGTGTTCTTCACTCGCTAGGCTTAAATACACGATGGTCAACATCATGAAAATAAACGCCTGTAATGGAATAACTAACAAGTGAAATGCAGCCCATAAGAAGTGAATTGGCAACTGCCACACGCCTATAGTTCCTGCAATAAGAATAAAGATAAGCTCGCCGGCATATAAGTTACCGAACAAACGAAGTGATAATGACAACGGCTTGGCAACCAAAGACACCAACTCAAGAATAAAGTTGAACCAGTATAACCAAGGCGTATTAAACGGATGAGCATAAAGCTCTTTCATGAAGCCGCCGAAACCTTTGATTTTTACAGAGTAAAAAATCATGAGTGCAAACACGCCTAACGACAATGCGAAAGTCATGTTTACATCAGTGGTCGGTACCACTTTCATGTAAGTATGAGACTGGCCAGCAGCAATAACATCCATCGACTCACCAGCAATTAATGCCGCGGCCGTAGGAAGAAAATCAACTGGAATTAAGTCCATCAAGTTCATTAGCAATACCCATACGAATATGGTTAACGCTAATGGTGCGATTAGGGCACTTTTACCGTGATAGGTACTTTTTACTGTGTCGTCAACAAACTCAACAATCAGTTCAACACAGGCTTGCCATTTGCCTGGCACGCCTGCACTCGCTTTTTTCGCAACCGCGCGAAAGCTCAATATAAATACTAATCCGAGTACCACAGACCACGCTAATGTATCGACGTGGAAGGTCCAGAAACCTTCGCCGACCGATGCATTGGTCAAATGGTGCTGAATATAACCACTAATGGTTTGTTCGCCAGCAGATCCTGCCATTTTGCCACCCAAGTATGTAAAGTTAAAAAATCTGTGTTGGTCTCGTTATTGTTTAACGCGACCTAAAAATAATATTACTGGCCATTGGCTTACTAAAGTCACTACGTAACTCAACATCAATGGTAGAGGCTGAAGGTCTTTCCATTGATATGCCACGATGAATAACACTATGGTGGCGAAAAATTTGAGTTTTGAGCCTTTATTAAATTGCTGTACAACCAGTTTGTTCTTACTAGCACCGGCATATCTAAAGGCAAAGTAAGCGAAAATGACGTTTGGGAGCAAACAAATAACTCCACCAAACAAGGATGATATTGCCGAGTTTTGTCCGTAAATTACGGCAAAAAATGCACTTAAGGCGATGATAATAGTCATTTGGCAGTAAAAAATATTTTTTGCCAACGCTCGACCTGGTGCGGTTAAACTCGCTATCAACTTATTCCTCTACTTGCTGATACCTTCAAAAGCGCCGAAAGTATACTTATCTGCGACGAATTTACAACTGAAAAGGGTATTTCGACTGCCTATTTGTAACATTACTTTATGTGCAACAAAATTCCGTCTAATTCGTCTAAACTAGAGAAATTAATCACGACTTTGCCTTTCCCTTTAGCATTGTGCGCAATTTGTACTGGAGCACCTAAGTTTTGCGACAATTGGTCTTGTAAACGTAGCACGTCGGGATCAAGTTTCTTCTCTTCTTTAGGGCTGGCAGGCTCTAGGAATTTGCGAACTAAGTTTTCAGTGTCTCTAACGGTCAAGCCTTTACCAGACACGATATGAGCAGCTTCTAGCTGGGAATCACCTTCTAAGCCAAGTAACGCTCTAGCATGACCCATTTCAATGTCACCGTGCTCCAATAATAATTTAACGTCTTCATGCAAATTATTGAGGCGCAGTAAGTTCGTCACGGTCGTACGAGATTTGCCGACTGCGGTGGCTACTTCTTGATGGGTTAATTCGAATTCACTCATGAGACGCTCTAATGCTTGAGCTTCTTCCATTGCGTTTAGATCTTCACGCTGAATGTTTTCAATAAGCGCAATAGCAACGGCAGCTTCGTCGGGTACGTCTTTGACTAAGCAAGGTACTGTGTCTAAACCAGCTAACTGCGATGCACGCCAACGACGCTCTCCTGCAATAATTTCAAATTCGTTAATGCCTACCGCACGCACGATAATAGGTTGGATAATACCCTGTGAGCGAATAGAAGATGCTAATTCTTCCAAAGCATCTGGCGACATGTCTTTACGGGGTTGGTATTTTCCAGGCTTAAGAAACTCAACGGCTAATTGCTGTAATTCGCTGTCATTTTGTTGCGTATGCTGACCTTCCGCATTTCGTGATGCCTGACTTGTCGCCAACAACGCATCTAGTCCTCTTCCTAATCCTCGTTTTTTTGCTGACATGTATTTCTCTATTCGACCCGTATTGATATTAAGTTAACTAACGTTAGCTATATTTTCTTTTTTACTGCGACGCAGTATTTCACCGGCAAGCGCTAAGTATGCTTTTGACCCTGTTGAAGAGCGGTCGTAATACATCGCAGGTGTACCAAAACTTGGTGCTTCCGCTAAACGTACATTGCGCGGAATAACCGTGCGATATACCTGTTCACCAAAATGACGCTTTAATTGCTCGGATACATCGTTAGCAAGGCGATTGCGCGGATCGTACATGGTGCGCAACACCCCTTCAATTGTTAATTCTGGATTTACCACTGAAGCAAGCTTTTTAATGGTATCCATCAATGCGGTTAGCCCTTCAAGCGCATAGTATTCGCACTGCATGGGTACTAACACTGAATCAGCAGCCGCCATAGCGTTAACGGTGAGTTGGTTAAGCGAAGGAGGGCAATCAATAAAAATGAAGTCATAGTAATTGCGCACAGGAGCGAGTGCATTGCGTAACCGCACTTCGCGGGCGAACACTTCCATCAATTTAATTTCGGCAGCGGTTACATCTGTATTAGCGGCAATCAGGTCATATTTACCCGAAGTATCTGAAATAACCACATCCTTGATCGGTTTTTCTTCGATCAATAGTTCATAACACGTATTGGGGGCGTCGTATTTATCAACACCGCTACCCATGGTGGCATTACCTTGTGGATCTAAGTCGATCAACAAGACTTTACGCTTAGTTGCCGCCATTGAAGCAGCCACGTTCACCGCAGTAGTGGTTTTACCTACGCCACCTTTTTGATTGGCTATGGCAATGACTTTTCCCAAAATAGTATTCCAGTGGTTATTTGACGCTATTGAGTGAGATTCAGACAAATAGCGTGATAAAAAAATTATCTGCAGAAGATAATGCTTTTAACGTTAAAAAGAAATGTTCATTTATGACTTAACAATCTTTATCAGATGCCTATCACCATCCAATTCAGGTACCTGCAACTGGACAATCTCAGTGACGGCAAAGCCCGCAGGCAAATCATCTATTTCTTGTTGAGGTAATTGCCCTTTAAGCGCGATGAAAGTTCCGTCATTTCCAATCAAGTGCTGACACCAGTTCAACATATCATTCAGTGACGCGAACGCTCGGCTTAAAACACCATTGAGCTGATGAGGGCTGACATAATCTTCTACTCTAGACTGAACGGGCTGAATATTATCGAGTTTCAACTCGTAAGCAACTTGCTTCATAAATCTTACGCGCTTCCCCAGGCTATCAAGCAAGGTGAAATGTGTTTCCGGTAACATAATAGCAAGTGGTATCCCTGGTAAACCAGGACCTGTTCCCACATCAATGTAGTGATTTTGGGATAAATGAGGAGCAACAACGATGGAGTCCATGATGTGTTTTAACAACATAGACTCAACATCTCGTACTGACGTTAGGTTGTAGGTTTTATTCCATTTATCGATCATTTGGACAAAACCAACTAACTGGCTGATCTGATCTTTTGTTACCTGTAGCTCAGTGCGCTTGATATGAGTAGTAAGTAAACCCGTTAAGTACTCTGTGTTATCTGACATTATGCAGTTTTACGCTCTGTTTTTCTAAGCAAGCCGTGCTTTTTCAAATAGACCAGAAGCAAAGAAATAGCGGCAGGGGTAATACCTGATATACGTGAAGCTAAGCCTAATGTTTCGGGCTTGGCGTCGCTTAGCTTTGCCACAACTTCATTTGATAGACCTGAAATCTGGCTGTAATCGAAATCAATGGGGATCAAAGTATTTTCGTTTTTACGTGATTTTGCGATCTCATCTTGTTGGCGTTCAATATAGCCCGCATATTTGATCTGTATTTCCACTTGCTCAGCCGCTTTAGGATCGGCGATCCCTGGGCCAAAATCAGTGAGTTTCATTAACGTTTCATACGTCATTTCAGGACGACGGATTAAATCTTCTAAGGTATTTTCTTTGCTTAATGCATTTTTTAACAATGGATTCAGTGCTTCTGCTGCTGCATGCTTAGGATGTACCCAAGTATCTCGCAGACGCTGGCGTTCAAGCTCTATGGCTTCCAGTTTAATATTGAATGCTTGCCAGCGTTGTTCGTCAACTAAACCTAGCTCATGACCCTTGGCCGTTAATCTAATGTCTGCGTTATCTTCACGTAACAACAAACGGTATTCAGCGCGGCTAGTGAACATGCGATAGGGTTCTTTGGTGCCCATGGTAGCGAGATCGTCGATCAGTACGCCCATGTATGCTTCATCGCGACGCAGGATCAATGGATCCTTCCCTTGGCACTGTAAAGATGCATTCGCTCCGGCAATTAAACCTTGCGCCCCTGCTTCTTCATAGCCTGTGGTACCGTTGATTTGACCAGCGAAGAACAAGCCTTTAATAAATTTGGTCTCAAGGCTTTGTTTTAGATCTCGCGGATCAAAGAAATCATATTCGATCGCATACCCCGGACGGATAATATGGGCATTTTCGAAACCTTTAATTGAACGAACGAGCTCAAACTGAACATCAAATGGCAGACTTGTCGATATTCCGTTTGGATATACTTCGATACTGTTCAAGCCTTCAGGCTCTACAAATATTTGATGAGAATCTTTGTCTGCAAAGCGATTAATTTTGTCTTCTATCGAAGGACAATAGCGTGGTCCAATACCTTCTATCACCCCAGTGTACATAGGGGAGCGGTCTAGCCCACCACGAATGATATCGTGGGTTTTACTGTTTGTATGGGTGATGTAACACGCGATTTGTCTAGGATGGTCTTCCCTTTTTCCCATAAATGAAAATACTGGAGTAGGGCTGTCACCCAATTGCTCTTGCATCACACTGTAGTCGAGTGTTCTGGCATCCAAGCGTGCGGGAGTACCCGTTTTTAAGCGTGACACACGAAAAGGTAAAGCGCGTAAGCGATCTGCTAATGCAATCGAAGGAGGATCGCCAGCACGGCCTCCTTTGTAATTTTCCATACCGATATGAATGGTACCACCTAAAAACGTGCCTACGGTGATTACAACGGATTTCGCACGGAATTTCAGACCCATCTGAGTCACTACACCAGTGACTTGATCGTTTTCCACGATAAGATCGTCACAAGATTGTTGGAAAAGAGTGAGATTATCTTGATGCTCAACAATATCGCGAATAGCAGATCGATATAAGGATCGATCAGCTTGTGCGCGAGTCGCCCTTACGGCAGGCCCTTTGCTTGAATTCAGTGTTCTGAATTGGATCCCACCCTTGTCGATAGCTTTAGCCATACTGCCACCTAAAGCATCAATTTCTTTTACTAGGTGACCTTTACCGATCCCACCAATCGCTGGGTTACATGACATCTGGCCTAGAGTTTCAACGTTATGTGTCAATAATAGGGTTTTTGATCCCATACGCGCAGCAGCAAGTGCCGCTTCAGTGCCTGCGTGACCACCACCAACTACGATTACGTCAAATTGTTGTTGATAAAACATTTAGTACCTCTTCAATCATGTATATCCCAAAAAAGGGGCGCGTATTCTATATGTTATTTAGCAGAAGTGAAATGCTTAAAATTCATTCAGAAGATCAAACCGATCTTGCTTAATATTTATATGATCTATTTAGATCTTTACTTAATGTTATTATTATTAGTGATCGATGGATCTGTGTGTAAGCGTTATTAATTCAATATTATCAGTAAGTTATATTGAACTTTTTGTTGTGATCATTCATTGATCTATTTTGTATAGCTTGGGGGTAAGTAGCGATCTTATCCACAAGCGGATCCAAGCCTATATTTATCAAGTGGATATGTAGTGATTATACAGCAGTTATTCAGGATCTTGTGCACAATAAAGGATAAGGTTTGATCTAACTGTGTATAAAATGTGATCTTCTTCAATAGGATCAGTCCATAAACCCTATTCTACATGACCTATACCCTTTAGATCACGATCTTCGATCGAGTTGTGTATAACTGCTGGATCTAAGCGAAAATTAAATTATGATTTTTTTTTAAATAATTGGAAAACAGCACTATAAACACTTAATTAAGACTGCTGGGGCTTTTTTTGTCTAAAGATAAACAGGATATTAGGACGCAATTTTCCTGAAAATTTCTAAAAGAGAGAGTAAAAGAGCGTCTAAAAAGATCCTAAAGTAACATTCAAATGACGAAGATCCTGTTTATGAGGATCCTTGCTTATGAACATGAGCTTTCCTTTTCGGCTATTTATCTGCGTTTATTAACTTTTTAGGTGAGCACTTATAACGTATCGCCTAACGTACGGTGATGGTTGAGTGTGGATCATAGCGCCTATTTAATCATGATTAACGCTGAGCGAGCACTCATGAGCGGATATAGTCTGTAAAGGAGATATAGTCACTTATATCGCATTGACTAGTACAATTTTATGGAACAAGAGGAAGGGGATAGCGCGTGATTATTGTGCTAGCTTGAGAGCTCTAATCGAAAGATTACTCTTATGGTTTTCTCTTATCACCAAGGAAATGCCGCTATATAAATATATCTAGCGGCAAATGACAATTCCTTATTTTACTTGATTAGGCTGATAACCGGTTGCTCTGTGGGTCTCTACTTGTGAAGGAATAATCTCTTTTCGGCGACTTGGGCCTTCAAAGCGAACCTTGTAGGTATCGTATTCTTTTATTGACTCAAAACAGTAGCTACCTAAGGCTTGTTCGAGTTCAGCCAGGTTATGGTTGGTGATTAGTATGCAGTTTTTATTATGTGCCAGACGCTGTCTTAACAAATTTCCTAACCAGCTTTGGGCGTTCTTCTTAAGTGCAGACTCATTGACACACACCTCGTCCAATATTAATAAATCAACGTCGAGTAGTTCTTGGTTTATTTCACGAAATTTCTCACCTACTTTATCTGTCGCGCTGTAATCGTATGAGAAGAAGCGCATTTCTAGCAGTGTTGAAAGTTGTCTGTATAAAACAGTGATCTCGTATTGATTGATCAACTCGTGTGCAATAGCACCAGCGGTATGAGATTTTCCACGGCCATAATCACCATAAAATATCATCATATGCGAGCCACTTTTGCGCCAAGCGGGATCCTCATGGGCTGCGATAAACGAATGGGCAATACTTATCGCTTCTTTTACGTCGTCACTGTCTTGAATAAGATTGTCGAACGTCCATTTAGGATTAAGATCAGAACGTCCATGTAACGTTTGAATTCGGGCGCGTTTGCCGTCTTTTTGTAGCTGGCGCACGTCGCGATTAGCAAGAGCTTCGTGTTCGAGCCTTACCGTCTTATAATCAGTATAGGTATCAGGAATATGTTTCCTGCCAAGCGTTTTACCGAGTTGAGCGATTCTGTCTTTCAAACTTAGCATGTTAATTTTCCGCTAATGATCATGAGTTAGAGGTGGTTTTTGCTTTGCTACTGTATTTGGCAACAAGATTTTTGGCATTTTCATCCGCAACAACACCTGCTTTGGCTGTGACGATTTGATTACCTACCTTGTGGATAGCCTTGATGTTTTTAGCTAAGCGTTTTTGTTTAACGTTAAATACAAATTTCTGCGTCCACTGAAACTGAGTAAATTGAGTTTGGGGGCGTCCCAACCAATAGGCTACAAAATCCCCCAGTTCGTGATCAGAAAATTCACTATCAATGATGCCTACCAGTTTAGCTAAATCTTGATATAAAGTTGTGTTTGGGGTCCAGTTTGCACTCATCTTTTGCCACTGTAAATGGAGCTGGCTGTAATCATCAGGTTTGATCCTTAGTAAAGGTAAGGTAAGAATTTTTCCGTTAAAACTCTTATTCAAATCGACCTCTTCCACAAAGCTGACTAACTCAACATGAAGCAATTCTTTGATTAGGTTATTCACTTGCCGGCCAAGGTTGAATTTGCTTTCTTTTGCGTTGAGCATGCTTAATAGTGATTTGTAATTTAATGCGGGCGTATTACCTGTTGTTCCATCAACAGTGGGTCTCAAACCCATCAAATATAATACCCTGGCATCATTGCTCACGGCTTGATTAAGTGCTTTTTGTTCTGCTTCGTTCAACCAGGTGTCCAATTGTTAACCTCTACTACTTATCCAAGTTTCTAACCACTCGACGGCGGTATTTTCCGGAATAGGGTGATGAAGTACATCAATATTGAGTGCTGGAGCATCCATTCTTGCACCACTGTTCTTTAGTACTTGTTCCATTTTGGCTGCGCCAGAACAAAAAGTGTCATAACTGCTGTCTCCCAATCCAATGACGATAAAAGATACATCGCTGACATCTGTGGTTTCTATTTGCTTTGCGAAACGCTGAATGTTATCTGGTAAATCGCCTGCTCCATGGGTAGAGGTACAAATAATCCAAATAGCTGAATGAGAAATATCAGGTAAGTCAGGAGTCAAATGTACATTCGAAGCTAGCTGGTGTTTGCTCAATGTTTCTTGTAACGCTTCTGCAACGTATTCGCTGGCACCGAGCATGCTGCCGACAATTATTTCAAAATCTACCATTATTCTTTCTCGTTATTAATTGAATTCATTGTACCTTGCATAGATTGGCGCGACTACGTATTAACTCAAGGTATAAAACGATAGGCGGGAAAATATTATCAAGTAAAGTAAATATAACCTTGTGTCTGCCACCAATTACTTCGAGACTAAGTTAATGATTAATCTGAGTGTTTTTTAAACATGAAATTTCAAACAATAGAAACGAGACACACTAGTCAGCGTGCCTTGTTATATAGTGGTTAGCGAATACCGACCTACAGATTAGAGCGTGCTAAGAGTTATTTACCTATGCAGAAAGATGAGAATATCTTTCCTAGCAAGTCATCAGAACTAAATTCACCAGTTATTTCACTCAAATATGATTGGGCTAGGCGCAGTTCTTCAGCTAATAGCTCACCCGCTAGGTTGTCTTCTAATTGCTGCTTACCTAATAATAAATGCTCTTCTGCTCGCTCAATAGCATCAATATGACGTCGCCTTGCGATGAATTGACCTTCATTTGACGAATGAAAACCCATGCATTCCTTAAGGTGCTCTGCCAGTACCTCTATGCCTTGTTTGTGACTCGCTGAGAGTTGGAAAACCGGATAATCATCGTATTGTACCTTTCCAACATTTTCACCAGAGAGATCCGCTTTATTACGAATAACGGTCAGCCCGATATTTTTTGGTAAGCGGCGCATAAATTCTGGCCAGATTTTATGTGGGTCGTTCTCATGGGTTTCGGTACTGTCTAACATGAACAAAACACGATCGGCCTGTTCGATTTCCTGCCAAGCGCGTTCAATGCCAATGCGTTCTACTTCATCTGAGCTGTCCCTAAGGCCAGCAGTGTCGATAATATGCAGAGGCATACCATCAATGTGGATGTGTTCTTTTAACACGTCACGTGTGGTGCCTGCTATTGCAGTAACAATTGCTGCGTCACGCCCGGCTAAAGCATTTAATAAACTTGATTTGCCTGCATTGGGCCGACCGGCAATAACAACGCGCATACCTTCTCGCAGCAAACTGCCTTGTTGTGCTTTGCTTTTTACTGAGCTTAATTGTTTCGTTATTGCCTTGAGGTCATTCTGTACTTTGCCGTCACTAAGAAAGTCGATTTCTTCGTCAGGAAAATCAATTGCTGCTTCCACGTATATGCGCAAATGCGTTAGCAACTCAACAAGCGAGTTAATTTGTGTTGAAAACTCGCCCTGTAAAGAGCGTAGCGCCCCGCGAGCGGCTTGCTCTGAACTGGCATCAATTAAATCCGCTATGGCTTCAGCCTGGGCTAAATCTAGTTTGTCGTTTAAATAGGCGCGTTCACTAAACTCACCTGGCCTTGCTAAACGCACATTAGGAACGTGTAGAGTTGCTTTTATGAGCATATCTAAAACAACTTGGCCACCATGGCCTTGTAGTTCTAAAACATCTTCGCCAGTAAAGGAGTGGGGCGCTTTAAAGAATAACGCTATACCTTGGTCAAGCGGTTCGCCAGTATTTGCCTTAAACGGCACGTATTGGGCATTTCGAACGGGCGGTACATGTCCAATTAATTTCTCGGCTACTTTTGCTGCTAAGGAGCCTGATACACGCACTATTCCAACGCCGCCGCGACCGCTCGCGGTTGCTTGGGCGACGATAGTGTCTTGGTCTGGAGTATTTTGCTCAACAGTCACAGTGTTGCCTAATCTCGAAAATTGGTAAATTGTAGGGGTTGCTCTAGGTCACTGCTTTTCGCTAACGCCATGACTTGCTGCAAATCATCACGTTTTTTACCCGTGACACGCACTTGATCGCCCTGAATCGAAGCTTGCACTTTAATCTTAGCGTCTTTGATCATCTTGATCAGCTTTTTGGCCACTGGCTGTTCAATACCTTCTTTAAACGCGATAGCCTGTTTGTATATCTTACCTATGTGCTGAACGTCTTTTTCTTCAAAGGCTGCGGTATCTACACCGCGTTTTACACAAGTGCCGCGCAAGATATCTAGCATTTGTTTTAACTGAAAATCACTATCAGAAGACATAGTAACGATGTTTTCTTTAAGCTCGAAACTGGCTTCTACGCCACGAAAGTCAAAGCGGGTCGAAAGCTCGCGGTTAGCGTTTTCGACGGCGTTTCTCACTTCTTCTAATTTAATTTCTGACACAATATCAAATGAGGGCATGTTGATTTCCTATTGTTTGAATGAACATATTGTAATGCTAGGTGTGAATATAAAAAAGCCCGCCTACATAGTTGTGTAAGGCGGGCTATTTGCACATGGGAAGTGGCGATTTACTTAGTTTTTAAGCCGCGCTTTTCCATTGATGCATAAATAATCTTTGCCTGTATAAGGGTAATGATGTTACTGATTAACCAATATAGCACTAGACCTGCTGGGAATATGAAGAAGAACAAACTCATAGCGACAGGCATAAATTGCATTATTTTCTGCTGCATTGGGTCTGTCATTGTCATAGGTTGCAGCTTCTGTAGAAGATACATACTAAGGCCAGTTAATATCGGTAGGACAAAGTAAGGGTCTTTAACGGACAAATCAGTGATCCAGAAAATGAAGTCAGCGTGACGTAATTCAACACTTTCTAACAACACCCAATATAAGGCTAAAAAGATAGGCATTTGTAAAAGAAGAGGGAAGCAACCACCCATAGGGTTCACTTTATCTTTCTTGTACATTTCCATCATGGCTTGCTGCATCTTCTGCTTGTCGTCGCCATAACGTTCTTTCAACGCGTCCATTTTCGGTTTCAGAGCACGCATTTTTGCCATTGATTCATATTGTGCTTTCGTTAGTGGATACATAGCGCCTTTAACGACAATAGTGATAAGGATTATCGAGAAACCCCAATTACCAATTAAGCTGTGAATGAACTGCAAGAAGGCGAAGAGATATTTAGATATCCACCACAGAAATCCGTAATCAACTGTTAAATCTAAGCCGCGCGCGATTTTTTCTAAGGTATCTTGGTCTTTAGGGCCAAGGTAAAGCGAGCTTTGAATATCAACACTTTGGCCTGATTCGATATCTACAGGTTGACCAATAAAACCGATAATCGCGTTACCGTTTTGAGTCATTTTACTATAGAGAGAGTTGATCTGATCTTGTGGTGGTACCCAGGCAGAAACAAAGTAGTGCTCAATCATTGCTGCCCAACCAGCAGGAGTGGATTGATTTAAGTTTTTGTCTTGCATGTCATCAAAGGAGTACTTCTCGTAACGCTCGTCTTCAGTAGAGAATGCACCACCACGATAAGTTGGCATAAACATGCTTCCGCCTTGATCCACGGTGCTCTGTTTTAACTGTCCGAACTGTTTCACGCTTTTTACATCTGAAGAGGTGTTCTCAACATGATAATTTACTTTCACTTCGTGACTGTTTTTACTGAATATAAATTCTTTAGTCACGCGTAAACCGGATTTAGCTGTATACGTTATAGGTACTGTGAGCGAGTCACCTTCCATAACGAAATTGTCTTGGCCTACAGAATAAGTAGGACGTGAGCCTTTATCTATTCCATTGGTACCGACCAATCCACTTTGAGCCACAAAAATCGTCGGGCCGCTAGGGCGCAGTAAGCTATAGGTGCCCTGTGAACCTTGCTCAAGAGGGTATTTAAGCAAGTTTGCTGAAATAACATCACCACCTACGGTATTAATGCTCAGTTGCAACGTATCAGTAGTCACAGATATGACCTTACCAACAACGCTTTGAGTCGGTAACGCACTTTTATTTGTTGGCGTAGCAATAGGTACATCGCCATTGCTGTTTGGAGCATCGCTGCCCACTGTTTGTTGACTTTCTACTGGCTGGGCAGGTTGAGGACCATAGTCCACTTGCCATTGTTGCCATAAAAGAAAGCTGACCATGGCAAGGCCAATTAATAAAAAGCTGCGTTGGGATTCCATAAAATACTCTATATTAACTACATTATTAATTTAAGCCGTTTTGCCTAGGCGACGACCTTCATTCGATTGTGAATTTGTCCGTATCTTTAAACGGGTAAATTCAAATATTTCAGTGTTTGTTTTGCTTCTTCTTTTCGGGCACCAGATCGATTCCACCAGAATGCAGCGGATGGCATTTTAGTATGCGTTTGATACTTAACCAACCACCAATTATGATTCCGTGTTGTTTTATTGCTTCAATTGCATAGTAAGAACAAGTTGGATGAAATCGACAATTTTGCCCCAGCATGGGTGAAAGCCATAGCTGGTATAGTCTAATCAAACCTATTGGGATTTTTCGCAGCGCTTGGCTAACTTTTTCCATAACTTACTTAAAACTAGGAATAGTTCCTGATTCGAGAGCTTATCAAGCCCACTTTTACCAACCACTACTATATCAATGTTAGGTAAGCTTTGCTGATGATTGCGAAAACTTTCACGCACAATGCGTTTAATACGATTGCGATCGTGTGCTTTTTTGACACGTTTTTTAGCGACAGTTATTCCTAGTCTGGGATTAGGACTATCATTGTGACGAGCAAGTAAGGTTAAGTTTGGGGATACGGCAGGAGTGGCATTTTTGAAAACAAATTCAAAGTGGGTGGGAGTTAAAAGTCTCAACTCCCGAGAAAATGAATTTTCACCCACTTTAAATGATTAAGCTGTTAAACGAGCACGGCCTTTAGCACGACGATTGGCAATAACCTTGCGGCCATTTTTAGTCGCCATACGGGCACGAAAACCGTGTGAACGCTTACGCTTTAAGTTACTTGGTTGAAAAGTTCTTTTCATGACCTAGTTCCGCTACATAAGGTTAAAAACAAATGAACACTTGCATGCTCAAAAAGGACGCTGAATTCTAGAGATCCGGCCAACGTTTGTCAATGAGTTATCGAGATCATTGTGTAATTAATGATCATCTAGCGTTTCTGATGGTCTTTGGGTAACTAGTCTATGTGTAGCTACTTTATCCACATTTATTATTATTATTTTGATTTACTATTATTTTCTGGCCCGATTTTTGATTTTATATTTAACTGTTATAATTTTTGTAATGTGATGTTTAAATAATAATATGTATAAAAAACAATTATATATAGTTTTTTTATAGAATATTTTAGCGATGCTAAAAAGGTTGTTTTACTTATGCACAGTTTAGAGTGATAATTAGCGCCTATTTTGCAAATGATGCTGAATAATTAATCGCTCAAGCTCAGTTTTTATTTTTCGATTTTCTTCTGTTGTCTTATTACACTTTTTTTTCCCCTTTATTTTGTTGGTTCGGAGTAGTTTTTTAATGTCTTTATGGAATCGTTGCCTTGAAAGGCTGCAGCAAGATTTGCCGACTCAGCAATTTAGTATGTGGATAAGACCTTTGATAGCAAATGAAGAAGCTGCTGCAGTGACTCTTTTTGCCCCTAATCGATTCGTTTTAGATTGGGTACGTGATAAATACATAGCTCAAATTGAAGCATTATTCGCTGAGTTTTGTGCTAATGATGCGGTACCTCAACTTAGAATAGAGGTAAAATCTGCCGCTAGTGTTCAACAGAGTTATTCGCAGAATACTACTCCTGCCATTCATCAATCCTCAGCAGTAGAAAACAGCATCAAATCTTTACAAAAACATCAAGCGGCTCGAAGCAGCGTAAACGTCCAAGCAGATAACAGCCCACCTAATGTTAAAATTGCGGCGTCTCATAAAAGTAATATCAATTTTAATTACAAGTTTGATAACTTCGTGGAAGGTAAATCAAACCAGTTAGCAAGAGCGGCTTCTAAGCAAGTTTCTGATAATCCAGGTAAGGCATATAACCCATTATTTATTTATGGTGGTACTGGTTTAGGTAAAACACATTTATTACACGCCGTCGGTAATGGGATTATCGATAATAAAAAAGACGCAACCGTCGTGTATATGCATTCGGAGCGATTTGTTCAAGATATGGTTAAAGCGTTGCAGAATAACGCGATTGAAGAGTTCAAACGTTATTACCGTTCGGTTGACGCATTACTTATCGATGATATTCAATTCTTTGCTAATAAAGAGCGTTCACAAGAAGAGTTTTTTCATACCTTCAATGCTTTGTTAGAGGGTAATCAGCAAATCATCCTTACTTCTGACCGTTACCCTAAGGAAATTGATGGGGTAGAGGACAGGCTTAAATCTCGGTTCGGTTGGGGACTTACAATTGCTATTGAACCCCCAGAATTGGAAACACGTGTTGCCATTTTAATGCGTAAGGCGTTAGAGAATAAGATTGTGCTGCCAGATGAAGTGGCTTTCTTTATTGCTAAACGACTTCGCTCTAATGTGAGAGAGCTTGAAGGGGCGCTTAATCGAGTCATCGCTAATGCTAATTTTACTGGCCGACCAATCACTATTGATTTTGTTCGTGAAGCGTTACGTGATTTGCTAGCGTTGCAAGAAAAGCTCGTCACGATAGACAATATTCAAAAAACGGTGGCTGAGTATTACAAAATTAAGATGGCGGATATTTTATCTAAGCGCAGAAGTAGAAGTGTGGCTCGACCAAGACAGATGGCCATGGCTTTGTCGAAAGAGTTAACCAACCACAGCTTGCCAGAAATAGGCGATGCTTTTGGTGGTAGGGACCACACAACTGTGTTGCATGCATGTAGGAAAATTGTGCAGCTTAGAGAAGAGAGTCATGATATAAAAGAAGACTATCAAAATTTAATTCGCACCTTATCTTCATAAAAAAAGTTACGAGAATTTAGATGAAATTCAGTATAAGCAGGGAAAACTTTCTACAACCGCTTCAATTAGTTTCTGGCGCTGTAGAACGCAGACACACATTACCTATTCTATCCAATGTATTGATCAAAGTAAGCGATAATGCTTTGTGGCTAACAGGTACCGATTTGGAAGTTGAATTAATTTCAAATGTTACTTTGACGGGCGATTTTGAAGAAGGTGAAATCACAGTACCGGCCAAGAAACTTTTAGATATCATTCGTGGTTTGACTGAAGGTAGCGAGATTAGTTTTCATGTAGATGGCAATAAAGCTATTCTTCGATGTGGTCGAAGCAAATATAGTTTATCTACTCTCTCTGCTAACGATTATCCGAATCTTGAGGATTGGCAGGGGGAACTCGAATTTGAAATTTCTCAGTCAAACCTTAAGCGATTAATTGACAGTGTTCATTTCTCAATGGCTCAACAAGATGTGCGTTATTATCTTAATGGCATGTCTTTGGAAACCGAAGACAATGTTATTCGCACTGTTGCCACAGACGGCCACAGGCTTGCTCTATGCCGCTTAAATTATACTGATGCTACGTTGCCTAATCGCCAGGTAATTATCCCTCGTAAAGGGGTTATGGAGATTACTAGGCTTATTGAAGACAGTGACAAATCATTAAAGGTACAGGTGGGTTCAAACCATATCCGTATTTTTTCCAATGACTTTATTTTCACCAGCAAATTGGTTGATGGGCGTTTCCCTGATTATCGCCGAGTTTTACCAAAAGATGGTGATAAGAATATTATTGCTAGTAAACTTGGTCTTAAAAACGCTTTTTCTCGTGCATCGATTCTTTCAAATGAAAAATTCAAAGGTGTGCGCTTAAACTTATCATCTGGTGAAGTAAAAATTACTGCTAATAACCCAGAACAAGAAGAAGCCGTAGAGATTGTAGATGTAGATTATCAAGGTGGTGATTTAGAGATAGGGTTCAATGTTGCCTATCTAATTGACGTGCTCAATGCACTGAATGCTGAAGAAGTGAAATTCACCCTTGCGGATTCAAACAGTAGTGCACTAATTGAAGATGGGTCTGATGACTCTGCACTTTACGTTATAATGCCAATGAGGCTGTAGTCCTCTTCTTGTTGAATTTATTATGAAGCTGGACTCAGTCCAGATCCGCAACTTGCGTAATCTGCAGCATGTTACATTCAAACCTAGTCATGGTGTAAATTTCATCTTGGGAATCAATGGTAGTGGCAAGTCTTCAATACTGGAGGCCATACACTACCTTGGGTTTGGCCGCTCCTTCCGTACTTCAAAACATAAAAATGTCATTCAAAACGAGCAAGAATCGTTTACCGTTTTTTGTGAGTGCTTAGAAGATAGTACGACTCAACGGCTAGGGTTATCTCGCAGCATCAACGATACGGTTAGTGTGAGTATTAACGGCATAAAAGGAAATAAGGTTTCGGATCTAGTTAGTCTTTTACCCGTTCAAATATTCACTCCTCAAAGTTCCGATATTTTACTAGGAGCACCAAAACTACGGCGGAAATACATAGATTGGTGTTTGTTTCACGTGGAACATAGTTTCCTTACATGCTCCAGTGCATACTCTAAATTGCTGAAACACAACAACGCCCTATGTCGAAAACAACAAGTAGGTTACGCGAATCCACAGAGGGTGTATTGGACAGATTTACTTGCACAATATGGCTCACAGTTAACAGAGTTCCGAAACGGAATGATGACACGGCTTATACCTTTAATTACTTCCAATCTTGCGCAATTTTTACCTGAGTTTTGTGTCGAAATCTCGTATTATAGGGGATGGGAAAAAGGTCTCGAATTAAACGAAGCCTTATCGAAGGCAGCAGACCGCGATTATAAAAATGGTTACATTAGCGTTGGCCCTCATAAGGCTGACGTCAGATTTAGAATAAGTGGCAAGCCTGCACATGAGGTGTTGTCTCGAGGGCAACTGAGGATGCTTGTAGCCGCTTTACAGTTAGCGACTACACAGTGTTTAATGTCCTACACACAAAAGACCTGTATTTTCTTATTAGATGATGTTGGTGCGGAATTAGACGCAGCAAAGCGAGAAGTGTTTATTGATAAACTTCTTGAATCAAATACTCAACTTTTCGTCACGGCGATAGAAGAGCATCAACTAGAATTTATAGATAAATACCAAAATAAAAAAATGTTTCACGTGGAACATGGCCAGGTGAGAGAGGAGAGTTAATCAAATGGCAGAAGAGAATAAGTACGATTCGTCGAGTATTAAAGTATTGAAAGGACTGGATGCCGTTCGTAAACGACCTGGTATGTATATCGGTGATACTGACGATGGTACAGGTTTACATCACATGGTATTTGAAGTGGTTGATAACTCTATCGATGAGGCACTTGCCGGTCACTGTACAAACATAAATGTAAAAATTCATACTGATGGCTCTGTGTCAGTTAAAGATGATGGACGAGGCATACCCACTGAAATTCATGAAGAAGAGGGCGTTTCCGCAGCCGAAGTTATTATGACCGTTCTTCATGCCGGTGGTAAGTTTGATGATAACTCCTATAAGGTTTCAGGTGGACTACACGGTGTTGGGGTATCAGTCGTAAACGCACTATCCCGCAAGCTTCAAATAATGATACGTCGCGCTGGTGAAGTGCACGAGCAAGAGTATCAACATGGTGTACCTCAAAAGCCTCTAGAAGTTATTGGAGAATCCGATACTACTGGTACAAGTATTAGATTTTGGCCAAGCGAAGAGACATTCACAGGGATAGAGTTTCATTACGATATTCTGGCCAAACGTCTACGTGAATTATCATTCTTGAATTCAGGTGTTAGTATCATATTAGAAGATGAACGTGATGGTAAGAAAGATCACTTCATGTACGAAGGTGGTATTCGAGCATTCGTAGAATATTTGAATCAAAACAAAACGCCTGTTCACCAACAAGTATTTCATTTTGATAGCCAACGTGATGATGGTATTTCGGTAGAAGTTGCGCTGCAATGGAATGATTCATTCCAAGAAAATGTATTTTGTTTCACTAATAACATTCCTCAGCGCGATGGTGGGAGTCACTTGGCTGGCTTCCGTGGTGCGCTAACCAGAACGCTTAATACCTTCATGGAGAAGGAAGGGCATAACAAAAAGAACAAAACCAGTGCTAGCGGTGATGATGCTAGAGAAGGGCTAACTGCGGTCGTTTCAGTTAAAGTACCTGATCCAAAATTCTCATCACAGACGAAAGATAAATTAGTATCCTCTGAAGTGCGTCCCGCCGTTGAAACTGTGATGGGCGAAAAGCTAAATGAATTCCTATTAGAAAATCCATCTGCGAGTAAAATCATTATTGGTAAAATTATCGATGCAGCTCGAGCCAGAGAAGCGGCGCGAAAAGCACGTGACATGACACGCAGAAAAGGTGCGCTAGACCTTGCTGGTTTGCCAGGAAAACTGGCAGATTGCCAAGAGAAAGATCCATCTCTATCTGAATTATATATAGTGGAAGGGGACTCTGCTGGCGGTTCAGCCAAGCAGGGCAGAAACAGAAAAAACCAAGCAATCTTACCTCTTAAAGGAAAAATTCTTAACGTCGAGAAAGCACGTTTTGATAAAATGCTATCGTCTCAAGAGGTGGCAACGCTTATCACTGCATTGGGCTGTGGCATTGGGCGTGACGAATATGATCCAGAAAAACTACGTTATCATCGCATTATTATTATGACCGATGCTGATGTTGATGGTTCACACATTCGTACATTGCTATTGACGTTCTTTTACCGTCAAATGCCAGAAATTATCGAACGTGGCTACATTTACATCGCGCAGCCTCCTTTGTATAAAACAAAGAAAGGCAAACAAGAACAGTACCTGAAAGATGACGATTCACTGACTAAATATTTAACTGCTATCGCTTTAGACAATGCTTCAATTCATGTAAACGAAGAAGCACCTGGCTTAAGCGGTGCGTCTTTAGAGAAGCTTGTTAATCAATATCAAAACGGTATGAAAATGATAAAACGCGTTAGTCGCGTTATGCCTGAGGTAATTCTAACCAGTCTCATTTATAGTAAAATAATTACGTTACAAGACTTACAAGACGAAGCAAGCTTAGAAGTTGTTGCTAAGAGTTATACTGAAAGCCTAACAAGAAATGAAGTTGATGGTGCTACGTATCGTTACGAAGTTAGACTGAACAACGAGCGTAAGAACTATTATATCGCGTTGATTATCCGTCTACACGGAATCGATACCGAGTATAAAATCGATCAAGAGTTTATTGAATCAATTGAGTATACCCGTCTTCGCGAACTGAATGAGTCTATCAATGGGCTGATTGAAGAAGGTGGTTACGTCAAGCGTAATGATAAAGTCAAAACAATTTCATCATTTGCCGAAGGCTTAGACTGGCTGATGGCAGAATCCAAGAAAGGTCAGTATATCCAACGCTATAAAGGATTAGGTGAGATGAACCCTGGCCAGCTTTGGGAAACGACTATGGATCCTGCGTCTCGCCGTATGCTACAAGTAAAAGTGGAGGATGCAATAGCAGCTGATCAACTGTTTACTACGCTTATGGGCGACCACGTAGAGCCAAGGCGAGCGTTCATTGAAGAAAATGCACTAAGAGTAGCTAACCTAGATGTATAGGTTTACTCTTTCATAAAGTGATATAACGATGAAAAAGCCCGCATTACTAGCGGGTTTTTTTATATTCGAAGTATGATAATACCATTCCACGTTAATGAGTGATCACTTAGCGAGAGATGAAAGGGCATAACAAGGCACATGAATGACTGAATAGTGGTTCTCTTTTGAAGTCATGTAACGCAGTGTAAGCCCTTTTAAAATTCGCCTGCAAGGAATGCCTTAGCGGCTTTTGCTCTGCGTTCTCATTATTTGAAAGGGAACGACCATTACTGCATAGCGACGGCTCAATCAAAAATCGCTGGATGTATTCTGAGGAGGCATTTGTTAGTGCAGATTGGTACAAGATGCAGTGACCCAATTAAACAGGGAAAATATGATGAAGAAAATTGGCATGTTAGGAGGAATGAGTTGGGAATCAACGGCTCAATATTATGAGTTAATTAATCGAGAATTAAATAGGCGCTTAGGATGCCTACATAGCGCGAGAATAGTTTTAAATAGCGTAGACTTTCACGATATCGAGCTATTGCAGAAAGCGGCTGAGTGGGGCGAACTGGCCGATATTTTGAGTGAAGATGCGTTGAACCTAGAGCTAGCTGGTGCGGACTTTATAGTTATTTGTACCAATACTATGCACAAAGTTGAGCCTGACATTGCAGCTGCGGTTACCATTCCAGTTTTACACATTGCTGATGCTACGGGGCAGGTACTTAAAACAGATAATATTAGGCGAGTAGGGTTGTTAGGCACAGCATTCACTAAGGAACAAGATTTCTACAAATCCCGCTTAGCAACTAAATTTGGCATTGATGTGGTAATTCCAAACGCTGAGGATAGGTCACTTATTCATAACGTAATTTATGATGAATTATGTAAAGGCGTTATCAATGATAAATCGAGACAGGGCTATTTGAAAGTCATTGATAGACTTCACGCGGAAGGATGCGAGGGTGTTATCTTAGGATGTACTGAAATACCATTGTTGGTGAATCAGTCACATACAGATATCGCGCTGTATGACACAACCAAAATTCATGCATTAGCGGCAGTCGCTTTGGCGCTAGCAAAGGAGTAGTTTATATCTACAGGTTTACCTACTCATTCGTTAAACTTAAAGTAATTTCGAGGAAAGACAAAGGAAGTTTGTGGCGATAGGTAGAATAAATATTTATCTGAAGGAAATAATTAAAACTAATTTATTTCCAATTGGGATCGTAAACTTTAAAATGACCGCGGCCACTTTCTTTGACTTTATACATGGTCTTGTCAGCACAGGCGAGTAGCTCTTTAATGTTATTGGCATGTTGTGGAGCGATAACAACACCAATACTGCCGCCAATCTCACAACTTATTTCGTCTGATATTTCGATAGGGTGACTTAAACTACTCAGTGTAGATTGGGCTAACGCTGTTATTTCATCCATATTGACACTGTTTACCACGAAAGCGGTAACAAACTCGTCGCCACCCCAGCGACTACAAAGCTCGTTTTTACCATTAAAGACCGACTGTAAACGTTTACTCACTTCGATTAAAACCCTGTCGCCAGCATCATGACCATAGGTGTCGTTTACAGGCTTGAACTTGTCTAAATCAATCATAAAAATGATTAAGCTCAAATCCAGCAAATTAACTGTTTGTAAAAGATTATCGATTTCAAATTCACCTGCACGGCGATTCTTCAGATGAGTTAATGCGTCATGGTCTGCCTCAAAACGGGTTTTAAGCTCTTTTTCTGCCCGAGATGTAACGTCATACATGATGACTTCGATAATAGGTTCTTCACTATTAGAATCAATATCACGCTGTTGAGCCCGTTGGTTAGTGATCCGTGAAAACAAACAATGAACCCACTTATTCACAGCGCCATCGTTAGACTTACATTTAAGATCGATTGATAAATGATTTACCGATTCTTCACTACGCATTCTAAGCAGTAAACTCTCTAATTGGTTCGAGTTTTCAAAAAGATCAATAAAAGGAGTGCTTTCTGAAGAACTGGGTTGAATGTGATAGAACGCAGGATTGGCGGCTGTAACTATGTTATCGCTGTTAATTAAGCAAATACCAGCACTGGCTTGTTCAAAAATAAGTCTAAATTTACTTTCTAACGCCTGAGTTTTTTTACGTAAATCAGTTTCATTTTCTAGAGTGAGTTTCAATTCACCCATTAGATCATTAATACCCTGGACTAATTGTCCAATTTCATCATTATCGTAGTGGATCAACGTACGCATTGTTTGCGTATTTCTAGGGTCAATCTTAAGAAAACTCGCAGTAAGGTTTTGAATAGGTTGGGTAAGTAGTTTATGCACTAGAATAGAAACGAAGAGCGCGACGATAGCTGAATAAAGTAGTAATAGTAAAGCGTCATTGGTGGCTTTTTGTCTTGCAATACTTTGAATATAATTACGGTTTGGATGAATTAACAACTGCCCAATGGATTGCTCTGGAATAAAAGGATGTTGGACGTTAGTGTGGATTAAGCCGTCCATATCAGCTAGGTCACCGAAACTTACATTTAGACTAAGGGAATCTGTTAGTTGTGCACCTGCTATCAAATCATTGATAACTAGGCCTTGCACTATCTCTTGCCCAAGCTCTTCATCTTGTACATACAAAGCGATAGATGCGGTGCTACGAATTGTCGCCCCAATCTGCTCGATAAGGGCTTCAGCTTTACTTTGTTCACTATTAACGGCACTAAAGTAAAGCAGCACTGATGTAACTAGCGACGTACCTATAGCGCCAATAGCGATGGAAAGCGCTACTTTAATGTAAATTTTGCCGCTAATATTTATCAATTTACAGAACCACCATTTATTACAATCAATATAACATGTTGAAAAATAGCAAAAATTCTATCAAAAGGTCACTCTACAATTTAGATATCATTACTATGGGTTTATCTATATTCGTAAAGTCTATTGAAAACTCATAGCGTCCAGTTTCCTTAGGGACGAACTTAAAATTTTCGTCCGTGGTATTACAATCCGCATTGACTGCTTCACCTAACGAAATATTTTGATCTCGATACTGACTTTTGTAACCGCAACTCGAGCCTGGCGTCCAATCCTTATCCGCGAATTTAAAGTCATAGGGCTGGCCATCAGCTATAAGCTCAATAGTGGTAACATAAGTGCTACCACCTTGTTTTTTAAGTATATATTGCGGATCGGCTTCCCACCAAGTAAACACTCCTCTCAAATACAATTCAGGGAGCTGCTGAATATCTTTGTAAGGTTCTACCGTATAGCTAGCACAACCAGAAAGTAGGCAGACCGCCATTAGGCTGTACAGCTGTTTGAGTTTGCTCATAGATGAGTACCTGAAACCATAATTTATCCTACTACCTTACTGTTGTTGATTCAAAATAGAAATATCGGCAACGAGTAAGAACAGCGTTCTCAACTTTGACAATAAGGCTAAGCGATTGTTTCTTACATTCTGATCTTCTGCCATGACCATTACATTGTCGAAAAACGCATCCACTTTGTCGTGTAGTGTGGCTAATTCTGTAAATACCCCTTGGTAATTAGCATCCACGACGAACGCATTGACTGTTTCTTCTATGTCACTCAATGCTTCAGCTAACGCTGATTCATGCTCATTTTCAAACAAGCTCGGATTGATACTATTGGTATCAGTCACCTTATTCTTAGCGAGAATATTTGCTACCCGTTTATTGGCAGAAGCAAGTGCTAACCCGGAGGTTAGACTCTTAAAAGCAGATACTGCTTCTATTCGTGCTGCGAAATCAGCGGGTTTAGTAGGGCGGCGAGCTGCTACGGCTTGAATCACATCGATATCAATATGTTGGTCTTGGTACCATGCTCTGAAGCGCCCTAAGATAAAATCAACTACTTGAGACTCTAAGTCTTCAACATGAGTTAACTTAGTGCCGAACGAGTTTATTGATGCTTGCACTAAGGCAGCGAGGTCCAGTGGTAATCTCATCTCTACGCTAATTCGTAAAACACCAATGGCCGCACGTCTGAGCGCGAAAGGGTCTTTATCGCCTTTAGGAACCTGGCCAATGCCAAATATACCTACCAGCGTATCAATTTTATCTGCTATTGCTACTGCACAACTGATGTTCGACGTGGGCAATTGGTCACCAGCGAAACGAGGCATGTATTGTTCATTCAGTGCTAATGCGACTTTATCGTGTTCGCCATCATGTTTTGCGTAATGCATACCCATTACACCCTGAACATCAGGGAACTCCATGACCATATTGGTCATAAGATCTGTTTTTGATAGTAAACCGGCGCGTGAAGCCTGAGAGACATCGCTACTAAGCATGTTCGCGATAGTGCCTGCGAGCTCAGATATGCGTTGTGACTTTTCGTATAAGGTGCCTAACTGTTTCTGAAACAACACTGTTTTCAGGCTTTCAAGACGTGATTCAAGCGTCGTCTTCTTATCGGTATTAAAGAAGAACTCCGCATCAGCCAAACGAGGTCGAATCACTTTCTCGTTGCCACTAATGATCTGCATTGGGTCTTTGCTTTCAATGTTTGTCACAAACACGAATCGAGACTTTAACTGGCCGTTTTGGTCAATAAGCGGGAAGTACTTTTGATCGTCCTTCATCGTGTAGATAAGGGCTTCTTTGGGAACTTCTAAGAAGGAATCGTCGAAACTCGCGGTCAATGCGACGGGCCATTCAACCAGCGCTGTAACTTCGTCCAACAGGTCTTCATTCATATCAGCAACAGCATCTTCTTTTTGTGCTGCCGCGTTAACTTGGTGACGTATTTTATCTTTACGAGCTGAAAAATCGGCTAATACGTAGTGCGCTTCAAGCTGTGCAAGGTAATCATCGGCATGAGATAGACTAAATTGCTTTTCGCCATGAAAGCGATGGCCATTAATAATACGGTCTGAATCGATACCTAAAATATTACCTTCAATAACATCCGCGCCAAAGAGCATAGTAACGGTATGAACAGGGCGAATAAACTGAATGGGACTGCTTCCCCAGCGCATCGCTTTAGGGATTGGCAGCTTTTTAAGGGCTCCATCAATCATGGCTGTTAACAACGAAGAGACTTGCTCGCCTTTTGCTTCACCTTTGAATAAAAGCCACTCGCCTTTGTCGGTAGTTAACCGTTCCGCTTGCTCGACGGTAATGCCATTAGAACGAGCCCAACCTTGAGCGGCTTTCGTTGCCTGGCCTGATTCATCGAATGCCACTGACACGGCAGGACCTTTCTTTTCAATCAACTTGTCTTCTTGTTGCTCAGCCAGTCCAATGACATTGACAGCTAAGCGGCGAGGGGAGGCAAACCATTTAATCGAGGTATATTTAAGTTCAGCTGTGTCCAGAGCGCCTTGCAAGTTATCAGCGAAGGCCTGAGCTAATTTACCCAGCGCTTTAGGTGGTAATTCTTCGGTACCAATTTCAACCAATAGATTTTCGTAACGCATGAATTAAGCCTCCTTCTTACACATTGGGAATCCAAGCTTTTCTCGTGCTTGATAATAAGCCTCTGCACAGGCTTTTGAGAGCGTACGAACACGCAATATGTAACGTTGACGCTCTGTTACTGAGATGGCGTGGCGGGCATCTAATAGGTTAAACGCGTGAGATGCTTTCATCACCTGCTCGTATGCAGGTAGAGGTAATCCAGCTTCAATCATCTTCTGACTTTCTTTTTCGCAGTGGTCAAACATACCGAACAGCGCGTCTACGTCAGCATACTCAAAATTATAAGTAGACTGCTCAACTTCGTTTTGATGGAAAACGTCACCATAGGTGACTTTGCCCATAGGGCCGTCAGTCCAAACGAGATCATAAATACTGTCTACACCTTGAATGTACATAGCAAGGCGCTCTAAACCGTAGGTGATCTCGCCGGTGACAGGCGAACATTCAATCCCTCCAACCTGTTGGAAATAGGTGAATTGAGTGACTTCCATACCATTTAGCCAAACTTCCCAGCCTAGACCCCAAGCACCTAGGGTGGGGGATTCCCAGTTATCTTCCACAAAGCGGATATCATGCACTAACGGATCAAAGCCTAGCTCTTTTAAGGAGCCCAAATAGAGTTCTTGAATATTACTCGGCGATGGTTTCAACATAACCTGAAATTGGTAGTAATGCTGTAATCTGTTTGGGTTCTCACCATATCGGCCATCTGTGGGTCGACGACATGGTTGAACATAAGCACTGCTAATCGGTTCTGGACCAATAGAGCGTAAAAACGTCATGGGATGAAAAGTACCTGCGCCAACTTCCATATCGAGAGGTTGAATGATTACGCACCCTTGTCTTGCCCAGTAGTCTTGGAGTGATAAGATCAGTCCTTGGAAGGTTTTACTATCAAACTTATTCATTAATTGCTGCCACAAAATAATCCGAAAAAACGCCGGATAGTATACCTGCTGCGCATCGATGAATGTAGGTTAAATAACCATATTAATACGCTATTGAACGTTTAAAGGCCGAAAAATGCAACATATACGCTGTGCATGGGTTTCACAGGATCCCATATATCAAGAATATCACGACAAAGTTTGGGGTCGCCCAGTAAGAAACAAATATGAGCTTTTCGCTAAATTATGCCTAGATGGCCAACAAGCTGGTTTAAGTTGGATAACTATTCTAAAAAAACAGCAAAACTATTATCAAGCCTTTCATCAATTTGACCCGCAACGCATCAGTAAAATGACAGAAGATGACGTTGAGCGCTTAATGCAAGATAAAGGGATCGTCAGGAACAGACTTAAGATAAATTCAATTATTAAGAATGCTAGGGGGTTTCTTGAAATAGAACGTGAAGGCACTGACTTTTCAGAATTCATTTGGTCTTTTGTCGCAAATGAGCCGATCATAAACGCTTGGGCTGAGAAAAGTCAGGTACCTAATACCTCTAACGAATCTGATGCAATGGCCAAGGCCTTGAAAAAGCACGGCTTCTCATTCGTGGGTAGCACTATTTGTTACGCATTTATGCAAGCCGTTGGGTTGGTTAATGACCACACTCAAGACTGCTTTTGTTACCCAGTTAACAAAAAGGGATAAAAGAAAACGGTTAAGAGCGTTTAAGGTGTAAACGCTCTTAACTTGGCTACGTCTTTCAAGATCTGGCTTTCTAATTCACTTTCTAATGCTTCACGAGCAACATCCTGAGTTTTACGCTCAAGAGTAGAAAGCTTATCTCTTGCTTCATGCGTGGGTAAATCACTCACTTTCGCATATAAGGCATATAGACCAGGGTAGTGGGACTCGTAATCTGGTTTATCGTCAATGGGTAAGCTCTCATGCAAATGATATAAGCGAATGCTTCCCTCTGATAGATTGCATTGTTGCTGCTCAACAGCCATGGAAATAGTATGGATACTTTCCATAAGCCGCTCTACTCGTTGTTGTTTCGTTCGAGCCTATTTTTTTGTTTTGCTTGTTGAGCATAAACAATAATTTGCCAGCATAGAATGCTAATGACGCAATAATAACGAAGGCAGCAAGGATCAGTAAAATAGTAATAGAACTCATATAAAAACTTACTTGAATTTGTTTATATCAATAGATTCAAATTGATCATAAAGATCATCGTCAGTTGAGTTTTCGCTGTTGCCTGCATCGGCCATACTGCCATCATCGTTGGATATGCCCAGTAAATCACACAACTCTTGATGTCGAGCAGTTAATTTATTGACAAACGCTCGCTCCTCGCGGCTTAAGGCTACCTCAGAATCGAGTTTTTCTAACAGCATACCGAAACGTTCGTTCTGTTCAATGCTTTCTAACTCTTGAGCAGGTGAGAAGAACTTAGGTTTGGTAACTCTGGCTTTAGGCTTGTCATCAACAATTAAGGGTATCGGCTTCTTGCTGCCTACCCGTGGGTCTTTCTGCACTTTGCTTGGTCTGCTTTGTGAGCTTGTTTGCTCCGGGTTGTTACGGGTACCAGAGGGCTTGCCTAAGGTTTTTTTATTACGTTTTGGGCTTGCCGGCGCTGGTTTACGGTTAGCTTTAGGTGCTAACGGGGTACCGATTTGACCGATTTTGCGTGACTTCTTTTTTCTAGGCATTTTAACCTCCACAATATTTGCGCAGATTTTACCTTAAATTAGACGGGTTAAATATGGCTCAGTATCGATGGAGTGAAATTTAGATAAGAAAAAGGGCGATAGCTTAGCTATCGCCCTTCGTATCATAGATGTGTCTTGCGACACGAATCCCGACATTTGTTCTTCCTGAACAGTGAATGGTGGTCCTTCATGTTTTCACTTTTTATTTATTTTAACGAAAACAGAATATAGTTTTAGGTCTTCCTGACACTTTATTATTATCGTCCTTGCCTTTTCACCAAAGGCACTAAGTTTTAGCACTGCTTGCTAATTATCTTCCGTGAGCAAACGTTCGTTTGCAGTCCATGTTGTTTTTCTGGGAACAGAGAATACACGATAACTAATATTTTACAACTCATTTACATAGTATTCGGTTATTACTTTTACATTTTATGTCTTAAATACACAAAACGACCCAGAAGGGTCGTTTTTGATTGCCTAATAAAGGCCTGAAATATATTTAGACAACACGTCAATATCTTGGTCGGTTAAGCGTTTCGCTATGTCCGCCATCATGCCGTTATGTGAATTTGCACGTTGACCTGATCTAAAAGCTTCTAATTGGGCTTTAAGGTACGTTGTGTGTTGTCCACTAATATCAGGGAAGCCTGATAAGCTGGTACCATTCCCTCTAGGGCCATGACACGCTGTACATGCAGTAATACCACGATCTAAATCACCACCACGATACAGTTTACTACCTGCGGCAATAGCATCTTCAGGTGTTTCGCCTTCAGAAGGTGTTTGGCTTTCAAAATAAGCGGCTATATCTTGCATGTCCTGCTCAGACAGCACGGCAGCCATACCATTCATCACAGCATTATTACGTCCTTCTTCACCACCTGTTTGTGAAGCAAGTTTAAATTCTTTTAACTGTTTAACAAGATAACCAGCATGTTGACCGGCTAATTTGGGGTTCATATCAATCATGCTGTTTCCGTCAGCACCATGACAAGCACCACAAGAAGCAGACTTCGTTTTACCTGCTTCAACATCACCGGCTGCCATTGCACTAGCAGATAAACCTAAAAAAACGCTAACTAACAAACCCATCATTTTCATATTCTTTCTCATTAAGCTGCTGATTAATTGACCATTATCAGAATAGTAACTGCGTATTTTACACATTTACAGCGTCAGTAAAATATATTCCAAAGGATTAGCGCAATATTATACGACATAACAACCACTTTCGATTCGTATTTACCTGATATAATGAGCTTATCAATAAAGGTAATGATCAAAAATCGTTTTATTACTAGGAGCAAGTGTGAGTCATTATAGTCAAGCCAAGTTTAATTTAAGCGCGCCGGATATTAGCCACCTATGTGCAGACCAGGGGATTGAAGTCGCCTTTGCTGGGCGTTCAAATGCGGGTAAGTCTAGTGCGCTTAATCGTTTGACACGGCAAAAAAGCTTAGCCCGCACCAGTAAAACACCAGGACGCACGCAATTGATTAACGTTTTCGATTTAGACGAAGACCGACGTCTAATTGATTTGCCGGGTTACGGTTATGCAAAAGTGCCAATGGCCATCAAACTGAAGTGGCAAAAATCGTTAGGGGAATACCTGCAAAAACGCGAGAGCCTAAAAGGCCTTGTCGTATTAATGGATATTCGTCACCCTTTTAAAGATTTAGATCAAGAGTTGATTCAATGGGCTGTTGCAGCAGATTTGCCAGTGTTAGGTTTACTCACTAAAGCGGATAAACTTAAATCCGGTAAGCGTAAAGCACAATTGCTGATGGCAAGAGAAGCATCTCTTGCTTTTTGTGGTGATGTGACGATCCATCTGTTTTCGTCATTAAACGGATTAGGCTTAGATAACTGTGAGCGGGTGCTAGATAAGTGGTTTGGATATGCTCAAGATGAAGCGCTAGAACAAGAATAATGGCCAAAAAAAAACCTTGTCAATTGACAAGGTTTTTTCACATCTAGAACACACACGATAATAAGAGCGTAATCGTTGACATAAGTTCAATGTTTTGCAATTTAATTCAGTATTTATCTTGGCGTAGTAAAAGTCGTCAGTTTTTCAGAGATGTTTGCGCCGTCTGTGCATGAGGCGGATATTCACGCGCACATAAAAAAACCCCAGCAAATTGCTGGGGTCGAAGCAAAGGTCTGAAAATACATACCTCTGTACCCTACATCACAGATATTAGCAAAGTTCATTAAAATGCCAACCGCTTTATGTAATTAAATTACATAAAGCGCTTATTTTTTGTGTTCCTGAGGTACTGCCTAGTGAGCTTGGTCCCAATTTTCGCCAACTCCAGCTTCAACAATAAGCGGTACGTCTAATGAAACTGCTTTTTCCATAAGGTCGACGATAGTACTTTTGTCACTTTCTACACTTTGTTCTTTTATTTCAAAAATTAGCTCATCGTGTACTTGCATTATCATACGCGTTTGATCGCTTGGTAAGGTGTCAATCCAAGCATCCACTTTCAACATAGCTTTTTTAATAATATCGGCAGCCGTGCCTTGCATTGGGGCGTTAATCGCGGCTCTTTCTGCGCCTTTGCGGCGCAGCCCATTACTCGCATTAATTTCAGGTAGATAGAGGCGGCGACCAAATACCGTTGACACATAACCGTTTTCTTTCGCGACAATACGGGAGTCTTCCATGTACTTCAGCACGCCAGGATAACGTTCAAAGTAAAGATCCATATAATGCTGAGCATCATGGCGAGATACATTGAGTTGCTTCGATAGGCCGAAAGCAGACATTCCGTAAATCAACCCAAAATTAATAGCCTTGGCGTTACGTCTCTGTTCTGTGGTTACATCCGTTAGCGAAATGTTAAATACTTCTGCCGCTGTGGCAGTATGTATATCTTTACCTTGAGAAAAGGCCTTTAATAAACCTTCATCTTGGGAAAGGTGCGCCATAATTCTAAGTTCTATTTGGGAGTAATCTGCTGCAACTATTTTGTACCCAGGGCGAGCAATAAACGCTTGTCTTACTCTGCGTCCTTGTTCCGTTCTAATTGGAATGTTCTGCAAATTGGGTTCTGTAGAAGAGAGGCGCCCCGTAGCAGTGATGGCTTGATGATATGAAGTATGCACTCGGCCACTACGCGGGTTTATCATTTTAGGAAGCTTATCTGTATAGGTATTTTTTAACTTACTTAACACCCTAAATTCCATTAATAATTTAGGTAGTGGGTATGTAAGTGCTAACTCCTGTAAAACTTCCTCAGAGGTAGAGGGGGCGCCTTTAGGAGTTTTCTTCAACACCGGAAGACTTAATTTATTAAACAGAATTTCCTGCAATTGTTTCGTTGAACCTAAATTAAACTCCTCACCTGCTAATTCGTGAACTTCGCGCTCTAGCTGCATGATCCTTGTAGCAAGGTCCTGACTTTGTTGACTGAGTTTTTGACTATCGATCAATACGCCAAACTGCTCCATTTTAGCCAGCACGGTCGCTAAGGGTACCTCGATTTCTGTCAGGACCGACGCTAGCTCGGGGGTTTGATGTAGCTTTTGCCAAATATGGTTGTGCAATCTCAAGGTGATATCGGCATCTTCGGCTGCATAATGCGCCGCCTGATCTAATGGGATCTGATTAAAGGTCAGCTGTTTTGCCCCTTTGCCCGCAATATCTTCAAAATGAACTGTAGATATACCCAAGTAGTACTGCGCTAAGCTGTCCATATCATGGCGTGTTGCGACACTGTTTAGCACATATGACTCAAGCATGGTGTCGTAAGCAATACCTTGCAGATTAATGTCATAGTTCGCGAGCACGTTTTTATCGTATTTTAGATGTTGTCCAACTTTGGCTTTGCTTTTGTCTTCTAGTAAAGGTTTGAACAAGGCCAAAACTTCACTGCGATCAAGCTGCTGTGGAGCATCGACATAATCATGTGCTAAAGGTAGGTAAGCCGCTTCGCCCTCTTCAATACAAAATGACATACCGACCAACTCAGCCTGCATATAATTCAAACTTGTGGTTTCTGTATCAAAAGCAAATAGGTCAGCCTGTTGCAACTTAGCTAACCATTTTTCAAGTGCATCTTGCGTGAGTATTGTTTGGTAGGTGACTTGAACCTCTGACTTAGGGGGGAGCTTGTCACTGGCTGACATTGCTTGTTCTGTTTCTGCTCCGTTATTCAAAGCATCAGTGGCATCTTTAAGCCAACGTTTGAATTCAAGTTCTGCGAAGAGCTCCTTCAATACCGCGTAGTCAGCCGCGATGGGTGATAGGCTTGTGGGGTTACAATCCATTTCGACATCTAACTTGATTGTCGCCAATGTATAAGACAAGCGCGCTTGCTCTTCATATTCGCGCATCTTGTCTGCCATTTTCTTAGCCCCACGAAAATCTAACGAGGCAATTTTATCAAGATTTTCGTATATGTCGTTGATGCTGCCAATACCTTGGAGTAGGCCCAACGCACTTTTATCGCCTACACCGGGTACGCCAGGAATGTTGTCTACTTTGTCGCCTTTGAGAGCGAGAAAATCGATGACTAATTCTGGGGGAATGCCAAATTTCTCGACCACGCCTTGTGGATCCATCACATGATTGTTCATCGTATTAATCAGCGTTACGTGCTCATTAACCAACTGCGCCATGTCTTTATCACCTGTGCTAATAAGCGTGGGAATCCCCAGTTTACTGGCTTGATCAGCCAGTGTACCGATCACGTCGTCCGCTTCCACACCGGACTCCACAATAATAGGAAGGCCCATTGCCCTAATGATCTTATGCAAAGGTTCAATTTGACTGCGCAGTTCTTCAGGCATGGAGGGACGGTTAGCCTTATATTCGCTATAAATATCATCCCTAAATGTTTTACCTTTAGCATCAAATACAACCGCCATATGCGTAGGGCTAAACTGCTTGATCAAGCTACGCAACATATTAATCACACCGTAGATCGCGCCGGTATCTTGTCCTTTAGAATTAGTCAAAGGGGGCATGCCGTGAAAAGCACGAAATAAATAAGATGATCCGTCGACTAATATAAACGGGTTATTGGGAATGACGGGCGTAGTAGCGGGATCAGTATTGCTCATATGGTATTTTTCTCAGGAATTATTTAAACGCGTAAAGGATGCCACACACAGCACTATTCATCCATGCAGAGATCAGATCAATTTGTGGATAACTCTGTTGAATAAATTTTTCGATGAAGACTAAACGGATCGTTATGGATCAAGTTAACGATCCACAGCCCTTGAATTTATTGGGGTGAAATTAATTACTTCAGGCAAAATGTAACTACTTAAGAGAATTTACCGATGTGGATAACATTATTAATAAATATTCGGTGCTATCCAAAGGGGATGAAGACTTTACACGTAATTTACTGGAGAGGAAAGGTTAAATGTTAAACTATTTTTGTCTGAAAATAATACAGTTTTGCTGTCTATAAGTATAAGGCAGGAATAGTAAGGGATAGGGGTTTGTTCGCTTACGATTCATTAACATCATGGTTCGTAAACTTAGCAGATAACCTACAACAAAGTTATTTAGACCTCTTTCTTTTATTTCTACTGGGAAAGGTTGTTAATAAACTGTTTGTTTTGCTGCTGTAGACTTGTAGCTCTTTAATCCTATAAAAGAGTTTTTGCGTCAATACGTAAAATAATGAGTTGCTCTGTATTTTCCATATCAGTTCGGAAATACCTGTGTTACCTAAGTCTTTGCTAATGCTCATAAAAGGCTGTTTGTACTATTATTCGGCTTTGTGTATTGCTTTTGAATTTATTGGGGCGGACAATCACCTCATATCCCTTGGTAAATAAAAAGATTAAGAAAGACTACTAATGCTGGTATTTTTTAAGCGCACTGGCGTGCGTATTTTAGTTGGTAAAAGTTAAGCGATGCAATACCGAACGATAATTCGGATCTTAGGCCTACTTGTTGCGTTGTTTAGTGTGACTATGATCCCACCTGCCATCATTTCATTATACTTCAAAGACGGCAGTGGCCTTCCGTTTTTCCTCGCCTTTCTGCTGTGCTTAGGCACTGGCCTGATGTTTTGGTATCCAAATCGGCTTCACCGCAGAGATTTGCGCGCTAAGGAAGGATTTTTAATCGTTGTACTTTTTTGGACTGTTCTAGCAAGTTTTGGTGCGTTACCGCTGCTTTTACTAGAACAGCCTGAAATGTCGGTTTCTGACGCGTTCTTTGAGGCGTTTTCCGGGCTAACGACGACTGGGGCTACGGTGATCCAAGGGATCGACTATCTACCTAAAGCGGTGCAGTTTTACAGGCAACAACTTCAATGGTTAGGTGGGATGGGGATCATCGTACTGGCCGTTGCTATTCTGCCTATTCTTGGCGTCGGTGGAATGCAGTTGTACCGAGCTGAAACGCCCGGGCCAGTCAAAGATTCAAAAATGACGCCTCGCATCGCAGATACTGCCAAGCACTTATGGTACATCTATCTTACGTTAACAATTTGTTGTGGTGTGGCCTATTGGTTTGCTGGTATGAATTGGTTTGACGCCCTTTGCCACGCATTTTCAACCGTCGCAATAGGTGGCTTTTCAAATTATGACGCAAGTATTGGTTATTTTGATAGTCCTTGGATTAACATCGTATGCGTTATATTTCTGTGGATAGCAGCGCTCAATTTCGCCCTGCATTATGCTGCTGCCAGTGGCAGAACATTAATGGGGTATTTTTATGATCCTGAGTTACGTGCGTTCTTTCTAATTCAGTTTGTGCTGGTCGCGGTGTATTTTTTCGTACTAATGAAATTCAGTTGGTTTGATGGTGCAGGGATCGCCTTTGACCAAGCATTGATTCAATCTGTTTCATTTAGTACTACCGCTGGTTTCGCCACTACTGACTTCTCACATTGGCCCGCTTTTTTACCAATTATGTTGATTTTTTCTAGCTTCATAGGTGGGTGTGCAGGTTCAACTGGAGGCGGCTTAAAAGTTGTGCGCGTATTGCTACTTTTCTTACAAGGTAAACGTGAAGTTGACCGCTTGATTCATCCTAAGGCCGTCTATACCGTAAAACTAGGAGATCGAGCCTTGCCTGATAAGGTAGTAGAAGCGGTATGGGGATTCTTTTCTGCATATGCGATGATTTTCGTTATCATCATGGTCTGTCTTATTGCTACAGGGATGGATGATGTATCCGCTTTTACCGCGACCGCTGCAACATTGAATAACTTAGGCCCTGGTTTAGGCACTGTGTCCGGTTCATTTGCTGATGTGTCTGATACAGGAAAATGGCTACTTATCTTAGCCATGCTATTTGGCCGGTTAGAGGTGTTTTCGCTGCTTGTACTGTTCTCGCCGACTTTTTGGCGCAGTTAATTATGCTATTGAGTATGTGTTGCTCGTTATACCAACTCTACTAAACAATTAACTTATGCTCTTTCGAATTCGAGCTGCGCAGTGTAACTCCCTTTAAAACTTGTCCGTAGGCAAAGCCCTAGTGGGTTTAGTACTGCGCTCTCGGTTTTGGAATTGGTATGAGGCGCTTACTTTCCCTGGCCCATAAAAAAGGCTACTCACCTTTACGGCGAGTAGCCTTTGAATGCTAAAAAGGCAGCTTCGCACTGCCATATTTCATTTCATTCCAATTTAGAAGAATGATGCCATAGCGTAAGCCGTTTTTTCGAACATAAGAGGCTGTGCTTCTTCTAGTTCAAGATTTGCTTTATTAGCGGTGGTCACAACACGTGTACGATATTCTTTTTGATTTGTTGCTTCAGAATACGTTTGCGTTGTTGCGCCGTCATCAGAAATTTTGCTGTTTACCTTAGAGTCACGACGTACGATGACTCCTTTCTTAGCGCGTTCACGAATTTGAATATCTGCAACAAGTAAATAGGTAACATCTTTAACGAATGCGTTTGCTGCCGTTGATGCTAAACCTCCAATTAGGCCCGCTGCTGCTGCGCCTCGATAGCTACCACCGGTGGCATAGCCAATAGCTGAACCAGCTGCTACACCTTGGAAACCACTAGAAAGATAGTTTTCAGCGGCGCTAGGTGATGCTTTCTCAAGGTTACGCACAAAAACGCTCATGGTGTACTGAGCCTTATCTGGGCTATCCACAAAAGAGTAACCATTGCCGCTACCAGAAATTTGTTCGTTAAGCGCCTGTCTAAATGCATTTCGGTCAAATTCCATCACGGCAGAGCGTACTTCTAAATACACTTTGCGCTTTTCAGGTGGAACTGCATCAACAAAGATTGAAGTGCTGAGTTTAGTTTGAACATCTAAGTCCTTTTTCGCTATTGATGTGTGAACCGCAGCACAACTTGTTAAAGCTAAAATAGCGAGTCCGACGAATGCGATTTTGGCGGAACGAACATAATTTTTCATAGTAATTACCTTTACTTATGTTATTGATTAAATTGTGGTTTTAGTAGTAATACCGACCATGGTACCTATGGTAGTAACGACAGTTTCGGTACTGCGTCCAGTTGTAACGTAACAAGTCACGACATGTATATCCTCGGCGCCAATAAGTGCCTTGGTATTCTGGTGGCTTAACGTTCTTTTTAAGCATGCTCTCAATATAGTTATCCACTTCTTTTGGGCGTTCAGCCAAAAATGGGCGTGACATTACCTCACCATTGAGTTGTGCTTGCATTCTCGCTAGCGCTTCTTCTTCAGTTTCTTCCTGTGCGAAGGTAAAAAGCGACAGCAACATACAGCAAAAGCCTAAAAGCACTTGCGGTAAAGTGGGGAATTTTTTGAGAGATGAATTGGTATTTAGCATAATATTCCTCCATAAATTCATCATGACAATCGAGCTGACACGACCTCTTCCTGAGCAGCGTCTAAAAACCTTAACGCTAAACTCACGTAATGCAAAGTGCATTTGTGTGAATTTTTAGCTTTTTCGCTGAAAGTCTTGATTAACGGTAAATTTTTGAATCTAAACGAAGCTATCTGAAATGAAAAAAGCCACGAAGTGGCTTTTTGAACTATTCATTTTGTCTACCATATGAGCGTCGGTATATTCACTTTAGGACTTAACCAAGTAGTTTACCTAAACCTTGAGTCAGCAATTGCTTGGCTTGCTGGCCTTCTGGGGTATCCAAGTAAGCTTGAGCTTTGCTAACAAATTGCGTAATCATTTCAGGCTTCAAACCCAATGCTTCAAATTGCTTTTTCACATCATTAATTGCTTTTAGTGATTCATTATAGCTTGCAGCTTTATCTAAGATGCCTCCTAAACCACCTTCACTCGTCATATTGCTAATATCAGGCACTGATTCCAATAAACCGCTTACGCCGGGTAGAGCATCGGTCAGCTGGCCGTATTGATCTGAAGAGATATTTTCTTTGGCATAATTAAATATTGCGCCTAAACCGCCAGAGGCTTGAGTTTGTGTAACGCCAAGAGAATCAGTTACAGAGGAAACCATGCCGGAGATAGAAGGAGTGGCAGCTTCTTGCTGTGTTTCCATACCTAGCATGCTTTTAATTGAATCTAACCAGCCTTCTGCGTGTGCCTGAGGCTGAATACTGAGTGCTGCGACTGTAAGTACGATACTTAGTTTTTTCATTATCATTCCTTTAATTAACCAAATTGGTGAGGCGGATTTTAGGTTACTTCCGTCCATTCGCCAATCTAGTCTTTAGGCTAAGGGAGTTAAGTTTAAGTGCTTGCTTACCCAAAGAAGAAAGCGCTGGGTTGAAACAGTTTTTCAACATGGCTAATAAACTTTTTGTCGACCAAAAATAAGATCACGTGATCGTTAGCTTCAATCTTAGTATTACTGTGGGCAATAATCACTTCGTCAGCTCTGACGATGGCGCCAATTGTCGTGCCTGGGGGTAATTTGATGTCGCGAATTTCACGTCCTACGACTTTAGACGTATTTTGATCGCCGTGCGCTATCGCTTCAATTGCTTCTGCGGCACCACGTCTAAGTGAGTAGACATTGACAATGTCCCCACGGCGTATATGGGTCAGTAGAGCTGAAATGGTGGCTTGTTGAGGCGAGAACGCGATGTCTATTTCCCCACCTTGCACTAAATCTACATAAGCACTGCGCTGAATTAATACCATGGCTTTTTGCGCGCCTAAGCGTTTAGCGAGCATGGCAGACATAATGTTCGCTTCGTCATCATTGGTGACTGCGATGAACGCATCAACTTGCTCAACATTTTCCTCAGTGAGCAATTCATGGTCAGATGCGTCACCGCAAAACACGATGGTTTTGTCTAAGTGAGCAGATAGGTATTTAGCCCGTTCTTGACTGTACTCGATTAACTTTACGTTGTGATTATGTTCTAGCAGTTTAGCCAAGCCTGCGCCTATCAGACCGCCGCCAGCAATCATAATGCGCTTATAACTGGACTCTAATTTTTGTAGTTCACTCATTACCGCACGAATATGCTTGGTCGCAGCGATAAAGAATACTTCGTCGTCCGCTTCTATCACGGTAGTACCAAGCGGGCGAATAGGGCGGCCACGTCGGTATATTGCAGCTACACGAGTTTCTACGTTCGGCATGTGTTGCTTTAACGTTGACAGGGCATGGCCAACTAGTAGGCCACCGTAATAGGCTTTTACCGCCACTAGGCTGGCTTTGCCGTCAGCGAACTCAACGACTTGCAGCGCACCGGGATAGTCAATTAAGCGTTTAATCGCCTTGGTAACTAATTGCTCGGGAGCAATTAAGTGATCAACAGGCACATCCTGATGCTTAAAGAGCTGCTCTTGATAAATAATGTATTGCTCTGAACGAACACGGGCGATTTTGGTCGGGGTCTTAAATAAACTATAAGCTACCTGACAGGCCATCATATTGCTTTCATCGCTGCTCGTAACAGCGATGAGCATATCAGCATCTTCAGCACCGGCCTTTTTTAACACATCAGGGTGCGAGCCAACGCCATTAATAACACGTAAATCTAATCGGTCTTGCAACTGTCTAAGGGTGTCTTGATGAGAATCTATAACAGTGATTTCGTTCATTTCACCCACGAGGTTTTCGGCGAGTGTTGCGCCAACCTGGCCCGCACCAATAATTATTATTTTCATTGTAGATTCATTCTAACGTGTTGCTCTGTTTAGAAAATATACGGTTTTTTAGGCTTTTAGCAGTCGAGCGTAATAAAAACCGTCCATTTGTTTTTCACCAGGTAGAATCTGTCTTCCTGGTTTTTGTGCTGCGTCATTTTCGAATTTGTCGTCTAACAGCGCATCAGGTGTACGATTTAAAAACGCACTAATTTGCAACTGATTTTCTGCTGGAAGAATCGAACACGTCGCGTAAAGCATGGTTCCACCTGGCTTCAACAACGCCCACATTGCATCGATTATTTTGCTTTGTAATGCTACAAGTACGTCAATGTCACTAGATTTACGCAACCACTTTATATCTGGGTGGCGGCGAATAATACCTGTGGCTGAGCAAGGCGCATCTAGCAATATGCGATCGAATAACTGGCCGTCCCACCATGATGTTGGCTTGCTGGCGTCACCGCAAATGAGTGTTGCTTGATGCCCTAAGCGAGTTAAATTTTCTTCGATGCGTTTAAGGCGGCTGCTTTCTATATCTATTGCTACGCATGTGGCTATATCGGGTTGTAGCTCAAGTATGTGACACGTTTTTCCTCCCGGCGCTGCGCAGCAATCTAATACGCGATCATTAGGCTGTGAGCCTAGCAGCCCCGCGGCTAATTGCGCTGCGCCATCTTGCACCGCAAACCAACCTTCGTCATAACCTGGCAGAGTCGTGATGTCGCACCCTTTTGATAAAATAATACCTTGATGCTGGGCTGCTTGACGCTCATAGGCCACTTCTCTTTCGTCTAAAAGTCGACAATATTCATCAGTACTCTTGTACTTGTTATTAACGCGCAACCAAATAGGTGCTTTTACCTGCATTGCGTCTAGTATGGTCTTGTAATTATCGGGGTAAGCATCAACGAGCTTTTTGTAGAACCATTTTGGCTGTCCGCTCAAAACTTGTTCATTATCAGGTAAATTTTGCGCCGTATCTTGGCGTATGAAATTACGCAAAACAGCATTTACCAAACCCTTGGTTGCTATTGCATTTAATGGCACGCAGGCATTTACACATTCAGAAACAGCGGCATGAGTTGACACTCGAGAAAAGGCAAGTTGATAAAACCCAAGCATAATTAGGTGCTCTACCACTTTCACATTTTTCTTTAACGGCTTATCGAGCAACAATCTTAGCCAGTGCTGTAGTAAGGGCAGCTGGCGAAGTACGCCGTAAGTCATTTCTTGCAACCATGCTTTGTCTTTTTCATTATGATCTTGTTGTGCTGCAGGTAAGCATTCTCTAGCTGACATACCTTGCTCTAATATTTGAAAAAGCACACGGGCGGCATCGGCGCGCAAGTTTTGCTGGTATCTACCTTTTGATTGGCTCATGAAAGTATTGTACCGACGCTAAACCAATCGCTGTGACCATTGAGTATGTCTTGAGTCGCCAGCGGCTTCTTACCCGGTAACTGTAATGTTTTAATCAAAAAAACGCCGTCACCTGTTTGTACACCAATTGCATGCTTATCTGCTTGAACAATTTGCCCTGGCTGGGCATTATCGCGAATTGGCGTCTGTTGCACTTCAGCGCTGCGCACTTTAATAGCGGCGCCGTTTGCTTCGAAATACGCAACAGGCCAAGGGTCAAATGCACGAACATTACGTTCAAGCTGAGCTGCAGTCATGGTCCAATCAATTTTAGCTTCTTGTTTGGATAGCTTTTCAGCGTAAGTAGCTAACGTATTATCTTGTGCCTGAGGCGTAATGTCTCTTAAAGAGGCTAAAGTCTCTAATAATCCCTTAGGGCCAAGCTGCGCTAACTTTGTATATAAAGTCGCGCTGGTATCTGTAGGGGTAATCGCAATACGTAATTCGCTTAGCATCGCGCCTGTATCCAAACCTTTATCCATTTGCATAATGGTGACCCCTGTTTCTGCATCACCTGCCCATATTGCTCTTTGAATAGGGGCCGCACCGCGCCACTTGGGTAACAGTGAACCATGTACATTCAAGCAACCGTATTTGGGCGTATCAAGAATAATCTGCGGTAAAATCAAGCCATAGGCGACGACAACCATGACATCCGCATTTAATGCAGCAAGTTGCTGTTGGGCTTCTTCTGATTTAAGTGATGCTGGTTGATATACCGGTATATCGTGCTGCTGGGCAAGCTGTTTCACCGCGCTAGCGTGCAGTCTTTTCCCCCTCCCAGCAGGCCTGTCAGGTTGAGTGTAAGCCGCGATTACCTGATGTTCAGATTCTATCAGCGCGGATAAATGATTGGCGGCAAACTCTGGCGTACCAGCGAAAACAATTTTAAGACCTGATTTCAATGTAACCTCTTAACCCTTGGCTGCTAGGCGGGCTTCTTTTTCTAACTTAGTGCGGATGCGCTGGCGCTTAAGTGGTGACAAGTAATCTACAAAAAGTTTACCTTTCAAATGATCCAACTCATGTTGAATACAAATAGCCAATAAACCATCTGCATCCAAGGTAAATGCATCGCCATTCTCATCTAACGCTTTTACGGTTATTTTCTCTGCTCGCTCAACTTTGGCGTAGTTATTAGGAACAGACAAGCAGCCTTCTTCACTGATCGTTGTGCCATCCATGTGCGTGATCTCAGGATTAATAAACACTTGTGGTTTATCTTGCTCTTCAGAAACGTCAATGACCACTACGCGCTTATGCACGTCTATTTGTGTTGCTGCTAACCCAATTCCATTTTCATCCTTCATGGTTTCAAGCATATCGCTCACCAGTGTCTTTATGGAACTGTCTATTTTATCAACAGGGGTGGCAACTGTGCGCAAGCGCTCATCAGGAAATCTCAATACATCTAATATAGCCATGTTTACATTTAACTCATTTTGCTCCCACCAAATAAATAGAAAATGGCAAGGAGGTATTCAAAAAATATCGCACTTGGTTCCTCAATGTTACGGTTGTCAATCGAGGAGGCATCGGTGCTCTTGGTATCAATTATCATACGAACCTGATCATCAGGCTATTTAATCTTTGCAATAACAGGCTATTCTAACCGATATCGAATAAAAACATAATAGCCCTAGATACAAGGTGCCATGCCACATGTTGAATAATCTACTTCGCTTGAGCCTTGTGCTTTTACTTTTGCCATTTTGGGCGCATGCGGACGTGATAACACTAAAAGAGAACGCCCCACGTACTTATGTCGTAAAGCATGGCGACACATTATGGGATATCTCTAACCTTTTTCTGCACAAACCCTGGTACTGGCCGCAAATTTGGCGAACGAATACGCAAATTATCAATCCGCATCTCATTTTTCCGGGGGACGAATTACGCCTAACGATTAATGCCGCGGGAGAGCCTTTCGTTGATTTAATTCGTGGCGAAAAAAAGCCGTATCTAGTGCGCTCACCCTCAGCCTCACAAATCAATAAATCGAATCAACCTATTGCTGTACTCCCTTGGCATGAGATAGAACCGTATTTTAATCAAGAACTTGTGCTGAGTGAAAAGCAGTACTCTGAATTGCCATCTATTGTCGGTAGCACAAAAGGAACTGAATACTTTTCTAACAACGATCTGGTGTTGGTTAATCACGAAAAATTGCCATTGGGTCATTATCAGGTCGTGCGTAAGCAGCAGTCTCTATTTAATGCCAAAAGCGAATTTTTGGGCGTGCAAATTCGCCATGTGGCCGACGGGCAAGCGCTGGCCCCAGTTTTACCCAAGCAGTCCTTGGTCACGTTGTCATCCGCTAATTTGGAAGTAAAGCGCGGTGATAAACTCTTAAAAAAAGTCCCCAATGCTATTACTAAAGCTATGACAGATATAACAGCAGCTATAGAGCAAAGGGGAAATATTATTGCTGATGTATCCCAATACCAATTATCAGGCAAGTTTAGCGTGGTAGTTATCGATGTTGGCAGCAGTAATATTAAACGCGGTACGGTAATGGGCATTTATCAACAGGGAGCAGCAGTGATCGATGGAGAGCCCCCTAAGTATCTCGCCGAGGCTCAAACGATTGAGAAACTTTTTGCAGAAAATGATGTATTGCCTCAGCCGTGGATGAAGGTCGGAGAACTTTTAGTCTTTAGCGTCTTTGACAAGGTAAGTTATGCACTCGTCACGCGTTCGTCTACAGTTATTCGAAAAGGCGCTATCGTTGCAAAACCGTAGGGCTGCCAGTTTAAGTGGAGCCTTATGTATCAAGAAAACGAACATGCCTATAGTGAAACCTCTGAGAATGAGCAGCGTCAGTGGCTAATACTCGCCCAGCTACCACGGTTTTCTGTTGCTAAACTGGCAACGATATTGCGCAAGAGCGCTATACAAATAGCGGATTTATTTGATGCTGATTCAAAGCAACTAACTGCCTACGGCTTCAGCGATGCGCAAATACAGCAACTACAGCATCCTGATGAGCGGCAATTGGATAAAAGCTTACAGTGGTCTGAGCAAACAAGTAGCTCATTGCTTAACATAACCTCGAAGCATTACCCTAAAGTGCTATTGCAAACGGCCAGACCACCCATATTATTATATTGCTTTGGAAATAAAGACTTATTAAATACGCATCAGATAGCAATAGTAGGAAGCCGCAATCCTTCTATCGCAGGTAAGCAAAACGCTCAGTATTTTGCCCAGGGTTTATCTCAATGCGGATGGACAGTAACCAGCGGGTTGGCATTAGGTATCGATGGCCTTGCTCATGACGCAGTACTGAAAGTTAAGGGCAGTACTGTTGCGGTGCTGGGGACAGGCCTAAATAATATTTATCCCAAGCGGCACGTTAAGATGGCTGACTGTATACTTGAACAAGGCGGTACGCTTGTTTCTGAATTTGTCCCTGACATGCCAGCAAAGCCTGAAAATTTTCCTCGGCGGAATCGTATTATCAGCGGTATGTCGTTAGGTACATTAATCATTGAAGCTGCGATAAAAAGCGGGTCCTTAATCACCGCACGCTATGCGCTAGAACAAAACAGAGACGTGTTTGCGGTGCCTGGTAATATAAACAACGTATTATCTAAAGGATGTCACTATTTAATAAAACAGGGTGCAAAGCTGGTGGAATGCGTGAGTGATATTAACGATGAATATCAGCATCTGGCACTTAATTTCTTGAATATCCAGCAGAATGAATTGCAAAAAAGCGCGAGACAAAGCTTGGCTTCTGACAAATTGTTAGATAGTGTAGATTTTGAAACCACACCGTTGGATATAGTTGTAGAGCGATGTGGCATGCCAGTTGCTGAGGTTATGTCTCAATTATTAGAATACGAATTGCGTGGGTTAGTAGCAGCAGTCCCAGGTGGTTACCTTAAATTGGGGGAAAAATAACATGTTTGATATCCTCATGTATCTCTTTGAAAATTTCATTCACAGTGAAACAGAAATTCGCGTCGATCAAGATGAATTGACCGATGAACTGGTGCGCGCCGGTTTTCATCAAGATGAAATATATAAAGCATTATCTTGGCTCGAAAAACTAGCGGCTTTACAAGAAACAGACATAAACCCTTATTTAGTCAAAGGACCTACTTCTTTTGTTACGCGTATTTATACGCATGAAGAAGAGATGCGCCTCGATATCGAGTGTCGTGGCTTTCTCATGTTTTTAGAGCAAATCAATGTGCTGGACTCTACAACGCGTGAGATGGTTATCGATCGCGTCATGGAAATCGACTCTAAAGAATTCTGTTTAGAGGACATGAAGTGGGTTGTGCTTATGGTGCTGTTCAATGTACCAGGTAAAGAAAATGCTTATGCGCAAATGGAAGATTTATTATTTGAAGAGCCAGAAGGGCCGTTGCATTAATCACTCTGACACGGGTTTAGAGCGTAAACCCGTGATTGCCAAGGCACACCTGTTACATGTCTAAAATTGATCATTCTCTTTTCAACACTCATGAATCCGCGTTTGACCCCGGACCCTGCCCGGATTGCAATGCGCCATTGCAACTTCGACATAGCAAAAATGGTGCGTTTATCGGTTGTAGTGACTACCCAAAATGTGGATACAGCAAACCACTTCATGATAGCGACAATACTGAATTAACCGTTATTGAAGGCTCCCATTGTCCTGAATGCGAGTCCGAGTTGGTGATTAGAAAAGGGCGCTACGGTATGTATATCGCTTGCAGCAATTTTCCTGAATGCCACTACGTAAAATCAAATAAAGCGCAAGACACAGACAAGGTTGAATGTCCCTCTTGCCATAAAGGGCACCTAACAAAGAGGGCCAATAAATATGGGAAGAACTTCTATCCCTGTGACCAGTATCCTCAATGTCACTACGCACTGAATTTTACACCAGTCGCCCATGCGTGCCCAAAATGCGCTTGGCCTGTTATGCAGGAGAAAAAAGCAGCGGCAGGACTTATTTGGCAGTGCCCTGAGCGTAGATGTGGGCACAAGCAGCCTGCGCAAGAATGACTTTAGGTTTATCCTTGTTGCGTCCTGTTTTACACTCAGTGCCATCTAAACTCTAAGCAATATAAAAATGACAGCAAACCACACTGACGATCCCTTTTTACTCGACTATTTAGCTGGGAAGGTTTTTGCCTATCCGACGGAAGCTGTCTTTGGCCTAGGGTGCGATCCTGATAATGAAGAGGCGGTCACGAAACTGCTTGCTCTAAAGCAACGCGATGTAAGCAAGGGATTGATTCTGGTCGCGGATAACTATTCACAGGTGTTGCCATATGTAGATGACAGCGCAATTAAAATGACTAAGCGTACCGAGATATTTTCAAGTTGGCCTGGGCCGATAACCTGGCTGCTTCCTAAATCGAAAACAGCACCGAGTTGGGTAACAGGCGAGTCTGAATTCATTGCTGTCAGAGTCAGTGCCCATCCACTTATAAAAGACCTTTGTCAACGAGCCGATAAGCCGCTAGTTTCTACAAGTGCAAACACCGCTGGTCATCCGCCAGCGCTGAACGCCGCTGAAGTTACATCTTATTTTTCTGACCAAGTAGTCTTAATTGATGGCTCGCTTGGTGGATCACACAGCCCGAGTAAAATTCGTCACGGCCATAGTGGCCAAATCATTAGAGATAATTAGACCATGCCTCAACCACACGTGACCGATACCGAATCGGTAAAACAGTTTTTGCTTAATCTGCAAGACAATATTTGCCAAACGCTAGAAATGGCTGACGGTAAAGGTAGTTTCATAGAAGATAATTGGCAGAGAGAATTAGGTGGGGGCGGACGTACGCGCGTGCTGACGAATGGTCACGTGATTGAGCAGGGGGGAGTTAACTTTTCTCATGTATACGGCGGGCAACTTCCAGCCTCTGCAACGGCATCTCGACCAGAGCTAGCAGGGCGGAGCTTTCAAGCGATGGGCGTTTCACTCGTTATTCATCCTAAAAATCCCCACGTACCGACCTCCCATGCGAATGTGCGCATATTTATTGCTGAAAAAGAAGGTGAGGAGCCTATCTGGTGGTTCGGCGGTGGTTTCGACTTAACGCCTTTCTACCCAGTACATGAAGATGTACTCCATTGGCACCAAACGGCCAAGGATTTATGTGAGCCCTTTGGTAAAGATGTATATAGCAAATATAAAAAATGGTGTGACGACTACTTTTACTTAAAACATCGCGATGAAACGCGGGGAGTAGGGGGGCTTTTCTTTGATGATTTAAATGAATGGGGCTTTGAACGTAGTTTTGCATTCATGCAAGCCGTTGGTAATGGTTTTTTAGATGCCTATGTACCTATTTTAGAAAAACGCAAAGATACGTCTTATTCAGAGCAGGAAAGAAGCTTCCAACTATACAGACGAGGCCGGTATGTGGAGTTTAATTTGGTTTGGGACAGAGGAACCTTATTTGGCTTGCAAACGGGCGGGCGAACAGAGTCAATATTGATGTCTATGCCGCCTCTTGCTCGATGGGAGTATGACTTCCACCCAATACCAGGCAGTAAAGAAGATGCTTTGTATGCAGATTATTTGCATCCTCGGGACTGGTTAAGCGAATAGTCCTTTATTAGATAAGTATTAGCACTTGGCACCATCAATTGGTGTCGGTGCGAATCTTTTGTTTTCTTGATCCAGCTCAAATTTATTCATCCCTTGAATTCCCTCACTTATAACCTGATAAAAATATTGATGTAGATCAATAACGACTGGCGATTGCTCATTACACTGCCGTTAAAATTTATACGCAGAGGTAATAATGAAAGTCTTCAAAATAGTGTTATCCAGTTTAGCTTTAACAGCCAGCATAATGGGCGCAGCCAATGCCTACGAACCAGGTGACATCATAGTACGAGCTGGTTTAACAACCGTCGCTCCGGATGAATCAAGTTCAAATGTTACGGTGCAAAGCGTTGGCAATGTGGGCATGGGGGCATCAGTAAACAGCAATACTCAGCTAGGTCTGAATGCGGTTTATATGTTTACCAGCAACATTGGCTTAGAATTATTGGCAGCCAGCCCATTTACACATGATATTACGTTGAATAACACACTCGATAATGAGTTAGGGTTAGGTGACGGTAAATTAGCTGAAAGTAAACAATTACCTCCGACCCTTAGTGTTCTTTATTATTTCCCTATCTCTGAAACCATTCAGCCTTATGTGGGGGTTGGGCTAAACTACACCGTTTTCTTCGATGAGCAATTTGAAGGTAATCGAGAAGTACAGTCTTTTAATAATTTAAGACTTGATGAGTCGTTTGGTATTGCTGCTCAAATAGGCATGGACTACAAGTTAGATGAGCATTGGTTAGTAAACGCGTCAGTGCGCTATATCGATATTGATACAGAAGCAAAGTTTGATGTTTTGGATTTACCTGCTCAAGTATCAGTCGATATCGACCCATGGGTATATTCGCTCATGTTAGGCTACAAATTTTAATACAAACGGAAGCGACGTAAGCGCGTCGCTTCCAGTTACTTGTTGCTAATTTAGCCTTTCTTATCTTCGTTCAGCACCTTTGCTATTCAGTCGAACATAATTTTACGCTAGTCTTGCCATACAAATTGATTACGACCTTTGAGACTATGGACCGATACGCAGTTTTTGGTAATCCCATTGAGCACAGTAAATCCCCTTTGATCCACACGTTGTTCGCCAAGCAGACCCAACAAGTTATTGAATATGGACGTCAACAACCCGATGCTAACGGGTTCAATGATGCAATCAATACATTCTTTATTGAGGGCTTCATTGGAGCAAACGTTACTTCCCCATTCAAACTTGATGCATTTCGCTTTGCAAATGAACTAACACCACGCGCGAAAGCTGCTGAAGCGGTCAATACGCTATATAAGCGACAAGACGGTTCAATTTTGGGTGACAACACCGACGGGGCTGGCTTAGTTCAGGATCTTCAGCGCTTATGGGGGGAGTTGAACGGGAAGCGTTTATTATTGATTGGCGCTGGTGGGGCGACTCGTGGAGTCATACTTCCTCTACTCACTGCCAAGGTACAAAATATTCATATTGCTAATCGTACGGCCAGCAAAGCCCAGCAACTAGCGGATAGGTTTAAAAAAGAAGGGGCTATTACTGCTTCAGGCTTTAACGACATACCCGAAATACAGTTCGACTTAATTGTTAACTGTACCTCTTCTAGCCTGGATGGGGGGTTACCCGAGATCACTCCGAGTATTTTTACCAACGCATCATATGCTTATGACATGACGTATAAAGCACAAGCAACATCTTTTATGGTGTGGGCTGAAGAATGTAACCCTGACATTAGAACGGCTGATGGACTGGGTATGTTAGTGGGTCAAGCAGCCGAAAGCTTCTATGTTTGGCGAAATGTTCGACCCAAAATAGAACCTATTATTGAAATTGTGCGAGAAATGCTGTGAATCAGGCTGTTCAAATTCAAGATGGCTTCGAAATACTAGACGACATTATGGTTATAAAACTAATAGTGTCTGGGCTCATCATGCATTGCCATGTGCGTGGAATAGCAATAGGTGATATGGATGAATTTTACCAAGCGAATCAGTTCGACTTGGAAGAAATAATCTCCGAACTTGTAGAGAATGAGCAATGGGATGAAAACGGCGTTATTCACATTAACGCCAAATCAATGGAAGCCTAGAGTAAAACCTGTCAGAAAGCTCTTTCTTGAGCTTTCTAAGATACGCCTATACTTCTTCCAAATACTCATTTTTAAGCCTGACGTAGTTATCAGCCGATACTTTCAAAAATGCACGTTCAGAATCTTTCAATGGCCTAGCTTGTTTGACTGGACTGCCTACATAAAGATAACCGCTTTCTAAACGCTTATTCGGGGGAACTAAACTGCCTGCTCCAATAAATACATCATCTTCAACAATAGCCCCATCCATTACGATCGCACCCATACCAACCAGAATGCGATTACCTAACACGCAGCCATGCAACATACATTTATGACCGACAGTGACATCCTCCCCAATAACAAGCGGATGGCCTTTAGGGTTTTCTTTGCTCACTCGGCTCACATGCAGCACTGAACCATCCTGAACATTACTTCTAGCACCTATCTTGATGTAGTTAACGTCACCACGTGCTGCAACCAATGGCCAAATACTCACCTCATCGGCGCATTCGATATCACCGACCACCACACTTGACTCATCTATATAACAACTCTCGGCCAGAGTTGGCTTTATGCCTTTATACGTTCTAATGCTCATTGTCAGTCCATTTTGCTGTGTTATGGCGTGATGATAACAAACTGAATATGTCTTGGAATCACTATTACTGTCTTAAAAATCATCGTATCGCTTTTACTTTGAACGAATTGTTTAATAATTCTTCAGTTGAACGCTTTTTTTAAATAAAGGGTTGCGCTCTAAGATTGGATCTCTATAATGCGCCTCTCGCTTCGGGACAGCCGCTAAAACAGCTGTACTGACACTGGTTTTAACCAGGTGATTTAAGACTTTTTTAAAGCCTTTAATCAGCGTGATGCAAGG
>NZ_BAEP01000090.1 GCF_000315015.1 Paraglaciecola mesophila KMM 241 | reverse complement strand
ATGCCAATAGCATTGCCCGGTAGCTACGTTCGGAATCGATAACCGCTGAAAGCATCTAAGCGGGAAGCGAGCCCCAAGATGAGTCATCCCTGGCAGTTTAACTGTCCTAAAGGGTTGTTGAAGACTACGACGTTGATAGGCAGGATGTGGAAGCGTTGCAAGGCGTTAAGCTAACCTGTACTAATTGCCCGTGAGGCTTAACCATACAACGCCCAAATGACTTTTTAAAAGTTTGAACGTTGTTTGTATGACAAGTATTTGAATCAAGAGTAAGACTAAAGAGATTTAGCGATGATTACAGCCCGACCTTAACAGGAACGGCATCAGCTTTTTACATATTGATTTATTGAGCTCAAGCTTGATAGATAACAGTTTATGTCTGGCGGCCATAGCGATGCGGCCCCACCTGATCCCATCTCGAACTCAGAAGTGAAACGCATTAGCGGCGATGGTAGTATGGGGTTTCCCCATGCGAGAGTAGCACACTGCCAGACTCCCATTTAGAATGAAGCCACCTTAATCGGGTGGCTTTTTTCGTTTCTGCGCTATAGAAAAATCAAAGGCTATCTAAACAACAATCATAAGGTGGCTTCATCCTAAGCGCTGTCGCGCAAGGCTACCCCCATATAGAGAAACCAAATCCATCGAATGTCATGCAATGGCAGAGAAAATATCAAGCTGCTCGTTGCCACCCATCCATGGGGCTAACTCCAGTGCAGCATCCATGCTGCCCGTTCAGACGGGCAAAGCTTCGCTTCGCAAAAGCCTCCGTCTTCACCCCCATGCGGCAACCGCGTTGCGACAGCCGCGTTGCGACAACTGCGCTGCGAGACAACGCGGTTGCCGGAAGACAACGCTAAACTCCCATTTAGAATGAAGCCACCTTAACCGGGTGGCTTTCTTCGTTTCTGCGCTATAGAAAAATCAACTATAGCCACAATCACATTCCAAAGCTTGTTAACGTAGTAGACGGCTAGGTGTCATACTTCCCTGTAGCTGAGTCCAGCCCGACATCCATGTCGGTCGTTCAAACGGCTGGAGTGGTGCTTCAGAAAGCTCCGTTTTCACCCATCGAAGGTATTCAACTCTAGCGCTTTGCTTGAAAACTGAAGGACAACCCATCCCTGGTGTTGCGCACCAGCCATTCATCCATGAATGTCGTTCAGACGGGCAAAGCTTCGCTTCGCAAAAGCCTCCGTCTTCACCCCCATGCGGCAACCGCGTTGCGACAACTGCGCTGCGAGACAACGCGGTTGCCGGAAGACACCGTCAGACTTCCATTTAGAATCAAGCCACCTTAATCGGGTGCTTTTTTCGTTTCTGCGCTACAG